>JANNMN010000016.1:0-378579 GCA_031397865.1 Chitinophagaceae bacterium
ACCTTCCCTAAGCAGATTTTTGGCATACAAGTGAAGCTCTTTTTCCATTTCATCAGGATTAATGCTATAGTACTGAACGATTTGTTTGAGGTGTGCATCATCAAAGGAAGGTTCAATTACCGGCACATCCTGTACATTGGCCAGCTGACCCAGGTTATTTCCTGATAATATTTTGCTGAGGCGGACCGAAGAAGGCAGTGCATCCACACCGATTCCCAGTTGAGTATTTGGTTTTTCTATTTGGAAAAGATTGTTTTCGTTGACAACACAGTACCAGTCACCACCCAATCTCGCCACATGATTGATTTTTCGCTGATCTATTTTAGGTAAGCCCTGAGCGGTAGTCGAAAAGTCGTTCAAAAATGAGTCATCAATATGCATTACCAGTACTTCGCAGATAATTAAGTTGCCGGCTCCGCCTTCGGTGCCAAGCGGTTTTACTTCAAGCACTTTACATTCCAGTTGCACTTTACTTTCTTTTACCATTGGCGGTTTTACTATGCTGGCAGCCATTTCAGTAAAACCGGCTTTTATAAATTCATTGCTTTCTTTCGCAAATTCGCAACTGGCCAGTGATACCTGCTGCACCATATCATACGTAACGATATTGATAACAACCTCCGGCACTTCCAATACATTTTGCAAGGTATGCTTGGTAGTATTGTCCCGTACTCTTCTCGCCGGAGAAAAAATTACCACCGGCGGATTGGATGAGAACAAATTGAAAAAACTAAATGGGCTAAGGTTTACATTACCAGCTTTATCAATGGTAGAGGCAAAGCAAATGGGCCTTGGAGCTATCACATGCTGGAGGTAGTATTGTTTTTCTCCGGGAGATATGGTATTTAAATCAAGGATCATAAGTATTTTTTAAGCGCAGAGGTAGCAGGGTACGCAGAGAGAAAAAAATATTTAGTATTCCTCTGAGTTCTTCTTTTCTCTGCCTGCCAGTTATTTTTTCAATTTCAAGATACTCCACTCACTCTCTTCCGCTACTATCGTATTACTCAATTTACCCAACCCATCAATTTCCATTTCCACTACATCATTGGGTTGCAACCACTGCTCTGTATAGTTTGCATCATTAAATTTACCAGTACCATTCAATTCTAAAAAACAACCAGTGCCTACGGTGCCACTGCCGATCACATCACCCGGATATAGATCAACACCATAAGATGCCCGTTCAATAATTTCTGCAAAGGTCCAATCCATATCACCCACATTTCCTTCGCTTACCTGTTTGCCATTTACCCAGCATTTCATTCCAAGGTTCCAGGCTGTGCCGGTATGATTTTCCTTTGCCGGAATTTCAAAACTTTGCAACTCATCCAGTGTTACCAGCCATGGACCGATTGCCGTAGAAAAATCTTTTCCTTTAGCAGGTCCCAGGTTCAATAACATTTCTTCCATCTGCAAACGTCTTGCACTCATATCATTCATGATCAACAGTCCGCCGATATACTCATCCGCATCCGCAGCTTTTATATTTCTGCCTTGCTTGCAGATAACAATGGCGGCTTCCAGTTCAAAATCTAATTTTTCAAAATGATCGGGCATACATTTTATTTCTCCCGGACCGGTAATGCTATGATGATTGGTAAAATAAAAAATCGGATACTGATCAAACTCAGGTATCATATCCACCTTGCGATTTCTTCTTGCTGCTGCCACATGCTGGCGAAAAGCATATCCATCCCGGCAACTGGTAGGAAAAGGAACAGGGGCCAGCAATTGCAAATCTTTTAATGGCACTCCTTTATTACTTGTTCTGGAGCCTTCTTTCAGCATCAGCTCTCCGGCTTGCGCCACCGGAAAACTTTCTTCCCAGTAATTTAAAAACATACTCATACTGCTGGGCAGATCAGGGTGCAGTACTTCCATATCATATACCATATCATTCACTAATACACCTAGCTGTTCATGTTCATCTTTCAGGTAAGTAACTAATTTCATCTTATTATTTTTAAGGTGCTGCTAAGGTAGATATTAAAGCCAATCAGTTAAAAATCAATCATTATCAAATGATTGGAAAAGGAATAAATTTTAACGAAGATCAAACGTCAAATTTCAAAGCTCAAACGGCGGTTTTCCTATCTTTGCCGCATGGAATTCGAAAAAATCCACAACAAAGGACAGGCGCAGCTTTTCAAGAATCCTTACCTGGAAATGCTGACCAAAACTCATCCGCTGGTAATTTGGGGAATGTATACCCCGGTAATGATTTATTTTCTTTACTATAGCGGCACTATTGGTTTTGCAACCGGTAGAATTGCCCTCACTTTTTTGGGCGGTATGTTCTTCTGGACATTCTTTGAATACCTGGCTCACCGATTTCTTTTTCACATGATAGCCAACAGCGGCCGGGCCAAAAAATTTATATACACTCTGCACGGCAATCATCATCATTATCCAAGAGATAAGCAGCGGTTGTTTATGCCGCCGGTGCCAAGTATCGTTTTGGCTTCCGCCATATTTGGATTGATGTATCTGATCATGCGTCAGCAAACCTTTATGTTCTTTCCCGGGTTTTTATTGGGCTATCTTATGTATGGCACTATGCACTATGCTATTCATGCATGGAACCCTCCATTCAAATGGATGAAAGGACTTTGGAGAAATCATCACCTGCATCATTATAAAAATGAGCACAACGGATACGGGGTAAGCTCCACTATCTGGGATCATATCTTCGGCACCATGTTCGATCTTAAAAAAGAAAAAGAAGATAAAGAGAAGGTGCAGGAATTGATGTTTGAAAAGAAGAAGTAATACCCCAACCCCTAAAGTGGCTTTAGAAACTTTTTGTAAAAAAATTTCAAATATTATTTTAGTCATCTTTAGTTCCCTGGGCATCGTCCCTTGCGTCGCACACTTGTACTGAAGTAATTCTACTGAGCTTATTAATACATTACCATTTTTCATTATCATCAATAGCATTGTCTCGCCTATCAAACTGTTGGCGGGATTTTATTTTTTCCGCCTGCCGTTCTATAATTAAATCTGCAATCAACCCGGCGGCATTCTCACCTTCTTTTTTCTCCAGCAGCATCCGCATTTTATTTTCATTTACATCAATACGATATAAATAATAAACCAATTTTTCAAAATCAGTATTAATAAGATGATTGATATGCCGGGCCAGCCTTTCCCGCAACTCCTCATCAGAAATAGTTTCCGGCAAACTTATTTCAAGAGATGTATTAATATGTTCAACTAAATTGGTGTTCATCTGTGTAAAACATTTCGTTTGTTGTCTTCAAAATTGCGAAGCAATAATCTGTGCTAACCTGCCGGCAGGCAGGCAGGTCCGTGTAATCTGTGGCCCTACTCTCTTCTTGGCTAATATTTTTCCATCACTCCCATCCCAAACAATGCAAAATCATATTTCACAGGATCATTCTTATCCAAAGTTCGCAGGTATTCTGTTAACTCCAATGCCGCCAGCCAATCCGTCTGTTTTCTTGTCAGAATATTTAATCCTCTTGCTACTCTGGCCACATGCACATCTATCGGGCATATCAGCTGCGAAGGGGAAATATTTTTCCATATTCCAAAATCGACTCCGGTATCATCCTGCCGCACCATCCATCGCAGATACATATTCAATCTTTTGCAGGTAGAATTTCTTTCAGGTGTAGCAATATGTTTTTTAGTTCTTGCCGGAATATCATCTAGGGAAAAAAAGTAATGATGAAAACCTGTCAGCATTTGCTCCACGGTTTCTCCATGTGTGGTAAATGCTGTTTCCAATGTTTCATAGTTGCGGTAATGAAATTTAAAGAACTCAATAAAGTATAACAGGTCGGTAGTATTAAAAGTGCGGTGCTTGAAATGTAAAAGCTTTTCCAGTTCAGTATACGAATGATGCCTGCAAAAATCATACGGCGCATTATCCATCAGTTGCAGCAGCTCTTTCGATTTGTTGATGATGGTTGTTCTATTGCCCCAGGCAAAAGCAGCAGCAAATAAACCTGCAATCTCAATATCCTGTTGTTTGGTAAAAAGATGCGGAATGCAAATGGGGTCATCTTTTATAAAAGCCTGTTGATTGTATAGTTCAACTTTTGCATTCAACAATTCAAGAAGGTTGCTTTCCTGCATTACTTACCCATTAACAATATCAGTAAATCAACAGCCAGTTTATCCAATGCTGCATTATCGCCTGTTGAGTTGGCAGCAAGTACAATGGATATTTTACTCTGTGGTTCAAAGGCAGCAAAAGTTGAAAAACCGTATGTGCCACCATTATGCCAGAACACCCGATACTTCAGATCATCCAATGTATGCCAGCCGTAGCATATCTGCATATTGGTAGTTACGGGTTTTATTGGTTGAGTGATCCTAGCAACAGCTGTAGAAAAATGTTTATCTCTTTTTTCAATATGTGCTTCGAGGTATTTTAAAAGATCAGCAGCAGTACTTTTTATTGCGCCTGCACCAGCCATGCTTTCAAACTTCCAATATGGGGTAGGTTTGCCATAAAAATATCCGGTAGCAGAATCAGCATCATTATTTTTTACATCCACATAAGTATTCTTCATTTGCAAGGGTTGAAAAATATTTTTATCAAGCAACATTCCGAATCTCATTCCACTTACTTCTTCTTCAATAGTGGCTAATAAGCCAAATCCTAAATTGGAATAAGCATATTTACCCAAATTTATTTTGTTGATCGTTTTTAAATATGAATAAAGATGTTCCTTGTTATAAAATTCATAAGGCTGCATCAGGGTATATTCTTTTATCTTATCAAGATCCGTTGGCACTCGTGGCAATCCACTGGTATGACTGGCAATATTTGCCAGCGATATTTTTTTCAATACCGAATCGTTATTGAAATGACCGGGCAAATAATCAATTACCGGGTTTTGTATATCTAATAAATTCTTCTCCTGAAGTTGCAATAGCAGGTTAGCTGTAAAGGTTTTGGTAATGGAGCCAATTTCAAAAATTGTTTCCTCATTAAATTGTTTTTTACTGGCAGAGTCTGCATAGCCGTAACTATAAAACCTTTTGTCACCATTTTGGCTGATGCCAATTATTAAACCGGGGGCTTTTGCTTTTTTAAAGAAAACTTTTACTTGTTGATGCAGACTAGAATCAATATCGGTAATAAGCGGATTTGTGAAAGGTAGTTGGTCAAACGGAATGGCCTGACTGCGGGCAGTAAGCTGTAATAATAATACTTGAAGGATCAGTTTTATTTTGCGGAGCATTCCACAAAATTATAAATAAGACTGATTGCAACACCAGTCTTATTTATAATATGTTTTTACTGCTTGCTCGTCAAACAGGATTTCTACCCTGGATGATGCGGATAAGAATAGCAATGATAGCAATAACAAGCAGCACATGAATAAGGCTGCCGGCAGAAAAAACAAAAAATCCTAATAACCATCCTATGATCAGGATTACTGCAATGATGTAAAGCATAATAGTAGTTTTAAAGAATAATCCAATTTCACAATTGCGTATGCACCAGAATCTTTAAACCAATTTTATGCCAGCAGTATTTGCGGTAAAAATTATTAATATCAGCTCATCTATAAACTAAAATAATTATATAGATATCGCTGATTATCTAATGGCGTTATTTAAGTCCTCTATCAAATCGTTGGTATCTTCAATACCCACACTTAGTCTTATGAGGGCATCAGATAAACCATTTTTTACTCTTTCCTCCCGGGGAATGGAAGCATGTGTCATACTTGCAGGATGATTGATCAATGATTCTACACCACCAAGACTTTCAGCTAAAGAAAATAAATGAGTGGAAGAGAGTACTCTCTTGGTTTCGGTTTCACTTTGATCTTTTAATTCAAAGGAAATCATACCACCAAAACCTTTCATTTGTTTTTTTGCAATTGCATAGCCAGGATGATCTTCAAAGCCGGGCCAGAATACCTTTGCCACTTTGGGGTGATTGCGCAGCCAACGGGCAATAATTTCCCCGTTTTCACAATGAGCTTTCATCCGTATGCCCAATGTTTTTATTCCTCTTAAAACTAAAAAGCAATCCATTGGTCCGGGCACTGCACCACAGCTTTTTTGTATGAAATATAATTTTTCTCTAAGTGCAGCATCATTCATCATTAATGATCCTTGTATCACATCGCTATGACCACCAAGATATTTTGTAGCTGAGTGCATAATAATATCAGCACCAAGATCAAGTGGGTTTTGAAGAGCTGGTGATGCGAATGTATTATCAACAGCCAGCAATATATTTTTTGCTTTAGTTATTTCAGCTACTGCTGCAATATCAGTAATGTTCATCAGTGGATTAGTAGGTGTTTCTATCCAAACCAATTTTGTATTATCAGTTACAGCATTTTTAATATTGATAACATCGGTAGTATCTACATATAGAAACTTAATACCAAACTTTTCAAACACTTTGGTAAATAGACGATAAGTGCCGCCATACATATCATTGGCACAAATCACTTCATCACCGGGTGCTAATAATTTAATAACGGCATCAGTTGCTGCTACGCCACTGCCAAAGGCTAAACCAAATTTTCCATTTTCTATAATGGCCAAAGCTTCTTCCAAAGCCTTGCGGGTTGGATTCTGACTGCGGGCATATTCAAAACCTTGGTTCACACCCGGTGCTTCCTGCACATAAGTACTTGTTTGATAGATCGGCGTCATAATAGCACCGGTAGAAGGGTCGGGAGTAGATCCGGCATGAATGTATTTAGTAGCTGCTTTCATATTGAATTTATTAAGTTATTTAGAAATGCAAAGATGCCGAAATATGCTTATTTGAAAAGACCCGCCGCAGAAAAATACCGCCAATCGAAATTATCTGCATCATGGGCTGTCATGGGAATGATATTTTTATTCAAAACTTCCGGCTTTAATATTTTTTCCTCCACCAGTTTTCTTTTTCCTTCCTGAATAGCTTCTTGCAATGTTTTATTTTCCATCCAGCTTTTTTGTGGTGGTTCAAAACCTACTTTATCTTTTCTCCAGGCTATTTCATCTGGCAATCTTTTCTCCATCGTTTTTCTAAGTAGCCATTTAGTCCAGCCCTGTCTTATTTTAAAGTGCGATGGCAAGGAAAAAATAAATTCTACTAACTCATGTGATAAAAACGGTAAACGAACTTCTCTTCCATGTGCCATGGAATTTCTATCGGCATATCGCAGCAGTTCTTCTAACCCATGTGTGCAGGTATTAAAATGTAAAACACCATTCAGGTTAAAATGCTCCGGTGGTGTATAATAGGCTTCTCTGCTTTGCTGCTGCACAAATTCTTTGGTAAGATCTTCCTGTTTGATAGCTCTTAATAAATATTGACGTTCCATTACAACACTGGCAAACGATGGAAAATAAGCAGCGATCATATTCTTATAATTAAATGACTCTGCAATGCCCAGATCTTTTGCTGCACTTAATTCTTTGCTGCTGTATAATTTTCGGTTGCGAAATAATTCCTGCCAATACCATTTATAGTATTTATGATAGCCGGCTAATGTTTCATCAGCACCCTGTCCATCTAATAATACTTTGATGTTGTGTTGCTTCGCCAATTCATACACTTTGTATTGTGCATAAATGCTTGCTGAACCAAATGGTTCTTCCTGATGATAGCAAAGTTTTCCCCAATCTGATAATAACTCCTCTCCGGAAACAGCAGTAGTATATTGCTGCAGCTTAAATTTATCCGTTACCAGTTTTGAAAAAGGGGTTTCATCTTTTTTATAGTTAGGAAAAATAGCAGTAAAACAAGTGTGACTTTGACTATCACCACCCAATTCATTACAAATGGCTGCAATGGCCGAACTATCCAATCCGCCACTTAAGGATGTACCGATGGCCACATCGCTTCGCAATCTTCTTTTAACAGAAGTAGTGAGCAACTGGTTGAATTGTTCAAGGGCCTCCGCATCGGTAATCTTTTTATCCTGGATGGACAGATCAATATCCCAATACTGTTGTAACGAATAGGTGAAGTAGATACTGGAAAATTTTAAAATACAAGCCGGTGGTAGCTTATTGATGTTCTCATAAAAAGTTTCTTCTGGCTGCGATGGATTATTAGTGTAGCCAATTGTAATAAAATTAAACAGCATTTGCTGGTTAGGTTGTTTGGGTACACCAGCCGCCCATAATGCCTTCATTTCGGAGGCGAATAAAAAACTGGCTCCATCAAAATAATAAAAGAAAGGTTTTTCGCCTAACCTATCCCTTGCAGCAAATAATTCTTTTTCCTTTTCATCCCAGATGGCAAAAGCAAACATGCCATCAAAATAATCTACACATTTATCTTTCCAATAATCGTATGCGGCAGCTATTACTTCTGTATCTGTTTGTGAATGGAAGTTATATCCTTCTTTTTGCAATATATTTCTTAGCTCTACATAATTATATATCTCACCATTATGAATGATGGTGTAGCGGGACATTCCACCTTCTCCATTATCTGTAGAAGGATTGAAGTGCATAGGTTGTTTACCAGCTTCCGATAAATCAATAATAGCTAAACGACGATGCCCTAATAAAATATTACCCGATTCATTCTGCCAATGACCTTCTCCATCTGGCCCACGATGTGCCAATGCATCTGTCATTCTCTGCAGATGCTCTTTATTGTAAGCAGATGGGTTTGATTGTATAATTCCGGCAATACCACACATAGAATGTAAATATCGAAAGATTCCGGTTAGAAGGAGAATTCAAATTAAGAAAGTACCAGGAAGGGAAACTATCAGAAAGTAATGGGAAGTCTTACCTCTGCATTGTCCCATGCCAATACTAAGTCTGCTCCAGCCTCTTTCTTTTCAAATACGATAGTAAAAAATTCTAACGAGTTGTTAGTAGTAATTACCGGTACAGTAAACCGGGCAATATCTTTTGTAGCATCCGTTTCCAGTCCCCATGTGTCTATGTTGGAGTTAAGCACTATTGTCCAGCTATCTTTTTGTGGAATGCAATAGAGGATATAACGACCTGCTTTTATCTTTTTGTTCTGAATAGTGGCATCGCTAAAAAGTTCTAGTTCGGTAGCTTCATTGGCACCCATTCTCCATGGTTGGCCATATTTTAATACTTCGTGAAAAATATGACGGCCCTGCAGGTGCGGCCTGCTATATACAACTCTTGCCAGCGGCGGTGTAGAAATAGATTTCGCCATCTTTAGTTTTGGATAATCAACCGGGTAATAGCTCATATCCATCGGCGATACATCTACACCTGCATAAGGATTTATAGTTGATCTCTCATTCTTTGGCTGGCCAGCACTATCACTATTATTATCTTTAGCTGTAGCTACAGGTTTTTTTTCTTCCTGTGTGTTACAGGATGATAAAACAACCGCAGTGAATAAAAAGGTAAGAAACAATTTCATACAGAACTATCGTTAAAAAGTAATAGGTAATGTAGCCTTTACATTATCCCATCCAATAATAAGATTAAATCCCCCGGTAGCTTTTTCAAAGCTCATGGATAATGATTCGATAGTGGCCTCAGATTTTTGCACCGTGGCAGCAGCTCTTACTACATCTTTAGTAGCACTATATTTAAAAGAACCCCATGTATCTGTTTCTTTATTTATTATAATGATCCAACTCGTTTCATTTGGAATTGCATATAAAGTGTAACGGCCTTTGCTTACTTTCTTTCCACCGATGCGTACATTCTTAAAGAATTCAATTTCGGTAGCTTCATTGGCACCCAGTCTCCATACTTCACCATACTTTACCAATCCACCAATAATGTTTCTGCCAGCTTTTTGCGGACGGCTATAAATAACCCGGGCCGCAAGTGGCTCTGTTATTTTATCCTGTATTTTTTGTACAGGATAGTTGGTTGGGTAATAACTCATGTCCATCGGCGATTTATCTACCGGTGGCAAAGAAGATGTTTGTGCCAGCAGGCAAATAAAAAACAGTTGGAAAACTACGAGGAATGCTATTATTTTTCTCATGGTATAAGTGTATTTACAAATGTAAAACGATTTGGTTGTTCAATAGTTACCTTTTATATATTGGGTCTGGGGGCCTGTTTCAGTTCGTCATAATGCTGACGGACGGCGGGCAATGCCTCGTCCCAGAAATGACGGTAACAATCCTGTAACAGTTGGTAATGCTGCTCAAATAAGGCGAAAGCAGTGTCACTTTCGGTTAAATAAGCTGCCCGGCGTACTACTCCGCCAAGACTTTTACCAATTCCCCATCGGGTGCGGTAGTTATATAGCCAGTTATGCTCTTTCATATATGGGAACATAGTGGCGAATCGTTCAGGCATCCAGACTACATAGTTATCAAGAGAGGCATACACCTGTTGAGAAAAATGTAACAAGGATGCTTCTGAAAAAACTGTGGTATCTGTGGCCAGGAAATGATCATACACTACATCTATAAAAGCACCGCTATATAAACGATAGGCAGGACGAAAAACTTGTTTGGCTTCTTTAGTAGCTTCATGTTCATCAGTAAATGTATCAATGAAACGATGTAGCATGATACCTTGCTGAATAGTAGGAGGATAATCAAACTTCTTTTTCCCTTTTACATAATCACTGATCATATTACCCAATAATATATCGGGTTGATTGAAGGACAGGTATGCATGGGCCAGGTAGTTCAGGTTATTTTTTTTTAGGGTGGATGAATGAAACGATGCCGGATACCAATTCATGCATTACAGGTAATGCAGGATTGCTGTAAGCTTTAGAATTATCGGCTGCGTTGTCACTCCATACTTCTTTCAGCACATGGTTCATGTTTTTTATCAGGAGTAATGTGGAAGAAGGCTTTGCCTTGTATAAATTATTGGCATCTTTTTCATTTACCTGCAGATCATTGGTGCCTTGTATTATCAGTACCGGGCATTTTAAGTTGCTGATTATTTTTTGTGGATCATATTGCAGCCATGAGATTATATATCGCTGTACCGATGGACGAAAAATACTAAAAAGCCTGATGTTGGGTTTTGCAATTCTGTTTCCAGCTACTAATGAATCCACATAACTATTCGCAATTGGTCGTAATGAATCTGGAAGCTGTGCAAATTGTTCTTTTAATATATAGTCAATACGGCGGCCTGCCCCGGCAATACTGATAAAGCCTTTTACTTTAATTATAGAAGCAGCACTCATACCTATGAGAGAGCCTTCACTATGGCCGGCAATAAATATTTTTTTATACTTTCTTTTCATCAGCCAATTACACCAAGCCACAGCATCATTTACTCCATCTGAAAAAAGCATACTGTCTTCTCTTAACTTCGGAAACTTGCTTTTTCCAATTCCCCGTTTATCATAACGTACACTGGCAATGCCGTTTTTTGCAAGGCTATCTGCTAGTTGTAAGAGAGAATTATTTTTACCAGAAAGCATGGGACTGTTACCATCTCTGTCTGTTGGTCCCGAGCCTGCAATGATCAATACCACAGGTGGATTGTTAATATTAAGCGGTTTAAATAAAGTGCCAGACAAAGTGCCGCCTGCCAACTTTATTTCTATTTCTTCGGAACTGTAATAATTGGTTTGCCCCGCACTATAATTAGTAGTAAATAATAATGTGAGGAATATGTCGGTAACCAGCCACAAATATTTCATACCTGAAATTACTATAAGCTCTAGTAATGATAAAAGTTTTTATTAATGTGGTAATGATTAATGAATTATAATATGAATGATTGTTAGTTGTCTGATAAGCTGTTAAAAAATTTTAACAGCAGTTTCCGCTAATCACAATTGTATTGGCAGCAGAGAGTAGCTATAATACTTTTGAGTAGTGATAGTTGCTGAATGATTGATAGCAGCAATGATCATAAAGAATTAGTCAGTTGCGTTTCAAGATAATAGTTGAATGACATTTTGAAGGTGAATGAAATAATTTTAATCCGGATAAAGCCATGAAAAATTTATCCTAAGCATGATAGTTTTGGTGTGTGGTAAAACAGTCCCCGTCCTTCTCCCGAAGGCGGGGATTTGTCTTTTTAATAAACAATAGTTTTTAGCATTGCCGTTATGTATGATTGGTAAGTAACGTTAAGTTGTTTAACAATGTCCCCCATCAATCACAATCTACTTGACTTCGCCTGTCCCGCATCATACTTTTGAATTGTAATAACCAACATTCATTAATCATTAAACCTAAAACCATGAAAAAGATTATTTTATCCCTGTCAGTGATGATGACAGTAGCCGCAACAGCCGTATTTGCCAACGAAGATCCCGGTGTAGGAGAAGATGTTCTCACTTCATTCGAAAAAGAATTTGCCGGGGCACAATCAGTAGAATGGAAAACGGAAGCCGATTATTTTAAAGCCACTTTTATTTTGGGTGATCATCGCACCATTGCTTATTTCAATCAGGATGGAGAACTGGAAGGAAGTATTCGTTCCATTTTTTACACCCAGTTGCCATTAGCAGTACTTACAGCAGTAAACAAAAAGTATGCTGGCGCAGAAGTGCTGGATGTAAATGAAGTAAACAACAACAGCGGTACTTTTTACCGCATTACTTTGGAAAGCGGTGAAAAGAAATACCGTATGAGAGTAGATGCAGCGGGTAATATTACAAGTACAGAGAAATTAAAGAAATAGTACTACAAATAGCCGTGATAAAAATTCCGTTTAACTCGAATTAAACGGAATTTTTATTTCCTCAAATCAGTAATTTTGCGGCTCTTGTCCGGCAATTGATGTTTGATCTTTTTAAGAGATGACAAACAAAAATTCTTCCGGATTACACCGCATTGTCTCGTTTTATTGCGATCTGAAGGCGGTCTTTTAAAACATAGTATCATGAACAAAGGACCTATTTCAAAATTCATCGAACATCATTATCGCCACTTTAATGCTGCCGCATTGGTAGATGCAGCAAAAGGCTATGAAACACATTTGCTGGAAGGTGGTAAGATGATGGTAACACTGGCTGGTGCTATGAGTACCGGCGAGCTTGGTATTTCATTTGCCGAAATGATACGGCAGGGTAAAGTTGATATTATTAGTTGTACAGGTGCCAACCTGGAAGAAGATGTGATGAATCTTGTTGCACATTCTCATTACAAAAGAATTCCGAACTACCGTGATCTAACGCCGCAGGATGAATGGGATTTGCTGGAGAATCATTTTAACCGGGTAACAGATACCTGCATACCTGAAGAAGAAGCATTCAGAAGATTACAAAAGCATTTGGTAAAACAGTGGATGGATGCAGAAGCAAAAGGTGAACGATATTTTCCGCATGAGTTTTTATACAAGACCGTATTAAGCGGAGAGCTGCAACAGTATTATGAAATAGATCCAAAAGATAGCTGGATAGTAGCAGCGGCAGAAAAGAATATACCGATAGTAGTACCGGGCTGGGAAGACAGCACCACAGGAAACATATTTGCCAGTTATATAGTGAAAGGCGAACTTAAAGCAAGCACAGTAAAAAGCGGAATAGAATATATGGTATGGTTAACGGAATGGTATCGTAATAATTCTGCAGGTAAAGGTGTTGGCTTCTTTCAAATAGGTGGTGGTATAGCCGGTGACTTTCCAATATGTGTAGTACCGATGATGTACCAGGATCTGGAATGGCATGATGTTCCTTTTTGGAGTTATTTCTGCCAGATAAGTGACAGTACTACTTCCTATGGTTCTTACTCAGGTGCAGTACCTAATGAAAAAATAACCTGGGGTAAGTTAGATATTAATACACCAAAGTTTATTGTTGAGAGTGATGCTACGATAGTGGCTCCATTGATATTTGCCTGGGTGTTGGGGTGGTAGGAATCCAAACTCCTAAACGGGAGTAAGGTAAATGTTCATATAATAATTTTATATAGAACTCTGCAATTGTTGCAGAGTTCTATCCGCCTCATATTCTACTGTGGCTGTGATAGCGATGTTTCTTTATTCAGTATCACTTTTCCCCACTCCGCCGATGTTTCTGCATCTTCACTTTTTGGCCGTGGTCTTCCTTTTGCAAAACGAATCAGGTCTTTATTCAGCTCTTCTTTATTGGTATAAAATAAACCATGTGGTGCTCCTTCATACACTACATATTCAGCATCAGGTATCATTTTGGCCGTACGATCACTGCTGGCTTCTATCGGTACTGTTTTGTCTTCATCACCATGTATTATTAATACAGGCACTTTTATATTGTCAAGGTCTTTTCTAAAATCGGTACTGGAAAAGCTTTTAGCACATTCCAATGTAGAACGTTGTGTAGCCTTGGATGCCAATGCCTGGTAATAGTTGAGCAGCGGAGTGCTAACTGGTTTGTTTAAAAACCCAACGCCAAAAAATTTCTTACCAAACTCTTCCAGGAAACCAATGCGATCTTCTTTTATATCCATCAGCATTTTATCAAACACCGAAGGATCTACACCATCAGGATTATCACTGCTTTGTTTCATATAGGGAATAATGGAGCTAACAAGTACAATACGATCTATACGGTTTTGTCCATACTTGCTGATATATCGCACTACTTCGCCACCACCCATAGAAAAACCAACGAGTATGGCATTCTGCAAATCGAGCTGCACAATAATTTCATTCAAATCACTGGCTAATGTATCATAATCATATCCGCTCCAGGGCTTGCTGCTTTTTCCAAATCCACGGCGATCGTATTTAATAACCCGCAGTCCTGCACTTACCAATGCATCTACCTGATACTCCCACATCTCCCGGCTCAGCGGCCAGCCATGTATGAGTACGATGGGCTGCCCTTGACCATAATCTGAATAAGCAATGTTCACTTCCTCCCCGGTGGCTTTGTCTGCAAATGTTACATTTTTCATACTGTTTACTTTTAAGAATAATTGAAATTGGTTGATTGGTTTATTTTATAATACGAGATATGTATTATATCTCTTACTGCAAATCATAAATTATACCAGCAACTTCTTAAACCTATTGACATTAAACCTAAAAATCAACTGGGGAGTAATTGCCTCTAGTTGTTGAAAGGCGGGGGCGGGGGATGGTTGATAATTGTAAATTGCTTTTCTTATTTTCGAACTCAAACCTTAAACCTGCCAATGAGTAAAGAAGCCCGGATAAAAATCAACCAACTGCTGGAAGGATCAGGGAGACAACGCAATAACTAACATTAAGAAATTACCTGACGTAAAATTTTAAATGATGAAATGGGAAATTAAGAACGGTATAGTTAAAGATGAACATGGTGAAATTGTTTGTTTACTTTCTGAGAATGCCAGTGATTATCATACCGCTTTAATCAGAAATGCCTCGGATATGTTTGATGCAATTCTGAAGCACAATAGAAGTATAGAAAACACAAGACTTCCAAGAGATCCTAAAAAACAGTATGAAGAATTTAAGAAGTTAGAGGAAAAGATTAATGAAGAGATGCGATAAAAAGAAAAGAGAGGTTTAACGCATAAATTTATCAGTGCATGGATAAAAGCAATCTGAAATTATTGCACAGCTTAAAAAGGAAAACGACAGCCTGAAAGAACTGATTAAGAAGTTACAATTTCAGCAGGGTATTGATAAGTTTGCAGCTTCCTGTGCCCTAACCGATGTTCAGTAAAAGAAGTTCGTGGACGGCGAAAGAGAAAAATCTAACTAAATAAAGGCTATTTTCACAACCTGATAAGCAGCTAAAATTGCTTTCAACTTCTTTTCTTATGTTACGTAATTCCATCAATAAGGATAATGATATACAGTTGGCTGTTGTTATGCAACAGGGCAATCAGCAGTCATTAGGTATACTGTATGATAAATATGCACCGGCTTTATTCGGTATTATTACCCGGATTACCAATAATGAGAAAACAGCGGAGAATATCTTAAGCCTCACTTTTGTAAGAATTGAGAACCAGATTGCTGCTTTCAATTCTTCCTTCAGTTCTTTGTTTTCCTGGCTAATTAATATAGCACGGCAAACAGCTTTTGAAGAAGTTAAATCGGAGCAGGCACAAAACTCTGAAGCCTTTAATAACGTATATTGTACACAACAAACATCAGCTTTTCAGTGGGTGTATTATAAAGGCTTCACCTACAGCGAAGTAGCAAGCAAATTGCAGATGTCTGTAGAGCAGGTAAAACAAAGTATAATTTTGACCATGTGCAGCATGAAAGAAAAAACAGTGGTAAGATGACGAGTAAAGAATTTATAGAGTCCGGAATATTAGAGCAGTACATTTTTGGTACTGCCAGCCCGGCTGAGTGCCAGGAAGTGGAGCTAAGAGCTGCCACTGATCCCCTTATTCAACAGGAGATCAATACCATTTGTGATACACTGGAAACTCTGGCCCGGCAAAATGCAGTGGAGCCAGACCCGATCATTAAGCCGTTTTTAATGGCCATCATTAATTATACTGAAAGACTACAAAATGGTGAGCCTGTTACGGAGCCACCTTTATTATCTGCACATTCAACTCCGGCAGATTATGCAGCTTGGTTAAACCGAAGCGATATGGCAACTCCCGGAACGGAAGAAGTATTTGCAAGAATAATTGGCTACACCCCTACAGCAACTACCGCTATTGTATGGTTAAAAGATTATGCTCCACAAGAAGTACATGATGATGAATATGAACGTTTCTTGATTGTAGAAGGTAGTTGTGAAATAGTGGTAGAGGATGAAGTAAATCAATTGAAGGCCGGTGATTATTTTCAAATACCACTGCACAAAAAACATTTGGTAAAAGTTACCTCTTCTACACCTTGTAAAATTATTTTGCAGAGAGTAGCTGCTTAATTTTATTTCTTCAAAAGATGACGGCTTTTTGTACTTAACTATTTCCTCTTTCGCAGAATATACAAATAAAGACTCTCTACTTTTTTTCTGGCCCAATCTGTTTTTCGCAAAAAAGTTAAACTGGATTTGATACTGGGGTTGCTTTTAAAACAATTGATATTGATTTGATGAGACAGTTCTTCCCAACCATAGTGGTCCACCAACTCAGTTACAATGGCTTCTAATGTTTTGCCGTGCAGAGGATCTTTGGATGGTAGCATGAATTACTTTTTTTTCTTAGCACCTCTTTTTATTGGCTTGCCATATTTTTTCATCATCCTGTCCTTATGCCGCACTATAAAATTTACTTTACTATTCTTGGCAGACTTTTCATGAAAGGCCGGTCCTGCTTCGTCTCTCTTAGCCGGCTTTATAGCATCAGTCTTCATAAATATTTTCGGCTTCTCGTCATCTGTTAATTCATCCGAGATGAAAAGATTTGCAGGCAATGGCGAAATAGGAACTTCATATTTCATCAATGCTTCTATAGCTAATAAAGACGGTTTATCTTTTTCAGTAATAAAACTAATGGCTATTCCTTTTTTATCTGCACGGCCTGTTCTGCCAATACGGTGTATATAATTTTCTGGCACTTCGGGCAGATCAAAATTGATGACATGGGTAACTTCTGCTACATCAATTCCCCTCGCTACAATATCGGTAGCAATGATAAGTCTATAATTTCCTTCTTTAAATTGTTTTACTGTATTAAACCGGTGGTTCTGTTCTTTATTGGAATGTATAACTCCCACCGTGCCCGGAAACTTTGCTTCAACTTGCTCATACAACTGATCGGCTAATTGTTTGGTTGCAGCAAACACCAATACCTTATTCATTGTTTCATCTTCTGTCAACAATAATTCCAACAAATTTACTTTGGTATTAAAGTTGGCAACTTCATATCCTGTTTGTAAAATATTTTCCAGCGGTGTTCCGGTAGGTGCTGCTTCTACCCGTACAGGATCATTAAAATAAGTAGCTATCAGGGCTTCCACATCTTCCGTCATCGTGGCGGAGAATAAAAGATTTTGTCGTTGAGGCGGTAATAAATCGATTATGTTTTTTAATTGAGTACGAAATCCCAAGTTGAGCATTTCATCTACTTCATCAATCACCAGTCTCTTTATTGTTTTAGTTTTAAATGCACCATTCATGGCCAGGTCGTAAAACCGGCCCGGTGTTGCCACCAAAACATCCACACCCTTCATCACTTCAATCTGCTGTGTATTGATATTTACTCCGCCATATATACCCACTACAATAAGACTCATGTAAGGTGTGAGTAATTTTACTGTATCTACTACCTGTACCACTAATTCTCTTGTTGGAACAATGATAAGTATCTGTGGTGCTTTATCCTTACTAAATTTCCATAGCCTCAGGCAGGGAAGTAAATAAGCTAACGTTTTACCGGTACCTGTTTGTGCTATACCACATACATCTCTTCCGGACATTACAGTGGAGAAAACCCTGTGTTGAATAGGCGTAGGAATGGTATAGCCAAGCTCATTCAATGCATTGCGAAGTGGTGTATTTAAATTAAGATCATCAAATGTCATGTGGGAAAGAATAAGTGGCAAAAGTACTTTTTAATTTGCAGGCAGAGTTATTTGAAATGTTTTGGAAATTTTGCTGCGCAATAAGGTTTTGCCACGAACCTGCCTGCCGGCAGGCAGGTTACACCAATGGCACGAAGAAATACAAATTAAGATAGGAGTTACTATTTCACCTGCTGTGAAATGGATTGACCACGGATTGCACAGATTAATACGGAATATTGCTGTGCAATTTCTTACGGGCCACGAATTATTATTAATTGACGTTAAAGCTAAGCGGCCAAAGTTTTTTGCCAACTAAGCTAAGTATAAGATTGATGTCTTGCTTATTAATCAATGCATGGTTTTATTTATTTTCTAGCATCGCTAATAGCTTTTCTGCCGCCGGTTCCGAAGATGCGGGGTTTTGGCCGGTAATTAATAATCCATCTTGTATCACATAGGGTTGAAAAGCTGCTTTTTTATCATAGAGGCCGCCTTTTTCTTTCAGCATATCTTCTAATAAAAAAGGAACTACCTCGGTAAGTTGCACGGCTTCTTCTTCTTCATTGGTAAAGCCAGTAAGTTTTTTACCTTTTACCAGCGGTTCATCATCGGGTGTTTTTACATTTTTTAATGCTGCAGGTGCATGGCATACGAAAGCAATGGGTTTTTCAGTATCATAAAATGCTTCAATGAGCTGAATTGAATCTGTATCTTCTGCCAGATCCCACATAGGTCCATGGCCACCGGGATAAAATACCGCATCATAATCAGCTGATTTTACATCTGCCAATTTTAGCGTTGCTGATAATTTTTGCTGCAAGGCAATATCTTTTTTAAAACGTTCGGTAGCGGGGGTTTGTGCGTCAGGTTCATCACTTTTTGGGTCAATGGGTGGTTGACCCCCATTTGGTGAAGAAATGGTAACGTCCAC
This sequence comes from Chitinophagaceae bacterium, assembly GCA_031397865.1. Classification (GTDB taxonomy): domain Bacteria; phylum Bacteroidota; class Bacteroidia; order Chitinophagales; family Chitinophagaceae; genus JJ008. Next base: position 19,202 of record JANNMN010000016.1, read on the forward strand.
ATTGTTATCAGTTAGTTTGTAATACGGTGAAGCGAATTCTTCGATCCAGAAGCCGGTTTTTTTACCAGTATTGCCCAACTGATCATGACTAGTGAGTACAAATAAAACTTTTTGCATATTGATTTTTTTTGGTTGATGTAGATATAAGGAACTCAAAGTATATGCCAATAATTTTGCGGTGATTTGCTAATCCAAAGAATGTTGGCCATGGATGATTTCTGTAGAATGTAGTTTAGTCCACGACCCTAATTATCACGAAAGAAATACTGCGCAATATTATCCTTTCTTTAATCCTGCAATGAGATTGATGGTAAGTGCAACAACAAAGGTGTTTAGTGCGAAAGCAACCAGTCCATGTATCAAGGCAGTACGACGGATAAGACGTGAAGAGATGGAAACATCGGATACCTGAAAAGTCATACCAATTACAAAGGAAAAATAAGCAAAGTCGATATAGTCGGGTGATTTTTCATTGGGAAAATTCAGTCCGGCGGCTTTGCTTCCTTCATCATAATACATATGTGCATAATGAAAAGTAAAAATAGTATGCACCATGATCCAGGAAAATATCATACCGATAACGGCTAATATAACTGACAATGTTTTTTGATCGTCTGGAAGATTGGTGGAGACTGTTAATGATAACACCATAAATAAACTGGCAAAGGCACTGGATAATACAGCCAGCAGAACAAAAGGCTTGCTGCCATCTTCTTTATTGGCCTGTGCAATGATCTGCTTTACTGAACGGGTAAAGAAAACGATAAAACAAGTAGTAATAAACGTAAAAGCAAATACATCCCATAATAAAGCAATCTGCAATTGCATATGTAAACCACTGTGACGGGTGGCCAAAAATGTGATTGCAGCCATCAAAAGTGCCAGCAGAATCCGTTGCAGCGGATGCATCCGTAAAAAAATATTTTTACTCTCTTGTGATTTACCGGAATTGGTCATATGCTGGTGATGTGATTGTTTTTGTAAAAGGATATTTTACCCATACCATGAAGATAGATGCTTTTCCATTTTTATTTCCGTAACAGTATGACAGATAAAAAGAAGGCATAGCAATTGTATAAATTAATTGCATTATATAAATAAATAAAGTACCATGCCAGAAGGACCTTCTATACTGCATTTAAAAAATAAACTATTGCCTTTTAAAGGTAAGGTAATAAAAAAGTCGGGAGGCTATGGCAAGATGCCTACCAAATGGATTCATGGGAAAAAACTTTTGGATATACTTACTTGGGGCAAACATTTATTGCTTGTATTTAGTAGTGGCACGGTAAAAGTGCATCTGGGTTTATTTGGTGATGTGCTGGTCGATGAACGTAAAAAAGTAAACCGATCTTTTTATTTGGAGTTTGCCAAAGGCGAGATCAATGGTTATGTGGTAAAAGCACAAAAGCTGGAGCAACCTATTAAAGAACTTTATGATTGGCGAACGGACATTATGAGTACAAAGTTTGATAAGGCCTATGTAAAGAAATTATTGAAAGAACAAACTAATAAAATAATAGATGATGTACTGATGGATCAATCCATATTTAGTGGAGTGGGAAATAAAATACGGAACGAAGCATTATACCGGGCTGCTATTCATCCGCTGAGCATAACGGGAAAAATACCAGCAGCAAAAATTACCAGACTGATCAATGAAGTGGTGAAGTATGCTAAAATCTTTTACAAGCAACTGGAAAAGTATGGAGTAAATGATGACTTTCGGGTATATCAACAGGAATATGCGGACGATGGAAGTGAAGTGACGATGAAAATATTACCGAAGACAAAACGTAAAATTTATTTTAGTGAACACCGACAGCAATTGTATGTATGAATATTTATGAACGAACTACTTTTTTTCTTTCTGTATTTATTCCCTTATTTTCTTTAATGACAGCGGCTTGTTTTAACGGAGCAATTACTATTTTTTTTACTGCATTAAAATTTACCTCTGCTACCAATCCAACCGAGGTTTCTGCCAGGTAGCCTTTATTGTTCACGGCTAAGGGCACCATTAATGAATCTGTTTTTGCTTTTGTTTTTATTTGTAATAAACCATTCAGCTCTTTAGCCGCCACCGGTGCTGGTGTCTTCACCGTTTTATTTACAAAAGGCCATGGATCAATTGCACCATTGCCGGTGTAAATTCCAAAATGAAGATGCGGAGGAGTGTTTTTTGCATTACCGGTATTACCTACCAATCCTAATGTATCACCTTTCTTTACTTGTTGTCCATCCTGTACTAATTGCTGATCGAGGTGAGCATAATACAAATGAAGGTTTCTATCCTTTACTCTCATCCAAACTGTTTTTCCACCAAGTCCACCTTCATTTACTTTGGTAACATAACCATCTGCCGCAGCAATGGCAGGTGTAAGTTTAGGTGCAAAAATATCAACACCTTCATGACTACGTTGTCCACCATCTCTATCATCACCCCAAAAACTTCCGGCTCTTGCCTTACTACCACTAACAGGAAAGCCTAATGAAGGAGATATAGCCATTGAAAGATCATAATCGGCCGAACGATTTAATTCCGGTTGCAATCGTAATATGTAAGTAGCTGTTTCATCACTATCAAATCCAAATGAAGTTTGAGATGTATCAACAGCTAACAAGTGAGAAAAATCAGTTCCATTTATTTTAAACAGATCAGCATAAATGATATTACTGCTATTCTTTTTTTTCACCAGGTCAATATTGACCCGTTCACCTCTTTTGGCAGTAAACTGAAGGGCAAAGGCCCTTGGTTTATCAACCGGAAAATAACCAAGCTGACGATAAGGTAACTCGACAGTATAAGGACTGTTTAAAATATTTTTGGAAACTGCCAGCCACTCTTTCCCTGCCGGACTATCTTCTACTTTATCAGCATAAGCCTCATGGGCTGTTTTCTTGCTAAATATATTTTTGACAGAACTATTACAAGAAGTAAAAAGGAAGAGGCCCGGTATTAATAAAGTTCTTAGGTATTTTAATAGCATAGTTCCCAATTTGTGCAAACATGACACCAGAAAAAGTGAAGAGGTTATTAAATTAAAAATGCCAATGAGCATCAACCCATTGGCATAATTTATATGTATATAGAAACAGGATTATTTTCATTATCCTGCCAGTTAATGATTTACACTTTAATTTCTCCCTCAATGGAATCGTCCATGGTTTTGCCAACGGCAGCACCTACGAGACGTTTTACCATTCCTACCAGCATATTATGCTTGGTATCCCAATAGTATCCATCGGAAGGAATCACCTTAATTACAGTTATTCTTGGATCATCTTCGCCTTCGGTAAACCAGGTTTTCAAAATTGGTTTCCACAATTCTTTTATCATTGCCTTATCCTTGCTGATGCTGGCTTTGCCATAAAGCGTTAAGAAATCGGAGTAATCAGATCCTTTAAATAATAATTGTACATCAGGATCTTCCGCTATCTCTGCATTGTGCTTACTATCCGATGCACTTAGGAACCATAGATTGCCAACATCGTCGGTTTTTTGCACAGACATGGGACGGGTAGAAAAACTTTTTCCGGTTTGTATATTGGTACAAAAAAAACAGGCGCCACCTTTATCCACCAAATCCTGTATTTTCTTAATGCCATCTTCACCAAAAAGGTCTTCATAGTTTTCTTCCTGTTGGTTTTTATTGATACTATTCATAATTATTTATTTTCATCAATTGATTCAAATATTAATCCAATCAGCTTGTATCTTCTATTTTTAATATGATATTGGTTTGTTGTAGCAGGGCAGCTACATTCTTCCGGATAATTCAACAGAATTGTGCAAGCGGCATTTAAAAAAAATTATATGGGCAAATAAGTGCACAGTAAAAGCACAACAGATTGTGTAAAAAAATAAACAGGAGCAGTATTCGACATTTTTTGCAGCCTTTTACTTTTATCATTACTGCAAATCATTATCAGTATTTTGCAAACCGGATATAAGAACAACTCAATCATGCCGCAAGCACCACATCGGTATTTTATTCTCAACAAACCTTACAATATGGTATCTCAATTTGTAAGCAGCCATGCTGTAAACTTGTTGGGTAATACTGGTTTTAATTTTCCCGAAGGGATACATGCTATCGGCCGGCTTGATAATCTTTCAGAAGGACTACTGATCTTAACAACCAATAGAAAAATAACCCGATTATTGTTTGAAGCAGCCACTCCGCATAAAAGAACTTATGAGGTGCTGGTCAATCATATTGTAACCGAAGAAAGATTGCAACAACTGCGGGATGGAGTAAGGTTTCGAATAAGAGGTGGTGAATATTATACCTCCACTCCCTGCGAAGCAGAGATCATTACTCAGCCCAGTGTGTCTTTTCCCTCACCTTATGTTATGACAAAAAAGATCTCTTACACATGGATTCGTATTACACTTACGGAAGGAAAATTTCACCAGGTACGAAAAATGATGGCAGCCATTCATCATCGTTGCAAGCGATTAATCAGGGTAAGTATTGAAGATCTTTTGTTGGGTGATTTGCAGCCCGGTGGTATACGGGAAATAGCTGAGAAAGATTTCTTTACACAACTTAAATTATTGGAGAACTAAATTGCTAAATGTCAATAGAGGCTTTTGACATTTTATATTTAGATTTAACAGGAATAACTACAATCGCAACTCCTGTAAATATTTATTGATATGAAACATTCCATCCTTCTTTGTAGCTTTTTGTTTTTTTATTCCTTCTCCTTTTGCCAGGTTCAAAAAAAGACGATCCTTATCCGTTGTGATGATATAGGGATGTGTCATGATGTAAACATGGCAGCAAAGCAGGTATTAGAAACAGGAATACCAGTATCAATGTCGGTTATGGTACCCTGTGCCTGGTTTACCGAAGCAGCAGAGATGCTGAAACAATATCCAAATGTTTCAGTGGGTATACATCTTACATTAAATTCGGAATGGAAAAATTATCGCTGGGGGCCGGTAGCCGGTGCATCGGTAGTACCATCATTAGTTGATTCATTAGGAAATTTTTTTCCATCACGAAGTAAATTATTTGACAACAAACCAAAGCTGAGTGAAATAGAAACCGAACTACGGGCACAGATTGATAGAGCCTTGCTGGCCGGGTTAAAGATTGATTATTTAGATCATCATATGGGTGCGGCAGTACAAACTCCGGAAACAAGAGCTATTGTAGAAAAATTAGCAGCCGAATATAAACTCTCTATTTCCAGATATTATGATGAAGTGGAAATACAGGGCTGGTATTTTGCAAGTCCTGCTGATAAAGCTGATACATTACTGGAGAAGTTAAAAACTGCTCAACCGGGACAAACAAATTTAATGGTGATACATGTAGGATTGGATGGTGCAGAAATGGGTGCCATGGAAGATCTGAATCCTTTTGGTCCGAAAGATATGTGTAAACATCGTAATGGTGAATTGAATGGATTGATAGCTCCGGCCTTTCAGCAATTATTAAAAGACGCAACTTACCGCTTGGTAAATTATGGAATGCTGAATAAAGAAAAAGGGTTGCAAAAAATGAAAAGACCTGTTTCGCAATAATAATATTTGAAAATAAAAGTATAGATGCTTTGCAAAAACCTGCAAGTATTCTTTATATCAGCTGCAGGTTATTTCTATAACTTTATTCATCATTACTCCATAAATATTTTACCTATGCTACTAAACATAAAAGCTGCATCATTAGTATGCAGTAGTTTGTTTTTTGTTTATTCCTGTACTTCTACACAGAAGCTATCGACACAAACTGCAACTGCTGCTGCTACACCACAAGTGATGAAAGAATTCCGTGCCGCATGGATTGCAACTGTTGCAAATATTAACTGGCCAAGTAAACCGGGACTTTCAACTACCGATCAACAAAAAGAAGCGATTGCTCTTCTTGATTTTTTGCAACAACATCATTTTAATGCAGCAATATTACAAGTGCGGCCGCAGGCAGATGCATTATATCAAAGTGATCTTGAACCATGGTCTTATTTTTTAACCGGTACACAAGGCAAAGCACCGGAACCATTTTATGATCCGCTGGAGTTTTGGGTAAAAGAAGCTCATGACCGTGGTATTGAATTGCATGTATGGCTGAATCCATACAGGGCACAACATAAAGATGCTAAACAGATCAGCGATCAATCAATTGTAAAAAAACATCCGCAGATGGTAGTGTATTTAAAGGAAGGATATTGGTGGATGGACCCTGCACAAAAAGCAGTGCAGGATATTACTAATAGTGTAGTGATGGACCTGGTGAATCGTTATGATATTGACGGCGTACATATGGATGATTATTTTTATCCTTATCCATCTTATAATAACAATATTGATTTTCCTGATTCAGTAAGCTGGTCAGCATATCAACAAAGTGGTGGCAAACTTTCCCGTGGCGATTGGCGTCGTGATGCTGTAAATCAATTGGTAGAACGATTGTATAAAAACATTAAAGCAAAAAAGCCCTGGATAAAATTTGGCGTTAGTCCATTTGGAATCTGGAGGCCGGGTTATCCTGCATCTGTCGAAGGCTTCGATCAGTATGATCAATTGTATGCGGATGCAAAATTGTGGTTGAATAAAGGTTGGGTAGATTATTTTTCGCCACAATTGTATTGGCCTATTAAACGCTATGCACAAAGTTATCCGGTGCTGCTTGGTTGGTGGGCTGGGGAAAATAAAATGAATCGTCACCTGTGGCCGGGTATAAGTGTGGGTAGAGATAGCAGTGTAAAAAATACAGATGAGATCATTAATCAAATTATGATTGATCGGGGTATGCAACCACAAAGTAAAGGTGTGTTGCATTGGAGCATTTCATCTTTGACAAAAAATCCGAAGATGGCAGATACTTTAGTAAAATCTGTTTATAAAAAGGAAGCATTAGTGCCGGCGAGTCCGTGGTTGGATGATACTGCACCTGCAGTACCGGTGGTGACTACCAGTATGCAGAATGATAATTGGAAAATAAATTGGAGTCATGCGGATGAGTCTTCAATTTTTCGGTGGGTGGTTTATTATAAATATGGTACCAGCTGGAGTTATGAAATTTTAAATCGTAATGACAGGAGTAAGGAGTTGAAAAAAAATAGTGGGGCGGCTATATTAAATATGGTAATGGTGACGGCGGTGGATAGAACGGGGAATGAAAGTGTGGGGAAGGTGGTGGAGGTGAAGTGATTGATGCGCAATGTCCTTTGGCCACGAATAAACACCCCCTGACACAAAAAAGGAGAAAAATTCAATAGATGAACTTTTCTCCTTCCCGTTATTAAGTGATTGAGTTTTTAAAACCCTTTTGGTATTTCCAGTTTTATATCTCTTTTCAGCATATCATTTCTGTTGGCCATTTCCCAGGCGGTATAAAAAACCAACTGTGCTCTTTTTGCCATCAACGGATAATTTATTTTCTCCGGGGTATCGGTTGGCTTATGATAATCGGCACCTAGCATTCCATCGTAATAAAAAATAATAGGTATTCCTTTTTCTGCAAAGTTGTAATGATCGCTTCTGAAGTAAATACGATTGGGATCTTTTGGATCATTGAACTTATAATCCAGTTCCAGTTTGGTGTACATTTTATTAGCGGCTTCGCTGATCACTTTGAGATCAGTACTTATTTTATCATCACCAACCACATAGGTATAGTTAGTTGAATCGCCTTGTTTGCGGCTGGCATCACTACGGCCTATCATATCAATATTTAAATCAACCGTTGTTTTCTCCAATGGAAAAATAGGATGATCTGCATAATAACCAGAACCCCACAATCCTTTTTCTTCACCACTCACTGTCATAAACGCTATGGTGCGGCGGGGACCTTTGCCTTCTTTTTTTGCTTTGGCAAATGCTTCTGCAATTTCCAAAACACCGGTAGTGCCGGAGCCATCATCATCTGCGCCATAATAAATAACGGTGTCTCTTTTACCCAAATGATCGTAGTGGCTGGTGATGAAAACATATTCATCTTTTAAATCAGAACCTTCTACTGTGCCAATCACATTGGATGCATAAGCTGTTTTACTTGCTTTAGAATAATCCATATCTACTTCGGTTGCATATGTTTTGCCTTTGAGTGAACCAGCTTTCATTTTATCCATTATATTTTTTCCATCTTCTCCCATTATCTTAGCGGCAGCATCTGGCGAAATAGTAAATGTAAAAGGAGATTGAGTGGCTTTATATCCATTCATACTCCAGTTGCCGGAAGTGTTCAATGTTTTTCTTGGATAATTCGTGTACACCATTAATACAGCCACAGCACCTTTGCTCATGGCATTATTCATTTTACCAAAAGCACTGGCGGGTGATGGAAAACCCGGTGATGCTTTATAATCTGCAGGACTGCCATCGAGAATGATAACCAGTTTACCTGCTACTTTTAAATCTTTATAATCATCTCTCTTATCTCCATCACTTATACCATAACCGGCAAATACCGCTTCTGAAAAACGCATAGCGGCAGCATAGTTATTAGCAAGGGGTTGAAAATCTTTATTAAGTTCAAGTGTGGTTCCATTTATTTTTAAGCTGGCACCAATAATAGAATCTTTGAACAACGGAAATATTTGACGATAACTTCCATTGTTGCCGGGTTGCACACCCATTGCTTTAAATTGTTCTTCAATATAGTTGGCCGCTTTATCCAATCCGGGTGATGGAGTTTCCCGGCCTTCCATTTCTCTTCCAGCAATGATGTATAAATGTTTTTTCATGTCTTCCACTGTGATGGAAGAAGCCGCCTTTACGGCATTTTTATTTTTCTTTTGCGCCAGCACAGCTAATGGCATGCTTACTAAAAGACAGCAAATAATTTTTTGTACCATACATGTTTTTTAATGAATGAATGTGATGTGGCTTCAGCCAGGCATTAAAAAAAAATATCTATTGACAGGCGGAATTTATTGAAGCCTATCAAAAATAATTCCTTCGCTGCATTGCAGCTATAAAAATAGGGATGATTGGTAGAAGTTTTAAACGCAGGCAATTTTCTTTACCCTGTTGCCATGTCTGCCACCTTCAAACTCAGTAGTAATAAACTGTGCCACCATTTTTTCTGCATCGCCTTCTCTTACAAATCTTGCTGGTATGCAGAGAATGTTGGCATTGTTATGTGCCCTTGCTAACTGTGCAAGTTCTTCGCCCCAACAAATGGCGGCTCTTACACCCTGGTGTTTGTTGGCAGTAATGGCTACACCATTGGCACTACCGCAAAGTAAAATACCAAATGCAGCTTCATTGTTTTCCACTGCGGTGGCTACTGGATGGGCAAAGTCTGGATAGTCCACTGAGTCTTTACTATGTGTACCAAAATCTTTGAAGGGCAATCCTTTTCCTTCCAGGAAAGAAATGAGTTCTTCTTTGTAATCATACCCGGCATGATCACTGCCGATAGCGATAGGCTTGCTAAGATCAAATGGAGAATGCATACAATAATATTTAGAGTGTGAGTTTGGGGTCAGTAGTATTACATTACAAAGCTAAAACGAATCTTTGAATTGCCCGGTTTTGATATCTCTTACTTATACCTGCATCAGCTCCACTCTTCTTTCCTTTCCTTCTCTTGTCTTTTATTGATGCGACCTGCTATAATGATACTGGTTTCAAATAACAGGTAAAGCGGCACGGTTACAATTACCAGGCTAAAGGGATCTGTGGAAGGTGTTATGATTGCTGACGCAATAAGAATAATTACAATTGCATGGCGGCGATATTTCTTTAACAATTTAGCTGTAACAAAACCTACCCTGGCCAGTACCATTACCAGTAATGGCATTTGAAATAATACACCTACACCTACTGTAGTATAAATGAGATTTTCGATATAGTCGGGAAAGTTGGGAAGGTTCATTATTTTATCACTCAAAGTGTAAGAGAAATAAAAATTAACCATGAAGGGAGTAAGAATATAATAACCAAACAATACCCCGGTAAAGAAAAGCAGCGATACCCAGAAAATAACTCCTTTTGTTTTCCTGGCTTCTTTTTCAGAAAGAGCTGGCCTTACAAACTTCCAAAACTCCCAAAAAACATATGGAAAGGCAAAGATGAAACCGCCGACAAAAGCAATGGTGAAGGTTGATACAAATTGTCCCGTCATCGTATTGCTCTGAAACTTTGCATCCACACCGGCGAGGCAGATAGCATTGCCCAAGCCAAGTGTATGGCTAAGATCACATAACCATTTATAGGTAATAAAACTATTATCGGCCGGAGCAAAAATTACTTTGTCAACTATATCCCTTGCATAAATAAAAACGGCAATAGCACCAATCAATATGGCAACAACCGAACGGATAACATGCCAGCGAAGATCTTCGAGGTGATCAATAAAGGACATTTCACCCTTTTCTTCTGTCTTCCTTTTTTTAATAAAATCTAATAAAGCCATTCGGTTGTTTTAGAGAAGGTGCAAAGATAAGCAGGTGAGGGGGGAATGAGCAATTGGCAAAAAGCAATGGGAAATAGGTGGCAAGCAATAGACAATAGGAGTACGACGGCTCATTTACTTCAGCTTTTTCATTTTTACCATTTCTATTCTTGTATCGCCTACATGCATAATATCAAATTCATAATCATCAATAATGATGCGTTCTTTCTGTTTGGGTATGGTTTCATGATAATTAATAATATAGCCCGACAATGTTTCAGATTCTTCTTCTCCAAATTCAAAGCCATATTTTTCTTCCAGGTAGTCCAGCTCCAGCCGGCCGGAAAAAATATATTCATTTTCTGCCAGTTGTTTTTCTACAAACTCTTCTGTGTCATATTCATCTTGTATTTCGCCAAACAATTCTTCCAATACATCTTCCATTGTAATAATGCCGGCAGTACCGCCAAACTCATCTACCACCCAGGCAATACTTTTTCTTTCCTTGCTGAATTTGCTGATAAGATCGGATGCACTCATACTCTCCGGCACGGCTGGTATAGGTAATAGTACAGCCTGTATGCTGTTAGGTTTTTTAAAAAGATCCAATTGGTGCACATAGCCTATTATGTGGTCTATATTATTTTCATACACCACCAGCTTACTCAGTTTGGTATCAATAAATTTTGTCTTTAGTTCTTCTATCGTTGTATTTCTTTCTACACCAACGATCTCTTTGCGGGGTACCAGGCATTGCCGGATCTTTACCCGTGGCAGCTCCTGTGCATTCTCCATCAGTTGTGTATTCCGCTCCTGCCTGTCGTCATCATCTTTTGGTTGAAAAAGATTTTTCAGATCACTACGGTTGAAAGCTTCTTTATTATTTTTATCCATGCGGATATTGAATATGTATTTCAATATCCATTCAGACATAGTAATAAATGCCATAGCCACAGAAGAAAATAATTGGTAGAAAAAATCAGCTACGTAAGCAAATCTTGCCAGGATGGTATTGCTCCTGGCACGGAAAATGGCACGGGGAATAAACTCTGCCAGCACCAGCACAACGAATGTAGTAAGTGCAATCTCTGCAATTAACTGTACAGTGGCGGATCCTACACCGAGGTATTTCCAAACAGGCCGCATCACGGTACTCATCTGCAAGCCAAGTAGTACAAGTAATAAATTAAAACCTATTAATGTAGTGCCAAGAAATTTTGCTGGTGATTCTACAAAGGTTGATAGCAGGTTGGAAGTAGTGTTGCCCTGTTTCTTTTTTATTTCGATACTAAGGCGATTGGCACTATAATAAGCCATTTCGATGCCTGCAAAAAAACCCATGAGTAGGAGGCTGACCAAAAAAAGTATAATCGTATTCCACGGAATCATGGTACGAAGATATAGAAACCGCAGAACCCTCTAAATATTGGAAGGGGATGGCTTTTGTAAAAACTCTTTTACCAAAGCTTCAGCCTCGGCGCAGGCTCGTTGCAGGTCGTCATTCAAAATCACTTTGTCGAACTGGGATTTATACGACAATTCATAGGATGCTTTGTCTATTCTTGCCTGTAGAGATTCGGCAGTTTCGGTACCTCTAGTCCGCAGCCGCCGTTCCAGTTCATCAATAGAAGGCGGCTCTATAAATAAAGATAGCGACTGGTGCGGATACTGTTGCTGCACATTGATGCCGCCTTTTACATCCACATCCAGCAGTGGTGCTTTTTGCATAGCCCATATTCTTTTCATCTCACTTTTGAGGGTGCCGTAATATTTGCCGGGATACACCATTTCCCATTCTACAAATTTATCATCATTTATTTTTTGCTCAAACTCAAGGGCAGTAATAAAATAATAATCCACTTTATCTTTTTCATTGTTGCGGGGCAGGCGGGTGGCAGCAGAAATGGAAAAGGCCAGTTGATCGGGCAGGGCATGGAGCAAATACCTGGTAACAGATGTTTTGCCGGCACCCGAAGGAGCCGCTATGATGATAAGTTTGTTTGGTTCCTGCATGATAGAAGGTGGGCAAAGGTAAGGAGGGTGGGGGAATGGTGAACAGTGGGTAATTAATGAATGGTTGTCTTCATTAATCGTCATAGTTATTATCAAGTTCAGTTTTTAAATCGTCAAGAGTTCTAAGCCCTTTTTTTGATTGAAATAGTCCCAGTCTTTTCATTTCAATTCCTTCTATACGTGTCATTGCATTATATTCTCCTATTGTATGATCCATATGAAGCATAGTAGCCATTTCATATTTTTTGTTATGCGATGAGTAGCCTTTTACATAAAAAGTAATAAAATAATTAGCTGAGGATGTTTTTACCCATTCCAGTAGTATACTTGTTCGTTTAAGACTAAAACCGTCGAGTGGAATTGATTCCATCGGACCCGGTTGTCTAAATCTTATAACTACCCAATTAACAATCTCTTCTAAGTTATCTGTAAGTGCTTCAGCATATGGAATTCCTTCTTTCATTCCGTCGCAGCTAATTACTAATACAAATTTATTTTCTTCATTAATTGTAATTTCGGGAATAAGGAATTCATTGTAAAGCGTAAGTTTATCTGAAAGATCTTCATAGACTTTATAATCTTTTGTTTTTCCAGAAATCAAATCTTCCAATGAGGATTTATTAATGTCAAACCATTTCCAGAAATTTTCCTTTGTCATGTACGAACGTTTTTCCTGTTAAATAATAAATTTTACTCATGGTTCGTGGAGACACCAACCATGGCAAAAGATACCCCATCCTCACACCACCACCATCTTCTCCAACCTCTCCAACCAACTTTCATCAATCGAAGCACCAAGGCCCGGCACTTCTGGTACTTTTATTACTCCATTCTTTTCATAGATGATACCACCGCTTACCGGGTCTTGGCTAAACATGAGGGCTGTATCAAAGTCATAATGCTCAATGGCGGGACTGCATAAGGCAAAATGTGCAAAAGCTGTCATCGCCAATCTTGATTCCAGCATGGCACCCACTTGTAAGTGAATGCCTGCGGCTTCGGCCATGCGGGCCATCTTCAATGCTTTAAAAATGCCCCCAGATTTGCCGAGTTTGATATTCATGTAATCACAGGCTTTCAATTGTATCAATCGTTCTGCATCATGTTCATCACCACAGCATTCATCGGCCATTATTGGTATCGGACTTTCTTTTTTTACCCGTGTCAATTGCAGATAATTCCACCGGGCAATAGGTTCTTCGCAGTGCTGAATATTAAATGGCGCTAATGCCTGTAAAGTTTCAATCGCTTCTTCCACCGTCCAACCCTGGTTAGCATCGATGCGTAAAGGAATTTCATCACCCACTGCTGCACGGATGGCTTTCATTCTTTCTACATCAGTCGGTCCATGTTTTCCCAGCTTTACTTTTATAGCCGGGTAGCCTTGTTGTTTTATTTTAATGGCATCGGTTACCATCTTATCTATCTCACCCACACTTACGGTATAGTCGGTAGTTATTATTTTATTATTTTCTCCGCCAATAAATTTATACAACGGAACACCTGCATGTTGCGATGCAATATCATACAAGGCCATATCAAAAGCACTTTTAATACTGCTGTTGGCATAGATGATCTTATCCATGATGGAAATGCAATCTTCTATCTGCAAAGGATCTTTTCCAATCAATGCCTTGGCAAAATATTGACCTACTATAAAACAAGTGTCCTGGCTTTCTCCATTGATGGGCATGTAGGGACTACATTCACCAAAGCCGGTAATGCCTTCATGGGTTTCTATTTTTACCAGCACATTGTGGGCACTATCATCTACTCCCAGTGATGTAACAAATGGTTCGATCAACGGAATAGACAAGTTATATAAAAGAACCTGGCGGATACTAAGTTTTTGATGCATATGTAAATGTCTGTATTACAAAGACACTGGAAGCAAAAATGAATGACGGTTGTGCTTTGTTTGTTTTTTAATGACTTAAAGATATAAGGAAGTTTTAAATGAATTTGGCGTTGTTTTTGTCAAACACATGTGCCAGCATACCAAAAACGGCAAAGAGCCGTTTTAATAAAATAGCATCCACATATTTATGAAAAAAATTCTTACCACCGCCTTATCAATTTTATTATTAACTACAGCTTGCAAAAAAGAAGTAACAGAACTTCCTCCAGCTACACAAACCGGTGCCAATACTTTTGGTGCAAAAGTGAATGGACAGATATGGGGCCCTCAGGGTTTTGGTCCAATACCAGCCAATGATATATTGGAAGCCAGGCTGATGCCTAATAAAGACATTATTATTAATGCAAGAAACTTTGCTTCTTCACCCAACGAGTTTGAGTTTGAAATTTATTTAAAGAATGTAACTGCACCCGGAGCTTACCAACTTAATCAAACAGTGCCTTATCCTACTTCCGCAGCCAACTATGGTTACTATGTAAAAAGAAATCTTACTCCAAAAAATGAATGGATAACTTCTGCTACCAATACCGGTGTTGTAAACATTACCCGTATTGATTCGGTGGCAATGATAGTGTCAGGTACTTTTCAATTCAATGCATTGAATTTGTATAATAATCCTGAACCGCTTACAGTAACAGAAGGAAGGTTTGATATAAAAATGAATTAAGACTAAAACAAGAGACGAAGACCCACACCCAATAAACCTACCAAAGGTGCTTTTTCATTTACAAAAATATATTTGCTTGGATAATCTGTAGTAGGCAGCCATACTTTGCCTTCGGCATATAAATAAAAATCGCTGCCAAGAGGATACTCTGCGCCCAAACCAAGATCCACTGTTAACCTTTTAAAATTTCCTTTTCCATTTAGTACAGGCTGGGAATAGTTCAAACTATCAATTGCAATGGAGGAAGTATTAGTAACATTTCCCAGTATTATACCAAAGCCGGCAGATCCATACATGCTCCATTTTGTTTGTTCATCCGGTACCCCCTTTAAATAGTGTTTCCATCCAGCCGAAAAATGTCTGAAACCCATCTTTGCTTTATTATTATAATTGATCTGCAACGGTGTAACGGTGATAGATTTTGCAGTAGCAGTTAAGTTATTAGTGAATTTACCATTTGAATAAATACCAAACCAGAAATAAACAGCATCCGTTGCTGAAATGTGAAAAGTGGCAATTGCCGTATGACCTACTGCCCAGAATTTTTGTTCTTTTTTAAAACTGCGAACTGCACTTACATCGTTGGAGAAGCTGAATCGTGGCCAATAAGTTTCAGATGTATTTGATTGGGCATTCGCCGTATTTAAAAAAAATAACAGGAGTGCAGGCAGTAATATTTTTTTGCAGGGAATCAATGATGATATTTAAAACGAAATTATCTTTTTATTTGACATCATATAAAATTAAAAAAGCGTTGAGATATTTCCCAACGCCTTTCTGTTTATTTCTTTAATCAATTATTTCATCAGCTTCAGTTCTTTAATAATATTGCTGCCGCCGCCGAGTTTATCTATGCACCAAAGTACATAGCGGATGTCTACACAAATAGTACGGTTAAGGTCTTTATCAAAAGCCAGCTTATGACTAAGAGCTTCGTAGTTACCATCGAAGGCAAGGCCGATCAATTCGCCTTTGCTATTAATTACCGGGGAACCTGAATTGCCACCCGTAATATCATTCGTAGTGATAAAACCAATTACCAGTTCTTTACGGGTAGGATCCATGTATTGGCCAAAATCTTTTTTCTTCAATAGTTCCACCTGCTTAGTTGGTAAATCAAATTCATAATCGCCGGCTTTATATTTTTCCAACAAACCTTTTGAAGTGGTTACATAATCATAAAACACTGCATCTCTCGGACGATATGATTTTACATTACCATAGCTAACCCGCATGGTAAAAGTAGCATCCGGGTACATCATCTTTGCTTTTAACGGATCCATTTCCATAATGCCTTTCAGGTATAATCTTCCAGCCTCTGCATTTTTAGCAGTAAACTGTTGGTAAAAAGGGCCGTACTTGGCATTGTAGTTGGTAAAAAATGTGGAGGCATGCATAAAGGCCGGATCTGTTTGCAAAGTAATTGCATCAGGATTGGCAACAAATGCTTTCCATTTACTGTCGTTCAATATCATGGTGCGGTTAAATAAATCAGCAGCATATTTTTTATACGTAGCATCATCATTCAACGGGCCATAGGTATTTTTTAATGTGCCATAAAAAGCAACCGGATGTTGTTCCTGGGTTACATCTTCATAAAACATTTTTGTAACAGCAGCTACAATATTCTGATCCGATACTTTATCTTCTCCTTCTAGAAAAGCAGTTCTTTGTTTGTCTGCAGCATCTAATGCCTTTCTTATATCAGCCTGTGTGCTGCCTGTTTTTACCATAGCAGCTTCTAACTGAAGTAATGATCCGGCAAATGCAATTAATGGTGAACCTGCAATACCTTCATTAATATACTGACGGTGTTCTGCATAAGGCTTCCATGCATCATAGGCTTTGCTCCACTCAGCAAAAACGTTTTCATATTCAGATTTTCCTTTTGCCCATGCATTGTATTTTACTTCTGCATTTTTTTTCTGGCCATAAATATCATACTTCAATAATTGTTTTGTTTCGCCATCAAAAAACTTCCAATAGTTAGCGATGCCTGCATAAGAAGAAGCCAATTTTAATTTTACCGCCGGGTCTTTCTTCATTTCTTCAAACATATATTTCAATCTTGCATCCCGCAGTTTTACAAGAGTGGGATTGTTTACATCAGTTGCCAATTGAATACCGTATGAACTTTCATAACGATTAGTACCACCAGGGTATCCCCATATCATAGAGAAATCGCCGTCCTTTAGTGGCTTTAAAGAAACTGGTAAATACCATTTTGGTTTCATTGGAATATTTCCCTGTACTTCTTCACCTCTTTTAGCAGGGCTGCCATCAGGTTTTGTGTAAACACGGAACACAGAAAAATCACCGGTGTGACGGGGCCACTCCCAGTTGTCGGTATCGCCACCAAATTTTCCAACACTTTCAGGTGGTGTGCCTACCAGGCGAACATCATAATAACGTTGATAAACAAAAGCAAGAAACTGGTTGCCTTTGAATAAAGAACTTACTCTTGTTTCAATGTTTTTACTTTCATCACTCATTCTTTTATTGATAGCGGCTAATACTGCTGCCTGTCGCTGCACTCTTTCTGCTCCGCTTAATCCTTTTAATGAATCCAATACATCTTTAGTGATATCATCTATGCGTAATAAAAACTGCACAGAAAGAGTAGTTGGAATTTCTTCTCCTCTATTTTTTGCATAAAAACCATTTTGCAGGTAATTATGATCTACTGTGCTGGCTGATGCAATAGCATCATACCCGCAGTGATGATTGGTAAAGATCAATCCTTCATTACTTACAATTTCACCGGTGCAACCGCCACCAAAAATAATGATAGCATCTTTCAGCGATGGTTTATTAATACTGTACAACTGTTCTTTGGTGAGCTTCAAACCTTTTTTCACCATGTCATTATAGACCTGCTGGCCAAGCAGCAATGGAAGCCACATACCTTCATCGGCTATGGCCTTGCCAATAAGAGAAATAACTAATACAATCGTTAATAAAAACTTCTTCATATATAAGAATTTTAGGATGACAAACCTACTGTAAAAAACAGGTGCTGCCAAATAGGATTGTAACACCAATGTTGTAAATTAGTCGCTCATAAACACTGCTTATGCCAACCCGGAACCTTATCGTTTTTGCCCTGTTATTTTTATTGATATTGCATGGATGCGGAAAAAAGGATACTCCACCGCCACCTTCTGTTCCGGGATGTGCCAGCAACACTGCACCAGCCAATGGAACTTTTGTAACGTCTAATACTGTAACTCTTAGTTGGACTGCCGTAAGCAGTGCCACCGGATATGATGTTTATGTTGGAGCATCTGCAGCCACTGCCACTGTAGTAGCCAACAATGTGACTACTACAAGCTATAATTATACTGTTCCAACTTTTGCCAGCAGCCAAACATTGTATTGGTACGTACAACCAAAAAATGCCACAGGCGCCAGTACCTCTTGTACCTCTACAGCTACTTCATTTGTTGCAACTGTAATCAGTGCACCTCCGCCATTCGGATATTATGTTGTGGGCTACCTTCCTTATTACAGAAGTATAACTTCTATACCAGATGTAAAATTCCGAATGACGAATGTGGTAGTGTATGCTTTTTATGCAGTAAATGGTTCCGGCACATTAACAGCACCATCTGCTCCGGCAACTACATTGGCTGCTATGGTTACCAAAGCAAGAGCTAATAATTCAAAAGTATTTTTGGGTATTAATGATGGGGCGGCCGGTAATTTTAAAAACATGGCCTCCACTGCTGCGGGAAGAAATAATTTTATAAAAGATGTAATGAACACTGTTCGTAATAATAACCTGGATGGTGTGGATATGGATTGGGAATTTCCCAGCACCAGTGATGGTACAGATGCCACATTTACTTTGCTAATGAAAGAATTGTCTGACTCTTTACATAGAGATGCGAGGTTTTATTTATCCTGCGCCATTACTGCCGGTAAGTATGCAGGAGGATTCAGAGATGCAATTCGAAATGAAATTTTTCCTTATGTAGATTTTTTTAATGTAATGGCATACGATGATTTTAATACTACGGTGCCTTACCGGCAACATAGCGATTATGCTTTGGCACAAACCTGTTTGAATTATTGGCTTACAACAAGAGGAATGCCTGCGGCTAAATGTGTATTGGGTGTGCCTGCTTATGGAAGACCATCGGGCATTACACAAAGCGGAACTGTACTGACGTATAAAACAATTTTATCCCAGGGTGGTAGTCAGCAGTCTGATTCTGCTATTGTAACTGCCGGAGGATTTACTAACTATACTATTTATTATAACGGACAATACACGGTAAAAAGAAAAGCCAAACTGGCGAAAGACATTGCCAATGGAATAATGATGTGGGAGAAATGGCAGGATGCTGCGGATGGAAATTCTTTATTGAAAGCTGCTTGTGATACTGTTGGGAGAGCTTATTAATAATGGGATTAAGTATTTTTCGGTAATCCTTTTCAGTATCAGACTTAAAATTGCACAGATTTAAATTAGTTATTGCCTGCCATACTAACCGACTTAATCCTAATGACAAAAACATCAGCGATAAGAAAACTTAAAGAGATTTATCATAATTTCAGTGACAACTTATTTCATACAATAAACTTTCAATTAAAAGCACCAGACAGTGTTCAATATTACGAGTTTGAAAAAGCTTTATCTACAACAAAGCTTCAATTAGACAAGGACGATAATAAGAAACTACTTGAGAACTTACAAAAGGAAATTAAAATGATTGACGCTTTACCAAGAGTTATACATCCCATGACAGTGGTTTATGGGATAGCTCACTTTGAGGTGTTGTTAGCAGAAATAACCAAATTGTTATTATCATACTTTGACAAATCCTTATCAACTAAAGACAAGTCTTTAGATTACGAGCAATTATTGAGGTTTGATACTATTGACAATCTAAAAGATTACATAATTGAGCATGAGGTAAATTCATTTTCATTTAAAAGCATTAGACAAAGAATAAACTATTTAGAAAAAAAATTTGGGCTAAAGTTTTCCTATGTTAAACAAAAGGGTATAAGGAATAATTGGAATTGTATTGAGTTTAACGACTTGGTAGAAATACATTCAACAAGGAATTTGATTGTGCATGGTAATTCAACAATAAATAAATTTTATCTTACCGATAATCCAAACTCAAATTATTCAGTTGGGCAAAAGAAAATTGTTGATAACAAATATTCAACCCATGCTTTGTTTGTATTGTTTAGAGTTAGTAGTTCTATCTTTTCAGTAACGAAGAAAAAGATAGACACATAGAAAGTTTTTTTCTGCCCGGCATCTCGCCTCACACACAACAAATCTTTAAATCCCGTAAGGCCTTAATTAGTCACTGATGCGAAATATTACATTAATGTAAATAGCTGCCAAAGAGCTAATATCACCGACAAAATTCCCATGGATATAAATATGATTTTTTTTTCTGTCAGGAATAATATGCCCGAAGTCAATAACAGCAAACAAAATAGCAGTGTTATTAATCTAATATTATGAGAATAGAATTCTGCAAAACTTGGTGGTAAGCGATTTATATACTTAATTTTTAATTCATTATAAGGCAGCATGCTATTTCTTATACTAAAAATTACCCAGTCTGTAATATATGCTGCCCCAAGAATTAGACAAACAAACGCCAATAATATCTTATATCTCATAAAATCATTGTTTTAAACTAAAAACCAATACCAAGAAATTGTATTACCGGAACAGCTAGAAGAAACACAAGTTGGCCCACAATACCAAGCCGGCGAACAAGTTTGACATTGATAGTCATGCATTAAGCAAATTGAATTCCAATAATAACAGTTTCCGGTATAGTTTCCACAGCAACCACATTGTCCGCCTTGCGGCCATCTTCCCATTGTTGAATTAAAATAGTCTGCGAGTTTTGCATTCAATTCTTTAATATTTAAAGTAGGCCTTGTTTCATTTTTTAAAGCATTTAGGAAATAGTCATATCCCGGATCATTAGGATTTATAGATTTTTGAGTAGTAAGATAACTTATAAATTTTTTTATATTTATCACTTGTTCTTCCTCACAAGAAAATGTATTAATTCCAACAATATAAGAATCTGAAGGAGTGAAAATTACCTCGCTTCCCCCATTATCTCTTAAACTTCCCTTTATTAACGAATTATAAATACCTAGAGCCTGATAAACTAAACTCCTTAGTTTATCTCGTTGCAAACTATTGACTTGTTGAATCAATAGTTTTTCCACAGAAGAACTTATATTAATTAGTTCAGATAAGCTATACTGTTGTTTTAATATTTGGTATTGTGTTGAAAGAATATTGCTAATGGAATCTTTGTTTCTTATGTTATTCATCTTAAAAACAAAATTCCCTAAGACGTATGTTTTTGGAATTACTAAATCGGAAACACTAAGTGAAGTATTAAGTATAGTATCGCCGTTGTTGGAATTAATTTCGTAAGTGTATGTTACATTTACATTGTTATCTGTGTAAACCCATTGGCCGTTCACTTTTTTGTTAAGAATCAGAAACATTATTAGGATTAAAATGGAATACTTTTTCATAAATTTTAATTTTAAGTTGTTTTCATATTTAATATTTCATATTGGGCTATGAAGAAGATGGATAAAATACACCCATAGTTATTTCATGAAGAAATTTAGTACTATCAAAGTAGTTCTTTTAATTCAATTAACCCTTTATTTGTAACAGAAGAAATAAAGATGTGCAGAATATTTTCCAGTAATTCTTTTTTATAGCTGCTTTTTCCTGCCCGGCACCTCCGTTTCCCCACCCCGTAAACTTTTCCGCCCAAGTCTACAGACAGGCGGCATTGGGCAAATATGGAGAAATAAGGTACAACATAATTATTCAACCGGCTCATTCAACACCTTCCACAACAAATCTTTTAATTCTATAAGACCTTTATTAGTAACAGAAGAAATAAAAAGATGAGGAATATTTTCTGGTAATTCTTTTTCTATGGCAGCCTTCAACTCATCATCCAGCATATCAGCTTTGCTGATGGCAATTACGAATTGCTTATTTAATAATTCAGGATTGTATTGCTCCAGTTCATTCACCAGTATCTCAAATTCCTTTTTATGATCATCACTATCGGCAGGAATAAGAAATAATAAAACGGAATTGCGTTCTATATGTCGTAGAAAACGATGACCTAAGCCTTTACCTTCTGATGCCCCTTCGATGATGCCGGGTAAGTCTGCAATGCAAAAACTTTTTCCATCCCGATATTCTACCATTCCCAGGTTGGGTGTAATCGTAGTAAATGCATAGTCTGCAATTTTTGGCTTGGCAGCGGTAATTACAGAAAGCAATGTTGATTTGCCTGCATTGGGAAAACCAACTAATCCAACATCTGCCAGCACTTTCAGTTCCAGCACTTTCCACCCTTCAGCTCCTGGAAGCCCGGGCTGTGCATATTCAGGTGCCTGGTTAGTAGGCGTGGCGAAATGAGCATTACCCAATCCTCCCTTTCCGCCCGGAATCCAGATAAACTCTTGCCCATCCTCCAGAATTTCTATTTCTTGTTTCCCGGTTTCTTCATCTCTGGCAATAGTGCCAAGCGGAACTTCAATAATGATGTCTTTGCCGGTGCGGCCACTGCTATTGCTGGCACCGCCATTTTCACCATTTTCTGCTAATACATTTTTATAGTATCGTAAGTGTAAAAGTGTCCAAAGATTACTGTTGCCCCTTAATATTATGTGGGCACCACGACCACCATCACCACCGTCTGGTCCGCCCATGGCAGTAAATTTATCCCGCAAAAAATGTCTGAAACCGGCCCCACCATGACCACTTCGGCAAAAAATGCGGATCTGGTCTACGAAATTGCTTTTTTCCAATGGCTTAATTTTTGTACTAAGTGCAAATATACCTTCCATTCATTTAAACACATTTTATGAAAAATATTTTGCTAGTATTTGCTGTTTCTTTTCTGCTTTCCCCTTCCTGTAATAAGAACCAGACCAACGGGGAAACACCATCCTGCATTATGCAAAAAGTTGCGCAAATGCAGGCAGACCCAAAAAGTAACCCTCCGGGTGAAGTAAATGAGTACCTATATAAGGGCAAAAGAGTTTTCCTTTTTAATGCTCCCTGTTGCGATCAGTACACTATGTTGTATGATGCTTCGTGCAACTATATATGTGCACCATCTGGTGGCATTACCGGAAGAGGAGATGGAAAGTGCACCGACTTTGATTCTACAGCTAAGTTTGTAAAACAAATATGGAAAGACCCGAGGTAAAATAAAAAAGCATCGACTTGTGAGGTCAATGCTTTTTAAAATCAGGAACAACTTTTTATTGCAAAACAACTTTTGTACTGAAAACAATTTTGTTGGAAGGGTCAGAAACTTTTACTAGGTAAACACCTCTGCTGGTACCAGCGTTTAATTTTATTTGCTGTATCTGATTATCTCCGCTAAGATTTACTTGTCTTTGTATTACCTGGCGCCCCATTGCATCTGTAACCAACACGGTATATTTTCCAGCATCCAGTTGAGTGAATTGAATAGCAAACTGATTATCTGTTACCGGGTTTGGATAAATAGAAATTTTATCGCTGCCAATAGTTGGAACATTGCGACCGATTACATCTGTTACTGTTCCTTTAGGTCTGTTTCCGGATACTAATAAATTGCTGCTGGCAAGATCTGAACTGTGTAACACGGTACCTTCTATTTTATAAGGAGTGGCTACCAATGTTTTCATATCAATATAAAAATAGGAAGTGGCTTCTGCTGCACTGCCTGCTATTACTTTATTGTTTTCATTTACTGCTGCACCATTTACAGTAAAGCCATTAGGTAATCCGCTGATAACACCTAAGTGTGTAGCTACTTTTGATTCTACATTAATTTTAAAGATATGATTGCGGGCAGAAAAAATGTACAGGTTGTTATCATCATCAGCAATCATATCTCCACCAAAGCTGCTGCAGGAATTGTGTACAGAAACTCCTTTGTTAGCCTGATCATCTACCAATGAACCCATGTCAGTGATGGTTGTTTTTTTACCGGTGGTAAATTGAATTAAATGCATGCCATCATTGGTCATTGCATATCCATTACCATCAGAAGCGATAACCATACGGGTAACGATGTTTCCCTGGTCGGAAGATTTTTGAGTAATTCCCGTTAAGGCCTGATCGGTAACATAGAAAACTTTCATTGTTTTTAAATCTATATACCGGAGCTGGTCAATAAACATAGGAGTGAACCAAAGCCGATTATTTTTTTTATCGAATGCCAATGCCGCTACTCCGCTATTAAATGCAGGGCGGGGATTGTAACCTCTGTCAGCAATAGTTTGTGAAAAAGATTCAATTTGTTTTTTTGTAGCCGCATCAAACACTACCTGGTTATCAGCCACACCATTTAATAATGTGTTGCTGAAAGTGCCGGTTTCCATATTGAACTGACGCAGATAAACCCAATTAGCATTTTGCTGCGATACATCAGTTATGGCATAAGCAATACGATCGGCTTGTTGGGCGGTGGCAAATGTTGACAAGAAAGTAACTGCCAACAAAAAGGATACAGTAGGTAAACTTTTTCTCATACACAAGGTTTTAGAATTAATGAAATAAGGTGAATGTAAAAATTAAGTTACGACGTTTTGCGGGGAATAAAAAAAGCTTTTTTATAACTGGTGAATTCCGAGTATTGGAGAAAAAGGAATTTTTAATAATGAAGCCCTTTTAAGTGTAAATACATCAATGAATTAGTAGCATTTGCTTAGTTGGGAATGGGATGGGGTAAAAAAAGTAAAACGATAGAGAAAGAATAGTTTATTGCTGTTTTAAAGGCTTGTAAAATTGTTCCATGTTATTATGAGCCGGGGTAATTTCCGACAGGGGTTCGCAGGCAGCCCAACCCACAGCCATTGCATCGGGAAGAGATTGATAAAGTTTTGTGCCTTCTGTTTTCCAGTTTATCATTTCATCAGTTACCTGTTTAATAATTTTTCCGGGATTGCCTACTATTACGCTTCGGGCCGGAATTATTTCCCCTTCTTTAATAAATGATAAAACACCTACGATGCATTCATCGCCCAGTTGTACATTATCCATTATTACGGCATTCATACCAACCAAACAATTTTTGCCAATGGTGGCCCCATGTATAATGGCGCCATGACCAATATGAGCACCAGCTTTTAATATAACTGTTACTCCGGGAAACATATGTATGGTGCAATTCTCCTGCACATTACAACCATCTTCTAAAATGATCTGCCCCCAATCTCCCCGTAGTGCGGCACCCGGACCGATGTAACAATCTTTGCCGATGATAACATTACCAGTAACTACTGCCTGTGGATGAACAAATGATGATGAATCAACAACCGGTTTTATATTGTTATAAGAATAAAACATGTAGAACTAAGATATGCCTGATTAAAAATGATTATTGGGAAATGAGTGATTTGTCCGTTCTATAACACAAGCCTTTAAAGAAAGCCACTTCCTGGTTTTTTTGATTGGTGATATTGATATGATAAAGCCCGGTTGATTTTCCATTATGCATTTCTTTTGCTTCCGCAATTAATACATCATCTACCTGAACTGGTTTGATGAAATTGATAGAAGTATCTAATGCTACTGATAAAATATTTCTATTGTTACAGGCAAATGCGAATGCACTATCGGCTAATGAGAAAGCTATACCGCCGTGTACAATGCCAAAGCCATTGATCATTTCTTGTCGAACCGTCATTTTTATTTTACTCTGGCCTTCTTTTACTTCCAGCACTTCTATACCCAGCCATTGGCTGAACAAATCATGCTGCATCATGTGATTTACAACTTTGCCTGCCAGCTCATCTTTTTCATTCAACATTGCTTAGTAATTAATGATTATTGAAATTTTATTCTCCTTTAAATGTAGCAGGTCTTTTTTCCAGGAAAGCATTAATACCTTCTTTGTAATCGGCAGTTTGTGCGGCCCGTTGCTGATAAATATCTTCATCTTGCAATTGATCTTCCCAATGATTAATAAAGGAGTGACTTAACATTTGTTTCGTATAAGCTAATCCTTTGGTGGGCATTGCTGCAAGAGTGCTGGCTATTTGTTTTGATCCGTCTAAAAATTTATCATCTTCAAACACTTTATAGATCATTCCCATCTTTTCAGCATCAGCCGCCGTTACTTTATCACCGAGCATCATTAATGCAGATGCTTTTTGCCAACCAATTAACCGAGGTAAAGTAAATGTGCCGCCGCTGTCTGGTATCAAACCAATTTTAGAAAATGCTTGTATAAAACTAGCGGATGCAGTTGCCACCACTACATCGCAACAGAGTGCAATATTAGCACCTGCACCTGCAGCTACACCATTGATGGCAGCCACTACGGGTTTTTCTAATTTTCTTATTCTTGTTACAATAGGATTATAATGTTCCGCAAGAATTTGTTTTATCTCGATCGCATTTTCACCCACCAGTTCACCAATATCCTGACCGGCACTAAATGCTTTGCCTGAACCGGTGATGAATACACAACGGATAGATTTGTCTTTGCATTTATCCAATGCATCCTGCATTTGCAATGCCATTTCCCGGTTAAAGGAATTAAACTTATCGGGACGATTGAGAGTTAAAAAACCAATAGAATCTTTTATCTCGAAAAAAATGGGAGCCATGATAATATTTTATTGCACAAACCTACAAAAACAAACCAACGCAGCATCAGCAGATTTACCTTATCACCAATTAATAAGTAGACGATTATTTTTTGTAGCTTTATTTTTCTCCCTCACACACCCATGGTAAAAGTGATACTATATTGTGTACTTCTTATTTTGCTTAATCAAAGCTGTGCGAAAGAGTACAGTCATGAAGGCGGTCCTACAAATATTAGGGTAGATACGATTACTGTCCCTGTCGTTGTGGATCCTATTTGTCCCGCCTGTATAAATAATAACTCACCAGCTTTATCTGAATGGAGTTTTAAATCAGGCAATTGGAAATTGTGTGGCATAATAGATACTGCTATTGTAGACCCAACGAGAACAGCATTTACTTTTTTTGGACCAACTTCCTGTTCTATTGACACCGGAATGGTAATTACCATTTACCTGAATAATGATACACTAAACAGGGACAAACAAAATCTTCGTATTGACCGGGCTGGATTTTATTCTTATGATCGGGTTACACCGTCTTATATATTTATGAAACAGAACAGCCAAACGTTTTCTGTAACAATTGACAATTATCATCATGCTACAAAAATTGCTACAGGTACTTTTAGTGGAACCGTATCCAGGGCAAACGGTGCAGGAGCCAGCATAAGCTCCGGAAAGTTTCAGGTAAAGCTGCTATAGATTTTTTTCTAATGACATTTAAAATAATCAAAAGGCTCTTTGCAATCATCGCATTGGTATAATGCTTTGCAGGCGGTACTTCCAAACTCACTGATGCGATGTGTATGATGCGAATTACAATGCGGACACTGCACGGCTTCGGCTGCAGCAAAGAGATCATTGTTGCAAACCTGTTGTCTTGGATTGGGAGGTGCAATGCCGTATTCTTTTAGTTTTTGTTTGCCAGCTTCACTCATCCAATCGGTGGTCCAGGCGGGAGAAAGCACCGAAGTGATTTTTATATTGTTGTAGCCATTTTCTATCAATGCTAATTTTATATTCATGGCTATCATATCCATTGCAGGACAACCGGTGTAAGTAGGAGTGATGATAACCTCTACCTGATCATCATTTATTTTCACATCTCTTACTATTCCTAAATCGGTAATTGTTAGTACAGGAACTTCGGGGTCTGCTACTGTTTCAAGTATTGACCAGACTTTATTTTGTTCTTGTACCGATGATGAAGTTTCAATTTTCATACTTTTAACCCCTTTCGGGATTTGGGGTTTACCATTGTGCTCCAGGATAAGTTCTTTGCATGTATTGTAATTCAGTTAATATATACCCAAGCTGTTCGGTGTGTTTTCCTTCTTTGCCCCCACTTTGCATAAATGTTTTTTCAGGAACGGTTAAGGTTGCTTCAGAAAGAATTGCATTTACTTTCTCTTCCCAGGAATTTTTTAATTCTCTTATATCGACAATAGTTTCATATACTGCCGGTACAAACATTTCCCCGGTGTAACTCCATAGTTCATTAACAGCTTTTATCATCCGGTTATGACTTTCATCCGTCCCATCGCCAAGACGGATAACCCACTCACTACTCCAGCGAACATGATAGGTGGTTTCTTTTAATGCTTTAGTTGCAATAGCAGCTAACTGTTCATCATCAGCATCTTTCATTTTATTAAATAATAAATACTGAAACTGGCTGTATAAATATTGCCGAAGGATTGTTTGGCCCCAATCGCCATTTGGTTGTTCAACTAATAATAAATTTTTAAACTCTCTTTCTTTTCTCAGATAGGCAAGAGAATCTTCGGTAGCTTCTCCACCCATTAATGTTGCAGTATATTGATAAAAATTTCTTGCCTGACCTAACAAATCCAAAGAAATGTTGGTAATGGCAATATCCTGTTCCAATATGGGACCATGACCACACCACTCCGAATTTCTTTGCGAAAGAATAAGTGTAGTATCTGCCAGGTGTAATGTATAATCAATCAAAGCTGATCTCATCATTCAAATCATTTAATTTTTTCAATCTGCGGTTACATATGTCCCACTTCATCCGGTAAATCATAAAAAGTAGGATGGCGATAAACTTTATCAACTGCCGGTTCATATAGTTCACCAGCTTCTTCGGGGTTAGATGCCGTGATATACTTACTCTCCACTACCCAGATACTTACTCCTTCCATCCTTCTTGTATATACATCTCTTGCATTTTCAATAGCCATCTGTGCATCGGCTGCATGCAAGCTGCCGGCATGTTTATGATCGAGACCTTGCTTACTGCGGATAAAAACTTCCCATAGTGGCCAGGTGGTTGTATCATTTTTTGTTTGATAACCACTACCGCCGCCTTTTTCTTCGGGAATATCTCCGTAATAGTATTTTTTGATAAAATTTTTCATTGCTTGTGTATTACGATTAAGCTGCTTTTGTTTTTGAATGTCTTTTTTCTGCAAATGCCATCGCCGCTTCTCTTACCCATTGTCCTTCTTCATGTGCTTTGCGCCGGGCTTCCAGTCTTTGTTTATTGCAAGGGCCATTTCCTTTTACCACATTCCAGAATTCATTCCAGTCTATTTCACCAAAGTCGTAATGATTTCTTTCAGCATTCCATTTTAGTTTTTCATCAGGCATTGTCATATCTAATACTTTTATTTGCTCTACACACATATCTACAAACTGTTGTCGTAGTTCATCATTGGTTTTTCTTTTTATTTTCCATTTCATACTTTGATCGCTGTTGGTACTTTCAGCATCTTTTGGTCCAAACATCATTAGTGAGGGCCACCACCAACGATTGATAGCATCCTGGCACATGGCTTTTTGTTCTTCTGTACCACGACTTAATACCAGCAACGTTTCAAAACCCTGTCGTTGATGAAAACTTTCTTCTTTACAAATTCTTACCATGGCTCTTGCATACGGCCCGTAAGATGTACGGCAAAGCATTACCTGGTTTAATATGGCAGCACCATCTACTAACCAACCAACAGCACCCATATCTGCCCATGTTAATGTTGGATAATTAAAAATGGAAGAATATTTTGCTTTGCCGCTATTTAAGTCGTTGATCATTTCTTCACGGCTCATGCCCAAAGTTTCTGCAGCGGAATATAAATACAAACCATGTCCTGCTTCGTCCTGCACTTTGGCAATAAGTATAGCTTTTCTTTTTAACGATGGTGCTCTGCTGATCCAGTTTCCTTCTGGCAGCATCCCTACAATTTCGCTATGGGCATGCTGAGATATTTGCCTGATGTTCGTTTTTCGATAAGCATCCGGCATCCAGTCTTTGGGTTCAATCTTGGTTTCGGCATCTACTTTATCCTGGAATATTTTTTCAAAGTCTTGTATCGACATAACAATAAGATTTAAATAAATAACTGCTTATTACTTTGGGTAAGCAGGAAAGCAAATTTACAAAAACTAACGCCTGTTTGAGCTAATTGTTGAGTATAAGGAGCTGTTATTTATGAAATAAAAACGTCCCGGAGACCGGGACGCTGGTGTAAATGAATGATGGCTTATCATCTGGCATAAACACCTCTGTAAAATACAGGTAAGAATTGGGTAAATCTGTACCGTTGATTGGGTATATTTTAACGATCACAAGTTTTAAAAAACAAATCCTGGTATCTTTTTGCTTCTGCAAATATGCTGGCTATATCTGGTTCTAATTTGGCATATTCAGGATAAATTGTAAAATCTTTTCCAGTAAGATTTTTCCCGTCTGTCTTTACGACAGAACTAATTGCCATTTTATTTTTAT
The DNA here is from genome assembly GCA_031397865.1 of Chitinophagaceae bacterium. Classification (GTDB taxonomy): domain Bacteria; phylum Bacteroidota; class Bacteroidia; order Chitinophagales; family Chitinophagaceae; genus JJ008. The sequence goes on from JANNMN010000016.1 coordinate 49,525, forward strand.
CAAAATAGATAAACGTTTCCCATTCCTTGTTATCTTGACTTTTGTACTCGTAATAGAAAAAAAGGTTACCTTCTTTGTAGAAATAATCCTCATCTGTATGTAGAGTTGAAGATTGACGGCATGTCTCTACTCTCACCAATACTGAAACGGGGTCTCTTTCTTCTGCAGAAAGATGATCCGGGGGATCGTTATACCAGAAGTCAATAGAATCTGAATACACACCAACAGCAGGCCAGCTTTTACCGGTTTTATTTATTATTAAGCGATTGTTATAAAGCGATCCTTCAAATCCCTGCTCAATGGAGGCTTCTATATTTTTAATGATTTCAAGCCGGTGCTTGCTAATCTCGGCTTCAGTTTGCGCAGTTGCAGAAAAGGGCAGGCTGATGAAAACTAACAGTAATACTTTATGCATATAAAATAGTTTGGATGTTTTACCACCTTCTCTGTCTTTGGATATAAGAATGTCACCCTGTTCCACTTTTTCGTCTTCCAGCAACTTTGCTTTGCAGGTACAGCTATACACCAAACTTGCAAGCAAAGTGTATTAGCTTTTAGTAATGTAGTGGTGCCTATTCTTTCACAGTTTAGTACGTTCATTTCATGTACTAAACTGTGAATATTTATTTTACATGCCCCCAGTTTTCACCAGTCTTTACCCGGTATATCTGCATATCGCTTACATTATACCTTTGAGCAATTTCTTTCAATGTCTTTCCTTTTGTCAACATTAATCTTATCGTTTTTATGTTGGCAACTGTCAATTTAATATTTGTTCCATTGCCAATGTTCTCCAGCCGCAATTTTTTTGCCTTCTTTACTATAGGGCTGTTTTGCTGATGTGCGGTGGCTTCGGATTGAGTTGCCCATTTCAAATTTTTATAGTGATTATCTTTTTTTTTATGGTTAAGGTGTAGCAGTATTTTTTTTGAGGGCAATGGCGACTCTAAAAAATACTTAGCTACCAGCCGGTGAAATAAAATATGCTTGTGTGCTCCATTTTTTTTATATCTCCAGATGGGGTATCCTTCCTGAAGGCTGCCTTTAAGCAGTGAACCTTCCCTGAATGTTTTTATGAATTTTACAAGGCGGCCATGATTACTGATGGCATATTTTTCTCCGTATGCAGATTTTTGTTCACGGATAACAGCCCATCTTTCGCCGGGGTAAGAAATAATTTTTGGAGTTGCCATAATCAAAATTTTAAATAATCTACTTCACATCAAAATCAACCACCACTTTCTCTGTCTTAGGATGACTTTGACAAGTAAGAATATAGCCCTGCTCCACTTCTTCATCTTCTAAACCCCAATGTACATCCATGCTTACTTCACCTTCCAGTAGTTTTGCTTTGCAGGTGCAGCATACACCACCTTTGCAGGCAAAAGGCAGATCTGCTCCTTGTTGTAGTGCTGCATCAAGTATAGTTACATCACTGATAAGTGATAAGTCAAAATCAAAACTTCTTCCATCAAGTTTAATAGTAATCTTGCTTTTTGGTCCGCTGTCTTGTACGGCAGTATTGGTTTTTGTAACAGCCTGTTGCTGGCCGGGTGTGGTAAACAATTCAAAATGAATTTTCTTTTTATCCATTCCTTTTGCCAGTAAAAAATCCCGGGCAGTAAATATCATTTCTTCCGGACCGCAAATAAATACTTCATCAAAAGAAGGATAATCAACCAGCTTTTCTAGTTCTTGTAATTTCTCCAAATTTATTCTTCCAAAATTAATTGTGGCATCCGTTCTTTCACGGCTGAGGATATTTATAAACGTAAACCGTTGGAGGAATTTATTTTTCAATGCTTCCAGTTCTTCAAAAAAAATAATGGAACTGCGATTTTTATTTCCATACACCAAGGTGAAATTGCATGATGGTTCTGTTTGCAAAGTGGTTTTGATAATAGAAAGCACCGGTGTAATACCGCTACCGGCCGCTATGGCCAAATAGTTTTTTTTATTAGCAGCATCTAATGGAGCATAAAATTTGCCAACTGGTTCCATCACTTCCAGAGTATCTCCTTTCTTTAAATTGTTATTGGCAAAAGTGGAGAATAGACCGCCATCTACTTTTTTAATAGCTACTCTTATTTCATTATCTAATGGCGAACTGCAAATAGAGTAAGTACGGCGTACCTCTTCATTGTTAATAACACTGCGCATAGTAAGGCTCTGTCCCTGGTGAAATTGAAAATCTTTCTTCACCCCTTCTGGCACGTCAAACACTACAGATACACATTCGGGAGTTTCTTTTTTTACTTCTTTAATAGTAAGGCGATGAAAGTGAATCGACATATATCAGACAGGTTTTCTAAGGCCATCAATCATTATCATTAGCATATTATTCTCCAACTCTTCCGCATTAATTTTTGCCTTACTGCGATGCCAGCTTTCTATACCGCTGATAGCATGCAGTATAATTAACACAGCAGTAGAAGCATCAATTTTTCTTATCTCACCTTTTGCAATACCATTTTCAATGATGGCGGCAAATTTTTTTCTATAATTACGTCGCTGCGTTTGAAAATTAGAGAGGTAAGGTTCTTCCAGGTGTTTCCATTCCCGGTCACTCACATATACCTCTTCATAGTTTTCAATCATCTGCTGAATATGAAAACGAAGAAGCGTTTCAATCTTAGTAATTGACTTTTGATTGCCGGCTTCTACGGTTTCAATGTTTGTATTGAAGGTATTAGCAACATTAAAACAAATGGCTTCCAGTATTTCATTTTTAGAACGGATATGATTGTACAAACTTGCAGCTTCGATGCCTACTGATTCGGCAAGGTCCCGCATGGAAGTAGCGGCAAAACCTTTTTCCCGAAACATAGCAGATGCTTTGCGGAGTATTAATCCTTTTTTGGATGCTTTTTTGCGTTGTGGTGTTGGCATAGCCAAAGATAATAAACACTCTTATACAGCGGGAAAACAATCAACCTTTGGTTTTTCTTGCAGGCGGTGGCAATTGTTCGATCTTTTCCTTTTTTTCGGGGATAGTAATTGCAGAGCTAAGATCAGGTTTTATCGTTTTTGCCAGGTTGATATCATTTTGCGAATCAAAAAAAGTCCAGAACTGGCCGCCATTCCAGGATTCGGCTACCAAATAAGCAGTGGTAGTAGCTCTTCTTCCTTCCCATTCTACTACAGATAATAATTCTACTATCGCCTGTAGATCCGTATTTGTTTTTACTAGCTGTAACACTTTGCCTACTTTATATAATTTCCAGGCAGAGTCAGGCAAGCCCAAAAAGGTTTGTTGTATATAATGAATGAATTCGCTTTTTCCTCCCATGGAACCAATCATTGCCGGATAACTATACCGTGCAAACTTCTCCCAATCCCTTGTTTTGAACCCCTGTACCAAACTATCTGCACAGCGGATAATATTGGTTTTAGCAAAGCTGGTATCAAATTGTGCTTTGCTTTCAAGCATCAGCAGAAAGAAAAGAGGAATACAAAATAAACTTTTTGGCATGTTACGGATGAATAAGTTTCAAAGATATTAAAAACGCCGGGCCTGCATGGCTGGTATATCCAAATTTCATGTAGGTTTGCTCGCCAAAAAGAAGACTGCATCTAACTAATAGTTGCATTCCATTTTGACTTCATTAATAAATCAATTTTAATTTAATACAATATGTCTTTAATTACAGTAGGTACCATGGCTTTTGATGCGATTGAAACGCCGTTTGGAAAAGTGGATAAAATAACCGGAGGTTCAGCTTTATATGTGGCTTATGCGGCCGCTAATTTTGTAAAACCTGTGCAGCAAATTTCTATAGTGGGTGATGATTTTCCGCAGGAAGAAATGGAAGAACTGAAAAGTCGTGGTGTGCAACTGGAAGGAGTAGAAATTGTAAAAGATCAAAAATCATTTTTCTGGAGTGGCCGCTATCATGAGGATATGAACAGCCGTGATACATTGATCACTGATTTAAATGTGTTGGCAGATTTTAATCCTAAAGTGCCTGACAGTTACCAGGGTGCAGAATTCTTAATGCTGGGTAATCTTGCTCCTGCTGTGCAACTTAGTGTTATCAATCAGTTGAAGACAAGACCGAAGCTGATAGTAATGGACACTATGAATTTTTGGATGGAAATAGCCATGCCGGAATTAGAAGAAGTAATAAAGAAAGTAGATATGCTGCTGGTGAATGATGCAGAAGCAAGACAGCTAACCGGCCAATTTTCCCTGGTAAAAGCGGCCCGTACTATTATGGAAATGGGCCCAAAATATTTAATTATTAAAAAAGGAGAGCATGGCGCACTGCTCTTTCATGAGAAAGAAGTGTTTTTTGCTCCGGCATTACCATTAGAAGATGTATTTGATCCAACAGGTGCTGGTGATACTTTTGCCGGAGGCTTTATGGGTCACCTGGCAAAGACAGGAGATATCTCTTTTGATAATATGAAGCGGGGAATTATTGTTGGTTCAGCTATGGCAAGTTTTTGTGTAGAAAAATTCGGACCTACCCGGTTAAAAGAAATAACCAAGCAGGATATTGATGAAAGAATTCAACTATTTAAACAACTAGTGAGTTTTGATATTGAATTGGTGTAAAGGAATTGTAACATAAATGAAAAATGCTTCTCTTTCGGGAAGCATTTTTTGTGTGTGTAGTGAGAAAAAAATTATTCAATAGGTAATGAAGTATCCGGGGATCCGGGTTGTTCTTCAGGTGTAAATTCTAACTGCTCTATAGGGCTTTCAACATGTAACCTGTTGCACAAGGGTACCAATAGTGTAGCAGCAAGATCAACCAATAATAATGCAGTAATTGTTTTTATCATAGTCTGATTAGGCCCCATCATATAAAGACTAGGCATTGGCTCAAAAACTTGAACTATAATAAACAGGGAAAAAAGTGAAATAGCCACGGTGGCTGCTATCCTTGCAAAACCGGCATATTTATTTTGTATAGTAATATGGAAGAGTAGTGAAATATGTGCAAGAGCAATAGCAGCGATAGATAGTATAAAGGCGATTTTCAATAAAATTTCGCTGCCGTTTTCACCAATAAGCATAATAGAGAATAAAAGAAAGGCTCCAATAGATGCAGCAATACCGGCCAAGCCTAATAACTTATTCTCTGGCTTATTGCCCGCTACCATAGATAAGGTGCCAGTGATACCAAAAAAGATAATCATAAAACAAGTGGCATAAATTTTTCCTGTAGATGGATCAATACTTCCACCGATTGCAGATAAGGCACCGGCTACTCCGGCAATAATTGTTATTGCAATAGCAGCTTTGATCAATGATTGATTGTTTTGGTTCATAAATGTTTATTTGTTTTGATTATAATTTCCTGGCAAGAACAATGGTGTTTTTAAACGAAGATTTTTTTCCTTGCAGGTTAAAAATTTCTGTGAATATTATATAGGTGCCTACTGGTAATTTATTTCCTTTATCATCAAGTCCATCCCAGTTCCAATAACCATTAAGTCCTAATGTGCCATTACGTACAAGGTTGCGAACTGCTCTGCCTGCCGCATCAAATATTATTATGTTGGCAACAAAGCCCGGTTCGGCTACTTCATATTGTATGGTTGCAATATCATTCCGGCCATCATTATCCGGCGAAAAAACTTTGGGAGTAGCAGCAATGGTTGCGGTAATTGCATTCAATAATTTATACTGTGAGTTTTTATATGTCGGTGTTCCATATCCGGCGGTAGAAGCTGCACTGTGCCAGTTCGTTTCATTTTGAGATTGGCCGGCAGGATCTATTCTTTCCAATGAAACTCCTTCATCGTCATCAATTAATTTAAAATGCCAGTCGTCTTTATACTTTACTTCATCCACCACCGTTCCTTGAAAGTTTAATGCTACTACTGTTCCTTCATCATCAGAAAAAGAAGGAGGGGAAGAAATTATCAATACATTATCCGGATTTTTAACCAGGTATTGCATGGCCAGATTATCAGCATCTTCTGTTTCTACAATATAATCACCCGGAAAAATATAATAAGATGTACTGCTTAAAGCTTTGATAGAACTAACAAGGCCGCTGCTGTTTCTATTAGCAATATATAATTTAGAGGCATCAAATATCTTAGTACTGTTGTTATAAAATTCTACAAAGTCAAAAGCATTGCTGCGGGGATTGAATAATATTTCATTGATGATCCATTCACCTGCTGCTGCATCTACCGGCAAGCCAACTCTTGCTTTATTAGCAGTACTTATTGTATTGCCTTTGCAATCTTTTATATTACTGGCAGTAATGGTATAAACTATATTGGCCAATAACGAAGTACTAGTTTTTAATTGCACCTGGTTAAATAATGGAGCAATAGCAGTCGCACTTAATAATGATAAACCTCCATCAATAGAATAGTTGGCCAATGTGGCTCCCGTTAAACTATCCACTGGCTCATCATACACCAAAATGATGGTTACATTATCCGTAGTGTAAGCTCTTTTTAATTGCGGAACATTTGTATCGGTATTTATTGCATCAATAGAATTCTTCTTTCCGGGTGTGCCGCCAGTAATGCTGATGCTTGCTTTCCAGTTGCTGCTGCCCGCACAAGGGCTTTTTGTATCTATCATTTCCAAAGTCCATCCGCCATCTTTCTTCACTTCATTCTGGTACCAGCCGGAAGTGTAGCTTACTGCATGAATGGTTCTTCCGTTAGCAGCTCTTAAAAAAAGTTGGTCACCCTCATTATCTAAAGAAGGAAAGCTGGTAACAGAAATTGTATTGCCAAATGCTGACATCGCTGCAACCGCACTACCGGTGCATACGATTACAAAACTATCGGGTTGTAAAATAAAATTTGGCATTGGTCCACTTTGCCCGGTAGCATCACCTATTCTCCAGTTTTGTAAATTGATTGGTGCAGTAGTTGTATTTTTTAATTCAAGCCATTCATTATTTGGCAAACCAATTTGAGGAGTAGGGTCAGCCATCAGTTCATCTATCACCACATCATACCTGTTTTGTGCAGCAATAAATAGCGGTAATAAAAAAAAGAAACACAGCAGGCCTTTTATTTTCATTGCGACAAGTTAAAACAAACGAACGTAATATTGATAATGGTCCGAAAAATTATTCCTGAATATTTGGGAGAAGATAACAGCCCCCTTATTTTTGCGCCACAGCAAAGAAAGCTGTCAATAATAAAATGATGAAATCGAAACATACAAAACGTACAAAGAAACATTCCTGAGGGGAGGTTTGCAACGTTATGTATGTACTCATATAAAACTTATAGCAAGCCTTCCAAACGGAAGGTTTTTTTGTCTGATGGTCTCCATCTTACAAAAAAATTAACGCAATTTTATAATTAAAAAACTTCATCCCTTGAGATGGAGAAGAGGAAAGAAACAATGAAAGTAGCAGTAGTAGGAGCCACAGGTTTAGTAGGCACAAAAATGTTGCAGATATTAGCCGAAAGAAATTTTCCGGTTACAGAGTTAGTGCCCGTTGCTTCAGAAAGATCTGTAGGTAAAGAAGTAGTATTTAAAGGAAAACCATATAAGATAGTAAGCATGGCCGAAGCGATTGTAGCAAAACCTGCTGTGGCTATTTTTTCTGCAGGCGGTAGCACATCATTGGAGTGGGCACCAAAATTTGCCGAAGCTGGCATCACAGTTATAGATAATTCATCCGCCTGGAGAATGGATCCCAACAAACCATTGATTGTACCGGAGATCAATGCAGATATACTTACCAGCAGTGATAAGATAATTGCCAATCCTAATTGTTCTACAATACAAATGGTGGTTGCATTAAATCCATTGCATAAAAAATATAAAATAAAAAGAATTGTTGTTTCTACTTATCAGAGTGTAACAGGTACCGGTGTAAAGGCGGTTGAACAACTTAGAGGGGAAAGATTAAAAGAAGTAAAACAAGAAAGTAGTGATTATCCAATGGCATATAAATACCCCATTGATATGAATGCCATTCCGCAGATAGATGTGTTTTTAGAAAATGGCTATACCAAAGAAGAAATGAAAATGGTGAAGGAGACCTGCAAGATCATGAGAGATGACTCAATACGGGTTACAGCCACCGCTGTTCGTATACCTGTAATGGGCGGCCATAGTGAAGCAGTGAATGTGGAGTTTGAAAATGAATACGATCTGGGTGAAGTAAAATCAATTTTAATGGCTGAACTCGGAATTATTGTTGAAGATGATTTAGCCCATCAGCATTATCCCATGCCAATGAATGCCCATGAAAAAGATGAGGTTTTTGTAGGAAGGCTCCGCCGGGATGAAAGCCAGCCAAAGACTTTAAATATGTGGATTGTTTCTGATAATTTAAGAAAAGGAGCTGCTACAAATGCGGTGCAGATTGCTGAATGTCTTTTTGAAAAAGGATTTCTTAAATAAGATAAGACAGAGATCCATACTACAATCAATGCAGGGTTTACTAATCGTACTTTTACAAATGCAATCATTTGCAGAAAAATTTATTTAATTATTCGTACAGAGGAATCAGCATTCTGCCTTTTACTTCATACTTTACATTCATATTTAATATCCTGAATTATAAAAACCATCTTGATGAAAAAATACCTGCTTGCAGTATCGTTTTTTGCTGCGCTTCAATCTTTTTCACAAATCTGTTATACCATTTCAAACCGTACAAACGGAAATGGACAATCGGCAAGCTGCGGCACACCTAATTGTTCCGGTAATGCAAAAACCGGGCATATAGAAATTAATTTTGGAGCAAGTTGTCCTATACCAATGCCAACTTTAGTACTCACAGCAGTTACAAGTGGTGCTTTACCCAATCCTTTCTGTTTTGATCCTGGTAGTTGTCAAAGCCCCGGTATTGTCCGTTATTGTTTTCGTGGTACAAACCTGCCTAGCTCAGGGTCTATGACACTTCAGTTAACTTCCGGAGCAACAACATGGAGATGTAGTTATAGTGTGAATGGCGGTGGCGGAATAATTTTGCCGGTACAACTAAGTTATTTTACTGCAAAAGTTGAACAACAATCTGTTTTGGTTCGATGGAGAACGGAACAGGAGGTTAATAATGACAGATTTGAAATTGAACGAAGTGATAATGGTACAAACTTCAGAACAATAGCCACCATTAAAGCAAATGGTAATTCCTCACTTCCTGTTAATTATGAGTATTATGATCAATCTCCTTATAAAGGTATTAGTCTTTACAGGCTAAAGCAGGTTGATATTGATGGAAGAAGTAATTATTCATCGGTGCAGCGTACTGATAATCGTATAGAAGGTTTACATGTAAAAGAATTATTTCCTAACCCCGCAAGGTTATCGGCAACACTAACATTCAGCACCGATTATCCTACTACGCTGAATATAAAAATTATCAGTGCTTCAGGACAGATACTTAAAAGAGAAGCAAAAAAAGTGACAGCCGGAGACCATATCTGGCCAATCGATGTAACAAAATTTTCCTATGGCATTTACCAGATTATTATTACTACAGAACATGGAAAAATAGTTACAGAAACATTGCTGGTACAGTAAAATAGTTTATCCCTCTATACCATTATTTATAAACTCAATCACCGGTTGCAGTGCTTGAAAAGCTGCAACCGTTTTCTTTACCAGGTCTTTTGATAAAAGGTCTGCATCACTTATCGGCACCATGGCTACATAGCTTTTCAGTTTCAGGTATTCACCAGCAGGATTGTCTGCTTCATATCCTTTTGGTACACGGCTGAGTGTATATTCTGCCTCCCTGCTTAGATCGCCATACACTGATTTAAATTTTTTAGCCGTTACAATTTTTTTAAAATCAGAAAAATTGTAATCAATTTCCTGTCTTACTTTTTTTAATTCATCTGGCATAGGCATCCAGATGCCCCCACCGGCAAAACTATTTCCCGGCTCAAAATGAAAATAATAGCCGGCAGAATTTTCACCTTTTCTGCCACCCTTATTTATACTGGCACCCATGTTGCTTTTGTAGGGTGATTTATCTTTAGCAAAACGAACATCCCGGTTAATACGAAACAAACAATCTTTTGCTACCAGGTTTTTTATAGAAGCATCTTTTTTGCCATGCAAATCAATTACCTGTTGAACAAAACCAGCAAAATCTGCCTTAGCAGTTTCGTATTGTTTTCTATTCACATCAAACCACGGCTTGTTATTATTTTTCTTTAGATCCTTTAAAAACTTAATAGTTGAAGATTGAAGCATATTGAAAAAATATTATTGTTTAACGTAAAAAAGTTTGTGTAGCCTGTTGCCTGTTTTTTATTAAAATTGAAATTTCTTCTGTTGATAGTTTTCTAATTCTGGGTCCTATCTTACCATCACTGATGGAGATTGTTCGTTGCCAATCTTCCGGAGTTAAATGCTGTCGGTTAAGATTTTCAATCACCATACTGTAGAATGCATTCAGGTATTGCTTCATATTTGTAACCAGCATCGGAGCAATTTGTTTGTTTTCCTGATCATTTTTTATCTGATCTTCATTATCAATTCGAAAACCGAGAGTAGAAAAATTAGGCGATGATAAAGAATCAAACATTTTGATAGGAAAATTGCCGGTAAGACCTCCGTCTACCATCACATCCAATCCTTCTTTTTGTTTGGGATGATGAATTATTTTTCCAGAAGAATCAATAAAAACCGCTTCAAAATAAAGGGGAATACTCATCGAAATTCTTACTGCATCCTTTACTTTCATCTGCGGATAAGTTTCATGCGAGAAAACGACCAACTGTTGTTTGTTTAAACAAGTGCCGGTGATAAATAGATTTTTGAAACCTCTTTGATGAAGTTCTTCAAAGGTTATATCGGCATTGGCTGTTTTCTGTTCAATTAATTTTGCCAGCCATTTTTCAAACTTATTACCCCGGTACCATCCAAAATATTTATTGATGCGGTTAATCCCACCTGCAAAAATAAAACGACCGTCATTGAAGTGTTTGAAGTTTGTTTCTGAAATGATCTCTTGGATTTCTTTACTGGTGTAGCCCAGCGAAAGTGTTAATGCAACAATAGCCCCTGCCGACGTTCCTCCTATTTTTTCAATTTGCTGCATTCTACCGGCCTTTTCCATTTCATGTATAGCTCCGCAATAGGCAATGCCCCTTATGCCTGCTCCTTCAAAAACAAGGTTTTTTATAACAGATTTTGTTTGGGCACTTAAAACAAAAGAATGGAAAAGAAATAGTACAACTAGGCAGCAGATTTTCATGCAGCAAAGATAATCAGCTAAGAAATTGAAGCTGTTAATTTCAAACTCTATAGTGATTAAGGGATGTTAAAAAATTCTAAATCCTTCCCCAATTCTCACCACTTTTTATACGGTACATCGTCATTTCACTTACATCATATTTTTGTGCAAGTGCTTTAATGGTGATGTTCCTGTTTTTACTGCTAAGGATGGTTTTTATTTTTTTAACCTGTGTAGCAGTAAGCTTTAGTCCTTCGGTTCGGTTTGCCTGTTTTTCTTTATAGGCAATTTTCGCCGGACTGTTTTGCTGATGTGCAATCATTTGCTCCAGGGTAGCCCACTTGAGATTCTTAATATTATTATCAAGCTTTTTATGATTGCGATGAATTACATATTTGAAAGATGAAGGAGGTTTGGCCAAAAAAATCTTTGCCATTTCACGATGTAAATACAATGTGCCCTTATTATCCGGACGATGTAGATTGAGAGTTCTGTAACCGGTAGTTAAAGAACCGCTTAATACTTTCCCATCTTTAAGTACATCTTGTTTGTAACTGGCAATGCGTCCATGGGTTGACACTGCATACTTGTTTCTAAGTTGTTTCCAACCGGGAAAAGCTAAATGCTTCCAGGTTTCTCCTGCTAATTTTTTGATCATATTGTTGTAAGGTTTAATTTTTAGTCCGGGGACAGTTTGCGACTAATAACGGCGGTACGTGGAGGTTATCAAAGCAGTTAGTGTTACTAAGATAAAACAATTACCACCACAAGCAATTTTATTTTTTTCCTAGTATCTGAAGAAATTCCGCTTCTGATATAATTTTTACCGTATTAATTTTTTTAGCCTTTTCCAATTTACTGCCAGCATCTTCGCCTACTACCAGGTAGTTGAGTTTTGCACTAACTCCACTGAGTATCAATCCGCCATTTTCTTCCGCCAGGGCTTCTGCATCACTTCTTTTAAGTGTAGGCAGGGTGCCGGTAAATAAAAATGTTTGTCCGGTTAGATTTCCCCCTGAACTTAATTGTTTCTTCGAATTCGTTAATTGAAGTCCCAGCTTTTCCAATTGCTGCAGCATTTCAATATTACTTTCGTTGCTAAAAAAATGATGAATGCTACCAGCCACCTTCGGGCCTATATCTTCCAGGTTTTGTAATTCTTCCTGCGAAAATTTTTTCAGATCAAGCAAATGAGAAATGGCCTGTGCTAAAGTTTTAGCAGTGGTTTCTCCTACAAAGCGAATACCCAGTGCATATATCAATCGATGCAGTGGCTGCTGTCTCGAATTTTCAATAGCAGTTTTTAAATTCTGAATTGATTTTTCTTTAAAGCCTTCCTGCTTTGAAATTTCAGTAAAATTTAATTGATAAACTCCCGGTATGTCTTTTAATAATCCGAGTTCATAAAATTTCCGAACATTCGCATCGCCAAAACCGCGGATGTCCATGGCATCTTTACTTACAAAATGTATGATGCGTTCTACCACCTGGGCCGGGCATTCAATATTAATGCATCTCCACACTGCTTCTTCTTCTTCTTTAAACAATTTGTTTTTGCATACCGGACATTCAGTCGGGAAAACAATTTTCTTTTCTTTACCGCTTCTTGTATCTGGTAAGGATTTTACAATTTGTGGAATTACATCACCTGCTCTTTCAATCAATACTGCATCACCAATTCGTAAATCTTTTTCTCTGATGTATTCTTCATTGTGAATGGAAATACTGCTAACGGTAACGCCGCCGACGGCAACTGGTTCTAACTTGGCAACCGGTGTTACGGCCCCTGTTCTGCCTACCTGGTATTCTACATCCAGTAATTTAGTTGTGGCTTGCCGGGCTTTAAATTTATAAGCAATTGCCCAGCGGGGATGATGAGAGGTCATTCCTAATTTATCCTGCAAGGCAATATCATTTACTTTTATCACCATGCCATCTATTTCATATGGTAGATCATCTCTGCCTGCTTCAAACTCACTGCAATATTTTATTACTCCTTCAATGCCTTTAAAAATTTGTTTTTCTTTTTCAGGGCTTTTAAAACCCAACTCCCATAGCATTTTTAATGAGCCTGAGTGAGTGGTTAATTCTTCAGGTATGTTTTTGCCTTTGCTTAATGAAAAATAACTGACATGATAAACAAATGCTTCCAGGTTTCTTTTAGCCGCTTCCGCAGAATCTTTAATACGTAGTGTGCCTGCAGCAGCATTGCGGGGATTAGCTAATGGCGTTAATCCTTGTTCAGAAAGCTGTGCATTATATTTTGCAAAATTATTTTTATTGATAAGCACTTCACCTCTTATTTCTATTTGTTGCAATCCATAATCAGAAAATTTTGCTGATAAAGGAACAGAACGTATCTGCTTAATGTTTGTAGTTACTTCATCGCCTTCTACACCATTGCCACGGGTGGCACCACGAACTAATAAATCATTTTCATAAATAAGAGAAATGCTGCCGCCGTCAAATTTTGGCTCTACACAATATTCAATTATTGGAAGTTTGGTTATTTCTCTTGCTTTTCTATCAAAATCTGTAAGATCATCACTGTTATAAGAATTATCCAATGAAAGCATTGGCACCAGGTGCTGTACAGTTGGAAAATCTTTGGTTAACCCCTTTGCCACTCTTTGTGTGGGAGAGTCGGTTGTTATGATAGATTCATTTTCTAATTCAATTTTTTCAAGGGCTTTAAATAGCTGATCGTATTCCGCATCAGCAATTAGTAGATCATTTAATATATAATACCGATGTTCATGAAAACGTAGTACTTCCCGGATGGAGTCAACATTTTTTATCGTTATTGATCCTGCAGAAATCTTTTTAATTAATTCATTCGTAAGCTTTTGCAGTTCCCTGGTATTTTCTTTTGAATACATTGTATTTATAAAAAAGTTGGTAAGTAAAGTTAATGCCTCCCTTTTAGAAAATAGTGACGCAAAACCGTTTGTAAAAAATAATGTGTCGTAAGTACATATTTGTTATCTTCGAAATGAAATATTAAGATAAGCAGTGGAACTAATCCCTGCGATTTACTAACGATTGTGAAGTTGTAAACTGCCTGATATGAAAAGATTTTTTACCCTGTTTTTAAGCATGGTTATTTTAGCATTGTCTGCTAAATCTCAATTGCTCACCTGGACCCCAGAATTTCCAAAAGACAACGATAACATTGTAATTACATTGGATGCCAGTAAAGGCAACCAGGGTTTATTTAATTATAGCGATCTTAATAATGTGTATGTGCATACCGGAGTTACTACTAACTTAAGTAACAATGGTGGCCAGCAATGGCTGTATGTAAATGGTAGTACCGGTGGCAGTTGGGGCAGTACCACTGCCGCATTAAAGGCAACATCATTGGGTAATAATAAATACCAATTCACTATTAATAACATCAGAGCTTTTTATGGTGTGCCTGCTGGAGAAACTATCAGGAATATCAGCATACTATTCAGAGATGCTAATGCCAATACTTCTTTGGTAAAAAAAGCAGCCAACATTGATGGCAGCGATATGTATATCCCGATTTATGATAATACAATTGCTACAAGATTCTCTATTCCATTTTTTCAACCAACATTTACCCGCATACCAGAGCCTATTACAAAACAAGTGGGTGATAATATTGCACTGACTGCTATTGCAAATAAGTCATCTACCCTGAAATTATTTCTGAATGGTACAGAAATACAATCTGCAACTGCAGTTACAACTATATCTGCAAATCCAACATTGACTACTACTGGCAACCAAACAATAAGAGTAGATGCAATAGATGGAGCTGTTACCAAATCTGAGTCGTTTCAATTCTTTGTATCAGCGGCACCCAATGTATTACCACTTCCTGCGGGAGTTAGAGATGGTATTAATTATGATGCATCTACTTCTGCCGCCACTTTAGTACTTTATGCTCCGGGCAAAAACAGGGTATCTATTATTGGCGATTTCCCCGGTAGTAATTGGGTGGAGCAAGCGGTATATGTAATGAATAAAACTCCCGATGGTAATTATTGGTGGCTACGGCTTACCGGATTAACTCCCGGATTCGAATATGCTTTTCAATACCTGGTAGATGGAACTTTAAAAGTAGGTGAGCCTTATGCAGAAAAAATTCTTGATCCATTTAACGATGGGAATATTTCTGCAGCTACTTATCCGGGATTAAGAGCTTATCCTACCGGACAAACAACCGGCAATGTAAGCATACTGCAAACGAATGCTCCGACATACACATGGGCTATCAATAATTTTTCAAGACCGGATAAAAGAAACCTGGTCATTTATGAATTGTTGCTACGGGACTTTATAGCTGCACATGATTGGAAAACGTTGAAAGACACATTGAGTTATTTTAAAACAATGGGTATAAATGCTATTGAGATTATGCCCTTCAATGAGTTTGATGGTAATGAAAGCTGGGGATACAATCCTTCTTATTTTCTGGCACCGGATAAATATTATGGTCCAAAAAATTTGCTTAAAGAATTTATAGATAGTTGCCATAAAAATGGAATAGCAGTGTTGATGGATATTGCATTAAATCATACGACAGGTGCAAATCCGCTGGCGGCTTTGTATTGGAATACTGCTACCAATCAGCCTGCGGCTAATAATCCATGGTTGAATGTGAGTGCTACTCATCCTTATAATGTGTTCAATGATTTTAACCATGAAAGTTTAGCTACCCGCAATTTTTCCAGCAGGGTAATAGAACATTGGTTGAAGGAATATAAACTCGATGGATTTCGCTTTGATCTTAGCAAAGGATTTACACAAAACACACAATGCGGTGGCAGCACTACCAATGAAAGTTGTATTTCAGAATATCATGCGGATAGAGTAGCCATCTGGAAAAGATATTACGATACCTGCCAGTTAAAAACACCGGGTAGTTATGTAATACTTGAACATTTTGCTGCTAATTCAGAAGAAATAGAATTATCAAATTATGGAATGATGCTTTGGGGAAACAATACATTTAATTTCCAGGAAGCAGCCATGGGATATATTACTGGCAATAATTCCAATTTTGAAGGTTACCTGCATTCGGCACGGGGCTGGACAAATCCACACCTGGTTAGTTATATGGAAAGTCATGATGAAGAAAGGTTAATGTATAAGAACATCAATTTTGGAAACAGCTCAAATGCATCACACAATGTAAAAGAGTTGAACACCGCATTAAAAAGAATAGAATTAACCGCTGCTTTTTTCTTTACTGCTCCCGGACCGAAAATGATATGGCAATTTGGCGAATTGGGATATGATTTTTCTATTAACCGCTGTGTAGATGGAACTGTAAATAATAATTGCCGGCTTGATAATAAACCTATAAGATGGGATTATAAAGATGTGGTGCAGCGGAAAAGGGTGTATGATGTATTTAGCAGTTTAAATAAACTTCGTTTTCATCCCTGGTACAAAGATGTATTTGTTGCTAATAATATAACAACAGAAAGAAGTCTTGGCGGAGCTTTCAAGTCGCTTAAATTTAGAAGTGCTACCGATTCTTCTTCGATAGTAGTTGTTGGAAATTTTGATGTAAATGCACAATCCGGTGCCGTTACATTTCCACTGGCAGGCACATGGTATGATTATCTGAATGGAGGTACCATTACGGCAACTGGTGCTGCTCAAACTATAAGTTTGCAGCCGGGAGAATACAAAGTATATCTGAATAGAAACCTGGTAAATGCAGTGGTAACATCTGTCGGTGGAGCCAATTCTTCCGCAAATGCACTCAAAGCAAGGATTTTTCCTAATCCGGCCACTAGCTCATCCATGCTTGAATTGGAGGTTCCTGAAACAGGTAAAGCAGAGATAACCCTTTTAAACTCAATGGGTCAAAAAGTTGTCACCATTTTTTCTGATAAATTAATAAAAGGCAAACATCAATTATCTCTTACTGGAGCTATGAATAGTTTGCCGGCAGGTATATATTTGCTGAATATTAAAACATTAAGTAATACTGCGGTTGTAAAAATTACCCTACAATAAATAACAAACCAGCACCACTATGGAAAAAACATTGCAATTGAAAACAGCTGAGATTGAAAAAATAAGTCACCTTGATTATTTTAATATCGCTGTATCTGTTGACTGTGTAATTTTTGGCTATGATGATAAGGAATTAAAAGTGTTGCTTATCAAGTCTGATCTGGAAGAGTTTGCAGGTTTAAATTCACTTTTAGGAGACCTTGTAAAGCCAGACGAAGACCTAGATACAGCATCATACCGTATCCTGAAAGAAAGAACTGGGCTGGATGATGTGTACCTGGAGCAGGTGCATGCATTTGGAAGTATAGACCGGCACCCTTCTGGCCGTGTAGTTACAATTGCTTATTATTCTTTGCTGGATATAAAGAATCATAAACTAAAGCTAAGTCATAATGAACTTCATTGGCATTCTTTAAGTGAAGTAAAGAAGCTGGCCTTTGATCATAAAAAAATATTGGACACTAGCCTTCGTTGTTTGCAGGAGCAGGTAATGGAGCATCCTGTTGTATTTAATTTATTGCCTGAAAAATTTTCCTTACGGGAGTTGCAGGAATTATATGAATCCATATTAGGCGTAGAGTTGGATCGTCGCAATTTCAGAAAAAAAATTACCGTGAAAGATTGGTTGCTGGATATTAATGAAATGGAAACTAACCTATCTCACCGTCCGGGAAAATTATATTCTGTAAAAAAACAATACCAGCGGAAAAACAAAAAGATGGCGACTGTATAATCGCCAAATTGTTTTACAAAGAATTTCCCTGTATAAGCCTGGTAGGCAGCATGATGGACCGGGCTTCTGTTTTATTATCCATATTATCAAGCATTCTTTTCATAGCTAATTTCCCCAATTCATATCCACTGGTTTCTATGTAGCTAATCTCCGGGTTAAATAAACCGGGAATAAAGCCATTGCTCATTGCTAATACTGAAATATCTTCTGGAATTCTTAAGTCAGATTTTTTCATTGCCTTCATTACTCCCAATAGAATTTCATCACTCATACAAAATATATGATCCGGAATAGAAGAGCTATTAAGGGCCAACTCAGTCTGTTGTCTTGCATCTTCTGTTTTGGTACAATACTGTACCTGGGTTTGTACCTCTTGTTCCTTTTGTAAGATCTTTAAAAAAGCATCTCTTCTTTTTTTGGTGATGGATAATTCCTGGTTACCAAAAAGTGCTAATATATTTTTCTTTTTATATTTTAGTATGGTATGGGCAGCAATGGTTGCTGCTTCTTCATCTGCTATACATACTGTATCAAAATCACCTTCTGCAGGTACTTTATCAAAAAACACAATAGAAATGCCGGCTTCCTGGTATTTAGCAAGCAATTCAGTAGA
Organism: Chitinophagaceae bacterium; assembly: GCA_031397865.1. Taxonomy (GTDB): domain Bacteria; phylum Bacteroidota; class Bacteroidia; order Chitinophagales; family Chitinophagaceae; genus JJ008. Next base: position 68,003 of record JANNMN010000016.1, read on the forward strand.
GCAACTTTCGGGTGCCAGAGAGATCATAATGCCATCCACTCTATAATGTTTACACAGTTTCAGATTTTCTGACTCCTGAAGCGGATCATCGCCTGATTGTAAGATTAATAAAGAGTAGCCACATTTACGGGCATCTTTTTCTGCTGCAGAAATAAATGAGTCATAAAACATATTGGAAATGTCTGGTACTATCAATCCAAGCACTTTGCTTTTGTTGGTTCTTAGATTAACCGCATAACTATTGGGCTCATACTCCATTAATGCAGCTAGTTCCTTCACTTTTCGTTTGGTGTTCTCAGATATATCCGGATGATTTTTTAAAGCCCGGGAAACGGTAGAAATGCTCAGATTTAGCTGTGAAGAAATTTTTTTTAGTGTAGCAGGCTGGCCCATATTCTTATATTATTTAATATAAAATCTTTTATCCCCCGAAACCCTTTCCGCAATTGTTTGCGGCACAATCTAAGATAAAAATTTTTAAAACAAATGTGTCTTTTAAACATAAATCATTCTAAATTTATGCAGCATTTATACTTCTTTAACACTCCTATATACAGGAATAATAAAGAAGTATAACAAACCAAAACCTTACCCCACCTTTAATGTTTATGTTTTCAATTGAAAACGGTGATTGAAAATTTCTAAAATTGTGAATAACACTTAGATTATAAATTTTAAAAAAATCGATTGCTTATGTCTGCACAAAAACTGCTTTCTGCGTTGTTTAGCATGGTATTCGTTTTGCTCCTTCAGGTTGCTTTTGCCCAGGACAAAACCATTACCGGAAAGATTACTGATTCAAAAGACGGCTCGCCGGTTGCTGGGGCTACGGTTCAGGCAAAAGGTACCAGATCAGGTACCTCTACAAAGGCTGATGGAACATTCAGTTTGTCAGTTGGGCCAAATGTAACCACCCTGGTTATATCTTCTGTAGGTTATGATAACCAGGAAGTATCTATTGCCGGAAAATCTTCTATTGATGTATCATTTGTTGCTAACGCCGGTTCAAATCTGAACGAGGTGGTGGTAACAGGTTATGGTACTTCCAGAAAGAGAGATCTTACGGGAGCTATTACCTCTGTAAAAGCAAAAGATTTTAATAAGGGAGTTGTTACTTCTCCGGATCAGCTGATACAGGGAAAAGTAGCAGGCTTACAAATCACATCTAATAATGGACAGCCTGGGGCAGGTGCTACTATCCGTATCAGAGGTACAAACTCTGTTCGGTCAGGTAATACACCACTCATAGTTGTTGATGGAGTTCCATTGGAAGGTGGTTCAGGTCGGCCTGGTAATGGATTGCCGGGTTTAGGTGCTACTCCTGGATCTAATCCATTAAACTTTATCAATCCAAATGATATAGAAAGTATAGATGTATTAAAAGATGCATCGGCAGCAGCTATCTATGGTTCCAGAGGTGCAAACGGCGTTATCTTAATTACAACTAAAAAAGGTAAGATAGGGGCTCCTACAATAGAAGTAGGTTATTCACTGGGTACTGCTAAAATTGCAAGACAAATAGATGTGCTGGATGGAAATGAATACCGGGCAGCCTTAACTAAATATGGCCTTACCGGTGGTGATTATGGGGGTAATGTAAATGCCATGGATGAAATTACTCGTCAGGGTATTACACAAAATGTAAACTTATCATTAAGCGGTGGAAATGAAACAGCCCGTCAGCGGTTGTCTTTAAGCTATCTTAATGAAAAAGGAATTATAGAAGAATCTCAGTTAAAAAAATTCACAGTAGGCTATACAGGAAATTTCAAATTTCTGGAAAGCAAAAAACTGGGTATGGATATAAATATCAATACTGCACAGATAGTAGAAGAAGTAGTGCCAGTAACAAATAATGCTGGTTTCCAGGGTAGCCTGATAGGTCAGGCATTACAGTGGAATCCAACACATCCTTTTAAAAAAGCAGACGGAACATTTTGGATTGAGCCACAATTTGGAGCTTCTTCAGTAAATCCTCTTTGGATGTTACAGATGTATGATGATAATGTAAACACTTCACAAATCTGGGGATATTTAGCTCCTTACTATAAATTTACCAATGAATTGGAATATAAATTTCAGTATGGAAGAAACCAAAGTGATGGCCGACGTACTTCACAGCTTGGTCGCCAATTATTGAATTTCGACGCTATCAAGAATAGAGGTTATGCAAGTTCTGCAGAATCAAGGCTTACTGTTCAGCAATTCACTCATACTTTAAGTTATAACAAACAGATAAATACTGATATTAGTCTGAGCAGTGTAGTAGGTTATGAATATTTAAAATTTGAATATTCAAACTCTGGAATTTCGGGTCAGGATTTTACAGACATTGGTATTCCGTATTATAATATGTTTGGGTACACTACTAATTCAAGTCGCAATATTTATCATTATGAGGCACCAACTAATGAGCTACAATCATTATTTGCCCGTGCTAATGTTAATTTAAAAGGCAAATATTTGCTAACTGCAACTGTACGTAGAGATGGATCTACCAAATTTGGTGAGAACAACAAATATGCAATCTTCCCTTCATTCTCTGCAGCCTGGAACATAAGCCAGGAAAGTTTTATGCAGGACTTAAAAGCAGTGCAAAATCTTAAATTGAGAGTTGGATATGGACAAACTGGTAATCAGGAGTTTCCATCAGGTGCATCTCAAACAAGATTTGGTGTATCAGGTCCGGGATCATTGAGTCAGCAAAATGTAGGTAATCCTAATTTGAAGTGGGAAACCTCAACCACTTTTAATGCAGGTGTTGACTTTGCTGTTTGGAACAATAGAATAAATGTTACAGCTGATTATTTTAATAAAACAACCGAAGACGTTCTATTTGAATTAGATTTTCCAGTGCCCGGTGCTTCTTCAGCTAAACAGTGGAGAAATTTACCAGCTACTATTAATAATAAAGGAGTTGAATTGTCAATCAACGCTAATATCATTAAGCAAAAAAATCTTTCATGGGATTTTGGAATTAATGGAACCTGGTTGAAAAATTTGTTAACTGGTTTAAATGGAACATATAATACTGGTGGATTAAGTGGCCAGGGAAGTTCTGGAGCTTTTGTTCAAAAACTAGCTTCTGGCTATCCTCTTAATGTGTTTTATCTTAGAGATTTCCAGGGAATAGACAAAACAACAGGACAAGCTATATACAGAGAAGATGGTGATCTGTCCTATTATGGTGAAAGCCCTAATCCTAACTTCTTACTAGGTATCAGCACCGAGGTTAATTATAAAAAATTATCTTTTGCAATGAATTTTAATGGTGCATACGGTCATTATATCTATAATGAAACTGCTATGAACGTAATACCTATCACTAACCTGGGAACTAGAAATGTGGCCTCTTCATTTATTAACAGCGATGTCAAAGAAAGCACTGCAAATCCAATTACATCTTCTACAAGATTTCTTGAAAAAGGTAATTTCTTAAAATGTCAGAATGCCCGTATAGGATATAATATCGGAAACATCTCTAAGTTTATAAAGAATGCAAACATTGCTCTTACTGGACAGAATTTGTTTGTAATTACTGACTATTCAGGCTTTGATCCAGAGGTAAATGTTGATAAGAATATTGGTGGAATTCCTTCTAATGGTATTGAATATATTCCGTTCCCAAGCTCAAGAAGATTCCAGGTAAGTATTAATTTTTCTTTGTAAAATTTTAAAAATTGTCAATATGAAATATAATAAATTAATAATCATAGCAACAGCCGCATTTTTATTAGGCTCTTGTACAAAGCTTGATGAGAATTTCAGGAGTGAAATTACCCAAGGGGGTAGTGGTGGTTCCGGTGGAGGTAATGCTACTGCACTCCTTCAAGGTGCCTATAGATCTTTCAATAATCCATTCCAGGACCAAAGTCGCTGGTGGGCAGCATCCGAGCATTCTACTGATGAAGCGGTAGGACCAACAAGAGGTGGTGACTGGGATGATAATGGCATTTGGAGAGTTTATCATAATCACAAATGGACATCTGAGCATGGATTCTTAACAGACACTTATAGAGAATTAGCCCAGGCTCAATTTGCGGCTACTACTGTTTTGGATAATAACCCAACTCCTCAGCAAGCTGCAGAAGCTAAATTTTTAAGATCACTGGCTATGTTCTGTGTACTAGATGGTTGGGACCAGGTTCCTTTCAGACCTACTTCTTTGGGGGATTTAACAACTACTTTTCCAGAAACTAAAAAAGGTACCGCTTGTGCTGATTATCTTATTGCTGAATTGAATGCTGCTATTCCAAACTTGCCAGCAGGTAATGGTATTGGAAGAGCTTCACAGAACGCAGCAAGAGCTTTATTGATGAAAACTTATCTCAATAAAGGAGTATATGCAAATAGAGCAGCACCCACTTTCGCGGCAGCCGATATGAATAGTGTGATTTCATTGGCCGATCAGATATTAGCTTCTTTTGCAGCATATCCCGGTGGATTTACGGCTAATTTCTTTGATGATTTTGCCCCTAATAATGATGTTATTGGTAAAGAAATAGTGTATTCATTAAGAAATGATAATGCTTCCGGTACAGGTGGAAACGGTGTAATGTTCCATTATCAGTGTGGTACCCATTATAATATGAACCCAAGTGGTTGGAATGGATTTACCACCCTTGGCGATTTTTATGATGCTTTTGATCCAAATGATAGAAGAAGAGGCGGTGGTAGTACAGGTCCAACAGACTTTGGTTGGTATCCTGGTTATACCAACGTAACAGGTACCCGAGTTGGACTATTATTTGGTCAACAAAAAAATGGCGCTGGTGCTAATCTGAATGACAGAAAAGGTAATCCACTTTCATTTACAAAAGCAGTTGCATTAAAAGAAACAGGAAATAATTTAGAGATAACTGGTGTTAGAGTTGTAAAATATGTACCAGATTTAGCCAGTTCATTCCCTGCCAATAATGACATGGTTATATTCCGTTTAGCTGATGTGTTATTAATGAAAGCTGAAGCTATCCTTCGTGGTGGTACTGCTACTGCCGGTCCTGGTGGATATGGTGCTACAGCAGCTCAAATTGTAAATAACATCCGCATCCTTCCTTCTCGTGGAGTATTAGCTCCTTTGGGAACAGTTGATCTGAATGCTGTTTACAAAGAAAGAGGATTTGAACTTTATTGGGAAGGCTGGAGAAGAAATGATATGATTCGTTTTGGCACCTTCCTGAATGCAAGGACTTTAAAGCCTCAAGTAAGTGCTCCTTCAAGGTTAGTGTACCCAATACCTAACGAGCAGTTAACAATCAACCCGAATCTTAGTCAAAATCCCGGGTACTAAAACAACTTGATACATCAAACTATCAACATACAATTAAAAAAGCCATTTTCGAATGGCTTTTTTAATTTTTATACCATCTTTTTTTTGTTTTTATATTTGAAAAAAATCTGTCTTAACAAATGAAAACAGTCAATATTTTTTTGTTGGCAATATTGGCTGCCGTTTTTTTTTCATCCTGTAAATCGAAAGAAAAGCAACCCTTACTTTTTTCATTAGAAAAAAACACCGGTATAGAGTTTTCTAATACAATTCAAAACTTACCAGGATTTAATATTTTCAGCTATCGTAATTTTTATAATGGTGGAGGAGTTGGTATCGGCGATATCAACAACGATGGATTAGCTGATGTGATCTTTACTGCAAATATGGGTTCAAACAAACTCTTTTTGAATAAAGGTGAATGGAAGTTTGAAGACATATCAGACAAAGCCGGGATTGCCCACGAAAAGAACTGGAGCACCGGAGTAGTGATGGTAGATATTAATAGTGACGGATGGCTGGATATTTTTATTTGCAACGCCGGGTATATAAATGGAGAGAAACCTCTCTGCCAGCTTTTTGTCAATAACAAAGATCTAACATTTACAGAGAAAGCTGCTGAATATGGCCTTACTAATGAAGGTGGTTACACTACTCATGCAGCTTTTTTTGATTATGATCTTGATGGTGATCTTGATTGTTTTATTATAAACAACAGTTTCATTCCTGTTAATACACTTAACTATGCCAACAAAAGATCACTGCGGGCACCAGATTGGCCCGTAAAAGATTTTTTAAAAGGTGGTGGTGATCATCTCTATCGAAATGATAATGGCAAATATGTGGATGTAAGTAAAGAAGCTGGAATATTTGGTAGTCTTATAAGTTTTGGATTGGGAGTTACTGTGGGTGATGTGAATGGTGACAGGTATCCTGATATTTATGTATCCAATGATTTTTTTGAGAAGGATTATTTATACATCAATCAAAAAAATGGAACATATAAAGATGAGTTAGAACAGTGGATGCAACACATCAGTCATTCTTCGATGGGTGCTGATATGGCGGATATAAATAATGATGATTATCCGGACATTTTTACAACAGACATGCTTCCGGGAGATGATTACCGGCTAAAAACAACTACCACCTTTGATAATATTGATGTTTACCGGCTCAAACAAAAATCAGGATTTTATAATCAGTTTACTCAAAACACACTGCAGGTAAATAATAAAAACGGGAAGTTTTTTGAAACTGCTTTTTATAGTGGAGTGGCTGCATCAGATTGGAGTTGGGGCGGATTAATATTTGATGCAGATAATGATGCCCTCTCAGATATTTTTGTGTGCAATGGAATATATAATGATGTGACCAACCAGGATTTCATTGATTTTTTTGCCAACGATGTAATTCAAAATATGGTACTCACCGGGGAGAAAGAAAAATTTGATGAGATAGTAAAGAAGATGCCATCTATTCCTATTCCCAATAAATTTTATCACAATAAAGGAAATTTGATTTTTTCAGACGAAGGAGAAATTGCTGGTCTATCTCAACCATCGTTTTCCAATGGCTCTGCCTACGGGGATTTGGATAATGATGGCGATCTTGATCTGATTGTTAATAATGTTAATTCACTAGCCTTTGTATATAAAAATCAAAGCAGGGAAACGAATAATAATAACTATATAGCTATTCAACTGGTTGGTAATAATAATAACAGGTTTGCAGTTGGTAGTAAAATAAAAGTATACCAGGGAACCCAGATCCTAAATAGGGAATTAATTCCAACACGGGGCTTTCAATCTTCTGTAGATTATAAATCTGTAATTGGATTAGGAAAGGGTACGATTGATTCAATGATAATCACCTGGCCTGATTTAAAAGAAACCAAGGTGTACAAACCGGCAATCAATAAAATTCATAAAATAAATATTGAGTCTTCTGTAGCTGCAACTACTATTCCTACTGTGTCTGTTGCAAAATGGTTTGAAGAAATTACTTCTCCTTTCGAGAAGCATATAGAAGATGATTATATTGATTTTTATACAGAAAGAAATATTCCGGTCATGCTATCCCGCCAAGGGCCGCATGCAGATACAGCGGATGTAAACGGCGATGGTATTGTTGACATATACATTGGAGCTGCTGCAGGAAAGCCGGGTAGTTTATACTTACAATCTTCACTAGGATTTAGTAAAAAAAATGTTCCGGCCTTTGAAGCAGATAAAGCATACGAAGATGTGTCTGTTTTGTTTTTTGATGTAGATAATGATAAGGATAAAGATCTTTTTATAGGATCTGGAGGCAATATGCAACTGTCTGGAAGTAATTTATTATCACATCGATTATATATAAATGATGGGAAAGGGAATTTTTCTTTTTCTCCAAATTCATTTCCTGCTTATAACTACAACTGTGCAGCTTCTACTTATTTAGATGCCGATGATGATGGCGATATGGATCTATTTGTGGCAAGTAGAAGTGTGCCACAAAACTATGGAGTGACACCTGAAAGTTATTTATATCAAAACGATGGCAAAGGCAAGTTTACGTTAATAGATAAAATAGCAGCAGGAATGCTGACGGATGCGGTTAAAGCCGATATAGACGGCGATAAAAAAATGGAAATTGTTGTTACAGGTGAGTGGATGTCGCCCAAAGTTTTTGCCATAAAAAATAATAAGCTGAATGAAGTTGATATTGGACTGGAAACATTTAAAGGGTGGTGGCAAACGCTGTCGGTGGCCGACCTTGATAGTGATGGAGACAGTGATTTTATTTTTGGAAATACGGGTAGTAATTTTTACTTAAAGCCTACTCTAACCACCCCCGTTAAACTTTGGATCAGCGATTTTGATCAAAATGGTTCACAGGATAAAATCATTACACAAACAGTACAAGCTAAAGATGTTCCTGTTTTTTTAAAAAGGGATATAACTGAGCAATTGCCTTCATTAAAAAAGAAGAATTTGAAGTTTGCCGAGTATGCCACAAAATCCATTCAAGATTTATTTGGAAATGAAGTAACAAGCAAAGCCAAATTGCAGGAATTTAAATATGCATCTTCGGTTATAGCTATCAATAATGGAAAAGGAAGTTTTGAATTACAAGAGCTTCCATTGTATGCACAGTTATCAAGTATAAATGCAGTACTGGTTCATGATATTAATAATGATAGTAAACCCGATTTGATTATTGGGGGTAATCAATTTTCTTTTCAACCACAGTTTTCAAGGCTGGATGCCAGCTATGGACTTATCTTAATCAATGGTGGTTTACAAAATGGCCGGATCAAATGGCAGATGGCGGAACCAGTAATAACTGGATTTGAAACAAGAGGCGAAGTGAAAGATATTTTTCTTTTTTCTTCCAAAAAGCAAAATCATATACTTGTATTGCAGAATGATGATTTACCAAAATTCTTTAGAAAACAAAACTGATGAAAACCCAGCGAATAACCTTTAATCCTATATTTTTTTTCTTGATTGCAGCCTGTTTAGAGATGGGTTGTAATTCTAAAAAAAATAAAATAGAACCTTTGTTTGAAACTTTAGAGAGTAATATAACCGGGTTGAATTTCGCTAATAATCTTGCAGCAACACCAGATTTCAATATGTTGAAGTATATGTATTTCTATAATGGAGCTGGTGTAGGTGCAGGAGATTTTAATAATGATGGGTTAGTTGATTTATTTTTTGCTTCTAACCAGGGACAGAATAAATTATTTCTTAACAAAGGAAATTTGAAATTCGATGATGTAACGATCCAGGCAAAAATCCCAACTGATAAAGGTTGGTCAACCGGTATAAGCCTGGCGGATATAAATGACGATGGGATGCTGGATATTTATGTTTGCCGGGTGGGTAAGTATGAAGCCTTGCATAGCAAGAACCAACTTTTGATTTGCAAGGGAAAAGATGAAAAAGGTATTCCATTTTATGAGGACCAGGCTGAAGCTTATGGATTAGATTTTTCAGGCTTTAGTACTCAAGCTGCTTTTTTAGATTATGACCTCGATGGCGATTTAGATCTTTTTTTGCTCAATCATTCGCTTAGATTCAACAGTACGTTTGCACCAAGAAGTAATTTTATAGGAAACGTCGATTCTCTATCAAAAGATATTTTATTTCGAAACGATGGGAATTATTTTACGGATGTTTCAGTAGCAGCAGGCATTCAGCAAAGTATTATTGGTTATGGCTTAGGTATTGTAGTGTCCGATATAAATTTGGATGGCTACCCGGATATGTACATTGGAAATGATTTTCATGAAAATGATTATCTATACATCAATAATAAGAACGGAGGATTTACTGATCAGCTTACTTCTTCTGTTATGCATACCAGCCAATTTTCCATGGGAGTGGATGTGGCAGATATAAATAATGATGCGTGGCCGGAAATTATTGCGGCTGATATGTTGCCTTCTGATCCTTATATACTCAAAAGATCATTGGGGGAAGACGAGTACAATACATTTCAAATTAAAATCAAGAATGGTTATAATCACCAATATGCAAGAAATACATTGCAGTTGAATTTGGGAAATGGTCTTTTTAGTGACATTGGATTGTACTCCGGAATATATGCCACTGATTGGTCGTGGTCTGCACTGTGGATGGATTTTGATAACGATGGTTGGAAGGATTTATTTATTTCCAATGGAATACCTAAAAGGCTTAATGATATCGACTATGTGAATTATGTTTCCAATGATGATATACAAAACAAGATAAGGACAGGAGATATGAAGGATAAGGATATGGCCCTGATTGAAAAATTTCCTAAGATCAAACTTCCCAACCGTTTTTTCAGAAATAAACATAATGCCACTTTTGAAGATATGTCAGCCCACATCACTGAAAATAAAGAGACTTATTCAAATGGAGCTGCTTATGCCGACCTTGATAATGATGGCGACTTCGATATAATAGTTAATAATATTGATGAACCAATACTCATTTATAAGAACACAACTAATGACAAAAAGCAACATGCTGCAACCCAATTATATTTAACTGGCGACAAAGGAAACAGATTAGCAGTGGGAGTAAAAGTTTTTTTATTTGCTGATTCTTCTATCTTGAGTTATGAAAAGTTTCCTGTTAAAGGATTTCAATCTGCTATGGAATTGCCATTACAATTTCCAGTGCCTGCTAACTATGATTCTGCATTGCTTGTTTGGACCGATAATACTTATCAGCATATTGTGTTAAACAAGGACTCGGCTCAGCATCACTTTGCTTACAAAAAAGGATTGCCAAAATTTAATTATGAATCATTAAAAAAGAAATCAATAGCAGAATATAGTTTCGAAGATATTACTGCACAGTATGGTCTTTCATATCAGCATAAAGAAAATTTATTTGTTGAATTTGATCGGGAACCTTTGATGCCTTTTATGATATCAAATGAAGGTCCTGCACTTGCAGTAGGAGATATTAATGGGGATAAACTGGAGGATGTTTTTATTGGTTCGGTAAAATGGGAAAAAAGTGTAGTGTTTACTCAGCAAGCCAACGGTAAATTTATTAGAACAGTACAACCGGCATTGGATGCAGATAGCACATATGAAGATGTAGATGCATGTTGGATGGATTTCAACAAGGATGGATTTTTAGATCTTGCTGTTGCCAGCGGCGGAAATGAGTTTTATGGCAAGAGTAATATTCTATTACCACGACTTTATCTGAATGATGGTAAAGGAAATTTGATAAAGAAGGAAAATGCCTTTGAAAATTTATTTATGACTGCATCTTGCATCCTTCCATATGATTTTAATAAAGATGGACATATGGATATTTTTCTTGGTGGAAGAGCAGTTCCTTTTGAATATGGGAAAATACCCAGATCCTATATACTGTTGAATGATGGTAACGAAAATTTCAAAGATGAAACAGCCGGTTTTAATGCAGACCTTCAATATCCGGGCTTTGTAAAAGATGCTTCGTTAGCTGATCTTGATTCGGATGGCGATGCAGACTTAATACTTGCATTGGAGTGGGATGGTATCTGTGCTTTTATAAATAACAATAGTAACTATACCAAGAAATATATAACGGAACTTAAAGGCTGGTGGAATTTTTTACTCCCGGTGGATGTAGACCGTGATGGTGACCTGGATCTGGTTGCTGGCAACCAGGGATTAAATAGCCGCCTGACTGCTACCATGAAAGAACCGGTAAGATTCTATTATTTCGATGCAGATAACAATGGTAAGAAAGAGCAGATCATCACTTATTATTTGGAAGGCAAAGAATTAGTATTTGCCAATAAAGCTGAACTGGAAAAGCAAATACCATTATTAAAGAAAAAATACCTGTATGCTGAAGATTTCGCCAAAGCGTCTGTTAAGGATATTTTTGAATCAGGAAAATTGAATAACGCCGAGAAATTTACAGCCAACCATTTTTCCAATACAGTATTTATAAATAATGGAAATCTTTCCTTCACAGCTATTTCGCTTCCATGGCAGGCCCAACTTACTTCCTATAGAGATGCAGCTATTGTATATGCCAATAATGATAGTTTGCCTGATATAATCATGACGGGAAATTTTTATCCTAATAATATTCAAATGGGCCGCTATGATGCAGACTATGGCACTTTATTGCTTAACAAGGGAAATGGCAACTTTGAGTACAGTATGATCAATGACTTGATAATAAAAGGTGAAGCAAGAAAAATAAATAAAATAACTATTCCCGGAATTGATCAATCTTTTATAATTGCCCGAAATAATGACAGCCTCGTATTGTTCAGAAAAAAATAGTCTTTCTTAAAATACAGGGTAATATATTTTCAGTTGCACTACCTGGTTGTCTTCAAAATCATATCCATCACTCATTATCTTGGCATATGGTATTGCCATACTTAATAGGTTGTGATCCGTTTTAAATGCTTCTAATGCACGATAAACTTTTTTTGTATCCATGAAAGGGCCCTGGTAATTGGTAACCAGTAAATTTTTTCCAAAAGGCATTCTTTTAAATTGCACCTCTTCATTTTCGGATGTTTCTAGTACATTAGATATTCCAATACTGGCAAAAATGGTTATTTCATTTCCATTGACAACAGTATAGTAAAGCCGGGTGCCATTATATCCCGCATTTTTTGCTGCAGCATAATTAATAAGTTTCTCAAACATTGTTTTCGTAACTGCCTGTCTTTCGTTAATTGCACATGTTTGCCTGGTGAATAGTAACGTAGTGTCCTCCACAGTAGTTTTTTCTATCTCAAATCCATAAAAACGTTTTGACTCACTCATATAGTCTTTTAAATTGTCAAGACTTTTCTCAGCATCTTCTTCCAACTTGTTTTTTTGAAACCATTTACGGAATGGGGTAGAAGTGTAAGTTAAATGTATGATGGAGGTATTGCCGTTGGCTGAATCTAACAGGGCTTTCCATGAAAATAACTGCTCCTTGTTTTTATATTTTGTCTTGAAACTAGAACTGTAAGGAGTAATATCAGAAAGTAAGAGATGATAATCTCCTGATGTGATCGAATAATTTTTTTTATCTACGTTGATACCAGTGGTATCCATTGTGGAGAATGGAATATTCCATTTTGTGATTTGTTGTAAGGAGTTTAATTGTTCTCCTGACTTATACATAGAAAAAGGTACTTGTATTTGTTTATTAATTTTTACAGGGACAAAAAACAAGTAGTAGCCAAACAAAAGAATAAGAATGGCAAGGGCTATATAAAATATTTTTTTCATGCGAAAAGCAAAATTAATTATGGAATAACAATGCGCTACGATGAAGTTACTGATGAACTTGCTATTTGTAAAAAAGCAAATTGCTTTTTGCCCACAACAATCGTTTGCAACTGATTACTAACTATTTCCCCGTTTAAAGCCCCAATGGTTTTTTGTAAATTACCCATTCAAACGATTGCTTATGGCCTTTACTAAACCGAAACTTAGTTTCTGGCAGATCATTAATATGAATGTCGGTTTTTTTGGCATTCAGTATAGCTTTGGGTTGCAGCAAAGTGCCGTCAATCCTATTTATGATTTTCTCGGAGCCAAGCCCGATGAAATTCCTTTATTAAACCTCGCAGGTCCACTTACCGGTTTAATTATTCAACCAATCATTGGTGCATTAAGTGATAAAACATGGCATCCAAAATGGGGCCGGCGTAAACCTTATTTTTTTATTGGAGCTATACTTTGCAGCATAGCATTATTCTTTTTTCCCTTTAGTAGTGCATTGTGGATGGCTGTTGGTCTATTATGGATTTTAGATATTGGCAATAATACTGCTATGGAACCTTACCGGGCTTTTGTTGCTGATAAATTAGATGCCAGTCAGCAACCCACCGGTTTTCAGGCCCAAAGCTTTTTTACTGGTTTCGGACAAACACTGGCTAATTTATCCCTGTTTGTTTTTCCAATGATCATTGTTGGCTACACCGGAAAAATTCCAACATGGGTATTCGCTTCATTTATGTTAGGGGCTGTTTGCTCCATCGGTTCTGTATGGTGGAGTATGAAAACAACACCTGAAATTCCCCCGACAGAAGAAGAGATCAAAGAAATGAGAGCAAAGCCGCTTAATATTCTTAGTCCATTTACTGATGTCTTTAGTGCTATAAAAGATATGCCTAAAGTAATGTGGCAATTAGCACTGGTATATTTATTTCAATGGTATGCGTTGTTTTGTTATTGGCAAAACAGTTCAAAGAGTATTGCGCAGTCCATTTATAATACAGGTACAGATAATAAAGAGCTTTATGAAAAAGCAGTGAGCCTTGCAGGGTTAGTAAATGCCTGGTATAATGTGATAACATTTATTGTTGCTTTTGCATTAGTTGGCTTTGCAAAAAAATATAGCCCTAAGTGGGTGCATTTTGTTTGCGTTACATTGGCCGGTCTTGGTTTTATTGCTTTTCCGTTTATTGAAAATAAAACACTGTTATTTGTTGCTATCTCCGGCTTTGGTATCGGGTGGGCCAGTATGATGGGCATTCCTTACCTGATGGTGGTAAATCAAATTCCGAAAGAAAGATATGGAGTGTATATGGGCATCATCAATATGATGATCGTAATTCCTATGTTGATACAGACATTAACATTTGGCTATATTATGAAGAATTTTTTCAATAACGATTCTGGCAAAGCCATCTTGTTTGCCGGTGTGCTGTTGTTGATTGCCGGGTTATGTACTTTATTTATTAAAACAGTAAAACCAATCGGCGATATAATATTGCCTGCTCCGCCTCCGGGTCATTAAAACAAAATTCTAAATAATAATAATAATGAACAAAAAACTAGTACTCTGGACAATCACTGTGGGCCTTGGTGGATTTTTATTCGGCCTTGATGTGGCAGTGATATCCGGTGCCGAGCAAGCCATCCAGCAATTGTGGGGCCTAAGTGATCTGATGCATGGCACTGCAATAGCCATGGCATTATACGGCACCATCATCGGTGCGGCTTGTGGTAATATGCCTGCTAATAAATATGGGCGAAAAAAAACACTCATCTGGATCGGAATAATATTTTTAGTTTCTTCTATAGGTGCAGCCGTGGCGCAGGATGTTTATACATTTATGTTATTCCGTTTACTGGGTGGCATCAGTATCGGAGCTTCATCTGTGGTGGCACCGGTTTACATTTCAGAAATTGCTCCGGCAAAACACCGTGGTAAAATGGTGATCGCATTTCAAATGAATATTGTAATTGGAATTTTGCTGGCTTATGTATCCAATTATTTATTCCGTGGCTTGGGTGGTGAAAATGATTGGCGTTGGATGCTGGGTATCGTTGCATTTCCATCATTGATTTTTTCTATCCTGATGTTATTTACTCCAGAAACACCAAGGTGGTTATTGCTTTATAAAAAAGATGAAGCCACTGCAAGAAAAGTATTAGAATTAACAGAAACTAATATTGATGCAACAGTAAACGAGATAAAAAATTCGATGACTGTAAAAAAAGAATCGCTGTTCTCCGGAAAATTTGGCAAACTATTAATGCTTGCTTTCCTGCTTGCATTCTTTAACCAGCTATCTGGTATTAACGCCATCATCTATTTTGCACCAAGAGTATTTGAAATGGCGGGTCTGGGCAAAGACAGTGCTTTTCTTTCTACTGCAGGCATTGGCATCGTTAATTTGGTGTTTACTATTTTGGGTTGGTATCTCATCGACAGGTATGGCCGCAGAACATTAATGTTTATTGGTTCTATCGGTTACATTGTTTCATTATCATTGATTGCTTTTTCTTTTACAGGAGATTCGCATGGCGGCATCACCTGGTTTGTCTTTATGTTTATAGCTGCACATGCAGTTGGGCAAGGTGCTGTTATATGGGTTTTTCTTTCAGAAATTTTTCCGAATTCAGTTAGGGCGGCCGGCACCTCATTCGGTAGTCTTACACACTGGCTATTTGCTGCGTTGATATCACAGGTATTTCCACTTGTAGCAGCTTCTCCAGCTATAGGCCCAGTTAAAATATTTGGCTTCTTTGCTTTTATGATGGTCTTGCAATTAATATTTGTGTGGAAGATGATGCCGGAAACAAAAGGCATTGCATTAGAAAAAATGGAAGGAAGTATCAGTCATTAATAAAATTGATTTGAAAGTATGAAAAAAATTCTCTGCATAGGTGAGGCGTTGATTGATATGATCTGCACCGACAAAGGCAAATCATTATCAGATGGAGATAATTTTTTAAAAAAACCGGGCGGGGCACCTACCAATGTAGCTGCTGCTATTGCTTCCCTTGGTGGTGAAGTAGAATTGGTAGCAAAAGTGGGAGTAGATCCTTTTGGTAAACATTTAATTGATGTGATGCAATCATTTGGTGTATCCACAAAATGGATGCTGCAGGATAAAAACAGTTTTACCACATTTGCTTTTGTATCGTTATTAGAAAATGGTGAACGGGATTTTTATTTCAACCGTGGTGCTGATGGGCAGTTAACAAAAGAAGAAACAGATAACATAAACCTTGATGAATTTTCTATTATTCATTTTGGTTCTGCTACGGGTTTTTTACCGGGGCCTTTGCAATCAGCTTATCAAAGTTTATTGGATAGAGCATTGCAGCAAAATATTTTCATCAGCTTCGACCCTAACTATCGCCATTTATTATTTCAGCATGATAAACCTTCTTTTATCAAACAGAGCTGGCATTTTTTAGACAACTGTCATTTTTTTAAAGTAAGTGATGAAGAAGCCATGTTGCTTACTGGTAAAGAAACAGTAAATGAAGCAGCCAAAGATTTTTTGCAAAAGACAAAAGCTGTATTCGCCATTACTCTCGGCAAAGAAGGAACATTATTAGGATTGAATGGTAAAACGGAAACTATTGGCAGCATTGCTATCAACCCGGTTGACACCACCGGAGCAGGGGATGCATTTGTTGGCGCAGTCTTATATCAATTATCAAAGTATAATTCAACAGAAATTAATATGTTGGATAGGGAAGTTTGGCATAATATTATAGTTAATGCCAATAAGGCCGGTGCAAGAACCTGTGAATATATGGGAGCCATGGAAGCTTTCAAACATTTAAGTAACGAGATTTTTAAGTGAGTATGCATAATTACGGATTACATCAACAGATTAATGAGACAGTACTGGAAGCCAATATAGATATTAGGGGCGAAGGCAATTTATTTTACACAAGATTTATGGCCAATGCATCTTCTATATATGAGTTATATATGCAGTTGTATGCCAATCATCCCAAGGCGGAAAAATATTTTAGTCAGTTAGTTCGTCAGATAATAAAAGCAGATAGGGAAAGAGACGAACAATTTAAAGCAAGAGACGCAAAGAAATCGGAAGAAGGCCATTGGTTTTTAAGCAACCAACTTACAGGGATGAGTCTATATGTTGATAGATTTTGTGGTACCATCAATAACTTAAGTGAGAAGCTGGATTATTTTGAAAAACTTGGTGTAAATCTTTTGCACCTTATGCCATTGTTTGAAAGTCCTGCCAATGAAAGTGATGGTGGATACGCAGTTTTGAATTTTAGAAAAGTGGATTCTCGTTTTGGGACATTAGACGATCTGATGAAGTTGCAGGAAAGAATGCAGGAAAAAGATATGTACCTGATGCTTGACATTGTGCTCAATCACACATCCGATCAGCATGAGTGGGCTGTAAAAGCCCGGAAGGGAGAAGCAGAGTACCAGGACTATTATCACTTTTTTAATGACAGGTCGCTGCCAGATGAATTTGATAAAACAATGCCCGAGATTTTTCCAGAAACAGCCGCAGGCAATTTTACTTATTTGCCGGAGAATAAAAAATGGGTGATGACGGTTTTTCATAATTACCAATGGGATTTGAATTATAATAATCCTGCAGTGTTATTGGAAATGCTTTCTACTATTTTCTTCTATGCAAATATTGGAGTGGATGTATTGCGGATTGATGCTCCTGCTTTTATCTGGAAACAACTAGGCACCACTTGTCAAAATTTACCACAGGCACATACTTTACTCCGATTAATAAAACAATGTGTGGAAGTAGCAACCCCGGGCATGGCTTTACTTGGCGAAGCAATAGTAGCACCTAAGGAAATTCTAAATTATTTTGGCACCGGAGATTTTATAGCAAAGGAGTGTGATTTTGCATACAATGCTACACACATGGCCCTGCAATGGGATATGCTGGCCACCGGCGATACAAAAGTGATGTTGAAAGCACAGCATGAACTTTTAAAAAAACCAGTGGGTACTTCGTGGATTACTTATACAAGATGTCATGATGATATTGGATTAGGCTATGATGATTATATGATTGAGCAAGGAGGTTTTAATGCCTGGCAGCACCGTAAGTTTTTAAAAGAATATTATTCAGGAGAGTATAAAGACTCACCGGCAAAAGGTGCTTTGTTTTCCAGCAACCCCAAAACCGGCGATGCAAGAATAAGCGGATCGCTGGCTTCATTATGCGGATTAGAAAAAGCTATAGAAGCTAAAGATGCAGTTGCAATTGATTTATCAATTCAGAAAATTATATTGATGCAGGCGCATAGTTTTTTTCTTGGTGGCTTGCCCATGTTATTTTATGGTGATGAGGCTGGTTACACAAATGATTACTCTTACCTAAAATCAAATGGTAAAAGTTATGATAACCGCTGGATGCACCGACCAATTATTGACTGGAATAAAAATGAAAGAATTGATAAAAAAGGCACAATAGAAAATGAAGTTTTTTCTGCTACTCAAAAACTGATAGCAATAAGAAAAAAATTAGCTGTAGTGGCAGACCGTAGTAATCTTATATGGATGACGCCACACAATATACATGTAGCCGGATACATACGTTCTTTTAAAGATGAAAGGCTGTATGGGGTTTTTAATTTTAGCGATAAGCCGACTTTACTTACCTGGTATGCTTTTAAAGAACATGGATTGAAGCCTGCAAAACTTTTCGATCACTGGAAAGACAAAATGTATAATGTGGGTGATGACAGGGAGTATCTTATCATACCTCCTTATGAATTCTTATTGCTGGAGCCTCAATAGAAATTATTCAGTCTTTCCATATTTATTTATCAATGCCAGCAGCACACCATTGGTCCAGCCAAAACCATCTTGCCCGGGATATTCACCACCACCTGCTTCTAACTTTGTGTTTACCACATTATATTTTTCCATCAGCTTGCCCGTTCGTTGGTACACATCGTCATTTAGTTTGATCCAGCGTTTTGCAATAACGGCAGCCAATTCTGTTTGATTTGATTTTTCTAATGCACTTATTACTACCCATTGCAACGGCGCCCAGCCATTCGGCGCATCCCATTGTTGTTTATTTGTTACAACGGTTGATGCAACACCTCCATCTTTTAATAACAATGTTTTTAATTTTTCTGCTGCCGCTTTTCCATTGGCTTCGTTTGTTTCAGAATATCCATCATACAACCAGATAGGAAAAAAAGATGCAGGTGTAAACTTGCCGGTCTGTTTCTTTTGTTTCCAGTTATAATCGTAATAGATTTTTTCTTTTGCATTAAAACAATATTTCTGCATGGCAGTATTTCTTTTCACTGCCCGGGCAGTATAAAATTTTACCTTTTTGTCTTCATCATACCTGTCATAAAATTCTGCCAGCAATTTTTCTGTATGATATAGTAAACTGTTTAGATCAATGGGAATAATGTCCGTTGTTTGTATGGTTGAAAGATCATTATCATTAGCCAGCCAGCGACTGCTGAAGTCCCAACCACTTTCTGCTGCGGAACGAAGATGATTGTACACTATCTTTTTATCTCTTTTACTTTTTGCTGCAGTCTCTACATCATCTGCCCAGCTTTCCTGGCGGGGAATAGAAAGCTCATCGCAATAGCGATTTAAAATACTGCCATCTGCCAATCTTACTAATTTTTTGGATGCTGTTCCGTTTTTAATAGTTGTATATCCATTCATCCAGTAATTGTATTCCTTCTCCATCGCTTCCACATACAATTTATAATTTTCATTTTCTGTAGCAGAAGCATACAGTTCTACCATCAATGAAAAAAAAGGTGGCTGGCTGCGGCTTAAATAATAACTGCGGTTTCCATTTGGAATATGACCATATGTATTGATCAGGTATTTAAAATTGTCCAGCATGTGCTTTATTGTTTCTATCTCTTCACTTTCTTTCAGTCCTAGCATAGTAAAATAAGAATCCCAATAATATATTTCACGAAAACGGCCACCGGGCACAATATATGGATGAGGTAAGGCCAGTAAGGATGATCCCTCAATCGTTTTATCTTGTTCTCTTTTCAGGTTGCTCCATAAATTTCTGATATGTGCCGCCACATCTTTTTCCTGTTGTATATAATTAAATTCTGGCGGAGCAGTAGGCATATCAAAATTTTCTTCCACAAATAGTTTTAGAGAAAAACGGATAGCCGGATTATTTTTGATCTTCATATAATCAGCTACAATGGTGGCAGGCTTTCTTTTGGGAGTGCAATCCACAAACGTTTTATTATCGGGAAATATGCGGGCCATCTGCACATCCTGAAAAAGCTGTCCATAGATCTGATCTGGAGTTTTAATTTTTTGAGCTATTAATTGAAGGATAGACAGGCAGGTAATCGTTGATAGAATTATTTTTTTCATGCTTATTTTATAAATGTATGATAAATGAGGTACTAAAATTACGTCCATCAGATGGCCAAACCCCCGGACCTGGATAAAATAAGGGCCGCTTGGTAAAGTATTGTTTGTTTGTTGCATTACTGATGTTCATCCTTATTTCAAGATATTTAGAAAAGCGGAATGATGTACTTATATCCAATAGGCCGTATGCTGGTACTAGACCAACAGCACCAGTTGATTTAGGTGGCTGAACAGTATTACGGGCATCTGCAAAAGTTTCAGACGTATAGCTATATAGAGTCGAAAAATTTATTTTTTTATAACGGATAGTAATGCCATTACGGGTAATTATACCAGGAGCACTTTCAACCTTATTACCATCAATGTTGATATTTGCATTGCCTGATTTCACTACAGCGTTTTTATAGCGGGCATGTAAAAGGGCCGTAGATGTAAAAACAGATAACCCTATTTTTTTTATTAACAGCCAGTCTCCCTGGATAAGTATTTCGGCCCCCCTGGTAATTGAATTCCCAATATTAGTTCTGTAAGTATAAAAGGCGCCTGTATTATCTGTTTCCGCTAATGTGCCAAAACGGTTATTGTACCGTAAAAGGAAAACATTGACATCCCATTTTAAAAATTTACAAGTACCTCTCCATCCAAGTTCAGTATTAAATCCTTTTGAATCTTTGATGTTAGGATCCACTTTTTCAAATAATGAACCCGGAATAAGATCTTTGAAAAGCATAGGGCGATAAGCTTGTGACCAGCCGGCATACCATTCCATAGTCTCCTTTGGCTTGTATAAAATATTTACACCTAATAATGGGAACTGGTGCCTGATGGTAACAGGAATTTCATTGTCAGGATAATAAATAATAGTTCCGCTCATGTCCGTTTTACCCATTTCTATTCTTGCCCCGATATTTACTGACAATTTTTTTAATACTTGAAATTTATTTTCGGTGAACAAGGCTAAATTATGGGTTTTGAAATGCAAGTCTCTGCCCCATACAGGATCAACAAGTGTAAGATCATAATCGCTGCCAGCAGTTCCTTTGCCTAATTGGGTGCGATGCAAATCATTATTCATATACTGTATACCAGCAGCAAGTGTATTCGTTTTTCCCCCTAAGGAATAATGTTGTAATAAGCGTAGCTCCGAGGTGAAACTGTTAAACCGGTCAATATCTACCTGCCTGTTATTGTATTGGAAAGTGCTTGTATTGATAGTATCCCTGATATTCGTGGGTTTATCAAACAGTACACTGTTTCTTCTTCCTACAACTGCCGAGGATGTAAGTTGCAGTTTTGTTTGTGGCGCTATTTGCCAGTTAACTGTTATAGAGGGAACATGAATATCCGGGCTGAAATAATTTCTTGAACGGGTAGCTTGCCTTGGATTTGCATAAAACATACTATCATTTAAAGGCCCGGGTATCCGGTAAAGATATTTAGAATGGGCCCATTCCGCCCGGATCGAAATTTTCCTGGTCGGTTCATATGTTATAATGATAGCTTCGGCTTGGGAATCGGTATGTTCATTATTTCTATACCCACCTCTTGCTTTTTTTTGAAAATAACCATAGTATTTAAATTTTCCGGATTTTCCTCCAATGGCGTTATAACTACTTAATAAATTAAATGAACCTGCCGTATTAATGCTTTCAAAACTGAATGATTTGGTGGTATCGCCTTGTTTAGTAATGTAATTGAGCATTCCGCCAAATTGGGCTCCGTACTGGAGTGAACCAGTTCCTCTCACCAATTCAATTTTAGCAATGCTTTCCAACGGCATACTATAATGACTGGCAGGATAACCGTACATATCTGAATTGATAATAATGCCATCCTTCCGGGTATTGAATTCCCAGCCCCGGTGGGCATCAAGGCCTCTTGCTGAAATATTAATTTGATTGCCTCCTCCATCCATATCATACACAAATACACCGGGGATTTTTGAAAAGACCTGGCGGCCTATTTTGTTTGTGATGTCTGCAGGTATTTGAGAAAGGTCTATTACCTCTGTTTTTTTTCCGGCAAAAATATAAGTGCCTTGCGTCAATGGAAGTACCCGGATGGTATTTTGATTCAAGAGAGAGATAATGACAACACTATCCATTATGCGGGAATTTGAAGTAGAATCCTGTGCAAAAACCGGCGTATAAAACCCAAGAAAAAATAAAATGACTTTTATCGCTTTCACAATTATATTTTAAAAATTTTAAAAGGTCGGTATGGATTATAATGTCAGTCACCTTAAAATAAAAAACTACTCAGCTCCATCTGTCCTGGCTCTTTGTACAGCAAACTCAGCAACGTTTTTTCCGACTACTAAACCTACTTCACAATCTGCCTTGTAATGGAGACCTCCATACATTCTTGACAAAGAAGCTTCTTTAGCCATTGCATCATATTGTGCTGCTTTTCCTGGAATAATATGGCTTAATATTCTTGCTGCCGCTCCACTAAATGTAGAGTGACCGGATATATACGCTGGAAAATTTGGAATACCAGTCAAAGTTTTAATTCTTGGATCCAACTGTGTTGGTCTGGGGTTATAATAAAAATATTTTGTATCCCAGCAAACAATGGCTGCATCCATCAACGTCATGTTTACCAGGGCCATATTTCTTGCCCATCTTACTTCGCTGAAGTTTTTTGTAATAAAATCTTCAGCAGCTATAGCATCCCAATGTCCGGGAGGTGTATAAGTGCCCACACCATCCGCCCAGAAATGAACGATAGCTGTTCTTTCTCTGGTTGGATTTTTAATGAGCTGGTATATTTCTTCTGTCTCCTCTTTCATTTTTTGACTGTTAACTAAGGGTGGTGGAGGCGGACGAAGGGAAATAGCAGTTAATGAATCAAATAAAAATGCTTTTACTTTTCCGAATACGGGCAACATCGGCGGACGTTTGGGTAGATCAAGACTGTACCATGGGGTTTCACCTCTTGCCATACAATCTGTTTCTAATTGTGTCCATTGGGCTGGGGTGCCAATAGCTGCACCGGCCCTATCTCCTCTTGCACGGGTTACAAATTTTTGTGCAACAGATTTTCCCAACGCTTCACCGGCTTCCAAATCGCTGCGAACATTAGCACCGGCAATCAATCTTGCCCTTTTATGCTCTTCCGCTTTTTGATTTATAAAATCCTGATCGCCGGGAAATAATAGTTTCATCATTTCTACAGCGGCACCTGCTACCACCGCATCTTCTGAAGGGTAAGAAGCCAGTGTTGATTTCGGGATTAATACCTGTAATGTAGCATCTACAACATAAGGTGCGGGGCGGTTGTATAACTTTTTATAATGCCATGCTGCTACCAACGCATCATATTGTGCAGCACTTACATAGGCGTATGCTCTTGCTGCATAGGGAGGGTTGGCAAAAGGAAACTGTGGATAGGCCAGGGGGTTGTTAGCACTTGGAATTGGATATGTTCCATCGGGATTTTGATAAGGAGGCAAGTTATGTTTTGCTACCAGTTCACGGAGAATTTCATTCCAGCGAAGTACAGCCCCGGCACTCCAATATTTAACTATTCGCTTCTCTTCGTTGGTAAGTTCTGCCTGCCATGTTTTTATTTCATTGATTTGTGCAATATAATCAGGCGATGCAGTGGCAGCCGGTGCTGACACAGAAAATTCTGTGGGACCGGTAAGTAAAACGGGTCTCCAGGTTCCTGCATTCAAATCTATATTGGCAGGATTCAGAGCAGGAATATTCTCCGTTCTGCTTTCGACGTCTTTATTGCAGGCAACAACGGTTAATATTGTTGCGGCAACAATTGTAAGTGAAAATAAAAATATTTTTTTCATATCAGTTAGTTTTTGTGGGTTGATCAGATGATTTTGTTTTACTCCCTAAGTTTAATACATAAAAGAAAGAGCCATATAGGGTAGTTGACTGGCCCATATTTCTGCCGGCAACAGTTGTATTGCCTCCTGTCACAATTGCTAATTGAGGCAGGGATGGAATTACATATTTAATATTAACACCAAGATTCGTTGCATTCATTTTATTACTGGGAAAAGGCATATTGTTGCGGGTGATATCAAAACCACCTAATGTTGTCCAGTTGTTTACAACCACTTCTGCAATGAGGCGATGGTTTCTGAAACCTGCACGAAAATTAAAATTAGTTCCATTATACATCTCTACTTCATTTGTAAGATGCAACTCAGTAGTATAATATGATGTACGATCAATTTGGATATTATCCCTGAGTACATAGGTGGCTGAAACAGTGGTAAAAAGGTTACCCTTCTGATAATCTGCCATTACTCTTGCCGAAGCAGTTTTGGTGTGGAGGCCAATGGAAAGCGGCAAAAAATCGGCTACATAGTTACTGAGTGGAAAAGAAACACCGCCAATGCCGAAGATTGATAGTTTACCACCGCCCATCTTTTTTTGAATCGGTCTCCATTTTACAAAAAGGCTAAGGTCTTGTACACCTTTCATTCCCTGCAGCGTACCGGCAGATGCTTTTGTTTTTACATACGGAACACTAAAGAGGATATTTATTTTCCTCGTTAGACCATAGTTACCCATTAGGCCAAACATCTTCGTAGAAACCTTACCAAGGTTTTCGTTATCCCTATTTAATTTTCCTTCCCAATAATTTTTCCAACTACTGTAGCTGTACATGGGACCCACACAGAAGGCATTTTTTTCCATCATAATGCCATCAATGTCTGTTTGTGCTTTAGCAGGTTTTATCATCATCAACAGAAATAAACTTATACTTATTTGTTGTAATAGTTTTTTCATTGCAGTTATTTTTTAAGTTTTAACCGTTGTACAATAAACTCACCAAGTCTGGTGCCCGCCTCATTACCGTGGTCATTATCAAACCGGTAATGAATACCCCCGTATAATCTGGACATCGCAGCTTCTTTGGCTGCCAGCCTGAAAGATTTTATTTCCCGGCTTTTAATACCAAACTCAAGTGATGATGTATCTGTAAACGATAAATTATCTCCAAACCAACGGGTCATTACTTCTGCAGCTGCAGCAGATATGGTGGCATGGCCGCTTGTATGTGATGGAAACGGCGGCGTTTGGATAAAAGGTTGCCAATCGGAAGCGATATACTTATTGATGACAGTTTCCGGACGAACACAATTACTTTTATATTTTTCATACCAGCAAATGATAAAAGCATCATATAATGCAATGGCTGTTTCAGTATATGCAGCCACTGTAGTAGAAAAATCTGCCCCGGCTTTTTGTGCACCAATACCTACAATATTCATCCAATGGCCGGGTGGAGAGAATTTTTTTGTAGCAAACATCACATGCCCGCTTACATTCATTTTAAAGGGATTATCATCCCAGAAGTCGGCTATATGTTTTTGCTCTTCTGTAAGACTATCTCCTATTTTCTTCACTTCCAGCAAAGATTTATAATAAGTACTGTTCTTATTTTTTATATCATACTTGGGGCAGGGTATAGCTCCAATTTGAGCAGCACTATCTATCACCAGGGGCCGCATCTCCATCCAATGTGGCTCTATGGCCTGTGCATACATCGGTGGTGTAGGTATCCAACGTCCTTCTTCCTCTGTCACACTATATTTAGGAGCCGTACGAAGTTGGAGATAATTATCTTTCTTACTCCAGCGGATAATATGTGCCGACATACTATCTGCAAAAAACTGTGAGGCTTTTATAACGGAAGATGGTATACCTGCACTATCAGCTTCATGTTTTATTTTTTCTATAAACGTCTGCATACTTCCTTCAGGAAATGTTACTGCTTCACCTACTTTGCAAAAAGCAAGCATAGCTGCTACCTGGTAATTTACTTTGGCAGTATCTGTTTTTGGAAATGCAGGCAGATGTTTTATCTGTCCTGCTAAAGATTGAAACCTTGGATCGAATATAGCAACTACTTCATAAGCAGCAATATTTGCGTATGCATAATTTCGGCTGGCTATCATTGGTGGAAAATTATTTTCCAACACTACATTGTTCAGTTGCTTTACTGTTTTGCAATACAAAAACGGGTTCTTTATATAAGCATCATAATTTTTTGGCTGGCCACATGCAGCAAGCAGATAGATGACCATAACGGCCATGCATATTTTTTTAAGCATAGTATGATTTGATTGAACAAACTTTATTGCCAAATGGCAAAGAATGGAGTACTAACTAAATATAAAAGAGGAATTCCGTGGCGGTTGGTCAGGTGTTTTAATAAGCACATCTTTTAATGGTGCTGAATAGAAACCAGAAATTTTGCGATGTATAATATCATTGAGTGTTAAAGAACAAAAATGATTTTTATCATCAAAGTCAGTACTAACTGATTTTAAAGTATTGCTTTGTTTCTTGCCGCTGTTATCCTGATCTTGCCCTGTATTCGATTTTGCAAGCTCATTAGCAGTTTGTTTCAGTTGTTGTTTCGATTCGTTGGCTATGCATTTTAATACCAGCACATTACCCTCGATCTTTCTTTTTACATAAGTGTACAGCTTGCCTTCGATATTTATTTCTCCGTAATGTCTTTCAAAATCAGTGTAACGTTCCTGGTAAGGCATATTCAGCGGAACCCTTATTTCTATTAACTGAGTTTCGCTATATTCGATATTATCAATTTGAGCTTCCAGTTTTACATCTGCTCTTTTCTCTAATAATGAAATAATAAGACGGTACCCGCCAAAGTTGAAGGCGAGTATCAGGAGTAATAATATGGCAGCTATTTTTCTCACAATGGTATAACACTAAGGTAAACAGATTTCTTTAATGTGAAGACTTGTTGTTTTGGTCCTATTGAATTTTATTAATTACTTACTGTAAAGGTTTTCTTTTCTAGCCCCACACCTTTTATTGTCAAACTTTTCCATGTTTTTGGAAGTACAGATTTTATTTGGGTGATGCCCTTTGGTGTTATTTCTAATCCGCCAAAGCCCATTAACACACTTTGAATCACCCCCCCGGCACCTGTTGCAAAATATGGGTTAGTACCACCTTTTGTTTCTGCAATTACCCGGAAAGGTGGATTAAGATTTGGCAGATAAGCGTCATTAAACCAATGATGTGCTTTATCCGCATCACCAAGCCGTGCATATAAAGTAGTGAAGACGGCCTGCGTCATTGCCGGAGTTCCTTCGTTAGGCACTCTTGTCTCATAATATTCTAAATCTTTGCGGATTGCTTTAGGGTCAGTAATCTCCTTTAATGGATATGAAAGTAGATTAACATCGGCTTGTTTTATTCCTTCCCCATTATAAGTAAGATGCTCTTTGGTAACTCCATCAGCAAATTTTAGAATAGGAATATTATTTGCCACATTCATCCAATCAGCAGTAGGGGCAATACCTAAAATTTTTGCTGCTTCTGTTGCAAATTGAAGATTAGCTTTTGCAGCTGCATTGGTAAATGCATTGTTATCTACATTCTCCGCCCACTCATCAGCAGCCACGACATTTTTAATATCATATTTTCCCGGACCATTTCTTTCTACACGGCTTGCCCAAAAATCTGCTGTAGCTGATAATATGGGAAAGCCTTTTTCTTTCAACCATACTTTATCCTGCGTGACACAATAATAATTCCACGCAGCTATGGCTACACAAGCCGTGATATGATGTTCAAACGGACCGCTTAATGCCCACACCGGAGTTTCTTCCACACCGGTTTCTGCACTCTCCCAGGGAAACATAGCTCCTTTATATCCCTTGCTAAATGCATTTTTTTTTGCAGCATCTATTCGTTGAAAACGATATTCCATCAGACTCTTGGCTAATTCTGGATGAAGAACAAGTATAGAAGGAAACATCCATAATTCTGTATCCCAAAACACATGGCCATTATATCCCAATCCACTTAGTCCCATTGGTGATGGAGATAAAGCAGTGCCTTCTCTGGTGAATGAATAAAGATGGTATAACATACTATGTACATCCTGCTGGGCTTGTGCATCACCTTCAATAATTATATCGCTGGTCCAAAGATCTTCCCATGCTTTATTGTGAAATTGAATCAACCTTTCTCTTCCTTCCAGCTTTGCGAATATGGTAGCTCTTTCTGCTTCATTCAGCGGATCATCATGGTGGGCCGAAGTAATAGAAGAACCTGCAATAGAAAATTTGTACGTATCACCGGCTTTTATTTTCCGGGTAAATTTCATCAGGTGCATATTGTTGTCCCACATTTCATGAATAACTCTTGGCTCACTGCCATGTGCTTCGCTAAATAAAAAAGTATTGCTTGCACACATCAATAATTTTCCCGTAGGGCTTTTGGCAGAAGAAGTAAGCAGACTGATAGTAACATGTGGTCGATCTATTTCATTATAATAATTCTGTACATCTTTTAATGCATCTGGGGCCTCCATTACACTGGCACCACCAATGTTGATGTCTTTTTTTGCTTTGATGCTAACATCCATTAAAACTGTAAATGGCAGATGACGAAGCGAATAGTAGGTATAACTGATCGTTGCCTTATCACTATAATCAAATGAAGTAGTAAAGGAAGCTTTCTTCATATCCAGTTCTTGCTTCATATTGGATGCTTCAGCAGTGCCAATATTTCTTCCATCAATATCCAGCCGCATGTTCAATAAATTAAAGCTGCGTAGAAAGTTGCTCACTCTTCCTCTTCCATATTGATCATAAGCACCAGCCAGTACTACATCCTTTACTTTAAATGGTTCGGGGGCAGATACAATTCCGATCATTCCATTAGCTACGGTAATGCCATAATAATTTTTTGCATCAAAATTAGTAGCACTCAGTTTCCATGCTTCGGGCTGGGCTACAGCAACTGTTGAAAGAGTTAGAAAAAAAACAGGAAATATTATTTTGGAAATCATAAATGCTAATTTTTTGTTAGTTACTGATTATAAAGATGGTATAAAAAAACGAATTGAATAGGTTTCAAACGATAGCAGTTAATATTTAAAATGGATCTCTGAGAGAATTTATTTTTTGAATTAAATAATTGGAATACAGGCAAATGATTTTTAGAAATGAATATAGGTTTTACTAATGTTAATAATAGGGATACCTCGGCTGATTCTGGACAACAAAGACCAAACCCCGCCTGGGGCATCAAAGAATTTTGCCATATTGCAAACTTCTTTTTGTAATCATACTTACAATGTACTGAAAAATTGCAAAAACCACCTCAATAAAGAGAGGGCTTTTTATTAGCTCTCAACTAAGAAAAAGATCGGATATTTTTTTATAAAATATAGGGTGGAGATTGTCGACTTTGGTTATAACTGGATGGTTAAAAAAATCAGGAAACATCTTTCTGGTTATCAATAATAAATTGAATAAGATCTTCCAGCGGTATGTCAATTCTGGAAATGGCATCCGAAATATCTTCCCTGCTTACCTGTGCGGCAAATGCTTTTTCTTTTAATCTCTTTTTTACTCCTTTTACTTCCATGCCTTCATATTTTTCTGGTCGTAGTAAACTATATGCATGTATAAGGCCACTTAGTTCATCAATAGCATAGATCATTTTATCCATGTTATTCACAGGTTCTACGCCAAATACTTTTGGCCCATGAGATGCAATGCAATGAATTACATCCGGATCAATATTTCTTTTTTCTAATTCTTCAATGATAACCCGGCAATGATCATCAGGATATTTTTCCCAATCAGCATCATGCAATAGACCGGCTAGTTCCCATTTCAATGCTGTTTGCTCATCTGTCTGTTCCTTTTCAATAGCCCATGCTTTCATATTAGCAGCCACCTGCTTCATATGCAATCGAAGCTTTTCGTTGGGCACCCATTCGATTAATAAAGCATGGGCTTCTTCAATCGGCATAAGGTTGCCTGTATTTTTTATATCACCAAAAGTGGAGCGGCAAAGATTGCGGGTAGACATTTTTTTGTATTTGATAATAAATATAGCTGCGAAATCTGAAACAAACAGTCCGTTATTTTAATTCTCCTTTAGTCAGCTTCGGCCTACATTTGCAAAACTGCATGGAAGAAAAACAAGAAATATACAAGGGAAAAATTTCATTTATCAATTTTGAAAAGCATTTTGCTACCATTGATTACCTGCATAATAACAAGCAGAAATCAGTGAATTGTAAAACTAATGCTGCAGATAGTTCCAAGAAAACACACCAGTACAGATTAGGAGATGTAGTAAGCTTTCAATTAAAATTATCTGACCGGGGTGATAAAATGACGGCATATAATATTAAGTACCTCCATAATATTGAAATTAATCTGTTGATTGAAAGATCAGCTATCGAAAACCGGTTTACTGGTTATTTAAAAAGAGTAGAGGATAAGTATTTTGTAAAAGAGGCAGATAGTTATATTTTATTTCCACTCCAGTTATCTCCGTGGGAAAATCCACCTGCGGCTACGGCTGAAAATGAAACTATCAGTTTTAAGTTGACCAATACAGATAAACCAGCTTCGGTAGGGGCTGAATTATTTTCACATGCCTTTATTCCTGAATATAAAATGGCAGTGCAGCATTTTAATAATGAAATAACTGCTGAGGGCATTGTATATAAGATTTCTCCGCATGCAGTTTACCTGCATTTGTTTAATGATAAAATAAAAGCAAAACTACCTGCAACCGATTTTGAAAAAGATTCCGTTAAAGAGGGTGATGTAATACCCGTACAGATCGTTCATCTTACCAACTCCAAGATTGCGGTTAAAAAAGCAAAGGCATAAAAGCAAAAGCATTACTTCACAGAATGAATCTATTAAAGAGTAATGATAAAGCAGCTGAATTAAATCTGTCTGCAAGAACTTCCAAAATTGGCGAGCCACATATTATAATGAGCATTTTTCCTCCACATAATGGTGGAGTTTTTAAGCTCATACACGGCTATAAATAAAATTAGTCAAAAATTTTATTGTAAATCAGCCTCTTATAAGGGTGCGATAAAAATTACTTCCTTCATTTGTAGTTTGTCAAGTAGCTCAACCCTACCTTTGCCGTCCATTTAAAAATCGGCCTGTCGGGATAGCGACGGCCACTAAACAGAAATTCAAATGAGCAAATTACATTTTACTACGAAACATGCGAACGAGGCTACCGTAAAACGCAACTGGCATGTTGTGGACGGTACTAATCAAACCGTTGGTCGTATGTGTGCTAGAATTGCTGCGATACTTCGTGGCAAAAACAAAGCATCATACACCCCCCACGTTGACACAGGAGATTATGTTATTGTAATCAACTGCGAAAAGATTGTATTGACCGGAAACAAATTGGACCAAAAAATTTATGATCACTTTACAGGATATCCGGGTGGTCGTAAAGAAGAAGTAGCAAGAAACCTTATTAACCGCAGACCAGAAGTGGTAATCGAAAGAGCGGTAAAGGGAATGTTGCCAAAAAATCGTTTGGGTCGCAAAATGTACAAGAAATTGTATGTGTATGTAGGCGCCAATCATCCGCACACTGCACAACAACCTAAAGAACTTAAATTCTAAAATCAGCTATTAGCTAAAAGCAAAATATAATGGAAAAGCAAAAAAACGGAATTGGTCGTCGTAAAGCAGCTGTAACAAGAGTGTTTCTTTCCAAAGGAGAGGGCAGCATTACAGTAAACGATAAAGACTATAAAACTTATTTTCCACTGGTATACTTACAAAACCAGGTAGAACGTCCACTAAAGACAGTAGACGTTGCCAGCAAGTATGATGTAAAAATTAATGCATCAGGTGGTGGCGTTAAAGGACAGGCAGAAGCAGCCATGTTGGGTATCGCCAGGGTATTGCTGGAGATCAATCCGGAATATCGTCCTGCATTAAAAGCAGCCGGCTTACTCAAAAGAGATCCAAGATCTGTTGAACGTAAGAAATTCGGTCATAAGAAAGCCCGTCGTAGCTACCAGTTCTCTAAACGTTAATCGACAAAGCGGAAGCAAACAATTTTTAAAAACGATTATTTATATAAAATGGAAAATAATACTTCACTACAACAGCAACTTCTGGAAGCCGGTGTTCATTTTGGTCACCTGAAAAAGAAGTGGAACCCTAAGATGTTGCCTTACATCTTTGCTGAGAAGAAAGGTATTCACATCATTGATCTGAATAAGACTGTAGATTGCCTGCAGGAAACTGCCGCAGCTATGAAACAAATTGCCCGTACCGGCAAAAAGATATTGTTTGTTGGTACTAAGAAGCAGGCAAAGGATATCGTAAAAGAGTCTGCACAGAAAGTGAATATGCCATTCGTTACAGAACGTTGGTTAGGCGGTATGTTGACCAACTTCAACACTGTTCGAAAGAGTGTAAAGAAAATGCAGAGCATCGAAAAAATGCTGGGCGATGGTTCTTTAGATAGCATTACTAAAAAAGAAAGATTGACTTTATCAAGAGACAGAGATAAAATGGATAAAGTATTAGGTGGTATTGCACAATTGGGCCGTGTACCTGCTGCTTTGTTCCTTATCGACATCGGGCATGAGCATATTGCACTTGCAGAAGCAAAGCGTCTTGGCATCAATACATTTGGTGTGGTAGATACTAACTGCGATCCGAATAAAGTGGATTTTGCAATTCCTGCAAATGATGATGCTACAAAATCTATTGCTATTATCGTTAACTATATCGTTGCGGCTATTGCAGAAGGTCTTGCGGAAAGACAAGCTGCCAAGGAAGAGGATGTAGAAGATATCAGCGATGATGAAAAAGAAAGAAAAGCAGCTAAACTCCTTGCAGAAGCAGAAGCTGAAGGTGGTCGTGGCGGCAGAGGCCGTGGTCCCGGTGGACCAGGTGGTGCTGGCGGCGGACAAAGACGTCGGACACCAGGTGGTGCTGGCGGCGGTGGTGGTCGTGGCCCCGGTGGTGGAAGAAGATAAGCAGTTATAAGTTGATGGTTTTAAGTTGTAAGTCATACAATCGTGGGCCAGGCATAAGTGCTATTATCATCGTCTGTTGCGTCGCACTCTTGTACGTTCTGTTCATTACTGAGCAATATATAAGACTCAAACCAACTACGAAAAGAGAATTATTAATTCTTAATTTTTAATTTAATTACAATGAGTACTGTAACTATAAGTGCACAAGAAATAAATAAACTTCGCCAGGCTACTGGTGCAGGTATGATGGATTGCCGTAAGGCATTAACAGAAACCAATGGCGACTTTGAAGCTGCCATTGATTGGCTTCGTAAACAAGGCCAGAAAGTAGCCGCTAAAAGAAGCGACCGTGAAGCAAAAGAAGGTGTGGTAATAGCAAAAACAACTTCCGATAACAAAAAAGGCATCGTTGTATGTGTAAGCTGCGAAACTGACTTCGTATCTAAGAATGAAGATTTCATCAGCATGGTAAAAAGCATAGCTGATGTAGCTATCAGTTCTGGAGTAAAAACTACAGAAGAGCTGAACGAACAAGTAATAAACGGTGCTAAAGTGTCCGATCTTATCAATGATAAGCTGGCTTCTATTGGCGAGAAAATTGGTATCACCCGTTTTGAAATAGTAGAAGCTCCTTTTGTTTCTTCTTACATACATGGTGCTAATCGAATTGGTGTATTAGTAGGATTAGATAAAGAAGCAGCTGAAGTAGGTAAAGATGTGGCTATGCAAATTGCAGCATTAAATCCTGTAGCAGTAGATGCTGCAAGTGTACCTGCTGAAGTAGTAGCAAGAGAGAAGGCTATCATTATTGATGTAATGAAAGAAGATCCTAAAATGGCCGGCAAGCCGGAAGAAATGCTGGCTAAAATTGCTGAAGGTAAAATGGGTGCTTTCTTTAAAGAGCAAACTTTAACTGCACAGGCTTTTGTTAAAGATGGCGGCAAAACTGTTGCTGATTATCTGAAAGAAAGTGGTGATGTGAAAGTGATGGAATTTAAGAGAGTGGCGTTAGGATAATAAAATAATTCAAAATAATTTAGATACTAAGGAGCCAATTCGGCTCCTTTTTTTATTTTTATTACATGGAAAATCACTCTGAATATTTCAGTGCCAATAAAGAACTCTGGAATCAGCGAACCGCTGTGCACAAAGATTCTGCCTTTTATAATCTTGCGGGTTTTAAAGCCGGTGAAAATGTATTGACTCCCATCGAACTGAATGAACTGACGGATGTGAAAGGAAAGAAGATGTTGCACTTGCAATGCCATTTTGGAATGGATAGTTTGAGCTGGGCAAGATTGGGTGCGGATGTAACAGGTGTTGATTTGTCGGATGTGGCTATCAATGAGGCGAGGCAATTGAATGATGAGCTACAGCTTGATGTAAAATTCATTTGTTGCAATGTTTATGATTTAAAAGAACACCTTAACGAAAAATTTGACATTGTCTTTACATCATACGGCACCATCGGCTGGCTTCCTGATCTGGATAAATGGGCTGCAATAATTGCACACTACTTAAAATCCGGCGGCATTTTTTATATGGCGGATTTTCATCCGGTGGTCTGGATGTTTGATGATGATTTTACACATATAAAATATTCTTACGAAAACAAGGAGGTAATAGTTACAGAAATGGAAGGCACTTATACCGATCGTACAGCAGATATAAAAGGAAAAGAATATGGCTGGAACCACAGCATCAGTGAAATTTTAAATTCGTTGATCAATGCCGGATTGAAAATTGATTTTTTTAATGAGCATATGTACAGTCCTTATCCGTGTTTTAAAAATGTGGTAGAATTTGAAAAAGGCAAGTGGCATATAAAAGGAATGGAAGGAAAAATACCGATGGTATATTCTTTACAAGCTATAAAAAGCTCAGTAGAATTACCGGACGTACAAGTGTGCGACGCAAGGGACGATGACCAGGGAACTGAAGCCTGCCTACATAAAATTTCGGCAGGTAAACTGGATCTATAAAACCGGCTATCTCAATAATTTATTCCCCTTATCTTCGCAGCGAAATTTCTACTCCATGTTACCTAAGTACAAAAGAATCCTCCTCAAACTTTCCGGCGAAGCATTAATGGGTGATAAAAGTTTTGGTTTTGATACAGATGTCATCAACCAATATGCCCAGGATATTAAATCGATTACCGATCTGGGAGTGCAGGTGGCCATAGTTATTGGAGGTGGAAATATTTACCGTGGTATGAATGAGGCAGAAACTGGTATTGAAAGAGCTCATGGCGATTATATGGGCATGCTGGCTACGGTTATCAACGGAATGGCCTTGCAGGCTGGCCTTGAAAAAATAGGCATCTATACCCGTTTGCAAAGTGCTATTAAAATGGAGCAGATTGCTGAACCTTATATCCGTCGCCGGGCCATTCGTCATTTGGAAAAAGGCCGTGTAGTAATTTTTGGTGCAGGCACCGGCAATCCATATTTTACTACAGATACTGCAGGCTCTCTCCGGGCCATAGAAATAAGTGCTGATGTAATATTAAAAGGCACCAGAGTGGACGGTATTTATACGGCCGATCCTGAAAAAGATCCTACCGCAACTAAATATAATGTGATGACCTTCCAGGAATGTCTTTCCCAAAACCTGAAGGTGATGGATATGACGGCTTTTACTCTTTGCCAAGAAAATAGTCTCCCTATCATTGTTTTTGATATGAATAAGCCTGATAATCTGCGCCGTGTGGTAACTGGCGAAAAAGTAGGCACCCTGGTGAAAGGTTAATTTCCTAAGTAATTTTCCTATTTTATAATTTACAGTAACTACTATCTTGTGGGGGTAATCCCTTATCCTCATCTGTGAAGAACTATTAATAATTAATCAGCCTTTTTTTAATAGTTTCAAAATTGCATTTGTACTTTTTATGGGTAGCCAGCTAAATCTAACTATACTTGAAATCATTGTTCTGATGATTGGCGCCATTATCCTTGGCATTACTATACATTTTTTTATTGTTACCCGCCGTTCTCTTGATGAGTCTAATTTGCAGGCTTCCGGCCAAACAAAAAAAGAAATAGATAGCTGGCGGATGAAATATTATAATGATATAGATGAAAGAGATCAGCTACTGGCGGATATGAAAAAAAGATTAGCTGAGGCAGAGGAAAATAATGAGATCAACGCAATAGAAGCGGAGGAGATGCGAAAGCTAAGTAAAGAATTGAAAATTGAATTGGAAACGCTTCGCAAAGCAACACTTATCGCACCTGCTACACCTGCACCTGCTACAGAAGATAAAACTGGTTATATAGAACAACTTCGACTGGCACAAAACAGTTTACTACAGCACAATGAAAAAATAAATAAGTTGCTGGGCCAGATAGATCTTGTAAAAGAAACTGAAGAGAAGCAACAGGAGATGTTGAGAATAAACGAAGAACTTACTACACAAATTGAAGAACTGAAATTATTGCTTTCGCAAAAAGATAAAGAAGTAAAGAATGTGCGGCAGAAAGAACAACTGTCTGGTGAGATGACGTCGATGCTGGATAGTGCCTACAGTGAATTTAATGTACTGCAGGAAAAAATAAAAAAACTGGAAAGCCAGGTGATCGTTTCAAAAAGAGCAAATATTGAACATGAAGATGTGAAGGAAGGATACTACCGTATATCACAAGACTTTGAAGAGCATAAAAGAAAATACAACGCCACGGTAGCGGAAAATAAACAATTGCAGGACGAACTGGCAGAAACAGAAGATAAATTACGGGAAGCTAATTTTCAACGGCAGCAATTGCAAAAGAGAGTGGCTTACCTGGAAGAGCTGAATAACGATATGCAGGCTGTGTCTGACGCCAATAAAAAACTGGAGAATCAACTGAAAAGAATTGGTGAACTGGAAAGTATGCTGAATGTGGTGGCCGAAGAAAGAGATGTGCTGATGCAGCGGCAGGTAAAAACCGGATAATACTTACCTGATAAAAATCATACGTAAAAGCTCCATTAGGAGCTTTTTGTCGTTTGAGTGGCAGGCAAACCAACTAATTTTGCAACATAAAATTTTTATAATGCAACATGATATTGCTTCGATCAGAAAAAATTATTCTCAGAAAAAATTATCTGAAAAAAAAGCGGCCGCAGATCCTTTAAAGCAATTTGCCAAGTGGTGGAAACAGGCCGTTGCATCTAAGATTGAAGAAGTAAATGCGATGACGTTGGCAACAGCATCCAGCGATGGAGTGCCATCTGCAAGAATTGTTTTGCTAAAAGACGTTAGTGAAAAAGGGTTTAGCTTTTTTACCAATTATAATAGTTTTAAAGGGCAGCAGTTGGCAGAGAATCCAAAAGCCTGCCTGGTTTTTTTCTGGAAAGAACTGGAAAGGCAGGTAAGAATAACAGGGCTGATAGAAAAGTTACCTGATGAAGCCAGTGATGCATATTTTACCAGCCGCCCACATGGTAGCCAGCTAGGAGCTATTGCTTCACCACAAAGTCAGGTAATCAAAAACAGGGAATGGCTGGATCAGCATTACAAAGCATTAAAAAAAGAATTGAAAGAGAAAACAATACAACGACCATCACATTGGGGAGGTTATCTTGTAAAACCTGTTATTGTAGAATTTTGGCAGGGGCGGCCCAGTAGGTTGCATGACAGATTGCAATATACTCTGGATGAAAAGGGCAATTGGAAAATAGAGCGGCTTGCTCCGTAAGAATTATTGTAAGTAAATAAGGAATACAGTATATACTATAATCCTTATTTACTTTTTATTTATTCAGGCTTTTTTGCAGCAGATTTTTTTGCAGCAGCTTTTTTAGCCGGTGTGGCAGTTACTGGTCTGCTTTTACCAAATGAACCTTTGAAACGTTTTCCTTTGGCAGTTTTTTTATCACCTCTTCCCATAATTAATAATTTTAAAAAATTAAAGTTTTCGAAAATTTATCTAGTCAAAAAAAACTCCGTTCACCAAACCGGCGAATGGAGCTTTTAGTATTCATTACTTTGTCATTACATTTTTGCAGAAAGCTCTTTGCCGGCTTTAAATTTGGCAACCTTTCTGGCTTTGATCTTAATTACTTCGCCTGTTTGCGGATTGCGGCCATTACGGGCAGCTCTCTTTGATACGGAGAAAGTGCCAAAACCAACCAGGGTAACTTTACCGCCACCTTTCAATGTTTTAGTAACAGCTTCTGTAAAAGAATCCAATGCAGCATTGGCTTGTGTTTTTGTAATACCTGCATCATCAGAAACTTTTGCGATTAATTCAGCTTTGTTCATGTCTGTATTTTTATTTGTTTTAGTAACGGCGACAAATTTATATGCTTTTTCATTCTTGCAAAATATTTTATTTACCCACTTTCAAATTAAAATCGGCCAAAAGCCGCACGGGGTAAGGTTTTGCTATTTAATCAGTAATAAATAAATTTTGCTAAAAAATCATTTTATCACTGTAAGTGCCACCAGTAAAGGCTTTGGTACGAATACTTGCTGAAATGCTTGCCAGCAGAGGGTTTGTACAGGGCGGTATTTATTTCATTGCTTTAAAATAAAATTATTTTTTTTGCACACTCAATGCACAACTTCCATTATAGACCGGAAGGCAATTACTTTATCACCCCATTTATGTAAGGCTTTTTTTCTCATTTCATCCGCAAAAGATGTTATATAACGATTATACTGCGCTTTGCTTTCTGCATGATATTGCACGGCATAGGTTGGTCCATCTGTTTCATCTACTTCCAGTAACCGGAGAATAGTAGCATGAGTAAAACAACCTGTATTGATTATATCGGGAATATGCTCTTCTTTTAACCAACTAAGCCAGTCGGCAGCAATGGAAGCATGTGCATTGGTAGTTACATTATAAACAAACATGATTATTCTGTTTTTGTTTGATCAGTTGGATTATTATCTATAAGAATTTTTTTGAGCCGCTGGTACATGAAAGATACTACCAACAGCAGAACACCTAATAATATAAAGGCTGCAATTTTTCCCCCGGGTGGTATGTTGCGGATATCGTACAGAAAAAGTTTTACTAATGTAATTGTAAAAAGCGATAAAGAGATAAGCCGCAGTGTACGGAAACTATACTTCATGCCCAGCCACATTAATGCAAAAGAACAACTGCTCCACAAAATGCTTAACCCGGCTTTGTAATAAAGATTCTCCCACCACAGCCAATCTGTTTGATCCTTATAATTGAGCCACAAATTAAGATGATACATCTCTATGCTTAATAGTAGAATGATTCCGACTGCCGCCGCCCAGGTAAAGGGTGAAGTATAAACCTTCCAGGCTTCCTCTTTTCTACTGAAAAAGAATTTTATAACATCATATAATAACCACAGCAAAATAATAGCGGCTATCCAATGTGCTGCAAAGAGGAGGCCACCACCTTTTATTGTGAGCAATGAAAACGAGACTTCATAGTTTGGCGTAACATTGATAAGATAAAGTGCAAGGCAAAATGTCGTGAATAGAATTTTCAGTATCGGGAAGTCTGAAAGTTTTTTTATAAAATAAAATAGTACGGCGGTAAATAAGAAAGTATACAATTGGAGATATACTACATGTACTGCAATGGATTGATAGTACCTGCTGAATTGATAGTATATTTCTAACACACCTGCCAGGTAAAGAATACTGATGGCGGCTATTAATGAAACCTGGCGAATAAATTTATTGGTGAGATTGCCAATAAAAAATTCTTCCTGTTCTTTTTTCATCAACCTTTGGTAGATAAATAAAGCCAGCGATACTACAAATGTTGTTATAAACTCTTTATTGATGATAATGCGAAGAGATTCGGTACTATTAAAATAGAACTTTACCCAGGTAAGTACAAGAGTGATGAGCATTAAGCTGACAACAATAAGAGATGCTTTTTTTAGTAATACAATTTTTGATCGTTGATATAATACTAAGAGCAATACCGATTCTGCTGCCCAGAACAGTACTATATGATTTCCACGGAACTGCACCGGTGCTGTAAGTGATATGAATGTAATGGCCAATCCTGCAAGCAGGAAAATAAAATTTCTATCTGTATTTTTTTGCCGGTAGAAAATAGCGGTAAGAGCAAGATTGAAAAGTCCAAGCATCAAAGTAAACAAGCCTTTATAGTCGCCATCACTCCAATAACTTAATATGACAAAACCTGCAGTATAAAAAAGAGAGTTGACGCTTAGCAGGATGGAGAAATCAAATGCAGTAAATTTATTTTTAAGTCTAATGCTATTGATAATATTCATCAATACAAATAGCAGGTAAAATAAAATAGCGAATAGCAAAGCTTCTTTGTAAGGGAATAACGCAGCATCTTCTATCCAGGTTCTTTTGATCAGCCAGCCGCCAAAAATTATTGTAGTAAAGAAAAGCGAAATGATATTGATAGCCGGCCATTTCTTAAACCAGGAAAGAGCAATCAGCCCTGCATTAAGAATACATAAGTAGGTGAAGAGTGCAACATAATTTTCATTGCCGGTACTTACAAGAAAAGGTGTAATAAAACCACCGATGGTAGCAAGAATGGCAAGCTCCTGCCGGTTGTAATAAAGTGAAAGCACAACAGCAAACCCGGTAATGATGACCATTAGAATAAAGGCAGTAGTTTGCTCTATCAAATGATATTGATGAAATGCAAAGGCGATGCTGAAATAAAAAACACTTAACCCACCACCTACTAATACTGAACTGAAGGAACGATAACTGTTTCTAAAATAATGTGCAAGGCCAATCAATATTCCACCGCTTACAAGACCAATGATAACCCGGCCTGTTTCATTTACCCAATCTTTATCAATGGCATATTTTACAAAAAATGCAATACCAAGTACCAGCACTGCAATTCCTATTTTGTTAGCCAGATTTTCACCAATAAATTTTTCAATATCTCTTTCTGGTTTTTCCTCTTTAAACACAGGAGGAACATAAGCAGTTGATTTTTCCTTTGTTTCCGTTTTTGCTGCAATGTATTCTTTGTATTCATCAACGACAGGAGTTGGTATGTTAATTGTTTCTACAGGCTCAGGCGGTAGTGGAGTTTTTATAACCAGCTTTTCTTCAACAATTATTTTGGTAGGAGTTTCTTTGAAAATAGAGTTTACAGATTTGTCCTCTTTCTGCTCTTTTAATTCTTTTGAAAGTCTGGATACTTCGTTACTTAATTGATTTAATTTATCATACAGCGATTCCAGCAATTCCTTTTGCTCACCTGTGCGATTCAGAATGGTAATTAATAAAATAAGAAATACTAAAGGAATTAAAATGACTAACAGAATTAATCCGTCCATCAAAGTGATTTTAAATTAAGAATAACTGCTACAGCAAAAGAGAAAATGGCTAAGCAGAACAATTGGTTTTGCAGGCAGTGTTTATATTTTGATATCTAAATATACCGGACAATGATCACTATGCTTCACATCTGGAAATATTTCTGCATCCTTAATATTCTTTTTTAGCGGTTCTGTAACATTTATATAATCGATCCGCCAGCCTTTATTCTGTGCTCTTACCGTA
The DNA here is from genome assembly GCA_031397865.1 of Chitinophagaceae bacterium. Taxonomy (GTDB): domain Bacteria; phylum Bacteroidota; class Bacteroidia; order Chitinophagales; family Chitinophagaceae; genus JJ008. Next base: position 109,644 of record JANNMN010000016.1, read on the forward strand.
GGAAATCGCTGGCTCCACCAGCTATAGCGATGAGGCTCAGGATGAAAGTGTCGAAAACTATCAATCCATCCGCCATCTAAAAATTTTGTCATCCATTCTCTTTCTTCTGGTAAAAAACCGGATGATTTTTTATTTCCTTTCGGATCATGAATATCTATTTCAGTATGAGCAATGTTATAATCACCACATAAAATAAGTTTGGGATATTTTTTTTTCAGTTTGTTTAAATAATTATTAAACTCATCCAACCAACCGTATTTAAATGCCTGTCTTTCATCTCCACTAGTACCTGAAGGAAAATAAGCATTGATAAGCCGCACATCCCCAAAATCCAGTTGGATGACACGGCCTTCATCATCACTTACTTTATGGCCGGTTCCATATTCTACATGGTCAGGTTTTATTTTTGTAAATACAGCTACACCACTATATCCTTTTTTTTGTGCACTATACCAATAATGATGATAGCCTAATGCTTCCAGTTGTTTTACATCCACATCACCTTGTGTAGCTTTTGTTTCCTGCAGACAAATAACATCCGTAGGATTTGTTTTTAACCAATCAAATAAACCCTTTTTTATGGCAGCTCTAATACCATTTACGTTGTAAGAAATTATTCGCATTGTATTAATGATTAAATTGTCAGGCAATTTACATTTTATATGGAAGCAACAAAAAATCCCGCCGTTGTGGGAGTAAAAAAAGAAGCGATCATTCCATCAAAGGAGCAGGTTTATCTGGATGGACCGAAGAGCCGCAGCTATGAACTTTTTTTTGCATGGCGGGTTTTCTGGCAGTTTATCAAAGGATTTAGAAATTTGCACTTCATCGGGCCCTGCATTACAGTGTTTGGTTCGGCCCGTTTTAAAGAAGATCATATTTATTATGGAAAAGCAAGAGAGTTTGGAAAAAGAATTGCTGAGCTGGGCTTTACTACAATGACGGGTGGTGGCCCCGGTATAATGGAAGCGGCTAACAGGGGAGCTTTTGAAAGTGGAGGAATGTCAATTGGGTGTAGCATACAACTTCCGTTTGAGCAAAAGGAAAATCCTTACATGCAGAAGTCGGTTATGTTCGAACATTTTTTTGTACGCAAAGTATTATTGGTAAAATATTCATATGCCTTTATCATTATGCCCGGCGGCTTTGGCACACTTGATGAGTTGTTTGAAACATTGACATTGGTGCAAACAAAAAGCATTCATAATTTTCCGGTAGTATTATTTGGAAAAGAGTATTATCAGCCACTGCTGGAGAATATTGAATGGATGGCACAGCAGGGTACTATTTCTAAAGAAGATATGAATCTGGTGCTGGTTACAGACAATATTGATGAGGCAATGGAACATATAAGAAACTACATCAGTACGAATTATAAAGTAAAACCACGGAAAAGATATCGGTGGTTATTTGAAAAAAGATAATTTTAAACAATGAGTATAACAGGAGTACAAATTTTGGGATATGCAGCTTGTGCTGTTACTGCACTTACATTTTTGCCTCAGGTAATAAAGACTTGGAAAGAAAAATCTGCAAAAAATGTTTCTTTAATGATGTTTATCATTGCATTCATTAATGAAGTAATGTGGATAGCCTACGGCGTATTGCAAAAAGATAATGTAATTGTTATTACCAATGTGATAATGATAGTTATGTGTTCGGTTATGATTTCATTAAAATTGAAATATAGAAATGAATAATATTACTACAATTATTTATGATCTGGGCGGTGTACTGATCGACTGGAATCCTAAATATGTTTTCAATGAAAAGTACTTTGATTCAATTGAGAAAAGAGATTTTTTTCTTAATAATATCTGCACTCTTGATTGGAATGAAAGACAGGATGAAGGACGGTCTATTGTAGAAGCAACAGAGGAGTTGGTTAAAAGTTTTCCTGATTGGGAGCCTGCTATCAGGGATTATTATGGCCGCTGGACAGATATGTTGAATGGGCCAATTGTAGAATCCGTTGAAATATTTCGCCAATTAAAAGAATCAGGTAAATATCAACTGTATGCACTTACCAATTGGCAGGCGGGTTTATTTGATATTGCATTGGTACGTTATAATTTTCTGCATTGGTTTGATGGCAGAGTAGTAAGCGGCGAAGAGAAAATGAGGAAACCCTTTGCGGAATTTTACCAGTTATTATTAAACCGGTATAATGTAAAAGCCGAAGCGGCTTTGTTTATTGATGATAATTTGAGAAATGTAAAAGCGGCGGAAGAACTTGGTATAAATATTTTTCATTTTACTGCGCCTTCGCACCTATCAACATTTTTAAAAAAACAAAAAATGTTGGACTGACAAAAATCACTATTCGTGGTATAGGCACTTATTCAAAATTGTATTACCTTTTGCATACCAAAAATCTTTGCTATGCGAAAAATAATCCTTCTTTCTTTAATAAGTTTTATTTCTTTCACTTCCATCGCCCAACTAAAAATTTTAAAAGATAAAGTCTTAGGTGATAAAAGCCCTGTATCCGCTATCCTTAAAAAGCCATCACCTATCACCACTAATTTTGATGATGATGTAGATATGAAAGGCAATTTGCCTGAAACTTTTGGTGATGAAGAAAAATACATTCCTCTTTATAAAATGAAAAAAAATGCAGATGGAGGATTTGATCTTTGCCCGGGATATTATGAAATGACGAACCAGAGTTATTGCTTGAAAGCCGGCACACATGGACCGAGCCAGGGAGATGGTTATATGTTTGCGCCTACCAAAGGAAAGATGGATGATATTGTAAATGCTATATTAGAGAATCATGAAAAGAATAGGCCTGAAATTCCTCAACGTGATGTACAGGTATTATTGTGGTCCATAATAGCAAGAGCAAAGTTCACTAGTCTTTCAGGAAGATTGAAAGTAGTAGCTGCAGCCTTGCTTACCCCCGATCAAATTGTAAAACTCAACGGAGGTTATATTGAAACAATTGGAGGTGAAGCTTTAAAAAGGGGATTAGTGGATGTGCCTGCACCTGTACAAAAAATATTAGAAGCTGAAAATAATATTCGCAACTTAGTAGCTAATGGAATTGATGATTATAACCAGTTTGAACAATTTGCTATACTTGCAGGAATGGCCGAGACAGATAGAGCCGATGTAAAAAGAGGCATGTGGACTTTGCACCCGGATGGTTATTATATACGTTATTATCCTTCTGGTTATTCCAGAACAAAAGTGCAGATATATGTGCCAGATAATAAAGGAACGATTACCTATAATGCTGTTGGAACTATTGCATGTCCTGCCAATACCGGGGCGCAAAGGCTAGCTCAAACAAATATTCCACTTGAAAAGCCCGATGTAAAATTTACCGACCCGTGTAATGTAGCCAATAATTAAAGCAATAATCTATTTGCGGCAGGTATAGTTTATAATGAATCCACAATACTGCTTTTTTTATACTTTAATTATTTTTTATTGATTTTATAGTAGAATAGAACAAATCCAAAATAATTAATACATGAACTTCTGATTAATAAATCCATTATTTTTAAAAAAAACTAAATGCAATGGAAAATTTACAATCCACAGAAACAACCACAAATATTTTTGACGATCAACACCAGTTGGTCGAAGCATCAATGGGGACTCGTTTCCTGAATTTTTTGATTGATAACTTATTCATGAATTTTGCTTTAAGTTTAGCTACTGGCTATCTTGTCGGTATGATACTTTCTTACGTAGCACCCGATTTTTTACTTACAGTCAACTATGAAGAACAGCGGGGTTTGAATTATTTTTTATTGATTTTCTTAATTAGCTACTTCAACTATCTTTTTTATTATACTATTTGTGAAAAGGCTTTTAATGGATATACACTTGGAAAGATAATAACCGGTACAAAAGCAGTGAAAAATGATGGAACTGCCTTGTCTTTTAAAGATGCTTTTATGAGAAGCTTATGCCGTATAGTTCCGTTTGAAGCATTTAGTGCATTGGGTGGCAGGCCATGGCATGATAGCTGGACGAATACTATGGTAGTGAAAGCTAGGTAAAATTGGATTAACTAAATTTTAATCACCATCATGTTATATCAAAAGAGTTGAGAGCATTTAAAAAGCTTTCAACTCTTTTTTTTGTTACAAACAAATTTATTCTAACACTGGTCTTAGCCACCTTTCCATTTCCTCTAAGCTCATTCCTTTTCTCTTAGCATAATCTGTTAACTGGTCTTTATCTATTTTGCCTAAGCCGAAATAATGACTTTGCGGATGAGCAATATACCAACCACAAACAGAAGCCGGCGGATTCATGGCGAGACTTTCGGTGAGTTCAATGCCGATATTTTCAGTAACATTCAACAGATCAAATAATTTTATTTTTTCCGTATGATCAGGACAAGCAGGATAGCCCGGTGCGGGACGAATACCTTTATATTCTTCCCAGATCAATTCTTTATTGGTAAGATTTTCTTCTTTATCAAATCCCCAATATTCCTTTCTTACTTTTTCATGCAGGCATTCTGCAAATGCTTCTACAAAACGGTCAGCTAATATTTGTACAAGAATTTTATTATACTCATCAAACTCGGCAGCAAATTTTTCTACATGAGTTTTTGCTCCATGAATAGTAACTGCAAAAGAACCCATATAATCAGAACCGAGCTCAGCCGGGCAAATGAAATCACTTAAGGAATAACTGGGTTGCCCTACAGCTTTCTTTATCTGCTGCCGCAATGATTCTAATTTCACTTCACCTTTATTCGTTTGCAATGTTACCGTATCTGCATTATTACTGGTGGCGGGCCAGAAACCAATTACACCATCTGCACTAAACCATTTTTCTTTTATAATCTGCTCTACCAATTTTTGGGCATCGTTTAGCAAACGTTTTGCTTCCACACCAAATATTTTATCTTCCAATACTTCGGGATAACGGCCGGGCATTTCCCAGGCAATAAAGAAAGGACCCCAATCAATATATTTTGCGATAGTGGCCAAATCAAAATCCTTTAGCACTTTTACTTCATCAATAGCTGGTTTGGTGGGAGAGTAATTTTTCCAGTCAAAATATTCTTTAGTAACTACAGCTTCCTGATAGGGAATCAGATTTTTCTTGCCTTTATTTAAAAATTGATTCCTTAATACTTCGTATTCTGTTTTTGTTTGTTGCAGTAATCCTTCTTTTTGTTCTTTGTTGAGTAATGTACTTACAGCCGTCACACTTCTTGATGCATCAAGTATATGCATTACTCCATTATCATATTGCGGAGCAATTTTTACGGCCGTATGCATTCTTGATGTAGTGGCGCCACCAATCAGCAATGGCTGTTTCATGTTGCGGCGTTTCATTTCATGTGCCACATGCACCATTTCATCTAATGAAGGAGTGATCAAACCGCTAAGACCGATGATGTCTGCTTTTTCTTTTTCAGCAGTATCTAAAATTTTATCAGCAGGTACCATTACTCCGAGGTCAATAATATCATAGCCATTGCAGCCGAGCACTACACCCACAATGTTTTTCCCAATATCATGCACATCACCTTTTACAGTGGCTAATAAAACTTTTGGTGCACCAGCGGCTTCTTCATTGATTGTGCCCGCAGCAAGGTGTGCCTGTTTACGGTCTTCTTTTTCCTGTTCGATATAGGGAGTAAGAAGAGCAACACTTTTTTTCATCACCCTTGCACTCTTTACTACCTGCGGTAAAAACATTTTACCGGCACCGAATAAATCACCCACCACATTCATTCCATCCATTAGCGGCCCTTCAATTACATCCAATGGCTTTGGATATTTTTGTCTTGCTTCTTCAGTATCCGCATCAATATAATCAGTAATGCCGTTTACCAATGAATGTTTCAATCTTTCTTCAACCGATGTTTCCCGCCAGCTTTCATCTTTTATATTCTCTTTACCTTTTGCTTTTACAGTTTCGGCGAAATTAATAAGGCTTTCCGTTGCCTCATTGTTATCATTATTGCGATTGAGAATTACATCTTCGCATAATTTTTTAAGTTTCGGTTCTATTTCATCATACACTACTAACTGGCCAGCATTTACAATGCCCATATCCATGCCGGCTTTGATGGCATAAAAAAGAAACACACTATTCATTGCTTCTCTCACATGATCATTACCACGGAAGGCAAAAGAAAGATTACTGACACCGCCGCTTACTTTCGTCAGTGGCATTAATTGTTTTATTTCTTTAGTTGCTTCGATAAAATCAACACCGTAATTACTATGCTCTTCTAATCCGGTGGCAACTGCAAATATGTTAGGATCGAAAATAATATCCTGCGGATCAAAGCCAACCTGTTCGGTCAATATTTTATAAGCCCGGTGACAGATCTCTACTTTACGTTCTTTTGTATCGGCTTGTCCTTTTTCATCAAAGGCCATTACGATAACGGATGCACCATAGCTCTGGCAGATAATTGCTTGCTCAATAAATTTTTCTTCTCCTTCTTTCATGGAGATGGAGTTCACTATGCATTTACCCTGCACACATTTTAGTCCTGCTTCAATGATCTCAAATTTGGATGAATCAATCATGATGGGAATCTTCGCAATGTCCGGTTCGCTTTGTACAAGATTCAGGAAAGTTGTCATGGCTAATACTCCATCGAGTAATGCATCATCCATGTTAACGTCAAGCACCTGTGCGCCATTCTCTACCTGTTGCCTTGCTACACTTAATGCTTCTTCGTATTTATTTTCTTTAATGAGGCGGGCAAACATTTTTGAACCGGTCACATTGGTTCGTTCACCAACGTTTACAAAGTTGGTTTCGGGACGGATGACTAAGGGTTCTAATCCTGATAATCTCAGATAAGGCTTTATATGAACTGTTTCACTCATAATATTTATACTAATTCTTTTTCTACAACAGGTAATTTTCTTGGTGTAATATTTTTTACTTCGTCTGCAATATGTTTAATGTGATCTGGTGTGGTGCCACAGCAACCACCTACAATATTTACCCAGCCTTCTTTGGCCCAATCTTCTAAGTAATGTGCAGTGTCCTGCGGATGCTCATCATATTCACCCATGGCATTTGGCAAACCTGCATTTGGATAGGCAGATACATAGCAACTGGCTATTTGCGAAAGCTCTTCAATATGCGGCCGCATTTCTTTTGCACCAAGTGCACAGTTCAAACCAATGCTTAATGGTTTGGCATGCATAACGGATGTATAAAATGCTTCCAGTGTTTGTCCGCTTAATGTTCTGCCAGATGCATCAGTGATGGTTCCTGATATCATAATCGGTAATGACTCTTGCTTTGAATCTCTGAAATATTTTTTTATGGCATAGATGGCTGCCTTTGCATTAAGGGTATCGAAAATGGTTTCTATTAATATAATATCTACACCGCCATCTACCAAACCTTTTACCTGTTCGTAATAGGCTGTTACCACTTCATCAAACGTAACGGCACGGAAACCTGGATTGTTTACATCTGGTGATAAGCTCAATGTTTTATTTAATGGCCCAATGGCACCAGCCACCCATGCTTGCTTGCCGGATTGTGCGATAGCCTCTCTTGCACATTTAGCGGAGGCTACGTTTAACTCATAAGCCAAGGATTGCATTTCATAATCGGCCATGGCAATGGTAGTGCTGCTGAAAGTATTGGTTTCAATTATATCTGCACCTGCATCCAGGTATTCTTTGTGAATGCCAGTGATGATTTGCGGTTGGGTAATGCTCAGCAAATCATTATTGCCTTTTACATCGCAATGCCAATCCTTAAACCGTTCGCCACGGTAATCAGCTTCGGAAAGTTTATGCCGCTGTATCATAGTGCCCATGGCGCCATCAATGATGAGGATTCTTTTTTCGAGTTCTTGTTTGATGTTACTCATAGCTTAATATTTCACGCAGAGATCGCAGGGATCGCTGAGTATTGATGAATAGAATTACCGGACGATGAACGGAGCGTCGCAAGGGACGATCATCTGTATTACTATCGCTGGCAAAATCAAATACTTGACTGAATTATAAACGTTGGGAAACTAAAAGGGGAGTTTCGTTGACGTTTATTAGTTCAGTTTTTTATACAGGCCGAGCAATAAACAAATCCGCCTGTGATGTGGTGCAAAGCTAAGTTATATGGGTATATTAAACAAGGGTTTCACACAGAGGTCGCTAGGTACGCCGAGGGAGACTAATCAACGGTTCGAAACGTAACTCTCTACAGGCAAGCGGTTTTGCAAGCTGCGGGCCAGTGTCATTTCATCTGCATATTCTAATTCGCCACCGAAGGCAATGCCACGGGCAATGGTGGTGATGCGGAGGTGATGTGGCTGTTCTGCGGATAGTTTTTTTTGTATATAATAGATAGTGGTATCGCCTTGTATGTTTGGATTGAGTGCAAAGATGAGTTCTTCGGTTTTTTCTTTTTCTATACGATTGATGAGTGAAGCGATATTGAGTTGATCGGGGCCAATGCCATCCAAAGGCGATATGACGCCATTTAATATATGATAAGTCCCATTAAACTGCTGGGTGCTTTCGATGGCAATTACATCACGGATGCTTTCTACCACACAGATAACTTCCTGCTTTCGCATAGAGTTGGAACAGATGGAACAAATATCTCCATCGGCTACATTGAAACAACGGTGACAAAATCTTATTTCGCTGCGCATCCTTGCTATTACTTCGCTGAACTGACCTACTTCTTTTGTATCCTGTTTTAATAAATGCAACACCAACCGCAATGCTGTTTTTTTACCAATGCCTGGGAGCCGGGCAAATTCGTTGACCGCATTTTCGAGAAGTGAGGAGGAGAATTGCATAAAACGAAGGTACAAGAAACGAGGCACAAGGAACAAGAGGTTTACAATAATCAGATGCTAAAACTTGCGCCTTGATTTGCTTGAAACTTGCCGTTACAAGGCTATTTCAAATTCATTTTGCCAACCGGGTTTTACATTAATTTTTCTTTCGATGGGTTTTGCAATTTCGGGTTGTTGGTGCTTGCCGAAGAACTTGCCCGGATCCCAGGTGCCGTTTTTATTGTCATCATATAAAATGCGTAGTTCGTATTCGCCGGGAAGAAATAAAGTATTAGAATAATCAGGGCCTGTTAGTGATGCTGATTTAAAAATATTTTCATTTTGTATAAACAGCAATACTGGATTTTTTGCCATATCCAGATTGCGCAGCTTCAGTTTTAATGCGCCGTAGTCACTAAGTTTTTTTGTTTTAAAGCTCAGTGTATCCGTTTTTAATAATTTTCTGCCGGCAGAATCTTCTGCGAAGTCTTTATCAAATATTATATGATAAGTAGTGTTTTCTTTCCAGCCTGCCTGTCCGGCAGACAGGGTGTTTATCAGATCTATTTTTTTGTTGGTACTATCTTTTTTAAAAGAATATTTTTCTACCGGAATGAAAGTTGAATCGGTGTACAGTCGGATCTTAGTTGTATCGAAAGTGCGGAGTGGCTGATCAAAACTAATAAAAAAATTGCCGAGTAGATCCTGCTGACCATTGTTAAGATTTGTTTGATACCGTAATCTTTTTTCTGCACCGCTACCGGGTTTTGGTTTTGCTCCAGTAGAAGTAAGCAGGTTGGATAATTTTTCTGCCGGCCTGGCATAGGCATACAATGTTACCGGGGCCGTAGTGTCCTGTAATTGTATTGGTTTATCAGCAAAAGCAAATAAATTTTTATCACTTTGATATCTCCTGATACCTCCTTCATCTTTTAATGCATAGAGATAATATGTTTTTGGAGGCAGGTTATTAAAAGTAAAACCGCCTTTTGAATCAAGCTTGGTAATATAGCGGGGTTTTTCTTTTATTATTACCGAATCATCAGGACTGGTATGCAGCATTACAATAAGTGTGGTATCTATCTTCCCGGTTTCTGCCAATACTACATTGCCTGTTAGCTGCAGTGAATCAATATACGGGCCGGTTGAAAAAGTATAGGTAAAGTTTTTCGTCACATTACCCTCGGCAAAATCTTTGATGGAATTACCAAAATCAAAAGTGTAAGTGGTGTTGGCTTCAAGACTGTCTTTTAATTTTACCGTAACTGTCTTTAATTTATAATCAACGATCGGTGTATTTTTTGGCAGGGGTGATATCAGCAGGTTTTCACTTACGTTTTGCACTTCTACAAATTCATCAAATGTAAAAGTGATCTTATTGTCTTTAAAATTGCGGGATGAATCGGCCGGATCAGCTTCTAATAAAACGGGCGGTAAAGAATCTCTTGGTCCGCCTGCTGGTGGAATAATATTGGCGCAGCCGGTATTAAGAACTGCAATTTTTGATATTAATATGAGCAAAAAGGAAAAAAGGAAAAATCTTTTCATTCAGTATATTTCTCTGTCTGCAAACTTAACCCGTTTAAGGTAAAAGAGACTTGTAAGATTCCATATAATCCCAAAAATCATGTTAACCTTGCCTGTCGGCAGGCGGTCATAGTTCTGCATCATCTTCCTCCATTTCATGGAGTGCAATAGCCAGGTTGTTGGTTTTAACAAAATTGCACCAATGACAATCTTCTTTGCCACATCCGGTATAAAATTCACGGTTCTGAATTTTTTCCCAGGTGCTGGTTATTTGTTGGGTAACAGTAGTAATATCTGCCGGGGTGATGGTGACTTTCTCCCGGCGATAATTTTTCTTTTTATCCGGTTCTATAAAATCAAATTCTGTACTCACTACTTTCCAATCTTTTTGTTCGTAATTATCTACAAGAATTTTATAGAAGACGGCCTGCCGCCAATAGTCGCCACCATTGGGATCTTTTTCCGAAGGCCCTTTTGTTTTTGGAATGGCTTTATCCGGATCGCCGGTTTTATAATCTACTACGTTTACTGATTTTCCATCAAACTCCAGCTTATCCAACTTGCCTTTTAGTGGCACATCTTTTATGACTACGTTCCGAATGTTTCGTTCAATAGCCACAATCTTATTAAAACTATTGATGTATTTATCATAATAATTATTCAATACTTCCTGGCCATATTCCATGCGACGGGCAAATTGTTCTTTGGTAAAACTTTCCCGGTGGCGATCCATATACCAAACAAAGTCGGCAATGAATTGCTCTTTGGTTGAAAATTTATTTTGCCCGCCATCCTGCATATTGCGAAATAATTTTTCCAATGCATGATGGACCGCAGAACCAAACTCAGTGGCTTCATTTTTTGGAGAAGGAATTCTTATTAAGTTTTTAAAATAAAATTCCAACGGGCATTTAAGGTAATTGTTTAAGGCAGTAACGTTCATTACAAACTTATCCAGCAGGTGGCCGATAATTTCTTCTTCTATCTTTTCTATTTCCGGAGCTTCGGCTTCGCCAAAATGAAGAGCAGCAAATTCTGATAACACTTCGTTCTCGATTATCACTCTTTCTACTGGTAATTGATGTTCATCTTGTATCTCCGCAATGAACATAGAAGGTTCTAATTCTTTTCCATCATTTTTAAATTTGCTGAAGGAAATATATAAATGTTGTTCAGCTCTTGTAAGACCTACATAAAACAAACGTCTTAGTTCTTCATCATCGGAAGTGGCGGTTTGTGATTCAAACATGGTGTCGGGTAACTTATATCCGCCTCCGGGTTTTCTTTTCTTTTCCCAGAAAGAAGAATTACAGCCAACGAATAATACATATTCAAATTCCAATCCTTTGGAGCCATGAGCGGTCATCAGGTTGATGCCTTTATCGCTTCCACTTACCTGTACTAATGGCAATTTGATTTCTTCTTTTTCCATTGTTTCCAGCAATGTAACAAAGCCTTGCAGATTCAATTGAGGATTACGATGTGTTTCTTCTTTTACAAAATCAAACAGGCCGGTGAGTATCTGCAACTGCCAATGCTTATCGGTGCTTTGCATAATATGGTTGAGCACTGCGGCTTCCCGGATTATATTTTCAAATAAATGCTGTAGAGTAATATTAGGTACATCCCCCATCAACTTTTCAATAACAAGCGACGCTTTTTTTAATCCTTCATGTAATGTGCTGCTAAAAAGATCTTTAGCAGGTTGTTGTGCTTTTTCATGCAGTAATCTGCGGATGGATGTTTCATCGTCTTTATACTTTTTATTAGCAACCTCCATCGTCAATTTTGCAATTTCTATTGGAGGAATAGCAAACCAATCGAAATGTAATATTTCAAACAGCATTTCATCGCCGCTATAGGGAGTATCATGTTCAGATGCGAGATAGCGGAGCAGTAAAATTATTTTACTGGCCAGTGGTAATTCTAAAATGTTTAAATGTCTTTTAGTATATACTGGTATGTTCAGCAGTTTAAAATATTGCGCCAGTTCTTCCCCATATTTATTTTCTTTATAAATGATTCCAATTCTGCCGGGTGCAATTTCCTGAGACAGTAAAGTTTGTACCTGTTTTACAATACCGATCATTTCCTGCCGCTGTGTATCATATTCACGGAGTATTGGTTTATTGGATAATTGGTTTATTAGTTTATTAGAAGAAAGTAATTCCTTACTAAGACCATCTATCTTTTTCACCAATCTTTCTTTATTATGGTTGATGATTGATTTGGAAACATCTAATATTGGTTGCGTAGAACGATAATTATTGGTTAATACAACGGTAAGTAAATCTTCTTTATAGCTATTAGCAAAGTCCAACATGTTTTCTACGTTGGCCCCCTGAAAGCGATAGATACTTTGGTCATCATCTCCCACCACAAACACATTGGGCTTATCCCAATAGCTGATCAATAACTCCACCAGCTTATTTTGTGTACCGCTGGTATCTTGGTATTCATCCACCAATATATATTGAAATTTTTCCTGGTAATTGGCCAGTAGATTTTTATTTTCTTCGAATGCTTTGATGACCCAATTGATCATATCATCAAAATCATAGCGGTTTTTCTTTCGCATCAATTGCTGAAAGTTATCAAATTCACTCACAGCTGCCCGCAGCTTTTCCATTCGTTCTTTTACTTCATCTATCTTATCTTTTTTCAGATCGCCGGCATTAAACTCTTTGTACTTTCTTTTATAAATAAATTCATCCCTTGTTGGCAGATCGGCCAGGTACTCTTCAATCTTCTGCTTGATGAATGCAGGAGTCCACCCTTCCTTTTTCATGTTACTGAATAAAGATTGCAGGTTGTTGATTTCAAAATACACATCGCCCCGGTATCTTTTTAAGGGATGATTTTTTGGAAATGCATCGATCAGTTCTTTAAAGAATTGAATTTTTTCTAAATCAGAAACCGGATCCAGGGCTGTCTTTTCAAATAACGATAGATTTTCTTGTATCACATCATTACAAAATGCATGAAAGGTGTAGATGTTTACTTTATATGCATCAGGCCCGATGAATTGTAACAATCTTCTTCGCATAGCAACTGCACCAGAATCGGTATACGTAAGGCAAAGAATATTTTCCGGCTGCGCATCAGTATCTAATAATATTTTACCAATACGGCTGGCAAGAATTTGAGTTTTACCGGTGCCGGGTCCGGCAATAACCATTACAGGGCCTTCGATAGTATCTACCGCCAACCGCTGCTTTTCATTCAGTCGTTCGTATTCTTCTGTAAATTTCTTTTCTAACTTTTCTTTATTAAATGACATAATATGCCGAACTTATTTGTTTGTAAATGGTTATTCAAACGAATTTAAACCAATAATCTCCATGGCGGCACATTCCCTTAAAACGGTTCAAAAAATTCCTGTATCTCTTGATAAGGCATGGGATTTTTTTTCCAATCCTGCTAACCTGCAGGCTATTACTCCAACTAATATGGGCTTCAATGTAATTTCCCAACACCATGGAGATACAATGTACACTGGCCAACTGATTGAATATACTGTTAAACCTCTTTTGGGAGTACCATTATATTGGATGACGGAAATAACCCATGTAAAAGACAAGGAATATTTTATAGACGAGCAACGATTTGGACCGTATTCGCTATGGCATCACCAACATCATTTTAAAGCGATAGAGGGTGGAGTAGAAATGACCGATATTATACATTATAAAATCCCTCTTGGAATGTTAGGTAGGATTGCTAATCAACTTTTTATTAAGAAAAAAGTGGAAGGCATTTTTGACTACCGCTATAAGAAAGTGGAAGAGTTGTTTGGCAAGTGGCAATAAAAAATAGTATGCGAAATTATTATTTTAATAAAATAAAATTTCGCATTTTACTGTTATCCCGGCATTCTTGAAATATATTTTTCAATCTGCTTTATCTGATCAACGATCTGAGGAGTAGTAGGTTTTAATGCTTTTGTTTTTCTAAAGAAATCTTTAGCTGCCCTAAATTCTCTTTTATTCATCATAATGCTGCACATCTGTAAATAAGCCGCTGCTTCATTTTCTTTATCCGGAAGTCCTTTGCGGATAGCTTGCCTAATATAACTTTCAGCTTGTCTTAAATCATTTTTTTGCATTGAGATCATTCCCATTTGCAATAGGCTGGCACCTTCGGCTTCTTTCATCGGCATGCCCAGATCTAATCCTTTTTGCATCATTTTTTCTGCGCCATCAAAGTCCTGTTTCATCATGGCAATATTACCTTTGAGTGTATAAAAAACCGAACGAATTGGTTTGTATAAAAGATTAGGAAACTGTACGGATGCTAAAACCTTTTCTGCCCCATCCATGTCACCGGTTTCCATATACTCCTGAATAAGGCGTAAAGGGCCAAAGAAAAAGTGACCCAGTATAAGAATAACACCAACGAGGTACAATGGAAAAGCTGGCCAGAAGCTGGCTGCATAATTTACATAGCCACCGACAGCAAGCAACACTATTCCGATCCAGAGGCGGTATTTTATAAGTAGGTTGTAGAATTTCATCTGTAATAATTAAATCCGAATTTCAAATGACTCTTTTAGAAAGTCCTTCGGAGGGGTGCAAAGATAAGGTTTGGATGGAATAGTCTTTTTTAATGCTGTTTGGTTATTTTTGCTGCCCCAAGGGAAAATCTTTGATTTATTATTGATCCTCCTTAATGTTAAAAATTAACCCGCAGGCAAAGTGGCCCGGTAGTTCAATGGATAGAATAGGAGTTTCCTAAACTCTAGATACAAGTTCGATTCTTGTCCGGGCTACTTTGCAGATGCGGGAATAAAATTTTGAGAGTTATTCTACTGTCTGCAGCGGGACTATCAAAATCCTTTATTCAATAATAGAATTGCCGAACAAAATAATGCCATCACCGCATAATTACATTGGCTGGTTTCAAGCTATTTTTTATTTTTAAATCCCCGGCGTACTTATCATATCATATAAATGAAATATTTTAAATTCATTACCTGAAAAGATAGTTAAAAGGCGTCTTTTTATTTTTATTACACATGTTTTCGTAGTTTACGACATCTAAAATTTATAAACCTTCTGCGGTTGAATGAACAAGAATTGATACAAGGACTTCGCAATGGTGACGAAGCAGCATTTAAACATTTGGTGGAGACCCATCAGGACAGGGTATTTAATACTGCCATCGGCATTGTACAGAATGCGGAAGATGCGGAGGATGTGGCGCAGGAAGTTTTTATACAGGTGTACAAATCTATTCATACGTTTAAAGGAGAATCCAAATTGTCCACCTGGCTGTATCGGATTACCACCACCCGTTGTTTAGATCTTTTGCGAAGCCGGAAAAGCAAGAAAAGATTTGGTTTTATGCAGCGACTTTTTGAGGAGGGGGTGGAGCCGGTGTATGAAATTCCGGATTTTAATCATCCGGGAATTGCCCTGGATAGAAAGGAAAATTCGGCGAAGCTTTTTAAAGCAATTAGCCAATTACCTGAAAACCAAAAGGTAGCATTTACGCTGCATAAGCTGGAAGACCTTAGTTACCAGGAAGTAAGCGATGTAATGAAGACTTCTGTGCCTGCGGTAGAGTCCTTGATGCACAGGGCGAAGCTGAACCTGAGGAAATTGCTGGAAAAAGAAGTGGAATGAAGGTGACAGGATGAAGGTTTTTATAGAAGTTAACGTCAAAATAGGTGTATATGAAAATAGAACAAAACAATAGGATAGAAGAAATGCTGAATAGCATTGACGGATGCAGAAAAGCGACTGCTCCAGATTTTTTCTATACCCGCCTGAAGGCCCGCATGGAGAAGGAAATACTAAAGCCTGTGGCGCAAAAATGGATACTTCGTCCTGCCTTTGCAGCAATAGCATTGATGCTGGTGTTATTGGTTAATGGGTTTGTTTTATTACAGAAAAATCAAACGGATGATAATCTTAACATAGCCGTTTCTGAAACAGAAACCATGCAATCCATTGCTTCTGAATACAGCCTGAATGTAAGCAACTCCCTTTACGATCTAACACAGGAAAAATAAAATGAATAAATCTAATAATAGAATTCTTTCGATTGCTGTTGTACTATTATTGATTACCAATATTGTATTGGTAACAATGATGATGATGGGAAAAAATAAGGGTGGTAAAAGAGGACCCGGAAACAGAAATGAACCTTCGCAAATGATGGTGAAGGAATTGAATATGACAGAGCAGCAACAAAAAGATTTTAAACAATTAAAAGAAGAGCACTTTAAGAATACTAAACCTTTATTTGATTCTTTGCGGGCAGCTAAAACCGCATTTTTTGATTTTGTAAAAGAAGAAAATGTAAGCGACAGTGTTTTAAATAGCTATAGCTTGCAAATAGCAGAAAGACAAACAGCACTTGATAAAATTACTTTTGCTCACTTTAAGAAAGTAAGAGGCCTGTTTACTCCCGAACAACAACCAAAGTTTGATGCATTTATTCAAAAAATGATGCAGCGGGGCAGAAGAGATAGTGCAACAAAAGATAAATAAGTTTTCTTAGTTGTAGATCCTTTCAACAGCATCTCTGTATTTTTCCAGCACTACTTTTCTTTTTAATGACATTTTGGGTGTAAGCTCACCAGTGTCCACACTCCATTCGTTGGCGAGCAGTTCAAATTTTTTTACCTGCTCCACATGGTTAAAATATTTATTAAAACTTTCTACCAGATCTTTAAATAAGGCAATCACTTTTTCATTCCTGATCAGTTCTTCATTGCTGCCAACGGCTACATTATTTACCCGGCACCATTCTTTTAAATTGGGGAATGAAGGGATGATCAATGCACCAACAAACTTTTTCTCCGAACCAAGAACCATTACCTGTTCTACATAAATGGATTCTTTCAATTTATTTTCAATAGGGAGCGGAGCCACATATTTACCGCCGCTTGTTTTAAACAATTCTTTTTTGCGATCAGTTATTTTTAAAAAACGATCATCAATAATAGTTCCTATATCACCGGTATGAAACCAATCATCTTTTATTTCCTGTGCAGTTAGATCGGGACGTTTGTAATAACCCATCATTACATTTGGGCCTTTGCATAATATTTCTCCGTCTTCAGCAATTTTTACTTCCACATCTTTAATTACCGGTCCTACGCTGCCAAACATCCTTCCTTTTTCTTCATACGTATTTACAGAAATTACCGGAGATGTTTCAGTAAGGCCATAGCCTTCCATGATAGGAATACTGGCGGCAGTAAATATGCGAATTAATCTTACCTGGCAGGCAGCACCACCAGTTACTATACATTTCAAATTATTACCCAACGCTTCTCTCCACTTGCTGAAAATAAGTTTATTGGCAATGCCCAATTGCATATTATAAAATGCTCCCTGGCTTTTGTTGATCTCAAATTTTTCTGCCAGGCTATGCGCCCAAAAAAATAATTTCTTTTTTATACCAGTCAATTCATTGCCTTTCTGCATTATTTTATCATACACTTTTTCCAGGAGCCGCGGCACGGTGGTAAACATATCTGGTTTTACTTCTTTTAAATTGTCACCGATAGTTTCCAGGCTTTCTGCATAATAGATAGAAGTGAAATTAAAAAGGTAGAGGTAGGTAACCATCCTTTCAAAAATATGATTGAGAGGCAAAAAACTTAAGGATCGTAAATTATCTCCGGGAGGAAAACAAGGACTTGAGGCCATTACATTGGATAAAATATTACGATGGCTCAGCATTACACCTTTGGGTGTGCCTGTTGTGCCGGAAGTATAAATGATTGTTGCGGCATCTTCGTACTTTATTTTATCAGCGATGGGTTTTATTTTTTCTATCAAAGCAGGAGTGCTGCTATTGATCACTTCTTTCCAATGGCGGGCATTGGCCACATGTTCGAATGTAAAAATTTCTCTTAGCGATGGCACCCGGTCCTTGATGCTTATTATTTTATGAAAAGTATCTTCATCATTAGCAAAAACAATTTTTACCTGTGCATCATTCAATACAAACTCTAATTCATTTACATTGATGGTGGGATAAATAGGAGTGAGTAATACACCTATTTGTTGTACAGCCAGATCAAGCATTACCCATTCAGGTCTGTTTTTAGAAAGGATGGCAACTTTATCTCTGCCCTCCACTGTCATATCATTGGGGCCAATACCAAGGCTTAGCAAACCGGCACTTAAATGATTTACCGTTTCTGCTACTTCTTGAGTACTATATTTTCTCCATTGGCCGCCTTCTTTACCAACAAGCATATCTGTCAATGGTTTTTTTTCCAGTTGCAGGGCAATACTATCAAACAAGCGTTGTGGCTGTATCATATGCAATCGTTATTACTATTAAGAGGTGTAATTTCCTTAACCACCAACAAATTAGTTAAAAACTGAAACATAAAAAAACTGCCCCAAATATTTACTTCGGGGCAGTTTATAAAAGAGTTGAATTGCTCTATTTTACCTGGTAATATTGGCCGGCGGGTAATTTAAAAATGCGGCTCCGCTGAAAGGCAGAAAAGTTATTATATTCTTCGGGATGAGTTTTTGTCCAGTTGTCGTAAGCTGCCAGGTTTTCTATAGGCCCGAATAACCATTGGTTATAAGCATTAAACATTCCTTCTGTTATAAGCTGGCGATGATAGTCAAATAATTTAAAAGGATATTTACCGGCATTGTTTTCAAACCAATCGAGAATGAAACGGGTACGTATCATTGTCAGCACTTCTGAATTAATACCTTTATTAGCCAATGAAGATTGTTTGCTCATGCTACGGAGAAATGATTTGGCAAATTCACTTTTATTCTTTTCTTCACCAGCCATTATATCGGCTTCGGCAAATAATTTTTCTTTATAGCCCTGTAATAATAATTCTTT
This sequence comes from Chitinophagaceae bacterium, assembly GCA_031397865.1. Classification (GTDB taxonomy): domain Bacteria; phylum Bacteroidota; class Bacteroidia; order Chitinophagales; family Chitinophagaceae; genus JJ008. The sequence goes on from JANNMN010000016.1 coordinate 128,749, forward strand.
CATTGCTGCACCTCTTTCCCCAAGACTTTCCATGTTCACAAAAACTTCACCATATATAAGGCTCCAGACTTTGTCTTTAGTGTAAAAATAAAACATAGCGGCATTGTAATAATTTCCGCTGAATGATGGATCTGCTTTTATTCCTTTTTCCCAATAATCAATAGCAGCAAAATCTTTGGTGGCCCACAGTACTTCTCCATACTCACTTAATAACGGGCCGCTATTAGGGAATTTTTTTAAACCTTTTTTATATACTTTCTCTGCCTCTTTTGCTTCTTCTAAAGCCTTGTATACATTTCCGGCTATCTGAAAACTATTTACATCTGCATCATCCCTGTTTATCAGTTCTTTGGCGCCATCCAATGCTTTTACATAATCTCTTTTGAGATAGTAACTCATTATAAGGTCTTTTTGTAACTCCATGTTTTTAGGATCCTGTTGCAATGCCCGGGTAAGTACAATAATGGCATTATCAAAATCGCCGGTACTCATAAATTCCCGGGCATTTGCCTGCATAGTTTTAGAATCTCCAGGCTGGGCAAATGAAGCCGTGGCAATAATAGACGTAAGGATAAGGAACGAAAGAATTTTTTTCATATGATAATTATTAAAAAAACAGAGACGCCATGTGTAACGTCTCTATTGCAAAATAACAATTATTTCAGGAGAGTATTTGTTAAATAAGGTGGGTAAGCAGGCCATCTCTCAGTTTAGGCTCAAACCAGGTGCTTTTTGGCGGCATTACGTTGCCACTATCTGCAATATTAAATAACTGATCAATAGTAACGGGATACAGGCTGAAGGCCACGTTCATCTCTCCGCTATCTACTCTTTTTTCTAATTCTTTCAGGCCCCGGATGCCCCCAACAAAGTCAATGCGTTTATCGGTCCGCTGGTCTTCAATATCCAGAATTTTATCCAGGATATTATTGGATAAAATAGTTACATCTAATATACCGATTGGGTCAGTGGTATAAGTTCCTTTGCGGGCAGTAAGTATATACCATTGATTTTCGAGGTACATACCAAACTCATGCAGTTGTGTGGGCTTTACTGCTTCGGTGCTGAAAGTGATATAAAAATCTTCCTGCAGCATACCGAGAAATTTTTTTGTACTCAGCCCATCAAGGTCTTTTACTACCCGGTTATAATCCAATATAGCCAATTGACTGGCAGGGAAAATAGTAGTGAGAAAATATTTTGCTTCTTCACTGTTGGGTAATGCAGCACTTACTTTAGCTGCAGATGCAGCCCGGTGATGCCCATCGGCTATATAGGTAAAAGGAACTTTAGTTTTAAATAGATCTGTGATAGAATTTATCTCGGTATCAGTATCAATTATCCAGATGCTGTGTTGAATACCGTCATTGGCAATAAAATTATAGACAGGTTTATTGTTCTTCTTCCAGTCGTTGATCAAGGTATTTACTTCTGCCACATCTCTGTAAGCCATAAATACATTACCCGTTTGAGCTTCAATGGTACGCATATGATCAATGCGATCTTTTTCTTTTTCCGGCCGGGTATATTCATGTTTTTTAATCACATCATCATGATAATCTTTTACGGAGGATACACATACAAGACCGGTCTGGCTTCTGCCCTCCATTACTAATTGATAAATGTAATAGCAAGGTTTTTCTTCTTTAAATAAAATGCCATCGGCTATCAGCTGTTGCAGATTTTCTTTGGCCTTAATATATACTTCCTGGCTATGAGTGTCTATACCGGCAGGCAAATCAATTTCTGATTTTGTAACATGTAAAAAAGATTGCGGATTTCCCTGTGCTACTGTTCTTGCTTCTTCGCTGTTTAGCACATCATACGGGGGAGATGCTACCTGTTTTGGAAATTCCGGTTGTGGTCTTACTGCATTAAATGGTTTGATGATGGCCATAGTTATATTGAAAATTGATTAATGAATGTTATAAATTTTATCCATGCTGATTTGCAAAATGTTTCATCAGATCCGTAAGAGCTTGTACACTTTCCAACGTAAGTGCATTATACATAGATACCCGGAAGCCTCCTACACTGCGATGTCCTTTTATGCCAATCATTCCTTCTTTTTTACATAAGTCTTGAAATTCTTTTTCTAATGATGCATCATCCATAATGAAAACGGCATTCATTTTACTGCGATCTTCTTTTGCCACAGGCCCTTTATAAATTGGTAATGCATCCAGCGTTGAATAAAAAAGATTTGCTTTAGCATCATTTAATTTTTCTAATGCCCCTACTCCGCCTTGTGCTTTTAACCAACGCAACGTAAGCAGCACTACATACACGGCAAATACCGGTGGAGTGTTCAACATACTTGCTTCGGCAATATGATTTCTGTAATCAAGAATGGTAGGAATAGTACGGTTTACTTTTCCCAGTATATTTTTATTTACGATGACAAGGTTTACCCCCGCTGCACCCATATTTTTTTGTGCCCCTGCATATATTAGATCAAATTTATTAAACTCTAACTGGCGGCTGAGTATATCGCTACTCATATCAGCGATCAATGGAACACCGCTGTCGTAAGGGATGGCCTGCCATTGTGTACCGGCTATAGTTTCATTAGTAGTAATGTGCAGGTAGGTGGAAGTAGGAGATACATTCAATTCATCCGGTATACTTGTGTAATTAGTTTCCTTGCTGGAACCAGCTATTTCTACATGACCAAAAATTTTTGCTTCTTTAATTGCTTTGCCAGCCCAAGCTCCTGTATCGGTGTAAGAAGCCATTTCGTTTTCATTCAGCAGGTTCATTGGTATTTGCATAAACTGGGTGCTGGCGCCACCATGCAGAAACAAAACTTCATGATCATCATCCAGCCCCATCAATTCTTTTACCAATGCTCTTGCTTCGGCCATTACTGGTTCAAATAGCGGCGTACGATGCCCTATTTCTAAAATAGATAAACCAGTATCATTAAAATTGAGAATGGCCTCACTTGCTTTTTCAAAAACTTCTTTGGGTAAAATAGAAGGCCCTGCGTTGAAATTATGCATCACCTTTTTTGCCAAGTCATTCATTATTATCCGGCTAAATAATTAAAGGTGCAAATGTAAGAAAATAAACTGCCCTTCCCGGTTTAAGGCGTTTCATGTTCCCGCCCTTTGATGCCAGAGTTTTTCCAGAAGTTATTCAGGCTTTCAAATTCTTTTAGATCTTCTGCAGTAAATTCTTTGTTGGATAAAGTTTTAAGATTGGGTTGCCCCGCATTTACCCAGGCAGTGTACCAAAAAGAAGCCACTGCATAAATGGATTGCCGCATTCTTCTTTCCACCATTCCATTCATCATGGCATCATAGGCTTTGGTAAATGCGGAAGAATATTGGCGGATAGTAACACCGTTTCTTTCTTCAAATGCATATTTCTGATCGCCGGGAAATTTTTTGCTGAGTTCTTTTTCAAAAGTAAGTACCGTGTCGGATGCAGCTGCACTTTCAAGTATCCGTTTCCAGATAAAATCAGCCGGATTTTTTATGTATTCGGCTTTGCCGATAAAAAAGTCCCATTGTTTTTCTGCCAGCAATTCAGGAATACGACTTTCCCAAAAACCATGTATACCTCTTTGATCAGTGTATTGTCCATTATGATTGCTGCTTGTATGCAATGGCACATGAGAGTCGGCAATGTAATGACCAATCTCTGCAGAGTATTTTAAAATCTTAGCCTGGTTTTTTTCTTTGAAGGCATCTGTCAGACGAAAGAGCATTGTTTGTAACCACCACGGCACTATACCATGTGCATTCAGAGTGTCTTCAGAAAATTTTGCCACGGCATCATTCCATTTCTTGGGTAATGAGTCGAATGGATAAGTCCCATACTTATCGAGATCAATATAATGCCGGGGTCCTTCTTCCTGTATCGCATATCTTCTCTTATCCGGATCTACGGCATGCTCTGACAAAAAATCTATCTGTGGTTTGTAGAGCACCATCATTTCCGGAGGTAATAGGAACACGGCGTACTCATTTATTTTTTTATGGGCATAGAAACCCCAGCAAAAACTTTGAATACAAATGGGAAGGAATAAAATGAGTGCTAATATTTTTTTCATATTAAAGCAATGCTCTCTTATTTTTTTTCATCTTGTTTTTCAGCATCCAGATCCACAACACCGCCGGTAACTGTATATTTCATGGCTTCGCCGGAGGTTATCTTATCTATTTTTCTCACCTTATCTCTTGGTAATATATATAACTGACCGGCAAAATTGTATGCCTGGGGCACATATACTCCTACCATTTCGGCACCCAACTCAAATTTTTGCATTTCTTCATCTGTAAGAAAACCTACGATCCACACATCTTGTGAAAATACATTGGCCAATACGGCTTTATTAAACTTTCTTTTATCGCCGGCAAAAGCTTCAAAAAAATCTCTGGTACTTGTATAAATAAATTTAATACCCGGTGTTTTCTCCAGCCAATGATCAAACAGGTTAAAAAGCTTTGATTGAATAAAAAATGAACTTAGATAACCAATGCTGATTATAGCGGAAAGAATAAGTAAAAAGCCGAGGCCATAATTCTTTACTTCATAACTAATGGTTTTACCGTCAATGTCTTTTACAGGCTCCCTGAAAATTGGCACCCAATTATCCACTGTAGAAACTACCCAATAGATGGAGTAAATAGTAATAGCAAGGGGAGCAATTATCAGTAAACCCTGCAACAAGTATTGAATGACCTTTTTGAACCTAAAGGGTTCTTTTGGAAAATAACTACGAAAAGAAAATTTAGGCTTCTCTACACTCATGTTACTGATTTACAAGCTAAGGTAGGGGAATTTTACTTTGATGGTAGGCAATAGAAATCGGTGAACGGTCAATAAATAAGGACGGAAACTTTGGTAACGAAAAAAGTTTCCATAGTTTTGCCTCCTGAAATCAAGAAATGGAAACAAAGGAAAGAATATCGTTGAAGGCGGAAGAAATGTTTATGCAATACGGCATCCGGTCAGTATCTATGGATGACATAGCCAATAACCTGGGCATGAGTAAGAAAACTCTTTATCAATATTATGTAGATAAAGATGAGCTGGTAGAAGCCGTGGTGAATATGCATATTAATGAAATAGAAGGCGAATGCGAACATTGCAGCACTGGTGCAAAAGATGCTATTCATGAGATATTTCTGATGATGCAGCACATCATGGAAGAATTCAGCAACATGAACCCCATGCTCTTATATGACCTGGAAAAATTTCACTTTAAAGCATATCAACGATTTAAAGATCACAAAGACAAATTTTTATTGCAGGTGATCCGGAAAAATATTGAATGGGGAGTAAAAGAAGAATTGTATCGCCCCGACATTAATGTGGATGTGATGTCGAAATACCGGATAGAATCGATGATGATACCATTTAATGTAAACGTTTTTCCTCCGGGAAAATATAACCTGGCAGCTACTTCAGAATTGATCATTGAAAATTTTATCTACGGTCTTGCCACCATCAAAGGACATAAACTGATTCAAAAACATCATGAACAAAGCAAAAAAAATCTTTCGTATGAAGAGAAGAAATAACAAGCAAATGTGGTGGATGGCCTTATTTTTTTTACCGGTAATGGTTACAGCTCAGTCGCCGGATACAATTAAAATGGGGAAACATGAATTTACTGTGCAGCAGGCAGTAGATTATGCACTTAAGAATAATGTGAATGTAAAAAATGCATTAATAGATGTACAACTGCAGGTAGAGCAAAACAGAGAACTTACGGCAAATGCTTATCCGCATATTAATGCAAGCTTAGGTACTACCTATAATCCCAATGTGGCTACACAGGTATTACCCAATTTTATTTCTCCTGCCACTTACCAGGTATTAATAGACAAGGGAGTAAAAGATGGAAACGGAATGCCTATACAAATGCCGAATGATTTCGGATTTATTTCTGCACAGTTTGGTACAAGGTATAGCGCAACAGCCGGTATCAGTTTATCACAAATTTTGTTTGATGGGCAAGTCTTCGTTGGATTAATGGCAAGGCCTACAGCTGTGGAGTTTAGAAAAAAGAATGTGGAAGTAACATCGGAGATGATAAAATCAAACATCTATAAAATATATTATCAACTGGTAGTAAGTAAAACACAGGTAGAACTATTGGATGCAAATATTGCCTTGTTTGAAAAATTGCTGAGTGATACAAGGATCATTTATGAAAATGGTTTCCGGGAAAAACTGGATGTAGATAAAGTAACAGTGCAGCTGGCGAATCTGAAAACAGAAAAAGTAAAAGTATTAAACGTCATCTCCAATGGCTATTATGGCTTGAAAGTGCTGATGGGAATGCCGGTGAATGATGAATTGGTTCTGACGGATAAGCTAAGTGAAGAGCAGATAAAAGATGGCATTTTAGAAAAAAGCATTTACTCCTACGAAGACCGCAAAGAGTATCAATATGCACAGATTGGAAAAACATTGAGTGAATATAATGTTCGACGCTACAAACTAAGTCAGATACCAACTGTTTCCCTGAATGGACAGTATGCAAAAAATGCGCAACGTAATCAATGGAATTTCTTCGGCAAAGGTGATTGGTTTACCATTTCATCTGTCAACCTGAATGTAAGCATCCCGATTTTTAATGGCTTCTTTACAAAATCTAAAATAGCACAGGCTAAGTTGGAAGTAAAGAAAACGGAAAACCAGATAGAATCATTAAAGCTGGCTATTGATAATGAAGTGCAGGTAGCCCGGAATAATTATACCACCGCCATCACTACCATGGATTTTCAAAAACAAAACATGGATCTGGCTGAAAAAGTATACCAGCAAACAAAAAAGAAATATGAAATGGGATTGGGTTCTCAAACGGATATTAATACAGCACAGACAGATATGAAAACAGCACAAACAAATTATATCACGGCATTGTATGATGCCATCATTGCTAAAGTAGATTTTATGAAAGCCACTGGCAAGCTATAAATAAATAAAAGAAAACACGACTAATACAAATTATATGAAAAGGATTATCAAAGCATTCGGAATTATTACTCTTAGCACTTTCTTGCTTGTCTCCTGCAGCAACTCAGGTGGAAAAGAAAAGAAAGGAGCAGTAAATGATTTAAGAGTAAAGCTGGAAAAGCTGAAGAAAGAAAAAAGTACGTTGGATGCCGACATCCGCAAACTGGAAGATGAAATTTCAAAAGTGGATCCTACAGCAGCACAGCAGGTGAAAAAATTAGTATCAGTAGATACTTTGAGAATACAAGACTTCACTCACTATATAGAACTACAAGGAAAGATAGATGCGGAAGGTATGGCTTATGTAGCACCATCAGGTCAGGGCGGGCAAGTGAAGGCTGTTTATGTACAATTGGGCAGCAGAGTAAGTAAAGGACAATTGATATTAAAACTGGATGATGCGATGGCAAGACAAAGCGTAATTGCTGCGCAGCAACAAACTGGTGTGTTAAAAGCAAGATTAGCACAGGCACAAACAGTATATGAACGTTACCAGAACCTTTGGAAACAAAATATTGGTGCAGAAATACAAGTGATTAATGCGAAAGCTGATGTAGATGCATTGCAAAGTCAACTAAGAGCTGCGAATGCACAGGTAGGCATGGCGAGGGAACAAGCGAACATGTCGAATGTATATGCAGGTATAAGTGGAGTGGTGGATGAGATGAACGTAAAAGTTGGAGAATTCTTCTCGCCACAAAGTGCAGCAATGCCCGGCGCAGGTATTCGTATAGTAAATAGCGGTAATCTTAAAATAGTTACAAATGTTCCGGATAATTATATAGCTAAAGTAAAGAAGGGAGATAAAGTAGAAGTGGTGGTTGCTGAAAGTGGTAAACCTGCTTATGAGTCTGTTATTTCTGTTGTCGGTGCTTCAATAGATCCAAAAACAAGATCATTTATTACGGAAGCAAAGCTTCCATCTGATCCATGGTTGAAGCCAAACCAGATAGCAACGATGAAAATTTTAGACTATGAAGCTAAAGCTGCCATAGCTGTGCCGGTAAATGTGGTACAGAGTGATGAGAAAAATAAATATGTATATGTGATGGAAAAGTCAGGGGATAAAATGGTGGCCCGCAAAAAAGTAGTAAACGTTGGTGAAGCTTACAATGGATTGATAGAAATAAAAAGTGGCTTAAGCGGCGGCGAATTAATTATTACTGAAGGATACCAGACGGTGTATGATGGACAATCGGTGACTACGAATTAAGAAGGTGAATGGTGAGTAGTGAATTTGGAAACCTTGAAAGGGTTGAATTTGAATAGCGATGGGTGAAACCCGTCGTAAAGATGATAGCAGTAAATGCATTTTGTATTGAAGGAGATTATTTACAAATGCTCAGTAGCGAACAGAAAGTACAAGGGTGCGACGCAACTGACGATGATAGTAGTACTGTCGCTGGTTAATAAAATAATTTATAACGGGAAGTTTACTTCGGCTACATCCCGCAACAATTGACGAATAAAAATATTTCAGATGAAGCAACTATTAGAAGGGGTCTCTACAAAATTTAAAGAGTTTAAGCTGACCAGTTGGGCAGTAGACAATAAAACGGCTGTGTACATCATTGCTATTATCGTTACCATTTTTGGGATGATGAAATTTATGTCGATGCCCAAGGAGCAGTTTCCGGATATTGTAGTACCAACTATTTCTGTGGCTACGGTGTATGTTGGTAATTCACCAAAGGATATTGAGAACCTGGTAACAAGGCCCATTGAAAAACAATTGAAAGGCATTAGTGGGGCCAAAGTAAATAAGATACAAAGTACATCGCAGGCCGATTATAGTCTAATAGTAGTAGAGTTTGATACCGATGTAAAAACAGAACTGGCCAAACAAAAAGTAAAAGATGCGATAGATAAAGCCCGGACAGATTTGCCAACAGACCTAACACAAGAACCTAATGTGCAGGAGTTTGCTTTTAGTGAAATGCCCATCATGTTTGTAAACATCAGCGGTGATTATGATGCCATGAAGCTGAAAGTGTATGCGGATAAGATGCAGGATAAAATAGAAGAACTGGGTGAAGTAACAAGAGCTGAAATTGTAGGTGCACCAGAAAGAGAAATACAGGTGAATGTAGATCCATATAAGATGACAGCTTCCAGGATCAGCTTTATGGATATTGAAAATGCGATCAGCCGGGAGAATAACGATATAACGGGTGGATTGATTGAAGTAGGGAATATGCAGCGTACCCTTAAAGTAAAGGGGCAGTTTGTTACCCTTGCTGATATGCAAAATATTGTGGTAAGGAGTAGTTCACAAGGAGCTGCTGTTTATCTGCGGGATATTGCAGAACTGAAAGATACTATCCGGGATAAAGAAAGCTATGCCCGGCTGGATGGTAAGAATGTGGTAACTCTGAATATTGTAAAAAGATCTGGTGAAAACCTGATCAATGCTGCCGATAAAGTAAAAGCTGTGGTGGCAGAGATGCAAAAGAACGATGAGCTGCCAAATAATCTTCGGGTAGAATTTACGGGTGATACCAGCAAGCAAACAAAAACATCCTTCAATGAATTGATCAATACCATCATCATCGGTTTTGTACTGGTGTTGTTGATCCTTATGTTCTTCATGGGAGTTACCAATGCATTCTTTGTGGCACTGAGTGTACCACTAAGTGTATTTGTGGCTTTTCTTTTTTTACCAGTTGCAGATGCCATCGTAGGTACAAGTGTTACATTGAATTTTATTGTACTCTTTGCCCTGTTATTCGGATTAGGAATAATAGTGGACGATGCGATAGTGGTGATAGAAAACACTCACCGTATTTATAATAATGGTAAAGTGCCGATAGTCCGAAGTGCAAAAGAAGCGGCGGGTGAAGTATTCATTCCTGTATTAGCTGGTACAGCCACTACGTTAGCTCCATTCTTCCCTTTATTATTCTGGAAAGGATTGATCGGTAAGTTTATGATCTACCTGCCAACGATGCTAATCCTTACATTGGCAGCTTCACTGATCGTTGCATTTTTCTTCAACCCGGTTTTTGCTGTAAGCTTTATGAAGCCGGAAGGAAAGGAATTTGAAAAACCAAAGAAGGCGGTCTTTAGAAATAAATGGTTCATAGTTTTTTTAGTAGGAGGTATTCTTTTACACCTGCCCGGTATGCATGGCATTGCTAATTTTTTATTGTTGATGGCAATACTGATGGTGTTGAATGCATATGTGCTGAATGATCTGATACATCGTTTTCAAAAAAGATCATTGCCTAAACTGATGAACCGTTATGAAAAATTGCTACGTTGGATATTAACAGGCAGAAGACCGGTGTATACTTTCATCTCTTTGTTTGGAATTTTTATTGTAGCGATTGGATTGTTGATGGCAAGTATCAGTGCCGGCAGAACAAAATCTACTTTCTTCCCCAGCGGTGATCCCAATTTTGTGTATGTATATCTGAAACTACCAGTGGGTACGGATGTAAAATATACTGACAGTATTACAAGAGTATTAGAAAAAAGAGTGGAGAAGGTTTTGGAAAAAGAAAACATCAAGCCCGGCACCCCCGGCAGTATTGTAGAAAGTGTGATAACCAATGTGGCAGTAAGTGCTAACAATCCAAGAGATAATAATAGAAGTGTGCAGTCCAACCTTGGTCGTATTCAAATTTCATTTGTGGAGTTTGAAAAACGACATGGTAAGAGAACAATGCCTATTAAAGATTCTATCCGTGTAGCGGTACAGGGAATACCCGGAGCCAATGTGGAAGTAGCACAGGAAGATGGCGGTCCGCCCACTGATCCGCCGGTGAATGTGGAAGTAGTAGGAGATAATTTTGAAAATATTTCTGATGTGGCCAAGCGGTTATTTAATTACCTGGATACAAACCGTATTGAAGGAATAGAGAATCTACAGCCAGATGTGGATCTGAGTAACCCGGAAATATCGGTGAATGTAGATAGAGAAAGAGCTATGATGGAAGGCATTAGTACCGGGCAGGTGGGTATGGAATTACGAACAGCTGTATTTGGAAAAGAAGTGAGTAAGATAAAAGATGGGGAAGATGAATATAAAATACAATTAAGATACACCGATGCTATGCGGAATAACATTGGCGACCTGATGGCTATGCGTATCACCTTTATGGATATGAATACCATGCAGGTAAAATCTATACCCCTGAGTGCTGTAGCCACTATTGATTATACCAATACCACTGGTGGTGTAAAAAGAAAAAATGTAAAACGTACGATTCAATTACAGGGTAATGTATTGGATCCAACGATGGTTACCGGTATTACTACACAGTTGCAATCGAAGATCGAAGACTTTAAAAGCAGAGAAAAAATTCCGGCTGATGTTACCATTAAGCTAAGCGGACAGAGTGAACAGGAAAAAGAGACACAATCATTTTTGGGCACAGCATTTCTCATTGCTATTGGTCTTATATTTTTAATTCTGGTATTGCAGTTTAATAGTATGAGCAAACCATTTATTGTTATTACAGAAATTTTCTTCTCTGTAATTGGTGTACTGCTTGGGTATGCTTTTACCGGAATGACGATTGCCACCATCATGTTACTGGTTGGTATAGTAGGATTGGCAGGTATTGTAATTAAAAATGGTATTCTTATTATAGAATTTACAGATGAGCTTCGTGGAAGGGGTATGCGGACAAGAGAGGCGGCGATACAGGCTGGTAAGATCAGGATCATCCCGGTATTGCTTACTGCAGTTGCTACTATCTTAGGTTTGTTGCCACTGGCTGTTGGTTTCAATATTGATTTTGCAGGATTGTTCCAGCATCTTCGTCCCAATATTTTCTTTGGTGGAGATAGTGTGGTGTTCTGGGGTCCGTTGAGCTGGACCATCATCTTTGGTTTGATATTCTCTTTCTTCCTCACACTGGTAATGGTGCCAAGTATGTACCTGATGGCCGAAAGGTTGAAAAGGCCGATGGAGAAATTCTATGGCGGTAAATTTATTGCCTTGCTTGGTTTCCTGGGTCCTTTCTTTTTCATCTTTGTTGGTATCATGTTTTTGGTAAGAAGAATACAAGGAAAAAAAGTATGGTTAGGAAAGCCAAAATATGCAGCAAAAAAGGTTTAGGCTTTGTCAATAAAATGGTTGGTTTTGGTTATGAAAAAAGCGGCTCTCTTTTGCGGGCCGCTTATTTTTTTTGGTACTAGAGCATTATCTGGTATGTTTTTATCTGTTTAATGTCATCATGAAGGTCAATGCGATAGTAGACCTGATCATCGCCCTGCCCAAATTTTTTGTTACCATTTTTATCATTTTGGAGCTTCACCAGAATGAATTTTTTATCCTTTGATATTGTCCATGATATTACATTAAATCCATTAGGTGTAATTTGCCTTAAGCCTTCTCCTCTTTTGGTGGAAATAAATATATACAGAGGATCCTCCGAATCCAGTGCCCCATCATTATTGAAATTCTCCGTTCTTGCCAGGTATATAATGTGTTTATCAAGAAAATTAGCAGGTGTTTCCTTTGGCTTTTCGTAATAATTGTAGCTTCTTTCCCTAAAGGTTGAAATAATAACTAAAATTTTTCCAAAAAGGGGTTTTGCCGTATTTGTCTGCGCATTGTAAAAAATAATATCGTTATAATTTCCCCATGGCAGATAACCTTTCCCTTTCCCATAAAGATGGTCATTCTCATTATCAATCATTCTTGGGATAATGAAATATTCTGAACTGTCAATTTGGAATGGGTCAGAAAAGTTTATTTCTTCTTTCTTCTGTGAGAAAGAAGAAATAGTAAACACCGAAAGAGCTGTTAGAAGCAGTATGTTTTTTTTCATGGTTGTAAAAGTTTAGAATAGTAAGTAACTATTTTTTTGGCAAAGCTGCTGCTCCTGAATTGTTAAAAAAAAGAAAACCGCCCTGTTGAGGCGGTTGTACTTTTTTTAAATTAATTACTTATCAAAATCCTTTCTTCTCTATTTTCTTTCCATCTGCATCCAGCTCTATTATTTCATAGCCAAGCTTTTTTACACCTTCGTATATTTTGGCTTTATCACCTACCAATAAGATATTCATCTTTTCAGGCTTCAACATTTTCTTAGCTACGGCATCTACTTCCTGTTTAGTAAGTTTAGCCAGTATTTTATTTTGCTGATCTACATAATTAGCCGGTAAATTATAATCTAGTATCCGACCAATAAAACCTGCTTTCTGAATTCCTGTTTCATATAATAATGCATCTCTTTGCCCTAATGAGTTTTTCATGAACTTCAACTCTGGTTCGGAAATACCATTAGTCCGGTAATTTGTAATTTCTTTCATCACTTCTACCAATGCACTGTCCGTTGCATCTGCACGGATGCCGGAACTGAATTCAAATTCACCAGTGTGTTCATCTGCTGTAAAAGAACTACGGGCACCATAGGTCCAGCCCTTATCTTCCCGAAGGTTCAGATTCAAGCGGCTGTTGAAATCACTACCCAGATTATAATTCATCAATCTTGCTTTGTAATAATCGCCGGTGGCATCATATTTCAAACCAGTAGCATAGCCTACTCTGAATTGTGATTGGGCAGCTTTAGGTACATCCACCAAATACACTTTTGTTTTATCTACAACTGATGCAGTGGCATTTACTTTCGGCAGATCAATTTTTTTATTGGGTAATTTATTCAGAAAGGCAAGTTTGGGTAAAACTTCCTGCTGCTTTACATCACCTACTATTACCACCTTCGTCCCTTGCGAAGTGATGAAGTTGTTATAATAATTTTCTACATCTTGTAATTTCATATTGCGAACAGTATGCTCTGTTCCATCTTCACTCATTCCTAATATACTGTTGGGGCCATAATTTATTTTGGCAAAAACAGCATTCGCTACAGCAGCTGGATCTGCTTTGGCTTGTTTAAATCCTTCCAACTCTTGTTTTTGAATTCGGCTGAATGCAGATTCAGTAAACTTTGGATTCAACATTCTTTCCTGCACAAGAGCTAATGTTTTGTCCAGGTTCTTTTTTAATGATTGAATATTAAATGTGATGCCATCAAAGTTGCTACCTACATTAATACTGCTGCCTAACTTTTGTAATTCAACAGCCATTTGTTCTGCTGTATAATTTTTAGTGTCTTCATTCATCATGGCACCGAAAATACCTGCCAAACCAATTTTTGAAGTGTCATTTGCCTGGAGTAAGTGCCCACCAGGAATAGTGATCGTCATCGTAACAGTTGGTATCTCAGAAGTTTCCGTTCCTATCATCCGTACACCATTGGGCATATCCTTTCTCCAGAACTTCGGCACTTTAACCGTTGGGTTGGCACCATTGCCCGGAGTTTTTTTGCGATCAAAATTATCTTTTGCTTTTGCATACTTCAATCCGGCATATCCATAATCCGGTGAATTGTACACCGAGGAATCAACTTTATAATTATCAGCTGCGGCAATCATTTTTTCCTGGCCCTTTGGCAATACACTCAGGTAAACTGCATGTTTATCTTTCATGTATTGATTGTAAACCCGCATCACATCTTCTTTAGTTACTGCCTGGTACATTTTTATCAGGTCGGCAATTTTATTAGGATTGCCGGAAAATGTTTGGAAGGCTGCCAATTGCGAAACTTTTCCAGATACACTTTGCAGTCCATTTATTTGTTGTGCTTCAATACCACCTTTGAATTTTGCAATGTCATCATCGGTAACGCCTCTTGCTTCAAATGAATCCAATGCATTTCTATATAAGCTATCGATCATGGCTAATGATTTACCGGGAGATGGAATCAATTGAATACCCATTTCTCCAGCCAGCTCTGATAGTTGGCTGAAAGCATTTGCCTGCAACACCAATTGTTTTTTTACTAATTGCTGATAGAGGATAGAATTTTTTCCTTGCCCCAATACCTGTGCAAGGCAAGCCAATGCACCCATATCTTTATGATAGTTGGGAACAGTTGGATACTGAATTAACAGCATCGGAAGTTTTGCATAATTATCTGTGTAAGAAACATAGCGGTCTGCCGTTAACACAGCCGGAGGTACTACCACAGGTTTTACTTCGGGGCCACGGGGAATTACACCAAAATATTTTTCTACCAATTTTACTACTTCAGCAGTTTTAACATCACCACCAATAGTTACAGTAGCATTGTTAGGTCCATACCATCTTAAAAAGAAATTTTTAAGATCATCTACATTCACTCTATTCAGATCTTCTACATATCCAATCGTTAACCAGGAGTAAGGATGGCCATAGGGATATAAACTTCTTGAAGCAGTTTCCCCAGCCAAACCATACGGACGATTATCATAATTCTGTCCTCTTTCATTTTTTACAGTAGAACGTTGGTTCTCGAATTTCTTTTGTGTAACAGCATCTAATAAAAATCCCATGCGGTCAGCTTCCAGCCACAGCATTTTTTCTAATTGATTGCTGGGTACTGTTTCATAATAATTAGTACGGTCACGGTTGGTACTTCCATTGAGTGTGCCACCCGCATCTGATACAATTTTAAAATGTTGTTCATCGCCAACATTATCACTACCCTGAAACATCATGTGTTCAAAGAAGTGAGCAAAACCCGACTTACCAATTTCTTCCCGTGCAGAACCAACATGGTAGGTAACATCCACATGCACCACCGGATCACTATGATCTTCATGCACCACCAATGTCAAACCGTTTGGCAACACATATTTTTCGTAAGGGATAACAATCTCATTCCCTTGTTTGGTGATTTTTTCCACCAGCTTTGTTTGAGCATTTACCGATACTTGTACTGAAATGGTAAAGCCGACTAATAGGAGCAACCGTTGTTTCATATTATTAATTTTTTAAAAGATAACCTGCCTTGCAGGCGGAGAGGAAAAGTAACGAATATGCCGGTGAAAACAGCACCATTTATCATTTTTAGGAAGGGCGGCTTTTACACCATTAAAATCCATGTTAATCTGTATAAATCAATCTGCCAGAGATTTAACTTTGGTCAAAATTTTTAACTATGAACCAGCGAAACAACCATGAAATAGATTTTAAAATTTATGGAGAAGAATTACAATTTGTAGAATTAGAACTGGACCCGAACGAAACGGCCATTGCCGAAAGCGGTGCTATGATGATGATGGATGATGGCATACAGATGCAAACAATTTTTGGAGATGGATCAGCACAGCAACCAAGCGGTTTTTTTGGCAAATTGGTGAGTGCCGGGAAAAGAGTATTGACGGGTGAAAGTTTATTTATGACTGCCTTTACCAACTCAGGGCAGGGAAAAAAGAAAGTGAGTTTTGCTTCCCCTTACACCGGTAAAATAATAGCTATGGATCTGCAGCAATTGGGCGGAACGATCATTGCGCAGAAAGATGCATTTTTATGTGCAGCCAAAGGAGTAAGTGTGGGCATTCATTTTCAACGAAGGTTAGGAGTGGGCATTTTTGGAGGCGAAGGTTTTATTATGCAAAAAATAGAAGGCGATGGAATGGCTTTTATGCATGCCGGGGGTTTTATTATTGAAAAAGAATTGAAACAGGGTGAAATACTGAAAGTTGATACCGGTTGCCTGGTGGCTTATATGCCTACCATTGATTTTGAAATAGAAATGGTGCGGGGTGTTAAAAATGTTTTGTTTGGAGGTGAAGGATTGTTCTTTGCAAAACTACAAGGCCCGGGCAAGGTTTGGATACAATCATTACCCATCAGCCGGCTGGCCGGACGTATAATGGCTTATGGCACTTACAAACGGAAAGAAGAAGGTGGTGTGCTGGGTGGATTGGGAAATATGTTTGATGGACGAGAGTAATAATTTTTTTTGCAACATACAAAAAGAGCTGCCTCATTTTAGTGGCAGCTCTTTTTAATTATTACTTTAAAAAAATAAAATGTTTTTATTTTTTGATACCAGGATATTCACTGGCTATCATAAACTCATACGTTGCATCATTTTTTAATTCTCTTAAAAAATAACGAAGCATTTCAATGCTCTCCACTTTTTGAAAAGACTGATCATGTGCCAGCAGCACCAGGTGGCCGGCAGTTTTTGTTTGTTGCGATTGCAGTAAGTTATGGATACGACGTAACAGCAAGGCCGTATCTGCGTCTGGCGTTAAAGTCTTATGGTCAAAATTCCATTCAATATCCCAGCCAAGTACTTCAAACCCTGCATGGTGAACAGAATCAATAGCTGCCCTGCTTTCATAAATATCGGTAACATCAATAGAGTCTATTCGCCATGCATTGCGGCCGGGCATACGAACCACTTTATTATCCAGTTGTAATAGTTGGTGGTTCTGCTCAAAATCATTGATCACTGTTAGGGGTTCCTGGTAAAATTTTGCATACTTATTTAATGCATGGGTATAACTATGATTGCAGAGTTCAATGCTAGAGTCTGCTTTCAACTCTTCCCACACAGCTGTTTGCTGAGGACTATCAAATACATGCTTGCCCACAATGAAAAAACTGGCGGTGATGTTTTCTTCCTTTACTACTTTCAGCACATTTAGTGTGCCTTTGTTGGGCCCATCATCAAATGTGATGTAGATCTTTTTTGTTGGCTTTTTGTGATGTACCATTGAATCGGCTTTGTGCAACTGTTCCAGTTTAATCGCTATGCTATCTACTTTAGGTGTAGCGATCACCACTTCTTTTTTTTGCCGGCAGGCAAAGGGAGAAGTAAGTAACAAAAAGGCAATAACAATTTTACTGAAACGAATTATCGTTTTGGCAGGTTCGCCTTCATCGGCGGAGGAGGGGAGGTCCATGTTGGGTGTGGAGGTATTTTATTTCCTTGCATGAAAGTAGATAGCAAAAAACTGGTTTCATAATAGTTGGTGGTTAAAGAAAAATTAAAGTATGATGAGATAGGGAAAGAAATGAAGCAGGCAGAAGGTGTATGGTATGGGTATCTTTGGTAAGAGAAATACCAATAAGGTGGCTGCCTCCGAAATTCAAAAAATCGGATACGGTAATAAATCCTGAAAAGTTAAGAATTCCAGCTATTGGGTTTATTCAAAGTAAAATTATCAACCGATTTTACAACGGAACTAGGAATTGGCTTTCGACTATTTTTTTCCTACAAATATGCGTATGGTACTAATAATCGTAAAGAAGAAGGTATTCTTGGCGGTTTATTGGATGGCAGGGGGTAAGTTGAGCCATAATTTGTAAGTAACAAGCAGCCCTGTTACCTAAATATTTTATCTGGCACTGAAGAATAACGTAGTTGCTTCAGAAGAATGCCTACATAGTTTTTATCTATGAGTTTATAAATTAAATAGATAATCTTTTTGATTTATCCTCGATATTTTTACTCTATAATATTTATACTATAAAACCACAAAATAATGGATACAAAAAAAGAAGAGGCCCCACCATTAAGTGCCATTAAAAATGAAGGTGATGGAGATCGCATCCCAAAGGGTGATTTAAGCAAATGCCCCTTTCATGGAGGAGCATTAAAACAAGCAGCCGGTAGCGGCCCCCGCAACCGTGACTGGTGGCCCAACCAATTAAAACTAAACATCCTCCGGCAACATTCTTCCCTATCAAACCCAATGGGAGAAGAATTCAATTACGCCGAAGCTTTTAAAAGTCTTGACCTCAGCGCAGTAAAGAAAGATATTTTGGAATTGATGACGACGTCGCAAGATTGGTGGCCGGCCGACTATGGTAGTTATGCAGGCTTGTTCATTCGTATGGCCTGGCATAGTGCAGGAACTTATCGTATTGCTGATGGTCGTGGTGGTGCCGGCGCAGGTACGCAACGTTTCGCACCACTAAATAGCTGGCCTGATAATGCGAATCTTGATAAGGCCCGTTTGTTATTATGGCCAATCAAGCAGAAATATGGTAAAAAAATTTCATGGGCAGATCTGATGATACTTGCCGGTAACTGTTCATTAGAATCGGCAGGTTTTAAAACCTTTGGTTTTGGCGGTGGAAGAGAAGATGTATGGGAGCCACAGGAAGATGTGTATTGGGGTTCTGAAAAAGAATGGTTGGGTGATAAGCATCGCTATTCAGGTGACCGTGAATTAGAAAGCCCTTTAGCAGCTGTTCAAATGGGATTGATCTATGTAAATCCGGAAGGCCCCAACGCCAACCCAGACCCTATTTTAGCGGCGCATGATATTCGGGAAACTTTCGGCCGTATGGCTATGAATGATGAAGAAACAGTTGCGTTAATCGCAGGTGGGCATACATTAGGAAAAACACATGGTGCTGCTGATCCCACTAAGTTTGTTGGTAAAGAACCAGCAGCCGCAGGTATTGAAGAACAAAGCATGGGTTGGAAAAATAGTTTTGGTACAGGTAATGGAGCTGCTACTATCACCAGCGGATTAGAAGGTGCATGGACTACCACACCAACTCTATGGAGCAATAATTATTTTGAAAACTTATTCGGGTATGAGTGGGAACTAACCAAAAGTCCCGCAGGTGCTCACCAATGGAAACCAAAAGATGATGCAGGGGCTGGTTTAGTACCTGATGCACATGATGCATCAAAAAAGCACCAGCCATTTATGCTCACTACCGATTTATCATTACTATTTGATCCTGCTTACGAAAAGATATCAAGAAGATTTTTAGAAAACCCGAATGAATTCAACGATGCATTTGCAAGAGCATGGTTCAAACTAACGCATAGAGATATGGGACCAAGGGCCCGTTACCTCGGCGCAGAAGTTCCTGCTGAAGTATTGATCTGGCAAGATCCTGTTCCGGTAGTTGCACATCAACTGGTAGATGATAATGATGTTGCTGCACTGAAAGCTGCAATACTTGCTTCCGGATTAACAGTGTCAGAATTAGTTTCAACAGCATGGGCATCTGCATCTACCTTCCGTGGGTCGGATAAAAGAGGTGGTGCAAATGGTGGCCGCATTCGCCTCGCACCGCAGAAAGATTGGAGAGTAAATAATCCTGCGCAATTAGCAAAAGTGCTAACAGTGTTGGAGAATATTCAAACTGAATTTAATAAAGCACAGGCTGGTAAACAAGTTTCAATTGCCGACCTAATTGTATTAGCTGGTAATGCAGGAATAGAAAAAGCAGCCAGCAATGCAGGTCATACTGTAACTGTTCCATTCACAGCAGGACGTACAGATGCTACACAGGAACAAACCGATGTAGAATCATTTGCTGTGTTAGAGCCGCAGGCAGATGGGTTCCGCAATTATGCAAAAACAAAATATACCGTATCGGTAGAAGAGTTGTTGATCGATAAAGCACAACTCTTGAATTTAACAGCACCGGAAATGTCGGTACTGGTTGCAGGTATGCGGGTATTAAATACCAATTTCGATCAATCACAGAACGGAGTATTCACTACTCGTCCTGAATCACTCACCAATGATTTCTTTGTGAACTTATTGGACTTAGGTACAACCTGGAAAGCAGCTTCCGAATCGGATGATGTATTTGTAGGCAGCGATCGTACAAAAGGTGGTATTAAGTGGATCGGTACAAGAGTGGATCTGATCTTTGGTTCCAATACTGAGCTGAGAGCCATTGCAGAAGTTTATGCCTGTGCAGATGCGCAGCAAAAATTTGTGTATGATTTTATTGTAGCCTGGAATAAAGTAATGAACGCCGATCGTTTCGAACTGTATTGATTGCAGCGTTGTGTTATTGATTTTGGAAAGGAGGTTGTCTTGGTATTATTTTACTGAGACGGGTTCCTTTTTAGTTAAAATCTTTTCAGTGCCTTTTTCACTTTTGGAAAAAAAAAGAGAGAACTGTAATTATATCTTTTTCAACAAAACTTTCTTCTGTGTAAAATTGAAAGCAGCATCCAGCATGTCTACCAGCTTATTCCAGTTCTCTTTTTTAACTGTCATCTGCTTGTATATCTTTTTGGTAAGTATGTTTAGTGTATTGCCTTCCAATGTGGCTACTACTGCAAAAGTGCCGGCTTCGTTATCAATATTCGTATTTAGGTTTTGGATGCCCACTATTTTGTATCCTTCGGGTATGGTAAAGTTGATCACATTTCTATAGCTGCGGGGAAAACTCATGTCGGCATCTACTTCTCTTTTTCTATCATCCTGCGAAATATATAACTGGTCGCCAATAAGAGCCGGTACAGATACCAATAAGTTAGCCCCAGCTTTCTTTACCATATCGGCCAATTCAAATTTGCTGGTATAATTCAATTCCTGTTTTCTCCAGGTTCTTCCGTCGGAGTTCAACACAAATTCATTGTACGCCGCTACGTTATCATATTCACCTTCCAATTCTTTCTTCATGTATTCCAGCTTGCGGGTTTTATCTTCTTTCTTTCTTTCCCGCAGCTTGTCTTCGTAGCTGTCTAAGGAAGCACCTCTCATTCCACTTCTTGTATCATCTTCACCTCCGTAGCTGCGATGATCATCATCTAATGCCGTAGTGTAAATAAGGCCTTCGGTATTATAAAACATTTTGGTCATACCAGTAGAAGCAGCCTGGTTAGTTACAAACATCCGGCCTGCTGTATCTATAGAAGCTGTTACGGTATTTGTCAAAACATTTTCCTCCCACTTGCTGCCGGGTAAAGTAATGGGTGTGGCAGTTGGATTTTTCCCCAATGAAATAATATAGGCAGGGGTATTTAAAAACTCTTCTTTCATATCATAGGGGTTAGAAAAAAGAGTGGCATTGAAAATATATTTATCCTTCACCCTTACCATCCATTCCGGTTCTGTTCTAAAAATTATATTTTCTGGTTTAGTAAGAGTGGCCGGTGTAGTTACTATCAGATCGTAAGGAATTTTTTTCAGATCAAGACACTGCGTTAAGCAGGAAGCAAACAACTCACTGGAGAATCCATTGGCCCTGTAGTAGGACATGTGCCGGAGTATGTAATATGATTTTTGTATAAAATCTTCATCCCGCATATCTGCATAGCCAATTTGCTTAAGATATGATTTGGCCATAGTGTAATAATAAGATCCATCCAACCGATTATACAGGTTGTTCATTTTTTTGGCAAGCTCATCGGGACTAATATTTTGCTTCAGCTCACCACGGTCGCCAATAAAAAGATCAGAACGGTTCTCACTTTTTGAAAATACTATTTGAAATTTCAGCATCGGTAATTCCACCAACCGATTTACCCAACGGGTATCACTTATTTTTTCTCTGTTGCGATCTTCCCATGCATATTCAGCATTTGCATTACCAGTTTCTTTAAACACCGGAGCACCCATGGTAGATTTTGAATTTACAAACGAATTGTTATCAGTGTCTATTTCAAATTTTTGACTTAGCACCGGGTATTCTCTTGTGCAAACAAAATAGATAGGATCAAATTCTATATAGCTCATCTTCTTCACGGTGTTGTCATCATAGAAAATGGTTCCATAGTCAATAATATCCCCTGGATCAAGATCAGGCACAGCTATTTTATAAAAGATGACACGGCTCTTACTTTTATCATACGTAGTATTTGCTTTGCCAATGTATGGAGTAAAAGTGCTTGGTACATCATCCAGGTCTTCTACAAATACGGCATTGCGCAGCGATACATCCTGCACGGTGCCATTTGCTTTTATCACTTTTATTCCCGCACCATCACTGGTGGAGCCGATGCGGAAATAAACAGACGAGTAAGAATTTACAGCATCTCTATCTATCAGCTTAATTCGACGACGGGTAATTTCATACACCGCCAGTTTATTAGCATCTTTATCAAAAGCAAATTTTGTTTTTTGTGCAATGATAACACCGCTTTCTTCTTTCCACTTTTCAGGAGTGGCAGAAACTGTGAAGTCTCCATCTCCATCATCCCAAACCATTTTCATGTTTTTAGCAATGGATTCCAGCTTGGAAGGAGAGAAGGTGTCGTCATCATCCTGAGCCATCACGGTTACTGATAGTAAAGAAAATAAAACCAGGTAAATATTTTTTTTCATAAAACACCAGGGTTCGTTTTTAAATTAGTTGTTATGGTTGACTACAAATAAATCAAGGTTTCTTAATCAATACCAGGTTGCTATTAAAATCTTTCAGCTTTTTTGTAAATGCTTTCCAGTTTTCAAAATCAGCTTTGCGGATGCGGCCGGTATTGAAGGCTAATACTTTCTTAAAAATTACTTTATTGTCTTTGATGGTATAGGAGCCGCTTATTTCGTAGTCTTCTGCTTTTTCATTGATAGCGGCAGGAGTGGATACCACTTTATATCCCACTGGTAATATCAATTCTGTTTCATCCTGTGCTACATAGCTGGAGTGTAGTGCATAATCTTGCTGGCGGTCTTTATCAGGATTTAATCCTCTCAGGTCTTCCGGATAAAAATCTATGCCGAGATAAATTTCTTTGTCTTCAGTGATCACATAATTGCTCAGGTCAATATCACCTTCTACCACCACTGGTATTTCCCTGTTACTCAGGTCAGATGTTTTTACATTACTTACCGTAAGGTTTCTATTGCCAAATTCAAGAAATCGTTGGATCATTTTTTTCTTATCATCATTTGGCAGATCATGATAATACTGGTGGAAGTTGGTCCGCTGCTCGCCACTCAATGTAGCTTTTACATGGCCGGTCAAAACATTGTCCTTTAACTTAAAAGTTGTTTGTGTAAGAATTTTATTTTTTTCTTTATCAGCTACCGGCACCTTTTTCACTTCATACTTTTCTCCTTTACCAATCAATACTTCTTTGCCTTGTATGCGCCATGCATAATCTCCAAAGGGTATATATTTTTCGGTGCCATCTAAATAATATTCTTTTCCCGCCAAAATAACTGTGCTTATACAATGATTGTCTACAGCTAATGAAGGAAGTGTGTAGTCATAAGGAATATGCCTTGTTCCTATCCAGGTAAGATAGGCTTCAAGCCCTGCCACTTTCAGCATTTCGGTTACCAGGTTGGCCATGCCTTTGCAATCGCCATATTTTGTTTTATACACATCCTGCGCAGTAGCTGGAATAAAACCGGCCAATCCATCTTCAAATGCGATGTAGCGGATATTATCCTGCACCCAATAGAAAATGGCTTTTACTTTATCAATATCATTGGTTTTGCCTTTAGTAAGTTCTGTCACTTTCGATTTGAACTCATCTGGTTTGTTTACACTTTTTTTATATAGATAATTATACCAGTTGTATAGATCGCCGACATCACCAAATCCTTTTTCTGTTTTACCATCATTGTTAAAAGATTTTACTACCAGCACTACATGCGGATACTGGTATGCAGCGCCTATTCCCCTCGACTCACTTTTCATGGCCAGCAGATTTTGCAATTTGTAAGAATAAGTAGTGTATCCTTTTTCCTGGGTTTTCTGTTTTACAACTTTATAATCGGCAAAGTTGAATTCCCGGATGTCCAGTTGCAGCCAATCAGGTACTTTAATGCGAATGATCTTTTCTTTGGCAGGAAACCAGCTATGAAAATAAACGGAGGTGAGGTATTTGCTATCAAGGTATTTTTTTTCTGTTTCCACCCTGGTAATATCACCATAGCCGGAGAAGCCGATGTTGAAATACTTTACCCGGCTATCATCCGAAAATATTTCGCTGGAGCTGGCAGAACGATCAATGGCATAACCCACGTTGTAATTTTTCTTGGTGCCAAACATGCCTTTCATTTTCTCCAGCTGTTTGAAGGAAGTGATCTTTACAAATGAATTATAAAAATCAAAGTACTGGATGCCGGCTCTCTCTCTTAATGCCAGAAAGTTGATGCCGGTATTTCGGATGGCAGTTACTACCGGCAGTTTATCCTCGCTGCGGCCTTTGTTAAACTGAAAGTCTTCTTCTACAATGGTGGCAGCTACACGATCATCCGGAAAAGTTTTTTTAAGTCGGTTGGCTTCAAAAATATCATCATCATTTTGCGCCAAACTAAATACAGGTATCAGCAGGCTGATAAGCAGAAATAGTTTCAAGGGATTACTCATAGTTTTAATTATCTAAGCAATATAAAAAAAGAAAAGGATTTTTGGAAGTATAGTGGCATTAATTATTAGTGGTTTCTGTACCCGGCAGTTCAGACACCATTAAGCAATCCAGCAAAAATCAAACAGGCAAAAAAGCGAACGAACCGGCCAGGAGCAATGACCTTGAATATATATTTGTTAAACAACTTATTGAGGCTGTAGATATTCTTTTATACAATAAAAATACCAGCTAATCTTTTCTCCCTTTTGCTAACTTAGTTGTTTTAAATTCGCAGTACAACTTTTTCAATAATGGCAAGAAAACAGGAAGTTTTACAAGACGTAGTTATAAAATTTGCCGGTGATAGCGGCGATGGTATGCAATTGACCGGTACCCAGTTTACCAACAACACAGCCATGCTTGGTATCGATCTTTCTACCTTTCCGGATTTTCCGGCGGAGATAAGAGCCCCGATAGGAACCCTGCCCGGAGTGAGTGGATACCAGCTTCGTTTTTCCAGCGATAGAATTTTTACTCCAGGTGATGCCTGCGATGTGCTGGTGGCTATGAATGCCGCTGCATTAAAAACCAATCTTTCCGAATTGAAAAAAGGCGGAAAGATCATTGTAAACACCGATGGATTTGATGGAAAAAATCTTCGCCTGGCCAATTATCCAGAAGGAGAAAATCCATTGGAGAATGGCAGCCTGGATAATTATGAAGTGATAAAGATGGATGTGACGAAGATGACAAGAGAGGCGTTGAAAGATTTTACCATGGGGATGAAAGAAAAGGACAGAGCCAAAAATATGTTTGTGCTCGGTTTTCTTTATTTCATGTACAACAGGGATATGGACAATACCATCGGTTTTCTAAAAGAAAAGTTTGGTAAAAAGCCAGACATTATGGAAAGCAATATAAAAGTGTTGCAGGCTGGTTATAATTATGGAGATACTACTGAAACATTTACAACTACTTACTCCGTAGAAAAAGCAAAGATGGATCCTGGAACTTATCGTTCCATTATGGGTAACATTGCCGTTACCTATGGATTAATTGCTGCTTCGCAAAAAAGTGGGTTACCATTATTTCTCGGTTCTTATCCTATTACTCCTGCATCTGATATTTTGCATGAGTTGAGTAAGTATAAAAATTTTGGAGTAAGAACTTTCCAGGCTGAAGATGAAATAGCAGCGATTACTTCTGCCATTGGTGCGGCGTATGGTGGATCATTAGGAGTTACTACTTCCAGCGGTCCGGGTATTGCACTAAAAGGTGAAGCCATGGGCTTGGCAGTAATGCTGGAGATTCCTCTTATTATAATAAATATACAACGGGGTGGCCCATCTACAGGGTTGCCCACAAAAACGGAGCAGAGTGATTTAATGCAGGCATACTACGGAAGAAATGGCGAATGCCCGATGCCAATTGTTTCTGCATCTACACCAGCTGATTGTTTTGATGCAGTGTATGAGGCGGTAAGAATTTCTGTACAACATATGACACCGGTTATTTTTTTAAGTGATGGATATATTGCCAATGGTGCAGAGCCATGGAAGTTTCCAACGGCGGAGCAACTACGGCCCATACAGTTTAAGTTTAAAACAGAACTTGGCGATCATGAAGATAAGTTTCAACCTTATCTACGGGATGAAAAACTAACAAGGCCATGGGCTATACCCGGCACACCGGGATTAGAACATCGCATTGGTGGATTGGAAAAACAAAACGTAACGGGCAATATCAGTTATGAACCAGAGAACCACCAACTAATGGTGAGAATAAGACAGGAAAAAGTAGATAAGATTGCTGATTATATACCGGAACAAAAACTGGACAGCGGCCCAGACAAAGGAAAGATATTAGTGCTGGGTTGGGGTTCTACCTATGGTGCTATTAAAAGTGCCTGTGCGGAGTTGCAAGGAAAAGGCCATGCCATCAGTCATGCACATTTAAGATATGTTCGTCCGTTCCCGAAAAACCTTGGTGACATTATTAAAAATTTCGACACGGTATTAATTCCAGAGATAAATAATGGCCAGTTGATAAAGATCATCCGGGATGTGTACATGGTGGATGCCAAAGGCTATAATAAAATAATGGGAGTGCCGATTACTAAAACAGAACTGGTGATGAAGCTGGAAGAAATGATGGCGGTGTAAAAAAAATTAATCAATAATAAAACCGGCAGTACTTAATGCCGGTTTTTTTGCAGGTAATAAGTATTTAACCTTTCTTCTTCATTTTATCCATGGCTTTTTCCATCATTTCTTCCCAATTATCATCAAAAGTAAGATTAGTAAATGTGCCTTTGCCCAATTGCACTTCTGCAGGATGGTTCTTCGTTTTATCCATTAGCATTACCGGCATAGCCTTAATTGGCATTGGATCCCAATAGCCGGAGATGCTCCATTTATGACCGCCAATATTATTATCACCAAGGTCTTTACATTCCGTAATAGTTACCTTGTATTCGGTAAGTGTTGGTTTGCCACCGAGTATGCTACCAAATAATTCTCCATCAGCATTTTTTCCTCTTTGAAAACTTCTTCCTACTACCGGATAAGTGCCGGGTTTAGTATCCAATAAAAAATTAACCGTAACCGATTCATTATTACCTGCTGCACTATTGGAAGTAAGCATACAAAAAAATGCAACACCTGCCTGCAGCTTATCCTTGTCTTTTGTTACTAATAAAGAAGCGGAATGTTTTATTTCCTTTCCATCTACGCTGTAGGTAAGATTGGTGGTGGATGTGTAGTCTGCGGTTGTAGTTTCTAATGACGGGGCTGGGGGCTCACCGTTTACTATTTTATCGGAATCGGCAGATGCCGGTTTTTTTTCATTGTTACAGGCAAATAAAAAAATTGCTGTTGAAAGAATAATTAGTTTTTTCATTTTTGGTTTTTGGGTTATAGCACAAATTTAGTTTCTAATGGTGTTTTTTAATAATTCTGCTTTTTCCCACATTTGAATGTAGTCTTCGGCAGAACCAAATAAGGGAGCCAGTTGCAGATTTGTAAAGCCAATATTTTTTAAATCCTGCAACAGATCTGGCATCAACCCATAATGAGCAAGGCCATCTAAATTAAAATCCCAATAGCGGTTGCCGGTTATACAGCGGCGCAGCGGTTCATTATTACCCGTTTTTTCTTTCCATAAATTCCAGGCGGGTAAAATGTTATTATACATCCTTGTTACTTCAGCCTTATCACCAGCATTGTATATTGTTAAAGCATTTGGTTCAATGCCTTTCTTCAGGCAATACATAGCTGCTTGTTCCCACGGTGCACCACCAGTACTAATACCAGGCCTTAGCAATTGATTTTCTTCTGCATGGTTTAATCCTTTTACCATGTTGCGGATGCGGCCAGTATGGCCGGGTGCACCACTAAGTGCAACTAGCCCTTCGTTGGCTACTGCATTTATACCGGCATCCCAGGCTGCCAATGCTTTCCATACATCTTCTTCAAAACCATCAATACTACCGCCTTCAAACAATCCGGGATAATAACTTTTTGACTTTACATCATAGCTCACTCCATTTGTTTGTACAAAACGATTAGCATGCCGTTGTGTTTGTTTTAATGATGCATCATCTTCCACCGTTAATGCCCATGCAGCATAAGGACCAAATCTTGGAGCTACTGCATCCACCATTGGTAAATCACTGGCAAGACCTACACCACGGCCATTCATTTTATCCAGACTATAACAATACATCTGGGCAACTGTTTTGGAGGAGCCGGGGCAATCATTTGCAATATTTCCCCAGCGGCCAATGTAATTTCTTTTATGATTCATTAATGCAAATACACCGATAGTGCCTTGTGTTTCCCGAATGCCCTCGTAGCTTTCATCATTCAATTCCATTTCATGTGCTACAAACCGGATAGTGCTTGTATTAAAATTGCGGAGCTTATCATCTTTGAATCGTACTGGCGCACCTGTCCATATAAATGATAATCCCTGTGGGCCGCAATGCGATGCCATTACCGGGTAGTTGCCATTTGCCCTTGCAATACTGATGATACCTCTTTTACTTTCATAACTGGCATGTTCCTGGTCAATGATAAATCCTTTTTTCATCAGTTTATGAAACAATGTATTTCCTACCGGTGTAAGGCCTTCTGCACTTACCATACTTATTTCTGCACCTGCATCTTGTTTGTGAATACGGGCGGCATAATTGTGGTAGGATAAAACATCACCAACAAAAGCAGGCATGGTGGGAAAATCTTCATACAAGCTATACCCGATTCTATCCGGCACTCCGGTTTTTACTTTTATACTCCCATAAAAATTCATTTGCGGTAAAAATGTGTTTCCATTAAAAGCTGCAGTGCCACCAAATGGTTTACTCAAATAATGTAGTGGTAGAATTTGCCTCAAACCAAGTCCAAAATAATAGTTTAGTTTGTTTTCTAATTTCACATCAGCATCTGCTTCCGTAATAGGTACCAATACCCGGTCCTCAGCTCTATCCCCCCACACACAATCAGGCGATTTAAAATTTCCAAACACATCACTTTCCAAACCCAATATCACACAAAGTTTTCCTTCTAATATTATTCTTCTTGCATCAGTGGGAGAGTAAGCAATCTCCATCCAATCTCTGTTTTGACTTTCCATGTGTTTCATTACCTGTATCTGTCTCAACAAAACAGACTCATCATCAATCGCCTCACCATTAGTGCCATGGCCCAAGGCCCTGGTGGCGATATACATATTATTAATACCGAGTGCACAAAATATTTTTAATCCCCCTTGCCAGGCCCGTTTTATTAAATCTGCCTGGTATTTCTGGTGCATCTTACCATTGAATTTTGGGTATCCCAACATATCCGGCCAGCCACCATCAAAAAATTTATGTGGGTCAAATACATTAGTGAACCCATCTAATGTTCTGCCCCAGGTATGATTTGCATCACACACTGCATTGCTCCAGGTATTTCTTAAAGGCTCCAGGCTGCTTCCTACATAATATTTTTTTCCAAATGCTTCGTCCGCAGCAGGGTGAGCATGACTGTCGAAATAACCCCATACCGGTTTATCCTTGTCTGCATAAAAGCTAAACCCATCTTTTTGAAATAATATGAAGTTGGAAAGGTTATCATCCTGTTTTATATCATCTACATTTATATGACCCCAAACCGAAGATTTTTCATCTACAATTTTGATGCGGATAGTTTTACCTGCATATTGTCCATTTAGTTCGCCGTGTAAATCAAAAAAATATCTAAACATTTCTTCAGAATTTATTATAGGGGTGATGCGGTTTACTTTGACAAAGCCATCAGCAGTCTCGCCAAATAAACTATTTTTTGAACCACCCCATGCAGCATCATAATCCGTTTTTTTTACTTGAAGTTCTACATACAGCTTATTAATATCTTTTCCACCACCCAATAAAAAAGTAATGTATCTTTTTTCTGCTCTAAACGAAGCCGATGTAATGCTGCCGGTTGGCGCATCGCCATTTCCATTTTCATAAGTGCCAATCCAGTTGTTTCCTTTTATACCAATAGGATAAGAAATATTTTTCCAGTAATCACCACCAATGCCGCCACTGCTATAATTCATACGGGTAAGCACCCTGTCGGTAACAACAGTATTGCCTTCCACCGGTTGGTTGGCAAATGCGGTTCCGGTAGCTACCCATTTTAATAGTCCTGTTTCAAAACCAAGATTAACATCCCTTGCTGCAGCCAGTATTGCCTCAGGGTTAATATCTACTACCGGGTTATTAATGCCGGTATTGGAAGGAGGCGGAGTTGTTATTACAGGAGCATTTTTTATAACAGCAGGATTGATTACAGAAGGATTGATAACTGCATTGTTGTTAACAGCTTTTGAAACAACAAGAATATTAAATGCAGCGCCATTGGGTATTGCAGCGCCATTGGCGTTTTTTAATACCCAGCGGGCAAGATTGTTATCATAGGCTACAGAAATGTTTGAATTATTATATACTCCGCCTGTTCCGCCAGGGTTCCAAACCTGCGATGCATAGAAGGAAGCTAATGGGTTATTGTTAAGCGACGGATGACTGATTATAGCATTTCCATTAGTTGCTTTTTGTGCAAAAGAATTTGCATCTGCATTTTTCCATATAAGGTTAAATGTTAATCCGGCAGGCATAACAGCCATGTTTTGATTAAAGATGGCCCATTTACTACCATCATACCACACCCCTACAGCATGTGGATTAGCAGTCGCAGTAGCCGCATCATATTCAATAATAATGATGGCGTTAGGATTGCCATTTACTCCTTCGGTATTTAAAAAAGTAGAATTGTTAGTGATGTTACTTATACTGCTGGTATGATGAAATTTTTGTTGGCCAGTTGTAACTGTACAAATAAAAATGGCTGCAATACTAAGAAGTTGTTTCATATAATATTATTAACCGTTAGAATTATTGTTTTACAACCAGCACATTAAATTGTGCGTTATCGGGCATAGCACTTTGATCTTGGGTAAAAATAGTCCAGTTGGCACCATTCCACCAGACACCAATTGGTGAAGTAAGATATAAATTAGTGTAAACAACTGTTACTATCAACATATCATTAGGATCGTTAGCTAAAGTAGTAGCAGGAATAATAACCCGATTAGCGTTGATGTTTACACCTATTTGTGCCGTTATTCTAAAAACAGATTTGTTGGTGCCGGATACTTTTATGGCACCATTTTTTAACTCCAGTGCAGTAGTTGATGTGCCAATACATTCTGCTTTAATGGCCGAACCCGTTGCGTTTTGTGAGATGCCATAAATACCTGTAGAAGTATTGGTGGTTCTGGCGGCTACACCTGCACCACTACTACTATTGGTAAAACCAATCACTCCATACGCATCAGCCGCTGAGCTGAAGTTGTAACCAACTACCCCTGCACTATTAATAAGACTTGAAGGTGAATTGCTAATTCCAAATACTCCTGTTCCGGTAGAAACATTTCTACATTCGCCAATTATACCATAGTTATCATTTTGTGTTAGAGCAAATGGTCCATTGCCAGATACAGCATGAAGGCCCGTAGAATAATTAGGCAAAATACTATTATACGGTGCAAAAATTCTGATACCTGTATTGTTTGGTGCATAGCCCATATCAATAGCTATACCCTGAATACCGGTTCCTGTGTGTGCAATGTTTATTCCATTTGTGTTGCTATTATTTACAATATCAAGTTTATGGTTAGGTGTGGGAGTGCCGATACCAACATTCTGACCGGCTGCACAAAGTGATAGCAGCAATGCAATACTAATAGTTAATTGTTTCATACAGTTTAGTTTTAATAGATAAGAGTTAATGAGTAATGGCATACTTCGTTTAATGAAATAAGAAAAAGATGTTTCTGTCTTTCCATTTATTGTTCCAGTATAGTTTTTCAGGGCTGGCATCTTCCGGCACTTCAAAGCCCAGTACATAAGCTGTTTGTTTATCGCCTGCCTTCATTTCACCAGCCCAGATTATATTATAAGCTTTTATATCATCCCCTTTTATGCAGTCATTGGTTTGTGCCATGGCTATAACGCCGGGTAGACTTTCGTAACTATTGCCCCGGCTGTCTGTTAAAAGAGCTCCTTGTGGAATTTCAAAAGCAGTAGTCACCTTATCCCGGCAATAGATTTCTAAGCGAAAGAGCAATAGTTTTTTGCCTTGTTTATTTTTAAAAACAGGATCTTTATCCGGGTAACGGCATTGCAGTATTTCAATAATGCTGTATTGAATTCCGCTAGTAGTAATGCTATTATTCCCATTAGTTTTTACAATTGCTGTGTTGGGTATGGCTGTATTTCTATTGTCTTGCCTGCAACTAAACAGAACCGTTGCCAGAAATATTAATAAAATGAAATTTATTCTCATACAGAACGCTAAAATAGTCTGCTAAAGAAGGGTAAAGGGCGGAGTTGAGTAAACTGCGGGAATAGATGAGTTAAAAGAAGGCCCGGCTTGCCAAATTATAATTAATTTGAGGCAGGTAATATATAAAGTTTGGTCAACCGAATAATCATAGCTGTATTTTTATCCTTTTTTGTTACTACCTGCTTTACCCAAACGGTTGAGTTGGGTAAAACTGAAACATTGCAGTTACCCTTGCCGCTTCATCTAAATCATGCTTCTTTTTATGCGGACAAATCTGATAAATTTCCGGTAGAAAATGTGGCAGCAAGTGAATTTCGCCCCTTTTCTTATTACTTTAATCAACTACCAAAGCATCTGCCCCCCAATAAAACCTGGTGGATGAAATTTGAAATTTCGAATCAGTATGAAAGAGACACCACTGTAGTTTTTTATCCCGGCTTTCAAAATTATGTAAACGCTTTTCATGCATCCGCAGGACGATTTACTAAAGTTGGTTCTTGCGGTAATATGATACCAGCGTCGCAGTTGAGCATGGAAGGCTTTCGGCAAGCATTGTTATTGCCAGTAGCGGCGAAGCAAACAAGTACTTTTTTTATTAGTATCAAAAATGTAACTACCTATCAGGTAGATGCTTTCACACCTTATTTAATGAGCAGGGCATCTTTAGATAATGCCCAGTCACAATTGCTACGAAATAAGCGGATACCGGATTACATTTTTTTTACCGGCATGGGTATGTTTTTGATTATGCTGGTGTATATTTTTATTAAATTGGTCTACCAAAAAGATGAAGCATATCTATACTATGCACTTACTATTTTCGGTAGCAGTGCATATTTTTTGTTTAATTTTTTTAAAGAACATAACAACCAGTTATTGTTCAGGGAGAATCCCTTTTTTGTACACCTTATCACCGATAGTTTTATTTTTCTGAGTGCATTTGCTTATTGGAAATTTGTGCAGCATTTTTTATATATCAACAAAGCAAGTTCTTTTCTGGGAAAATTTATTTATTACGGCAGCCGTATAATTCTTTGTCTTGGCATTCTAAGTTTATTATATGCACTAATTTTCCGGAATATCACCGGTATTATACAGATCAATTCCATTATTGGCCTATTTCTTTTAGCCGGTGGGGTTTTTATTCTTATCAGCATCAGAAAAATAAACCAGCCGCTGCGGAGATTTGTGTATGGCGGTGTTTTTTCGTTATTATTTTTTTATGGGTTGGGGTCATTTTATGAAATTGCGAGAGATACCAGTTGGAATTTTTTTCCGGAGTCATTAGGCGGGGGTACTCCTTTTTTAATGCTGGGGAATGTATTTGAAATGTTATTCTTTACTATCGGGTTGGCTTATCGTAATAAATTAGAAACAGAACAATTGGCACAGGTAAACATTTCTAAGGCAGAAGCAGAGATGAAAGCACTGCGGGCACAAATGAATCCGCATTTTATTTTTAATTGTATGCACACTATTGATGCTTACATTTTTAAGGAGCAACCGGATAAGGCATCTGCTTTTTTAAATAAGTTTTCAAAACTTATCCGCCAGACACTGGAAAATAGCCAGTATCCTTTAATCAGTATTGATAAAGAACTGGAATCGTTGCACTTATTTACTTCGCTGGAGCAGGAAAGATTTGATAATTCATTTGCTGTAAAATATGAAACGGAAAAACAAATCTTAGCTGGGCAATATAAAATTCCACCATTGCTTATACAGCCATATGTTGAAAATGCTATTGTGCATGGCCTGTGGCATAAAAAAAATGGAGTTGGCTTACTTGTAATTAATATCCAGGAATCTGGTAGTATGATTTGTATTAAGATAACTGATAATGGTGTTGGTAGAGAAGCGGCACAGCAAATAAAGCAACAACATGCAAAAAGGCATGATAGCATGGCTATGAAACTTACCCGCCAACGGCTATCTATGTTGCCCGGGAAAGGAACAGTAGAAATACTAGATAATCCTATAACTGGAGAAACTGGTGTTGAAATAAAAATATGCATACCCAAAATGTAACTAACATGATAACTGCAGTAATAGTGGATGATGAAATTAAAAGTGCGGAGTTGGCCGAACTTAAATTAAAAAAATTCTGTCCGCATGTATCTGTTCTTTCTGTATTTACAAAACCGGAAAATGCCCTGACATGGCTAAATGAAAACAAAGTGGATGTTGTTTTTTCTGATATAGAAATGCCTTCTGTTAATGGTCTGAGTATGGCTGCCAGCATAAGGCATGATACGGAGATTGTTTTTATAACAGCCTATGAAAAATATTCTATAGAAGCTATTCGCCTTACTGCTTTTGATTATTTATTAAAGCCAATAGATGGAAATGAATTGATAAAATGTGTGAACCGGTTAGAAGAAAAAATCCAAAGCAAGAAAAAAAATGAAAACAGCAGGCTGATAAATACGTCGTTTGATAAAATGGCTGTTTCTTCATTAGAAGGGGTACATTTTATTTCTATAAAAGATATTGTAAAAGTGGAGGCAGAAAGCAATTATGCTGTATTTTATTTTGCAGATAAACGAAAAATGACGGTGAGCAAGACATTAAAGCAGGTAGAAGAAGCTCTGGAAGGATATGCTTTTTTCCGGGCACATAAATCCTTTCTTGTCAATCTTGCCTTTGTAAGCAAATACATCCGTGGCGAGGGTGGTACAATTGTGCTTACCGATGGCAGCGAAGTAGAAGTAAGCCGCAATAAGAAAAAAGAATTTCTTGAATTATTCGAAGGCCTGTAAAAATTATCCGGGTGTATAAACTTCTGTTGCCGAAGGCATCATCATTGCTACTATAAATGCCAAAATGGCTAAGATGAGGCCGTACATAAAAATATTATATGCATAGCGAAGCATCTTGTATTTTTTGGCAAGTACTACTCCCAGGAAAAAATTATCTTTTGTAATGCTGCTGTATAAATAATCTTTGTCTGCCAGCATCTCCTGCATAGCCCAGTCATAGTCGGGCAAACTCATTTTATAAAAATTACCAAAGAAAAGCAGGTTCGTTTTTTTCTTCCGGATATCATCTTCGGTAAATGTGCCTTCCGTTACGTTGGGCCGGGTGGCAAGTATAGAAAATACAATGGCAGAAACACAAACAATTACCAATACCAGTAACGGTAACAAAAGATTGGGGTTTGCATCCAACCGTGTAGATAGCTGAGCGATAATGATACTGAGTATAATGGCATTTACTGAAATAAGAATGTTTGCTTTGGAGTCAGCCATCTGGCTAAGGTTATTTTGATTTTGCGCCACTATTCTGAATACAGTAGCAATACCTCTTTCCGATTGTTTTTCTTTTTCCTTTTTTGCTTTCTCTGCAGCGGCTTTTTCTGCTACCTGCTCTATTTTGTTTTTGTCTTTTTCTTTTTTTGCTGGTTTCATGTCAACATTTTTTTTATCAAGTAATTTCAATTCGGCCAGGTGCAATTCTTTTAATGGCTCCAATTTTTCTTTGCCATAATTAGTAAAGTATTTATGCCCTTCCAGAAACCTGATATTTATATTTCGCCAATCTTTTTTTGAAAGTTGTTTTCCGCCAAAGTCCTTTATCTCATCCCGTAGCAGGCGGCTTTTTTCCAGGAAACCATCTGTACTTAAATGAAAAAGATCTGCATCACACATTATGCGTTCAATAGTAGTGTTGGGGCTTTGTGGCATCCTTGTTGCCTCTATGCAGTTTATTACTTTAGTTTTTATTTCCTCACTTACTGATTGGGTATTTAAGAATTCGTTGGCCAGTTCTTTGCTTGCAGTCTCATGGTCTTTTGCTTCGCCGCTGGTGTAGCCGGTATCATGAAACCAGGCAGCCAGCAGCACGGCAAATTTATCATCATCTGAAAGTTCATGCAGCTGACTGAGTTTTTCGCAGGCCGCCGCCACCTCTTGTGTATGTTGAAGTGTATGAAACCTGATACTTTTGCTAAGTTTGTTTGTCAATAGGTCCGTTACAAGTGCCTGGGCATCCTTTAAAACTAATAATTGATTTTCCGACATGCTATAAAGATAACTTTTAATAAATTTAAACAAAATTAGAAGAATGAGATTTATAAATTTC
This sequence comes from Chitinophagaceae bacterium, assembly GCA_031397865.1. GTDB lineage: Bacteria > Bacteroidota > Bacteroidia > Chitinophagales > Chitinophagaceae > JJ008. The sequence continues at coordinate 165,473 of JANNMN010000016.1, forward strand.
CAGCAAAGATCATTTGTAATTGTTTTTCTGGCTGCATTAATTTTAAGTGGTTGTAAGAGGCCTAAACAAAAGGAGATAAAATCTCCTCCACATTATAATTTTTCTGAGAACAATACTTATAAATTAGATTTAAAACTGAAAGAAATATCCGGCATAGCATGGGATGTAGACCGGGATGAGTTTTATGCCCATTATGATGAAACCGGAAAATTATTTGTATTGGATAAGTCTTCGCTTTCCATAAAAACACCTTCGCCATTTACTATTGCAGGTAAAGGAGATTATGAGGATATAGCTATTTATAATGGCACCCCCTATATGCTTGAAAGCAGCGGTAAGCTTATACAAATAGTAAGAGATAGTGCTAGGCTAAGTGGTGTAGAATTAGGCGAATTAAGTATCAGTGGGACAAATGATTTTGAAACACTATATGCGGATAGTGCCCGCAAGGCATTAATCATGGTATGTAAAAATTGTGAAATGGATAAAAAGACTCCATATATAAGTGCTTTTGCATATTATCCTGATTCAATTGGTTTTGATACCAAACCAGTTTTTCGCTTGAATGCGGATTCTATTAAAGCACTGGCAGAAAAAAATAATTTGAAAAAGCCACAACGATTTCAACCATCAGCCGCCTCTATTCATCCCCGGTTGAAAAAATTATTTATCATATCATCTGCCAGCAATCAATTGGTTATTGCTGATCTTAATGGGCATGCGGAAGGAGTGTATGAATTGGGGAAGATTAAATTTCCACAACCAGAAGGATTAACCTTTAAGCGAAATGGCGATATGTATATTTCTAACGAAGGTGTAACTTCTAAAGGCATCGTTCACCGGTTTGTGTATAAACCGTAAGGAGTTATTACCTGGGTCTTTGTTGAATTCTCTTCATCATCCACAGGCAACCGAGCAGCCAGATAATGCCCATGCAATATCCGGCTACTACATCTGTTACATAATGCACCCGCAGGTAAATTCGGCTAAAGCCGATCATCAGCATCAGCAATATCAATAATGTAATAAGAGTTACCCGTATCCATTTTTCTTTTACTTCCTTCATTATTATCCATATCAGTAATCCATAAAAGGCCACACTCATAAATGCATGACCACTTGGAAAACTATAGTTGGTAATACCCGGTATAAAGGGATCTACAGGTCTGCTGCGGTGAGTGGTACTTTTTAATGATATCATGATCCACAAACTGCTAAGTGCTACTACAGCAGTAGTAATGGCCAGCCACCTGTTTTTTTTTATTAGTAAAAGAAGAATTAGTAATAAGTTGACCGGTAATAGGAAATCTCTGTTGCCGAGATAAGTAATTGCTTTCAGGATGCCGGTAAATGTTTCATTTCTGTAAGGGCTGATAAGGGTAAAAAACCATTCATCCAGGTGATTTTCTGTTTTTACAAAAACCAGGTAAATCATCAATATCAACAAACCAAAAGAAGCTATGATCAGCAACAATTGATTTGAAAATTTTTTATCGGCCAGCTTCATAGTAAAACATGAGCAGAAATTAATTAATGAGATGTTCTGTTAATAGGTAAGATTAATTCTTGTTCCCAATGAAAAATTAAAAAGCTTTTCACTATCAGAATAACCAACATTGGCGGTTATCACAAATAATTTGTAGGGAAAAAAATAAAAACCACCTCCCACAGAAGTATGGTATTTTCTTGACTCGACATCTTTAATTCCAACCCTGCCCATATTTACAAATCCGGTAAGCCCAACATCTCCGGGAAGTATATAAGAATTAACAGAGAACAATTTCAATTTAGCTTCTAATCCGGTGTAGAATACTGTACGTCCGGCAAATCTATTTTTGCGGAAGCCGAATAAATTATTTTCTGTTCCAAATGTCATTGCCTGGAAGAATTCATAATTTTTATTAAGAATGCGGCCACCTCCCATTTTTAATATCAAAACAAGTTTTGCAGGATCGGTAAAGCTGGCATACAAAGAGAAATCATAATTTACTTTTATATACTTGTTGCTGGTGCTGGTTAATCCATCTGCAAATAATAATTGACTGTGAAATAATAAACCACGGGTAGGGAAAACTTCATTATTTCTATTATCAAAATTACCAACAAACTTTACGCCCATGTAGGCTTTTTTACTGAAGATGCGAGCCGAATCAAGCAAGCCGGAATGTTGTTCACTAAGTATATTATCTCTATTGTCTTCAATATTATTTTTATATGCATAAAACCATGGGCCTGCCATTAGGTGTAATCTTTCAAATAATCGTTGACGAACTAATGCTTCAAACTCAAAGTATTTGTACCGTGTTTGATAATACGTAAATTTTTTGGAGCCATCAATTTTGGTAGTGTTTCCTAATCCAAAGAAATTTCTCAAAGATGGATTTGCATATCTGCCTTCTAATACTAAATCAATATTGCGGGTTACATGGTTTAGTTCACCCTTGTATCTTATTTGATATGCACTGCGGTTGGGTGCATATATCAGCGATAACCGCTGGTCGGAGGCATAAGGTAAATTTCTAAAACCATGTGTTCTTCTAGATATGCCAGTTCCAATCAGCACTCCATCATCTTCATTAAAATTTAAGTGGAGTTGTGGTAGCTTGGTGGTGTTATAATTAAAACCAAGAATATTCTGATCGTTTACCGGGGGGCTTAATGAAAAACGATTTTTAGAACGCCGTTTATTCAGCACAACATTATCTTCAGATTTAAGATCGTACAACAGTGTTTCTACATTTCCTTTTAAATTGAAAGTGTCGATTCCTTTTCCACCGATGATGCGGACTTTAATTTTGGAAGTAGCATTAGTATCTATTTCAAACTTGTCATTGTGATTAAGTCCGTATAAACGGATCTCTTTGGTTTCGCCAGCATAAAACACTCTATCAAAAAGAAGGAAAGAGGTGTCTTTGTTTTTTGCACGGCTATATACTTTTACTTGTAAACCTTTCCCCACACTGGTCAATTTAAAATATTCCTTTTCATTACTGCCTATTATATTTACTTCTTTGGCAAGGAAATTATAATACTGCATACCAGCTTTACTCAACAGATTTTTTCGGCTGATCATTTTTTTAACTGTCTCATCTCCACGAATAGCATATGCGGCGGGTGGCATTTTCTTAATGGAGTTACTGATTACAGAATCGGTAAGGCGTTGTTGCACATCCGCAATTATTTTTCTCCAGTCTGCCGCATCCAGGTCGGTAAGAAATATGCGATCAAAATCTTTGGAACGATAACCAAGCCATTCCACTTCCGGAATATTGTATCGAAACCCTTTTAAGAATGGCATGGCACGGCCACTTACTCTATTTAAAATAAAGCCATCCGATCTGAAAAGTGCCTGATCCCTGTTTTTTGGGAGCGGATTATATATTCTTCCTTTTACTTCTTTTCCTTTGGTAGAATCAACTGTACCCCATCTCCACTGATCGAAGTGACGATCAAAATCACCGATAACAATATCAAGCAATCTTGCTCTTAATACTAATTGCGAATCCGGACGATGATCATTATCCTCCAGCATTTTACTTAGCATCTTGGCAGTTGTTTTAGTAACTGTACCATCGGGTGATGCATTTTGAGGAACCAGGATACATACACTTTCAGAAAAAAGCGGACTATAAAAACCAAGTGCAGGATCAGCCGGCACAAAAAATAACTCAGGCTGAGACTCTACTAAATCCAAAGCATTAGATAAACCAGCAACTGTGAATGCAGCATATGGATGAGTAGCAGAATTTAATTCTCTCACCAATGCTTCTGCAATATTGCCCCGGAAGTTTTCGGGTATAGAACGGGTAGCATTTTTATTAAGGTTGCGGAGCAGCCATTCTTTCCCGGTTTTTTTATTTTTTAAGCGAAGAGCTTTTGTTTCTCTTCCACCTTCCAGGCTAAGTACATCAAAACCACCTTTTTCTTTTTGTACGTTAAAAACTTTCATATTCACCGGGGCAGACCATTCTGGCCGGTAGTTTTGTCCCATAAAAAATTTCTTAAGACCATATATCAGTGGAAGATTATCACTGGCGGGTACTGTTATAGTATCCTTGTACTTGGCAAAAGGATCAGCAGAAACTATCTTTTTGGAAGTATCGATTGCTACATCGGGAATGGTAGTAAAATTAAGCAGAGAAGTATTATATACCTGGTGTACGGAATCTATCACAGAATAAAAAGTAAGCGAAACATTTTTATTTTTTGAGATCTCCATTACTCCAAATCCAGCTTCACGGGAATTGAACTTGCTACCGGGAAATTTAATAGTACGGTTTTGTTTGTAACCACCACTGCCACTCACAATATAGTTGTGACTGCTATCAACTATATGCTGCAGATTATGATCATGGCCAGATACAAAAACTATATTAGGAATGTCTTTTAATTCCGAAGTTATCTCACTTACCATATTAGCATAGGCAGGAAATTTTAAATCCTGTGGTGAACCAAATACACCTCTGGATAATGGATAAATGGAACCAATAACAGGCAGCGGAATGTAGAGATTTCTATTAAATTCTGTTAATGGAAAAATATGTTGTTTAATAGTGTAAGCATTTCCATGAGTTCCATTACTTTTAAATGGATGGTGAGAAGCAATTATCACCAGCTTTTTAGAATTTCGGGCAGCAATTTCCCCAATTTGAGTAACAAGTTCTTCTTTTGTTTTATACGGGCAATCGGATTCTATCTCCGGTTTATCATGTGGATGTAACCACCACTGGCTGTCAAATATTATCATCGTTACATCCGGTCCCAAACTAACCTCTACCGGACCGGCACATCCTTCTTCCGGAAAATATTTTACATTGGGTATGTTTAAAAAATCGACATACAATTGTTGCCGTACTATTGCTTCGTACCCCCCACGGCCACCGTTTTCCCAATCATGATTACCGGGAATCATATACACTTTGGCTGGAGTGCCCCTTGCTACGGAAAGTTGTGAATCAAGTATTGCTCTTGAAGTATTAAAATTTGCATCCTGATCATTAGGCAAACCAAACCGGTAGAGATTGTCCCCCAAAAAAATTACCGTAGTTTTTTTATCCAGCTTGATATTATCCCTTACAGCATTCACCACCGGATGTTTTCCATCCGTAAGCTCTCCGGCATCGCCAATTAAAATAATCCGCTGTAAAATAGTGTCTTCCTGAGCTCTGAGCGAAGCATTCAAAAGCAATAAACAACCAAATAGTATTCTTATTTTTTTCATTACCCCTTAGATAAAAGTGTAGGTTAATACTAATAATTATTGTACCAGAAAACAGGTATTCATAAATCTATTTGTCTATTGAACCCGAATGATATTATCAGCCCAACAGCAAGGGTTTCAATTTACACAAAACTTTCTGGCTATTAGCTGACTGTTTTAAAATTCTTATTTTAAAACCCCATACCATTTGGCAAAAATACCATGTAAGAGGTATAGTGTTTTATAAATCCGGCTCTATCTTTGTTTAAAGACCTATTTGCATTTATAAAAAAAACGTATCTTTTCATGCAAACGTACCCTCAACCATAACCATTAACTGACAAAACTTTTTATCATGAGACTACTATCCTGTTTAGTCGTATTTACTTTCCTGTCTGCACTTCCATCATTCTCTCAAACCGGGAAAGATTCTATTTCTATTAAAGGAGCTTCCTTTGATATGAATCCTTCAAGAACTTTTTGGATGGGTGCGAATTATCGTAAAGAATGGACAACTCCGGTAAAAGTGCCAATCATTAACCTTGCTACCGAGCATGGAGGACTTACTCCAACGAAAAAAGGTGGGGGAAAGCAAACTAAATCTTTGCGGTTGAAAGATGCCAATGGCAGAGAATATAGATTGAGATCCATAGAAAAATTTATTACCGATAAAACATTGCCAGGCGATCTGCAAAGTGAAGCCGCCGCCGACCTCGTATCAGATGGTGTTTCTGCTTCTTATCCATATGCCAGCTTATCGATGCAGGTATTTCAAGATGCGGTAAAGGTTCCTTATGGAAAAGTAAAACTGGTGTATATACCGGACGATCCAAGGTTGGGAGAATTTCGTCAGGAGTTTGGCAATATGCTGGCTACACTGGAAGAATCATTGCCCGAAGGAATAGATAAAGGATTTGATACGGATGAAGTGGCCGATAAATTGGAAAAAGACAATGATAACAGGGTAGATCAACAGGCGTTGCTTACTGCAAGAATATTAGATATGTATGTAAAGGATCTGGACAGGCATGAAGACCAATGGCAGTGGGGAGCTATCGATAATGGAAAAGGAAAAACATATTTTCCAATACCACGGGACAGAGACCAGGCTTTTTATATCAATCGGGGTTTGCTGCCGTGGTTTGCCCGCAGAAGATCATTTGTACCACAACTGGAAGGATTGAGAAGAGAATCTAACAGTATACGTTTATTCAACTTTGCGGCCCGCAACTTGGATCGTTTTTTTCTGAATGAATTGGATGAACAGGATTGGAAAGAAGCTACCGATAAGTTTCTTTCGCAAATGACAGATCAGGTTTTGGAGAATGCCATTGCCCAACAGCCGGCTGAGATTCGAAACACTTCGGGTCCCTGGATTATTCAAATTTTAAAAGACCGTCGTAATTTTCTGGCCAAAGAAACAAGTGAATATTTTCATTTCCTCAGTGAGATAGTAAGTGTTACCGGCAGTGACAAAAAAGAGTTATTTCAGATTACCCGTAATGATGATGGAAGCACCAATCTGGTGGTTTATAAAGTGGATAAAGAGGGAAATCAATCTGATAAAATGTATGAAAGAAAATTTGACCCGATGCATACAAAAGAGATTCGCTTATATGGATTTGATGGAGAAGACAAATTTGTAATGACTGGTACAAATGATAAAATAAAAGTGAGAATGATAGGAGGCGGTGATGATGATGTTTTTGAAAACTCCAATAAATCTTCTACAGGCGGATTTGTTTATGATAAAAAGGATGGCAATAATAAATTAATCGGCGGGTTTAAAAACAAGATGTCAAACGATACGGATGTAAATTCCTTCAAGCGGATCTATTACGAGTACAATAAGTTTTCTCCAGGTCTTTCTTTTGGTTTTAATCCGGATGATGGTCTTTCTTTAGGCCTGGGATTAAAAATTATTCGTCATGGTTTTCGCAAGGTGCCTTATAAATCATCTCATACTTTAGCTATCAACCATGCTTTATCAACCAAGGCATTCCGTTTTCGCTACAGCAATGAGTTTATGGGTGTGATAGGTAAGAATATGGATCTGATCACAGATATAGATATAAGATCTCCGAATAATACCACCAACTTTTTTGGATATGGTATGAATTCAAAATACGTTAAATCAAGTCCGGGTCAGTTTAGGTACTACCGTGCAAGATATGACCTGGCCGATGCTACTATACAATTACGTCAGCGGTTTTCAGAAAAAGTAACGCTGAGCTTTGGTCCTACTTTTCAGTATTATGAAATGGATACAAACGACAAGCTGAACATGGCCCGGTATATATCACAAACAGGACTGAATGGACTAAACCCGGTCACTTTGTATTCTAATCAAAAATATTTTGGAGCATTGATCAATTTATTGGTTGATACAAGAGATCATAAGGTGTTACCCAAAAAAGGAGTGTATTGGGAAAACAAGGTTCGTCATTTATCTGGCTCAAAGAGCACCCCTTATAAAACAACTCAGTTTAATACCGATTTTAGTTTTTATCTCAACCTGATCAATGACCGCCTCACTTTTGCTGATAGAATTGGTGGTGGTTTTAATACTGATTCGACTGAATTTCACCAGGCACAATACCTTGGTAACGAAGACAATCTTCGTGGCTTTCGTAAATTCAGGTTTGCTGGTAAATCTAAATTTTATAACCAGGCAGAATTACGTTTACGTTTAGCCAATTTCAAAACATATCTTTTCCCTGCGGCCTTCGGCATCAATGCTTTTGTGGATGCAGGAAGAGTATGGGTAAAAAATGATACAGATAAAGAAATAGCGGTAGGCTATGGTGGAGGAATATGGTTTTCTCCATTGCGCCGCATTTTGATAACTGTTAACTATGCTATGTCAAATGAAGATAAAATGATAATAGCAGGGCTAGGTTTTAGATTTTAATCATAACACTTTACTTAATATAAATGGTCCCGGTAATTGCCGGGACCATTTATATATAAAAAAGAAGTAAGTGTTATCATTATTTGTAATCGCTGATGTTGATCTTCTCCTGGCAAAAGCTATACTCCACTTCATCATTACTGCTTACTACTACTAACCTGTCTTTGCAATGCAGGTTTATCAATCGATGATACAACTCAATGCCCGTAGCATCCAGGTTAGTACATGGCTCATCCAGTAGTACAATAGCAGAGTCAGAAAAAATACATTGCGCCAGCTTTACCCTTTGTTTCATTCCGGAGGAGTAATAACGTATCTGTTTATCAACTGCCTTTTCTAATCCAATAGCATTAATAATATATTCGGTAGAGATGCCGGATAGAAAAGGCTTAAAGCCTGAATGAAAATTTAAAAATTCCAGCAAGGTCATTTCTTCAATCACTTCGAGATAAGGGGCACAAATAGAAATCTGCTGGTACACATTTTCTTCAGCCACCTGTTTATTAATAGTAGCCCATTTTATATTCCCCTCATTGATCATCATTCCACCGCTAAGGGCTTGCAATAAAGTGCTCTTACCCGAACCGTTGGGCCCGGTAATAGCATATGCTTTTCCAGATTCAAATGTGTAGTTGAAATGACGGAATATCCAGTCACGGTTGAACCGCTTGCCGGCATCAGATAGGCAAATCGTCATCGGTATTGCCTTTAGTAAAACGTTTGATGATGCCTCTTCCGCTTTCACGGATAAAAGTTACAATCTCATCCCGTTCATCAGTAGCAGGCATTTCTTCTTCTATAAATTCTACTGCCTGTGTAGTATTCATGCCTTTATTATACACTACTCTGTATATATCGAGAATATGATTGATACGTTCAATACTAAAGCCACGGCGTTTTAATCCAATAGAATTTACACCAGCATAACTTAGCGGAGTACGGCCAGCTTTTATATACGGCGGCACATCTTTACTTACCAATGATCCACCAGCTACAAATGAATGAGCTCCTATTTTTACAAATTGGTGTATTGCACACATACCAGCCAGTATGCACCATTCGCCAATGGTTACATGCCCCGCCACCTGTGTATTATTGCTAACAATACAATTATCTCCCACCAGGCAATCATGTGCAAAGTGAGAGTAGGCCATGATGAGACAATTTTTCCCAATCACCGTTTTTTCTCTATCAGCAGTGCCACGGTTTACCGTTACAAACTCCCGGATGGTGGTATTATCTCCAATAATTACGGTTGAATATTCGCCATGAAATTTCAGATCCTGCGGAATGGCTGCAATAACTGCCCCTGGAAAAATGCGGCAGTTCTTTCCAATCCTGGCTCCTTCCATAATGGTTACGTTGGAGCCGATCCAGGTGCCATCGCCAATTTCCACATCCTGGTGAATAACAGTAAAGGGGTCAATCTTTACATTAGTGGCCAGTTTGGCATTAGGATGAATGTATGTATGGGGATGAATCATGCAGTTTTATTACAAAAAACCCCGCTAAGCGGAGATGCGCAAAGGTAATTGTTACGGCCAAAACCAGAACTTTTTTTACCCATACTTTGTTAAAAATGAGGACTCTCAGTAAGGTGCTTGATGTTTATCACAGGAAAACAGTGTTTAGACCTTAAATTTGCAGTACAAATGCACAATCCCCCAGACATATTGGCCCTTGCTTATAAGCAAAACCTGATGCAGGATCAGATGGCATTGCTGCAGGAAAGAGAGCAGCAAATACCCGGCTCTGTACAATATACCATTAGCCGATACAATCGCAACTTGCAATGGAATATGGAAGACACCGGCATGATGGTATATCATTACGAGAAAACAAATCCCAAAGAAAATTACCTGGAGCTCCGCTTTTGTGTAAGTGGAAATGTGTACTGTCGCAAAAAAGATACTGAGTGTGATATGTGTCTTTTGAATGCTTCTAAAGGATGTATGGAAAGAGTGGATAGTGTAGATGTGGTGAGTTTTAAATTTTCACCCACCCATCTAAGCCAGTTTGTTAAACCAAGAAAAGGCAATGCCGCATTAACGGATGATATCCTTGCATTTAAACATGCATCTTCTTTTTCAAAAATTCACCCGGTATGTGGTAAAACAAGGATGATACTGGAAGGAGTGCTTAATCATACTTACAGCGACACACTGGAAAATATTTACATCAATGCACAAACCCAGATGCTGCTTTTATACAGCCTCGATTGTATGCTGGGCGAAAAAGAAATTGATGTGATGAACTGCAAGTTCCTGGCGAATGAACTGGACCGGGAAAAAATAGTAAAGGCAAGAGAGATCTTAATTCAGCATATCGGTGAGCCTATTACTATTAAAGAACTAAGCCGTAAAGTTGCCATCAACGAATGTTATCTGAAAAAAGGATTTAAAGAATTATTCGGCACCACTATATTTGATTTTTATCAAAGCCAGCGGATGGAACATGCAAAATATTTGTTGTATGAAAAAGGATTAAGCGTAACAGAAGTTTCTATGCTGCTCGGTTATTCTTCTATCTCTCACTTTTCTACAGCTTTTAAAAAGCATACCGGACTAAAGCCTTGTGAACTGTTGTTGCGATAATTTCTTGTAATTTATTCAAATTTTCAGCATTCGTTTTCTACATTTACAGCAGTGAAGATAATTTCTATCATATTTTCTATTTACATTCTGGCATTAACCATAGTGCCTTGCTGCTCCTTTGATAATTGTCCGGATGACAAAATGGATGTGAGTGCCACAACCGAGGAGCCGTCCGCTGATCATGAAAGTGGTGATGATGATGGATGCGGATCTTGCTCGCCTTTCTTTAGTTGCGAAGGCTGCATTTGCGCCTCATATGTTTCAGAGCAGATAACTTTTACTTTTGACATTATCCCTTCAGCCGAACCTACTTATGCCGGCTTAATTTTTACATTTAAGTCTTACGACTTCCATTCCATCTGGCAACCGCCACAATTAGTGTAATTCCCTTTTTTATTTTTCTATTACCTGATTTCATACGGATTAAGTATGGATTGTATTTATTTATAATCGTAAGAATATAGTATGCTCAATAAGATCATTCACTTTAGTATAAAGAATAAACTCATTATTGGAGTGTTCACACTGGCACTAATTATCTGGGGTTTGTGGAGTGCTACAAAACTTCCGGTAGATGCATTGCCGGATGTAACCAATAACCAGGTGCAAGTGATTACCCGTGCCCCTACATTGGCCGCACAGGAAGTAGAACAATTTATTACATACCCGGTTGAAAGATCTTTATCTAATATTCAGGGTATAGAAGAGATGCGATCCTTCTCTCGTTTTGGATTAAGTGTCATCACCGTGGTTTTTAAGGAAAGCATAAACATCTATTTTGCCCGCCAACTTATTTCTGAAAAATTGAAAGAAGCGATAGAGCAAATTCCCAAAGGAATGGGCACACCAGAAATGGGACCTGTAACTACTGGTCTCGGAGAAATTTATCAATATGTAATTCATCCAAAAAAAGGAAGCGAACAAAAATATACTGCTATGGACTTACGTACCATGCAGGATTGGATAGTTGGTCGCCAATTAACGGGTATTCCTGGTGTGGCAGAAGTTACTGGCTTTGGTGGCATCAGTAAACAATATGAAGTAGCGGTAAGTCCGGAACGATTGAAAGCAATGAATGTGACGATCCCCGAAGTATTTACTGCACTTCAAAAAAATAATGAAAATACAGGCGGAGCATATATAGACAAAAAGCCAAATGCTTATTTTATAAGAGGCGTTGGCCTTGTAAAAACGTTTGCTGATATTGAAAATATTGTAATCAAACTGCAAAGTGGTGTGCCAGTATTGATAAAGGATGTGGCTACTGTACAGTTTGGCTCGCCACCACGATATGGTGCATTAACATATAATGGTGAGAAAGAAGTGGTAGGAGGAATTGTGCTGATGATGAAAGGAGCCAACAGTGCTTCGGTAGTTGAGCTGGTAAAAGATAGAATGGAAACAGTAAAAAAATCTTTACCCGATGATGTAGAGATAGAAGCATTCTTAGATCGTACTAATTTAATTGACCGGGCCATCAACACTGTAAAAACAAACTTGATTGAAGGTGCATTGATCGTAATACTTATACTGGTTTTGTTTTTAGGAAATTTGCGGGCAGGTTTAATTGTTGCATCTGCTATTCCGCTGTCACTATTATTTGCATTAGCATTAATGAATCTATTTGGTGTAAGTGCCAACCTGATGAGCCTGGGTGCAATTGATTTTGGATTAATAGTAGATGGTGCCGTAATTATTGTAGAAGCCACATTACATTTTCTCCGTGCAAAAAAATCACAACTCCTCCCCCTTGCGGGGAGGCCGGGTGGGGGCCTTACACAGCCACAGATGGATGAAGCAGTAGAAAGCAGTGCTAAAAAAATGATGAGCTCGGCAGCATTTGGACAAATCATTATCCTTATTGTTTACCTACCTATATTATCATTACAAGGAGTAGAAGGAAAAATGTTTCGACCCATGGCGCAAACAGTAGGATTTGCAATTCTGGGAGCTTTATTGCTATCGCTTACTTACATTCCTATGATGAGTGCATTGTTTCTTTCTAAAAATTTAAAACATAAAAGAAATTTTTCAGACAGGATGATGGATTTCTTTCAGCGGTTATATGTACCGATTCTTAAAGGAGCTATCAAAATTAAATATATGATAGTAAGTATAGCCGTTGCTTTATTAATTATCTCCATTATCATTTTTAAAAATATGGGTGGTGAATTTATTCCTACATTGGAAGAAGGAGATTATGCCATTGAGTTTGTATTGCCACAAGGGTCTTCATTATCACAAACTGTTGAAACGATGTTGATGGCCGAACGTATGTTACTTAAATTTCCAGAAGTAAAAATGGTAGTAGGCAAAACCGGCGCAGCAGATATTGCCACCGACCCTATGCCACCCGAAGCATCTGATCTGATGGTGATATTAAAACCAAAAAAAGAATGGAAGAATACCAAAGACTTTTATGAATTATCAGAAATGATGGGTGCAAAACTTTCCACTATACCGGGTGTAGTTGCGGAACCAAGTCAGCCCATTCAAATGCGTTTTAATGAACTAATGACTGGCATACGACAAGATGTAGCGATAAAAATATTCGGTGAAAATTTAGATACATTAGTCGCTTATGGTGATAAAGTGGCGGCTATTATCGGTCCGATAAAAGGAATTACACAACCACAGGTAGAAAGAGTGGATGGCTTACCACAAATTACTATTGAATATGACAGGGCAAAAATTGCAGGCTATGGTTTGAATATTGAACACATCAACCATATAATCAGCACAGCATTTGCAGGTGAGGTGGCAGGTGTTGTATTTGAAAATGAAAGAAAATTTGATTTGGTGGTTCGTTTAGATAGTGCACATCGTACTGCCCTGGATGATGTGAGCCAATTATATATTCCGTTAAATGATGGAAGTCAAATTCCTTTATCGCAGGTGGCAAATGTTTCTTTTAAAACAGGGCCGGCACAAATAAGCCGTGAGGCTGGTAAGCGAAGAATTTATATCAGCTTTAATGTAAGTGGAAGAGATGTGGCCAGTGTAGTAAAAGAAGCTCAGCAAAAATTAGACGCAGCTATAAAGCTACCATCTGGTTATTATTATACCTATGGTGGCACATTTGAAAATCTGCAAAAAGCTTCTGCAAGATTGATGATAGTTGTTCCATTGGCTCTGTTACTGATTTTCTTTATGTTATATCTCACTTTCAATTCTATAAAAGAGGCATCATTAATTTTTACTGCCATCCCTATGAGTGCTATTGGTGGTGTGTTTGCTTTAATGGTAAGAGGAATGCCATTTAGTATTTCTGCAGGTATAGGATTTATTGCGTTGTTTGGTGTGGCAGTATTAAATGGTATTGTATTGGTCAGCACATTTAATCAATTAGAAAAAGAAGGTATGAAAGATGTTGCACAACGGGTAATGGAAGGAACCAGGATTCGGTTACGTCCCGTTTTAATGACTGCCTCTGTTGCAGCATTAGGATTTATACCAATGGCATTATCAAGCGGTGCAGGTGCCGAAGTGCAAAAACCATTAGCAACGGTGGTAATCGGCGGATTGATAACGGCTACTTTATTAACGTTGGTATTGTTACCATGTTTGTATATTATTTTTTCAAAAAAACGAAAAGTGAAACTACAGCCTATAGCAACAATCATTACAGGAGTTTTTTTACTTACAACAGCTAATAGCTTGCATGCACAACTGCCGGCAGCTAAAAGAGTTTCAGTAAATGAAGTAATTGCTGTGGCAAAAAATAATTTGTTGTATGATATAAATAAGCAGCAGATAGAAAGAGGTAAGATGCAGATTGCCGCAGCAACTTCATTTCCCAAAACCGGAGTGTTCGCAGAGAATGAAGACTTTCGCCCCAGCGATAGTAAAGGCATTTTAAAAGTTGGTGTATCACAAACTATTGCATGGCCCGGATTATATAAAGCACAGAAAAGCTTGTACAACGAGCAATTAAAATATTACGAAGTAAATACTGCAGCTATTGATGTAGATATAAAAAGAGATGTAAGGGCAGTCTATTACCAACTTTGGTATTTGCAGGACAAACAATTATTATTTCATCGCCTGGATAGTATTTACAAATCATTACATGCTGCTGCCATACTAAAAGTTAAAACAGGCGATAGTCCCGGACTAGATAGTATTTCTGCCAACGTAAGAATGATGGAATTACAGGCAATGCTGCAACAAATTAATAATGATGTGCAAATACAGCAGCGGATATTGATGCAGCTACTCAACACGGAAGAAAATCTATTGCCGCTTTTGTTGCCATTAGAAAAAATACCAATGACTTCTTTGGTGGATGATAGTCTTCACCCTGTATTGGCTTTGCAATCACAAAATATCAATATTGCGAATGCAGGAATTGGTGTGATAGAAAATGAAAACAAACCAGAGTTCTCCGGCCGTTTCTTTTCTCAACGATTATGGGGATCTAAAGATCCATTCACTGGTTTTTCTATATCAGCAGTTTTTCCATTGCTTGGTTCGAATGCTTATCGAAATAAAGTTAAAGTGGCACAGGCAGAAGTAGCGGTGCAACAAAAACAATTTGTTTACAGCAAGCAGATATTAAATACTCAACAGCTGCAACGGCAGCAGGAAGTAGAAAGAAACAAAAGTATGCTGGCTTTTTATGAAACAAATGGATTGAAACAGGCGAATGAAATCATCAAAGCCTCTTCATTAGCTTACCGTTCCGGTGAAATTAGTTTTGCAGAGCTGTCACAGTTTCTTACACAGGCCATTGAAATTCAAAAAAACTATTTAGAGAATCTGAACATTTATAATCAATCAGTAATTCAATACAATTATTACATCAATCAATAAAAATAAAAAGATGAAGAAGCTTTTAATAATAGCATTGATTTTTACCAGCCTTTGTTATATTGTTTCCTGCGGTGGTAAAAATAACTCTGCTGAAACCGTTACTACCGAAACTACAAAAACGGAGGAAGGTCATGATGAACATGAGAATCCAAATATAGCTACCCTCACTGATGAACAGATAAAAAGTATCGGTATTGAATTGGGTACTATTGAACAAAAGCAATTATCCGCCTCTGTAAAAGCAAACGGTGTATTGAAAGTTCCCAATCAAAATAAAGCCAGTGTAAATTCAATTTATAGCGGTGTAATAAGATCGTTGCTGGTGCAGCCGGGTAGCCGTGTATCAAGGGGACAAACAATTGCTACTATTGCCAATCCTGATTTTATACAGGCACAAAGTGAATACCTGAATATAAATGCAAAAATTTCATTGGCAGAATTGGAAGTAAAGAGACAGAAAGAATTAAATGCAGGCAACGCAGGAGCATTAAAAAACTTGCAGGCTGCAGAAACGGAATTAAGAACATTAAGAACAGCTAGGTCCACCTATGCCCAGCAAATTCAGTTGATGGGTATTAATCCTGCAAGACTTTCCAATGGAAAATTAGTTTCTGTTTTGGCTATTACCAGTCCCATCAGCGGAATAGTAAGTAATGTGCCGGTAAAAATGGGCGGCTATGTAGATGTAACCACTGTGGTGGCCGAAATAGTTGACAACAGCCAGTTGCATCTTGATTTGTTTGTGTATGAAAAAGATTTACCAAAGCTAAAGGACAAGCAGATCATCCATTTTACTGTTACTAATAATCCGGATAAGGAATACGATGCACAGATATTTTCATTGGGTTCCTCATTTGAAGGAGAAAGCAAAGCCATAGCCGTACATGCAAAAGTGCAGGGTGATAAAACAGGATTGATTGATGGGATGAATGTGACGGCAGTTATAAGTTTGGAACAAACAACGGTGCCTGCAGTTCCTATTGATGCAATAGTAACCGTAGATGGACAGGATTATATTTTTATGCTTATCGATAAACATGCAGAAGATGAACACAAAGCCGGTGACACTTTAAATCAAAAAAATGCCGAGGTTGAAGAACATAAGGGAGATGAAAAGGGGATTACGTTTGAAAGAATACCAGTAGCTAAAGGTAAAACTGATGTTGGCTATACTGAAATTACATTGCTGAAGGAAATTCCAAAGGATGCAAAGATTGTTACGAAAGGTGCATTCTTTGTGTCAGCTAAAATGACGAATACGGAAGGTCATGAACATTAAGAATATCTCTCATTGTGTTTATTGACAATTATTCATACTAAAAAAGCAATCTACCCAATCGGTAGCCATGTGTAGCAGTAAACCTATTCCGATCACTCTTGTTTTAGGAAAAAATAAAAATATACAGTAAATGCCGATTGCCACATAGCTATGTAATGGATGAAACCCGATACTGCATCGGCATGCATCAAAAATTGGTGAAGCCAATAAATGATCCAGGTCCACCAGCATGGTGAGTAATAAAATAAAATAAGTAAGAAGCCATTTCTTTTTATAAAAAAAGAAAGCGATGAATAATGGAAAGACCAGGTGAAAAAAGTAATGAATGAATTGTTGCATAAAAATTCTCAACGAGAAGCAAATCTAATTTTTTATCAACGGCTATCAGGGCTTTTAGAAATTATGTTGCATAAATTCCCCTTTTCATTCTATAGTTGATCAATTGTTTTGTACTATTAGCACAATCAACCCATTATTATACGGGTTGGCGGGCCAAATTTGCCTGGAAGAACATGGCAAGGTTTATGGAGAACAAATTGCATACTAAAAACCATCTTTAATCATTAACCACTAAAAATTTTTGTATGAAATGGATAGGAAGCAGACAAAGCTCTAATGTAGATGACCGCAGAGGTATGTCTGGCGGCGGTATAGCAGCCGGTGGCGGTATAGCCGGGCTGGTTATTTACCTGTTGTATTCTTTCCTGAGTGGCAACTCAGTGGATCCCACACAAGTAAAAGAAAAACTTTCTCCGCAAACCAACCAGCGAACTTTATCGCCGGAAGAACAGGCCGAAGATGATAAAAGAGCTCAATTTGTAAAAGTGGTAGTAGCCGAAACGGAAGATGTATGGAATAAAATATTTTCTCAAAGCGGTAGTCGTTATGCAGAACCAACTTTAGTATTATTCCGTGGCGGTGTTTCTTCTGCCTGTGGCAGTGCCAGTTCCGCTTCAGGTCCTTTTTATTGTCCGGGAGATAATAAGATGTATATAGACCTTTCATTTTACCAGGATTTACAAGACAAGCTGAATGCCCCCGGCGATTTTGCCATGGCTTATGTGGTGGCACATGAAGTGGGTCATCATATTCAAAACCTGATGGGCACGGCGGAAAAAGTAAACAGACTGCGATCGCAAATGAGTGAAACAGAATTTAACCGCTATTCTGTAATGATGGAACTACAGGCTGATTTTTATGCCGGTGTGTGGGCACATCATGCACATAAAACGAAAAACATTTTAGAACCCGGAGATATTGATGAAGCTTTAAATGCTGCAAATGCCATTGGTGATGATAGGTTGCAAAAACGATCCACCGGGGAAGTAATGCCCGATGCTTTTACACATGGCACTTCGGCACAACGGATGTATTGGTTTAAAAAAGGTTTTGAAACCGGCGACATAAATCAAGGTGATACATTTAACGATCCTTCGCTGAGATAAAAGAGAATGTAAGATGCAAATTCTTTAACAAAACATGCCATAGCAGTAGTGTATTTTTACATTCATAAAATTTAAAAATGAAATTTAGTAAAACATATTGCTGGAAATGTGTCATCATGCTGGCTTCCTTTCTGGGAATGGCAAAGGTTTTTATGGCATAAGTTGAATTTGTATTTGATTTGAAAGTTGCGAAAGCTTGGCTTTCGCAACTTTTTTATGTACAAAAGTCATTGCCACCTTTAGTGAAAGCCATTAAATTTGTTCCATGCTTAAATGTGTTGTCATATCAATCCTTGCTGCAACAACATTTGTATTTGTCTCCTTCAATCATCAAGAGGATGAATTAAGTGCCGCTAAGTTGAGGAAACTATATTCCCAATCACCAGATAAATGGCCGACACCAACAATAGATGCTGGTGTGCAATGGAAAGAATTAGGCATTCTGCCGGAAAGTCCATTAGAAAAGTATAAAGATTCACTGAAGCATATTATTGAACTTGGAAAAATTTTATTCTTTGATACAAGACTTAGCGGTTCCGGAAAAATAAGTTGTGCCACCTGTCACCAACCAGAATTAAACTGGACTGATGGCAAAGAAAAATCCGTAGGACATGAAGGGGCAATAACAAAAAGAAATTCTCCCACCATTCAAAACACCTGGTTTTATAATAAATTATTCTGGGATGGAAGAAGCCACAGCCTCGCCGACCAGGCGTTTGCCCCAATCAATAGTGAAACTGAAATGCATAATGAAATGCATGAGGTGATGAGAAAAGTGAGCAAGACAAAAGATTATCCTGGGTTATTTAAAAAAGCATTTGGTGATGATGAGATCAATCCTGAGAGGCTTACTATTTCTATTGCCATTTTTGAAAAAACAATTGTAAGTAGCAAAAGCAGGTTTGATGATTTTTTAGTAGGAAATAAAAAAGCATTGAATAGTGAAGAACTCAGAGGGCTTCATTTATTCCGGACCAAAGCAAGGTGCATGAATTGCCATAACGGGCCGTTGTTTTCCGATAACCAGTTTCATAATAATGGATTTCATTATTACGAAAACGGTTTTATAGATAGTGCAAAATTTGATAAAGGGCTGTACCATGTGACACATAGTATTTCAGATTTTGGGAAATTTAAAACCCCTTCCCTGCGGGATGTGATGATGACCGGCCCATGGATGCACAATGGCATGATGAAAACGATGGAGGAAACAATATCACACTATATAAAAGGTGCAGATGGAAACGGAGGTAGTGACCCGATGATAAAAATGCTTTTTCTTACCCAGAAAGAAAAAATGGATTTAATTGCCTTTCTAAATACCATATCTTCTCTGCCCGTAGAGTTTAAAAAACCAAATATTCCCGAATAGCCAACCATTTCCCCAAAAAAACTATCTTTACTCCCCGATAATTTTTAAACTTAAAAGCAACTTATATGAAAAAATTCTTATTTACTCTGGCTATCGCAAGTTTCGGTTTTATTGCTAATGCACAACCTCCTGCTGGTGATGCTAAAACCGGAGATTTCTATGGCGAAAAAATTGCAGCTCCTGAAGAAGCTTTAAACATTAATGATGTGGTAGCTAAACTGGAAGGCGGTTCTGAATTTGAAGGAGTAAAAATTAAAGCAAAGATTGTAGAAGTATGTCCTAAAAAAGGCTGCTGGTTGAAACTGGAACTGAATGATGGCAAAACCGCTATGGTTAAAATGAAAGACTATGGTTTCTTTTTACCAATATCAGCAAAAGGAAAAACTGTAGTAATAGACGGTGATGTGAAGTTGAAAACAACTTCTGTATCAGAATTAAAGCATTATGCAGAAGATGCTAAAAAATCAAAAGAAGAAATTGATGCTATTACGACTCCTCAAAAAGAAGTGAGTGTAAAGGCAAAAGGAATTGTGATCGTAGATTAAAATATTTTAAATTTTAATACAAAGGCTATTCAGAAATGAGCAGTCTTTTTTTATACTTAATTTGTCAACCCACTGTCAGTTTCCGTATTGCGTAAACTGAATTTCCCGATTCGTAAGAGTATATTGGTGTACCTGTAAGACCTTTGCGGTATACAAAATCAACTTATGTTATTGAAATGGACATGGATGGCGACAGGTTTATTGATCGGTACTTTATCCTTAGCTCAAACTCCAACAACTGCAAAACCCTTCGTAGACGATTCTACTCTTTCCCTGCATAAATCATTGCCCGATATAACTGTGGTAGGCAGGTACAGTAAAAGTGATTATCAGCAAATGCCCGAGATCGTTGGCACTTCTATATATGCAGGTAAAAAAAATGCATTAATCGTTTTAGATAATGTGCAAGGCAATGTGGTAACAAATACCATGCGGCAGGTAATGGCAAAAGTGCCGGGCATTCATATCTGGGAAAGTGATGGCAGTGGAATACAAATTGGAATTGCAGCGAGAGGATTGAGTCCTAACCGGAGCTGGGAATTTAATATCCGGCAGAATGGGTATGATATTGCTGCCGATCCCTTTGGCTATCCCGAAGCGTATTACAATCCGCAATTGCAAGCGGTGCAGCGAATTGAAGTGGTGAGAGGTCAAGGTTCATTGCAATATGGTCCTCAGTTTGGCGGACTGGTAAATTATATTTTACGCAACGGCAGTGAGATCAACCAGAAATTTCAGTTTGAAACGCAGCAGACCGTTGGTAGTAATGGGTTGTTCAATAGTTATAATGCCATTGGTGGCAAAACAGCAAAGCTGCATTACTATTCTTTCTTCGATCATCGCAATGGAGATGGCTGGAGACAGAACAGCCGCTACTATACTAATGCTGGCTTTGGAACGGTTACTTATTATTTTACTCCCAAACTTTCATTGAGTGCTGAAGTTATGCATTCACAAATCCGCAGTCAGCAGGCCGGTGGATTAACGGATGCGCAGCTTCAGGAAAATAGTAAACAAAGTTTTCGCAGCCGCAACTGGTTTGATATTAAATGGACAACACCGGCATTGATATTAAATTATGCTATCAATGAAAATACCCGGTGGAATACAAAACTGTTTGCAACCATCGGCGATCGCAACAGTGTTGGTTTTTTACAATCCATTTTAATAAAAGACAGTATCAACACTGCAACTGGTCAGTATAATAACCGTTTGCTGAATATTGATGAATACCGTAACTACGGAATGGAAAGCCGCATCATCACCGATTATAAATTAGGAAGGATGAGTAATACCATCTCAGGTGGTGTTCGTTTGTATACCGGCACTACACATCGCCGTGCCGATGGTAAAGGAACAACCGGCAGTGATTATGACATGACCGTTATTGGCAATTATCCAAGAGACATTACTTTCAAATCAAACAATGCTGCTGCTTTTGCAGAAAATATTTTTCGCATCACAGATAAATTGTTGATTATTCCTGGTGTTCGTTATGAGTGGCTGGCGGGTGAAGCATCTGGTCGCAATGGATATACAACAGGTGGCGCAGAAGTTTTATTGCAAAATATAAAACGCAGCCGCAGTTTTGTAATAGCAGGTATCGGGGCAGAATATCATCTTACAAAAAACACCGAGTTCTATGGAAATATTTCACAGGCTTATCGACCGATACAGTTTGCTAATCTGCAAGCCCCACCAACTACTGATGTGGTAGATCAGCATTTAAAAGATGCGAAAGGATATAATGTTGATTTAGGTTACCGTGGAAAAGTAAAATCATTCCTGCAGTTTGATATTAGCGGATATTATTTACAATACAATAATAGAGTAGGAACAGTTACGGTTGCTGGGTCACCCTCATATCGCCTTATCACTAATGTAGGCAGCAGCAGTAGCAAAGGATTTGAAGGGTATGCAGAATTTAATCCCGTAAGAGCATTTGGAAAATCCGCTGCTACACATTGGACAAGTAAGGCAGATCTTATTTTATTTGGTTCTTATTCTTATACCGATGCCAGATACAGCAGCGATCATAAAGATGCATCCACCAAAGGAAAAAGTGTGGAGAATGCGCCAATGAATATTTTCCGGGGTGGAATGAGTGCAGGATACAAATCATTTTTAATTACTGGTCAATTAAGTAATGTAGGACAATCTTACAGCGATGCTAATAACACTATAGCACCAACTGCGAACGGACAGAATGGTTTGATACCTGCATACACAGTTATTGATCTATCGGCTTCTTATAAATTTTCTAAAAATTTAAATCTGAAAGCAGGCATCAACAATCTTACTGATGAAAGATATTTCACCCGCCGTGCCGGTGGTTATCCCGGTCCGGGTGCATTACCTGCTGATGGAAGAACTTTCTTTATCAGTGTAGGAGCAAAACTTTAATTTAAAAAATCCTGCTCGTTTTCAACACCTACAATTTTTATGCAGTTGCTAGTTGTACTTGATTTTGATATACAGAACCAGCATTATCATTTCTTATGGTAAGATAACCTGAATAAATAAATAGTAAGCCTATCAATTCAGTGACATACAACACTTCTACATAACCAAATTTTGTAAAAGAGCCACCTATACCAGGCAATAATCCCCCAACAGCTATTAGGAGATTACCTATAAATCTCTTTTTGAAAGCTGGGTTTTTTGAATACCGTACTGCAGAAAAAATAGCACCTCCCACCAAGAAGATAAAGGCATAGATATTTATAAAAGGGGTGATGTAACGTATAAATGTCCAGCCTAGAATCTTTCCTGCCAGCCTGCCTTCTTTGATATGTTCATCATTTACTGGTGATAATATTACCAGTATTGCTGCGAAAAGAATAACAATTGCTAAAACCCATGCACTGCTATCTGCAAATTTCTTTTTAAACATAAGGTATACTGTACCCTGTGCTAATGGAGCTCCTCCTAATAATGCACCTGATATATACCAGGCTTTAAAGTTGAATATAGAAAACCCGGCTAGCACATGTATACTTTCCGTAATGGTACCCGCCACATAGCAGAAAACTCCCAACATCCACCATTTTACATGCTTCGATTTTTTATTTCGTTGCCAATGTTGCCAAAGTAAATAAAAAAAATATGCACCGAATAAGGTGGTAAGAATGGGAATGTAATGAATGAACTGCATTAAAAATATTTTTGCGAAGGTTAAGCCAGTTAACCAATAATTCTACATGAGTTTGTAAAATTATTATAGATAGTAAGATTAATTTTTTTGTTTGACTTTCAAACAAGTAATGTTGTAAATGTTCAACATCAAATTCTATTATTAAAGCTGGTAAATTTATTTATGATTTTAATCATGTCATACATTGATAAATTCACAAAACGCTGTCATTTTTTTGTCAAAGAAATTTTTCCATTCAATTCATGACAATGATGTGATAATAATCAACAATTGCTGAAGAACCTTTGCGGTGAATATTTGATGATATGTACAAAACCACTGCAACAGTTTTTTTAAGTTTTCTCTGTAATTGTTTATTTGCCCAAGGCGATACACTGTTTAATAAAACTTTAGATGAAGTAGTAGTTACTGCTACAAGAACAGAAAGAAAGCTTGGAAACGTAGCTGTTCCTGTTCGCATCATTAATCAAAGAACAATTCAACAGGCAGGTTCATTGCGATTAAAAGATATTTTGCAAGAGCAGGCCGGTCTTTATATAACCAATGGATTTGGATCTGGTGTGCAAATGCAGGGGTTAAATCCGGATTATACATTAATAATGATAGATGGCGAACCTTTGGTGGGCAGAACAGCCGGTGTACTTGATCTCAATCGTCTTACTGTTGGCAATATCAAGAAAATAGAAATTGTAAAAGGCCCTTCTTCCAGTTTGTACGGATCAGAAGCAATGGCCGGTGTTATTAATATTATTACAGATCGTTCCTATAAAAAGAATTTAGGTGCAGGCATTCGCTATGGTTTTGGAAATCCAGATGAAGGATGGGCTTTACCCGCCGGAAATAAAACATTTACGAATGTTGATGTCAATCTGAATGGCAGCACTACTATTAATAAATTAGGGTTGCAGTTTTCTAGCAATGCATTTTATCTTGACGGAATAAGTCTTCGTCCTTTTTCTACAGATAGAGTTCCGCAACCCATCTGGCGGCTTACCAATCAGGTGCAGGCTAATTATCAGTTTTCTGCCCGTACCAAATTGAATGTTTCTCTTCGTCATGCTTACGATCATATCAAACAGGAATTTGCCGTAGGCAATAATGGTTCTGTTACCAGTTCTTTTGGTCGGGAAGCCAATCATGATATAAATATTAATCCGGTATTAACTCACCAGTTTAATAATAAAATAAAATCATCATTGCGGGTATACACTTCTTTGTACAATGGCTCACAGCGGTTGAATTTCAAAGAAAAACCAGACAGTAACTATGCTGATGAATTCAAACAACATTTTTACAGGGTAGAAAATCAAACAGACATAAGTTGGAGTAAAATGACTTTGACCGTGGGTGCCGGTTATGTCATTGATGAAGCAAGATCCACCCGGTATGATAATATCAGCAACAATAAACAGAATACGGTGTTGTATGGTTTTGCGCAGCATGAGTGGAAGCCCTCTGATAAAATTGTATTCATCGCTGGGTTGCGGTATGATGATAATAAATTATTTGCTGCTGCTTTCAGCCCGAAACTCGCTATGCGATATAAAGTTTCTAATAAATTTTTATTGAATGCTTCTCTTGGTCGTGGATTTAAAGCACCAGACTTCCGTCAGCTATATCTCAACTTTACCAACAATGCTGCCGGTGGCTATTCCGTGTATGGTAGTATTGATGCAGTAAAAATTATTACCGAGCAGCAACGCCTCGGGCAAATTGCTGAGGTAAAAGAAGATTTTTATCGCCTGCAAGAATTGAAACCAGAATTTTCAACAGGTATCAACATCGGCGGCACTTATAATTATTCCGATAAACTTTCTTTCAATCTCAATTTTTTCAGAAATGATATTGAAGAATTGATTGATGTTCGACAAGTAGCTACCAAATCAAACGGGGCACAGATTTATAGTTATATCAATATTAAAAATGCTTACACACAAGGGGGCGAAGCAGAAATTAGCTGGCAACCACTCCGGCAATTAAAAATTTCTTCTGGTTACCAGTTATTGCTTACAGCAGATAAAGAAGAGTTAAAAAGTGTAAAAGCCGGAAAAGAATTTACCAGGGATGCAAATGGCTTCAGCCGGATATTAGATCGTAAGGAATACATAGGATTACCTAACCGCAGTCGGCATATGGCTAATCTCAAATTCACTTTTGAAGATCAAAAGGATTTTTTTGCTACCGCCAGGTTTATTTACCGCAGCCAATGGGCCGTGGCCAATAGTGATGGTAATGGAGTGTATAACAGCAATGATGAATTTGCCAATGGATTTATGGTAGTCAATGTATCAACCGGTAAAAATTTAAAAAAAGGAATCCGACTGCAGGCAGGTATGGATAATGTATTCAATTACCAGGATATTAATTATCTACTCAATATGCCGGGCAGAATGATTTATGTAGGAGCACAATTCAAATTGAATAAATAAAAGTTCTTCTCCCTCTCTTCAAGAAGAGGGTTGGGGTGAGGTCAACATAGTATAGTAAATAACATTTATAATAATAACAAACAAAAACAAGATGAAACTCAGAATCCTATCAGCAGCAGTAGTGGCCACAGCATTTTTAGCATCATGCACCAAAGATGATGTAGAACAACCACCAGTAGTAACAGATCCCAATGCCTTCAATGTAACAGTAAGTGGAAAAATTGCAACCGTAAGCAATCTGCCTGCAGATACCATTGTTGGACTTGCTCCATCCGGCCAACCGGTAGGCGCAGGCAAATATTCTTTCTTTAGCCTGGAAACAAATACATGGGTTGCCAATGCAGACTCTGCCACTACTAAGTGGGACTTGGCATTTGCCGGAACAACCATCCGTGTAAACAATGCTACCAGCGGCCCGGGTGCAGGTGGTGCATTTGTATATGCAGGTACGTTTGATGCTTTGACAGCAGTACCAGCAGATTCTACTTTCAAGATAGACAATCATCCAACGGGTTATGCCATCACCAGAGGTTCTGGCAGGGCCTGGTATACTTATGATGGTGCAAATAATTTATTAACTCCAATCCCCGGCCGTGTATTAGTAATAAGAACTGCCAGCGGCAAATATGCCAAAGTAGAAATCTTAAATTATTACAAAGGAGGTGTTACACCATTAGCCACTGCCCCAGACAATGTAAAAATCAACGAGCAGCGTTTCTATAAGTTTCGCTACACTTTTCAGGGCAATGGCACTACTAATTTCTAAAAAATTATATTCATAATTTTTCAAACCCATTCTGAATAAGAGTGGGTTTATTTTTTTTATAATAGTTTACCTGCCGAAATATTTGTAGGCAGGCTTCCGTTTTTCATTGCATCGTCTGTTTTGTCACTCACTTGTACGTCCCGTTTTCATGGCATCAATAATTTGTGTTAATCCGGTAAACTATGGTCTGATTAAAATTCTGCCGCAGGCAGCCTTTCGTGTCATTCGTGCAATTCGTGGCCAACCTGTATTGATAGCTAAACCGGCTGTTTATTTTCTTAACTTCGCCATCATTTTACAAAGACTATGAGTGGCAAATACAAAGAATTTTCAGGACTAAACTTACCGGCTTTTGAAGCAGAAATGCTGGCCCAATGGAATGAAAAACAGGCTTTTGAAAAATCTGTATCACTTCGGGAAGGAGCCACTCCGTTTGTATTTTATGAAGGTCCGCCCAGTGCTAATGGTATGCCTGGCATACACCATGTTATTTCCAGAACATTGAAGGATTTGGTGTGCCGCTACAAAACCATGAAAGGTTTCCAGGTAAAAAGAAAAGGCGGCTGGGATACACATGGTCTGCCGATTGAATTAGGTGTAGAAAAAGAACTTGGCATTACAAAAGAGGATATCGGTAAAAAAATTTCGGTAGAAGAATACAATGCCAAATGCCGTGAAGCGGTATTAAGATATAAAGACAAGTGGGATGATATTACCCGGAAGATGGGTTATTGGGTTGACCTGAATGACCCGTACATCACTTACAAAAATGAATATATAGAATCGGTGTGGTGGATATTAAGTGAGTTGTATAAAAAAGGATTCTTGTATGAAAGTGTAAGCATACAGCCTTATTCACCGGCAGCAGGAACAGGGTTAAGCTCACATGAATTAAATCAACCCGGAACGTATAAGGATGTGAAGGATACGAGTGCAGTAGCGATGTTTAAATTAGAACGACCTGATGACAATTATGGTTTTGGAAATAGAAAGACTTTAGATGATATCTTTTCAAAAGCATTAGAGGCGTCAAATATTGGTGTATATAAGATTTCCAAAGAAATTATTGATTCACTTTCGACTCCGATTGAAGTGTTTTTTTTAGCATGGACGACAACTCCGTGGACATTACCATCTAATCTTGGCTTAACAGTTAATCCAAATGTTAGCTATGCTTTAGTAAAAACGTTTAACCCATACACACATCTGCCTGTAAATGTAATTTTAGCCAGAGCCTTGGTGAGCAAATATTTTAAAGCGGAAGGTGAGGGTGTAGACTTTAGTTCATACAAAGAGGGTGATAAGCTGATTCCATGGAAGATTCTTTCAGATTATCAGGGTTCTGAGCTTTGTGAAATAAAGTATGAGCAATTACTTCCTTTGGGTGCCAACTCCTATCAGAAAATAATTAATGGCACACCTTTTCGAGTTATTTCTGGAGAATTTGTTACTACTGAAGATGGTACTGGTATCGTTCATACTGCTCCTGATTTTGGAGCAGATGATTTTAAAGTCGGGCAGAAACATAATCTGGGATATTTTAATGGAATTAATGAATACGGGAAAGTTGATAAGTTAGTGTTGGTGGACAGGGAAGGAAAATTTGTAGATGGTCTTGGCGAGTTTAGTAACCGCTATGTAAAAAATTATAAAGACGACCCGAACTACGTTGATGTAAATGTTGATATCGCTGTAAAACTAAAAAAAGAAAACAGGGCTTTTAAAGTAGAAAAATATGAACACAATTATCCGCATTGCTGGCGCACCGATAAACCCATTCTTTATTATCCATTAGATGCATGGTTCATTAAAACCACTGCAGTAAAAGAAAGAATGGTAGAGCTGAATAAAACCATCAACTGGAAACCCAAATCAACCGGCGAAGGTCGCTTTGGTAATTGGCTGGAGAATGTGGTGGACTGGAACCTCAGCCGTTCAAGATTTTGGGGTACACCGTTACCTATTTGGAAGACAGAAGATGGTGAAGAAGAAATTTGTATTGGATCAATTGAAGAATTAAATACAGGAATCCGAAAAGCCAGTGAAATATTAGGCGGGGATGTAAATAAGCATTACCTGCATGAAGGCATTCTGGATTTGCATAAGCCATATGTTGATGATATTATTTTGGTGAGTCCATCAGGTAAGCAAATGAAAAGGGTGCCCGATTTAATTGACGTTTGGTTCGATTCCGGTGCCATGCCTTATGCTCAATGGCATTTCCCTTTCGAAAATAAAGAAACATTCGAGCAAAGCTTCCCGGCAGATTATATCGCCGAAGGGGTGGATCAGACAAGAGGTTGGTTTTACACTCTTCATGCTATCGCAGTCATGTTATTTGACTCCGTTGCATATAAAACTTGTGTATCAAACGGGTTGGTACTTGATAAGAACGGCAATAAGATGAGTAAGCGTCTCGGAAATGTAGTTGATCCATTCAAAACTATTGAAACCTTTGGTGCTGATGCTACAAGATGGTATCTCGTTACCAATGCATCGCCGTGGGACAATATGAAATTTGACCTTGACGGCATCAAAGAAGTGCAACGTAAATTTTTTGGAACATTATATAATACCTATCAATTTTTCTCTCTGTATTCCAATGTAGATGGATTTGCTTTCAAGGAGGAATACATTCCATTAAAAGACAGACCAGAGATCGACCGTTGGATTCTTTCTTCTTTAAATACAGTAGTTAAGAAAGCTAATGCTTACATGGATGATTATGAACCCACACAAGCTGGCCGGGTGATTGAAGATTTTGTAGATGAACATCTCAGTAATTGGTACGTACGTCTTTGCCGCCGCCGGTTCTGGAAAGGAGAATATGAGCAGGATAAAATTTGTGCTTATCAAACATTATATGAATGTTTAGAAACAATTACCCGGTTAATTGCGCCGATCTCTCCCTTCTTTAGTGATACTGTTTTTCAAAACCTAAATGCAGTTACCGGAAGATTTAAGAATGCCGACGGTACGAAAGTAGAGTCTGTGCATCATATCAGTTATCCTGATATTGATGCGACGCAGAACCCTCCTTCGGCGGGCAGGGGGGCTATTGATGTTGTTCTGGAAGAAAGAATGCAATTAGCTCAGGATGCATCATCTCTTGTTTTATCGCTTCGCAAAAAAGTAAATATTAAAGTACGTCAGCCATTACAAAAAGTTTTAATACCGGTACTAAGCTCTTCTATGAAAGAGCAGTTGCAAAAAATAGAAGACCTGGTAAAAGCTGAAGTAAATGTAAAAGAGATCGAATACCTGGATGCTAATAATACATTTATCAGCAAAAAGATCAAACCAAATTTTGTTGCCCTTGGCAAAAAACTAGGTGCAAAGATGAAAGCTGTGTCAACCGCCTTGTCACAATTCACCCAGGAAGACATAGCCCTGTTAGAAAAAGAAGGTCAATATAATTTGTCAGTTGATGGCGAACCTGTAATATTACAAATTACAGATGTGGACATTAGCAGTGAGGACATTCCCGGGTGGACAGTGGCTAATAAAGGAAATCTTACGGTGGCGTTGGATGTTACCATCACTCCTGTACTAGAAGCAGAAGGCAATGCAAGGGAGTTTGTAAACCGTATCCAGAAAATCCGGAAAGACAGTGGGTTTGACCTGACGGACAGGATAGAAGTTAAAGTGTCGGCAACTAATGGATTAAAAGATTCTTTGGCTCAGTTTAAAGCCTATATTTGCGCCGAAATTCTGGCCGACAAGCTGGAATTTTTGTCTGAAATTCATAATGGCACTGAGATTGAAATAAACGATGTTTCGCTAAATGTATTTGTTTTAAAAAAAGGGTAATATATTATGGCTACAAAGAAAAAACCGGCTCCCAAAAAGCCTACCCGCCCAAAAGGCGGGGCCGCCAAACCCGCCCCTAAAAAGCCTGCCCCTAAAAAAGCAGCAAAGAAAACTGTGAAAAAATCTGCATCTAAACCTGCTCCAAAAAAGGCAGCAAAACCTGCTACTAAAAAAGTAGCAAAACCTGTGGCAAAAGCTGTAGTGAAACCAGCCCCTAAACCGGCTGCAAAACCTGTGGCTAAAGCAGTGGCAAAACCACCGGCACCGCCAGTACCAAAAGCACCTGTTAAGCAGGAAATACCTGCACCAGTACCTGCGGCTCCAAAAAAATCCGGACAGGTAGATCCTAAATCCCTTGTAACAATTAAACCTAAAGTACAACCTGTGACTAAAAAAGAGCCGCCGAAAGCAACTAAAGTTGTGATACCTAAAACCACAACCAAGAGTTCTGTGAAGTATGAGCCTGAGTTTACAAAATCAGTATTGGATGCATCAGCAGTTAATTATGCTGAGAATGGGCCTACAATGAGGTATTCCGATACAGATCTTACTGAATTCAGAGAAATCATTCAGAAAAAATTAGATGCTGCAAAAAAAGAACTGGCTTACTTGCAGGGTTTAATTACCCGCAAAGAAGAAGGTGGAGATATGGATGAAGGCCGCTACATGACGATGGAAGATGGCAGTGTGAGTATGGAAAGAGAGCAGTTGAGCCAGATGGCCAGCCGCCAGATCACATTTATCGATCACCTGGAAAAGGCGATGATGCGCATTGAGAATAAAACTTATGGCATCTGTCGTGTTACCGGCAAGCTGATTGATAAAGCAAGGTTAAGAGCCGTACCTCATGCTACACTTAGCATAGAAGCTAAGCAAACAATGAATAAGTAATTAAGAAGCTATCATAAAAGAAGCCCCGTCTCGTTCAAAACGAGACGGGGCTTTTCATTATTTAAATTCAGTTGATAGATAATTATTTTTTCTTTCTTAAAAATACCTGGAAACTAACTCCCAATACAAATCCATGATTGGTGAAATTTGTTTCTGTTTCATTTTCTCCTCTTGAGTCGATGGAGCCATTGTTGCCATCATCCCTTAGCCGGGTAGTTTTAAAAGTATTTTTATTATAGGAGAAATTATAACCAGCAAAAATATCCAGACCGGTTAGCTCACCCACCATTTTCGTCATCCCCAGTGTAAGTGCTGAGTTTATAAAAGTTCCTCCAGAAGATTTTCCATCGTAAGTTTCTTTATAGGCAGTAGGGCCAGTGCCACCATAAAAAAAACCTTCTGTATTAACGGTGCTTATTCCCGCATTTAAACCTACCTGGCCAAATGGCAAAAACGAACCAGTGCTATTAAAATAATTTCGTACAAAACCTCCCATACCAATATTGAAATTTTTTGATTCATCTTTTTGAAAGGTGGAGCCATTACTTTCATAAGTTGTTTTTTGCGAAGTGGGATTAATATTTAATGTAGCACCCACTACTGTTTTATCCGTAATAAACCAACCCATGGAAGGACTAAGGCTTAATCCAAAAGACCTGGTGTTATAATTAAGACTGCCAATAGAACCTACCTTTTGATCGGCAGAGCCGGAATTGAAAAAAATATTTCCTACAGAAACTCCCACCATTTTATCTCCTTTTTTAAACTGGGCATTGGTAAAATTGGATATAATTAGAATAACAATAATAAGAAGGCAGATTTTTTTAAGCATAAAACAAAAATTTGATGGCAACAAATATAGACTTTCAATTAAATACCCTGCATTCGTGTTTTTTTTCTCCTAACTTTAATTTCTCTTGGTAGAAAGGGAATTTCCCTTTACTTTTAAACCGAAACTATTTTAACAGCCAAATCAAACTTTTATGAGAAAGTTCAAATTACTCTCCCTTTTAGCTTTAGCAATTACTTTTATAGCCGTTAGTTGTACAAAAGAAGGCCCTGAAGGTCCTGCTGGTGCTACTGGCGCACAAGGTCCTCAAGGTGGTGCAGGCGGTATAGGCCCTGCCGGTCCTATTGGCCCTGGAGGTCCTGCTGGCCCTACTGGCCCTACTGGTCCTCAAGGTCCTGCCGGTACTGCCAATGTTATTTATTCATCCTGGTTAACTGTTGGTAATTCATTACCTCAACCAACACCTGTTGCAGATTCCACTTTTACCGATTACGGTACATGTAAAAGATGGTACAGAGCTGCTCCAAGTTTAACTGCCGCGGTTCTTGATAACGGACTTGTACTTTCCTACTGGAGAGTTAACACTGTTATTTATTCAACAATACCTTACACATTCCCTGTTGGCGCATCTACTTATTATCTGGGGGCAATTCCACAAGCGACCGCTGCTCCGGGTTTAACAACAGGAGGTAGAATAATCTATTTCACTTCCATTTTCGGGGCAGGTGCCGGATGGAACCCAAATTCTGGAGCTGAAACAAGATATGTAATCATTCCAGGTGTTGTTCCAGGTGGCAGAGCTACAGGCTTGGGTGGTACAAATTATAGTGCTGATCAAATAAAAGCCATGTCATACGAAGAGGTTTGTCGCATATTTAAAATCCCTTCTTCAGGCCAAGGATGGCATTAATATATTATCATTAAGTCTGAAATAATTTATGCATGAACCGTTCCGATAATTTCGGAACGGTTTTTATTTTGTATGGCATAAGTTACCTTGCAGCATAAAATTTTTATCAATGAGAGCCTCCATACTTCTTACTTTATTAATTTTTTATTCATTCATATCCGTAGCCCAACCCCGCATCATTTCCGGACCCATGCTTGGCCCGGTAGAATTAAGAGATGCAAAGGTGTGGGTAGAAGTTTCTACGGAGGTAAAAGCTGTTTCTCTTCAATATAAAAAAAGAGGAGATGCAAAAAGCAAAACGATTGTTTATAAAGGAGAATTAGGAAATGATTTTAATCCGCTTTCTTTTACTGTCGGCAATCTTGATTTTAATACTACGTATGAATATAAAATACTGGTTGATGGTAAGTCCACACCAAAAGGCGGAGAGTTTACTACCAAAGATCTATGGCAATGGCGCAAACAACCTCCGGAGTTCAGTTTTCTTACCGGCGGATGTGCTTATGTAAATGAACCTATTTATGACCGTCCGGGAAAACCTTACGGAGGAGACTCTTCTATTTTTGAAACAATGGCTAAAGAAAAAGCCGCTTTTATGCTTTGGACCGGCGATGCATGGTATAGTAGAGAAGTGGATTATTACAGCGAATGGGGATTGCAGTACCGGGCCAGTCACGATAGGGCAGCACCTGTTCTCCAGAATTTTCTCAAGTCAATGCCACAGTTTGCCATCTGGGATGATCATGATTATGGCCCCAATGATATTGGCAAGAATTATATTTTAAAAGATAAAAGCAAAAAAATATTTGATAGTTATTTCTGCAATCCATCTTCGGGTGAAAATGGCCAGGGTACTTACACGATGAATAGCTGGGGCGATGCCGATATTTTTATGATGGATGACAGGTGGTGGCGTAGTGCAGATAAATTAAAAGATTCTATAGATGCAAAACCTAACCCTGAAAAAAGAATGTTGGGAAAACAGCAGATGGAATGGTTGAAAAACTCTTTGCTTTATAGTACTGCCACATTTAAAATAATAACGGTGGGCAGCCAGGTGCTTAATCCTGTTTCGCCTTTTGATACCTGGTGGAATTTTCCGGCGGAGTACGATGAGCTGATGAGTTTCTTAAAAGAATATAAAATCAATGGGGTGATTTTTCTTACGGGTGACAGGCATCATAGTGAAATAATAAAAGTAGATCGTCCGGGTACTTATCCGCTTTATGATATTACTGTGTCACCACTCACATCTGGCACACACAAGTTTGGCGGGGCTGAAAAAAGTAATCCCTACCGTGTATTAGGCATTGATGAAAAACAGAATTATGCAAAATTTTCTTTTAGCGGAAACAGGAATGATAGAAAATTGATCGTCAATTATTTTGGAGTAAAAGGAGAAAAGTTGGGCGAATGGTCCATTTCAGAAAAAGAATTGAAAACTCCAACCAGTAATTAGTTTATGAAAATATATTTTGGATACGATCGTAAAAAAGTAATTCAGGCTTTGCGTTATCATTTTATCAGCCGGCCAGAAATACGTATTATGATAATACTGGTAAATGTATTTGCACTTTTTTCATTTGCCCTATATATGTTTGGAAAAATCTCTTCCATGGCTTGCCTCACTTTTTCAATGCTATGGATAATCTTAATGATCAGTTTTTGGTTTCTACTTCCTTTTACAGTGTATAAAAGAGCAGTTACCTTCAAGCATACATTCAGTATGGATTTTCAACAAGATAGTTTTATTCTTGGGCATGAAGGTGGAGGTACAAAATCATGGGAGTGGACAACATTGAAAAGCTACCTGGAAAGTCCTCATTTTTTTCATTTGTATTTCGACAGTCGTTCTTTCTTCCTGGTTCCAAAAGATGGATGTAAAGACTCAGATGAAGTATATGAACTGCGCCAATTAATAAAAAGTAAAGTGAAGAAAGGATGAGGGAAATTTTTTCTAAAAAATAAATTAGTAGAGTTGAAATACCTGCACCTAAAGTTTTTTCTCCATTATAAAATGTGGAATAGTAACTTCTGTAAACTCATCACCTGCTACGCTATAGCCCATCTTTTCATAAAAGCCAATGGCGTTTTTACGGGCATGCATAATAAGTCTTTTGTATCCTCTGTCTCTGGCAATGTTTTCAGCAAACGTCATTAATGCACGGCCAATACCTTTTCCCTGTAAGTCATTTAATACTGCCATTTGTCGTAAGCGAACGGTTTCAGGATTTTCTTCCACCAGCATACAGCAGCCCAGCATATCATCATCTTCAAATGCGCCTATGAGCATATTGTCTTTTTCCTGATCTAATTCCTCTTCATTAAAGCCAAGCCCAAGTGGTTTGCGCAGAATATCATCCCGCAATTTTACCATTTGCTGGTATTCTACACTTCCATGATCTAATATTTTTAAAGCCATAACCAGTTTATTAGTTCCAGAAAACTTCTTATAAATGCTGTCCTATGGACAAATTACAAAGAATGTACAACACAGCCAACCGTTTCAGTTCTTATTTTAAAAGTCATATCAACATTTTTTTAATATTAGAGTCTCGTTTTCAGCCATTTGAATTAAAACTGGAAAATATTCTGTTTTACATACTTATTAATTCAAAAAGTATATTTTTGCAGCCAATAAACAAAACTTTAGAACATGTCAGACATTGCATCAAGAGTAAAAAAGATTATCGTTGACAAACTGGGCGTTGACGAAGCAGAAGTAACTAATGAAGCTTCTTTTACAAACGACCTGGGGGCCGATTCATTAGATACGGTAGAACTGATAATGGAATTTGAAAAAGAATTCAACATTTCTATTCCTGATGAGCAGGCTGAAACCATCACTACTGTTGGTCAGGCTGTAGCTTACCTGGAAGAGCATGCCAAATAAGTACATCCGGATTACGCAGCATTAATACTCAATGCGGCTGATATACTGGAATAAATTACTCCGCCTTCTGACTGTTGGAACAGGGAAGGCGGTTTTTTACTTCTTACATTTAACTTTACTAAGTGTAGTTGTATATTTACCAAAACTGATTTATATTTTAAGTATATGGAACTAAAACGGGTAGTAGTTACAGGTATCGGTGCCCTTACACCATTGGGCAATAACGTAGAGGAATATTGGAATGGACTGGTAAACGGTGTTTCCGGTGCCAATATGATAACCCAATTCGATGCGTCAAAGTTTCGTACAAAATTTGCCTGCGAGATAAAAAATTTCGAACCCACTAATTTTTTAGATAAAAAAGAAGCCAGGAAAATTGATCGCTTCACCCAGCTTGCTTTAGTAGTAAGCGATCAGGCAATGGCAGATGCCGGTCTTAATAGAGATAATATTAATCCAGATAGAGTAGGCGTTGTGTTTGCAAGCGGTATTGGCGGCCTTATCACTTTTCAGCATGAGGTGCAAGAGTTTGCCAAGGGTGATGGAACTCCACGATTCAATCCTTTCTTTATTCCAAAAATGATATTGGATATTGCCGCAGGCCAGATAAGTATGCGGCATAATCTGCGGGGACCAAACTTTGCGGTAGTAAGTGCCTGCGCCAGCAGTACCAATGCTATAATGGATGCATTCAATCTTATACGGTTGGGCAAATCAGATATAATTTTAACCGGAGGCAGCGAAGCGGTGATAAGCGAAGCTGGAGTTGGCGGCTTCAATGCGATGAAAGCAATGAGTGAAAGAAATGATGACCCCTCTACGGCCAGCCGCCCCTATGATAAAGATCGGGATGGTTTTGTAATGGGTGAAGCTGCGGGTCTATTAGTATTGGAAGAACTGGAACATGCCAAAGCAAGAGGTGCGAAAATTTATTGTGAAATAGGAGGCTGTGGTGCTACCGCCGATGCACATCATATAACAGCTCCGCATCCTGAAGGGCTTGGCGCTATGAATGTTATGCTGGTGGCATTGGATGATGCAGGTATGAAACCTGAAGAAATTGATTATATCAATACTCACGGAACTTCTACACCTATTGGTGATGGTGCGGAAGTTAAAGCAATAACAAAAGTATTTGGTGAACATGCATATAAGTTAAACATCAGTGCTACAAAATCTATGACCGGCCATTGCCTTGGTGCTGCTGGTGTAATAGAAGCCATTGCCAGCATACAAGCTTTGGTACATGGAATAATACCACCTACCATCAATCATTTTACGGATGATCCTGAGCTGGATCCTAAACTAAATTTTACTTTCAATAAAGCACAACACCGAACGGTGAATGCTGCATTGAGTAATACATTTGGTTTTGGCGGGCATAATGCTTGTGTAATCGTAAAAAAGTTTCAGCAGTAATTTTCTTTGTAGATTTTTCTAATATGTCAGAAGCAAAGAGTTACTTGTTGCCATTTCATTTACTCATCTTTTCAGAATTTTTCGTAGCTTCCAACCTGTGGATTTTTTTAAGAATTTATTTTCAAAGCATTCCGGTTCAGCCTTTAAAAAGGAACTGAGAAATCTCCTCGGTTTTAAACCGGGCAGTATTTCATTGTATAAGACAGCACTTACACATCGATCTGTAAGAGAAGGCACCGATGAAAACAATGAAAGGCTGGAATACCTTGGCGACGCAGTATTAAGTGCCATGGTGGCTGATTATCTTTTTAAAAGATATCCCTACAAAGAAGAAGGATATCTGACAGAAATGCGAAGCAAAATGGTAAACCGCATGCAACTGAATGAGATTGCTGTGAGAATGGGGCTTAAAAAAATTACCCTTTACAATAAAATGGATGGCTCTTTAAAAGTGAGCCAGATATTTGGAAACACCCTTGAAGCACTAGTTGGTGCAATTTATCTTGATCATGGTTATAAAAAAGCAAGTAAGTGGGTGCTGGATTTTATTATTCTTCCCCATATGTTTATGGATGATCTGGAAAACCTGGAGATCAATCATAAAAACAAATTGTATGGCTGGGCTAATAAGAATGGAAAAGTGCTTGAATTTGAAACGCTGAATGAAAAGCTGGAAAACGGTCGCCGCCTATTTACCGTAGCGGCGGTAATAGATGGAAAAAATGTGGCAGAAGGCAAAGCCTTTAATAAAAAAGATGCATCTCAGATAGCCGCACAAGTGGCGGTAGATAAACTAAGCATTACCAATTCAGATTCTATCGGCGAAGAAAAAAAGCAACCAGATATTTCTGCTTAATAAAGTGGTGCCTATTTTTTCAAACCATTCTCTATCTATTTTCTCCTAAGGATTTTTTTTCAATAACCGTATCATCGCACTGCTGCCTTCGGTGCTGGATAAGGTTGCATCATACTTTATTCCATCTACAATAGCCACCATATAAGAGGTATTTGGCGGTATCGAACCAAGGTTTTCTGCTACCATAACCAACTCATTCGTTTCATTTAATTCTGCAACTGGTATTTTGATGCTGTATGCTTTTCCAGTTAGGCGAATATGACTGAATATTAATTTATCATTCAAAAAAAGAGAAATTGAATCCCCATCAATTTCGGCATTATCATAAAATCGAAGCTCAATAGAATCCCCACTTACCGGTATTTCTTTTATAAAAGTTTTTTGGCGAGTCTTTAATTTTTCTTCAATGGTGGGAACTTTTGACGGCTCTGCTTTTACAACAAAGGGCACTGGTTTTTCAACAACTGGGTTTGACTTAAGTACTGGCTTCTCTGGAATTTCTTTTTTAACCGGAAGTGTTATAACGGCCATGGGTTTTTCTACCGGAGCAGGTTTTGTTTGAACCTGAAGGGGAGAATCTGGACGAAAAGCAATATTGGCAATACTATCGATAATATCAGGGTCATTAGCACCTACAGTATAATTATCAATTACAAAATCCCATTCATCTTCAAAAACGGGATTATTGGTTTTATCCAGGTGTACATCGCCTTTAATATCTGTTTCGTCTTCTTTTTCGGCAGCATTTCCATCCAACATCATTTTACCTCCGCCGGGACAATTAAAATCTGCTCTTGAAAGCAATGGCATTTTTCCAGGTATCGAAATGCTGAACCTGCCCGATTTTTCTTCTAATAGTTGATCATCCCACCAAACGACAGCATTCGTGTTGCCATCAAAATATCCTTTTATGCTATAGCGACGGTAATTATTGGCCGATTCATAATAATACGAAGTGCCGGTAAGGCTATCGCCCTGCTGAATGATCTTTACTTCGACCCTTTGCTTATTGATTTTTCCCTTCCAGGTGCCGGTAATCATTTGGGCGGAAATAAAGACTGGTGAAAAAGAAAGCAGTAGCAAAAAACAGCAAATGGGATAAGCAAAATGAGGTTTTGACATTAGTGAAAATCTGGTTGTGTATTAAACGATTTTTTCATCTTAATATTTTACTCCCAAAAGTTGCCACAGTTAAAAAAAATCCTAACTTTCCCGTTGATACCCTTTACTAACAAAGGGTCGATTTACATTCAACCAAATTTTGCTTATGAAGAAATTATACTTCTTGCTATTTTCGTTTTTATTATTAACGGGATATGCCGCACAAAGTCAGTGCACAAACACTTCCAGCTTTGGAACTGCTACCATTAATCCATCGGGAACAGCAGTAACGATTTCCACCTGTTCCTTTGGTGGTGAGTATTCTACTATCAATGGTGCAGTAAACGGTCAGGCACTTCGTTTTACCAGCAGTGTAGCTACGGATTTTATCACTATTCATTCTGGAACACCTAATGGCCCGGTGGTAGCTTTCGGAGTTACTCCACTGGTATTTGCGAATACTTTTACCGGTACATTATATGCACATTGGAATACCAGTGCAGCTTGTGGCAGTCAAGCTACATGTAGAACTACCACGGTACAGTGTACAAGTTGTGTGCTTCTTCCACCAGCTAATGATCTTTGTGCTGGTGCAGTGTCCATTGCCTGCGGTCAAACGATTACCGGTACTACTGCCGCTGCAACAATTGACCCAGTGGGTACTTGTGTTACAGCCTTAGGTACAGCCCCTGGTGTTTGGTACACATTTACCGGCGATGGATCTATATCTACATTAAGTCTTTGTGGTTCTTCTTATGATACTAAAATTGGAGTTTTCAGCGGATCATGTGCAGGCCTTGTTTGTGTAACAGGTAATGATGATTTTTGTGGTCTTCAATCACAGGTTACAGCTACAACAACGGTTGGAACTACTTATTATGTTCTTGTTACCGGATTTGGTACTGGAAATGGTGCATTTACTTTGGCCAGAACTTGTGTATTCCCCTGTAGTGGTGTTCCATCACCAGGTTCTATTTCAGGCACTTCTGCAACAGTTTGTGCTGGTTCTACTACTTTACTTACTTTAAGTGGCTTCACTTCGGGTGTATCTGGTATTACTTTCCAATGGAGATCATCACCAACAGCTGGTGGCCCTTACACGGCTATTCCTGGTGCTACAAATAGTACATACACTGCTACTGCAGGGCCTAACCGTTTCTTTATAGTTACTGTTACCTGTTCTAATGGTGGCGGATCTGCTAATACAGCAGAATTTGCATTGAACGTAAATAGTCCTGTGCACTCAGCAGTTTCGGCTACTCCATCTACTTCCTGCACACCGGGTGCCACTACTATTACCGGTACCGTTTCGGGTGGTGTAACAACGGGTGGAATTGGTATAGTAGCTTCTTCAGGCACTATCAATCTTGCAGTTCCTGATAATAATCCTACGGGAGTTAATACGTCTCTAACTGTTCCTGCTGCTACCAACATTCCTGCAGCAGCCAGTTTAAGAGTAAGAATAAACATGGGTCATACATGGGTAGGTGATTTAAGATTTACATTAACTACACCTTGCGGCACTACTTTATTGTTTGACAGACCCGGTGTACCTGCTGGTGCCGTTGGTAACGCCGATAACTTAGGTACAAGTAATGCTAATCCTAATCCTCCACCAGCTGTTTATACATTTGATGTAGCAGCAGGAACAGTAATTCCAGAAACAAGTGTGGCAGCTGGATTTGTACCAGCAGGTTCATACAGGCCATCCGATGTAGGAGGTGCTGCTCAAAACTGGGCGGGATTGACTTTCCCTTGCTCTGCAGCAGGCAACTGGACTTTAAATATTACCGACCTTGCTGGTGGTGATGTTGGAACTCTTGTTGATTGGGCTATTCTTGCACCTGGTGCCGGTAACTATACTCATACATTAACTGGCCCCGGAACTATTGTACAAAATCCGGCAACTGGTCCAAATAATTCTACAGGTAATTTTAGTGTATCAGCATTACCAGCAGGTACGCATACATTTACTTTAACATCAACTGATGTTACTGGTTGTTCAGTTTCATCTCCAGTAACAGTTACAGTGAATCAAACACCTGCTGTAACTATTACACCGGCAGCACCAGTTATTTGTGCAGGAGCAATACAACAACTTACCGCTAATGTGGTACCAGCTATTACTCAAACATTCAGCTCAGGGACTATCAACTTAGCTATTCCAGATAATACTCCAGCTGGTGTTACTACTGCCCCCGTTGTATTACCAGCGGGAATTAATATTGCTGCCGCTTCAAACTTAAGAGTACGCATAAATGCTAATCACTCATGGGTAGGTGATTTGAAATTTACTTTAACCAGCCCTTGTGGTACAACGTTCTTATTCGATAGACCAGGTGTTCCTGCAACCACTTTTGGAAATTCAGCTAACCTCGGAACTTCTAACGCAGCAACACCTCCACCAGCAGTTTATATATTTGATTTGGCTGCGGCTACAGTTATTCCGGAAACAGCACCTGCCTCTGGTTTTATACCAACAGGTAATTACAGACCTTCTGATGTAGCCGGTGCAGCACATAGCTGGGCGGGCCTAACTTTCCCTTGCGCAGGAACTGGCAACTGGACATTAAATATTTCTGATAATGTGGGAGGAGATGTAGGAAGATTGGTAGATTGGGCAATCTTATATGATGCACCAGCACCAGTTGTATTTACTCAAACAACTCCAGCTACTCCAAACTCAATGTTTGCAGATGCAGCAGCAACAGTGCCGTACACCGGTACACCAGTTACTTCTATTTGGGTAAAACCTGCGGTAACTACTACTTACTCTGCAACAGCAACATTAGGAAGTTGTACTTCGCCAGCAGCTAACGTTACAGTTACTGTAAATCAATTACCAGCTATTA
The DNA here is from genome assembly GCA_031397865.1 of Chitinophagaceae bacterium. Lineage (GTDB taxonomy): Bacteria > Bacteroidota > Bacteroidia > Chitinophagales > Chitinophagaceae > JJ008. The sequence continues at coordinate 207,502 of JANNMN010000016.1, forward strand.
CAACACAACCTACTGCAACAGCTGCTCCGGTATGTCCCGGCTTTAATGTTACTTACACAGTTGGTGCATCTGGCGCAGGTCTTACTTATCAGTGGCAGATAAGTACTGATAATGGAACTACTTATTCAAACCTTGCAAATAATGCTACTTATTCAGGAGTTACTACTTCAAGTCTTACAGTTTCAGCAGTAACAACTGCTATGAATAATTACAGGTATCGTGTAATTGTTTCTGGCACTTGTCCTCCTTCTGTTACTTCAAATGCTGTTATATTGACAGTAGCTACTACTCCAACAATAACTACGCAGCCTGCTAACGTTACTGCTTGTGCAGGTTCTAATGCAACGTTTAGTGTAGTGGCAACAGGTGTACCATCACCAACTATCTATCAGTGGCAGGTAAGCACTGATGGCGGTGCTACATTTACTAATCTTACAGCTCCGGGTTCTTTCTCTTCATCATTAGTATTAACTGGAACTACTGTGGCTATGAATGGTAACAGATACCGTGTGGTTGTTACCAACAGTTGCGGACAAACTGTTACATCTACTGCCGGTATCCTTACAGTAAATGCAGGACCAGTTGTTACTGTTACTTCATTAGCATCCATGAGAGTTTGCCTGAGTGACACATTGATTCCTTTGTCTGGTTCACCAGTAGGTGGAAGCTGGAGTGGTATTGGTGTATCAGGAACTAATTTTGTTCCTGGCGTTACTGCAGTAGGTACTTATACACTTACTTATACTTATACAAATGCTGCGGGTTGCACAGGTACTGCCACCACTACAGTTAAAGTGGAAGACTGTCCTGAAAGAATCAGATTGCTGAGTGACGCTGGAGTGATCCTGTATCCAAATCCAAACAGTGGTCGATTCTTTATTCGTATGAACAGCACATTGTATAATTATCTTGGTATGAATGTGTATAATATGAGCGGCCAGGTGGTAAGTCGTAAAACTTTTGGTGGACTGGTATTTGGCAGAGTAATCCCGATCGACCTGTCGCACCTGCCTAATGGTCCTTATATGGTTAAATATTTTTATGATGATGGTGTGAGAACTTCTGAGAAGTCATTCACAGTTATCATTAATAGATAATTTTTAAAATAATTTAATTCAAAGGCATTCCTTCGGGAGTGCCTTTTTTCATTTTGAGGTTATTAATTTTGATAAAATGAATACAAGAAAATTAATTGAGTTGTTAGAAAAGTATAAGGAAACATTTCATCGTGTTGTACCATTTAACCATGAAAAAGATTTGCTGTTGAAAATGGACTTTACTGCTTCCAACACTGCATTGACAAAAAATATTTTAGAAGATACCGCCCGGTTTTCATCTTATGTAAATACACAACTAGAAAATGCCGGTGCCAGGTATGGCATTGGTGGATATGGTGAACACCGTACAGTGTACAGCATAAGCAAAGTATTTGATGGGGCTAATGAAAACGAAGAAGCAAGACGTTTACACCTTGGTACAGATATTTGGGGAGCTGCCGGCACATCCGTAATGGCTCCATTGGATGGAGTGGTTCACAGCTTTGCATTTAATAACCAGTTCGGTGATTATGGTGCTACTATTATTCTTATCCATTCATTGGAAGGAATGAATTTCTATACACTGTATGGTCATCTAAGTTTAGCATCTATCCAAGATATAAAAGAAGGAGATAAAATTGAAAAAGGAAAACCTTTTACTGTATTTGGCATTGCCAGTGAAAACGGATCATGGCCACCACACCTTCATTTTCAAATAATAGAAAATATAGGTGAGTGGAAAGGCGATTATCCCGGTGTTTGCAAATTTTCAGAAAAAGAAAAATGGATGGCAAACGGACCAGATCCTGACTTAGTGCTTCAGCTCAATCAATATATTTAATAATAATACAACTATGGTCTAGCCAGCTTAAATGCATGGCTCCATTCATTTCTGAGAAAGCCGGGTATGCACCAAAGAATACATAAAGGCTCAATAGCCCGGGCAGCTTCCATTTTACCCATATCTTCTGCATCCCATCCGAATGAAGTAAGAATATCTTTTACTACTTCTTTAGATGCATCATCATTACCACAAATAAACATTGTTGGCCAGCCGTCGCTAAATGCCGGCTTATACATTAAATCACTGCCCACACTATTAAATGCTTTTACCACTTTTGCTGTATGAATTTTTCCCTGTATTGTTTCCATCAGACTTTCATTGGTATTAGTAAAAAATGATAACACACCATTTACAGGAGGTAAATCAGCAATCGGATTAGTAACATCAATAACAACTTTGCCGGTAAAATTTTCCAGACCAGCTATTTCCAATGCCTCTACTGCTTTACTTCCTTTTACCGCTAGTACAATGGCTTCGCCAAATTCGGCAGCTTCATTAAAAAAGCCAACGGTTGCATTTTGATTTTCCGGTGCAGATCTCCAGCTTATTACCGCAGGGTTTGAAAGATCCCGGGTTCCTAATTTAATCTCATGGCCTTCCTTCAATAAAGATGTGGCCAAAGTGCGGCCAACCTGGCCTGATCCGATAACTCCTATTTTCATAACAATTAGTTTTTATTGATTAATAATTAGCTTTACAAATATTCAATTAAAAAAGTTCATGGCAAATCCGAATCTGACGAGTGATAAACAAAACTTAACCGCTGCCGAAAAGGAATTTGAAAATAATATCCGCCCGGCGCAGATAGCCGATTTCTCCGGGCAAGATCAGATAATAGAGAACCTTCGCATATTTATTAAAGCAGCGAAGATGAGGGGTGAAGCCTTAGATCATGTTTTATTTCATGGCCCTCCCGGACTTGGAAAAACTACTTTATCAAGAATAGTGGCGAATGAACTGGGAGTAAGCATAAAAGAAACATCAGGCCCGGTAATAGAAAAGCCTGGTGACCTTGCAGGACTTCTTACCAGCCTGGAGCCCAACGACGTTTTATTTATAGATGAAATACACAGGCTGAGTACCGTGGTGGAAGAATATTTGTATGCGGCTATGGAAGATTATCGCATAGATATTATGATCGATAGCGGTCCTAATGCAAGAAGTATTCAAATCAACCTGAATCCCTTTACATTGATTGGTGCCACTACCAGGAGCGGTTTACTAACTGCACCATTACTTTCAAGATTTGCTATCAAATCTAGATTGGAATATTATACATCTGCCATTCTGAATAAGATCATACAAAGATCTTCAGGAATATTAGGAACAAAAATTTCTAAAGAAGCCGTAGAAGAAATTGGAAGAAGAAGCCGTGGCACACCAAGAATAGCCAATGGATTATTAAGACGAGTAAGAGATTTTGCACAGGTATTAAATGATGGACAAATTGATTTTGGCATTACCCAACATGCATTAAATGCATTAAAGGTGGATGAACATGGATTGGATGATATGGACAATAGAATCCTTTCCACCATCATTGATAAATTTAAAGGTGGTCCGGTTGGGATTACCACCATTGCAACTGCTGTTGGTGAAGAGCCGGGAACATTGGAAGAAGTGTATGAGCCTTTTTTAATACAGGAGGGTTTTATGCAACGAACTCCACGGGGAAGAGAAGTAACGGCCAAGGCTTATGAGCATTTAGGAAAAATAAAACCGAACTCTTCGGGCAATCTATTTTCATAAAAAAAGAGTTTCTCTAAACTGAGAAACTCTTTTGCATATTGTCAATTGCTTATTTAATTACTGCACAACAAGCCTGAATCCATTACCATGAATATTTACAATCTCGATCTTTTCATCATCTTTTAAATACTTACGAAGCTTGGCTATGTATACATCCATACTGCGACCATTAAAGTAAGTATCGCTGCCCCATATTTTTTTCAGGGCTGCTTCTCTTGGCAACAGATCATTTAAATGTTCTGCCAGCATTTTCAGCAATTCATTTTCTTTGGGAGATAATGTTTGGGTAATGCCATTATGCGACAACTGGCGCAACTTGGGATTGAAGTGATAAGTTGAAAGATCAAACTCTTTATTTTCACTTTCCCTATTTTGCTCTTCATTGCGTTTCAGGATGGCTTTTATTTTCATCATTAGCACTTCGCTGTCAAAAGGTTTGGTGATATAATCGTCAGCACCCAATTTATAGCCTTGTATCACATCTTCTTTCATTGTTTTTGCACTCAGGAAAAACAAAGGAACATCGGGATCAATATCCCTTATTTCCTCAGCCAGTGTAAATCCGTCCATATTGGGCATCATCACATCGTGCAGACAGAGGTCAAATTTTTCCCGTTGAAAAGCGGCAAGGCCCAGGCGGCCATCTCTTTCCAAGGTTACATCATAATCGTTTAGTTCAAGATAGTTCTTCAGCACACTTCCGAGGTTCGGATCATCTTCACATAATAAAATCTGAGGTTTCTTTGTGTCCATTTTCTGGTAGTTTAATTATTGGTGACAAATAAAGTTAAAGCATTTCGGGGGTTCAAGTATCCAGGACGAATATTTTGTTAAAAACACTGCCTATTTTAATTCCCCATCGGCACAGCTTTGCTTAACAGTATAAAAACTGTGCCATGGAGGAAAAGCATGAAATTAATACTTCTTAAAAAGGAGTATTTTCAGTTTCTTAATGTGAGTGAGAACTAAAAGTTTTCGTTTAACTTCCCCAAAATTTATTTCTAATGTCTGATACTCAAAAATTTCTTGAAACAATCAAAGCTGGCTACACATTTATAGGCGAATCTTTTAAACTGGGTGGTGCCGTATTAGATGGAGCAGTTGTTCCTGGTGCTGACATTTCTATTCCGTTTAAAACACTTAACCGCCATGGATTAATAGCTGGTGCTACCGGTACTGGTAAAACAAAAACCTTGCAGGTGTTTGCAGAAGGATTGAGCGATGCAAGTATACCTGTAGTGATGATGGATATAAAAGGTGATCTGAGTGGCATTGCTGCTGCCGGTACGGTGAATGGAAATATTACTGACCGTTGTCAGAAAATAGGAGTGGAGTTTAAACCACAGGCTTATCCGGTTGATTTATTAACGTTGAGTAACCAGAAAGGTGCAAGACTGCGGGCAACTGTAAGTGAGTTTGGCCCGGTACTGCTTTCAAAAATTTTGGGATTGAATGATACTCAGGGCGGCTTTGTAGCCATGATATTTAAATATTGCGATGATAATAAAATGCCCTTGCTGGATTTGAAAGATTTCATCAAAGTGCTGCAATATGTAAGCAACGAAGGCAAAGCAGAGATGGAAAAAATCTATGGCAAAATTTCTACTTCCTCCACCGGAACGATTTTGAGAAAAGTAATTGAGTTGCAACAACAGGGAGCTGATGTTTTCTTTGGAGAAAGAAGTTTTGAAGTGGATGACCTGATGCGCATCAGCGATGATGGTCGGGGTGTCATTTCAATAGTAAGGGTAACCGACTTGCAAGACAGACCAAAACTTTTTTCCACTTTTATGCTGCAACTGCTTGCCGAATTGTATGCTTCATCACCAGAAGAAGGTGATATGGATAAGCCAAAATTGATAATGATAATTGATGAGGCACATTTAATTTTCCAGGAGGCCAATGATGCATTACTACAGCAGATAGAAACGATTATTAAACTAATTCGTTCAAAAGGAATTGGAATTTACTTCTGCACTCAAAACCCGATGGATGTTCCCGCATCTGTGCTGGCGCAGTTGGGATTAAAAATTCAACATGCATTAAGAGCATTTACAGCAGCGGATAGAAAAGTGATAAAACAAACTGCTGAAAATTATCCGGAGACAACTTTTTATCAAACAGAAGATCTGATCACCCAATTAGGAACCGGTGAAGCCTTTGTTACGATATTAAATGAAAAAGGCATTCCCACTCCATTGGTGCATTGTATGATGAGGCCGCCACAGAGTCGTATGGATATTTTATCCGAAACAGAAATTGATGCACTGGTGGCTTCTTCAAAAATTGCAAAAAAATATAACGAAGTGGTAGATAGTGAAAGTGCTTATGAAATCCTTACAAAAAAATTAGAAGCCGCAGCAAAAGAAGAAGATGAAGAAAGGCAACAGGCTGCTGAAGCAAAAGAAGAAAAGAAAACTACTACTTCAAAAAAGGATAAAGGAATAATGGACAATCCTGTTGTAAAAAGTATGACCAGGACGGCTGGTAATACAATTGTGAGAACACTGCTAGGTGTATTGGGACTTGGCGGAAGAACTACAAGAAGAAGAAAGAGTTTATTTTAAAGTAATTTGTGTTTATTATTGATTATTTTATTTTTAAAGTTAATGTGTAATTTTAAGCTTGCTTATAAGCACCACCATCCATTATCACTCTGATAATAGCAATCTTCTCCGATCGTCTTTGAATTCCGCCAATGACCGGGCATGTCGGTTTACATTCATTGATTAAACCTATTTTATGACAAAGTTAATTCTGTCTACAGCAGTAAGTGTAATTACTCTGATCGTAGTTATTTGGCTTACCTTATAGTAAGAACAGGTTATTTATTTTAACCTGATAAAGCCATTAACTTCATTTCAATTTTATTACCCGGAGAAATCATACAATCTCCGGGTTTTTATTTTAATGTATTGATTCTTATAAGATGACACTAATATTCACATTGCAACTATCTGCAATGTCAACCTCAATCGTTTTGTATTTGGTAATAGAATTTTTTGGTAAATGGAAAATAATTTACTTTACATAAGTAATTAATAACCTAAACACTTTCTGATGAGAACTCATAAACTGATTGCTTGTGCAATCTTGTTTGCGTCATTGCCTGTATTACAGTCAACCGCTCAAACAAGCATCCCGCTTAATACAGTAGTAACTCAAAATTTTAATGCTATTGGTGCCTCAGCCACGGCAGCACTTCCAGCAAACTGGAAAATGTCATCAGCAGGAACAGGATCAACATCTGGTTGGGCTACGGGAACAAATATTATCGCAACTACACAGGCTGCAAACAGTGGTTCACCAACAACAGGCGGTGCTTACAACTGGGCAACAACAGCTGGTACAGACAGAGGCGTTGGCTTTATGGCATCCGGCGGTTATGCAAGCCCAAACTCAATCATGGCTTACTACCGTAACACAACTGGTGCCACTGTTACCACTCTTACTATAAATTTTGCCATTGAACGTTACCGCATCAACACAGCTACATTCAGTCTTGCATTCTTTTCATCAACAGATGGTGCAGCATGGACGGCAAGAACTGCCGGTGATATTGGTACTGGTGTATTTGCGACAGGTGCCAGTGCTTATACTTTTGGATCGCCGCAAATAGTTTTTAAAACTGTTACACTAACCGGGCTTACCATTTTAAATAATGGTGATTTTTACCTGCGTTGGATATTTACCAATACTGGAAGTAGTAACTCACAAGGCCTGGGTCTTGATAATGTTTCCCTTTTTGCTGGTACTGCCACCCCCGTCGTTGTTGCGCAGCTAAGAGATGCATTAACTATTGATAACCCACCTCTCAACCAGGCAAACCCGGGTGATCAGCTTACTTATACAACGGTAATTAAAAATACAGGTACCGGTGATGCTAATGGTGTAATCTTAACAAACCCGGCACCAACCAATACAACCTTTGTTCCAGGCTCCGCAAAAACATCTTCATTAGCAAAAGATGAAAGCTATAGTACTCCATTTAATACAGCCCTGACAGGTAATAATGTTTTGACAAATGATTTTGGTGTGCCATCTCCGGCAGTCCTTTCTTTTGGTCCAACAACCAATGCAGCAGCAACAGCGGCAGGTGGCTCAGGAACATCTGATAACGGAGGAACTGTTGTTGTAAACAGCAATGGAACATTTACCTATACAGCTTTGGCAGGGTTTACCGGTATGGATAAATTTTCCTACATAGCAGGTAATGGTAATCTTCCAAATAATGATGCTATTGTAACAATTACTGTGGGTAGTGCCGCAGTTGCAAATAATGAGAGTTATAGTATTGTGGGAAATGTTTCTATTCTGCCGAATGCTGTGGCTGGTGTGCTTACAAATGATGGTGGCAATGGAATTACAATAACAGCAGTTAATGGTAGTGCAGCAAATATTGCAACACCTATTACTACTTCGGGTGGTGGAAACTTAACGGTGAATGCTGATGGAAGTTTTACTTACAATCCACTCGCAGGTTTTGAAGGGGCAGATAATTTTACATACACAATTGACAATGGTTTTGCATCTCCACAAACTGCAACAGTTACATTAAACGTCAGCGGTATGGTATGGTTTATTAATGCTGCAGCCGCTGCAGGTGGTGATGGTAGATTATCCACTCCTTTTAATACCATTGCAGCATACAATGCAGCTGCCGGTGCTAATCCCCCTGCTGTTAATGACAATATTTTTGTGTATGAAAATGCAGCTGCTTATACAGGTTCATTTACATTATTAAATGGACAACGCTTAATAGGGCAGGATGCTACTGCAACTTTATCAACAATTACAGGATTAACACCTAATGCAACCTACAGTACAGCATTTCCTGCAATGAATACTGGTGCACCGGTAACAACATTATCAACAACAATTGCTGCAACAAATGCTGTTAATTTAAATAGTGCGGCGGGAAGTAATTTACTGAGAGGCTTCACTCTTGGAAATACAACTGGTTCAGGTATTAGCGGAAGCGGATTTGGCGCACTAACTATTTCAGATGTAAGTAAAAACGGAACAGGCCAGGCTTTAGCATTAACGAGCGGAGCATTTGGAGCCACTGCAACCATTGATAATATAACAACTACCAGTTCTGTAAATGCTGTATCATTAACAACTATAACCGGAACACTAACTATAACTACAGGGGCAATAAGTGGGGCTACAGCAACCGCATTTAATGTGAGTGGCGGTACGGTAAGTATTACATACAGTGGTGGTATAACTCAAGCCAATAATGCAGCGATGGTGAGCATTGCCGGTGGCCATGTAACCGGTACTGTTACTTTTAATACAGGAACATTAAGTGCAACCAATGGAACCGGTTTGCAATTTGATAATGCCGATGGCACTTATAACTTTAATGGAACAACTACACTGAATGGTGGTGATGCGGGTATTGATATATTGAATGGTAGTGCGGGTACATTTACATTTACAACCGGAACAACTATTACAAATCCATCGGGTATTGCATTTAATATTGGAGGAACTGCTACCACTGCAGCCGTAACTTATAACGGGAGCATTACAAAAAACAGTACAAACACTACAGTAAATGTTACCAACCATGCCACAGGAACGGTAACTTTTCAAACAGGAACGATTGGTGCCACCAATGGAACCGGATTGCAGTTTGATAATGCTGATGGAACTTATAATTTTAACGGGGCTGTTACACTCAATGGTGGCGACGCAGGTATTGATATCATCAATGGCTCAGTTGGGAACTTTACCTTTACCAATGCACCAATTACTAACCCAAGTGGTGTAGCATTTTTAGTGAACGGAGGGAATGGTACTATTAATCATACAGGTATTATTTCAAAAACAAGTGCAGGCAGGCTGATAGATATACAAGCAAGAACAGGAGGCTCAGTTTCCATCAACAGTAATCTTTCATCCATCACCACATCTACGGGTATTAATGTATCAAACTGTTCCGGCGGCACTATCACTTTTGCAGGTGCAACAAAAACAATGAATACACCTGCTGTAAATCCGGTAACTCTTTCTACAAACACTGGAGCAACAATAAATTTTACCGGTGGCGGTTTGGTTATTACTTCGACAACCGCTACTGGCTTCAATGCAACAGGTGGAGGATCAATTAATGTAACAGGAACAGGAAATATAATTACTTCGACGACTGGTACTGCATTGAATGTTGTTAGTACTTCTTTCGGTGGCAGCGGAGCAACTTTTCAAAGTATTTCTTCCAGCGGTGGTGCTAATGGAATTGTACTGAACAGTTCATCTGGCAATCTTACGGTCACAGGAGATGGCAGCGGATTTGCAAACGGATCAGGTGGTTCACTTTCCAATATTACCGGCGGAGTTCTTGGAAATGCTCCTGTGTATATGCTTACAGCAAGTGGCACTATCACATTGAGGTCAATGAACATGTCTTTAAATACTAACTGTTATTCTGGTATGCTGGTAGATAATAATGCCAGTGGTAACGTCACTGTAAATGTAGTTGGCTGTACTTTTATAGGTGTAACTGCAAGTGTTGTTCAAAACAAATCTCTTCTCCAATTCGAAGCAGGTGGAGCTGCAAATGTAACAGCCAATGTGCAGAATAGCTATTTCAGCAGCAACCGCACATACGGAGTTTTTGCAACAGGGGCGGGAACTTCAATAGTGAATGTCACAATAAATCAGTGCGGCTTTGGTACAGATATAAATACAGGAAGCCCTGTTAATAACCCTGGCACAAACATCACTAACCCACCGCCATTCAGCGTTGGTGTTACCAATGGCAGCAGTTCGCAGGTGAACTATTTAATAAGTAATAACACATTTTGGGGAGCTGATGGGTTGTCAGGAGCAATTTATGCCGTTACTATCAGTGGGGCATCAACCACGGCAAGCTCACGCCTTATTGGAACCTTCAGTGGTAATAAGATTGGTAAAACTGGTGTTACCGGTTCGGGAGCTGCAAACAATTCCGGAGGACTTGGTTTGTTACCAGGTACAGGAGGACTTTTTCAGGCAACTGTTATCAATAATGATATAAGACAGGTAAATGCTTTGGGTATTAATTTTAAAAATTCAGTTACGGGTGCTACAGGTACATCGAATGTAAAGATCAAAGGAAATACGATAGCAGAACCTGACCCAACAGGAGCACCAATATTCCAGCGGGCAATTATAGTAGATCCTGGCAACAGTGGAGGAGCATCTATGACAGCTTGTGCAGAAATAGGTGGCCCCCTTGGTGGCGAACCTAATATTATCAGCGGGGCATGGCAGGCAGGGAATTTTATTCGTGTAACTAATAATAACAATACAGTTGCCTTGCGCTTGCCGGGACTCATTCCTTCAGCTGCCGCAACCGCTGCACAGGTAAATGCTTTTGTACAAGCGAATAATACAATGGCGGCAAGTTCTGTAAATACCAGTTTAGGAACAGCCGGAATTGTAGGAGGTGCAGTATGTTTTTAATTTTAGATTAAAAAGTATTAAAAAATTTATATGAAAAATAATAATCTTCTTAAAAAAATTTTGATAATTGTGTTTGTGATCACAGCCAATACCTGCTTTGCACAAGGCCCATTCAATATTGGTACTATAAATGCCGGCGATAGTATTGTAATTATTTATGATGTTACTATCAACAATCCATTGGTGCCATCTAATACACCATCCATTAGCAATCAGGGAACGGTAAGCGGTGGCAACTTCAGTAATGTAGTAACCGATGATCCGGATACACCAGCACCCAACGATCCAACGATTACACTATTGAATTCATTTCCATTGCCGGTTACTTTTGGGACATTCAGGGCTTATCAGAGAAATAATGATATTGAACTGGCCTGGCAGATTCTTACAGAAATTAATACAGATAAATATGAAGTGGAAAAAAGCAGCAATGGAAGAACATTTGTAAAGATTGGCGAAATAACGGCTACAGGTGGAGCAGGAATAATTAACTATACTTTTTTAGATATTAATCCCAATGCTGGTGATAATTTTTACCGGTTAAAACCAGTAGACATAGATGGTCATTTTAAATACAGTGCTATAGTAAGAGTTAACCTGAGCAATGATACTCAACTAATGTTTTATCCGAACCCAGTTACGGGTAAACAGGTAAATGTACAAATGAATAAGCTTGCAAAAGGCCGTTATGAATTTGTTTTGTATAATGCAACGGGACAAATTGTTTTCAAACAGTATATAGATCATCCGGGTGGTTCTGCTGCTGAAGTGATTCAGCTGCCTGCATCGCTTAACGGAGGGCTTTATCAGGTACGGCTTAAAAAGAATGAGTTTACAGTTACCAAATCAATGATTGTTTATTAAAAATATTTTAATTTCACAAAGCCGGTTTCGTCCATCTCAATTTTATTTTCAGCCTGGAGGAATTCAATCACCTTCCAGGCTTTTTCTTTTTTTATTCCATTTAATTTCAGCAGCAGGTCCTTAATATGCAGCTGTTCATATTTTATCAAATTGATAATTCGGTGATGCAGCGTTTCAAATTCTTCTTTGGAAAGTGTAAGAGCTTTTTGTTTTAAACAATTATCACATATACCGCAGGATCGGATATTATTATCACCAAAATATGAACCAATAATGCGGCTGCGGCAAGTAGCTTCTTCTTTCACATAGTCAGCCATTTGTTTTACCCGCTGCTGGAACTGTTCTTTCCGTTTATTATACGCCACCATATTAATTTGGATGTCCTCTGCTTTTATGCGGGGACGAAGCAAATACAATTGCGGAGTATCTTTTTGCGGCTCATAAGAAATAAGACCGGCCTGTTCTAATTGTAATAATTGATTCTTTACTTCTTCTGCATCCAGCTTAAGTAAGCCTGCCATCATTTTTTCTGAAATGGGAGCGGAGTGGTCAAAAATTCCTTCGTAGGCCCGCAATAAAGTTTTTATTACAGGTTCCAGTTTAGGATTTGCATTTTCAAATGCATACAAATAATCTTTACCTGTTGTAAACATTGCCGATGAAGGAAGAAATACTTGCTCGTTAAATGAAAGCCAGCCATCCTGCTCCAGTGCTTTTAAAGAATACAAAGTGGTATGACTTGCCAGTTTAAATTTTTTCAAAAAATCCGTAATATCAAAATCATAGTATTCACCCTGGCCACTGCCCGTTGGTATTTGTAAATAATTTGCCACGGCATGGTACACATTTCTTATGTCTTCCTGCGAGGGGAAACGCAGTGCAGACACTTGTTCCAATTCATGCAGATCTCTTTCGTCATATAAAAGAACGGCATAAGAAGTTTTGCCATCTCTGCCGGCACGGCCAGCCTCCTGATAATAATTTTCTAAACAATCAGGCACATCTGCATGCACAACAGTTCTTACATCTGGTTTGTCAATACCCATTCCAAATGCATTGGTGCAAACGATCACTCTTATTTTATTATTGATCCATGCTTCTTGTTTTTTATTTCTTTCTTCCTGCACCAGCCCTGCATGATAAAAATCTGCAGAGATATTTTGCAGTTGTAACAGTTCGCTTATCTCTTTGGTTCTTTTCCTGCTTTTGCAATAAATGATACCAGTGCCATTTACCTTTCGCAATATTTCTATAATCTTATTGATCTTAGAATCTACTTTAAATGTGCTATAAGAAAGATTGGGACGTTCAAATGATTGACGGAAAATCAGGAAATCATTAACGAAATCTCCTGTTCTCGGGGTGTCAAAGCCCCCTTTGTGGGGGTTTGGGGGACTTAATTTTTCACAAATATCTTTTTGTACCTCAGGTGTAGCAGAAGCCGTTAATGCCAGTATAGGAACATGTGGTAATTCTTCTCTCAATGCAGCGATGCGTAAGTATGGTGGACGAAAGTCATATCCCCATTGCGAAACACAATGAGCTTCATCTACTGCGATCAACGTAACATTTAAACCCGGCAAATATTCTTTGAACAAATTAGTTTCTAATCGTTCAGGGGATAAATATAAAAACTTGCAATTACTTTCCGTAGCAGTTTTAAATGTATTGATCACTTCTTTTCTGCTCATGCCGGAGAAAATAGCAAAAGCGGTAATACGTTTCTTTCGCAAATTTTCCACCTGGTCTTTCATCAATGCAATAAGCGGAGAAATAACAAGACATAAACCTTCCTGCGCCATAGCAGGCAGCTGGTAACATAAAGATTTACCACCCCCAGTTGGCATGAGTGCCAATGTATCTTTTCCTTCGAGTACTGCATTAATAATATCTTCCTGCAGCGGCCGGAATATATCGTAGCCCCAATATTCTTTTAATATTTTATTTATATCAGCCAGAAAAATGATTTTACCGGTAACAAATTAGTGCTTTCGATCTAGTTTTCTCTTTTCCTGAAAATAATCATTTCAACTCTCCTGTTTAATGCTCTACCCACAATAGTGGCGTTGGTTGCTATCGGCCTAGATTTTCCAAATGGATGAACTGATAGTTTGTCGGGATCGGTAACACTATTAAGCAACAGCCAATCTTTTACTGCTTCGCAACGTTGCTGGCTTAGCTCTAAATTTCTTTTGTCACTGCCAATAGAATCAGTATGACCTTCTATGTAAATACTATCTATATTTTCGGCTTCATTTTTAATAAAATATATTACCAGCATCTTCAATGCTTCAGGTTTCAGATTGGCTTTATTAAAATCAAAGAATACATCGCCGAGTTTTAAAGTATCAGCTTTTGCCGGCGGTTCTGGTATTTTTATTTTAGTGATAAAATTGCTATCGGTTATATTGAATTTTATTCCTACCTCTCCTTTGCCATATAAGGAATAATCCATTTCTTTATGACGATAGTTGTAGCTGTAAACTTTTTCTTTATTTAAATTGAAAGCCGGATAAGCTTTTTCATTTCCATCTTGCGGGATCAATTGAAAATTATCAAGCATCAACGAAACTGTTTGTGTTCCGGTAAGATTCTTTTTGCCAGTTACAGTATCTTCTTCAATGTAAGTGCCGAATGTTAAATACTTTTCATTGCCGGTGGCAATAAAACTATATTCAAATTCATAAAAATTTGTTTTGGGAATTGGCTTCATCGATACAATACTATCCGGTTGCATTATTTTGGCAAAAGGCCTTTTCGGCACATAAAAATTTTCGCCAATACACATGCCGGGTTTTAAGATCAACCGTGGATTAAGCTTCGCAGAAATTATTCCTTTGAAAGTGTATCGTTTATTTTTTTGCAAACCGCAGGGAAGTATGGTGCCAATAACCGGCGAAAAATCTTTATAGCCTAACCAGTTAAAATAGATACCAAAAGAGTTATTGCCCAAACCAGGTAAATTATTATCATTACTCAGCATTTGTGTTTTTACGTCTTTCAGATAAAACCAGCCTTCCACACCACATTCTGAATTATATTCTGTACAGGTATTTACATCTTCAAAGCTGCCATTGAGTAGCAGGTTTGTTTGTGTAATAGCAATGCCTGACTGAAGCAGCAAAGCTGATAAGAAAAGTAAAAATTTATGACGGATAAAAAACGATGGCATATTTATAACTACTGTGTCAGTGAAAGTAGAATTATTTGCTGAGACAGTTGATGCAGGTTTAGTTAAAAGGAGGGTCGTTAAGTTACTTTCTTAATAAATAAACGACCAGAGTTAATTGCCAATACCACATCACTCAATCCCATTACCAATGCACCGAAAGTAGGAGTGAGCAATCCAAATGCTGCAATTGGAATAGCAACAATATTATATGCAAAAGCCCAGAAGAGATTTTGTTTAATAGTGATATAAGTATGTTTTCCCAATCCTAAGGCCGTAGGAAGATTCTTTAAACCATGATTCATCAAAATAACTTGTGCAGATTGCACAGCAATTTGCGAAGCATCATTCATGGAAATACCCACCGTGGCTTTGGCTAATGCAGGTGCATCATTAATGCCATCACCTACCATAGCAGTTGGCGCAACGGAACAGAGTTCCGTTATCCGAACCAGTTTTTGTTCCGGTGTTTGCTCAGCGATTACTGTGTCAATTCCAAGTTGTGCTGCCAGTTGATTACATTTTTCTAACTTATCACCGCTTAATAAAATTGTTTGTATGTTTTTGCTATGTAAATAATCAATTACTGATTTTGCTTCCGGTCTTGTTTCGTCTTTTACATCTATCCAGCCAATGAGCGAATTATTCTTAACGACATAAACATTATGCGTTTCATCATCAGTCATTTTTGCAGCCACTTTAAATGAACCGGCCCACCAGGTGTTGCCTTCGGCGTCTTCTGCCTTCATACCAAAGCCTTTTACTTCTTCGATCTTCTTCCATCTGATTTCATCTTTAATCTTCCATTCGGTAATAATAGATTTTGCTATTGGATGATTAGAATACTTCTCCAGCGAAAAAACAATTTTTTTGAAACCTTCATCGTCAAAAGACTGGTCTGTCAATTGCCAATTGTCAATGGTAAATTTTCCAGTGGTCAACGTTCCTGTTTTATCAAAAACTACTTGTTTTATGTCTTTAAAAATTTCAAGGCTCGTTGCATTGCGAAAAAGAATTCCTGTTTTTGCTGCACGGCCCAGGCCAACAGCAATAGCAGCAGGAGTGGCTAATCCCATTGCACATGGGCAAGCGATAACTAACACCGCAATGCTGCGCATCAATGCAGGAGTAAAATCTTTTAATATAAACCAGTTTGCAACCAAAGTAAGTACGGCAATTCCTAATACTATTGGAATAAAAATAGCACTGATCCTGTCTGCCATCTGCTGCACCGGGGGTCTTTCTCCTTGTGCTTGTTTTACCATAATGATAATGCCGGATAAAACAGTATCATTACCCACTGCGGTTACCTGTGCTTTCACTGTACCATCACTGATAAGACTTCCACCAATTAATTTATCCTTAGCTACTTTATGAACTGGTGCACTTTCACCTGTTACGATTGCTTCATTTACATGAACATCACCCCAAAGAATTTTACAATCAATGGGAACCTGTTCTCCACTTTTAATAAGTATCAGATCGCCTACATGAAGTACGGTATTTTCAACAGAAAAAATTTGTTCTTTATGTTCATCATCAAAAGCAATCATATTGGCCATTACCTTTTGTGATTTGGCCAATTTGTTCAATTCTCTTTGAGTGGAATTGACAGACGCCTCTTCCATATAATTCCCCAAAAAAACTAAAGTGATGATAGTGGCAGCCGTTTCATAAAACAGATACTGCTCTGCCTGTCCAGTGAGTGAGCCGTATAAGCTATAGACAAAAGCTGCGGTAGCACCGATAGCAATTAATACATTCATATTGGGCATTCCATTGCGGATACTTTTCCAGGCACTTTTGCCAAAGAAGCTCATACCTACTATATAAACAGGAATGGTTAATGCTAGCTGTACCCAATGATTCATCAACCAATGAATATGCAAACCTGGAATCATGTGGAGCATTAATACCAGTGTAAAAGGAAGGCAAAACCAAAATCGTTGCAGGTGTGTGGAGAGAAAAGGTTTGCTGTTGGAGGTTTGGAGTTTGATGTTAGTTCCATCGTTTACTACTTCATATCCAAGTCCGCTGATGCCGGAGCTAATTTTTTCTTTGGAAAAAATTTCGGTGGTATCAAACATCACATCACCAGTGGCAAAGTTCACTTTCACATTCTTCATGCCCTGTTTTTCCAGGTATTTATGAATGTTGAGTGCACAGGTAGTGCAATCCATGCCTTCCACTTTCCATTGGATTTTTTCCATACTGCAAATTTACTTAAAGCAGCATCGCTGATTTTGCGATAAGGGAAATATGTTTACAGCATGGTTGCGTTTGGCAAGAGAAGTTGGTTGGAGAAGACGCCTTTTTAAAAAGCAGTCTTCTCTGAAGCGGTATCTTCTCTAAACGTTAAATTTGCGAAATGGAATGGACTTTTTCTCTTGATAATATTAACAACGTTGCAAAAGAATTCTGGAAAGCAACGAAGGGTAAATTAGTTTTTACTTTTCATGGTGAGATGGGAGCAGGCAAAACTACATTCATTCATGCATTGTGTGATGTAAAGGGAGTAAAAGATGTGGTGGGCAGTCCTACATTTTCTATTATTAATGAATATGAATACGACTGCGAGGGAACCAGGAAGGTGCTTTTTCATATGGATCTGTACCGGCTAAAAAATGAAGAGGAAGCACAACGGGCTGGTGTAGAAGATGCTTTGTACAGCGACTATATTTGTTTGGTGGAATGGCCGGAAAAAGCTCCGGGAATTTTTCCTGAAGATAAGATGGAGGTGTTTATTGAAGCAGTGGATGATAAGATCAGGAGGCTAAAAATTTCATCTGTCTAGTAAATTTTATATTGATTTTCAGTTAGTTATATTAAAAAAGTTTACTGTTGACAGTAAACAGTAAATAGTAAATATTTTATTTTATCTTTATCGTCTAATCAGGATAATGAAGATAAAAGATAAGATAGTAAAGCTGCTTACAGAAAGGAGTGATCTTTCTGTAAAAGAGATGATTGATTTGCTGCATGTATCTAAGCAGGCTATTCATAAATCAATAATTCAGCTACAAGAATCGGATGAAGTCATTAAACTAGGTAAAGCCCCCAAAACAATTTATCGCCTTAAAGCAAAACAACAACCTGCTGCAAATACAACTATTATTATTGATGATAAATCAGCCCAGTTTTTAAGCAACAATTTTCTGCTTATTACCGAAACTGGCGAAATGAAAGAAGGATTGGATGGATTTACTATATGGTGCAAGCAAAGAAAGCTACCAGTAGAAAAAACCATTGCAGAATATCTGGCAACAAAAGAGAAATATGAACCGTATTATAACAAGCTTGACATTATAGACGGAAATGAAAAAATACAGAACACTAAGGGATATGATAAAATTTTTCTGGATCAGGTTTATTACCTTGACTTTTATGCTATTGAACGGTTTGGCAAAACAAGGCTCGGCACACTACTACACTATGCCAAGCAGGGACAAAATAAATTTTTGATGAATAAAATAATACAAGAGATAAAACACAAAGTGGAAAAATTGCTGAAAGCAGAAAAATTTAATGCAGTGGGTTATGTACCGCCTACTATACGAAGGGAGGTACAGATAATGAAATATTTGGAAACACATCTGAAAGTGAATTTGCCCAGGGTAAACATCCAAAAAATATCGGGCATTATACCTGTGCCGCAAAAATCATTAAATAAGCTGGAGGAAAGGATAACCAATGCAGAAAATACTTTTGCAGTAAGTGAAAAGATAAAATATAATCATCTGCTGCTTATTGATGATGCTGTTGGCAGCGGCTCTACGCTGAACCAGATAGCCGGAAAAATTAAACAAAAGGGGATAGCAAATAAAGTAACTGGCCTTGCTATTGTTGGAAGTTTTAAAGGGTTTGATGTGGTTACTGATGTGTAAAAGAAGCAGGTTTCAGTATCTTTCAGAATGTAAAGTGAATGTTTTTATTGAAGTGGTGGATGATGAAAGAAGGCGGTTAAGAGTCAAATAAAGTAATTGTTTTTTCAATGATTTACTTGTAAAAATTTACTATTCTCAGTAAATTGTCATGTGATTTTGGATAAACTTTTCTAATGCTTACAGTAGAGGAAATATTAAATAATTTAGATAATTACAGGGCAGGTTACGATCCTCCATTTGTCCAACTTGGTCATCCTTATGTTCACCCCATAGATTCAAGAATAAATGTGTTCAGAAGCAACCAGGATAAATGGGCATTGGCTATTGAGACTTTTGGGTATTGCGATAGAGCTGGGGCTCCAGAACTGACTATAACGTATTATGGGAACTGCCTTATAAATCTAAATAAGCAAAAGGGTTATAATGGTGATTACTATTCTAATTCATATACAGTTTATCCCATTGACCAGGAAAGCTTTAATGAAACACTTAATGAGTTAAGGAACTTGAAATCGGATGCCGAATATTGGAGAGTCAGAAACACACAGATTGAATTATCTTTTTCTAAGGAAGAATATCGTCACTCAGGCATTGAATTAAAGGAATATGAACCAGACGAAATATTGATTGAAGAAGCTTGCAGGTTATTGGTTATTAAACATAGAAATTTATTCAGGGCAACGGAAGATGAATTATACAAATCAATACCACAAGACTTAGATAAAATATTGGTAATTGATGAATGGTTTCATAAAGATTTTTATCAAAATGATATTGACCCTTCGCAAAATCACCCATTAAAGGGCACTATTAATTTTGACGACTACAATGAAAGAAGAATAGAACAAAATAAAGAAGAATGGAACTCTAACAGACCAGGCAGCTATGAAACATGGCAGTTAATTGCTAAATTTTTAGTTACCGGAGATATTTCGGCATACAAACCTTCTTTGGAGCCTAATTCTAATTGGAAGAAATGGCCAGATGCAGGGGCAATGTGATTTGATAAATTATAACCGTTTATGTGTAATTTTAGAGGAAATTGGTATCAATTTTAAAAGCTATTGATTTCCATTTTTCAAAAAAGAGTGAAGTAGTTTAGTAATATGCTCAATAGAATTACCGAACGATGAATAGTGCGACGCAACAGACGATGATAGCAGTACTAGAGATGACAAAAAAACAATACTCCAACTATAACAACCAGCAATAATTTTCATGAGTCAGCAAAAACCAAAGATCAGCACTTCTTTCAGTTATGAAACTCTGGAGGAAACATTGGATATAAAGCCCAAGGCTGAAGGAATGATGATTGGTATTCCTAAAGAAATTGCTTTCCAGGAAAACAGGATTGCGCTTACACCAGATGCAGTAAGTGTACTTATCAGTAATGGCCATATGGTGATGATTGAACACAATGCCGGTGAAGCAGCTCATTTCAGAGATAGAGATTATAGTGAGGCCGGCGCTAAGATTGTGTATGACAGGGAAAGTGTTTTCAAAGCACCGATACTGGTGAAGAGTGCACCCATCATCGATGAGGATCTGCCGCTGCTGCAATTAAACCAGATCATTATTTCTCCTATTCATCTTTCGGTAATGAAAGCGGAGATACTGGAGAAGATGATGGAGAAAAGAATAACGGCGATCTCCTTTGAGAATTTAAAAGACGATAGCGACTCTTATCCCATTGTTCGCAGCATGAGTGAGATTGCAGGTAGTGCAGTTATGTTGATAGCGGCACAGTATCTCGGTTCTTCTAATCATGGTAAGGGTGTTTTGCTTGGCGGTATCTCTGGCATTGCTCCTACAAAAGTTATCATCATCGGTGCTGGTATAGTTGGTGAGTATGCTGCAAGAGCAGCTCTTGCATTGGGTGCATCGGTAAAAGTTTTTGATAATAGTGTGTATCGTTTAAAACGGTTGCAGAATAATATAGGTCATCGGCTGTGGACATCGGTGATAGAACCGAGAATGCTTTCCAAGCAATTAAAAACTTGTGAAGTGGCGGTGGGTGCATTGGGTAGTGAAACAGGAAGAACACCGATGGTGGTAACGGAAGAGATGGTGAGTAATATGAGGGCCGGTTCGGTTATTATTGATGTGAGTATTGATAGGGGCGGTTGTTTTGAAACATCTGAAATCACTTCTCATGAACATCCTATTTTTATGAAATACGGAGTGATACATTATTGTGTGCCAAATATACCTTCCGGGTTTGCCCGAACAGCCTCGCAGGCTATCAGTAATGTGCTGATGCCATTGCTATTAGAAGCTGGTGAAGAAGGTGGTTTTGAAAATCTGCTATGGCACCAGATACATCTGCGCAATGGTATTTATCTTTTTAAAGGGGCACTGACTAATTTCTACCTGAGTCAACGGTTTGATTTAAAATACACCGATTTAAATTTGTTGATTGCGAGTCAGAGGTAAGTTTACTTCTCCAACAACTCCTGCGTTGTAACTGTTGAAAGTTCTATCTCGGTTTCTTTTTTCGGTGCCTCATCAAAACAAATATCTACCCGCAGGGCTTTTAGTCCTGATACACCTTGTAGTTCTTCGAGGTCATGATGTTCAATGCCCGGTTTAAAAAGATTTTTGTTTTGCAAAAACTCAATGTACTCCGTGTATTCTGCTGCATCTCTTGCCTGTGAATATACAATGGCTATTTTTCCGGGTTGTGTAAGTCGTTCATTGGTTTGCTTAATCCGAACTTTATCAATTCGTTTTTTTACAATTTCATATCGTACGTTGTAGGCGCCGTCTACATCAAATTTTCTTTCTTCGGTACGGAAAAGTATAGATAAGGTTTGGCCATGAGAAAGAATGAGCTGTGTGGTTTTTAAGGGATGAGCCAATTCTGTTTCAAGGTTGTGAGTGATTTTTGCTGCTTTTGCAATTATCATCAGTTGCCACATCTTCATATTGTGCAGGTATATTTCATCAAATTTTTTTCGGGGTGTAATACTTTGTCCCATAAAAATATTGAACTCCAACCCATCCGTAACATACCGTTCAAAATAATGCGGATATACTTTTTGCGCAGCCGATTGCTCCTTATCAATAAACCGGGCCAGTGTTTCATTGATCAATGAAATGCTTTGTTCATATTCTTTGCGATGATGATAAAGCATACCCAACTGGGGATCGAGGGCTGCGAAGTATTCATCTATTTCATTTTTTAAACCGGGTTCAGTTTTTTGCAGATGATGAAAAACAGAAACAATTTGCCCCTGCATAAAATCTGTAATACTTAATTCTTCTTCGGACTGTAATATATCTGAAGCAGCTATGATAAACTTGTCAATTTTAAATTCTATTTCCTTCATTAATTCAAGGGGCATCAACTCTTGTGCTTTTACTATTACTTTGCGGGCAAGATGCAATTGATCAAGAATGTCTCTTTGTATTGCTTCACATCTTTCGGTAGAGGAGTTGCGGATATCTATTGCGCCGTATAAAGGATACACATCGTTAAAGGCAATCCGGTCGATCTTTACTACTTCCTGTTGTCTATGTGTTACCACATAGTTTAAAGCCGCCTCTGTAAATTTCCATTCTACTGCCGGCTGTACGGCTGTAAATTTTTTCTTGATCACTCTTTCTACTTCCATATTCAACAGCTCAAGACTTTTTTCTAATCCCAAAGTAAAAAGCGGAAGTGCGGCTTCTATTTTACTGATATGAGATGGCTTCAAATAACCAGTATTAGTGGAAATTATTTCCAGCATCCCCAGTAATTCATTCTTCTGCTTCAATGGACAAATAATAATACTGCGGGCACCTTCTTTAAAATAATAAGTAAGGCATTGCATACTGCTGGCTGCTTCTTCATTCAATGTTTCAAATAGTATAGGTTGACTATTTTCCCGAAATAATAATTTGCAATAGTCACTTATCTCATCTTTTTCAACAATGTTTTGCATCTGTTTAAATAGCATGCTATTGTTGTTGTGCAAATCAGAATAAATATAATGCCCGTTAATTTTAAAGAAAGGAGTAACGCCGATTGTAAGATCTTTAATACCTATCAGGGTTTGAATATAATTTTCTAATTCTGTAAATGCTGAGTCATCTGGCAATGCATTTATATCCAGCAGCTTGTTTTTCATTTCCTGGATCACAGCTTGTTCTGTTACATCGTTTATCCGGATAACCGTAAGGCCTTCAAATACAAACTTTTCCAATGGAATCTGTTGCATCAGTTCATCCAGAGAAAGCAGGCGATTAAATACAGGGTCAAGCAATGTTTCCGGCATTTTTGGCATTTCATCTACAGGGTGCACATCAATAAAACGACCATCCAGCCGTAGCTCCATGTACCGCATCAATCCTGTTTTTTTATCAGTAAAAGGGTAAATGGCCCTGGAAGTTTCGGGACTGCTATAGCCCATATACTTTTTTAAAATAAGCCCATACGCAAAATGTAATTTCTCCCGGTTGATATCATTATTTGCCGGATTATTTTTTATTTCAATTTCATTGCTTCCGGGTTTTAATAATAATTTTTTAAAAAGAGGCGATGCATATACGGTCTGGTTTTTAAAAGGGAATAAAATGCCGTACATATAATTGGCAGTGGTAGGAGGAAAAACGGCAGACAGTAATTCTTCAATTAATTCTTTGTGTGGCTCCAGTACATCAAGACTGCTGATCGTTTTCAGCAAGTAGGGATGGCTTTCAAATTCAACCACCACATTGCCATACAGCTTTTGCATACCGGGATTTCCTTCTGCAATATTTTTTTTGAGTGCCGTTACCAGCGGCCGGAAGGAAAGCTTGCTGTTAAATAAAGACTCATCAATATTAAAAGCTCCGTCTTGCATGTGTAATGGTTTTTAATGGTCTTCCACAGGTACAGTACTGTGTTTACGAAGTTACTACATTAGGTTTGTTTGTATCGGGGGTACTTTCACGGTTTGTGGTTGATAAGTTATGAATGATTTAAGCACAAAAAAATCCCGTTTGCTGTGAGCCAAACGGGATTTTTAAAAGGTTGAGGAAAATTATCTTCGTTGTCTTCCTATGGTCATTGCTATTTTAAATTGAATGGTAAAATAGGTGTCATTATCATTTGGATCACCTCTTACTTCCGTAGGCAGTCCTGTATCACCAGGATTTATTTCTCCCTTTCTATCAAACAGTTGTTGTGCTATGGCAGCTTTACTAAGTGGAAGGTTGGCATAAAAAGCGGCAGGGTCAATGTAACCGGTGCTGGCATCATCCAGGTAGTCGGTGCTTAATATGCGATGCACATATTCTAACCGGGCATTTAATAATGGGCTTATCTGGTATTTTAAACCCATGCCTGTAACAATATTAATTTGATTCAGTTTATAATTTTTTCTATCCGGGTATTCAGGAAATCCTTGTCCTTCCGTATGTAGTGGTTGTAAAGAATACCATTGTCCATTCAATTGTGCCTTCGGATCAAAAGAATAATAACCAACACCTGCAATAGCATAGGGAGAAAGCAAGGGAGGATCTTGTTCATCAAAATTTTTAAACATCAGTGGGTGGATTTCTGCAGCCAATTGAAATTCTGATATCTTGCTTTTAAAACTAAGATTTCTTTCATACCGACCGGTGGTAGAGGAGGCCACGTTTTTTAAAATACTATCAAAACCAACTACCTGTCCGAAAGTACCTTCAAGACGAACAGATATTTTATCAAGATAATTAGCCAGGATAAAAACACCGGCACTGGGCTTTGCGGTTTTCCAGCGAAGGTCTTTTACAAAGTTTTTACCGGGTCCTTTTTTACCTCCAAGGTCAGTTAATGAATTCATTACTCCAAAACTGGCACCCAACTCAAACACTACTGCGTTTTCATAGTATTTATCGTTGTAGTAATAATTCTGGGCTTTAAGTAATTGGCAGGAGATTACAGTGCATATGAATACAGCCATCAATGATTTTCTCATCCTCAAACAGTTGTTTCTTTAAAATTAAAAAATGAATAGTAATCAGAGGGGTAGGTATGGAGCAATCATGGGGATCAGAATGGAAAAATAGTGATAAAACGTATAGAATATACAGAAGCTGCAAAGTTTAAATGGTAATAATTAAACACATGGTAGGTCCTTTTATTTTTTGAATAGGCATTCAGAAAGAATAGCAGACCGGTCATTAAAAAATTAAAAGATAAAACTCTTCTTATCTAAATAGTAACCAATGGATTCTATTATAGAAAATGTAAGGAATACATATCAGTACGTAACTCTACGATGATGATATAGCAACCGGATTATTTTTTTGAAAATACCGGCAACCGTTTTGCAAACTACATTCCGGGCATTTGGGATTTCTGGCAATGCAGATATAGCGGCCATGCAGTATCAGCCAATGATGAGCTTTATGAATAAGACCTTCAGGAATATTTTTTATTAATTCTTTTTCTACCGCTAATGGTGTGGAAGCCGTTTGTGGCACCAGTCCAATTCTTTTACTTACCCGAAAAACATGAGTATCAACGGCCATATTAGGCTGCCTGTCTATTACGGATGTAATTACATTGGCCGTTTTTCTACCTACCCCCGGCAGCTGTATCAACTCATCTACAGTCATCGGTACCTGGCCATTAAACTCATTCATTATTTTGCCGGCCATTCCTATCAGGTGTTTTGTTTTATTATTTGGATAAGAAATGCTTTTTATAAAAGGGAAGAGTTCATTAAACGTTGCGTTGCTCATCGTTTGTGCATCGGGATATTTATCAAAGATGGCCGGAGTTGTCAGGTTCACTCTTTTATCAGTGCATTGTGCTGATAAAATAACTGCCACTAATAATTGAAAAGTATCTTTAAATTCAAGTTCCGTTTCTGCCACCGGCATATTTTTTTCAAAATAATTAATAACAAACTGGTATCGTTCTTTGCGGGTCATCTTGTTTTTTCAATCAATTAAGTAATACAGTACTAAAGAAAGCAAGATAAGAAAAGATGCAGGGTGTAATGTTACTACTGAGTGCTGTATTTTGTTTTGCGGAGCAAATAATAATATTCATCCGTTGAGTTTTATTCAACGGGGTTGAAATAAAAAAGCATCCGCTTATTTGCGAATGCTCCAATTTTTTTAAGCTGTGTGTGGTAGGTAAAAAGAATTGTTATACCTGCTCAGCAGCTTGTTCCCGTGCATAATTCAGCACATTCAATACTACTTCAGTGCGGGGCGATTGGGTAATTTTTTCGAGGCGTTGCATGGAAGCTTTCAGCACATCCATTTTTTCACGAAGTGTCCAGTCTTTTTCCAACGCAGATTCAAAAACCCTGGATTGTTCAGCAGAGGTTTCGTTGTACAAATACAATAAAATGTCCTCGGGAGTAAAGTTGGTCATTTGGCAAACTGATTAAATTGTCCAGTAATTAGATGTTGTCCGTAGTGAAATATCCTTGTCCGATATATTAACGGGGGTAGGTTTGCCTTATTGTGTGCTGGAGGCTAATTCTTTGCCTTATCTGAGTTTTCCGATATAATGAAAAGCTCTTCGTTTTCCCTTTTCATGAGGTATTTTTCCCGGGCATATTTTTCCAGGGTAGCAGGATTTGTCTTAAGTGCCTCTAATTCTTTACGTTCTGCAGCTATCTCGGTAATGTAATATTGTTTGCTATTCTGCAGGCCTTTTAACTCTTTCTTACGATCAAAATGGGTGAAAATATCATTGCGGTCTAAAAACAGCAGAACAACGCAGAAGGCCGTTGCGCCAATAAAATATTTGTTTTTGAGAAAGGCGGGGATGTGGGTTAGTAGTTTCATATTATCAGATGTCTGAAGTCTGAGGTTGGAAGTCAGAAGGCTGCTTTATCAGCCGTCTGACTTCTTGCTTCAGTTATTTACCAAATTTAATCTTTCCTTTTGGATATACAGCCGAGGCACCTAAAATTTCTTCGATGCGGATAAGCTGATTATACTTGGCCATACGATCACTGCGGCTGGCAGAACCAGTTTTTATTTGTCCGCAGTTTAATGCAACGGCTAAATCAGCAATTGTATTGTCTTCTGTTTCTCCACTACGATGACTCATGATGGTATTATATCCGTTATGTTGCGCCAGTGTAACGGCATTAATGGTTTCTGTTAAAGTTCCTATCTGGTTTACTTTTACTAAAAGTGCATTGGCAGTTTTGGTATCAATGCCTTGCTGCAATCTTGTTACGTTGGTTACAAACAAATCATCACCAACCAACTGGCATTTGCTGCCTACTGCTTCGGTCAGCATTTTCCAACCTGCCCAATCATCTTCTGCCATACCATCTTCTATACTACAGATAGGATATTTTTTTACCCATCCTTCCCAGTATTTTACCAACTGCTCACTGCTCATTTCTTTGCCGCTACTTTTATGAAATACATATTTTTTCTTCTTGGCATTCCACAATTCACTATTGGCAGCATCCATGGCAATCATTATCTGCGAACCAGCTTTGTAGCCAGATGCATGTATGGCTTCCATCACCGTGTCTATTGCTTCTTCATTACTTTGAATGTTAGGAGCAAAGCCACCTTCATCACCTACATTGGTGCTAAAGCCTTTTTTCTTCAAAACCGTTTTTAATGCATGAAAAATTTCTACACCCCAGCGAAGTCCTTCACTAAAAGTTGGTGCACCTACGGGCATCACCATAAATTCCTGGAAGTCAATTTTATTATCAGCATGTGCGCCACCATTCAGAATGTTCATCATCGGCATCGGCAATGTTTTAGCATTGGTGCCACCTACATAGCGAAACAGTGGTAACGATGCTTCTTCGGCAGCAGCTTTTGCCACAGCCATACTTACCGCCAGTATTGCATTGGCACCTAGTTTTGATTTATTAGGAGTACCATCCAACTGTATCATTATTTCATCAATACCCGTTTGATCGGCTACATCATATCCCAATAAAACCGGGGCTATGGCTTTATTTACATTGGCAACAGCTTTTAAAACTCCTTTGCCCACATATTTTTTCTTGTCGTTATCTCTTAACTCTGCTGCCTCATGTATACCGGTGCTGGCACCACTAGGTACTGCGGCCCGGCCTACGGCTCCTTCATCGGTTATTACATCTACTTCTACAGTAGGATTTCCTCTGGAATCTAAAATTTGTCTGGCAAAAACTTCTGAAATGTAACTCATGATTTTTTTAAAATTAATTGTTGAATAAATATTTCAACAGGCTTGCTTTCGAGCTGCAAAGAAACGATGTTTTAAGCAGAAAAATAAAGCAGGGCAATAAGTATTAAATTGTAAGTATGTGAATAACAACAGTTGTTTGTATCTTACAAATCGCTTTCGGATACTCCATTTTTTTTGAATAGATTTGGTAATATTATTTTCATGTTCACCGCCGCTATTAAACCTTTTCAAACTCTACTACTACTTGTATTATTTTCAGGTATGGCAATCGGGCAAAGCGGCCTTTGTCCATCCAATCTTGATTTTGAAACTGGTAATTTTAATGGGTGGGAATGCAGAACAGGAGGGGCTGCCAATGCATTGCCTTTACCAACTATAGGTATTGTACCGGGTCGACATACGATCATAGATGCTGCTACTGCAGGCAGGGATCTTTATGGAAATTTTCCAACCAATTGTCCTAATGGAGGTGGGTACAGTATAAAACTTGGAAATCAGATCAATGGATCGCAGGCTGAAAGTGTTTCTTATACTTATACAATTCCTTCAGGGCTTACCGTTTTTTCAATGTTGATTTATTATGCGGTTGTGCTGGAAAATCCTTCAGGGCATCCTTTATCTAATCAGCCGAGATTCCAGGCAAGAATAATTGACCTTAGTACCAATGCACCTATACCATGTGTGAATTTTGATTTTATTTCTTCTACTGCACCCGGTGGCTTCAGACTATCTCCTATTCCTGGAAATTTAGGTGACCCGGTGTTGTATAAAGATTGGACACCCGTAAGTATAAACCTCAATGCTTATATCGGAAGAACGATCCGATTAGAATTTGTAACAAGAGATTGTACACAAAGCGGCCATGCAGGATATGCTTATATAGACGTTGGTGCTTCCTGCAATGGTGCCATCACCGGCAACTTTATTTGTCCCGGTAATGCAGGTATTACCATGAATGCACCTTTCGGCTTTCAAAATTATACCTGGTATTCTGATAATACTTTCAGCACCGTTATTTCTACTTCACAAACATTAACACTTAATCCTGCACCGGCAGTAGGTACTATTTTCCCAATAGTGGTAGAACCTTTTACTGGTTTTGGATGCAGGGATACATTGTATGCAGATGTGCAAATAGCACCAGAACCAGTTTCAGTTGCAGGTCCGGATGCAGATGTGTGTACCAATGCATCTATACAATTAGGCACTACTTCACAAACAGGCCTCAGCTATGCATGGACACCAGCCGGGCAAGTAAGTAATGCTACTATTTCAAATCCAATGGGCTTTTCATTGCTTGGTCCATCTACAGAGTTTATAGTAAAGACAACAGATATACTCACTGGCTGTTATTCATACGATACAACTTATATCACCGGCAAAAAAGCAGATACTACGCTTACCTATAGTGGCCTCACTTCGTATTGTGTTGGAGATCCGTTGGCAATTACTTTATCAGTCAGTAATTTATTATCATCCGTGCAATGGTATAATGGTAACATCCCGATACCAGGAGCAACTGGGGTCACTTATCAGCCATTAACTTCAGGCAACTATTGGGCACAGGTGGGGCAGGTAGGTTGTACTGACTCTACAAGAGTTACTACTATTGTTGCAAACCCGGCACCTATTGCAGATGCAGGGCCCAATGGAAATGTCTGCATCAATGAAACTATTCAATTAGGTGTACCAGCCAATCCATCTTATACATATGCATGGACACCAGCCGCACAAGTAAGTAATGCAACAGCAGCCAACCCAATGGCATGGGCTATTAGTACTACCCCACAAGAATTTATTGTTGAAGTAACCAATGCTGCTACCGGTTGCAAATCTTTTGATACAACTGTTATTACCGGGCAAATAATGGATACCACACTTCGACTCTCTGGTAAAAATGATTATTGCGATGCCGACCCTTCAAAAGGTATTTTATCAGTAAACAATTCTTTGCAGGCAGTGCAATGGTATAATGGCAATACATTAATACCCGGTGCTACCAACTTTACCTATCAACCCATTACTTCAGGAAATTATTGGGCACAGTTAGGGCAATCGGGTTGTACAGATTCTACCCGTACTGTTCAGTTTGCTATCCATGCTACACCGGTAGCAGATTTTACTATGAGCAGCGATTCAGCTTGTGCCACTAATCATTCATTTCTTTTCTCCAACCAATATGTTGCCAGTGATGGTGCAGCGATGACTTATCTATGGCAAATGAGTGATGGAAGCACACAAACTATAACTGATGCGGTAAAAACATTTTCATCACCCGGAACTTATAGAGTAAAATTAATTACTACCACTTCATTTGGCTGTGTAGATGATGCAGGGGACAGTACTGTATATGTAATGCCGAATAGCATACCTGATTTTACCTGGGATTCAATTTGTATTAACCGGCCTGTGTTATTTACAAACCAAAGCAATGAAAATGGCTCGCCTTTGGTAAAATACAATTGGAATTTTAATGATGGTGGTCCGGCATCTTTGATAAAAAATCCATTACCGGTAACCTATACAGCCGCAGGACAAACAGATGTTACACTTCAGGTAACAAATCTGGGTTGCGAAGCAGATATAAAATCGATTACTAAAAAAGTGCAGGTAAATCCCGGACATACTGGTATCCGATATCGTACCATCACTGTACCGCAAGGTGCCAGTCAGTTTATACATGTAAGAGACTCTATTGGCACCGTCTATAACTGGAAACCGCCAACACAACTGAGCAGGTACACTACTCAATACACAGAATTTTTTGCCAATGGCAATGATGTGCAATATTTGATTGACATTACAGATAAGCATACTTGTGTTACTACCGACACAATAATGATGCAGATACTGAAAAAGCCCGGTTATTATCTGCCTACTGGCTTTACTCCAAATGGTGATGGATTAAATGATGAAGCAATTCCTTATCTGGTGGGAATGAAATCGCTGAAAAGCTTTTCTGTATTCAATCGCTGGGGCAATCTTGTATTTTATACCACCACACAAGGAAAAGGCTGGGATGGTAAATACAATGGTCAGCCGCTTGATACCGGCGTCTTTGTATGGATACTTGAATTTTATAACAGCGACAATAAACTGGTTTCTGAAAAAGGAACTATAACTCTTATTCGGTAGTGGAAAATTTCTAAATTTATTTTATTTAAATGGAAAAGCTCTTTTACAGAAAGAGCTTATTTTTAATACAAACATTTTAACCATGCGAACTAACCTTTTATCCTTCGGCCTGCTTTTCTTGCTATTGAATATTAAAAACGTACAGGCACAAACAGCACCTAAATTTATTACTTCCGTAGAAGGCATCAAAGAATATGAATTAAAAAATGGCCTTCGGGTATTGTTGATGCCCGATGCATCTCAAACAAACATTGCAATAAACATTGTGTACAAAGTAGGCTCCCGCCATGAAGGCTATGGTGAAAGTGGAATGGCACATTTACTGGAGCATATGCTTTTTAAACAGTGCAAAAAATTTGTTGACATTAAAAAAGCCATTGCCGATAAAGGTGCTATGGCCAATGGTACCACCTGGTATGATAGAACCAATTATTATGAAGTTCTTTCTGCCTCTGATGAAAACCTTCGCTGGGCAATAGATATGGAAGCAGACCGGATGGTGAATTCTAAAATTTTACCAGAAGAACTAAAAAAAGAATTTAGTGTAGTTAGAAATGAATTTGAGATAGGTGAAAATTATCCAAGTGGTGTATTGCAGGAAAGAGTATTATCATCCATGTATCTATGGCACAACTACGGCAAATCAACCATTGGCAGTAAAGAAGATATTGAAAGAGTGAAAGCCGAAAACCTGAAAGTGTTTTACAAAAAATATTATCAGCCGGATAATGCAGTGCTCATCATTTCAGGAAAATTTGATGAGAAAAAAGCACTGGCCTATGTGCAGCAATATTTTTCACCTATACCAAAACCAACAAGAGTATTACAACCAACTTACACGATGGAGCCACCGCAGGATGGTGAAAGAAATGTAATGCTACGCCGCACTGGTGATATACAATACCTGACTATGGGTTACCATTCTCCATCATTGGCCGATAAAGATTATGCAGCCAATGATGCGGTGATTGAAATTTTAACCAATGACCCATCTGGAATTTTGTATAAGAATTTAGTAGAAACAAAACTGGCTTCCAGGTTGTACGGCTATGCTCAAACTTTACATGATCCCGGTTTCTCTTACTTCCAGGTGGAAGTGCCAAAGGATAAAAGCATTGATAGTGCAAAGCAGGTATTATTCAATACCATGGATGCATTGGGCTCCATGAAATTTTCTGAAGAAGATCTAACGAGGGCTAAGAATACACTGCTTAAATATTTTGAAGACCTTACCAGCAGAACAAATGATCTGGCTATTGCTTTAACTGAATTTGTAGGTGCTGGTGATTGGAGATTATTATTTCTTGCCCGTGACAGAGTGGAAAAATTAACGCTGGCAGAAGTACAGGCAGCTGCAAAAAAATATTATAAACCATCAAATCGTACAGCCGGTGTTTTTATTCCGGATGCTGCACCTGATAGAACGGTGGTTAGTGAAACACCTGACATTGCTAAACTTTTAGATGGGTATAAAGGGAAAGAAGTAGCAGCACAGAAAACAAATTTTGAAAACACTATTGAGAATATTAATAAGAATGTTGAATATGGAAAATTATCCAATGGTGCTAAATATGCCCTGCTGGAAAAGCCAACCAAAGGAGATAAAATAACCGCATCCATCATACTTCGTTTTGGAGATGATAAATCAGTGGCCGGCAAATCGGAGATAGCTTCTGTGGTGGCAGATATGTTGAAAAGCGGAACTACTACCCGGTCAAAAAAAGAAATAGCCGATGAGTTGGATAAACTTAAAACCACAATATCTTTTTACGGTGGCCCAACTTCTTTAAACATCAATATCAATACCGATAAGCAAAACCTGCCAGCGGCATTGGCATTATTGGATGATATGCTCAAGCATCCAAAATTTGATGCAGCGGAGTTTGACAAAGCGATACTGGAAATAAAATCCAACTATGAAAGTGGTAAGAGTGATCCGCAAACCATTGCTTCTGAAAAGTTGGGTAAGATGCTGAGCAATTATCCAAAGGGACATCCTTTTTATGCTGCCAGCACTGATGAATCGCTGGAAGAATTGAATAAAGTAAAAGTGGAAGATGTAAAAAAATTTTACAACGATTTTTATGGGGCTAATAATTCTGTTTCTTCTTTTGTAGGAGAATTAGATAAGAAACAGGTAACAACATTTTTACAAAATACATTTGGCAACTGGAACAGTAAAGAAAATTATAAAGAAGTAGAACCCATGTTCTTTGATACTAAGGCCACTACAGAAGTGATCAATACTCCTGATAAAACAAATGCAATGCTGCTGGGTGGAATAAACCTGAATATATCCCGCAAGCATACGGACTATCCTGCAGTGGTAATGGCCAATGAATTATTAGGCGGCGGTGCTTTTCTTTCTTCCAGAATACCGCAGCGATTAAGAGAGAATGAAGGCATGAGCTATGGTGCCGGGAGTTTTATGAATGTGGATTATAAATACAATACCGGTAACTGGGGTGTGTATGCCATGTTTAATCCATTGTACAAAGGCAGATTAGATTCTGCATTGCGGCAGGAAGTGGATAAGGCAATCAAGGGCGGTTTTACACAAGATGAATTATCAAAATCTATTACCAGTTGGATGGAGCAAAATAAATCCAGCCTTGGTGTAAATGAAAACCTGGCTGGCATTATCCGTTCTTTTTTACAAAATGATAGAGACTTAATTCAATACACTGAATTTGAAAATAAAATAAAAGCTTTAAACACCGAAGCAGTGAATGCAGCCTTGCGCAAATACTTTGATAAAGCAAAATTGGTAATGGTCTATGGCGGCGATTTTGAAAAAGGGAAAACTGAAAAGCCCGGCGATAAGAAAGGGTTTTAATTGGTGAGTGTCTTAAAAATATTCTCCAGGCTGTGAGTTTCACTTTGCAGCGAAATTATATTCAGATTTTTTTCAATGGCCAGTTGCAGAATTTGTTTTTTTACCAATTCTGCATCTGCGCATTGAATGTTGAACAAAGACGAACCAGTGTTATCTATAGCAAAAACACTTTTCAATTCTTTCAGCCAGGCTTCATTTACTTTTTCTTTAAACTCCACTTTCACTGTTTGTTTACCGCTGCTTTTCTTTTGCAGATTAGTAAGGCTGTCATCTGCCACTAATTCTCCTTTGTTAATAATAATAACTCTGTCGCAGATGGCTTCTACTTCCTGTAAAATATGGGAAGAGAATAAAACTGTTTTATTCAACCCTTGCTTTTTTATTACATCTCTTATTTCAACGATCTGGTTGGGATCAAGACCTGTGGTGGGTTCATCTAATATCAATACTTCCGGATCATGAATAAGAGTAGCGGCTAATCCCACTCTTTGCTTATAACCTTTTGATAGCTGGCCGATTTTCTTTTTTGCTTCTATCTTCAGACCTACTGTTTCAATCGCATTATTTATGGCCTGTTGCTTGTTGGCAATCTGATGCACTTCTGCTACGAATCCTAAATATTCTTTTACATACATATCATAATACAAAGCATTCAGTTCGGGTAAATAGCCAATCTTCTTTTTCGTTTCCAACGGTTGCTCGGCAACATTGATGCCGCAAACAAATGCTTCACCACCGGTTTGTTGTAAATAGCCGGTAATGATTTTCATCGTAGTGGATTTACCGGCGCCATTCGGTCCGAGAAAACCAACGATCTCTCCTTTATTTACTTTAAAAGAAATATTGTTGACGGCCTTTTGTTCGCCGTATTCTTTCAGCAGGTTTTTTACTTCTATTGACATACTACAAATGTAAGTTGCATTTATTTTATGGCTACGGCAATCTTAGAATCGGCAGTGCCATAATACAGGAACCACTTGCCTTTATATTTTACTAACCCCTCGAGGAAGCAAACATTATTTACCTGCCCGGTTATTTCATAGGGCTTATCTGGTTTAATAAAATAGCTGTCGCTGCGTTCAATTACTTTGGTCGGATCATTTTTATCCATCACCACATATCCTGCAGCATAAGTTCCTTCGGCCAGGCTGCTGTCTCCAATGGATGGAATATTCCGGCTGTTATAAATTAACCATATGCCTGAATCTGTAAGCATGGCCGGAGGGCCAGGTTCTACCAGGTCGCTGTCAAATTTTTTTTCTCTTGGGCCAAAAACTATTTTGAAGGAAGCGATCTCCGCAGAATTTCTTCGCAAAGGAATAGATGGTTTTTCATTGGGTTGATATAGTACTGGTGTCCAATTAATCAAATCATCAGAAGTGGCAGACCAGATATTTACATCACCGCCATACATCCAGTACTTGCCATTTATTTTCACTGCTACCGGTGTGCCGGATTTGTATTCACAAATAATAGAACCAGACTTGCTCCATTTATCAACATATTTACCGCTATCCACTTTTGCAAACACAGAACCATATTTTGTCCATTGATAAAGATTGGGTGATGATGCCACCATCATTCTTGCTTTATCTCCATCATAAGCAGTGTAGGTCATAAAATAGATTCCATTTTCATCCTGTACAATTCTCGGATCTTCACAACCACCT
Source organism: Chitinophagaceae bacterium (assembly GCA_031397865.1). Lineage (GTDB taxonomy): Bacteria > Bacteroidota > Bacteroidia > Chitinophagales > Chitinophagaceae > JJ008. Next base: position 243,260 of record JANNMN010000016.1, read on the forward strand.
TCCCATTCTAATTTTTTAAAAGCATCATTGTCCGGATAAAAAACAGGAACAGGATGTTTAGTAAAATGTAATCCATCCACACTCCAGGCAATGCCGATGCGGGAAGTACCTGCATATTTTCCAATCTTATCTTCAGCACGGTATAGCAGAAACATTGTATCATTTCTTACTACTGCTGCCGGATTAAAAACATCTTTTTCGGCCCAATAAATTTTTTTGCCAAGTATAGGGCAATCAAATTGTGCAGAGTCGGCACTTAATACCGGATTTACAGAATCAACTTTTGTAAAGGCAAAAAAGTTGACAGCAAATTCTAATTCCGGCACTACTTCCTTTGCAGGGAATTTTGTTTTATTCTTACAGCCGATAAAACATAGCAACAGTAAAAAAGGATAGATGATTTTCATATACCAAATATAAACCTAAGATCCCCTTTTCATTCAACACATTTGCTTAAGCATATTTCTGTATTTTTATAGTATATGGTTACCATCATAGCTGTTATATTTATTATTGGATACATCGGTATCATGCTGGAGCATCCATTAAAAATTAATAAAGCAGCCACGGCATTGATTACCGGGGTGCTTTGCTGGACGGCCTTTGCCTTGTTATCGGAGGATAGGGAGGCTCCATCTCATTTGGTTACAGAATATTTGGGAGAAGTGGCCGGCATTTTATTTTTTCTACTTGGTGCCATGACGATTGTGGAACTGATAGATGCACATGATGGTTTTGAAATCATCACAAATAGAATTCAAACTACTGATAAGAGGAAATTAGTCTGGCTTCTCGGCTTTATCACTTTTTTTCTTTCGGCGGTGTTAGATAATCTTACTACCACCATTGTATTAGTCTCACTACTTAGAAAATTAATAGCAGAAAAGAATGACCGGCTCTTATATGCAGGGTTAGTAATCATTGCTGCCAATGCCGGTGGTGCATGGAGCCCAATTGGTGATGTAACCACTACTATGCTCTGGATAGGCGGTCAAATAACTGCCTCAAGTATTATTGCGCAAACAATTATACCAAGTCTTGTTTGTTTTGTAGTGCCTGCATTTATCATCAGCAGGCAAATGAAAGGAAATATCGAAAGGAAAACTGAGATGGAAAAAAATGAAAATTATACATCCAGCAACTGGCAACGCAATGCAGTATTCTGGATTGGTGTTGGTGCATTATTGTTTGTTCCCGTTTTTAAAACCTTTACTCATTTGCCTCCTTACATGGGTGTTTTGTTTGGCCTTGGTGTGATGTGGGTGATCACAGAATTTATTCACTCAGGCAAAAGCGAAAAAGAAAAAGGATTGTTGTCCGTAAATCATGCTCTGCGAAAAATTGATACCCCCAGCATTTTATTCTTCCTGGGAATATTATTAAGCATTGCTGCCTTGCAGGCAACAGGAATACTTACAAATCTTGCCACCTCCATGAGTAATTCTATCGGGAATATAAAAATCATTACCCTCAGTATAGGTTTATTATCGGCCGTGGTAGATAATGTGCCTATCGTAGCTGCTGTGCAAGGCATGTATAGTTTGGATCAATATCCAACAGGTCATTTTTTTTGGGAGTTTCTGGCATACTGTGCCGGCACCGGTGGTAGTTGTCTTATAATCGGTTCAGCAGCAGGAGTAGCCGCTATGGGAATTGAAAAAATTGAATTCTTCTGGTATCTAAAAAAAATAGGTTGGCTGGCACTGATTGGTTACCTGGCAGGAGCAGCAACATTTATTTTGCAACATTATCTGGTGGGCTAATCATTTTTTATAATCCCTGGTATTCATACAAAGGATCTATATCTGTACCTGCTTTCATTTCCACTACAGGTTTTATTATTCCATCATGAAGATCATACACCCAGCCATGTAAATCTGGTCGTTGTTCATTGGACCAGGCTTTTTGAATAATAGCTGTTTTAGCAAGATTAAAAACTTGTTCTTTCACATTTAATTCTACCATTTTATTTACCCTGGTATTCTCGTCAGGTATAGCATCAAGTTCTTTTCTGTGTATGCGGTAGATGTCTTTTATATTGCGAAGCCACATATTAAGAACCTGGTTAAAATCTTCATTGGATATAGCGGCCTTTACTCCGCCACATCCGTAATGTCCACAAACTACTACATGTTTTACCTTCAGATGATTGACGGCATATTCCAATACACTCATCAGGTTTACATCGGTATTCACTACCAGGTTTGCCACATTACGATGAATAAAAATTTCGCCGGGCTCCGTTTGTGTTATCTGGTCAGGAGGCACCCGACTATCACTACAGCCGATCCATAAAAATTCAGGAGATTGAACATGAAGCAACCTTTCAAAAAAGCCGGGGTCTTCGGATAATTTTCTGGCAGCCCAATGTTTATTATCATTTAGTAATACTTCGTAAGTCTTCATATTACATATTTTTTCAAAAATAACTTTAAAATCTGGCGAACATGCAAACAGTTGTTTGTTGAATAATAATTTAAATATATAGATTTTGATAAAACAATGACAAACCTCCTAAACAATGTAGCCCTTAGCCTGTTATCAAACCCATATTACACCAAAGCAGGTTATTATTTAATTAACTTGTTGATTGATTGGTAAATGGTTTGGTTTAAAAAAAGTAATGTATTATTTTGCAGCCCTTTAGATGAAGAGAACTAAAACCATATTCAGCTTATTTCAAAAAGGCTCTGCCATTTTTATGATGGCAGCGTTGCTTTGGCTTACAATTAGTGCTCCATTTGTTTTAGCCAGTCAGCAGAAGATGGATAAGATGGCAAAGGCAATGAGTAGCCAATCGCCTCTATCTACATGTGATGATGAAACAAACCCTTTTGGTAATAATACTGAAGAGAAAGCTCCCAGCAGTACTTCATTTTCTGAAGAGTTTCTGCATGAGAATCATTTAGCACATCATTTTTTCCCGATATCACTGCAATATCATAAAGGTGAAAATGCAGATACTTATATTGCATTTCATGGAGAACTATTAGTTCCTCCGCCGAACCAGGCATAATACTTTCTGAGACAGCAGCTTTTACAAAGCTGGTATTCAATCCCCGTTATTATTTTAATCAAAGGCTTGTTTATTTTTAAACAAGGCTAAAGTGTTTTAATTATTATGAAATCGAACAGCAGTTTATTTGCAAATCTTAAAAATGATTTGCCTTCTGGATTAGTGGTTTTCCTGGTAGCCTTACCATTATGTATTGCCATTGCTGTTGCTAGTGGAGCCACACCTTTTAGTGGTCTCATTGCAGGTATCATTGGCGGTCTAGTAGTAGGTTCATTAAGTAATTCACCTTTGAGTGTAAGTGGTCCGGCGGCGGGGTTGGCTACTTTAGTATCGGGTGCCATAATAGCCTTGGGAGGATTAGAGAGTTATGGTCTGTTTTTATGTGCAGTTGTAATTGCCGGGTTACTACAAATCATCCTGGGTGTATTAAAGTTGGGTGGCATCGCTAATTATATTCCTTCCAGTGTAATAAAGGGCTTGCTCACCAGCATTGGTATCTTAATTATTGCCAAGCAAATTCCACATATATTCGGAAGAGATAAAGATGAGAAGGGCCATCTGATTGATATAATCCCTTTTACAGGTGGCGATTGGCATGAACTACTTGTGCCATTTCAAAATATAGAAGTGGGAGTAGTTATCATTTCGGCTCTTTCAATATTAGTAATGGTATTGTGGGATAAATCTCCATTAAAGAAAAAATTACCTTATATCCCCAGTGCATTGGTAGCGGTAGTATTAGGAATTGTACTTAATCAGATCTGGATTACTGCAGGTAGTAGAATGCAAATCGTTGAAGAATCTCATTTGATTCAATTGCCGATAGCAAATAATCCACAGCAGTTTTTTAGTTTCTTCACCCTCCCGGATTTTAACGGTTTTGTAAATGGCACTGTTATTATGTATGGTTTTATCATTGCCATAATAGCTTCGTTAGAAACCTTATTAAGTATAGAGGCTATTGATAACCTGGATCCAGAAAGACGGGTGACGAACACCAACAGGGAATTAATTGCCCAGGGAACCGGAAATGCGGTTTCAGGTTTAATAGGTGGCTTGCCGATAACAAGTGTAATTGTAAGAAGCAGTGCGAATGTAAATGCAGGAGCCAAAACTAAGCTTTCTGCTATTTTTCATGCTTCCCTCTTATTGGTAACTGTAATATTAATTCCAGGAATACTGAACATGATTCCCAAAGGTGCATTGGCAGCCATCCTTATTTTAACTGGATGGAAGCTAGCCAAGCCATCGGTTTTTAAAGGTTTTTGGGATGCGGGCAAATATCAGTTCATACCTTTTATTGTAACTGTGCTGGTAATTATTGCTGTGGACTTGTTTGCGATTGTACCAGCCTTAAGTGGAAAAGGCCTAATTATTGGCGTATTGGCAGGTATCGTAGCAGCTACTGGTGCTATACTGCATGGTAATTTGAAAAATTCATATTTCTTTCATTCAGAAAAACATAAAGAAGGAAATACTATTAATATCAAATTATCAGAAGAAGTTTCCTTTTTAAATAAAGCAGCTATTCGTCAAACACTAGACCATATGCCCGCAAATTCTACCGTAGTAATAGATGCAAGCAATACCCGGTATATTGATTTTGATGTATTGGGCCTTATTAAAGAATTCAGGGATATTAAAGTGCCATTGAAGAATATAAAACTGCAATTAATAGGTTTTAAGGAAGCCTATAAGATTGAAAACACACAGAGTGTGCAATCATCACATTAATCAAACTTTATTTTTTACTTAAAATTATTTAATAAAATTATGAGAGTTCATACACAAGAAACACAATCAAGTTTAACCCCCAGAATGGCATTAGAAGTATTACAAGAAGGCAATGGCCGGTTTATAAAAAATTTAAAAGCACAAAGGGATTTATTGGCGCAGGTAAATGCCACCCGGGAAGGACAATGGCCTTTTGCCACTATACTTAGTTGTATTGATAGCCGCACTTCTTCGGAGTTAATTTTTGACCAGGGATTAGGAGATGTTTTTTCTATCCGGATTGCCGGCAACATTGTAAATACAGACATATTGGGCAGTATGGAATTTGCCTGCAAAGTGGCAGGAAGTAAGTTGATCGTCGTTTTAGGACATACAAAATGCGGTGCTGTAAAAGGTGCTTGCGATCATGTAGAAATGGGAAACCTGACTGAATTATTATCGAAACTTCAGCCGGCTGTTTATGCTGAATCTGAAACAACCTCCATTGATAAAAGAAATTCAAAGAATGCCAGGTTTGTGGAAAATGTGGCTTCCTTAAATGTGAAGCGGGGTGTTAAAAATATTATCGAACGCAGTTTCATTTTAGAAGAAATGTTAGACAATGGTGAAATTGGAATTGTAGGTGCCATGTACAATATTGATACAGGCAAAGTAGAGTTTTATGAAGATGTAGAATACATAAAGGATGAAGTAAATCCAGATTTTAGTGTGGCAGAATTAAGACATTGATTTTAAAAACATGGGTTGAGGATTATCTTCAACCCATTCTTATTTTATTATGGACAAACACTCATTTAATGAAACTCATGTAATTCATGAGTTAAAGCATTTCCTGCCATCTCAGCAGGCATTAAAGGATTTTATTCATCATAATTCTTTACATGCCTTTCAGCACATGAAATTTTATGATGCAATATTCAAAGCATCTAAAATATTTGGTTTCCAGGTGCATTTGCAATTACCCGAATACCGGGAAATGTATACCACAGGAAGAATAAGGAAAGATGTGCTGCAAATGGTGATTGCGAATAAAAAGGGAATACAAAATGTTGATGATTGGAAGGCGAAATTAATCAGTAAGGATTATGATACTATCAACCATCCCCGCATCGGGCAATTGAGACAGCAGTGGAAAAAACAATATTCATTTGATCTGGATAATAAAGTTCATCCATTGCTCTTTCGTATTCTTTGTGCTTTTTTAGATCAAGGTATTGCTATTGATAGTTTTCCGGTGGTTAATAAACCGTTTATTGAAAGTGTGAGGGAAATGGAACAAAATAGTTTTGTAAGTTTCTTTAAAACAAAAACAGTAAAGCAAAAATTTATATCAGGCAATTATACAATACCAGAACTTTTAAAAACAATAGTTGGCAAAGAGGAATACTATGAGCAATATTTATTCGATCAGCAGTTTGCACATCATGGCTGGAGTGGTTTTGTAAGTGCAGTGGAAGATAATCCGCAAACATTGCTCGATAGGAAACAGATAACACTAAAAGAATTACTAGAGTTCGAATTACTGCTTGAGCTGGATGCATTAACCCATACATTGGGAAATAAATGGCAACCATTAGCAATGCTTGTTAAAGAACCACCGCTAGATTTATTTGCTGACGTTGCTAAAACAGAATTGGCAGAAGTAATTGAACTCTGGCAGGATGCTTTTGAATGGAGTTATTATGATTCGGTGTTGAAAGGGATATTGTTAGCCTCCCCCAAACTACGTTCCCAATCTTTGATTGCCTCCGATAGTTCAAATAATAATAACGGAAACCAAAAATCCGAAATCAATAAAACGACTTATTCAATAGAAGACTCTAAAGCCCCCCTTGCAGGGGTTGGGGGGCTTTCTTCGGAAAGCAGGGGGGCCTCTTTACAAGCCATCTTCTGTATTGATGAAAGAGAAGATTCCATCCGCCGGCATATTGAAGCGGTTGATAAAAAAGCAGAAACATTTGGTGCACCTGGTTTCTTTGGTGTAGAGTTTTATTTTCAACAAGAGGGAAGTAAGTTTTATGATAAACTCTGCCCTGCACCGGTTACACCAAAATATCTTATAAAAGAATCTGATGCAAAATCAATTAGAAAAGATGAGTTGATTTATACCAAATACACCCATGGTATTTTATCGGGTTTTGTGTTGAGTATTACTTTTGGTTTTTGGGCTTTAGTTAAAAAGCTGGAATTATTGTTCCGCCCAAAAATGAGCCCGGCAATTTCCAATGCGTATGGGCATATGGATAAACACTCAGTACTCACCATTGAGAATAAAAGCACATCTGATATTGAAAATGGTTTGCAGATTGGTTACACTCTGGATGAAATGGTAACAAGGGGAGAAAATTTCTTGCGGGGCATTGGGATGGTTAAAAATTTTGCACCCATTATTTATTTTGTGGCGCATGGCAGCAGCAGTGCCAACAATCCGCATCACGGAGCACATGATTGTGGTGCCTGTAGCGGACGGCCCGGTGCCACCAATGCAAGAGTGCAGTCTTTTATTTTAAATAATAAAAAAGTAAGAGAAGTGTTAGCATCAAAAGGAATAGCAATTCCAGATAGAACCCAGTTTATTGGCAGTATGCATGATACGGCTGCTGATGTGTGGGCCTACTATGATGAAGAAATACTGAGCCCCGAAAATGCACAGCAACATTTGATCAACATACAAAATTTTGAAACCGCTTTAAATCTGAATGCAAAAGAACGAAGCCGCCGTTTTGCATCTATCAATACCAAACAAGAACTGGAACAGGTTCGTAAAGCCATTCATAGTCGTTCAGTTTCTTTGTTTGAACCAAGACCTGAGTTAGGACATGGCACCAACACTTTAGCCATCATTGGCCGAAGACAAACTACCAAAGGATTGTTTTTAGACAGAAGAGCTTTCTTAAATAGTTATGATTACACCACCGATCCTGATGGAGCAATTTTAACCGCAGTTATGCGGCCTATTGGTTTGGTTTGCGGTGGTATCAATCTTGAATATTATTTCTCCAGAGTAGATAATATAAAAATGGGAGCAGGTACAAAATTGCCACATAATGTAATGGGTTTGTTTGGTGTGGCTAATAGCAGCGATGGTGATTTGCGTCCCGGTCTTCCGTGGCAGATGATTGAAGTGCATGACCCGGTTCGTTTGCTGGTGATTGTAGAACAACAACCAGACATTGTGTTGAAAGCTATCAACTCTAGTCCGGAAGTATTTGAATGGTATAAAAATGAGTGGGTGCATATTGTAGCACTTCATCCGACAGAGCAACAATTTTATTATTTTAAAAATGGCGCATTTACAAAATATGAACCCATTACTAATGCCAGCGAAATAAAAACTATCCATAACATGGAAGAGTTTATAGAAGGGGCAAAAGAAATGGAAACAAATAATATTGTACATGCAACAGAAGAAAACCTGCCGGTGTATTTGCTGGATTAAAATTATTTCGCCAGCTGTAGTGCTGTTCTGAGCTTGTCGAAGAATCATCGTCCCTTGCAAGTTTATCTTGAGGGAACGAAGTACACTCTTCAGCTGTATAACATTACTGAGCTTTTTTAAAATGCTATTATAAATGAACCATCTACTTATATTATTTATTGCAGTACCCATGCTGGCTTTTTTTGCTACGCTGCTTTGGCAAAATAAAAGTGAAAAGGCTATAAATGGTATTGTGCAATTTGCCAAACTATTTAATATACTGATTGCCGGTTTTTTTATAACCTGGTGGATTGTGAACGGCCTTGACCCCATAAGCCATAAACTGGTAACACTGTATCAAACAGAGCATTTTGTATTTGCCATTCATTTGTATTACGATGAAATAACGGCTGTGTTCAGCATCGTTGGTTCAGTATTGTTTTACCTGGTAGCCACTTTCAGCAAATATTACATGCACCGTGATGAAGGCTTTAAACGATTTTTTAATACCATTCTTTTATTTGCAACCGCTTATAATTTTATCATCTTAGCCGGCAACTTTGAAACACTCTTTATCGGGTGGGAAATAAAAGGTATCTGCTCTTTTATATTAATTGCTTTTTATCGCAACAGGTATTTGCCTGTTAAAAATGCATTCAAAGCTGTTACCAACTACCGTATAAGTGATGTTGCGTTGATGCTTGCCATGTGGATGATGCACCATCTTACCAATCAGAATATTAATTTTTCGCAATTGGGAGAAGCAAAAGAAATTGCAGCAGTAGCTAACCAAAACGGTATGGCCATATTTATTGTTTGTATGCTGATATTGCCGGCTGCCATTAAATCAGCACAGTTTCCTTTTACCAGCTGGTTGCCGAGGGCTATGGAAGGCCCCACTGCTTCTTCTGCTATTTTTTACGGTTCGGTAAGTGTGCATATTGGTGTATTTCTGTTGTTGCGCACCCATCCGTTTTGGGAAGATATGCTTTGGGCAAAAATTGTTATCATAACTATAGGAGCATTAACAGCCATTCTTTCTACTTTAATTGCAAGAGTACAACCAACAGTAAAAACACAAATTGCTTATTCCTCTGCAGCACAAATAGGTATTATGTTTATTGAAATTGCATTAGGATTTCACTGGTTGGTGCTTATACATTTTGCAGGCAATGCATTTTTAAGAACATATCAGCTACTCGTTTCTCCATCGGTATTAAACTACCTGGTACACCATCAATATTTTCATTACGTTTCGCCAGTTCAAAAAGCAGTATCTAAATTAAAAGCCACTTTTTATATGCTCAACATCAAAGAGTGGAATTTAGATAGTATGATGTTTAGTTATGTATGGAGTCCTTTTAAATGGATAGGGAAACAGTTACAATTTTTACAGTCCGGTATATTTATCGGCATCCTCACTCTTGCAGGTGGTGTCCTTTTAATTATTGGTTATGTCAACCCTGCAATTATTCCAGGTTCCACCAAATTTCTACCAATACTATTGATGAGTATTGCCCTTGCAGTTATTCTTTTTGCTTTTTCCTCCCGTCAATCAGCTTTAAAAGCATGGATTTATTTACTTACCGGGCATTTGTTCATCATTGCGGCTGTATTGTTTAATGCACCACATATCAATTTGATAGAAATAATATTTTATGCAAGCGGAGTGGTGCTGGCTTTTATATTGGGGTATTATTGTTTGCAAAAGATTAAAGCCATTGATAATGACATTTCACTCAACCAGTTTCATGGCTATGTATATGAACAAAACACAACAGGATTCCTTTTTTTAGTATCAGCCATGGGTATGCTGGGCTTTCCTTTAACAGCTGCTTTTATTGGTATTGATGTGTTGTTTACCTATGTTCACAGCAATCAAATTGCATTGATTATCCTGATGGCATTATGTTTTATATTTATTGAGTTGTCAGCGTTCCGTATTTTGTTGCGTATCTTCTTTGGTCCGCATAAAAAATTAAATCATCCCGTGGCATTCAGGTCTTCTTAATTTTTTATAATGAAAATTTTTACTATAGCCTTTTTATTCCTTTTATCCTTTAACAGCTATGCGCAAAATACCAGGATAACAGATAAAAATACGGACTAGCTACGCTAATGTTTTAAATATCAGATCTTCTAAAAAAGCTTCAATATCTTTTGGCCTTTTCTTTTTAGCAAAATCGCTTAACCGTGGTAAGTGGTGCATGAAAAAATATTGTAAATGTGACAGGTCAATTACAGAACTGGCAAGGGTATTAGGATATTTATACCGGGGATTGTATTCTGAGAAAATTCCCGCTATCCTGCCTGACAAATCTTTAAATGGTTTGTAAAGCATGTCCTTATTGTTTTCATCAACATCTTTTGATAAATAGGTTTTATTGCCTTCGGCAATCGTTATAAAATATAAGGCCTGATGGTCAAAAGCTCCAAAATCTATTTCTAAATTATCTTCCCACACAAGGATGTCAATAACCTTTTTAATTTTATCAGCCGGGTTGGTAATTGTACTCAATTGAAGGATCATCTGGAATTCCAGATAATTCCAGTACCAGTTTACCAGGTATATAAGCAGTTTATGTTTGTTTACAAAATACCGGTAAATAGTTGCCTCGGTAGTTTCAATTTCAATAGCGAGTTTTTTAAAAGTAAATTGTTCATATCCAATAGATGAAATAAGGCTGATGGCTTCCTTAATTATCTTTTTCCCCAATTCTGTGCTTTGAGGGTTTTTTAAAAAAAGTCTGTCATTCAACGATGGATTGAAATCGATGTTCATTTTCTGATATTTTAATAAAAATAAAAAATAAAATGAAAAAAAACTATTTTACTTTGATTATTAATAGTAATACTATTACATTTGCATGTAAAGCTATTATAAACAAATAAAATATAACATAATGAAAAAACTACAAAAATCATTCTTAGAAACTATGTTCCCCCGGTTTTACCCGGTAAGAGTTATAAGACGAAAAAAGGGGATTGCCACAAGAAAAAATAAACTACTGGTTTATTTCATGATTCCTATTTCAGTAGTATTATTAAGCAGTTGTGCCATCATCCGCCCCGGCCAGGTAGGGGTAAAACAAAGAATGGGTAAACTTTCTGACGAGATTACAACACAGGGTTCTGTATTTTATAATCCTTTTACGAGCAAGGTTGTAAAAACATCTATTCAAACCAATAACCTGGAGTTGTCTTTAAGCTTGCCAAGTAAAGAAGGGCTAAGTATTACTTCCCAAATATCAATTTTGTACCGGCTTAATAAAGACAAAGTGCCATCTGTAATAAGGACTTTTGGCCTAAATTATGAAACTATTATAGCCAATGTTTTCAGGTCGGCTTCTGCTGATGTTTGTTCCAAGTTTTTTGCAAAAGATATGCATTCAGGCATGCGGGCCGATATTGAAGTATCAATCAAAAGTAAGATGGGCGAAACCCTGAATACTCAGGGCATAGTAATAGAATCTGTTTTAATGAAAAGTATTCAATTACCTGAAGGATTAGCAGGTTCGATAGAAAGAAAATTACAGGCCGAACAGGATGCTATGAGAATGGAATTTGTCTTGCAACAGCAAAAATTAGAGGTGGAAAGAATTATCATAGAAGCAAAAGGTACAAGAGATGCTCAAAAAATAATAGCCGAAGGATTAACACCCGAGATTATTAAAATCAGAAGTATTGAGGCTTTTATTCAATTATCTAAATCTCCAAATACCAAAATGGTTATCACAGATGGGAAAACACCTTTTTTAATCAATAATGATCAAACAAAATAAAAAATAAAATCATGAAACACATTCTTGTAATGATAACAATACTTACCTGCCTTTCAACTACAGGTATGGCACAAAAGAAAAAAGGTACACAAAAAATAAACCCAACCCCGGTTGCAATAGACTCTGCAAAATGGCGTGCAGAGTACTACATACAAGACAGGGATACTGCTTATGCAGACCCAAGAGTTGGACTTAAAAAACTAATGGGCGGAAACAAACGGTTTACAGAAGGAAAAAGCATAAGACCCAGGCAAGATAGTCTTGCCCTGCATGGTACAGAAGGCGGGCAAAAACCTTTCGCAATTATTGTAGGTTGCAGCGATAGCCGTGTACCCAATGAGATTATTTTTGATCAGGGTGTAGGCGATTTATTTATCGTACGTACAGCAGGGCAGGTAATGGCACAGGCATCTTACGGCAGTATTGAATTTGCAACACTGGCACTGGGTTCAAAATTGATAGTAGTGCTGGGACACCAAAAATGCGGAGCTGTGGACGCTGCTGTAAAACGGCCTGATAATCCGCCGGGGCATATAGTTACACTCATTAATGCCATTAAACCGGCTGCAGAAAAAAGTAAGTACATGGCCGGTGACAGGTTGGAGAATGCGATACGCCAAAATGTAATAGAACAGGTGAATGAACTAAGGGATCTGGATCCTGTATTGGCAAAAAAATATCAAAGTGGTGAAATATTGATTGTTGGTGCCGTGTACAACCTGCACTCCGGTAAAGTGGAATTTTTACCGGAAACACTTACTAATTTACCGGAAATGAAAAACTAAAAATACGCAGATACCAAGTTGGTTTTGGTTATCTGCACCGGCTTAAATGGATCCGTTTAGGCTGGTTTTTTTATAATTTATAATTATTAAGTATGCTAAAAAAAATACTGTTGATTGTGGTAGTTCTTCATTTTGCAGTTAAGAATTTGACGGCTCAAAATACAAGGATAACAGATAAAAACAGCATTGGCTGGTTTAATAATTTTACTACCATCAAATTTTCTTCAAAATGGAGCGGCCATCTTGAATACCAGTGGCGAAGAGAAAATTTTGTAAAAGACTGGCAACAAAGTTTGTTCAGAACCGGGGTTAATTACCAAGTCAATAACAAACTTACCCTTCGGGCAGGTTATGCCTGGATTGAAACTTTTCCTTATGGAGATATTCCCTTACAGGCAGCGGGAAAAAGATTTCCGGAACACAGGGTCTTTCAGATGGCAACTATTACAGATAATATAAACCGTTTTGAAATGAGCCACCGGTTTATGCTGGAACAAAGATGGTTAGGACGGTATACCAATACGGCATTAAGTAAACCCGATGACTTTTTATTTTTAAACCGGCTTCGATATATGTACCGGCTGCAAATGCCGATCGGTAAAAAGAAGATAGAAGATAAAACACCCTATGCTGCCATCTATGATGAACTATTTATTGGCTTTGGAAAAAATGTAAATGAAAATGTTTTTGACCAAAACAGATTGGGTATTCTCCTGGGTTATCGCTTTAATAAAAAGTTCAGGGTAGAAGGTGGCTTTTTACAGCAAATTGTACAGTTGGGCAGGGAAGTAAATAACAGAAATGTGTTTCAGTATAATAACGGAATTATTTTAAACAGTTATTTCAATTTTGATTTAAGTAAAACTTCCTTCAAAAAGTAGTTTTTGTTAAGTCTGTGCAACTATTATTAAAAAATAGCCCTGCTGCATTGCACAAAATAGAATAGCAATGAAAAGAAGACACAAATGCATATTTGCAATCCTGTTATTTCATACAAGCAATATATGTTTTAGCCAGTATCCTGACTTAGGTAGCTGGAATATTTTTAATATAAAATATAACATCAATGAAAAATGGAGTGTCTTTGGTGAGGCTCAGTTGCGTTCACTACGATTTTATGATCATTTTCATTACCATGAATATAAAGGTGGTGTAAACTTTAAAGCTCATCCCAATATGACCTTCACTTTAGGTGCAGGGGATTACGACACGTACAAAGAAGGAGGCAGTTTTGTTAAGCCAAAAAATAACGATGAATTTAGAATTTGGCCACAAGTAACCTTAACGCAAGTAGTTAAAAATATTAAAATAGAACAACGGTACCGGGCGGAATTCAGATTTACCAGCAATGGGTATAGAAACAGATTCAGATACAGATTGGGCGTTTCATATCCTTTTGGGAATAATGAAAAAGGGCATAAACCCTACCAGGTAAGTGTAAGCAACGAATTGTTTTTTACAGATAAGGAACCTTATTTTGAAAGAAACAGAGCCTTGATATCTATTGGATATAAAATATCGAAGCATGCGTCTGTGCAATTGGGTTATTTACACCAGTTCGATTATAAAATTAATGATGAAACAGGCCGTGATTTTTTACAAATTGGATTATATGCCGAGTTATTTAGCAAAATCAATAATCAAATATTAGAAAGGAATAAGGATAAAATTAAATAGGATGGAATTGGCAAGCAATTGAAAACAATGGTATTGAATTCATTTATATAGAAACAGCTAATGTTTTTCATTACTCATCATTAAATTAAAGGTCATAATAACCTTTTAGTAAGTTTATTTGGTACGGCTTTTTAAAAAAATATTTGATCATATAAATCATACAATATGAAACGAAAATTATGTCTGTGTTTAGTTGTTTTTATTGGTCTGCAATCGGCTCAGCAAATATTTGCACAAGCAAATAAAAAAGGAAGTTTTTCAATAAACTTTGGCCCTGAAGCTGCTTTTCCCGAAAGTTCTTTTAGAACGACACATAGAACCGGTTATGGTGGCAGCTTTAAAGCTGAATATACTTTTGGTAAACATGGAAGTGTAACCCTTAATAGTGGGGTTTCTGTTTTTTCGGGAAGGACTTTTTTTGAAACCATATCATCACCGCCAACTGATTACAAATCCCTGGCAGCGATTCCTGTAAAAGCAGGTGCCCGTTATTATTTCGGCAATTTTTATTTTTTTGGAGAAGGTGGCATTGTCTTTTTAAATAAATATGCCAATACAACCAATGCTGTTTTAAGCGCAGGGGCGGGTGATAAAATCAAGTTGGGGGATAACTTTATTGATATTTCTTTAAGACAGGAGACCTGGCTTAATAGTTCCAAAAATTTTAATATGGCTGTTTTAAGAGTAGCTTATGAAATTGTTTGGTAAAATGTAGCTATCACTTTACCCCGGTTTCAAATCAAATCTATAACACAAAATTGTTAGAAATGATTATTATAAAACTTTTAGTGGGGGATAAGGAACAGGGAGATGCCGTGGCAAATAGTATTCTGAGGAATAAATTTACACTGAATGTTTTTTGCAGTTCCTTTGATTCTTATCATTTAAATTCGGCAGACAAAATAGAACATACAAAAGTTTATGTTATTCAGTTTGTAACAAAAAGTTTACTGTTTAATGAAATAGAAGAAAGTTTAAAGAAAGAATTTCCGCAAACTGATTTTTATATCTGCGCTACCCCCATTGTACATATGGCTATTAATCTTCATAATAAAATTAAGGAAAGGGTAATTGGAATAAAACTGATGGAAAAGGAAACAAATGATTAAAATCATAAAAGGATAATAAAACACACAATTAAGCCCTGGAACAATGGTTAGTTGTACTGACTTCTGTGCTGATTATTTTGTACTTTACTTCTTTACATCTTCTGTATAGTGCTCATTCAGTTTTACCGGGTGCGATTTTTTACCAGCCACTTTCATTTGTATTACATCCACCAGGAATGCAAAAGCCATTGCAAAATAAACATATCCTTTTGGTACATGCACATCAAAACCTTCTATCAGTAAAGTAAAACCAATCAATAATAGAAAGCTCAGGGCTAATATTTTAAATGCAGGGTGCCTGTTTACAAAATTACTGATAGGCGCTGCTGCTACCAGCATGATAATAACAGTAACAATTACTGCAGTGTACATTATCCAAATTTCTTTAACCAGGCCCACCGCAGTTATGATAGAGTCAATGGAAAACACCAGATCTAATAGAATAATTTGCCCAAGTATATTGCCTAAAGTTACTTTTCCGATCTTTTTTTCCTTGTCTTCAGGCTCGCCTTCCATTTTATGATACACTTCTTTTGAACTTTTATATATTAAAAACAGGCCTCCCAGAATCAATATCAAATCTTTTCCACTTATACTGTTTTCAAATACTGTAAAAAGCTCATTGTCTAATTTTATGATTACGGATATGCCTGCCAGCAATCCAAGACGCATCACCATCGCCAATAAAATACCCCAGTTTCTTGCCTTTTTTTGCTGCTCAGGCGGCAGTTTTCCAGCCAGTATAGAAATAAAAATAATATTGTCTATACCCAGTACAACTTCTAAGGCTATCAGTGTAAGCAGGGAAATGATGATTTGATAATCCATGATATAAATATAGTTGTATATTCAGTAAGGGCAAGGTTGACCTGCTGCTCATTGTACTGTATTTTCTGTTTTACAATAGTTGGCTTTCAGGCCTTCATAACCCGCTAATCTTTTTCGGAAAAATCTTTTCCCACATCACAGATAATGTAATTGTGATAGCAATAAATCCAAGTGAAATCACTATTGGCATTTTATACACATCCATCAGTAACATCTTGCAGCCAATAAAAATTAGGATGATTGCCAACCCATACCGCAGGTAAGGAAATTTGGTAATAATGCCTTCCAAAGCAAAGTACAATGAACGAAGCCCCAATATGGCAAATACATTTGAGGTATAAACTATGAATGGGTCATTGGTAATAGCGAAAATGGCAGGTATAGAATCTACGGCAAAAACTAAATCGGTAAACTCAATCGACAGCAAGCAAAGAAACAACGGAGTTGCCAGCTTTTTACCATTGATATTTACAAAGAACTTTTTTCCATGATACTCATTGGTTACTTTCCCTCTTTTAATAAACCATCTTACCAAAGGATTTTCTTCGGGGTGCATGTCTGCTGCGGATTTCTTAAACATTTTGTACCCCGTAAATACCAAGAAGATCCCGAACAAATAAATAATCCAATGGAATTTTGCGATTAATACTGCACCTATAGCAATAAAAATGGCCCGCAATATCAATGCACCTATCACACCCCAGAATAATACCCGGTGCCGGTATTCATCCGGCACTTTAAAAAATGAGAAGAGCAGAACAAAGACAAAAATATTATCAACGCTGAGTGATTTCTCTACCAGGTACCCGGTTAAAAATTCAACTGCAGGCTTTTCGCCCATGCTGTAATAAATCCATCCATTGAAGACTAGTGCCAGCGTAATCCATACCAATGACCAGGTAATAGCTTCTTTAAAAGAAACTTTTTTTGATTTCCGGTGAAAGATTCCAAGGTCTATTGCCAGCATCAGTAATACAAAGGCGTTAAAAATTATCCAGGGCCATGCTCCGCTCATAATTTTGTTTTTAGATTAATTAAAAATCAAACAGGTTGCCGAGAAAACCACCCTTGCGCCGGTTAGGATTTTCATTGTTGTCATTGCGCCGGTTGCGGTTGAAGAAGCCCCCATCATCATCGTCGTCGTCATCATCATCCTGTTGTCGGTTTCTTTTTTCATCATTTTGTTTCAACTGCTGGTTTGATTCTACAGTAGTTTATTTTTCAATTATTTTATCTAACTCTCCTTTGTCTAACCATACACCACGGCATTTTGGGCAGTAGTCAATTTCTACGCCTTGCCGTTCGGTCATTACCAGTAATTCTTCGCAATTTGGACATTTCATAAATTTTAATTTTTAAGATTACGTAATTCTTATAACAAATTTCCCGCTGCCCATTGCAGCATATTTTCTGTTTTAAAAAATTTAGCTTTAAACTCCTGTAATTTTTGCAGTGCCTCCAGTGTTTTATTTTCTCTTGCATTAACAAGGAATAATGAGCTTTCACCAGCCTGAAAACGAATTTCTTCGCCCCGCTGCAAAGCATAATAATTTCTATATGCCTTTTCCTGCAATATTATCTGTGATTTAAGTGCCACCAATTCATTATAATAACTCTTCACTTTATTTTCTACCAGCAATTGTTTCTGGCTTTGCTGCAATTGTGTTTCCCTGATATTTAATTTTGCTTTTCTGTACTCACCTCTTCCTTGTGAAAGACGGAGCGGAACACCGATTGATAAACCGTATTGAAAATTATTTTCAAACATCGGTCCTGTAGCAGTTTTTAGTACATTATATCCTTTGCCTAATTGATTATACCGAAAGTTTACAAGAGGTAATAACTCCTGGAATTTCAATTTCTTTTCGATACCTAATACATCCAACTTATAATTATAAAGCACCAGTTCCGGGTGATTGATACGGGCAACAGATAATAAGTTATTCAAGTCAGGCATGATAGCTGCATTAAGGTTGATAGTTTGCAAATCTGCAGCAGGTATTATTATTTCGGGTAAATTATATGGCTGTGTTTCTTTTGTCCATAAATAAGCAGATAAATCTATCCCTGCATTCTGAAAATCTAACCAGGCCTGGCTTTGCAACAGTTGAAAATTTTGTAATTGCGTTAAAGCCTCCGTTGTGTCAATAGCAGGTCTTTCACCGAGTATATACGCCGTTCTTACTAATTGTATCCTTTTTTCATTTACGGCCACCGCATCGGTTAAAATTTTATACACCTGGTATTGCTGGGCCCATTGCCAATAGCTTTTCATGGCATCCAAAAGCAGGTTATTCAGCATGTTTCTCTTTTCTGCTTCGGATGCAGTGCGATATATTTTTGCTGATTGTAAGGCAGCTCTTCTATTATCCATCAGTAAATTCTTTGCTAATGGTATGCTGATGCCGAAGTAACTTGTTTCTCCCATTGTTTCTTCGGGTGATGTGCGGCTACCGGATAATTTTTCTAATCCTGCCGAAACTTCCACGCCAAACCATGTTGGGACAGATAACTCTGGCCGGTTGTATAGGTAGTAGTCCGTACCATCAAATGTTTTTTGTGCAAACTCGTTTCTTATTGCCGGGTCAAACATTCCTTTGGCAATGGTGATGTCTGCTTTTGCTTTTTCAATAAAAATATCAGCCTGTTTTGCTACCGGGTGAAATTGTTTGACTATTTCCATTACCTGTTGCGGCGAAAGTGTTTTTAATGAGTTCTGGCTATTTGCATTTATTGATAGCATCAATGATAAAAAAGCAATCATACTTTTTAATAGCATGTTACTTTTGGTGAATAGAATTACTACAGTACAAGAGTGATTATTCTTTTCTTTCACCGAAAGAAAAGAATAACAGAACAAGTTCGCAAAGGACGATGATAGTAGTACTGAAGCCGGGTACATCATTTTATTTTTTGATTTCATTCTTTTCATTTTTATAATAATCTGGCGGAAAGCCATTGATATTCCGCCATAGCTCATACCACACCGGCACATCTTTTAATAAGGCAATGCCCTGTGCACCAACACCCATTTTTAATTGTTTGGGCCATGGTTTCTCAGTGGGGTCTTCTTTTACCATCACCCTAAATTTTCCATTCACACTTACATTACTTTCCACTGCCACTATTACACCACCAAAAGTGCCGGATGATGCCTTTGGCCATCCGCTGAATACTATTGCAGGAAAACCATCGAACAGAAAACGGACTTTTTGCCCGGCAGCTAACAGTGGCAAATCCAGCGGAAGAACAAACATCTCTACTGCATACTCAATTTTATCTGGTACAATCTCAGCAATCATATCTCCATCTTTCACAAATTCACCTATACCGGCTTTTTGTGCTTTTACTATTTGTCCGCTTTGAGAAGCCAATACATAATACATACCGTTGCGGATAGTGTAGCTGGCATATTGATTTTCTAACTTAGCAATATCTGCCTGGCCGCTGGCAATTTGGGTGAGGGATTGAAACTGTTCTCCCTGTGCCTTGGTTACTTTTTCAATATTCTCCTGTTGCAATGCATTCATTTCAATCCGGGTGATTGTTAAATCCTGCTTGCTGTTAGCTAATTTATTTTCAGCACTTATTTTCTTAGCCAATGCATTCTGGTATTGCTGGTTTCTTATTTCCAATTGTGTAAGGGAAACAAGGCCGCTGTCATACATTGCTTTTTGACGGTTGTATTGTTTGCTGCCAATAGTAAAATCAAAATTAGCTGCAATAGCTTCGGCACTGTCGGCCTGCACTTTCAGGTTCAACTGGTTGAGCTTATTTAGTAACTGATTTAATTTTAGCTGCAAGCCTGAATTGATAGCACCAATTTGCTGGTCGGCTACACCTACTTTACTTTTATAATACTCTACGGATAGTTGCTTGCCATCCAATTGCTCTTGTGTTCGTTGCAAAAGGTTTGGATCCAGGTAATCTACTTTCACCTCTGATAATTGTATCAGTGTATCACCGGCTTTTACATAATCGCCTTCTTTGATATGCCATTTCATTACCCGGCCACCGATGATGGTGTTTACTTGTTGTGGCCGCTGGTCCTGATACAAAGTGGTAACTGAACCTTTAGCCCTTATGTTTTGTGTCCACGGTAAAAAAAGGAAGATAATAAACACACCTACGCATAGATAAAACCAGAGCCTTACCTTGCTTTTTTTATTATAATGATAAATAAGCGAATAGGATTTGAAGTTTTGCATGGTTTATTTTTTTAGGTGTTTATACTTCCGTTTTCATTCATCAGAATTACCCGGTCACACTGGTTGATAAATTCATCATCATTTGTTACTACTACCAATGTTGTATTTTTTATGGTGGTAAGCATTTCAATAATTTGTTGGCGATGGATGTTGCTGAAATTCATCCACGGTTCTTCCAGCAATAACAACCTCGGTTGGTTGGCCAATGCCCTTACCAGCAAAATTTTTTGTACTACGTTGCGGGGTAATCTTTTTCCGGTAGGATCAAGTATAGTATCATAGCCATCTTTTAGTGTAGCGATATAATCATTCAACCCCACTTTGCCGGCACAATCATTTACTGTAGCTAAACTGATGCGGGGATTGCCCAATGCAATATTTTCCCATAGTGTTCCCTGAAAAATATCCTGCTGGTTAATTAATACACCGGTTTGTACCCGCAATGAATCAAGATTGTAATTGCCCAACGGTACATCATCTATCAGAATCGCCCCTTTGAAGTCGGTGTAGGAGCCGCTCATCAGTTTTAGCAGGGTTGATTTGCCAGTGCTGTCTTTTCCACGAATACAAACTTTTTCATTCGGCTGTATGCAAAGCGAAATATTTTTTAAAATATCTGTTTCGTCATTGTAACTAAAGCTCACCTCCTTCATTTCTATTTTCAATCCGTTAGCAGCAGTAGCTAATTGAACAGTACCGTTTTTTTCTGCCGGTTTATCTGTTATTTCTGAAGCTTTCTCTACAGCCGTCAGCGTATCATACACACTGCTCAGGTTAATAATAAGTTTCTCTACAGAATTTAATACCAGCAGTATTACAATTTCCGCTGCAATAAACTGTCCTACGGTTAATTGCTGATTTACCATCAGCAGCGTACCAACAATCAGCATAGCACCAGTAATGATTGTTTTAAAAACTACCAGCACATTAAATTGAAACAACAATACCTTGAAGTGATTATTCCGTGCTATTAAGTAGTTACTCACTTCCACATCTGCTTTCTGCAGGTGCAAGTCGTTGCTATTTCCGAGTTTAGCTGACTTTACTACCCGTGCAGCTTCTTCCAACCAGGCGGCCACTTTATATTTATACTTGCTTTTAAGCAGGCTGGTTTCAAGCCCTTTGCCACCGGTATATTTCAATATCAGGAAAAGAATAGTAACCAGTATAACGCCAAACAGAATGAAAGCCGGGTGATAAAAGGAGAGTAACAACAACCCGAATAAAATCTGGATAACGGCTGTAGGAATATCAAGCAGTATTTTAGATAAGCTTTTTTGTAACAGTGGCACATCAAAAAATCGGTTGACCAATTCCGGCAGGTAGATGCCGTCATTTTTCTTTAAATCCAGGTTAGGGATATGCTGCGCAAAGGCAAATGAGTAGCGAACAAAAAGCTTTTGTTGAATTTTTTCAATGATCTTCATTTGGTTGACCTGCATGATGCCGGCTATTAAAACACCCAGCACTACCAATGTAATAAGCACTACCAATGATGCCCGCATGGAAGCACCGATTACATACCCAATGATGGCTTGTATGCCTACGGGCAGTGATAGCTGAATCAATCCATTTAAAATGGCATAGAAATAAACAGCAGTTATTTCAGTTCGCTCCAGACGCAGCAGGTTCAATATCCTGGCAACCGGGCTTTTGGTTGTTGGCATAAAAGTGATTTTGTTAATCTGTAACAGAAAATTGCAGACAGGCGACGGCCTATCTCTCAAGAGAATGGTCAAAAACGATTAACAAAAATTGGGTGGAGGGGTCAGTTTTTCCAAGCACGGGGAAACCTGAATTTTTTCAGCTACATGCAGGGCTGTGCTTATCTGATGGGAGAGTTCTGTAGACTGATAAGTAAGTAAAGTGATTTCTTTCTTATCTTTTTTTTCTTCTTCATTCTTTTCACCGCCTTTCTCTTCATCTACCAAAAAAACCGTTGTGGAATCAGAAAAAAGGGCAGTAACAGCCGGGCCAGCCTGAACGAGGGTAAAAAGTAAAAGCAGTATGGCGGCTATTTTTTTCATTGCTGGTGCAAAATTACATGCAAAAATAACAGCGACAAGAGACAATTGTTTGAATATTGTAATATTTTTTTTCCGCCCTACAATTCGTTCGACTTGACGGGTAAATTATCATACTCCCCACGAAATGCATACCAGCTAAAAATTACTAAACCAATGGCGATAGGAGTGAAGATGGCGATTATGATGATCCAGATAATAGGATTATTAATATCTTTTTTCCCGGCAGAGTCAATGTTGGCAATGGCGCCGGCAATTAATTCATATATAAGCAGTGGGCCAATTAGTAAGAGCAATAGGCCGAAATATCTTTTGAAGGCGTTCATAATTTAGTCTTTAATATTTCTATCAATTTTATTAGTCAGATACAATACTCCAATTATCAAACATAATGCAGCTACACCAATCGGATACCAAAGTCCTACTAATGGGTCTGCAGGATAAGTAGTCGTCAATAATAATCCGATAAAAGGAACCAATCCGCCAAACACCCCATTGCCTATATGATAAGGTAAACTCATAGAAGTGTAACGGATTTTTGTTGGGAACATTTCTACCAGGAAGGCAGCGATTGGCCCATACACCATTGTTACGTATAATATTAATAAGAAAACGAGGCCGACGAATTTCCAATATCTATTATTTGATAGTTGGATTATGGTTATTGGTTTGTTATCCTTAAGAAGCTTTGGTTCTTGTTCATCTTTACCTAAAGCAGAAAGAGGTGGATAGAAAGTATAGCTTCCATCGGACTTATTAGTTAGCATAGTATCTACTCCTTTTTTTATAACTATTCCTTCATCATACTTTTCTATTTCCGGTATCGTATTTTTAAGAACTATTTTATAAGTAGTTTCATTAACTTTTATTATTTCATTTTTAATGACTTCAGAACTATCAGGTTTAAAAAAGGCAAAGGTTTCATAATCCGTTTGGTCAGTATTACTCCATTTTTTAGGGTCAGAATCTTTCAAAAACTCATTAAATATCGGCCGGTAAGTAAATATCGCCAATGCCATTCCTGCCATCATTATCCATTTTCTTCCAATCTTATCGCTCAGCCATCCCCACAGAATAAAGAATGGCGTAGCAAATGCAATGGCCCAAAGCATAATCGTCCGGCTTTGTTCAAATTCAATAAAGCATTTTGTTTCTAAAAAATTTTGCGCATAAAATTGTCCGGTGTACCAAACTACTCCTTGCCCCATTACCGCACCAAACAAAGCCAGCAACACCATTTTGAAATTTGCTTTTTTCCTAAAACTTTCTTTCAAAGGATTTGCTGATGTTTTTCCTTCCGCTTTCAGTTTAGAAAACATCGGTGATTCTTTCATCTTCATCCGTATGTAAATAGATACACCCACCAACAGAATCGAAATCCAGAACGGATACCGCCAGCCACCCCATTCTGCATTGAATGATGTGTCTGGCATATTTGATTTTACCAGTAGTATAATTCCAAGTGCTAAAAACAGACCAAGTGTTGCAGTAGTTTGTATCCAGCTTGTATAAAAACCTCTTTTACCCAATGGGGCATGTTCGGCCACATAGGTAGCCGCACCGCCATACTCACCACCAAGTGCAAGTCCTTGCAATAAACGTAGCAACAAAACTAGTATGGGTGCGGTAATGCCAATACTTTCATAACCGGGCACACAGCCAATTAAAAAAGTAGAACCGCCCATTAATATCAACGTAAGCAGGAATGTATATTTTCTCCCGATCAGATCACCTAATCTTCCAAATACCAATGCACCAAACGGACGTACAATAAAACCTGCAGCAAAAATGGCCAGTGTACTAAGCAAAGCAGCGGTAGGATTATCTTTTGGAAAAAATTGTGCAGAGATAGTAGTGGACAACATGCCGAAAATGTAGAAGTCGTACCACTCTATCATAGTGCCTACGGATGAGGCAGCAATAACAGAACGAATGGTTTTGGGAGAACTGGTTTGATTCATGCAATTAAGATATGAAAACTCTCCAAGAATTGATTATGATGGATCTTCAAATTTTAAACCTCAACTCCTGGAGAGTTCTCTGTGCGAAAAACATTTGAAAACCGTAAATTTAGTCTTTCATATTAGTAAGTTTTTAAAGGACAATAATGGGCATACAAAATGCAGAGTTCCCAATTGTTAATTACTAATTATTAATTTTTAATTATCCATAAATGTCATATCCATTTCAAATAACCTCCTTCGATCAATACAAAGCAGATTATAAAAAAAGTGTAGAAGATCCCGAAGGCTTCTGGTCCACTGTTGCCGAAAATTTTCAATGGCGAAAAAAATGGAGCAAAGTATTGGAATGGAATTTTAAAGAACCAAAAATTGAATGGTTCAAAGATGCAAAGCTAAACATCACCGAAAATTGTATTGATCGCCACCTAGCTACCATGGCTGATAAACCCGCCATCATCTGGGAACCTAACAATCCTGAAGAAAGAACAAGAATAGTTACGTATGCGAGATTGCACAAAAGAGTTTGCCAGTTTGCACAGGTATTAAAAAATAATGGTGTAAAAAAAGGAGATAGAGTTTGTATATACATGGGTATGGTGCCGGAGCTGGCTTATGCAGTACTCGGCTGTGCAAGAATTGGTGCTATTCATTCTGTCATCTTCGGAGGCTTCTCTGCACAAAGTATTGCCGACAGATTGGAAGATGCACAAGCAGAATACATAGTTACCTGCGATGGTGCTTACCGTGGCGGAAAAGATATTCCATTAAAAAGTGTGATTGATGATGCGTTGATTGGTAATAAAAAAGTTCAGCGGGTAATTGTATATACCAGAACAAGAATCCCAGTTTCCATGATAAAAGGTAGAGATGTGTGGTGGGAAGATGAAATGGATATTGCAGAAGAGCAGGTAGAAAAGAATGGAATGGTAAAGTTTGATGCGGAAGAAATGGATGCTGAAGACCCGTTGTTCATATTATATACATCTGGTAGCACCGGTAAGCCCAAAGGTGTGGTGCATACATGTGCCGGCTATATGGTGTGGACGACTTACACTTTCGTCAATGTATTTCAATACAAACCCGGCGATATACATTTTTGCACTGCAGATATTGGATGGATTACAGGGCACAGTTATATAGTGTACGGTCCGTTAAGTGCAGGTGCTACTTCGGTAATGTTTGAAGGCATTCCAACATATCCTGATGCAGGGAGGTTTTGGGATATTATTGATAAACACAAAGTGAATATTTTATATACTGCACCAACTGCTATCAGAAGCTTAATGGGTTTTGGTTTAGAACCATTGAAAGGAAAAGATCTTTCATCATTAAAAATACTAGGTACCGTTGGCGAACCTATTAATGAAGAAGCATGGCATTGGTATGATGAAAATGTTGGAAAGAAAAAATGCCCTATAGTAGATACCTGGTGGCAAACAGAAACGGGTGGTACTTTAATTTCAAATCTTGCAGGCATTACACCTGCCAAACCAAGTTGGGCTACATTACCCATGCCGGGTGTGCAACCATTATTGGTAGATGAAAATGGAAAAGAAGTAACGGAGAAAGATGAACATGGATTATTGAAAGGCAACCTCTGCATCAAAGCACCATGGCCGGGAATATTAAGAACTACTTATGGAGATCATGAACGATGCCGCACTAACTATTTTGCTACGTATGATAATTTATATTTTACAGGAGATGGTGCATTAAAAGATGAAGAGGGTAATTACCGAATTACCGGCAGAGTGGATGATGTATTAAATGTAAGTGGCCATCGCATTGGTACTGCAGAAGTGGAGAATGCAATAAACATGCATGCCGGTGTGGTGGAGAGTGCAGTAGTTGGTTATCCGCATGATATAAAAGGACAGGGAATCTATGCATACGTTATTTACAATGGAAAACATGGCGATGATGATTTAAGGAGACTGGATATTCTGCAAACGGTAACAAGAGTAATTGGTGCTATCGCCAAACCAGATAAAATTCAATTTGTCACTGGATTACCAAAAACTAGAAGTGGAAAAATAATGCGTCGCATTTTAAGAAAGATAGCTGAAGGAGAAACAGAAAATCTCGGAGATACATCTACATTACTTGACCCTGGTGTGGTGGAAGATATAAAGAATGGAAAGTTGTAAGGGCTTTTGCTTATAAAAAAAACATTGATTTACCTGTATTTATGATTTGTAAAAATTACTTTTGGCCGCAAGCCAACTTCCACGGCTATGTGATATGGAAAAGCAACCAGCCAAAAGAAAAATTCATTCTTTTATCCTCCTGCTACTATGGGTAGTACTGGTGCAATTTGTGCTATTGAACATCAGTGCTGCTTTATATGCTCACAAGTTTACACATGTGTATGATGGAGCTTCTTTGCAAAACAATTCTTCCAAAAATATTTTTACCAAAACCTGGCGCCTCTTTACCGGCCCACGGCAGCCCCGGTCTATCATCACCAATTATCCTTCTTTTGCATTTGATACTATACAATTAAAAACTAATAATGGATTATTGATTGATGCATGGTATAGTAAAACAGATTCAGCAGCAAAAGGAACAGTGTTGCTATTTCATGGTGTTACCATCAACAAAGGAAGAATGTTATCCGAAGCCTCGGAGTTTCGATACCTTGGTTATAATGTGTTGTTGATTGACTTTCGGGCACATGGCAATAGTGAAGGCAGCACAACTACACTGGGTGTAAGAGAAACAGAAGAAGTAAAATTGGCTTATGATTTTATATCTGCCCGGGGCGAAAAAAATATTTTTTTGTGGGGAAGTTCCATGGGTGCTGTAGTGGTGGCTAAAGCCATTGCGGATTATCAGCTGCAACCATCCGGTGCTATTTTAGAAATGCCATTCGAGTCTTTACAAACACACCTGAGGGCAAGAGCCCGGTCCCTGGGCTTCCAGGGTTTTCCGGAAAAGCCATTTGCATTTTTAGTAAGCTGCTGGATGGGTTGGGAAAAAGGTTTCAATGGTTTGAAACACCGTAGTACTGAATATGTAAAAAAAATTAATTGCCCGGTGTTATTGCAATACGGAGCGGCAGACAATTTTGTATTAAAAGCAGAAACTGATAATGTGTTTGCTAATATTTCATCTTCTAACAAAAAGTTAGTGACTTACGAAAAGGCCGGTCATGAATCGCTGCATCAAAATGACCCGGTAAAATGGGAAATGGAAATGAAAAAATTTCTTGATAGCAAACTTCGGTAGACCTACTTTTTTATAGTAACCCTGGCGCCTGCATTGGTAAAAGCATAAATTTCTTTTACGTCATCATTCTTCATAGAGATGCAGCCGAGTGTCCAGTTTTTATAGCGGTCTACTACAAAATCTTCATGCGGCCAAACGCCATGAATACCAATGCCACCACCAATGCTGGCATTGGCGGGTATTTCACCCCTTTGTTTTCGCTGGTTAAATTTTATACGATCCTGTGCCGTAGGATAATCTAAGGCAAGAAAACGAGACCATTTTTCATGTACCCTTTTGGCAGCAATGCGAAAACTTCCCTCAGGAGTATTTTTATCACCTTCCATTTTTTTATCGGCCAGGCTGCTGTTGCCAAACACCACCGGATAAGTAGCATACCAGCCTTTGTCATCATATACACTTAATTCGTAATCAGATTTATCAATAACAATGGAGATAGCACCAACGGGGCCGCTGTTGCCGGGATTAAAACGTTTGCTGCTTTTGTGGGTAGTTACATCAGTGCCCATCAGTCCGCTACCCAATAAGACTGAAGTGAGTACGAAAAAGTTTTTCATTTGTTGCTTAGTATTTTCAATGAGGCCAAACGTAACCTGCAGGGTAGTGGGAGCTGCTTTTGTATCATGGCTAAAAATCCGTAACCGTTCCAACTGCTCAAACGCAATGCCACGATTTTTTATTTTGTGCTGTGGATAAGCTTCTGCCAACAATGGCGTTATTTTAACGGGACGTTTAGAAAAGATACAGAGTAAAAAAACTGATGGTGTCAAGTAATGTTGCACCAACAAAATGGTCCGGATTATTTCCAGACCATTCTATAATTTATATAATAAATTCTACCAATTACTAAACCGTATTCCAAAAGTGTAAGGCTTTATATCCAGGCCTCTTTCAAACATAGATTTAAAAGCATACGAACCATAAAAACGAACAGGGCCTAAGGAAAGTTCTGCCACATAAGCCAGTTTCCATTTCTCCATTTCAAAATCATCTTTTGCTTTTTCTTTGCCTTCATCAGAAGTTACCGTTTTATTTCTGGCACTATACAGGTAGCCAACACTTGCACCCACACTAAAACCAAATCCATTTTTTCTAAGTGGGGTGAAATTGAAGTTCACCATCATTGGTACAGTAAGATAATCTGCTGCCAGTTTACTTTTTTTGTAACTGCGCCCCGCAGTATTATCCATTATTACACGGGGAGGGTTGGGTATGGCTATTGTATTTTCCTGGAAGCGGATGGGTTGTTTAAAACGATAATTATTTAATTCAAGTCCAACGCCATACTTCAGGTTCACCACATGTTTAATTACATTCAGCTTTTGCATAAAGAACCAGATGTTTACTACTCTTGATTTGCCGTTCTTCAGATCAAACCATGAATTATTACTACCCGGAGCATAGGCTTGTGCAGCGGCACTGCTATAGTTAGTATTGTCTGTATAGTTGCTAAAACCAAGATCGAATATGAGCCAGTTGGTAGTGAGGTTACTAGCTGAATCTTTTTTGCGGCTACGAATTGTGTAAGCAGTGTCTTGTTTTATCTCCTTATCATTACTGCCGGGTTTGCGAATGATGATCATACCGCCAATGCGGATAGTATCATCCTGTGGAGGAGTGGGAACTTTGGTAGTGTCTGTTTGTGAAAAGCTGGTGGCTATAGCACATAGAGCAATGCATAGGGTAAAAATCCTTTTCATACTTAATTGTTTTTTCAGTGATTAATTTTTTTGTCACCTGTTTTTATACAGGGCTTATTTTACTTTGAAAGATAGACCGGCTACCAGGAGTCTGTCTGCGCCATCGGTAGCATTTATATCAGTTCTTTTTTCAAATGTCCGTGATACTTTCCGGAAAATGCCACGGAGTTTGCTTTTTTTATTTCCACCTTCTTCGGTGAATGATGCATTCACTAGGTCTGACGGTTGAGGGTTTGCCGTTGTTACATCGACATTTGTTAAAGTAGTTTTTGTTTTATTAATTTCTGTGGGAGCATTATTTTTTACTACTGCATCTTTTGGTGCATTACCATTGGCAGCAGGATTATAAAGCGGCTGTGGTAAATTATTAGTTGGTTTATTCTCCACCAGCACCGGTTCATTATTTTTTACTGGTAAAGTAGAATTAGCCGGATTATTTTTTATAAGCGATGGCAAATTATTTTTTAACGGTACCGCTGCGTTCATTTGTTTATTGCTCTTTATCACATCATCGTGGTTGTCTTTAACATGGTTGGCGGTATTATTATCAGGAATATTTTGAAGAGGAACTGTTGCCACTTGTTTGTCAGGTGTATTTATTTCAACCGGAGAAGGTGGAACTGATTTTTTTTCATTACTACTATTCACCAGGTCAGCTTGTCTGACTGGTTTATTATTCAAAATAATAAGAGCGGTAAGTCCTGCGGTAAATAATACAATGGCAGCAGCAGCCCATCTCATGTAAGGCAGACGTCTTACCTTTTCCTCTTTTCTGTAAAGGAATTCTTTATCAGCAAATAAAATAGTCTCAGGCTGCAATCTTACATTTTGTAAAAGCTCTAGTTCTTTTTTAGCAAATGGATTGGCTGTAACAAATTGCTCTACTGCTTTTCTTTGCGCAGCAGAGAGTTCATTGTCAGTATAAAGCAACAAACATTCTTCATAGTTGGAGAGCAGAATGGGAGTTTCTCCATTTATCTTCATCAATTCTTCTTTACCACCAAATGTAATGCTGGTATCAGGTTCTGTTTTATATTGTAATAATATGTCCAGTTCATCTTTCAGATCAGGATGCTGTTGTGCAAATGCCTCCACCATGCGGCGTTCATCGCTGCTAAGTTCATTATCCATATACAGGATAAAATATTCTTCGTAATTATGGCGGTCGATTTTCATTTTGTCAGATGTATGATGTCGGAGATCAGAAGTAAGAAGGAGTCTTGTATTTCAAACCTAATACTTGTGACTTCAGACCTCCTCTCTATATTACATTTTCCATTTTTACTAAATACTCTTTCAGTTGCACCCTTGCCCTGTGCAGATAAACTTTCACCTGGCTGGAGCTTAAATTCATGATCTGTCCTATCTCTTCATAACTATACCCTTCATAATCTTTCAGTAACACCAGCGACTTTTGTGTTTCACTCAACCTGTTCAAAGCCTCATCCAATATTTTTTTAAGATTATTGACTTGCTTGTTTTCGACTTTCGCCTCATCATCAAAAGTTTCTTTCAATTGAATCCTTTTCACTTTTCTTATATGGTCTATCATCTGGTGATAGGCTACCGTAAATAAATACGACTTACATTTTTGTGCATCCACATCAGCCCGGTTGCGCCACATTTTTTCAAATGCAGTTTGCACCACATCCCTTGCATCTTCTTCATGCCGAAGATTTTTCAGGATGAACCGGTACACATTATCTGCATACGAGGTTACACATTCATTGTATTCTCTTTCAGTCATACTACTTGCAGTTTGTGGCAACCCGGTGTTTTTCTCTCATTAGTTTTGGACAGATTGCTCTGTCTGCTTCGTAGTACACAGTAAACAGCCGGAAAAGCAGGTAAAGGTAAATAACACCTGCTGCTTTGGGAGTAAAACGGGCAAAAAGCCGATATGTTACAGCCCTTTATTAAAATATTTTTAGATATGCATCCTGAAAATTAGAAAGATGGAGACAGCAGCATTATAAACTGACGGGAAAGGCTTTCGGGAAGCACATCCAATGGTGTTGGAGACTTTTCCACACATTCAGGAGTGTTTTTCTTACAACAGGTCTTTTTTTCGACCGGTGGTGCAGAAGATAATTGGAGGGCCAGAAATCCGGAGATTAAAAAGGTGGCTATTAATCCTAAGCGGAGCCAGTTCTTTTTTTGCATGGTTATGGTTTTTTGTCTTAGACGAAAGTAAAAAGAGAAATGTTACATATCACGGATTTTAGGATAAGAATTACGGATTAAAAGGATTGCCGGACCCGATAATCTGTATTAATCCTGCCATCCAAAAAACCCTTCAATCCGTGATATTAATCCTATTTTTCAATCCATGCAATCCGTGTTTATATTTGCCGATAAACTTTATGATATGAATGAAAACCTGGTAAAACGAATTGCAAAAGAAGTAGCCGATATAGAAGCGGCTGGTTTATTTAAGAAAGAAAGAATAATAGCCAGCACTCAAGGTGCGGAAATAACAGTGGGTGGAAAAACAGTATTGAATTTTTGTGCCAATAACTATCTCGGCCTATCCAGCCATCCCAAAGTAATAGAAGCTGCACATAAAGCCATTAATGAAAGAGGATATGGCCTTAGCAGTGTTCGTTTTATCTGCGGCACACAGGATATACATAAAGAACTGGAAGAAAAAATTTCTGCATTTCTTGGTACAGAAGATACCATATTATATGCAGCAGCATTTGATGCGAATGGTGGTGTATTTGAACCGTTGTTTAATGAAGAAGATGCAATTATTTCTGATGCTCTCAATCATGCAAGTATAATAGACGGCGTAAGATTATGCAAGGCACAGCGGTATAGGTATGAGCATAATAATATGGAAGACCTGGAGGCAAAACTGAAAGAGTCGGCACATTTGCGTAGCCGTATCATTGTTACGGATGGTTCTTTTAGTATGGATGGCACTATTGCACAGTTGGATAAAATAGTGGAGCTGGCTGAGAAATATGATGCTGTAATTATGATCGATGAATGTCATTCCTCCGGGTTTTTAGGAAAAACAGGAAGAGGCACTCATGAGTACAGAGGTGTGATGGGAAAGATCGACATCATCACCGGTACTTTGGGTAAAGCATTGGGCGGTGCATCCGGTGGTTTTACTTCCGGCAGAAAAGAGATTATAGATATGCTGAGGCAAAAGTCAAGGCCGTACTTATTTAGCAATACTGTTGCGCCTTCTATAGTTGGTGCATCTATTGCTGTACTGGATATGCTTTCTGAAAGTACCGACCTGCGGGATAAATTAGAACACAACACCAAATACTTTCGCACAAAAATGACAGAAGCTGGTTTTGATATAAAGCCGGGTGATCATCCAATTGTACCGATTATGCTTTACGATGCAGTGCTGGCACAAAATTTTGCTGCTAAATTATTGGAAGAAGGTATTTATGTGATCGGTTTCTTTTTCCCGGTGGTGGCAAAAGGGCAAGCCAGAATACGAGTACAATTAAGTGCAGCACATGAACAGAAGCATTTGGATAAAGCTATTGCGGCATTTACAAAAGTGGGAAAGGAGTTGGGAGTGTTGAAATGAAAATAAAAACATTTAAAGTAAAAGGCATTCATCAATTGAATGCCTTTTACTTTAGAATTATGAATAAAAAATTTACTTCAAATTCAATCCTTTCGCCGCTTCTTTCAATGCAGCTGCTCCAATATTGTCACCTTCAAGTGTTACCAAGAAACGTCCGCCAGAAAAAAAGGTAATCTCGCAATCATTGGATGATTTATCGCAATGCTCAAAACCTTTTCCGCCATTTATGTCAATTGTTTTGGTGTATTCTTCTTCACTTTCCTGTTGCATATTCATCATGCCCATATATTGTAACGAATAAATACCGGCTCCACCCGGACCTGCACAATCGAATATATTTAAAGAAACATCGGTAGAGTCGTTCAACTCATATTTTCCCGTAGCCATGCCTGCTCCGGCACTTGAATTAACATCATAGCTGGTTCTTTTTGCCCCCATCAATGTTTCTGGAAGAAGGGCTCGCAACTGGTCGAGACTAAGTGGCTCCAGCTTACCTAATTCGTCTTTCATCTTTTCCATGTCCTTTGCTACATTCTGCATCTGGTTCATATCCACGGTTACTTTTTCTTTACCATCTTCACTGGTGAAAGTTGTAGTGTTTTTTGGTTTGTTGTTGCAGGCGGCCATCAATAATATGGTGGCAGTGACTGATAAGATCAATTGTTTCATGGTTGATGATTTTGGTAAGATAAAAATAGTGAAATCTTAATTCTATCTAATCTTGATTCTTATCAGATAGATCATTCCCTTTTTTTTTGAATACAGGAGATGTAAGCTTGTTGATTGAAAATAAAAGTGTTAGTGTTTTTACGATTATGCCTTTTATTTCCCCCTTTTTTAAATAAATAAATAAAAAAGCTTCAAAAAGTTATGAAAAACAATTTACCGGCACTATTTTCGTTTTCTACCACGATGGTATAAAACTCTACCCACCATTTTCCTCTGAAATCTCATTAACCCATTTGTAGAATTGTATGCCCTTTTTAATATGGGATACCTAAACACTTTGAAAAAAGGTATGAAAAAATTATTGCTTTGCTTTGCTCTCGTAGCCACTGTTATGTTCATTTTTAGCTCCTGCGCCGCCACCAAAAGAGATTGCCAGGGTAATAAACATTATAAACAGAAAGGCGGATTTTATATGTAATTAATTAATCTGTAAAATAGTTAATCCCGGCAGTGACCGGGATTTTTTATTTAATTCATACAATCTTTATTATTTAATCTTAGGAATCATTCCACGAATACCCATATCTACTACCTGTTCATTTTTACCAGGTTCCCATCTTCCATCATTTATTACTTCTGTCCATTCAAAACTTTTGTTGGTACTTAGTGATACTTCGATAACAATATCAACAGTTTCGTTACCAGTAATTTTTAATTTACGAGGATTAAATGCCGCTGTTACCACACAAGATCCTGCAGGTATTGGTGAAGTAGCAAAAATTGGATTGGGCACAGTGGTAGCACCAGCCGGCGCCTGGCCGGATGTGATGTATGGATAAGAAACACCACCAATAGTAACCGTAGTTTCAAAACCCCAGAAGCCCTGTAGTTTATTTGCATTTACTGTAAGACTTTGATTTTTTATCGTATGATTTTTTATATAAGTTCTATAACCAATAAAACTGGCAGCAGTTCCTAAAAATTCTTGCTTGATAGTGATGCCGCTTATTGCTGTATCCACAAAATATTTTACATCAAAATTTTGATAGGCCAGCGAAACTCTCAGCCATTCATATTCACCAGCATCAATATTTTTTAAAGGGATAGATAAAAAAGTTTCATTATTACCTGCGAAGCTTGATTTTTCAAAATCAATAGCTGTAGAACCACCAACAGTGGTTTCCGGGGCATGATATAAAGCCGCTCCACCACCTAATGCTGTAAATGCAGATGGCGCCAGCTCCACATAATGGGCACTCATTTTATTGAATGCCGGACTTTGCCCAGCATGGCCCGCCGCAACTCCCTGAGGTTGGCCGATATTGTTTAACCTTACTTGTGTGGAATCGAATTTAAACTTCATAATAAGTTTTGCTTCGGTGCCGGTATTGCTTTGTTCTTTTTTACAACCGGTAGAAATTATAACAATAGCAAGAAATAAAAACGGCAAGAGCCCATATTTATGATTCATGAAGTTGGTTTTTTGTTTAACGAAAAAGCGGTGTGCAAAATTGTTCTTTATTTTATCAAAGGCTTCCGGGGCAAGCACTTTGGGAGTACCTTTGGCAAAATTTTTATTGTACGATGAAACTTGTTGCCAGTTATCTCCTGCTGATTGTTCTTCTTCAAGCCTGTTCTCCCAATAATATTAAAGAAGATAAAAGCCTGAAGAAATACTTTGATGAAAATAAAGTGGAAGGCACTTTTGCCCTGATGGATAATGCTACCGGCAGATTTACTGTACATAATTTTAGCAGATATAAAGACAGCAGCTATTTACCGGCATCTACTTTTAAAATAGTTAATTCACTCATCGGTTTGCAAACAGGAAAAATTGTAAACGATAGCATGATAATAAAATGGGATGGAGTAAAACGATGGAATGATGAATGGAATAAGGATCTGACCATGTACGAAGCATTCAGGGTTTCATCTGTTTCCTATTACCAGGAAGTAGCACGGCGTATAGGAAAAGATACCATGCAGTTTTGGTTGGATAGCCTGAAGTATGGTGCAAAAAATGATACAGCATTATTTAAAATAAAATCTCCTATTGATAGTTTTTGGTTGAACAATACATTAAAAATTACTCCCGATCAGGAGTTGGGATTAGTGAAGCGGCTATATTTTAACCAGCTTCCTTTTTTCAATAGTTACCAGGAAATGGTAAAAAGAGCAATGTTATTCGAAACCAATCCAAATTACCGGCTCGGGTATAAAACTGGTTGGGGCTTTACAGAAAAAGATCATGCTATTGGCTGGATAGTGGGCTGGATAGAAGAAAATAATCATCCTTACTTTTTTGTGCTTAATATAGAATCTCCCGACAAAGACTTTGATATGTGGACAGTGCGAATGAAAATATTAAAAGATATTTTGGGCAAACTGGGCTTTTTTAAAGGGGAAATGTAATCAGCCTGTTGTGCTCAATGTTTATTAAGAGTATATGGATATTCTGGTTCAAAAATTGCAATACCGGTAACACGAAATCTTATCAGTACATTATCAATGCAATAAATTGTCTTTCCAGTTTCAACATAAAGAATTTATATGGTTGCTGCTTGCAATAGTAGTGATGGCCTTTCTTTTTTTCGCATTACTGAAATGGAAAAGACAGGTGATAAAAAAAATGGGTGATGCAAAGCTGGTAAAAGCATTATTCAATAATTATTCTCCGGCACTTTTTACTTCAAAATTTATCATTCTTTCCATTGCATTTGCTGTTGGTGTTGTAGCAGCCATGAATCCCCGCAAACCAGGCGCAGTAGATAATAGCTCAAAAAAAGGAATTGATGTAGCCATTGTCATGGACGTAAGCAAGAGTATGCTGGCGGCTGACCTTGCACCCAATCGTTTAGAAAGAGCTAAACAATTTGTAGGTAAATTAATGGCAGAAATGCCCGACGATAGAATAGCATTAGTACTTTTTGCAGGTAAAGCATATTTACAAATGCCATTAACCGCCGACCATGGTGCTGCAAGAATGTTTGTAAGCTCTGCAAGTCCGGATGCTGTGCCACAACAAGGCACTGTGATCAGCGATGCATTAACAATGAGTACCAATGTTTTTAATAGCCAGGAAAAAAGATTTAAAACCATCGTATTAATTTCTGATGGTGAAGATCATGATGAAGAAGCTGTAACCAAAGCAAAAGAGCTGGCAGAACAAGGTGTAATGATAAATACAATTGGTATCGGCTCTCCGGAAGGGGCTGAAATAATTGATCCTGCTACTGGCTTTGCAAAAAAAGATGAAGCAGGCAATACTGTTATTTCAAAACTGAATGAAGTAGTATTAAAAGAAATGGCACAGCAAACCAATGGTGTTTATATCCGCTTGCAAAGCAGTGATGAAGGAGTGAAGTTGCTGAAAAGTCAATTATCACAGATAGAACGAAAAGCCTTTGGTGATGTCTCGCAGATGAATTTTAAAACCTATTACCTGTGGTTGGTAGCAGCCATGTTTGTTTTATTGCTCCTCGAATTTTTTATTCCGGAGATAAAGAAAATTAAAGCATGAAGTATTGGTTAATGATAATAATGATGATTTGTTTTTCGGTTGCCAAATCACAGCCGGTAAATAATTTTATAAAAGAAGGAAATGAATTTTATCGCCTGCAGCAGTTTGTTGCAGCGGCAACTTCTTATAATAATGCAATTGCAAATGATCCGCAGAATACGACTGCCAAATTTAACCTGGCAAATACATTGGTAAAGCAGGGAAAAGAAACAGAGGCGATGAAAATATATGCTGAAATAGCAGCCGATAGTAAAGGGGCAGAATTAAAATCGAAAGCCTATTATAATAAAGGGGCTGTGCTAAGCAAACAAAAAAAACTGGAAGAAAGTATTGAGGCATATAAAGATGCTTTGCGAAATAATCCGAACGATAAAGAGGCAAGGGAAAATTTGCAAAAAGCTTTGCTCGAATTAAAAAAGAAAAATCCACCCCAAAATAAAGACGAGCAAAAGAAGAAGCAACAGCAAAATAAACAGCAAAAACCAAAGATCAGCCAGAAAGAAGCGGAGCAACGTTTGAAACTCCTTGAACAAAAAGAAAAAGAAGTGCAACAAAGGTTGCAAAAACAAAAAGCAACTGGCAGCGGATCTCTGCCAAAAGATTGGTAAGGAACTAACTATCTCCACTACCAAATGAGTGACTAAGGAATAATCCTATCATTTTATTCTTCATTAACTTCGCTAATTAGCACATCAGCATATCATCAAATTAGCTAATTAATCATGCAATTATACTGCGAGTCGCTTATAAATTATCAACGCCTTAAAACGAGAGAAGTAAAAATTGGCGACTTGTTACTAGGCAATTTTAATCCTATCCGTGTGCAAACGATGACCACCACCGATACGATGGATACAATGGCTACTGTAGAACAAAGTATCCGCTGCATAGAGGCAGGCTCCGAACTCATCCGCATTACAGCTCCCTCAAAAAATGAAGCAGAAAATTTATTGAATATTAAAAATGAGCTTCGCAAAAGAGGATACACTACTCCCATTGTTGCGGATATACATTTTACCCCCAACGCTGCGGAGATCGCCGCTAGAATTATTGAAAAGGTAAGAGTCAATCCCGGTAATTATGTTGACAAGAAAAAATTTGAACAGATAGAATACACTGATGGAGAATATGCAGAAGAGATTGACAGGATACGAGAACGATTTACTCCATTGGTAAAAATTTGTAAGGAATATGGAACGGCGATGCGTATTGGGACCAATCATGGTTCACTCAGCGATCGTATTATGAGCCGCTATGGCGATACACCAATGGGAATGGTGGAAAGTGCTATGGAATTTTTGCGGATAGCCAGAGGAGAGACGTATCACAACATTGTGCTGAGTATGAAAAGCAGCAATCCGCAGGTGATGGTGCAGGCATACCGCTTATTAATTAAATCAATGTTTGATGAGTTTGGCGAAATATATCCATTGCACCTGGGTGTAACAGAAGCTGGCGATGGTGAAGATGGAAGAATAAAATCTGCAGTTGGTATCGGCACTCTTTTAGAAGATGGTATTGGTGATACGATCCGTGTTTCATTAACAGAAGATCCCGAATTTGAAATACCTGTTTGTAAGGATTTGGTGGAGAGATACAGCCCCCCAACCCCCGCAAGGGGGGCTGTAGAACCTCAAAGTATAAAATTGCCTTACTCTCCTTTCGAGTATAAAAGAAGAGAAACTTTTGCAGTAGATAATATTGGTGGCAAGCAAGTGCCGGTGGTGATAGCCGATATGAGTAAGATCGAAAAGATTGAAGCATCACATTTGCAAAGTATCGGGTATACTTATGATGCCGCAACAGATAAGTGGGCAATAGGTGATGCGGCTGCTGATTATATTTTTACCGGACATCAGATATTGAATTTCGCATTGCCGGGTACATTGAAAGTTATTGTTTATCCCGACGCATGGGCGGAGTCTGGCAAAACTCCCTCTCTGCAAGGAGAAGGTTGGGGTGAGGCTTACTTTCCCATTTATAGTGACAGCGGCTATGCTGATGCAGATACAAAAAGTGATAGATTGAATTTTGTAATGATTGATTGTTATAGCGATGCGGTTGATAGTTCAGTTCATCTGGATAAAATTGCAAATGATCCATCAGTGGTTGTTTGCCTTAGTTCAAAGAATAATAATGCGATGCAATCAGTCCGCCGCATGTTTGCAGAATTAATGAACAGAGATATAAAAAATCCGGTTGTATTAATTACCGATAGTAAATGGCAAACTCCGGATGAACATCTTATTCATTTTGCAACAGAAACAGGGGCTTTATTTTTAGAAGGAATGGGTGATGGTATTTGTTTAGGATATAGTGGTGGCTCTGCTATTGAAAATATAAAAGCAACGGGTAGAACTTATTTAGAAGTAAAAGATATTTACCAGTTTACCAATAATACTGCCTTTAGTATTTTACAGGCAACAAGAACAAGGATTTCAAAAACAGAATATATCAGTTGCCCGAGCTGTGGCCGTACTTTATTTGATCTGCAGGAAACTACCGGAAAGATTCGGGCAAGAACTAATCATTTGAAAGGATTGAAGATTGCCATCATGGGTTGTATAGTCAACGGACCGGGTGAGATGGCCGATGCAGATTTTGGTTATGTGGGAAGTGGCCCGGGAAAAATTACTTTATATAAAGGCAAAGAAGTGATGAAACGAAATGTGAACAGCGAAGTGGCAGTAGAGGAATTAATTAATTTGCTGAAAGAAAATGGGGCATGGGTGGAAAATTCGTAACTGTTTAATAAATCGAAAAGTTAATAGCACCGAAGCGATGATAATTTAATAGTTTATGATCACTCCTTTTTTCCATCTAATGTAAATCCGATCGTTGTACCTACATCTTCTGTACTGCGTACATGTATAGTTTGTCCGTGAGCTTCTATAATATGTTTGCATATGGCTAATCCAAGCCCACTACCTGTTACATCAATACTGCGGCCTTCATCAGTTCGGTAAAACCTTTCAAAAATTCGGGGTAGATGTTTTTTGCTGATGCCAATACCATCATCGCTTAGTTCTATCAGTATATGTTTTCCATCTGTTTTATACATACTGGCTATTATACTGCCGCCCTGCTTTCCATACTTAATAGAGTTCTCTATCATATTGGCCACCACTTGCCGTATTTTTTCTTTATCTGCAAATACACTCAATGGAAATTCACATCCCTTTTTAATGTTGTACTGTATATTACTTGCATCGGCTTTAATCGATAAGCTTTCAAACACTTCTTTTATCAGATCCTGTATCACAAAAGTTGTTTTGTATAATACCAGTTCACCTCTTTCCAGTTTCGAAATTTCATCCAGGTCGTTTAATAAATGTGTAAGCCGATCTACATTGTTCGATGTTTTTTCCAGGAACTTTGTATTGACAGCAGGATTGGCCAATGCGCCGGAAAGTAATGTATCCACATAGCCTTGTATGGCAAACACCGGTGTTTTAAATTCATGCGACAGGTTTTGCAAAAATTCTTTTCGAAACTGTTCATTCTGTCTTAGCATATCCAACTCTTCTTCATTTCTGGTAGCCCATTCTTCCACATCTTCTCTTACCTCATCAATACTTTTTTGTGGTAGCACATATTTATAATAGGTTTCTTCTTTTTTTGTGGCTTTTGTTTTATAAATAAATTTATAGATGAGTTTTATTTTGCGATAAATGAATCGCTCCAGCATAAAAGAGATCAGAATATAGCTACCAATAAAAATAATACCGAGAGTGGCAAATCCCCACCACCAGCTTTTCTCTACATACCCGATAAATAAACTTATTGGTACGGCAAGCACCAAAGCAGTAAAAGCAGATAATTGCCGGGGTGAAATATTTTTTGTAGAAAACATAAATGCAAGTTACGAGTTGTGAGTTTCGAGCTACGAGAAGTGGCTGAACATATGGGAGATTACTCAAAACTCGTACCTCAGGGCTCGCCGCTTTCTCTTATAATTCAAATTTATAACCAACTCCCTTCACCGTTGTTACACAATCAATGCCGAGCTTCTGTCTTATTTTTCTAATATGCACATCGATGGTGCGGTCGCCTACTATTACATCATTTCCCCACACCTGGTTTAATATTTCATTTCGCAGAAAAACTCTTCCCGGCTTTTGTGCAAGCAGGTACAGCAATTCAAATTCTTTTTTAGCCAGTATAATTTCTTGATCCGCCACTTTTATAATAAAACGTTCCGGGTCGATGGTGAGGTGTTCAATGGTGATAATGCGGGCATCCAATTTATTTGCCCGGCGAAATAGAGCATTTACTTTGCTCATAAATACTTTTGGACTGATAGGTTTACCCAGGTAATCATCGGCACCGGTTTCTAATCCCTTTATTTGAGTACCCTCATCACTAACCGCTGTTAAGAAAATTATTAATGTGTCTTTAAAAGCAGGTTGTGCCCTCAACAACTGGCATACTTCTACACCAGTTTTCTTAGGCATCATTACATCCAGTATTATCAGGTCGGGTTGGTTGCGTTTTGCTTTTTCCAACGCCTCATCACCATCTTTGGCAGTTACTACTTCATATCCTTCATTGGTAAGGTTGTATTTAAGTATCTCCAGGATGTCTGGTTCATCATCTGCTATTAATATTTTCCGGGCTTTTGTATCCATACAGGAAAAAGTTTGCGCAAACCTAACAGGAAATTGTGGGGCGGGGAAATTTCACCCTCTTCGTTTACATAGAGTTAATGATAACTTAATATTTATAATATAATATAGGTCTTCACACAATAATATTTTTCATATCAGCATACAGCTTTCTTGAAGATAAAACTGTCTGTATCAATGTAAAGACAGTAAAATCACTCATTTGGGCAAGGGTTATTAACTTTGCCAACACAATCCTTATGATAGCACATAGACGATACCTTATTCTTATCATTTTTATCGCCTTGTTACAGCAAGGGGTTTCAGCTCAGCCAATCTTTGCTTCCAACTCATCTTCATCTGCGCCCAACTGTAAACCGCCTTTGAACAGGGTACTTTTTCATGACTATGTGGATGCGCAGCAAAAAGCTATTTTAAAATCTGATGGTAAAGCGGATAACCAGTTTACCCCCTCGGCCAATGAAGAGATAAATTACCGGCTTACCCAAGCCGCAATTAATAAGATAGATG
Source organism: Chitinophagaceae bacterium (assembly GCA_031397865.1). Taxonomy (GTDB): domain Bacteria; phylum Bacteroidota; class Bacteroidia; order Chitinophagales; family Chitinophagaceae; genus JJ008. Next base: position 285,613 of record JANNMN010000016.1, read on the forward strand.
CTTTACAATGCACTATTGAAAAAGACAGCACACTAAATGACCAGGTGAAAAAGAAATACCTGAAAGGAATCGAATACCTCCTACGTTTTTATTTAACAAATACGAAGAGCAAAAAAGTAAATGCACTGTTGCTACCCGACATTATCACCGGGTATGAAAAAAGTTTTTTGAATGATAAGCAAGGTATGCGCATAGATGGTATCATTAGTTCGTTGCCATACGAGGTGGCTTATTCTATTGTGAATGCAGATAATTTCACTTTTACTAAAAATGCAGGGTTTAAAGCCGGTAAGCAATTAGTGGTATTAAAGTATTGTGCTCTTTATCCATCTAAAACCTTTGCAACACTTAGTCAGAATCCGGATATGCCTTTTGCGGATAGCCTCATCAGAGCTATGGCTAAAAAATATCCTCAGCAATTGTATGATTATGCACAAGCCAATAATAAATTGGGTTTATCCATCCGCAGTATCACTGATGATAAATTTATAGCTACAGTAGTGAAGATGGCCCGTACCAAAGATGGACAGCAGTACTTTAGTTTTCTTGATAATATTTTACAGGGAAAAATAACATTAGAAGAAATTGATGCTGCCAAAGATGATTCGGTAAAATATTATAAGCTGCTGGTGAAAACACATATTGATTATGTGGCAAGAGCTATCAATAAAGACACTGCAATTGGATCAAAAGAATTATATGTAAGACTGGAGAAAAAAGCAAAAGAGGGATTTGTCAATATAATCAATGGTCTTCATGATCTAAGAAACCTAGATGTTCGCTTTAAAAGTATACAGTCTCTTAGTGCCGAGGAATTATATTATCTCGCCGTTACTTCCGACGGTTCTATGTACACTTCCAGTTTTGTAAAAGGTGTATATCCATTAATGATGAAGAAGGTGAATAACAGAGGCGACTCTTTGTTAATGCTCTTGCATTTTGATAAGTATAGGAAATTTATCAAAATTGCTGCAGGCTTTAATTCACTCGATGTATTTCTCGCATCATTTCCTAAAAGCACCACACCTGGTGTAGATGATTATGCCAATACATTGATGAGAGCCTTTGTAAAAAACCTGGAAAAATCAGAAGGTATTGAAGATGGTGTAGATGTGGCAGACTCCTATGCAAGCATATCGGAAACATTGCAACCCGTTGCCAAAGAAATGCTGAAGAACATTCAGGAGAACTACCAGCGAAATCTTGAGCAGGATAATAAGAAGGGCATAGCTATATATAATATTTTAAATAAACTTTTTTTATCGGCTGATACCAGTAATCATATAAACCTGACAACAGAACTTAAGATACCTCCGGTATATGAAGTGCCGTATAAAGACCTTACTTATGATAGCACTGAAAAAATAGCCATACAGTTATTTATTTATGGTGATAAGGATGGTATTGGTCTCTTTCCTGGCCTGGTAAATATGTTTAATAACAGTAATTGGAAAATAGACCAGAGTAATAAGCAATGGGTTACTATTACTGCCGCCAAAGGCAAGCCAGTTTCTTTATACATGAACAGGCCTTTAACAGAAGTAGGAGATGAAGATGCAAAAGCACAAGAGGCATTATGTACTTACCTCGCAAAGAATAATATTATTCCTAAAGTAACTATCAACCGTGGTCATAGTTATAATGCACCTTATACAATTGAACAAATGTCTACCGCCTCAAAAATTGTCTTCATGGGATCCTGTGGTGGTTATCGTTCTATTCATGATATATTAGAAAAAGCCGGGGATGCTCATATAATTGGTACTAAGCAAATTGCTGATGCTGAAGTAAATAATCCATTCTTAAGACTTATATCGGAGAAGTTGAGAACTGGTAGCAATATTGAATGGAAGCCTTTTTGGATTGAGTTAGCTAAAATAGCAACCGATCCTATTTTTGAAGACTATGTGCCTCCGCATAAAAACCTTGGTGCTTTATTTATAAAGGCTTATAAAATTGCTATGACAGAAGATGAGGATAAGAAGGGCTTTTAATCACCAGCTTCTTTCTACATTTGCTGCTTCATAACCTTCAACCTTGTCAGCATCTAAAAAAAGTTTTTTTGATTTTGCTCTCCTTCGCCGGGTGTTTCAGTATGCTGCGCCGTACAAGAAAAAATTTTATCTCTCAGTGGTACTGGCCATCTTGTTGGCGATTACTACTCCCATCCGGCCGGTCTTAATACAGCTTACGGTTGATGAATATATTACCAGGTCTATTGCCTATATGGTTATCAATATCACTATCATACAGATAGGATTGATTTTGGTAGAAACAGCCATGCGGTTTTTATTTTCTTTTACCACTGCATCGTTGGGACAGTCAGTAGTAAAAGATCTGCGGGTAGCAGTCTATAAAAAAATATTAAACCTTAATCTTTCTCAGTTTGATAAAACGCCGATTGGCACACTTACCACCCGAACCATTAATGATATAGAATCGGTGAATGATATTTTCTCGGATGGATTGGTACCTATCATTGCAGATCTGCTTTCTATTGTTTGTGTATTAACCGTTATGTTCTGGATGGATTGGCAACTTACTTTTATTGCACTCATTCCATTTCCCATTATTCTTATTGCCACCTATTATTTTAAAGAAAGCATCAACAAATCTTTTTTTAAAGTAAGAAATGCGGTGTCATCACTTAATGCATTTGTGCAGGAGCACTTAACAGGTATGGCAATTGTACAGGCATTTGCAGCCGAAGACAAAGAATTAGAAAAATTTAATAAAATAAATAAGGAACATCGTAATGCAAACATCAAAGCCATATTTGCTTACTCTGTTTTCTTCCCGATTGTAGAGATTGTATTGGCATTGGCCATAGGCTTGGTGGTTTGGGTTACATCCAAAGAAGCATTGCAACTGCAGGAATCAAGACAAGGAACGTTGATGGCTTTTATACTTTTTCTTAACCTATTGTTTCGTCCGCTACGGGTACTGGCCGATAAGTTCAATGTCTTGCAGATGGGCATAATTGCCAGCGAAAGAGTATTTAAAGTATTGGATAATGATGATGTAACTCCGCCTGCCGCTGCGGATGCTTACAAACCTAGCGTAGTTCGTGGAAAAATTGATTTTGAAAAAGTGGTATTTGAATACAATCCTGGAGTGCCGGTCTTAAAAAATATTTCATTTAGTGTAAGGCCCGGAGAAACCATTGCCATCGTTGGTCATACTGGTAGTGGCAAAAGCACCATCATAAGTTTGCTCAACAGGTTATATCATATACAGGAAGGCAGCATTAAGATCGATGATGTGAATATTGAAAAATATGATACCGATATTCTGCGCAAAAATATTGGGGTGGTATTGCAGGATGTTTTTCTTTTCTCCGGGTCGGTGTTAGAAAACATTACGCTTCGCAATTCTGAAATTTCTAAAGAAAGAGTGATACATGCAGCAAAGCTTATTGAAATGCACGACTTTATTAAGCGGCTGCCCGGCGGCTATGATTATAATGTGATGGAACGGGGCGCCACTTTATCGCTTGGGCAGCGGCAACTTTTATCGTTCATCCGGGCTATGTTGTATAATCCATCCATTCTTATATTGGATGAGGCCACTTCATCTGTAGATACACAAAGCGAAATGCTGATACAGCATGCCATTGATACATTAATACAGGGACGTACATCCATCGTTATTGCCCACCGCCTTTCCACCATCCGCAAGGCCAACAAAATAATTGTATTGGATAAAGGAGAAATTAAAGAAATGGGCACACATGATGAGCTGATAAAAAATGATGGGTTTTATGCCCGACTTTATGAAATGCAATTTGAGAAAAAAGCACCAGCGGCCGGATAAAAATCTGCGCCAACTGTACTGATAATCAAAAGTTAGGAGGGTTGCCGGTAATAGGTCACCACTTGCGGTAAATCCTTTTTTATTTATTGTTTAAATTCCTTTCAATCAAGGTTCGTTTTCAACCCTGCATCCTTATCTTTGCGGCAAATTTCGGGGTAGGTATGGTAGTACAACGTTTCAAATCCTTTACTGTAGCGGCTTTCAGCATTTTTTGCATGCTTATTTCTTTCCAGGCCTTTGCTGGCGGTGGAGAGGGTGAAAAAGACGGGAAAAAAGAGAAATTAAATGTGGGAGAAGTGATTTTTGAGCATGTGCTGGATGGCCATGAGTTTCACTTTTTTGGAGCTTCAATACCACTGCCTGTTATTCTTTACTCTCCACAAAAAGGATTGAACACTTTCATGTCTTCCAAATTTCATCATGGAGAACATGCACATGAAGGTTATGTGATACTTACTAATAACAACATCAAGGAAAAAGGTCTCGACCCAAAGAAATACAAGGCAGAAGATATTTACGCTGTAGATGCTGCCGGCAATATTGATCCTTCTGTAAAAGTGTACGATTTTTCTCTTACCCGCAACGTAGTGCAGATGATTTTGGCTCTTATAATTTTTGTTTGGATAATGCTGAGCATTGCCAAAAAATATAAAAGCGGCGTTGGAGTTACATCAGCACCAAAAGGTTCTCAAAGTTTGCTGGAGCCGGTTATCACTTTTGTAAGAGATGAAGTGGCAAAGCCAAATCTTGGTTATAAGTATGAAAAATACTTGCCTTACCTGCTCACCGTTTTCTTTTTCATTCTGATCAACAACATATTTGGTTTGATACCCGGTTCGGCCAACGTAACAGGTAACATTGCCTTTACTGCAGTACTCGGTTTGATTTCTTTTGTGGTGATCATGTTCAGCACCAACAAACATTATTGGGGTCATATATTCAATCCTCCGGGAGTGCCATTGGGTGTTAAATTCATCCTTGTGCCAGTTGAATTTTTGAGTGTATTCATCAAACCATTTGCACTTATCATCAGGTTGTTTGCCAATATGGTGGCGGGCCACATTATTATTATTTGTTTGATCTCATTGATATTCATTTTCGGACAATTAAATCCAATTGCGGGTTGGGGAGCATCTCCGTTGTCAATAGGATTTACTGTTTTCATATACCTGATCGAAGTATTGGTGGCTTTTTTACAAGCCTTCATCTTTACTATGCTGACAGCAGTATTCATAGGACAGGCATTTGAGGGTGAACATCATGATGAGGCACATGTAGCTCATCATTAAAATTGTATTTTTTTAATCATCACTAATAACAACAAACATGGATTTACTTAATGTAATTATGTTGGAAGCAGTTGCTAACGCAGGTGGTGCAATTGGTGCAGGTCTTGCCGCTATCGGTGCCGGTATTGGTATCGGTCAGATTGGTAAAGGTGCTGTAGAAGCCATTGCCCGTCAGCCAGAAGCATCTAACGACATCCGTGCAAACATGATCTTAACAGCTGCCCTTGTAGAAGGTGCTGCACTGTTTGCTATCATCGTTGGCTTCCTTGCAATGGTATTGTAATATCGTTGCCACAAAAATTTACTGCATCCAATGCACAGGGCGGAGGATGCAGTATTTAAACCCTGAGCCTGGCGAAGGGCCTTTCTAAAAAAACGAATTGAAATTTTTTATATGGAATTGTTACTCCCCAAACTTGGATTATTAATCTGGACATTGCTGGCCTTCCTTATCGTTTTCTTTTTATTAAAGAAAATGGCATGGCCTGCTATTATCAAAGGTCTTCGTGACAGAGAGAACAGCATCACCGAATCGCTGGCTACTGCACAGAAAGTAAAAGAAGAAATGGCGTTGATGAAAAGTGAAAACGAAGCCCTGCTTGCTAAGGCCCGTGAAGAAAGAGGCCTGATGCTGAAAGAAGCAAGAGATACAAAAGATAAGATCATCAGCGAAGCAAAAGAACAAGCTAAAGTTGAAGCGAATAAAATAATTACAGAAGCACAGATAGCTATCAATGCACAAAAAATGGCGGCGCTGACGGATGTAAAAAACCAGGTAGGTAAACTGGTAATAGAAGTAAGTGAAAAAGTGCTGAGAAAAGAATTAGGAAATAAAGATGCACAGGAAGCTCACATAAAAGGGCTTGTTGACGGAGTAAAAATGAATTAATAAAACAGTTCTGAGTTAATAGCTGCGAGTTTCGAGTTTAGTCGCTCTACCTCGTAACTCGCTACTCACAGCTCGAAGCTAAAAAATATGCCAAATCCACGTTTAGCAACACGATACGCAAAAGCACTGATTGATCTTTCCATTGAAAAAGGTCAGTTGGAAAATGTATATACCGATATGCTATGGCTGAACTCTGTTTGCAAAAGCAACCGTGATTTTGTAAATGTTTTGCGCAGCCCCATCATTACATCCGATGTAAAGAAAAAAATAATTGCGGCGGTAACTACCGGCCATATTGGTGAAATGACAACTGCTTTCAATAACCTCATCATCACAAAAGGCCGGGAAAGCAATTTGCCGGAAATAGCAACGGCTTTTATTGCTGCTTATAAAGAGAAGAAAAATATTCGTACGGTTACATTAACTACGGTAGAGCCGGTAAGTAATACAACAAAAGATGCAATCGTAGCTCAGCTAAAAAAATCAGCTGGCTTTGAAAATATAGAAATGGAGGAGAAGATAGATCCAAAACTGATTGGTGGATTTGTATTACAGATAGGAGATAAGCTGGTAGATGCTAGTATTGCATATGACCTGAAGCAAATTGCTAAGCAGTTTGAGAACAATGATTTTATTTATAAGGTGAGGTAGTGAATGGTGAATAGTGAACGGAACGATGAAGTGAGTGACACAACAGACGATGCTCAGGGAACCTGCCTACCGGCAGGCAGGCTGAAGCTGGTAACAAAAAATAAAAACAGATAAACATAATAATATGGCAGAGATTAAACCAGATGAAATATCAGCGATACTGCGTCAGCAGTTGAGCAACTTCAACGCCGCTGCAGACCTGGAAGAAGTAGGTTCTGTATTGCAGGTGGGAGATGGTATTGCCCGGGTATATGGATTGGGCAATGTTCGCTATGGTGAACTGGTAGAATTTGAAAGTGGTGTAAGAGCAATTGCATTGAACCTGGAAGAAGATAATGTGGGTGTAGTATTGATGGGCGAAAGCAAAGGCATTAAAGAAGGTTCAAAAGTAAAACGTACCGGCCAGATCGCTTCTATTAAAGTAGGCGAAGGAATGGTAGGCCGTGTGGTAAATACTTTAGGAAATCCTATTGATGGTAAAGGACCTATAGCCGGTGAGTTATATGAAATGCCACTGGAAAGAAAAGCACCGGGTGTAATTTTCCGGGAGCCGGTAAAGGAACCATTGCAAACTGGTATCAAAGCTATTGATGCAATGATTCCTATTGGCCGTGGACAAAGAGAGTTGGTAATTGGTGACCGCCAAACTGGTAAGACTGCCATTTGTATTGACACTATCATCAATCAGAAAGAATTTTTTGACGCAGGCAAGCCTGTGTATTGTATATATGTGGCTATCGGTCAGAAAGCATCTACTATAGCTCAGGTAATGAAAACATTGAGTGATGCTGGTGCTATGCAGTACACAACAATCGTTGCGGCTTCTGCATCAGACCCTGCACCATTGCAGTTCTATGCACCATTTGCCGGTGCTGCTATCGGAGAATTTTTCCGTGATACCGGCCGTGCTGCTTTGATCATTTATGATGATCTTTCAAAACAGGCCGTGGCTTACCGTGAGGTGTCATTGTTGTTGCGTCGTCCACCGGGTCGTGAGGCTTATCCGGGTGATGTATTCTATCTGCACAGTCGTTTATTAGAAAGAGCTGCGAAGGTTATTAATAACGATGACATCGTTAAGAACATGAATGACCTTCCGGATTCAATAAAGCATTTGGTAAAAGGTGGTGGTTCATTAACTGCATTACCAATTATCGAAACACAGGCTGGTGACGTATCAGCTTATATTCCTACAAACGTAATCTCTATTACAGACGGTCAGATATTCCTGGAATCGAACTTATTCCTTTCTGGTATTCGCCCGGCTATTAACGTAGGTATTTCTGTAAGTCGTGTGGGTGGTAATGCACAGATCAAATCAATGAAGAAAGTAGCTGGTACATTAAAATTGGACCAGGCACTTTACCGTGAGTTGGAAGCCTTCTCTAAGTTTGGTGGAGATCTGGATGCTGCTACTAAAAACGTAATTGATAAAGGTGCAAGAAATGTGGAGATATTAAAGCAAGCACAATATGCACCGTTTGCAGTAGAGAAGCAGGTAGCTATTATTTATCTTGGTACAAATGGTTTGATAAAGGATGTGGCTGTGGGTAAGGTAAAAGAATTTGAAGAGCACTTCCTGATGGAGATGGATAATAAACTGCCAGATGTAATGGCGGAATTTAAGAAAGGTAATTTGCCAGAAGATGGATTGAAGAAGATGGTGGAACTGGCGAATGGCTTGATACCGCAGTATAAAAAATAACAACTAGCAAATTTTTCTAAATAAGCCCCTCCTTTCACGGAGGGGCTTTAGTTTATCAGCTATATCAGAATTACTTACTTTTACAGAGACCACAATCAACTATCATCAAAGATTATACAAGGGATGAATACAATTGAAAATAAATACAGGGTATTAATTGTAGATGATAATACAATGGCAAGATTACTGCTGAGGCAATTGCTGGAGCAGGTTCCATCTATTACTATCTCCGGGGAGTGTGATAATGCAGTGGAAGCGGTATCTATAATTAATAAAGCTGAGATAGACATATTATTCCTGGATATTGAAATGCCCGGCATGAGTGGTATCGATCTATTAAAATCGTTGCCTGTTCGTCCGCTAACCATTCTTTCTTCGGCAAATAAAGGATATGGTGCAGAAGCTTATGAGTTAAATGTGGTTGATTACCTGGTTAAGCCACTTTTACTTCCCCGCACATTAATGGCCATTAACCGGGCTATTGAATTATTAAAACAAAAAGATGTTTATCTGAATGAGGTTGAAGCAGAACATATTTTTATTAAAGAGAATAAAATTATACGAAAGCTTCTTATTGATGATATCTACCTGCTAGAATCTAAGGGAGATTATGTAAAAATTTATGTAGCTGATAAATACCATATCGTACATGCTACACTAAAATTATTTGAAGACAGGCTTCCTTCTTCCAAATTTATGCGGGTACACCGTAGCTACATAATTTCAATGGATAAGATAGATTATATCGAAGAAAATATTTTATACCTTAATAATACTCCCGTTCCTCTTTCAGAATCTTACAGAAGCACCTTTTTAAAAAAACTCAATCTGCTTTAACCAGACCTGTATGAAAAAGTCCGGCAATTTTTTTTTATGGATTGTATTACTGGTGGCCGGGTTGTTAATTACTATTACTATTACACAGGTAGTAACACAAAATTCTCTTTTCAGGCTTCGCAAGGGGAATAGCCAAGCTACTACCACATTTACCATGAACAATCGCCTGCAGGAAATGGTAAATCTTGCCTTTGAACTGGAGGCGAAATTACTTAGCGATAAATCTGCAGATCTTGTTTCTCCTAAAAGAGGTATTAAAGACTCTTTGACTAGGCTGCAGTATAACATCGGGGTATTAAAAAAATTGTGGTCTGATACATTGCAACTATCAGCATTAAACAAGCTGGCAAAATTTGTTGATAATCAGGTGGGGTTGTCTTTTAATATACTGTCGGAAATAGAAAAGAAAAATGTACCTGCACAAAAATTATTGATAGACTCTTTAAGAAATACACATAGCGGTGATAGCATCTATTCTTCTGCAATCACCTTTCAAAAAGGGCTTGAGCAAAACCTGAGTGCAACGCTGGATCAGAATAATAAAGCCTCTTCGCAATTATCATTATTAAACAGGTTGCTGGCGGGAGTATCCTTGTTGGCTATTTTAATTTTGGCTACCATTATCATACGGCGGCAGGTTAAACAACTTTCACTTATTAAACAATTGGAAAATGCCCGTAAGATTGCTTTGCAATCAGTAGAAGCCAAAGACCAGTTTTTGGCCAATATGAGCCATGAAATAAGAACACCGCTTAATGCTATAAAAGGGTTTGGAAGAATATTGCTCGATACACCTTTGAACAGCGATCAATATAAATATTCTTCTATAATTTCTACCGCCAGCGAAAATTTGCTAAACATAGTAAATGATATACTGGACTTTTCTAAAATAGAAGCCGGAAATCTTGCATTAAAGAAAAGAACATTTGAGCTGCAACAGATAGTGCATGAAGTGGAATTAATGTTTACATCGCTGGCTTATGAAAAAGAACTTCAGCTTCAGTTTTCTATTGATGGAGCTTTGCCTTCTTTTGTAACAGGCGATCCTGAAAGGCTGCGTCAGATATTAGTCAACCTGCTAAGCAATGCTATTAAGTTTACCAATGCTGGCTATGTAAAAATGTATGTAAAGCTTATGGAGGAAAATGAACATGTTGTAAAAACTAAATTCTCCGTAGAAGACAGTGGGGTAGGTATTCCCCCGGAAAAGATTGATTTAATATTTGAAAGATTTGAGCAGATTGATCATTCTTTTACAAGACAACAAGGCGGCACCGGATTAGGATTAGCCATTACAAAAAAACTGGCAGAAGCAATGGGAGGGAAAATAATGGTGCAGAGTGAATTAAACAAAGGTTCAATTTTTATAGCTGAGCTAGAATTCGAAAAAGTAAGTAAGACGGATGTAGAAAAAGAAACGTTCCTACCAAGCTTCAGGGTAGATAATGTTTCATTAAATGATGTAAAAATTTTAGTAGCAGAAGATAATAAGATGAATCAATTACTTGTAAAAAGTATTTTAGATAAATATGGAGTCAATACCGTGATGGTAGAAAATGGAGAAGAAGCGATCACTGAAATGCGGAGCAAAAAGTTTGATCTTATATTAATGGATGTACAGATGCCTAGGGTAGACGGGATCTCCGCCACAAAAATTTACCGAAAAGAAATCAATACTACAACCCCTATAATAGCCATGACGGCTCATGTACTTCCCGGCGAAAGAGAAAAATGTATAGATGCAGGCATGAATGATTACCTCTCCAAGCCGTTGGATGAAGATGAGTTTATAATAATGGTGAAGAGATATTTTTCTTTGCAAACAATAGATAAAAGCCATAGTCCCGCCAATCAAAAAAATGATTGGGTAAATTTAGATTACCTGAAAAGTATATGTGGAAACAATCCGGAAAAAATAAAACTGATATTAAATGAACTGAAACGTCAAATACCACAGGATAAAGAAGTACTTAAGAAATCTATTTCGGATAATGACATAATCGGAATAAAAAGAATTTGTCATCACCTTAAATCAACACTTTCACCATTATTACCCTCTTCTCCCCCCATGATGAAGCTGGCAGAGCTCAGTAAAATATTGAATGGCAAGGCATCAGCCATTGAAATAGGGGACAAAGGGAAGCAGCTAGCATCCGCATTAAGTAATGCTGAGGATGAGTTGTCCCAAGTCATTACTAATTACTGATTTCTTAATCGCAGTTGATTTAGTAACTTTATTGCTACATGAATAACAAGAGAAAAAATAATGTTGTGGCTAGTGTTGAAGAATTATCCCTGCCTTCTGCACAAAGGGCTTTAAATATTATTTGGGTGATTGGACTTTGGTGTAGTGTCGTTATTCTTTTTTTCTTTTTTAAACCGTTTAAAACTGAAGCAACAGTTGGCCCCTACAGTATCGGAGAAAATCGGGAAAGACTTAACGATTTTATTTCTATTGATCAATTGCTCTTATCATCAGATGAATCGTCACTGACCGATAAAAAATCTTTTGTAAATGGTGCTTTACGATTTCAATGGAGAAACCATGAGCCAGATTTGAACGAGGGACACAACCGGATAATTCTTTATGATAATATTCTAAAGAAAAAATTGCAAAAAGTTCCAAAAGCGGATGATGCTGATTTTTCTGTAAGGCCTGTTCCGAGATAATGCTATCAGGGCTTTTTGTTGTTTTACTTCCTGCATCTTTTAACCCGCCACTCCCTACTCCCACCAAGTTTGTTATAACGATAATCTCCATATTTGCCAGTTTTGTCTTATTAATATTCCATTTCGTCGAAAAAAACAGTTCCAAGAATATTTCATAGCTAATTTTATTTAAATATTTCCAGGTTTAGTGGAAGATATGTATGAGAGGTATAAAATAATTGATCTTATTTTATTCAATAAAATACATAACGATCTATAGATTAATCAGCAGTTGGTCTAAGTCTTAAACCTCTTCTACTTCTTTTCAACACTTCTTTATTTCTGATACCTTTTTCATGCTGTGCCATTATCCATTATTGAGATGTGCACCAGCTATACTTAAAGGCTTTCGAAAAAAGTTGAAACATAAATTTCGATGAAACTGAAACCTATGACAATTATTAATATTCTTGGAGATGGAACTGTTTACCCATCGCTGCTACCGCAAGACCTTATAATACAGGTAAACGAAGGAAGGGTAAGTGTGGGCAAATTTGATAAAACCAGTTTTATACTGGATGAAAAGCAAAACTATCTGACAGAACCTACTAATGCTACTGATATAAAAGCAGATGTGGTTGCTTATATCAATGCTGAAATGCCTGATCTTTTTGGTAAAAGGGAAGTAATACATATTATTTGCCCCCATTCAATTTCTGCAAAAGCAACCTGGAAAAGAGATTAAAATTTCACTCAGCTAAGGTTCAATTTTTTTATATTTACTAGTAATAATTAAGATGTACTATGTTGATGTGTTATTAGTTTTTCAAGTGGTAATTGTTTTGTCTGTTTAAACCATGTTCTTAGCGACAGATTCTCGGAGTTAACCGAAATTTTTGCCATACACTCATAAAAAATCATCTATTTGTATCGGAAGTGTTTATGGTTAATTCCGGGTTAAGGCTTCAATGAGTACGAGTTGTGATATTATTGGATTTCTATTCGACGAACTCTCTTCTTTTATTCATTGATAGCCCCGGAAAATTTTTACTCCCCGTTTCATTATAAAGAAACTTTAAGTAATTAAATTCCCTCTCACCTAGGCGTACTCAAAAGATTCCCTATGATAGATTTAAAACTTCTGTACTCAGGAGTTTTTCTTTTGGATACATAATGAAATCTGTTCTCTGTTATAGTATAATTTTTTATATAAAAACAATAGAATATTAATAAAACCATATATCTCATTTTCGCTTATCCTTTTTCAGCTACTTATTTTCAAATATGTAGACTTTTAAACCGTTGAATTTCAATATAAATCGTAAAATTACTACAGAAAATACGGTATTTTTTACGAAATAGTTCGTGAAAAACTTGCAAGTAAAATAACTGCGTAGTATGTTTGTCTCAGAATCGAACAAATCCTTAGAAAGCGACGTAATTCCGACACACCCTGAAACTAACAATCTTACCAAAGGAATTTTATTCCCCGTTCAGTTTCAATTTTTTCAAATCGGTTTTTCAAAGCAATCAGAGGGCAAGTTCAAAAGAAAACTAACTGTTTTATTGCAGTACCCTAAAACGAAAGAAATGAAAACATTCTTTACCCTACTTATCAGTTTCCTTTTTACCTCATTAATTGGTGAAAAAGCATTTTCTCAAAATTGTAATATTTCCGCTGGTGGAAATGGTGTATCTACCGCATTACCGGCTGCTATTACCATTAACGGGAACATGAGTGATTGGGCTCCTTACTTAAACGATCCTGATAATAACTCTTATGATAATACTGCTGGACAGGATTTGGATTGGCCTATTGCTGATGCAGGCAGAGATCTTACACGATTCACTTTCACAGAAGACGCCAACAATCTTTACATATACCTGCAAAGAGCCGGTTCATCAAACAATACAGTAGATATTATTTATTATGCCGATATAAATAATAATGATATAATGGAAAGCCGGGAGCCAGTTGTGCATATCAACTGGAGTGGAGCTAACGGAAATGTAAGTATGAGCATATTGGATTATGTTCCTGCTACAAGCTTATTGCAAAATGGCATCACCGCAAATCTTGATGGATCTTCACTCTGGGGTACTTTATTATATCGTAACTCTCTGCCACAGAACGGAAGTGGTTCTGCAGATGGTAAATCGGTAGAGCTTAAAATACCCTTTTCACAACTTACCCGTAAAAATGCATTAGGCGGTACAATTGATCAATTAAGTTTTGGCCGTGATTTTAAATTTCATATTTCTACTATCAACGGTAACGTTTCAAGTATTCCAAATGCTAATTCGATCAACGATAATTTTGGCGGATGTTTAAAAGCTCCTTTAACTGTTCTTCCAATGAAGCTTTTGAATTTTGATGCGCAGCTTAAAGATTCAAAAGTAGCGTTGAACTGGGCTACTGCATCAGAAACAAACCTTAGTCACTTTATGGTGGAAAGAAGTACTGATGGTGTAAACTATAGTGATGCTGGAATGGTGTTCGCCTTTGGCAATACTTCATCAAAATCAGAATATAATTATACAGATAATATTATTGGCTTTCAAACACCTGTTGTTTATTACCGCTTACGTTCTGTAGATGCTGATGGTAAGACAGATTATTCAGCTACAAGAATTATAAGAATAGGTAAGCAAACAGATAAGAACATTATCATACTTACTTATCCAAACCCGGTAAGTAATGAGTTAAGAATTACAATTCCTGCAAACTGGCAAAATAAGAAGCTGGTATATGAAGTAGTAATGCTGAATGGCCAGACAGTGAAGAAGAATGAAACAGCAAATAGCAGCCAGACAGAAACATTGAATGTGTCTAGCCTTGCACCAGGAGTATATTTTGTAAGAGTTAGTTGTGGTGGTGAAGTAGCACAACAAAAAATCATAAAACAATAAACTAGTTTTTCATAGGGATTCCGGCCGTCCCGCAATTATGCGGGACGGTTTTTTTGTTTAAAATATCCGGACTCATGTAAAATAAATTATTTGTAAGATATTGAACATCAAATTCAATAGTAAAATTACTACAGAAAATACGGTAATTATTGCGAAATAATCCGTGAAAAACTTGCAGGTAAAAAAACTACGTATTATGTTTGTCTCAGAATCGAACAAATCCTAAGAAAGCAACGTAACTCCGACCCCTGAAACTAACTATCTACAAAAGGAATTTACTTCCCTGTCAGTTTCAATAATTACAATCGGTTTTCATTGCGATCTGAAAAGAAGAGTTCGAAACAATAATTACCCTACTACTATTTTGATCCGTAACTCTAAATTGAAAACGATGAAAACATTTTTACTTTCTTTAGTTGCAGCCTTTATAACTCTTGCAGCTTTTTCTCAATCAGGCCCTGAGATTGTATTTACAAACCCTGTTTTGGTACAGGGTACTGCTAATAAACAAGGTGCTATCTATCGTTTTAGCAATGTTGCAAACGGTGTTGATGCACAAATCAAACTGAAGAAGTTTTCCCGTAATGATATAGTAATGGCTACAGTGGATAACTCTGCTTTGGGATGGGATAAAGCATTTCAACCAGAATTTGGTCTTGCCGGCCTTGTAGCACCCAATCAAAATTGGTATGTAGATTTTGAATTAAGTTTTTACCAGGCAGGAACAAATATCAGACGAGCTATGGATACTGTAGATCTTACTGCTCTTGATGTAGATGGTGATGGTAATTCTATTTCAGAATATGTTACATACGATCAGCCAAGTTCTATACAATATTCTACCCTTAGTTTCCTTACCAATACCCCAGTAGGAACAATAGGTCAGCTTTTTGAATGTGATGATGATGGTCTCTCAAGTCCGTTGATCAATTGCCTTACTTGCGGTGGTAGTGGATTGTTTAATAATAACGAATGCAATACTTGTGATGGAAGTGGAAAATTACATTCATTATGTCTTCATCCATATGAAGGGGGTACTGGAAATACAGTAAACGGACCAATTAATAATTTTATAAATATTGATACTGCTGCTACACAGGTAATGGCTACTTACCAGTTTTTAAATAAGAACACAATTAAATTCAGATATGGTGCTAAATCATCTATTCTTTCCAGCAATGGCTCAGGCATCCGTTTAAATTCTACCTGGTTTAGAAAGTTTAGTCTTACTCCAATGTCTACTTTACCTGTTAAGCTTCTAAATTTTTCGGCGATGCTTAACAGTAACAACAAAGTAAATCTTAACTGGGCTACTGCATCAGAAACAAATAGCAGTCATTTTATAGTGGAAAGAAGCATCGATGGTATAAATTATAGTGATGCAGCCATGTTGTTTTCACATGGTAATACTTCATCTAAATCAGAATATACATACACGGATAATATTGTTAATGTAACATCACCTGTTATTTATTACCGCTTACGTTCAGTAGATGTTGATGGTCGGGCAGAATATTCAGCTACAAGAATTATAAGAATAGGTAAGCAAACAGAAAAGAATATTACCATACTTACTTATCCAAATCCGGTAAGCAATGAGTTAAGAATAACTATTCCTGCAAACTGGCAGAATAAGAAGCTGGTGTATGAAGTAGTAATGCTGAATGGCCAGTCAGTAAAGAAGAATGAAACTCCTAACAGCAGCCAGACAGAAACATTAAATGTATCTAACCTTGCACCAGGAGTGTATTTTGTAAGAGTTAGTTGTGGTGGTGAAGCAGCACAACAAAAGATAATAAAACAATAAACTAGTTTTTCATAGGGGTTCCGGCCGTCCCTCAATTTTGCGGGACGGTTTTTATTTTATATGCCATCCGAATTTTTTAAGAACCTTTTTTATAATTCGTTCATTATCATAATCAATCGTAAAGTTACTACAGAAAATACGGTAATCTATACGAAATAATCCGCTTAAAATTTGCAAGTAAAAAAACTGCGTATTATGTTTGTATCAGAATCGAACTAATCCTAAGAAAGCAACGTAATCCGACCATGAAACAAACTACTCTCATCAAAGGGATATTACTCCCGGTCTGTTTCACTTTACACAAATGGGTTATCATAGCAATCTTAAAGGGTAAGTTTAAAAGAACACAACCGTACTACTTAATCCTGAACCCTAAAACGAAAACGATGAAAACATTTTTACCTTATAAAATTCTTTTATTGTTGGTAATTAGCAATGCCTTCACCAATAAACAGGCACAGGCTCAATCTGCTGCAGAACTGGTTTTTCAAAACCCGGTTTTGGAATCTGGAATTTTTGGAGTTGATGCATCTAAATACCGGTTCAGCAATATTTGTTCAGGTATTGATGCAGTAATTGAAATAAAAGGACGTTCTAGCAACCAGGTGGTGCTAAGCAGTATTGACACAGTGGGTGCAGGGTTAGGATATAACAAAGCATTTCAACCGGTTTTGGGTATCCCCGGAACGGCACCTGCTAATTCAAGTTGGTGGATGGATTTCAAATTAAGTTTTTACCAGTCAGGAACCACAACACCCGTTACTGGAACAGATTTTTATGCTACGGGTTTGGACATTGATGGAGACGGAGTATCCATCAATGAGTGGGCAGAAATGTATAAGATTGAATCAATTGATTCAGCTGTTGTGAACAGTCTTGTTTTTACTCAATTGGCACCTTATTTCCAGGGGTATGATTACAGGGTAGATGGGATTATTGCCAATGCAGTGGGAATTGATACCAACGCATTACATGTAAAGTCAAAATACAGGTATGCAAATAAAAATAATATTTCCTTTCGGATAGGGGCTAATAATGGAGGCACCCCTTCTTCAGCTGCTATGCGTCTGAATTCGATCTGGTTCAACGAGTTTTATGCGGGAATACCCATGCCAATAAAGTTAATTTCATTTACCGCTAACCTGGAAAATGAAAAGGCAATAGTGAACTGGACTACAACTACTGAAACTAATGTTAGCCATTTTGTAATTAAGAAAAGCATAGACGGAAAAACATTCACTGATGCAGGGGTTGTATTGGCCTATGGCAATACAACAGATAAAATGAATTATAGTTTTTCTGATAATTTAATTAATACTGAAGCAAGAGTTATTTACTACAAACTTTGTTCTGTTGATATTGATGGTAAAAATGAATATTCTCAAACCCGCATCATAAGAATTAGTAAAACGGGGGATAATAATATTACCATTACTACTTACCCTAATCCAGTAAGTAACGAAGTTCGCATCACCATCCCGGCTAGCTGGCAGAATAAGAAAGTGGTGTATGAATTGTTCAGTGCCAACGGCCAGACTGCTAAAAAGATGGAGACTGGCAGCAGCAACCAGACCGAGACGCTGAATGTGTGTAATTTAAACAGCGGTTTATATTTTGTGAAAGTTACTTGTGAAGGACAAACTGCTCAGCAGAAGATAGTAAAACAATAAATTTTTTATAGAGGGACTCCCGACATTACCGTCCAGCATAAGATGGGCGGTTTTTTTGTTTCAAAATAATTTGGTTTATACTATAAACTACTTTATGTTTGAATTGAAATTACCAACTAATGAAACATTTCTGCATTTTCATTTCTATATTTTTCTTATCCATCCTTGTTCAGTCTGTTTCCGCACAGGTTACCATCAAAGGAGTGATAAGAGATAATAAAAGCAATCCCATTGGTGGGGTAAGCATTTCCATTAAAGACAGTTATGATGGCGCCACTTCTGATTCCATCGGCCGCTATAGTTTTAAGACCACTGAAAAAGGGCAGCAAGTATTAGTTTTTTCCAGCATTGGATATAAAACTATTGAGCAACCGGTGAAAATTGAAAGTGGTGTACTAACACTTGAGATAACATTGAAGCAGGAAATTAATGAACTAACTGCCGTGGTTTTATCCGCCGGCACATTTGAAGCCAGTGATAGAAAAAGAGCTGCCGCTGTTTTAGATCCCATCGATATTGTTACTACCGCCAGTGCAAATGGGGATATTACCGGTGCTTTAAAAACATTGCCCGGGGCACAACAAATAGGGGAGAGTGAAGGACTTTATGTTCGTGGTGGTACTGCGGCAGAAACAAAAACATTTATAGATGGTACATTGGTAAATAATTTTTTCTTTAGCAGTGTTCCCAATGTTGCACAGTTTGGAAGATTTTCTCCATTTATTTTTAAGGGCACTGTTTTCAGCACAGGTGGTTATTCGGCTTTATATGGTCAGGCCCTTTCATCAGCTTTAATATTAGAATCTATTGATTTGCCGGAGCAATCTTCTGCCAACCTTGGCATATCAGTTCTAAGTGGCAGCCTCGGGTATCAGCATCTTTCAAAAAATAAAAAATCGTCATTCGGCGGTAGTTATAGCTATACCGATTTAGGTCTTGCTTTTGCGGTAATAAAACAAAGGCAGGAATATTCTAAAGTACCAAGCTATCATAATGCTGATGCAAATTTTCGTTTCAAAACATCTAAAACCGGCATGCTGAAATATTATGGCTATTTCAGCAGCAATAAACTTGCTTTTACTACCAATAGTATAGATTCAATTGGCTACTATGATCAGTTTGCGATAGCAAATACCAATCATTATCATAATCTTACCTGGAGAGAAAATCTTGCGAAGAAGTGGAAAGTAAACCTGGGAGTTTCTTATACGAATAATAAAGATGACATAAACAGCGGCATGCTGGATGGTAATAAAAATGAAGTGGTGCTAACAAACCTGGAAGCAAAAAAATTCGGTTTGGATTTAAAAGGCAACTATTTTAATGCAAAAGCTGTCATTGAAAAAAAATTAAAAGGATTGAGTGCATTCAGGTTTGGGACAGAGTATAATTATACAAATGATGCATCCGTTTATAGGGCATTTAATAATCAACAATACCCGGGTAGTTTGAAAGAGCATATCAATTCTTTTTTTGCCGAAGGAGATGTATATGCCACTAACGATCTGGCGGTAAAAGGTGGAATACGACTTGAACATTCTGCACAGCTGGATAAGACAAACATTGCACCACGGTTCTCAGTAGCATATAAATTAGGAAAGGGTAGCCAGGCATCGGTGGCTTATGGAATTTTTTATCAAAATCCTGAAAGAAGATATTTGCCTTCACCCGTTGCTCTTACATTTATGAAGGCCACTCATTATATAGCACAATATCAGAAGTCTATTAATCAACAAACTTTCCGTGCAGAAGTATTCTATAAAAAATATGATAACCTGGTAAAAACAGGAGTGATTGGTTTTAATGAAGCCGCTATTAATAATAATGGATTTGGTGATGCAAAAGGATTTGAATTTTTCTGGAGAGACAAAAAGACAATCAAAGATTTTGATTACTGGATTTCTTATTCTTACCTGGATACAAAAAGGGATTTCTTAAATTTCCCCTTCGCTATTACACCCAATTTTGCTGCTAAGCACACTGCATCATTGATAATGAAAAAATTTATTACACCGTGGAAAACACAGTTTAATGGTTCGTATAATTTTGCCAGTGGCCGGCCATATTATAATATCGGGTATGATGGAATGAATTATAAGTTTAATGACAGGGGAACAATACCATCTTATCACAACGTAAGTTTCTCTGTTAACTATCTACCTTCTATTGGGAAAAAAGATGCTAAATCATTTGCGGTATATGTATTCCAGGTAAGTAATATTTTCAATATTAAACAAACCTACGGCTATCAATATTCTTACAACGGATTGAGAAAGGAAGCAATAGTGCCCACATCCAGAATGTTTGTTTTTATCGGCGCCTTCATCAGCTTTGGAGTGGACAGAAGCGATGAAGTAATAAATAATGGTCTATAATTTTAAATCTATAAACTTTAAACAATGAAAAAAAGTATTCTTCTGCTGTTATCATTTATTATGGTTACAGCTTCATTTTCGCAAAGTGAAAAATATGTAAAAGCCATGGAAGCTAAAGTAGCTATGGTTGACTCTACAAAAACCGTGGATGGATGGAAAGACCTTGCCAATGCATTTGAACGTATTGCAGATGCCGAAAAAACGCAATGGGAACCATATTATTATGCTGCCATGGCTACTGTTATGGCAGGAAATTTTTCTATGCCTACCGATGGAAGTTTTGGCGATAACAGTGCTATTGCCGATCCATATGCAGATAAAGCAGAAAAACTTATCAACAAAGCAGAAGAGATAAGTAAAGAAAATTCTGAAATTTATTGTGTAAAAAAGATGGTGCATAGCCTTCGTATGATGGGTAATCCAATGGCAAGATTTATGAGTGAAGGCGCCAAGGCAACTGAAGCATTGGAGAAAGCCAAAAAAATAAATGAGAATAATCCAAGAGTGTACATCCTCGAAGGGCAGGATAAGTTTTATACACCGGAGCAATATGGTGGTAGTAAAGAAGAAGCTAAAATACTTTTTGAAAAAGCGAATGGCCTCTTTATGGTAAGCAAGCCGGGTAGTAGTATTGAGCCTCAATGGGGCAGAGGGCAGGTAGCTTATTTTCTAGCCCAGTTGAAATAAGTTTATTAATAGCCCTGGAAATTTTCCGGGGCTATTGCATTTATAGTAATAAAAACCAAAGCTATGCGAGAGGAAAAACAATTAACGGAACAGGAAAGCCTTCATCTCATCACTATGATGATTAATAAGGCGAAAGACTCTTATCATGATACCGGAGTAGGTGCCATGATGTGGGGAACCATTATCGCTGTTTGTTCCCTCGTAAAATTATCTGAATTGCATTTCGGCTTTCGTTTACCATTCGATATTTACTGGTTAACTTTTCTTGCTGTAGTGCCACAAATTTTTATCACTATCCGTGAAAAGAGAGAACGGAAAGTAAAAACATATGATGATGCTTATATGGATTACTTATGGTTGGGTTTTGGCATCAGTATATTTCTTTTGATTTTTATTACCAATTCGATATTTAGCGTTTGGGAACCGGTTTCTATTGAATACACCAAACTGGCAGCACATAGTCCCGCATTTAAGTTCCGTGAATATATTGCTCCACTATTTTTGTTGTTGTATGGTATGCCCACTTTTGTAACCGGTGCAGCCTGCAAATTCAAGCCCATGCTCTATGGCGGTATTCTATGTTGGGTTTGTTGTATCATTACCATTTACACTACTATTAAGGTTGATTTATTGCTTACTGCCTTCTCTGCTATTTTCGCCTGGCTTATACCTGGTATTATTATGGAGAGAGAATATAAAAAAGCAAAAAGAGAATTAGCACAAGCCAATGTTTAAAGATCTTGATCCAATATTACATTCGCAGCTTCGGTTGGCTGTCATGTCACTTCTTATAAGTGTTAAGGAAGCGGAGTTTACTTTTATTAAAGAAAAAACAAATTCTACAGCAGGTAATTTGAGTGTACAAATTCAAAAATTAAAAGAAGCTGGTTATATAGAAATTACCAAACAGTTTAAAGACAATTATCCGCTTACTGTTTGTAAAATCACCAAACTGGGAATAAAAGCTTTTGAATCGTATGTGGCTAATCTTCAATCTTATCTTGGCAAGGCATAAAAAAAACCTCCACCTGTTGGCAGAGGTTCCACTCTCTATTGGTACTCTAAGTGTGAAAAGTTGAAAAGGCTTGTGGTTGTTAATATTTTTTATTTTTTACCGGCGCCAGTATTAAGGATGGAAGGCGTTGATCTTTTTTGGGTTTAATTAATTTTTCCATTACTTTTTTTAGGCGATTATATTCTTCCTGCATCACTTTCTTTACGTTCTGTCCCATATTATTTAAATTTAAACCGAAGGAATAATTTCTACAACAGCAGAATAGGCTGTTTGTTTATCCTTATTTATTATTTTGATGCGGTAAGATACTTTTTTGTTGCCAGCTTTCTCATAAAACTGGTAATTGTCGGTGGCTGGTTTATCAGTACCAAATACCAATGCTGCCATGGTGTAGGTTTTACCATCAGTACTTTTTTCTATTTCAAACAGATCTGCCGTTTCATTTTCGGAAACGATCCAGTCTAATATTACTTTATTGTTTTTAATAACTCCTTTTAAATCTAAAACTTTAGCATTTGTTTTTGCATTGGTGGATGCGGTGGTAATGTTCAGGCTTGCAAAAGGGGCGGTACTGTTTTGTGCTAAAGAGGGTTGGTAGAATACTCTCAGACCAAGAATAATAAGTAGTGCAGTTGTTTTCATCATTTCTTAGGGGTTTGCCCCGGGTTTAAAATCGGGAGTTAATCATGTGGCCCACAGAAATATTGGAGTTAGTTTCGATGAAATACCTCTTATGATTATCGAACTTTAATAATATCGTACTTGCCTTTTGGCTTACAGCGGGGAGTCAGGTACGGATGCTTATCGTAGTTTTACTTGGGTGTATAGTATTTTCCGAATCGTAAACAAACGTACTATTTGAGTTTGAGAAATGCAAGGCTTTTACCCAAAATATTTTCTTAAAGCGTATAAATCTTTATTAATCCGGATAAACCTTTAATACATTTGTCCGTTAACATTCAGGATGAGTACAGTTATACAAGTAAAAAATCTTACCAAAGATTTTAAAGAAATAAAAGCAGTCGATAATCTTTCATTTACAGTTGAAGAAGGGCAGGTCTATGGCTTCCTCGGACAAAACGGGGCAGGTAAATCTACTACCATTCGGATGTTGCTTACTTTAATAAAACCTACGGAAGGTGAGATTGAAATTTTTGGTTTAGATCTTCGCAAGCATCGCAAAGAGATTTTACAACAGGTTGGTGCCATTATCGAAAAACCTGATCTATATAAATACCTGACGGCTTACGAGAACATCCGCATTTTTTCAAAGCTTAGCGGAACAAAAGTTCCAGAAAAGAAATTGTGGGAGCAACTTGCCATGGTGGGCTTAACTGGAAGAGAAAAAGGAAAAGTAAAAACTTATTCGCAGGGAATGAAACAGCGGCTTGGTCTTGCCTGCGCATTGATACATGATCCCAAACTTATTATTCTGGATGAACCAACTAATGGACTTGATCCGCAGGGCATCGCTGATATGCGGAATATGATCATTCACTTAAGTAAAGATTTAGGAAAAACATTGCTGGTATCATCTCACCTGTTGAGTGAAATGGAAATGGTAGCCGATAATATGCTTATTATCAACAAAGGGAAAAAAGTGGTAGAAGGTAAAGTGAGTGAGTTGTTGAATCCCGCCAATACTACTATTGAATTAATAACAACTAATAATAAGAAGACTATAGAAATTCTGCAGCAGTCTGCCTGGAAAGAATCATTGTCGCCACAAAGCAATGGTTCTATCCGGTTGGAGTTTAATAAATCCAGTATCCCTGAATTCAACAATTATTTAGTGGAAAAGGAAATTCAGGTATTAAGCCTCCGGCCATTAAACTCCCTGGAAGATTACTTCTTATCACAAACAAAAGAATAGATGTTTTTACAAATACTTCGAATCGAACTTTTTAAAATATTTAAACGTCCCCGGACATTTATTTCTTTTGGTGCTATTGCATTAATTGTTTTGCTGGTACAATTTGCATTAAAAGTAAATGGAAAAGATTTCATCCAACTATATACTGATAGCCAGGCAGACACTTTTGATATTCCGTATGAAAAAATAATGAACGGCTATTTTGTATGTGTAGCTGTCTTGCATATGATATTGATACATGTACCACTGCTGATAGCATTAATAGCTGGTGATATGGTATCTGGCGAAGCAAATCTTGGCACTCTTCGTTTACTTGCGGGAAAGCCAGTAACCAGAACACAATTGATAATAGCAAAGTTTTCTGCCAGCACTGTGTATGTTATTTTATTATTGGTTTGGATGGCAGTGTTTGCTTTGTTTGGCAGTTTATTGCTTTTTGGCAGAGAAGATCTTGTGGTGTTTAAAGAAAATGATATGCACATTATGAAGGAGTATGATGTGCTATGGCGATTCTTTGTGGCTTTTATTTATGCTGCATTGGCACTTACTATGATTGCTGCCATGGCATTGATGTTTTCTGTTTTTTCGGAAAATTCGTTGGGGCCAATTGTAGCCACAGTTTGTGTAGTTATTGTGTTTACCATTTTGCAGCAACTAAAAGTGCCGGTATTTGAGGATACAATTAATCCCTGGTCTTTTACTACACATATGCTTGGATGGAAGGGATTTTTTTATGTAGATAAAAATGTGGAGGGAGCTACCATAGATGGTTCTATCGAAAATCCATCTGCCTTGATACGAAGCGGATTGATTCTTGTTGGATATATTTTCCTGTTTCTGTTTATAAGCATCAGGGCTTTTAATAAAAAAGATATTCTCAGTTAAAATATTTACTATGAAAAAATACTTCTCACTTTTAATTTTATTAGCAGCAGCATTCCAGGTGCAGGCGCAGGATGTTAAAGAGCTATTGAAAAAAGTAAAGGTGAAATATGACAAGGTAAATGACTACACCGCTACCGGGAAAATGAAAACTAATGTAGTTTTTATAAAAGCTCCGGTTGCTACTGTTAAGATTTATTATAAAAAGCCGGATAAGCTGAAAATAAAAAATGAGAGTGGTATTTCTTTTATTCCAAAAGGCTCTGTTAATATTAATATGAATAATGTGCTGGGGCTAAACAATTTTGAAGCTGTGGCGGCAGGCTCACAAAAAATAAATGGTACAGATTGTAAAGTGGTAAAAATATTTCCTTTGAGTGATGAGGAGAATATTACAAGGGCTACATTATATATTGATGAAAAAGAATTGTTGGTAATAAAATCTGTTATCAGTACAAAAGAGAATGGCACTTATGAATTACTGATGAGTTATAAAAATTATTCTTCTTATGGCCTGCCGGATAAGGTGATCCTTACTTTTAATACCAAAGATTACAAATTACCTAAAGGAATCACTATTGATTATGATAACGGTACCAGCAAAGAAAAAGAAGAACAAATGAAGAACAAAAAAGGAAAAGTGGAAATCAATTACTCCAATTATTCCATCAATAAGGGGGTGGATGATACAGTTTTTAAATAATTGCCGGCTTTATACTTTAGTGATGGCAAATAAAGTGTGCTGTATTTTTTTTAAGTAAATATTTCCCACGGCTATTATTTCGAATAACGCAGATCTCTGTTTTCTTTAAAATAAAAGCAACCAATACTGGACTATAAGTTGGTTTAGTTTGGAATATAGAGAGTAAAAAAAAAGATCAGCTTTCTTCCAATCGTTCATCTTCCTGGTTATAGAAAATAGCCGGAGCCATTTTTTTCAATGGATTTATTCTCGCAGAAGCATATCCTTGTCGCTGGTTAATGATGTCAATGCATTCAAAAAGTGCGGTAAGAAAAGAAGAGTTATCTGCTTTATCTTTTCCGGCAATATCAAATGCTACTCCATGATCGGGTGATGTTCTTACGGCAGGTAAACCGGCAGTATAATTTACTCCTTCGCCAGATGCAAGTGCTTTAAAAGGAATAAGTCCCTGGTCATGATACATAGCCAACACCGCATCAAATTTTTCAAAACTTCTACGGGCAAAAAATGCATCAGCACTATATGGCCCAATCACCAGCATATTATTATTCTTAGCTTCTTTAATGGCTGGTTTAATAATATTTTCTTCTTCGGGGCCAATCAATCCTTCATCACCGGCATGTGGATTTAATCCCAGTACTGCGATGCGGGGTTTATCAATGCCAAAATCTTTTTGCAGGCTTTGATGTATGATATTCAGTTTGCTTACAATTTTTTCTTTGGTAATGTATTTTGCAATTTCTCCCACCGGCACATGTTCTGTTACCAATGCTACTCTGAATCCTCCGGCACATAGCATCATCACCACATCATTTACACCAAACACACTTTTTAGAAAAGGAGTATGGCCGGTAAAATTAAAATCCGCAGACTGGGTATTTTTTTTATGGATAGGTGCTGTTATCAATCCATCTATTTGTTTTTGTTTCAATGCTGCTACGGCAGTTTGCAGGGATATTACTGCATATTTCCCGCCGGCATCTGTTAATTGTCCGGGTGTTACCTGTACTTCCTCTTCCCAACAGGTAAAGAGATTTACCTGCTTGTGGTTTATCCGGGTAAAGTCTTTTATGATAGAATAATTCATATTCATTTCAGGCACAGACTTGCGATAAAAGTTGATGACTTTATTAGAAGCAAAAATGATGGGGGTACAATGTTCCAGTAGGCGGTTGTCGGAAAATGTTTTGATGATGATCTCAATTCCTATTCCATTAAGATCACCGCAGCTTATGCCGATAGTTGGTTTTAATTGGCTCATACTTAATAATTATTAGTAAAAATAACGATTTGTAAGTTCAACTATAAAACGGTCTTTTAAGTAAAAACACTTAGACCGAATGTGACCTTTACGAGTCTTGCCTTGTACTAGTACTTAATAAATAATGAAACATTCATTTATCGTTGCATAGATTATAATATTTTCTCACTTTAGCATAGAAAATCAGAATACTTTTTTGATTCATCCAATACTAATGATAAAAACCACCTACATAGAAACCCTTATGCATTCCGGCTAATTGAAGGATATTCAGTTTTATTCTTTGAGCCGGACTTCAAATATTAAAACTCCATCCTCTTTTTAGCAGGTTGTAAATAGACAGAATGTAAACCAATCCATTCCTATGTGGTAAAAACCTAAAGCATGTTAAAACGTCTAACCAGCGTACCTATCCTTATCTCCCTACTGCTATCTGTAACTACAGTTAGTAAGAGCACGGCACAATGCCCCGGAGGCTATACGCAAGCCCAATTAAATTGGGATAATCTTGATTATATTATCAGTACTGGAAACTATAGTGCATGGGTAACTGCTGCAAGGGCCGCTACTCAGCGATTTGCCATAGGTACCAATGCTGTTACCATAGTGTATAGTGGAAGTATTACCAATAGTGGCGAGAATTCAAACCATACAGCTGATGCAGGGGAGGATGTTAATTATTCTGCAGTACCCAATGCAGCTGAAACAGCTACAATCACAATAACATTTGATAATCCCGTAGTAAATCCTCTATTTTCAATTTATGATATAGATAGGCGCCAGCGGGTTGCCGTCAATGGTAAAGATGCTGGGGGAATTGATTTAATTACCACCCTTGTAAAACGTACCGCCGGTTTGGTATTAACATTAGCACCACTTACAGGTATTGGTACTAACCCATCTGCAACTGCATCAAATACAGATGTTTTAAATACTTCCCACGACGGCACTATTGATATCAGTATGGTAGGTTTAGTGAAAACCATCACACTTAGTATCTCTAATACTGGAGCTGTGAGTTCTCCCGAATTATTTTTATCTGATATAAATGCATGTGTTACCGGGGCCTTTGTAAATGATTGGAGAAATATCAGTCGTCCATTTACAGGGATGCCTTCTTATATACTTACCGTACGTAATAATGTATTTTATCAGCTTAACCCGGCCAACGGCAGAGCAGACTCATTATTTATTGATGCTAGCCATACTAATATGAACGCCATGTCCTATGACCCTGTGAACAGGAATGTTTATTATGGTTATAGTTTAACGGGAACCCCATCTGCTACAAGAACAATCTACAGATATAATATTGACAATAATACCAGAACTACTTTTATTGCTGATGTTAATGCAGGTGTAGCAGCAATTCCATCTTACGAACCGGGTGTAACATCCGGTTCTGCCTCTTTCTACGATGGAGCAATGTATC
The DNA here is from genome assembly GCA_031397865.1 of Chitinophagaceae bacterium. GTDB lineage: Bacteria > Bacteroidota > Bacteroidia > Chitinophagales > Chitinophagaceae > JJ008. Next base: position 314,061 of record JANNMN010000016.1, read on the forward strand.
TGGGGCTTGAAGCAAGTAACAGCGGAAGAAACTCCGGCAGAGAAAATACCATTTGGCGGATAGATTTAGATGCTACACAAAATCCAACAAGAGCTACTCAAATTTATGCAAGTAGAGTAGATAGTAATATTGCGGGTACTGATAGGCTGATACATGACTGGAGTGATATCGGTATCAGCAATAATGGAATGCTCTATGATTTTGATGGAGCTGCAAATGACTCAATGTATTATCACTATAATATGATGACTGGCCAAAGAGTTTCCTTTGCTCCAACAGGTGCCGGGAATATAGGTCCTAAGCAATTGGGTATTGATTGGCAGGAGAATGTTTATAATATGGGAGGATTACCTTCTGGAACACCTTTGAATATAGGTGGATATGTAGTGCCATATAATTATAATGGTACAGTAAATAATGCTCAGAACAGGTTAGTTTATAGAATGCCGGGAACCATATATCCTACAGGAAGCTGGGGAGATTGCGGAGAAGCATTTAGACCATTATGTGATTTTGGAGATGCACCAGCTACATATGATCCTGATCCATGGAGCCCTGCTGTGCATGAAAGAGATACTGCAATACGTATCGGAGCCACCTGGGATAGAGAATGGTTAAAAACGTCTTCTGTTTTAGCCAATGCAGATGGTGCAGATGAAGATGGATTAGCATACGTACCTATTTTATCACCATCAGCTCCTGGTTATGTAGCACAAGTTTCTGTATATAACAATACTGGTGAGAATGCCACTCTTATTGCATGGCTTGATTATAATGGTAATGGAACATTTGATAGTGGTGAAGCTTGTCAGGCTGTTGGTGCAGTTGCCTCTATGCCTGCTATGCAAACAAAGTATTTATATTGGCCTGGAATTACTACTACTATATCAAGCGGAAGCTCTACTTATTTGCGCATCCGTATGGTGAAAACATCAGCACTTCCGGCAATGACAAACTCTTCACCAACCGGCTACTATGATCATGGTGAAACAGAAGATTACCGTGTGCTGGTAGATAACTATCCGCTAAAAGCAAACCTATTATCTTTTAATGCAAAACTGATAACCAGCGATAACGTAGAATTGAAATGGAACAGCTCAGAAGAAGAAAATTTCAAGGGATATGAAATACAACGTAGTGCTGATAACATTAACTGGGACGTTTTAGATTTTTCTGGTGCGAAAGGAAATGGAGTTACTGGAGAAGTGGCCTATATGTATAATGATTTTCGCCCATTAGCTGGCAAGTCTTACTATAAGTTAAGGCTAGTAAGTAATGATGGTAAGTTTAAGTATAGCGAAGTAAGAACATTAACTATACAGAAAGGAGTTCAGGAGATAACAGTACTTCCAAATCCTGCAACAGACAAAGTTGGCTTGCTTATCAACACATCTTATGATGCTACAGCTTTCTTTGCTATTACCGATGTAAGTGGAAGAATATTGCACCGGCAAACAGCAGCACTAAAAAAAGGAACTAATAATACTAACCTGCCGGTTACAGATAAACTCAGCAGCGGTATATATTTTATTCAAGCAGAAATAAACGGAGAGTTATTCGTCAGAAAACTTATTATTAAAAAAATCTAAATCAAAGCCAGGAAATAAGCCTACAACCTTTTTAAAATCAACATCTATGAAACCTATCAAAGCCATTATCATCGCCTTATTATGCTTTAGCTTCACTACACAGGCCCAGCTATTACAAAACCAAAACAGTTTAATACGGATAAAAATTCCTGCTCCAGCCTCTTCTGCACAAAGAGTTGAACTAATTACATTGCTTGAACTTGACCATTTTCAGGAACAAAATGGGTTTATTGAAGCAGAAGTTTGTCAGAAAGATTTGAACAAATTAAATCAATCAAGGTATGCCGGTGCCTACGAAGTTTTAGTACCAGATGTAGCAGTAAAACTAGAGGAAGTAAACCGACCTTATTTTGAAGGAAGAAGAAACGGTACTATCAATATGGATGGCACACCGGTAAATGCTGCAAGTCGTGTAGCATTTGAACAACCCGGTGGATTACTTAATAATTTAATAGTTACCCCATCTGCATTCAAAGTATGGGCTTCTCCGGATCCGGCTCCCTACTTTGGAGGATATTATACCTATGCACAAATGGTAACTGCTATTACTAATTTATACAACACTTATTCTCCCAGCGGTATTGTAGATACATTTCATCTGGGTCTTTCTATAGAGGGTCGCCAGATATATGCCGTAAAAATTTCTGATAATGCCGGAACTGATGAAACCAATGAACCGGAAGTTTTTTTCCAGGGTGTACAGCATGCAAGAGAAGCTATTGGTGGTAGTAGCATGATATTTCTTATGCAATACCTCTGCGAAAGATATTCTGTAGATACAAGAATACAGCATCTTGTAAATAACCGGGAGATATACATTATTGTTTGTATGAACCCCGATGGCTGGCAACATAACTTTACCCTGAACAATGCCGGCGGCGGTGCTTGGAGAAAAAATAGAAGAGTTATTGGGGGCAATATTGGAGTGGACTTAAATCGTAACTGGAGTACAGACTGGGGCAATTGTGTAACGATACCATCTAGCTGTGCCAGTAATAATCCAGCAGATGATACTTATTATGGTAGCGGCCCTTTTTCAGAACCGGAAACACAAGCTGTCAGAAATTTTATTCGTAGTAAACATATAGTAGTTGCAAACGATCAGCATTCCGTCGGTCCGTATTATTCATTACCATTTGGAAGACCCGGATTGCATACAGGAGCAGATAGTTTAACTATTATGCAGCAGCAATGGTACACAGCCATACCTGCATTGATGGGGAAGTATAATGGTATGAGGGCTGGTAACAGTTTTCAGGCATTAGGATATGAAGTGGCAGGTGGAGTAAAAGACTGGATGCTGAAAGGAGATATTGGCGCCGGTATTAATGGAGGTGAGAAATATAATATACTTGGTATGACAGGTGAAGGAGGGTATGGTACAGGAGCTTCAACTTTTTGGCCAGCCGCTACATCAATAATTACACTTTGTAAAGGGATGACTTATCAGAACCTGCAAATGATTTATTCGGCAGGCTCTTATGTGGATATACAGGATATGTCCGATATTGACATTTCTGCAAAAGCCGGCAATTTTAGTTTTAAAGTAAAAAGACTGGGTGTAGAAAATCAGGATGTAACAGTTACTTTGGTACCCTTAATTAATGTAGCATCTGTTGGTGCGCCGGTAGTTGTTAGTTCTCTTACTAATTATTATGATACATATACCGGTAACATTAGTTACACTCTACCCGGCAGTATTACAAATGGGCAACAAATACGTTTTGCCTGGAAAGTGGAAACCGGCGGATATACTTATTCCGATACGATAACAAAGTTTTACAACCCTACTATACTGTTTAGTGATAATATGGAAGGAACTCTTACCAACAATTGGGTAAATGCAGCCGAAGGAACAGTAGCAAGCGGATTCGGATATAATTATACCGGGGCCGACTGGGTATACACTACTGGTGGTTACGGCGGTTCTGGTAATGCGTTATCGGAAAGTGTAAACGGAACTAAATATACCGCACAGTCAATCAGAATTTTGCCATACAAAGGGAGGTTTAATCTTCTTACTGCTACTGCCGCTTATCTGACTTTTCAAACAAAGCATGCAGCAGAAAATTTTCATGATAAACTACAAGTGCAAGTATCTACAGATAGTGTAACATGGGTAGCTATTGCCGGAAAAACAACCGTAAGAGAACCGGGTACAAATGAAGGAACAAGCATCAATGGACAGCATGCATTAACAGGCATAGAGCCAGACTGGACAAAGGAAGTTTTTAACCTGGCAGCTTATCTTGGTACGCCATTGTTGAGAATGCGATTAGTATTTACATCAGATCCAACAGCCAGTTTTTATGCCGCAGAAGATGAAGGTTTTTTTATTGACGACCTGAAAGTAATAAGTACCAATACACCATTATTGGTATTGGCCTCCAACTTCCTAAGCTTTAATGGAAAATTATTGACTAATAATACCATTGAATTGAAATGGGATGCAACTGTGGATAATGATCACCGCTATTTTGAAGTGGAAAAATCTGCAGATCGTATAAATTTTGTTTCTATTGGAAGAATAGAAGGTAGTATGCTTTACCAACTTATTGATAATGACCCTCTGCGTGGTAATAACTTTTATCGTATTAAAGCAACAGATGTAAGTGGCAGAAATTCTTATAGCAATACTATAAATGTAATTTATAATCCTGCTGCTCATTTTGTTCAACTTTATCCAAACCCTGTCAAAGACAATCTGACAGTAAGAATAAAAATGAACACTGCTGATAAGGTAAGCATCCAGTTAAATGATTTAAATGGACGTATTGTAAAGACAATGGAAGTAAACGCCGATAATACAATCCGTGAATTCCAGGTTGATGCAAAAGGACTTTCTTCTAATGTTTATTTCCTGAAAGTTGTTAATAGCAGGAATGAAATAATAAGTGTTCAAAAGTTTGTTAAGCAATAAAAGATTGAATAGATAGCTTTTTAAAGCAACAAATACTAACAAAACCCTCTTTCTCAACGGAAGAGGGTTTTTTCATGCCCATTATTTCACAAAATACTGATTATGGTATAGGAAATAGTGAAATTTAAGACAGAACATTATACAGGTATAAACGCCTTGACAATGGTATTGCGAGTCTGTAATTTCATATTGAATTAAGAACCTTCTGATTCTTTCCACCTGAAGAGTTTGAAGGTAGTACAACTTGTTTTTAAGTCGGCATTTTTTCAGAACAGAAAATTGCCAAGAGTTTATTCCGCTTTTTGTTTATGCCACCCAAAACAAATAGTAGGATAAGTAGAGAGATATAATTGTGCAGTCATACTTAAAATCCGGTCTATGAAGAAAACATTTACTCAAATTGTTTGCAGGTGGCTTTTCTTTTTATTCTTATCTAATCCATCTTTTTCGCAATGCCCGGTCGGTTATACTCAATCACAAATGAATTGGGATTACCTGGACTACCTTATGACTACTGGTAGTTATAGCGGCTTTGTTACAAATGTGATGGCCAGCAACCAGCATTTTATGATGGGCACTACCAGGGTCAGCATAGCTGCAGCCACACCTTCGTTTACTTTAATAGGAGAAAATGCAACACATACCGGAGAACTGGTTGGCTACACTGGCCAGGATGTACAGTACACTCCAACAATTAATAACGATAGTATTGTAATCACTTTTGATCAGGTGGTGACCAACGCAAGGTTTGCATTATACGATATAGATAATATTGCTTCCTTTAGAATTTCTGCAAGAGATGCAGCAGGGGCAGCATTAAACCCAACAATAACGTTACAGGCATCTACCATTCTTGTATTGGGTGGAACTCCACCGGCACCTACCGTGGGTACAGCCAGCACTACTAATCTTGCCAATAATAGTAATATGGGTAGTGCTATAATTTCAGTAGCTGGTCCCGTAAAAGTTATAAAAATTGTGATTCTTAATCGAGGTAATGATCCGGTATTCTGGATGTCGGATATCAATGGATGTGTTTCTGGTAGTTTTCCAAATAACTGGAGAAATATAAGCCGACCATTTACAGGTATGCCTGCTTACATACTTACTGTTGAGGATAATAATTTTCTAATGTTGAACCCGGCAAATGGAAGGGCAAAACCTTTATTCACCGATCCCGGCTGGACGAATGTAAACGGTATGGCTTATGATCCGGTGAACAGGATATTGTATTACACTTTTAGTTTAACAACCAATTCTCTTGCTAATAAAACGATCTGGAAATATAATGTAGATGCAGAAACAATCGGCACATTGGTGCCTGATGTAACGGCAGCTTTGGGCATACCTACTTATGATCAGGGAGTGGAGTCTGGCTCTGCAAGTTTTTATAACGGTTATTATTATTTTGGGGTAGAATCATCTAACTCTGCCAGAACATCTGGAAGAGAAAATACGGTATGGAGAATTGAATTTGATGCAGTACAAAATCCTACCCGTGCCACACAAGTATATGCTACAAGGAGTGATAGTACAATAGGCAGTACCAATACATTAATACATGACTGGAGTGATGTTGGTGTTACCAATAATGCAATGATGTATGATTTTGATGGCGCAGCCAGCGACCCTGAGTGGTATCATTTTAATCTGATGACAGGACAGCGAATTGAATTCACACCATCCGGTACAGGTATCAATCATCCCCGTCAGTTAGCAATTGACTGGGCAGAGAATGTTTACAACCAGGGAAATATTTTAGCAACAACACCAAGTAATGGATTTATTGTTCCGTATAATTATAATGGAACAGTAAATGCCGCACAAAATTATACGGTAACATTAAATGGAGTACCGCCAAGTGGTAGCTGGGGAGATTGTAGTGAAGCATTCAGGCCCTTATGTGATTTTGGTGATGCACCAGCTTCTTACGACCCCGATCCGTGGAGCCCCGCAGTGCATGAAAGGGATACCGCCTTAAGAATAGGCCCGACCTTCGACAGAGAGTGGAATAAAATTTCATCACTTCCTGCTAATGCTGATGGTGCTGATGAAGATGGATTGGCATATGTTCCTATATTTTCACCAACCTCCGGCAGTTACCTGGCACAAGTTTCTGTATATAATAATACTGGTGGAAACTCAACACTTATCGCATGGCTTGATTATAATGGTAATGGAACTTTTGATGCAGGTGAGGCATGTCAAACAATTCCACCCATTCCTTCCAGCCCGGCAGCTCAAAACAGGTTTTTATATTGGCCTTCAGCACCCACACCTATACCAAACGGCTCATATACTTATTTAAGAATAAGAATGACAAGAGCTATACATGGAATGACCAATGCAAACCCAACCGGCTATTATGAAGATGGCGAAACAGAAGACTATACCGTATTGGTAGATGCTTATCCACTTAAAGTAGACCTTCTCTCATTTGATGCAAAGTTGCTTATTGATAATAAAGTAAAATTAGACTGGACTACATCCGGAGAAGAAAACTTTAACGGCTTTGAAGTACAACGTAGTGCAGATAATATAAACTGGACTGTACTCCATACAGTAAGTGCAACAGGTAATGGCAATGCATTAGAAAACGATTATTTCTATGCAGACTTAAATCCATTGCCTGCAAAATCATTTTATCGACTTAAGCTAATTAGCGGTGATGGTAAGTTCATCTATAGCGAAGTAAGAACCATTACTGTAAAAAATGAAATTCAGCGTATTACTATTTCACCTAATCCAGCCAGCAATGAAGGCACACTTTCTATTTATTCATTGGTGGATAAAGATGCTTTGGTAAATATTTTTGATATAAGTGGAAAACTGGTGTACCGGCAAACTATTGCTGTAAGTAAAGGAACAAATAATGTAAACTTATCAATAATAGAAAAACTAAACAGCGGCATTTATATGGTGCAATTAAGTATGGATGACGAACAGATGACCGAAAAGCTTATTATCAATAAAAAGTAAGAGCAGTTCCTGTTATTTAGCTATTACAGGTATATGAAAAAAATATAAATAGTAAACCAGCCTACCAGGTAAGAAATGGTATGCTGGTTTATTATTTCTGCAAATGTATCAGCTACATTTGCATTCATGTACACCCTTAAAAAATCGCTGGGTCAGCATTTTCTGAAAGATGAAAATATTTGCCGCAAGATAATTGCGGCGGTAGAAAAATATCCATTCACCCAGTTATTAGAAGTGGGCCCCGGTGGTGGTGCATTAACTAAATATCTCTTGCAGCTTGAGAATATTAATTTTAAAGCCGTAGAGCTGGATGATGAGAAGGTGCAATTTCTTCATAAAACATATCCTGCAATACAAGGGAAAATCATTCATCAGAGTTTCTTAGAAATTGAAAAACCATTTGAAGGTCCATTTACTGTGATTGGAAATTTTCCTTACAACATTTCTACACAAATTTTATTTAAAGTACTTGAATGGAGACAGGAAGTGGAATGTGTGGTAGGCATGTTTCAAAAAGAAGTGGCCCAGCGGATAGCTGCTGGCGAAGGCAATAAAACCTATGGTGTATTAAGTGTGCTAGTGCAGGCTTTTTATAAAGTGGAATATTTGTTTAATGTGCCGCCCGGATGTTTTCAGCCACCACCAAAAGTGGATAGCGGCGTAATAAGATTATTGCCTGTTAAAGATCCACTGGCCATGCGAAGTGAAAAGCATTTTTTTCTTTTAGTAAAAACTGCATTCAACCAGCGGCGAAAAACACTTCGAAATGCAGTAAAAAATTTATTTGATGCAGCGATATTACAAGATGAGTTGTTTAATAAAAGAGCTGAGCAGCTTACGGTAAAGCAATTCGCCGAATTAACGTTTAAAATGAGTTCAACTATTTCGCCGGAGGCGGAAATAATAAATGAGTAAAGTAATAATTACAGGCAAAAGCCACGAAGTATTGATGAATTGTTTGCATACCAAAGGCTACGAAGTAGAATATGCCCCATTGATCTCTTATGAAGAGCTGAGTACTAAAATTGCAAATGTAGAAGGGCTGGTACTTACTACCCGGATAAAAGCAGATAAAAATTTGCTGGATAAGGCCACTCAATTAAAATGGATTGGCCGATTGGGCAGCGGAATGGAAATGATAGATGTACAATATGCAGAAAGCAAAGGAATAAAATGTGTAAGCAGCCCGGAAGGAAATAGAAATGCAGTGGCGGAACATACATTGGGTTTGTTATTGAATCTGCTGAATAAAATAACTTCTTCTAATAATGAAATAAAGCAAGGACTTTGGCGAAGGGATGAAAACAGAGGCACAGAACTTACTGGAAAAACAGTAGGAATTATTGGCTTTGGAAATACCGGCAGCAGTTTGGCCCGGTTGTTACAACCTTTTAATGTAACAGTGCTGGCTTATGATAAATATAAAAATGACTTTGGCGGGGGATATATAAAAGAAGCCAACCTGGAACAAATAGGCCGCTATGCAGACATTATAAGTTTTCATGTGCCGCTAACGAATGATACACTGCATATGGCTGATGAAAACTTTTTCAAATCATTAATGAACAAACCCTATTTTCTCAACACCTCTAGAGGAAAAGTAGTAAGCATGTCGCAATTAATTATGGCTTTAAAAGAAAATAGAATTGCTGGTGCTGGTCTTGATGTGCTGGAAAATGAAACACTTGATTCATACACCCCATCAGAGAAGACGGAATTAGATTGGTTGCTCGGTCATTCCGAAGTTATCATCACGCCTCACATAGCAGGCTATAGCCATGAGGCATTTTATAAAATGGCCGAGGTCTTAATTACTAAGTTGGATTTATAATAGCGGCTAATTTTTTGTTAAAGAATAATCACTAAGTATTTACGGCATTATTATTTCGGCAAATAAAAAAATTATTTGCTATGAGAAAATATCTACTACTACCACTGGCATTATTGCTTGTATTATTTTACTCCTGTTCAAAATCTTATGAAGACCGACTTATCGGAAGCTGGCGACTAAATGAATCATATCGGAAAGTTTTTTTGGGTAGAGATCATTTTCAAACGGGGTATGAAGATGGAGTGTTTACTTTTTTGGAGAATGGCAATGCTACTTATGTAAGCTCTACTGATACACTAATAGGCTACTGGCGGGCTAATAATCATAACCACACTTATTATAATCAAAATACGAGTGAGTGGGAAACTAGGCAAATGAGGTATTTGCGGTTAAGTTTGAAGAATTTTTTGCAGAATAAGTTTCTTGAGTGGGATTTTGATAATTTTTCATTCAGAAACAATTGGAAAGGCATCAAAGCAGAACAATACTCACTAAGTAATGACAGGGTGTATGAATTTGTAAGAAAATAAAGCCTGTATTTTTATTTTTTATTACAGCTTTTCTTTTTCAAAATCTTTTCTATCTTTACAGCATAATGCAACGCCTTAGTTAATCCTGAGGCGTTGTTATTTTTTTTTACCGCCGGGAGTATCCAACACTACGGCTTAAAAATGGAGGTGTATATGAGTGACATACAATATGTGTCGAAAGAAACGCTGGAGCAAATGAAAGCTGAACTGCAGAAGATGAAATCTGTTGATCGCCCTGCTGCCAGCAAAGCCATTGGCGAAGCAAGAGAAAAGGGAGACCTGAAGGAAAATGCGGAGTATGATGCCGCTAAAGAAGCTCAGGGAATACTGGAAGCAAAAATAGCCGCCTACGAAGGCTCGATGGCAACTTTGAGAGTGATGGATGAAGCAGATATTGATACCAGCAAAGTGTCTATACTTACAAAAGTTACTCTTACAAACCTGGGTACCAAAAAACAGGTTACTTATAAAATTGTAAGCGAAAAAGAAGCAGACCTAAAGGCGGGAAAAATTTCTGTTACCTCACCAATCGGCAAAGGCATTTTAGGTAAGCTGGTAGGAGAGACGGCAGAAATACAAGCACCTGCAGGTGTACTGAAATTTAAGATTGACGGAATTACAGCATAAAGTTCTAAACAAGAAACAAGGAAGCAAGGTGCAAGTAGTTTTCATTATTTTAAAAGTAAAGTTCTGTGGTAAACAGGACTTTTTTTAATGCCTCATGGGGGTGTAGATTTGTAATGTGAAATGGCATTATATTAAATCTTCTCCAGTAGCCCTGTGGGCAATCGCAAATCTAAAATTTAAAATATTTGGCAGCATGACCATTTTTTCAAAAATCATAGCCGGGGAAATACCCTCGTATAAAATTGCAGAGAATGAAAAGTTCTTTGCTTTCCTGGATATATTTCCATTGCGGGAAGGGCATGTGCTGGTGGTGCCAAAAAACGAAACCGATAAATTGTTTGATTTGCCGGATGATTACCTAAGTGAGATGCTGTTATTTGCCAAACCAATTGCACATGCTATTGAAAAAGGATTTAATTGCAACCGCTGCGGCATCAGCGTCGTCGGATTAGAAGTGCCGCATGCACACATTCATTTAATACCTATAAATTCTGCCAACGATCTAAACTTTACACAATCTAAGCCCCAGGCTTCGGCGGAGAGTTTAAAAAAAGTGCAGGAAAAAATTATTGCTAATTTATAAATCAAAACAAATGAGTAAGCTTAAGTTGGTGTTGATCATTGCCTTTATCAGTGTTGTACAAGTTTCCTTTGCACAGGAAAAGGAAAAAGATGTGATGATCAAAAACATTGTTACCATTTTAAAAAACAATGACAAGGCAGGGTTTGTAAAACTTTTTCCGAATGCAGAGATTATGAAAAAATTTTTGATCAAGCTGATGAGTAAAGACTCAAGTGATGCAGAAGGCATGGCAGAAATGATGAATGAGTTTATAAATAAAATAACGGATAGCTCATTAAATGCAGAGTATGGTAATGAATATGATAAAGTGATAGCTAAAGGAAATTCAAAGGGGATTGAATGGGGAAAAATAAGCCTTGTATCCTATACTGCTGATTCTTCTCAATCTGATGAGGGTAAATTTGATGCTCCAAAGCTTACAGGCAAAATTTATTTCAATGTGGATGCAAAAGAATATTTTATGGCTTATGATAATATTATCTGGTTTGAAGATAAAGGTTGGTATGGAGTAAGTATTGATCGTATAGATTTGAAGAGTAAAGAGAATGAGGAAGAAGTTAGAGATTATAGTGAGATGTTTCCTGACACGGTTGGTTATTTGCCAAATGATTCATTCGATATAATTGAAGTACGGGATACGGCCGTAAAAGCGGAAGTGCCTAAACCGGTTAAAAAAACAACACCTGCCAAGCCGGCAACAAAACCAGTAAAATCAAAAACATCAACACCAGCCCGAAAGCCACAATAAATTTGTATTGCTGATGCCATTGGCACTGCAGATGAAAGGAGCACCGGATCAAGCCCGGTGTAAACTTACAATGGACGATCATCTGTGTTACTACAGTTGGGCCAGTTATTATATTTGTTATAAACTGGGAAACTATTTGCGAATACGATCGGGATTCTTTTTCAAAAATTCATCCCAGCCTTTTAAACCTTTGCCTGCTTTGCCAAGAACTGAATTGCTTTGAAAGTGATGGCACAATGCTACGGCCAGGGCATCGGTAGCATCAAATTGTTTGGGGCTTTCTTTAAAATTTAAAAGAGTCTTTAGCATCTTCATCACCTGTTCTTTATCTGCATTCCCATTGCCGGTTATAGATTGCTTTACTTTTTTTGGTGAGTATTCTGTAACCTCTAATCCATGGCGCATAGCTGCAGCTATAGCCACACCCTGTGCCCGGCCAAGCTTTAGCATACTCTGTACGTTTTTTCCAAAGAAAGGAGCTTCAATGGCAAAATCGGTTGGCTGGTATTTGGTAATTAATCCGCTGACGGTATTAAAAATGAGTTGCAATTTTTTATATCCATCTTTTACTTTGCCGGGTTTTAATACACCGAGTTCCAACAACGTTACATCATGACCAGTTACAGCAATTAATCCATAGCCCATCACAATGGTACCTGGGTCAATACCAAGAATTATTTTAGAAGTCTTTTGCAAAGGGGAATGTATTTTTACAACACTGCTTGCTCCAAAGAAATCCTATGGACCGGCAGCCAGATGAATGAAACTGAACAAAAATATCAAAATCTTTATCAATTATTTCCTAGGACCATTATTGTTTATATGGTTATCCTGGTCTATCTACCGCCAAATCCAAAATCAGCCTAACCTGGAAAGTGCCTGGCAGCAGATCAAAGATTCTTTTACAAGTCCTTTGATTTGGAATCTTGTTGCAGCAGTGGTATTAATGATCGTAAACTGGTCCATAGAAGCTATTAAATGGAAAATATCGGTGAAGGCAGTACAACAGGTAAGCTTCTTAAGATCATTGAAAGCTGTACTGTCCGGTGTTTCTTTTTCTGTAATTACACCCAACCGTGTAGGCGAATACCTCGGCAGAGTTTTATACATGGATGATGGGAACAGGTTAAAAACAATTTCTTTGACTATCGTTGGCAGCATCAGTCAATTGATCATTACTATATTGATGGGAGGAATTGGCTTAGTGATTTTACGTTCGCCAATAGAAGCAGGTGGATTGATAACCGGAATGTGGATGAAGGTGATCATGTATGGAACCTTAGCAGTGTTTATTTTTTTAACACTATTTTATTTTCGTTTATCATGGCTTATTCGTTTAGTAGATCGTTTACCGGGTAGTAGCCGCTTTGCTTACCTGGTAAAGGCTTTGGAGGAATTTAATGCAACTTTACTGTTGCAGTTGTTGTCATTATCGTTGTTGCGTTTTGTGGTTTTTATAGCGCAGTATTACTTATTGTTTTGTTTGTTTGGCGTAGATATTACCTGGTGGCAGGCTTTTTGGGCAGTAAGTGTTTCGTTCTTGGTAATGGCGGCCATTCCAACATTTGCCATTGCAGAATTAGGAATACGGGGAGAGATAGGATTGAAGCTGATAATATTATTTAGTGCCAATGAACTGGGAATAATTTTTACCACCGCAGGAATTTGGTTTATCAATTTAATTATTCCAGCTTTTGCCGGTAGTTTGTTTCTTTTGAGTTTAAAAAAAATATATACACGAAAAGATGAAAAGGATTAAGATGTTTGCGCCGCTGGCTTTGTTGTTATTTGGTTTTTCAAATAAAATAGCAACTCCTCCGGATACTTTTTGCGGCATTAAAAATGTGGCTTTTAAAGTAGATGAAGAAGTTTCGTTTACCGTTTTCTACGCAGTAGCAGGCATATATGTAAATGCTGGCAATGCAAATTTTACCAGCAAATTAGAAACCATCAATAACCGGCCGGTGTATCATGTAACCGGCGAAGGAAAAACAAATAGCTCTTACGATTGGATATATAAAGTAAGGGACAAGTATGAATCATACATTGATACAGCTACTATGCAGCCGTTAAAGTTTGTTAGGAATGTAAACGAAGGCGGTTATAAAAAATATCAGAACATTACGTTTAATAAAACGGCCAATACCGCCATTGCTACCGACGGTGTGTTTAAAGTGCCAGCCTGTGTGCAGGATGTGGTAAGTTCTATGTACTATGCCCGTAATGTAGATTTTTCAAAGCTGCGTAAGGATGATAAAATACCTTTCTCCATGTTTTTGGATAATGAGGTTTATAATATGTACATCCGCTATATGGGTAAAGAAGAAATAAAAACCAAGTACGGAAAATTCAACGCTATTAAAATAAAACCACTGTTACTAAAAGGGCAGGTATTTGAAGGCGGAGAAAATATGACTGTTTGGGTAACTGACGATCTTAATCATATTCCTATTAGAATAGAAAGTCCATTAACAGTAGGCAAAGTAAAGATCGATATGATGAGCTATGCTAATCTACGGCATCCGCTTACATCACTGATCAAGAAAAAGTAAACTCCCAATAAAATTTTTGTAAGCCCTTCATCCGAAGGGCTTTTATAATTCATCCAGTTTAAAAAAATCCTTTGGACGAATTCCTTTTTCTGTTTGTTGTAGGTTGCAACACTCATTTACCGGGTCATGTTCAAAGAAAAGAGTATAGTCGCCTTCCACCGCTTCTTTTAAGAATGATTTTTTTTCATTTAGTGTTGTAAGTGGAAACATATCGTAGGCCATTACATACGGAATAGGAATATGCCCTGCTGAGGGCAATAGATCAGCCATGAAAACAATAGTGTGGTCTTTATATCTTACCTGCGGCAACATCATACTTTCAGTATGGCCACTTACAAAACGAACGTCAATATCATTGGCATAATTTGTTGCGCCCAGGCCACCATTCAATCCTCCGGATACTTCTATAAATTTCAACTGACCGCTTTCTTCAATAGGTAAAATATTTTCTTTTAAAAAAGATGCCTTTTCTCTTTCATTCGGATGCACAGCCCATTCCCAATGTTCTTTATTACTCCAATAAGTTGCATTTTTAAAATTAGGTACCAGCCTATCATTTTCTCTTTTAATAGATCCGCCGCAATGATCGAAATGAAGATGCGTTAAGAAAACATCGGTAATATCATCTTTGCTAAATCCATATTGGGTTAATGATTTATCCAATGTATCATCTCCATGTAAATGATAATGACTGAAAAATTTCGCATCTTGTTTATCGCCATTGCCATTATCTACTAATATCAATCGGTTGCCATCTTCTATCAGCAGGCAACGCAAAGCCCAGGAACATAAATTGTTTTCATCTGCGGGATTTATTTTATTCCACATACTTTTTGGCACTACGCCAAACATGGCGCCGCCATCTAATTTAAAATGGCCGGTGTTTATTGAATATAATTTCATGGGTTGGTCTTTTTTAAGGCAGCCTTTGTATATAAAATAAAAAGCAGTGCCAGGATAAAAAATATCATTAAAGCCAGCACAGAGTTTCTTTGAGATCCGGTAAGTTCTGTAATAAATCCAAAGCTGAACATACCAATTACAATGGCTATTTTTTCTGTTACATCATAAAAACTAAAAAATGATGCGGTGTCTTTTGTCTCAGGCATTAGCTTGGCATACGTAGAGCGGCTAAGAGATTGAATGCCTCCCATTACAAAACCCACTACTACTGCCAGTGCATAGAATGCCATTGAATTTTTTGCTGGTAGTAAATATGCTGCAATGCAAATACCTATCCATACAAAAATGCACACCATCAGTGCAAATAAATTACTTGTTCTTTTAGATAGGGCAGCAATAGCAAAGGCACCGGGAATAGCGATAAGTTGTATAATAAGAATGGCCAGTATCAGGCTTTCTGTTTCTATCTGTAATTCACTTTTACCATAGAGTGTGGCAGCCAGCATTACTGTTTGCACTCCCATGCTTATAAAAAAGAAAGAGAGAAGAAATCGTTTTAATACAGGCATATGAATTAATTGCTTTGCCACTTTTCTTAACTCCTGGTAGCCACTGCTTAATATGTTTGCGGGAATACCTTCTCCTGCAGGAATTGTTTTTGGCAATCTGCTTAATGATAGGCTACCAAATGCAAACCACCAGATGCCTACTAATAAAAAAGTTATTTGTGAAGCAAAACCTGTGCTGATTCCAAAAAGATCATTTTTTAAGATCAATACAAATCCAATTATCTGAAGCAGCACACTTCCTACATATCCATAAGCAAATCCTTTCGCACTGATGCGATCTCTATCCTGTGGAGCAGCTATTTCGGGTAGGTAAGAATTATAAAAAACAAGCCCGGCCCAACTGCCAATGCAGGCGAAGATCATACAAACAATACCCAGGCCTAAATTAGTTGCATCAAAAAAGAACATGGCACTGCAGGCCACACTACCCATCGTCATAAAAAAACGGAGAAAATTTTTCTTAGTGCCTTTGTAGTCTGCAATAGAAGATAACATCGGCAATAAAAGAGCAACTATTAAAAAACTAAAAGCAAGAGTATAGTTGTATAACGATGTATTGACAAACTCTCTTCCAAGAAAAGTTACTGTGTCCTGTTTGGTATTTTCATCTCCATCACCTGTTATTGCTTCAAAATAATTGGGAAAGACGGTTGAAGTAATAACCAGGTTATACACTGAATTTGCCCAATCATACATCGCCCAGCCATTTACTACTTTTTTTGAAGCCGTTTGCATATTTAAATGTTGTTGTATAAAAATAGGGAAACCATTTTCATTTATGCACAAAAAAGCGGTTGAGAATTTACCACAACCGCTTTTTCATTTAATAGAGATTTATTAATACTCCCATACCTGTACAATATTCAGTTTCTCATCCATTAATTGAAATGAAAAAGGTACTTTGCCAAATACATTTTCTTTTATTTCACTGGATACTTTTTCCAATTCGGTTCTATATGCCGGATTGTTGATAGCAGATTCTATCATCGGAAAAGTAATGATAGTGCGGTCGCCAGATTTGGTCATGTACAGTTCGGCAGTACCACCAGCAAAAGAACCGTTCTCTACTATGTAGTCAGCTATCCTTTTTGATTCTGCATCAGAAATATCTTTCCAGTAAAAGTTTACACCACCCATCGCATCATGGTCAAAATCTTCTTTAACAAATAGTTCTTCTTCACCATCAGTTGGTGCATTCAACTTTTTTGCAACCGCCTCATCGTATGGGATAGTAGCAAAATCTTTAAAATTTTTATCGGCTAATGCGATATTTACTTTTTTGCCGCCAAATAATTCTTTGGAGGCTTTGGCTGCAATTATTTTAAATGCATTGTCAAGTCCTTTTAATGTGTCATACACATCTTTTTTATAAACAAAACGTAGAACGTAGGCATCGTTTTCTTTGGTAATCTGCACACTGGCTTCTTTTCCACTGCTAAAAAATTCTTCCTTTAAAAACTCCCCTGTCTTTTTTGCATCTTCTTCTGTTACTCCATCCCCTTTATAATAAACTTCGCCTTTTGTTCCTTCTACTTTAATTTTTTTGCCATGGTTGGTACAGGCTGCCAGCGAAAAGCCGGCTAATAAAATAAAAATAATTTTTTTCATGTTGATTTTCAGTTTTAGGATTTTTATAATATGCTTACTTGAAGTTAACCATTTAAAAATAATATAAACTACTTGTTGATAACCCCTGTATAAATCAATACTAATAATATTATCCCACCGATGATGCGGTAATAACCAAACATTTTAAATCCATGCTTTTGCAAAAAGCCAATAAAGAATTTAATAGCCAATAAGGCAACTACAAAGGCCACCACATTTCCAATAGCAAACAATTTAATATTTTCCGGAGTAATGGTTTTATAACCTTTCAATAATTTATAACCCGTAGCAGCCGCCATAGTAGGCACTGCCAGGAAAAAAGAAAACTCTGCAGCCAATTTGCGGGTAAGTTTTTGTTGCATACCACCGATAATACTGGCGGCACTGCGACTTACACCCGGTATCATAGCCACACATTGCCATATACCAATGATGAATGCTTTCAGAAAACTTATCTCTTCATCTTTTTCAATCGTGGGCTTATTAAAAATATTGTCTATAAATAATAAAACTATACCTCCGGCTATCATGGTAATGGCTACCGTTATTGAACTTTCCAGCAGGGCGTCTATCTTATCAGAAAAAATGAAACCAAGAATTAATGCGGGTAGCACTGCCACTAGTAGTTTCAGGTAAAATTGCAAACCTGCAGCACCGCTTGTAAATGGCGAAATAAATTTTTTCCAATATAAAACTACTACGGCCAGTATAGCACCCAATTGTATGCCTACGGTAAAGAGTTTGGTAAAATCATTGTCCGGCACGCCTAATAATTTCTCCGCAATGATCATATGCCCGGTGGAGGAGATGGGCAAAAATTCAGTAAGACCTTCTACTATCGCAATGATGATGGCATCAATAATATTCATACGTATAATTATAACTGCAACATTAAATAAAAAGGCGACACAGAAACTGTATCGCCTTTAATTAATAATATTTATTTATCAGCCGCTTATGCCGCTGCTTGTTTTGGTTTTTTAAAAATGGCAAATATTTCCACCACCAGGCCTGCTAATATTAATATAGGGGCAACGGTAATACGCATCGGACTATACACTGCTTTGGCATCAAAAACAGTTGGGTCCACATTACTCTTTCCGCCAGACATCAGCAGCATACCCAATGCAATCAACACAGCACCAGCCAGCATCCAGAGGTAGTTGTCTTTATTAAAAATAGAAGGGGTTGTTTTTTCAGTAATCATTATATCAAAATTTGGTTGTGCAATATAAGAATTTTAGTGAATGGTGAATTGTCAATGGTGAATGATGTCTCAATTTTAATTAACTATTCACTATTGACCAGTTACATCAATAAAGATCATCCAGCTTCATTTTCAGGTATTTAATCACACTTCTATGTGTGCTAAAGAGTGTAATGGCAATACCCATAATAATCAATCCGGCAAAGAGTAATATCAATCCTTTGGTATCATGTACGGCCTTTAGTGCGGGTTCATAATTTTCTACCCATATCACAAAAAACCAGATAGCTGCCACCGCTATTACCCCGCTGATGGCGCCATTTAATATAGCCCGGGTATCCATCGGCTTGGCAATAAAGTTGCGGGTAGCACCCACCATCTGCATGGTTTTTATTAGAAAACGATTGCTGAACATGGCCAGCCGGATTGTATTATCTATCAACACAATTACAATAATAGCCAGCAATAAGGCTATGATCAGTAAAATCAGACTCCACTTTCTGATGTTTTTATTCAAAGAGTCTACCAACTCTTGCTGGTAAGTTACTCCCGATACATAAGTTTGTTTTTCGAGGTCCGCTATTATAGCAGCAATGCTATCTTTATTTACGTATTGTTCTTTTAGTTTAAAGTTGATGCTGTTGGGCAGTGGGTTATAATCCAGGATATCATCCCAGTTTTTATTACCATCACCAATATAGATTTGGCGGGCCATTTCTTTGGTAATGTAGCGGTACTCTTTTACATATGGTTTCGAAGCTATGTATTGAACGAGAGCAATACTATCTTTTGGATTAAGGTTTTCACGGATGTCGGCACTCAGTTCTACATTTTCTTTAAACTGTTGGCCAAGTTTAGTGGCATTCATAATCAGCCATCCAATTAATCCCAATACAAATAGTACAAGAGTAACCCCGAGGATAGACATGAAATAAGAAGGTTTACCTCGTTTGATAGAAGCTTTTCCAGATTGAGCCATGGAATATGTTTTTCTGATTAATGGGTGAGGGGCAAAAATAGCCAATTCAGTATACAATCAGTATTTTTGCTGCCCAATAAAACGATTGGTATCAGTTCATATTGCCATGTGAACTATAAGATTTGTTAAAGAAAATTTTTTACCCGGCTGAATTGCTACTATCAGCTTCTGTTGCGTCGCACTCTTGTACTGCAGGAATTCTATTCAGCAATACTATGATTTTTTCTTACTGATGAATAGCGAACCGGAAGATGAATAGCCCCGCCTTTGGCGGGGACGACGATGCTCAATGAACTGAACGATCACCAAAAAAAATAAAAAAGAACAACAGCGGATATGGAATATAACTTCAGGGAAATAGAAAAGAAATGGCAACAGCAATGGAAAGATTCAAATGCTTATAAAGTAGAGAATCCCGGCCCCGGCGAAGAGTTGAAAAAACCAAAGTATTATGTGCTGGATATGTTTCCTTATCCCAGTGGTGCTGGCTTACATGTAGGCCATCCGTTAGGTTATATTGCTTCTGATATTTATAGCCGCTATAAAAGATTAAAGGGTTTTAATGTACTGCACCCGATGGGCTTCGATAGTTTTGGTTTGCCTGCCGAACAATATGCGTTAGATACCGGTCAGCACCCAGCCGTAACTACCAAGAAGAATATTGAAACTTTTAAAAAGCAATTAGACAACATTGGTTTCTGCTACGATTGGAGCCGTGAAGTGCAAACCAGTGATCCAAATTATTACAAATGGACACAGTGGATTTTTTTACAACTCTTCAATAGTTATTTCGACAGGAAAGAATATAAAGCAAAGCCAATTGCTGAATTGATAAAGAAATTTGAAACAGAAGGAAACCCCACACCTCACACCTCACACCTCACAGCTTTTACTTCAGAGGAATGGAAAAACTATAATGAAAAAAAGCAACAGGATATATTAATGAACTGCCGCCTTGCCTTCTGCGGGTATGGCGAAGTGAACTGGTGCGAAGCATTAGGAACGGTATTGGCCAATGATGAAGTGGTAAATGGTGTAAGTGAAAGAGGCGGCCATCCAGTGGTGAAAAAAACATTGCGCCAATGGTATCTGCGTATAACAGAATATGCAGATCGTCTGTTGGATGGATTGAACACTGTTGACTTTAGCGATGCGATGAAAGAGATGCAAAGCAATTGGATTGGAAAGAGTAGTGGTGCTGAGATTGATTTTGCTGTAAAAGGTTCGGCCGCCGAACTAAAACTCAAAGTTTACACTACCCGGCCCGACACCATCTTTGGTGTTGACTTTATGGTTATTGCTCCCGAACATGAACTGGTAGAAGAAATAAAAAGCGAAGAGCAAACAAAAGCTGTTGATGAATACATTGCTTATGTAAAAAGCCGTAGCGAAAGAGAAAGGATGGCGGAGAAAAAAATAACGGGTGTATTTACCGGTGCTTATGCTACCAATCCGTTTGATGGCAGAGAGATTCCAATCTGGATATCAGAGTATGTATTGGCTGGTTATGGTACCGGCGCCATCATGGCGGTGCCTTGCGGCGATGAAAGAGATCACAATTTTGCCAGGCATTTTAATATTCCTATTACCAACATCATCGGGTCCTTTTATAATGGTGAAGAAGCCAACTCAACTAAAGAAGCCACATTAGAAAATTCCGCTTTTCTTAATGGCATGGTGATGAAAGAGGCGATTGATGTGGTGATAAATAAACTGGAAGAGTTAGGCATTGGAAAAAGAAAAGTAAATTATAAAATGCGGGATGCTGCCTTTAGCCGCCAGCGGTATTGGGGCGAGCCATTTCCAATTACCTGGAAGGAAGGCATTGCCAAAGAATGGACTGGTGAATTGCCATTGGTATTACCTGATGTAGAGAAATATAGTCCCGGCCCGGATGGACAAGGGCCGTTGGCTAATATTCCTGAATGGGTGAGGCAGGAATTAGAAACCAACACCATGCCCGGCTATGCCGGCAGCAGTTGGTATTTTCTCCGCTACATGGATCCGCATAATGAGGAAACATTTTGCGACAGAAAAATATCTGATTACTGGAACCAGGTAGATTTATACATTGGCGGTACCGAGCATGCCGTAGGCCATTTACTCTACAGCCGTATGTGGACGAAAGTATTATATGATTTGAATCTAATTGGTTTTGATGAACCTTTTAAGAGGCTGTTGAATCAGGGGATGATACAGGGGAGTAGCAGGTTCGTTTATAGAATGAATAGTGGTTTTCATTTGTTAAGGAATATTCTTAAAGAGAGTTTTTCAGATTTTTCTTTTGTTGAAGAAGCATTGCCGAATCGTGAATATAATTTCGACTTCACAAGCCATTCAAGAAAAATAAATATTCGAACACTTTATCAACGATTCATTGAAGGAGGTTATGAGCATGATAAAAAATATTTAGATGAGGATTCGATCCATATATATATATCTCATGAAGAAATTTTCATGTACTATAGCCTTGGATTAGATAAATTAATAAATAGGCTAAAAGATCTGTTTACTCATAAAATATATATATCAAAAGATTATCAAGAATTTCAATATTTTGTTTCTTCGAGTGGCCTGAAAGATTTAGAACCTAACACTAACGGAACACAATATCATCCAATTCATGTTGATGTAAACATTGTTGACGGATTTGAATTAGATATTGATGCGTTTAAAAAATCTAAACCAGATTATGCAAATGCAGAATTTATTTTAGAAGACGGCAAATACATCTGCGGCTCAGAAGTTGAAAAAATGTCTAAATCAAAATTCAACACAGTTAATCCTGATGATTTAGTTGCCAAATACGGCGCCGATACCTTCCGCATGTATGAAATGTTTCTCGGTCCGGTAGAAATGAGTAAACCATGGGATACCAAAGGCATTGAAGGTGTGCATCGGTTCCTTAAAAAATTCTGGAGATTATTTGCAGATGAAACAAAGGGATTGACTGTTACCAACGAAGAACCAACCGCTGCTGAACTTAAAGTATTACACAATGCCATTAAAAAAATAGAAAGCGATACAGAACGTTTCAGTTTCAATACTGCCGTCAGCGGTTTTATGATTGCCACTAATGAACTCACCGATTTAAAATGTCATAAAAGAAAAATACTGGAGCCACTTTTAATCTTAATGGCTCCTTATGCACCACATATAACAGAGGAATTGTTTGCGCAGCTACGCAACACTCCCTCTCCGCAAGGAGAGGGGCGAGGTGAGGCAGAAAATTCAATCCTCATCACAAGCTTCCCCACCTTCGAAGCCAAATATGTACAGGAAACCAGCAAAGAATATCCCATCTCTGTAAATGGTAAGCTGCGAACTACGATGAACATTTCATTAGATGCAGAACAACCAGAAGTGGAAAAATTAGTATTGGAAAATGAAGTAGTAAAAAAATGGCTGGAAGGAAAAACGCCGAAGAAAATCATTTTTGTAAAAACGAAAATGGTAAATGTGGTAGTTTAATGTATACTCCACGTAGTAACCTCAATTACCCTAAAATAAGGGAAGTAAAACACTTTACTGCTTGTATAGGCTAGCAGCCGTTTTCCATCATGAAGTGGCAAATAATTTTTTGAAAGCAATAAACAATACGTTGGGTTGCCGGTGCTGCAAGGATTGGACCTACATTGGACTAAAAGAATGCAGTTGAAAAAGTAAACAGCCCTTATCCTTTTCATTAAAAATTGAACGGATTAAGATATTTTTTCTTTTTTCTTTTTAATTATATATTTACGAATCAAAATTAATTAACCACATAAACTCTTAGCCGATGGAAGGAACTATTGCAGAAATACGAATGTTTGCCGCAAACTTCAATCCAAGATTCTGGGCATATTGTAACGGACAAATAATGTCAATAGCACAAAACACAGCCCTCTTTTCACTTTTAGGAACAACCTATGGAGGTAATGGCACTACCAATTTTGCACTGCCCAATATGCAAAGCAGGGTAGCGGTAGGCACAGGCACAGGTCCGGGTCTTAGCAACTATTCTCTTGGACAATTGTCAGGCACCGAAAGCAACACCATAATAGCAGCCAATTTACCTCTCCACACACATGCCATAGCCGGGGCGGCTAAAATGCTTACTACCACGGCACCAGCAAATGCACCGGCCCCGGGCGGTAATTATTTTGCCAACGACGCCAGCCCAAAGTATAAAACCATAGGAGGTGGCGGCACCATGAAACCTGCTACCGTTGCCCTCGGACTCGGATCCTCAGGAGGCACACCGGTAAATAACATAATGCCCTATACCGGTATCAGTTATATAATTTGTTTGCAGGGAATATTCCCTTCAAGAAATTAATTAAAAACATTAAAAATATCCAATCATGGAAGGAACAATATCAGAAATAAGAATGTTTGCTGGAAATTTTGCACCAAGAGGTTGGCTTTTTTGCAATGGCTCATTACAGGCTATTGCCAATAACACCGCTTTGTTTGCATTAATAGGTACCATTTATGGCGGCGACGGGCAAACCACTTTTGGCTTACCCGACCTACGCAGCAGGGTGCCAATTCATACAGGTCAGGGTGCTGGTCTTTCAAATTACCAATTGGGGCAAATGGGAGGTTCTGAATCCAATACATTAATAGCTGCAAACGTAGGCGGTCATACTCATACAGTAACCGGCAATGCCGGCATTGTAGTTGCCAGTGGCGAAGGGCAAACCCCTGTTGCTGTTAATAATTTCCCAGCCAGTAATGGAGAACCTATCTTTTCTACGGCAACTGATAATAGTGTGATGGCTCCGGCCTCGCTGGCAGGCGTTACTGTTGCGCCACAAACACCTAGTGGAAACAACCCTATCAGTAATATGCAACCTTACCTGGCAATGAATTTTATCATTTGCACAGAGGGTATATTCCCATCAAGAAATTAACCTGATAAAAATTACGTAAAATATTATAACCATGGAAGGAACAATAGCAGAAATAAGAATGTTTGCCGGAAATTTTGCTCCAAGAAACTGGGCATTTTGTCAATCACAAATACTTCCCATCGCACAAAATACAGCCCTGTTTTCATTATTAGGTACTACTTATGGAGGCAACGGCCAAACCACTTTTAGCTTGCCTGATTTCAGGAGCAGGGTACCAGTTGGGGCAGGCCAGGGCCCGGGGCTTTCTTCGTATGTACTGGGGCAAATGAGTGGTACAGAAAACTATACGATCACCAATGCAAATTTTCCGGCACATACCCATCCTTTTAGTGGCTCAGTTACTATGCCTGGCAATGCTGCCGATGGCAATGCGGATACTCCACAAGGCAACTACCCCGCAGTATTGACTGGTACCAATATGTACTCAACCGTTAATAACGGCAGTGGGTTGGCAAATATGCAACTGGCACTAACAGGAGCAGCAGTAGGTTCGGTATCACCTCAACCAGTAAATAATGTACAGCCAGTAATGGGAATGAATTATATCATTTGCCTGTTTGGTATTTTCCCATCCAGGAATTAGTTTTTTCAGCGTAAGGTATGTCTACAATCGGAATTCTTTTACCGGGTTCAACCCTATACCCCTCTATTGGTATGGATTTTTTGCAGGGTATAAAATCCTGTTTTAAATTTCATCAACATGCAGACATTGATTTCCAGGTGGCAATAATTGGCTTTGGCCTTAAAGAAGATGAAATATATACCGCTGCCGAAAATTTTTTAATAATCAACAATGCCGATGCAGTAGTGGTTTATGCAGAAGATTATCATGCCAATAAACTTTCACCCTTATTTGCTGCTGCCGGAAAATTATTGATAATTACCAATGCAGGAGCAAATTATCCGGATCCTTCTTTATCAATTAGCCATACCATTTTTCATTCACTGAATGATTGCCTCTGCACTTTTCTTACGGGTCAATATGCTGCCCGGCAAGAAGGTGGGCACGGTGCTATTATGGCTACTTCCTTTTTCGACGGAGGATATAAACACACACATTCAATAACAAATGGTTTTGTACTTTCTGGCGGAGAAATAAAACACAATTTTGTAAGTCATTACAAGAAAGAAGAATTTAATACAAACACATTAACAGCATTTATTAAAGAAAATCCGGAGGTAAGAAAATTGTTGGCTGTTTTTAGCGGGGATATGGCCCGTTATTTTTATGAAAAGATGGATGCCGTACAACAGGAATATAAGCTTGAGTGGTACGGCTCTCCTATGATGTTTGATAGTACTTCCGGCGATTTTGCCGAAACCAAACCCGCAGTACCCACTATGTCGGGATACACACACTGGGTTCCGGAATTGGAAAATGAAATCAACCAAGCCTTTTTAAAATATTATAAAACCGAAAATGGAAAAGATGCCAACCTTTTTTCCATGCAGGGATGGGAGAATGGTTTGCTGCTGATAGAATATTTGCAACAACGTAAAGTAGCAGCCAATACAGAAGCAGCTATTGAACTACTGAAAGGTAAAAAATTCAGCAGCCCCCGGGGTGCAATTAGTTTAAATGAAAAAAGATTTGTTTTAGGCCCGGCTCACTTTGTAAAGGCCACTGGCAATCTAAAGATAACTGTAGAAGAAAGCATAACTGATGTATCGGATGCCTGGAACGAGATGCTGGCGCAAATTCCCCAAGAAGAGTTTTCGGCCTGGCGAAATACCTACCTCTGCATATGAGTAATAATGTACGCATTATGGTGCTTTGCAATAATGAAATTGCTATTCCTGCACTGCAACAGTTATATATGAACGGGGTGCTGAAAGCGGTGGTGGTTCCGCAAAAAAATTCGGACCTATATTCCCTGCTTAAATCAATGCTTACAGGTACGGATATAACCATTTCATCTGTAAATAAAAAAAACCTTGAAACAACACTCCCTTCATTAACTGCTGAAAAAAATATTACATCAGCCTGGTTAATGACCTTTTCATATATCATTCCAAAATATTTGTTGTCGTTGCTACCCGGAGGATTTATAAATTTTCATTACGGGATACTTCCAAAATACAGAGGGGCAAATCCTATACTGGCGCAGATGCTGCAATACGAAACACATAGTGGCCTTACTATACATATTGCTGATGAAAATATAGATACCGGTCCAATTGTTATGCAACAAAAAATTTCTATTGAGGATACGGACACATTTGGTATCCAGTGCCGTAAACTTGGTATGCTGGGAGCAAGTATGGCACAACAATTATTGCAATTATTTATTCAGAATATCGGTATTTCTTCTATTCCACAAAACGAATCTCTCGCCAACTATTATAAAAAACCAATAGCCACAGATTTAATGATAAACTGGGGTACAATGAGTAGTACACAAGTAATACGTATGGTTAATGCCTGCAATCCGTGGAATAAAGGAGCCGGTGCTATAATTGACAACCAGGTTATTTGTTTTACCGCCGCTGAAATCACTACAGACACCGCTGAAGAAAATACCCTGCCGGGAACTATTGTAAGCATTAACGATACAGAAGGATTGAAAATCAAATGTTGCGATAGAAAGGTTATCAGGGTTACTATTATTTACCTTCCAGATGGTTTTTTTCCGGGATACAAACTGACTGACTACGGAATAAAAATTAATGGCAGATTTATTTCGTAATAATTGTAAAAATTAAATAACTTGAGTTATCATTCTTTAGAAATCAAAAAAGAAAATCCATTTATTGGGTTTTTAAATTAAAGTTTTAAAAGGATTACCAAATCAACCATTAACCGCTACAAAATGAGAAAAATTTACCAACTCTTAGTTGCTGCTATTTGTTTATCAGCAAGCATTACTTCTTACAGTCAAAACAATCTTGCTCCCGGCGATTTGGCCATAGTTAGTTACCAGTCAGATGCTGACCCAACGAATACTTTTAACCCGGCATTACTCGAATTTGATGACCGATTCTCCATTGTGGTGCTAAAGCCCGGCGGGCTTACAGCAGGCACAGTAATTTATTTTACCGACAGGGGATGGGACGGCCCGAACAACATCTGGCTTGATGAAAGTTATCCCCCGTTTACTTTTGGAATAGGTTCGGAAGCCGTGATCAAATGGGTAGTACCAGTCGGAGGTATTGTACAGGGAAAAGAAGTTTTTTTTATAAACAAATATCATGATGAATTGCCTCCAGGCTCCGAATATTATCAGTGGTTTGCCTATTCTGATGAGCCAGGAACAATTCCGCTTGGTACTATAACAAACGAAACACCTATCGTTCCTACCGCCCTTCCTCAGCCTAATGGTTATACTGATGGAATGAGCCTTTTTAATGCTGGCGATAATATTTTAGTTTATCAAACAGGCCCACCGGCAGGTGCGCCAACCAATTATAATGATGCCACAAGAAGATTTATTACTGCAATACTTGCTAATATCCGGCCAACAAATGTGGGGACCCCTACCAGTTATGCAGCCTGGGATGTAGCTCCGAATGTTCAGAACGAAAGCAGCATACCTCCGGGTTTGCTAAACGGGCAAACCTGCTTTCTGATGTCACCGGGTCCATTACCCCATCCAACATCACCGGTACCAGGAACGGTTGAACCCGATAACGGAAAATTCAGCAATTGTGCATTATCCGTTGCAGGTACCTGCACAGCATTGCAGATGTCAACCTTAATTTATACAACTGCAAACTGGACATATCTTAATACAGTATTTCCTGCAGGAACGTCCAGCAGCCTTTGCACCTATAACATTTTAGGAACTAATACCGCCACACTTAGTTCAGGTGCTGGTACCAATATACAGTCTGTTAGTATTGGAACTCCAATTACAAATATCACATATAATACTACCGGTGCTACAGGGGCTACCTTTACCGGTCTGCCATTGGGAGTAACGGGTAACTGGGCTGCTAATGTGGTAACTATTAGCGGAACGCCAACAAGTGCCGTTGGTTCACCCTTCAATTATACTGTTATATTGACAGGTGGATGCCCCGGAACAAACCCTACAGGTACTATTACAGTAACCTGTCCAACTATTACAGTAACAAACCCTGTTGTAACAACTGGGACAATCAATTCACCTTTCAGTCAGACCTTTACTGCTACAAATGGTACTGGTCCTTATTTATTTACAACACTTAGCCCATTACCTGCTGGTATAACATTATCAACCGCAGGAGTATTAAGCGGTACACCAACTGTAAGTGGTACTTTTAATATTGTAGTTACTGCAACAGATGTAAATCTTTGTGCAGGAAACGGGGTAAACTATCCATTAGTAATTAATACCTGCGGAGCGACTGCAATTGCTACTCCCTCTTCTCAAACTAGTTGTTCGGGTACGGCAATTACAAGCATTGTATTTACCGGCACAGGAACAACCTTTAACTGGACAAGAGATAATACAGTAGCCGTAACCGGTATTGCTGCCAGTGGTAGTGGAAACATCAGCGGTACGTTAACGAATACTACTGCCGCACCTATAACAGTAACATTTACTATTATTCCTAATGATGGAAGTTGTAACGGCACCCCTATAACAGCAACTGTTATTGTGAGTCCTACACCAACTACTGCCACTGCAGGCTCCGATTTAACAGCTTGTATCAGCCCTGGTACTGCAACCATGGCTGCCAATACTCCTGCTGTTGGAACCGGTGCCTGGACACAAACAGCAGGCCCTGTATCAACAATCATCTTTACACCTGGTTCGCCCACAACTAATATTGCAGGCCTTACTACAGCGGGAACTTATACTTTCCGTTGGACGATAACCAGCGGCTCTTGTCCTGCTTCGTTTGACGAAATGACTATTACGGTAAATCCCAACCCTGCTCCATTTACTTTAGCCGGAGGCGGTACCTTCTGCCCAGGAACAACCACCCTTACCGGACCGGTTGATCCTAATTATACATATACATGGGAAAGAAGCCTTACTGGTATTGCTACCCCCAATAGCTTTACAGCGTTTGGTGGTACAGCTTCCACACAGGCAATTACAGTATCTGGTAATTACAGATTGAGAGTTACCAACCAGTTTGGCTGTTCAGCATCAGATACCACACCAGTAAGCATGGCCGACTATGTATTCAATGGCTCATTAGCTACTGGCGATGCACAGCAAACAGGAAGGCTAAATAGATTTGCTGTAGTAAGTACATGTGCTGCACCTAAAACATGTCCAGGCATATTTACAACCACTGGAGCAAGATTTTATGATAGCTATACCATAACAAACCCTCGTAATGTACCTGTTTGTGCTACTATTGGCCTTACCAGCAATTGTGGTACTTCTCTTTTCAATGTAGTATATACAGGCAGCTTTAATCCCACTTCATTATGTACCAATTATCTGGCTGATCCCGGTTCATCTTTCCCCGGAACCGGCTTTATGGAAGCAACTATACCGGCCAACGGAACCATTTTTGTAGTAGTGCATGAAGTGAATCCGGGTGCAGGTTGTACCAGTTATCAATTAACGGTGGATCTGCCAAGAGATTTATCACCTATTACTGCTACACCACCAACAGTACCCTGCGGTGGAGGTACTTCTCTATTAACAGCAGCACCATATGCAGGCAGCTATTTGTGGAGCCCTGGTGGTGCTACTACACAGTCCATTACTACACCAACATTGTTTGCGGATACTGAATTTTTTGCTACGATGGGTTATGGCAATAACGGTTGTACAAGACTTGATTCCGTAACCGTATTAGTAAGTGGCAATGCCCCAACAATCACTTGTCCGGGTAATATTTCATTGAGCAATACGACTGGCCAGTGCAGCAGGGTAGTTACTTATACTACTACAGTAGGCGGTACACCAGCTCCAACTGTTACCTATGCCTTTACCGGCGCCACCACAGCTTCCGGCAGTGGTGATGGAAGTGGTTCAACCTTTAATGTAGGTGTTACCAATGTAACTGTTACAGTTACTAATTCCTGCGGCAGCAGCAGTTGTTCATTTACAGTAACAATAAATGATACTCAGCCGCCAACAGTAACAATCGGTACAATTGCAAGTTGTTATTCTACTGTTGCCGCTGCTCAGGCAGCAGCACTGGCAGCTACATCTGCAACAGATAATTGCCCTGGTGTGTTAACAGAAACAGCATCTACCGTTGGAACATGCAGTGCAGTGGTGACAGTAACTACAACAGATGTTGCCGGTAATTCAACTGC
This sequence comes from Chitinophagaceae bacterium, assembly GCA_031397865.1. GTDB lineage: Bacteria > Bacteroidota > Bacteroidia > Chitinophagales > Chitinophagaceae > JJ008. Next base: position 344,789 of record JANNMN010000016.1, read on the forward strand.
GGTTACCTATAATACAAGAATAGATAATACTCCACCGGTTCTGACTTGTCCTGCACCATTAACAGTTAGTTGTACAAGTGCTGTACCTACTGCAAACATTTCTGACGTAACCGGAGTCAGTGATAATTGTACCGGACCTGTAACAGTAACCCACCAGGGTGATGTTGTAAGCGGTCAAACATGTTCCAACAGATTTACCATTACCCGTACTTACCGTGCTACAGATGGTTGCGGCAACTTTGCTGAGTGTACACAGATCATTACAGTAAACGATCAGACAGCACCGACACTTACTTGTCCTGCACCATTAACTGTGAGTTGTGCAAGTGCAGTACCTGCACCCAACATTGCATTGGTAACAGGAGTAAGTGACAACTGTGGTGGAACTGTAATAGTAACACACCAGGGTGATGTGATCAGCGGACAAACATGTTCAAATCGTTTTACAATAACAAGAACATACAGAGCAACGGATGTGTGTGGCAACTTTGCGGAGTGTACACAAATCATTACAGTAAATGATCAAACTCCTCCATCATTAACTTGCCCTGCACCAGTAACTGTAAGTTGTGCATCGGCAGTGCCTGCGCCAAACGTTGCTTTGGTAACAGGAGTAAGTGACAACTGTGGTGGAACTGTTACAGTAACACACCAGGGTGATGTGGTCAGTGGACAAACATGTTCAAATCGTTTTACAATAACAAGAACATACAGAGCAACCGATGTATGCGGCAACTTTGCAGAGTGTACACAGATCATCACAGTAAATGATCAAACACCTCCGACATTGACTTGTCCTGCACCGGTGACTGTAAGTTGTGCAAGTGCAGTGCCTGCGCCAAACGTTGCTTTGGTAACAGGAGTAAGTGACAACTGTGGTGGAACTGTAACAGTAACTCACCAGGGTGATGTGATAAGTGGACAAACTTGTTCCAATCGCTTTACAATAACAAGAACATACAGAGCAACGGATGTGTGCGGCAACTTTGCTGAGTGTACACAAATCATTACCGTGAATGATCAGACACCACCAGTGTTGACTTGTCCTGCACCAGTAACAGTAAGTTGTGCAAGTGCAGTACCTGCTCCAAACATTGCTTTGGTAACAGGAGTAAGTGACAACTGTGGTGGAACTGTAACAGTAACTTTTGTTAGTGATGTAGTAAGTAATCAAACTTGTGCAAACAGGTTTACCATCACCCGTACATACCGTGCAACAGATGTGTGCGGCAACTTTGCACAATGCACACAAATCATTACGGTAAATGACCAGACACCACCTGTGGTAACTTGTCCTGCAGCTGTAACAGTTAGTTGTGCCAGTGCAGTGCCAGTGCCAAATACAACATTAGTAACAGCAACTGATAACTGTGCAGGTGTTATTACTATCACTCATATAGGCGATGTGATAAGTAACCAGACTTGTACAAACAGATATACTATTACCAGAACCTACAGGGCAACTGATGTGTGTGGCAATTTTGCAGAGTGTACGCAGATCATTACCGTAAATGATCAGACTGCTCCGGTGATCACTTGTCCTGCAAACATTACAGTTACATCGCCTGCGGGATCATGTAATGCAGTAGTAAACTTTACTGTAACTGCAACAGACAATTGCAACGGACCTGTAACAATAGTAAGCAATCCTGCATCCGGATTTGCTTTCCCAGTAGGAATTACTACAGTTACTTCTACTGCTACAGATGCATGTGGTAATAGTTCTACATGTACGTTTACAGTAACTGTATTGGATGGACAATTACCAGTAATAACAGCACAACCAGTGAACAGAACGGTGTGCTCTGGTGGAAGTGCAACATTTAATGTAACTGCCATCACCAGTCCGAATGCTGGTGGCCCTATCGCTTACCAATGGCAGCAATGGAATGGAGGTGCCTGGGTAAATATTGCTGGTGCTACTGCATCAAGCTATACGGTGAGCAATGCAACTGTAAGCATGAATACCAATACCTTCAGAGTAGTACTTACCGGTTTATGTTCTATTGTAAATAGTAATGCAGCAACACTATTTGTAAATCCATTACCATCCATATCTCTATCTGCTACACCTCCACCATCATTATTGCCAAACCAGACAACGACACTAACGGCAACTACTAACCCATCGGGGGGTACGTATGCCTGGTTCTTTAATGGCACGGCGATACCGGGAGTAACAGGACCAGTACTTGGACCGATAGGAGTAGATGGTATTGGCAGCTATAGGGTAGTATATACTGATCCACTGGGTTGTGTAAATAACTCTGCTACGATCAATGTGACTGGTCAGCCTTCGAATCAACTGTGGGTATATCCAAATCCAAACCAGGGTCAGTTCCAGGTGCGGTATTATAACCAGGTGAATGAGAAACTAACGCTGAATATTTATAATGCACTTGGTCAGAAGATATACCAGAAAGACTTTAATACGACGACGACATACACCAGGATAGATGTAAATCTTGGAACCAACTTCAGCGAAGGAGTATACACTGTAGAAGTGGTGAATGGTGCCGGAATGAAAGTAGGTTCAAGAAGAGTATTGGTACGGCATCCATAAACAAACAGTCCATCAAATTCAAAATCCATCTCTGAAAAGGGGTGGATTTTTTTTATCCGGATTTCACTTATTGTATGGATTGATGGATTAATTGGTTAGCAGCCATTCCGAAAAGTTGAAAGCAGATTCATTTTCTTTCCATGCAAAGTTCAATCAGAACTCCGCTGGTGTGTTTGGGATGAAGAAAGCAAACGAGTTTGTTGTCTGCCCCTTGTTTAGGAGTTTCATTTAGTAATATAAAACCTTCGTTTTTTAAACGTTCCATTTCTGCTTCTATATCGGCCACATCAAAAGCGATATGATGAAGACCCTCCCCTTTTTTTTCTATGAATCGGGCAATAACACCATCGGGATCGGTGCTTTCGAGTAGTTCGATCTTTGTTTCACCTTGTTTAAAAAATGCTGTGTTTACTTTTTCAGACGCTACCTGTTCTGTTTTGTAACAAGCTGTGTTCAATAATTTTTCAAATAAAGGAATAGCAGTTGTTAATTGTTTTACTGCGATGCCGATATGTTCTACTTTATCCATGTGTTGTTTTTAAAACAGTTGCTACACCTGTGGGTGTTGTAGCCCGAAATTAAATAGTTTGGAGAAGAAGAAGGTTGAAAAATATCAGTTAATAGGGTGTATAGAAGAATTGGCTCCACATTCTTTACATAAAATCGAGGCGGATCTGAACTCTTTCATCACCGGGATCACTCATAGGAGTGATGGTTAATGATTCAGTTTCGTTATAGTATTCCGCTATCCCTTTAATAATTCCAATTGCCAGGGAACCCATTTTTCTGCGGGAATGATAATCAATGATCAAAACTTTATCGTTCACTTTTGTTACATGCAAAATAGGAGGATTGGCAGTGCTGTTTAATTTTCTTACGGCCCCATGCATTACAGGCTCTGTATTTAATATGATATCGTAGGTGCGCCACTCGGGCCTTATGTAATCAGCGTATAAAGTAAAAAGATCATTCACCAGGTATTGTCCAAATTGCTCCATCAGGTCGTTTTGGTCAATGCCAGTCATTACCGAAGCATGATGCACCAGTTCATTCATTACATTGATTGGGTAATTTTCTGTTACTGTAAAATTGATGTGATCACTACCTGCTTTTTTATTAAGTAACTCCCAGGTATTTTCAGGATGATTATTATTTACAAATTTTTTCAACAAAAAGAAAATGCTTCCATGTACTCTCAAGTCTTGCATAAGGTTATTATTATTAGGAAGGCAAAAATATAGTTTTTTCAAAAAACTAATATGTCTATGAAATCTGTAATATGATATGTCCCGACATTTCTTGACTTTATTCGGGTTTGTGATCATTCACATTATGAGTATATTTAATTGCAGAATTTTTCCGTAGTTGTGAGTGCAATTCAATTACAAGCAGGTATAAATTTTTAAAGCATTTATTTTATTCAAAACAAAGCATAATGAAAAATAACCTCCTGATAGCATTCTTTAGTTTATGCTGCTTTGTCACTTCTGCACAAACCACTTATTTTCCTGATACAGCATGGCAGGTAAAAACTCCGGAAGAACTGAAGATGAATAAAAAATTGCTGGATAGTGCGGTAAGATTTGCAATTGCCAATGAAAATAAATATGATAAAGATCTTCGCATTGCTATTATGAGATCGTATGCCAATGAACCTGATTATAAAATTATTGGCCCAACAAAAGAAAGAGGCGGCCCTGCAGGTTTAGTTATAAAGAACGGATACATCGTAGCACAATGGGGCGATGTAAACCGGGTGGATATGACCTTTAGTGTTACCAAAAGTTTTCTTTCTACTACTGCAGGATTAGCAATAGATGAAGGGCTGATAAAAAACGTAACGGATAAAGTAAACAAGTACGTTTGGGATAATTCGTTTGCAGGTGTACACAATTCTAAAATTACCTGGGATCATTTACTTACACAATCATCTGATTGGAGCGGAACATTATTTGGCCTGCATGATTGGGCAGACCGTCCACCAAAGGATGGTACTATAGATGATTGGAAAAACAGGAAACCCAATGAGCCGGGCACTGTGTATAAGTATAATGATGTACGAGTAAATCTGCTTGCATATTCTTTATTACAAGTATGGCGAAGACCACTGCCTATGGTATTGAAAGAGAAAATTATGGATCCTATTGGTGCATCTACCACCTGGCGTTGGTGTGGATATGATAACTCATTTGTAAACATGGATGGAATAATGATGCAATCGGTAAGTGGTGGTGGACATCATGGTGGTGGTATGTTTATCAATACGATGGACCAGGCAAGGTTTGGTTTGTTATTCTTACGAAATGGGAAATGGAAAACACAGCGGTTGATATCTGAGAAATGGGTGAAAGCTGTTCATCAATCTTCCGCTACTAATAAAGACTACGGATATATGTGGTGGATGAATATCAGTAAGAAATGGAAAGATGTATCAGCAGATATTTATTATGCAGCTGGTGCTGGTGGTAATTATATTGTGATCGACAATGAACATGACCTGGTAGTGGTAACACGATGGATAGATGATAGTAAAATGGGTGAGATGATGAAGTTGGTGGTGCAATCGGCGACTACTCAATCGGATCGGTAATATGAATTGTAGCTTGGATTGTATATGGAAGTTTGGATATAGCCCTAATTGTTACACTCTAAGCGAACCACGAAAAGCCCTGCCACCATAATAAGATTGTGCACCGTTGTGATAAACGAATATTTGGCCGAAGCGAAAATCGGCGAAAATGGCACCACCAAGTTTCCTGATCTCCGCTGGTGTTTTTAACCAACTGGATGTTTTGCTATCGAACTTTCCTAATTTCTGCAAGTCACGGTATTGCTCTTCGGTTAAAAGTTCTATACCCATGGCAGCCGCCATATCAATAGCATTGTTTGCCGGTTTATGTTCTTTTCTGGAATCCAGTCCTTCACGGTCGTAACAAATACTTCTGCGTCCTGCTGGACTTTCCGATGAGCAATCATAAAAAATGTATTCCCCTGTTTTTTTATCCTGGCCAACAATATCTGGCTCTCCACCGGTGGTTTCCATTTCATTGAGCGACCAGCATTTTTCTGCTCCTACTGGTGTATTCAGCTTTGCCTGTACTTTGGCCCACTCAATTCCTTTATGTCGTTTTAGATTTTTTTCAAAACGGGCTTTTAATATGCCGAGTAGTTCTTCAGTTTGTGCTGGTGATAATTTCTTTTTTGTTGCCATTGATTTAACTGTGTTTTATTATCCCTCAATTATTTCAAGGAATAAATAAAGTTAATAAAGGGAAGAAGATTTATGAAATAGTTAATGGTTCATTTAAGCAACCAGTATTCCCAAAAGAGAAAGTCCGTAACACAACTAATAAAACATAGAATTTAAGGAAATAGTAATACAACTATTTGTAATGTATTTTCCTTTGTAAATAATAGAAATGGCATGTTCAGCAAGTATTTTCAACTGAAGCAATTCGTAGGTTCCATACTTATTTACATAATCCCAACATTTTTTTCTGTCAGGGTTGTAGTAAGTGTTAACAAAAAAATTGTTTCTTCTTTGGCAAGTACACTGTGTGGAATGCCTTTATGTAATGCAAGTAATTGTCCGCTGCTTAATTCAACAGACTGTTCTTCAGTTGTAAATTGTATTTGTCCTTCCAGTACCTGTAGACTAATCAATCCATCGGCTTTGTGCTTAACCATCTCGGCGTCTTTATGCAAAGCAATAAGCAGAATACGAAGGCCATCAGTTTTAAAAACTGTTATGGCGTTGCGATCACTTTCCTTCCAGGCTTTTTCATTCCTGATCTGTTTTGTAAAACTGTCAAGGTCAATTGTAACCTGAGGCGCATCGATAATACGATCCCCCTCCGGACGGTGGGTGGTAGCTTCATTTGATTTTTCTTCCATAGTGTAGTTTTTTATTACCCAAGCATTTTTATTTTATAATGATTTAAGATATTCTACCAAATCTTTTTTCTCAGCTTCGGTTAAAGAAAGTTTTTTGAAATTATTATAATGATTTACTACATCCATTAATGTTGCAAATCTTCCATCATGATAAAAGCCACCTTTTGTATGTGTCCACAATCCTTTTAAGCCTTGTGTTACATATGTATTATCAGGAGAACGTTTAGATTGAAAATCATCAATACCAATATCAGAAGCTTTATGTGTATTCCATCCGGGCTCTGTAAATAATGGAGGAACATGACAGCTTGCACATTTTGCTTTATTATTAAATACCAACATGCCTCTCTGTGCGGCTTCTTTATTAAAACTTCCTTCCGGTGCTTTAGGTGCAGGTATCGCCAATTGATAAAATTGTAATGCTGCTAATTTACTTGTTACCATATCTGGATTGTTGCGTTTATTTCCTGCGCCTGTCTTTGCAGCTACCGGATACTTTTTAGCATTGTTTAGCCTCTCATCAAAGAAAGTTCCATTGCCCACTAATTCAAGATTTGCAACATATGCATTCCAGTAAGTAACATCGCCCCATCCGCCTGTCCATGTATGAAGTGTATGACCTGCATGTCCAAATGCTTCAGGTATTAAGGTAGCTGCTGATTTTCCATCGGGACGAAAAGCTTTGCCATCTAAGTTTAGCAGGGCATCAAATTTTCCCGGGCCCCAGCTTGCTAATACTTTTTTTACTGTAGCTACATCTACACCGAGTGCATCCGTAAATGGTTTTAAATTGGGAGCCATAGATACAATTGCACCAACATTTAAATCTCGATTAGCCCATCCATCCAATCTATGGCCAATACCTGGAGCAAATGCATCATCAACTGTTGAATGACAAGAGGCGCAAGTAAGACCAATTGCTACCAGGTTTTTATTACCATCAAAAGTGCCTTTCACACCTACCACTGCGTTAAGTTGTAAAAGTGTGAGTGTAACTGCGGGGTCGTCTAAATTTACTTTTCCGGCTTTAATGGCTGCTGCCACTTCAGCAGTAATAACATCCATGTCAACTTTTAATCCAGCGGCCAATGCAGCTTTGGGAGATAAGCCTGCGCCAACGCCTCCATTTTTTTCTCCGGCAATAGCTTTATTTAATTGTAGTGCATCCGTCCAATAGGTTTCATCTCCAAATGTTTCAAATCGGAATGTTTGCCTTCCTTCTGCAAGCATTTGTTTGGCATTTTCCGAGATTGGGTCGTCACTTTCTTTTTTAGCGGTAGATGTTTGTGCTGATGTAGAATTTGTACATTGGCTAAAGAACATAGAGACTGCCACAACAAAAACAATTGCCGATAATACAAGTGGGATTGAATACTTTTTCATTTTACTAAAGTTTAGATGAACCAGATAAAACGATATTTAATAATCAGTAGAGGAAACTGATTTCAAAAACAGGAGGGGTAGTAATGAAAATATATCAAATAAGATGCCTTGAATATTAACCTTAAAAATGAATAATTATTAACAAAGTAGCCCCTTATTGAGGTATGATATGCCCATTAATAACGTACGGGCATTTTTATGACCGGCTTTGTTTTCATACCTGATCATGTTGATACTTAAATTGTTTTTCCCAATATCAAAGCGATAAAAATTAATGACGAATCATTATGGGGAATTATACTGCCAGAGAAAAAAGGTTTCTTTTCAAAATTATTTGGATAAAGTTAGTTAGTGTATAGGGGAGGAAAAGTATTATGCTTTGTCAATCTTTTTTGAGGCTGAACAAGCAGCAGAGTGAATATCCTTGTTTATGCTATAAAGCCCAAAGGCTGCGCCGCTTAGCCGGAAATCCTCCCGCCCATTTGTAGCTCAGTATTAAGAGGTTGGCTGATGGCGGGAGACCTGCCTGCCGGCAGGCAGGTTGAAGGCGGCCGGCGAACTGCAGTTGAGTATCCCCGCCTGACCACGAATAAATAAACAACAATAAAGTCGGGCAGGGAACCGAACGATCACAGCCACAAATCCTTGTATTTCAGCCTTTCGATTTCGGTAAAATCGGCCAGCAGTGGGAAATTACCCCTTTCATATAGAACCTTTTAGGTTAATTTTGTGTTGAGAAACAAAAACGAATAATATCCCGATATGCTGAATTTTCCTATTTACCTAGACCATAATGCCACTACCCCTTGCGACCCAAGAGTGGTGGATGCAATGATTCCTTATTTCACCAACAACTTTGGTAATGCGGCAAGCCGCAATCACCCGTTTGGCTGGCAGGCTGAAGAAGCAGTTGACTATGCCCGGGAGCAGGTGGCCAAACTGATTGGCGCAGACCCAAAAGAAATAATCTTTACCTCGGGTGCTACCGAAGCTGATAACCTGGCGATAAAAGGGATATATGAAATGTATGCCAGCAAGGGCAACCACATCATCACCTGCAACATTGAACACAAAGCGGTGTTGGATACTTGCAAGCATATAGAAAAAGAAGGTGGCGAAGTAACTTACCTGAAAGTAAAACCGAACGGACTGATAGACCTTGAAGAACTGGAAGCGGCTATAAAACCGACAACTATTTTGATAGCTATTATGTATGCGAATAACGAGATAGGCACCATCATGCCAATGAAGGAAATAAGTGCTATTGCTAAAAAACATGGTGTACTTGTTTTTAGTGATGCAGTGCAGGCAGTTGGTAAAATACCGGTAGATGTAAATAAAGACGGTATTGACCTGATGGCTTTTACAGCACATAAAATGTATGGCCCTAAAGGTGTGGGTGCATTATATGTTCGCAGAAAAAATCCCCGTGTGAAAGTAACCGCACAGATGGACGGCGGTGGACATGAAAGAGGCATGCGCAGCGGTACGTTAAATGTGCCGGGCATTGTAGGATTTGGTAAGGCCTGTGAGATTTGCCTGAATGAAATGGAAGAAGAAACAGCGAGGATAGTTAAGCTGCGGGATAAACTGCAAACAGAATTATTAAAAGTAGAAGAGAGTTATTTGAATGGTGATAAGGATCATAAACTGCCGCATGTAACCAATATTTCTTTTAAGCATGTGGAAGGTGAAGGATTGCTGATGGGCTTTAATAAAAACATTGCCTTGTCATCTGGGTCGGCTTGTACGTCTGCCTCCCTGGAACCTTCGTATGTGTTAAAGGCACTGGGGTTGGGTGATGATCTGGCACATAGTTCGCTTCGGTTTGGATTAGGACGTTTTACTACGGAAGAACAAATTGATTATACAGTGGAGCAGGTATCTAATACAGTACACAAATTAAGAGAGATGAGTCCGCTGTGGGAAATGTATAAGGAAGGCATTGATCTGAATACGATAGAGTGGGCACATCACTAAACAATTAAGAATTTACAATTAAAAATTAAAAATTATGGCATACTCAGATAAAGTAATCGATCATTACCAGAACCCTAAGAATGTGGGTACTCTTGATAAGAGCAAAACGAATGTGGGAACCGGACTGGTGGGTGCACCAGAGTGTGGAGACGTAATGCGTTTGCAAATAGAAGTGGACGAAGTTACCGGAGTTATTAAAGATGCTAAATTTAAAACCTTTGGTTGCGGTTCGGCTATTGCTTCTTCTTCTTTAGCTACTGAATGGCTGAAAGGAAAATCTATTGATGAAGCAATAACGATAGACAACATGACCATCGTTGAGGAACTGAATCTTCCACCGGTAAAAATTCACTGCTCTGTATTAGCAGAAGATGCTATAAAAGCAGCTATCAATGATTACCGCCAGAAGAATGGTATGGAAGCATTGAAGTTTGATGAAAGTGTGGTGCATTAAGGCCGCCCCAAACCCCTCCGAAGGAGGGGCTTTAGAATCATCAAAGATTGAATACTCTTTAAAATTTTGGAGAGTCAGAATCCTCCTTCGAAGAGCAGGGAGGCTTAAATGATTGAAATGAATATGAGCAGCGTAAATACAATATTATCGGAGACTAAGAACCCTCCTTCGGAGGGCAGGGAGGCCTCTTTACAGGTGATGGCTAATTGTATTTATATAAGTGACAAAGCGAAAACAAAAGTGCAGCAACTAATGAGTGATGCAGGTGTGGGTGATGATCCATCGTATTTTTTACGGGTGGGAGTGGTAGGTGGCGGTTGCTCTGGTCTTAGTTATAAACTGGACTTTGATAACGAAAGCAAACCAATGGACCAGGTGTTTGAAGATAATGGAGTGAAGATAGTTACCGACCTGAAAAGTTTTTTATACCTCGTAAATACTACTCTCGATTTTTCTGATGGATTGAATGGCAAAGGATTTTATTTTAGTAATCCGAATGCCAGCCGGACATGTGGATGTGGTGAAAGTTTTGCGGTGTAGGTAACTGGAATTGCTTTTGTATAAATGATATTGGATGAGGTTGAACATTGTTCAGCCTTTTTTATTTACCGGAACGGAGTTCCGGTTTCCTTTAGTATTTTGCAACATCTATGTGGTCTGTTTGTAAAAAAGAACTCCGCCAATTTTTCAGTAGCCTTACTGGATATATTGCCATTATCGTTTTCCTGCTGGTAAACGGGTTGGTACTGTTTGGTTTTAATGATAATGTATTTGACTATGGGTATGCCACACTAGATAAATTTTTTGAACTGGCCCCATGGGTTTTATTGCTATTGATACCTGCCATTACAATGCGCAGCTTTGCCGAAGAATTCAAAACCGGCACTTACGAAATATTACAAACAAGACCTTTGAGCCGCTGGCAGATAATAGGCGGTAAATATTTGGGCAGCCTGGTGGTGGTGTTTATTGCACTACTTCCCACCATCATTTATATTTTTTCTATTCAACGTCTTTCTTCCAATGAAGGCATTGATATGGGAGCCACTATCGGTTCTTATATCGGTTTGTTTTTTTTGGCGGCTGTATTTACGGCTATCAGTATTTGCTGTAGCAGTTTTACCAATAATGCGGTAGTGGCATTTATTTTTAGTTTGATAGGTTGTGCCTTGCTGTATTATGGTTTTAGTGCCATCAGCCAGTTGCCTGCATTAAAGAATGGTGCTGACTATTATGTAGAGATGGCCGGTATTGATTTTCACTACCGCAGCATCAGCCGTGGATTGATTGATACAAGAGATGTAGTATATTTTTTATCAGTGATATTTTTATTTCTTGCGATAACAAACCGTAATTTATTAAAACGATAACCTCATCATCTTCAATAATGGAGAGGGAGAAAAAGCTATGAACGTTATTAAAAAAATATTTGGGTCGAAATTCTGGTGGCTGCTGTTGCTGGTAATGTTGTTTGGTATCAACTACCTGGCATCGGTGCTGCATGCAAGATTTGATCTGACGAAAGAAAAAAGATACACCCTGAGTAAGGCTACGAAAGATTTGATCAGCAAGCTAGATGATAAAGTGGAGATAGATGTTTTTTTGAAAGGAGAATTTCCTTCTGGTTTCAGAAAGCTGGCGAATAGTACAGAAGAATTTTTACGGTTATTAAAAGACAGGAATAGTTCTAAAATAAATTACCGATTTATATCTCCGTTGGATGAGATGCCGGATGGAAGAATGTGGGGTGATTCATTGGTGAAAATGGGGGCAATGAATATTAACCTTACTGTTCAAAAAAAAGAAGGACAAAGTAACAATATAATTTTCCCAGCTGCATTGTTAAGATATAAAGGCCAACAGTTTTTAATCAATTTGTTTCCAGGTGCAAGCAGAGAAATTTCACAGGCAGAATTGAATACGGCAGAGGCATTGATGGAGTATCAATTTGTACAGGCACTTAATAAAATGAGCCAGACCAAAAAACTGGGGGTTGCATACACAGTTGGAAACGGGCAGCCTGTAGATGGGCGGCCTTATAAGTTGCGAACAGCACTTCAAAAAGATTATGATTTCAGGGTACTTAATTTGAACATACAGGAAAAAGTACCAGATAGTGTAAATGTTTTATTGATAGTGAAACCTTCTCAACAATTTACAGAAAAAGAGAAACTGAAAATTGATCAATTCGTAATGAACGGAGGTAAACTGCTTTGCTTTATCGATAATTTGTATGCAGAAATGGATAGTTTTGCTTTGAAGCCAGAAGCTATTGCTTACGATCGTAATCTCAATTTAACTGATCTGTTTTTTAAATATGGGGCTAGAATAAATACAGATTTGGTTATGGATCTGCGGTGTGATGTGAATTATCTGACAGTGGGCGGTACTCCGGATCAACCTCAAACAGAATTTCTGCCCTGGAATTACTTCCCTTTTGTAGCCTCGCCAGAAGGAAAAAATTCCATCGTTACTCCGGGGTATGTTGCCATGCAATTTGCTAATTCGATTGATACAATCAATGTACCCAATGTAAAAAAGACTCCACTATTAGTTACATCGCCTAATTCCAGAACAATACATACTCCAGCTTTAATCAGCCTGAACGAAAACAAAACTGTGCCAGAGGATGAGAAATTTAGAAGGAATGCAATACCAGTTGCTATGTTGATGGAAGGAGCATTTACTTCTTTATATAATAATCGAATGTCCAAATCAGAGCTGGATAGCATGGCGGCACTTGGATTAACATTTAAGAGCTCATCAGTGCAAAATAAAATGATATTAGTTGCTGATGGAGATGTGGTGCTAAATGATTTTGCACCAGAATTTACACCGGAAGGTGAAATGGATCCCAATGTTCCGCCCAAACCTATTGAGATGGGTTATAATAAATATACGTTTGTTGAATATCTATTGCAGCGGGACGGGGGAAAATATTTCGTACCAACGGCCAATAAAGATTTTCTTATGAATTGCCTGGAATATCTAACCAACAATCCCGCCATCAGCGAAACCCGCAACAAGGACATTGTACTTCGCCTGCTGGATTCCAAAAAGATAAAAGAGCAGAAAACTACCTGGCAGTTTATCAATATTGCTTTGCCGATATTGCTGGTTATCTTTTTTGGCTGGCTGTACCAGCAGTTGCGCAAAAGAAAATATGCGGCATAGCATATGTCTTTATTGTACTTATAGACTCCGCCTGATTGCTTCTCTTTATCTTTGCACCTTATCTAAAAATAGTTCATGAATACTGATCAGCTCACCTACCTTGTCTTTGGAGTTTTACTTCTAATAGCATTGATTTTTGATCTTGGCTTGTTAAGTAAAAAAGGTAAAAAAGTTACCATCCGCCAGGCACTGTATCAAACATTCTTTTGGGTGGGGTTGGCCTTGGCTTTTTTTGTTTTTATGTGGGTGCAAAAGGGGCAGAGCCTGGCACTGGAATACCTGAGTGCTTACCTGATGGAATGGAGTCTTAGCATCGATAATATTTTTGTTTTCATACTTATTTTTTCTGCCTTTTCTGTAAAAGAAAAAAATTATGGCCGTGTATTACTTGCAGGAATTTTAATGGCTATCATTTTCCGTATAATATTTATTACTGTAGGTGTAGCTCTGGTAGAAAGATTTCATTGGGTACTTTATATATTCGGTGTCTTTTTGGTTTACACAGGTTACAAAATGTTTACTGCCAGTGATGATGAAGAATTTAAACCGGATGAAAGCAAGGTATATAAATGGATGAAAAAGATCTTACCCCTTGTTTCTCATGATGGCGATGGAAAATACATGGTAAGAATTGATGGCAAAAAATTTTACACCACCTTGTTTGTAGTAGTTATTATGCTGGCAGCTATTGATCTTGTATTTGCTTTGGATTCCATTCCGGCAGTTATGGGAATATCAAGAGATAAATTAGTTATTTATACTTCCAACATATTTGCGGTATTGGGTCTTCGTTCGTTATTTTTTTTATTGCGGGGAGCTGTTAGCAAGTTTGATTATTTGCAACAGGGTATTGCCATTGTGCTGGTTTTTATAGGAGTAAAAATGTTGGCAGAAAAATGGATAAGCCAGGTAATAGATAAGCAAACCCAGGTATTTATTTCTTTAGGTGTGATCGTTGTTTGTATTTCCGGTTCTATTTTCTATTCTATTTTTATACAAAAGAAGGGAGAACCTGCAGATATAACGGATGAAAGCCAGTAAAATATTTTTCACAATAACAGTTGAGTTATTCCATTCTAAATATTGCCGGTATCATTCATGCTGAAAAATTTATCAGTAGCGATGATACGATCGAATACCTGCTACTGGACAGCCGCAAAGTATATGCAGCGGGCAGTTCATTATTTTTTGCCCTGCATGGTTTTAGAAAAGATGGTCACCAGTTTATCCCTGAATTATATAAAAGAGGTGTCCGCAATTTTGTAGTAACACATGTTGCCAATAAAGAAGAATACCCCGATGCCAATTTTTTAGTAGTGCCCGATACATTGGATGCACTGCAACAATTAGCTGTACATCATAGAAAACAGTTTTCATTTCCAGTAATTGGTATCACCGGTAGCAATGGAAAAACGATAGTAAAAGAATGGCTTTATCAATTGCTGCAGGAAGATTATAATATTGTAAGAAGTCCCCGTAGTTATAATTCGCAGATAGGTGTGCCGCTAAGTGTATGGGCGATGAATGAAAAAAATACACTGGGCATATTTGAAGCAGGCATTTCCCGACCAGGAGAAATGGAAAAGTTGGAAAGAATTATTCAGCCCACCATTGGAGTGTTGACAAATATTGGTGAAGCACACAGCGAAGGATTTATCAGTGAAGAGGAAAAAGAAGCCGAGAAAAGAAAATTATTTATCAATTCGATTGAGCCACCACCTATTGCTATTGGAGAAATAAAAAAGCAACCGGGTAAAACTATTATCACGGATAATAAAAGCGTTTCAATAGAAATACTATTTACCGATGATGCTTCTATACAAAATGCTACTACCTGCTGGGCTGTATTATCGTTTCTGAAAGTTGACCAAGATATTATTCAGCAACGAATGAAACTGCTGCAACCGGTTAACATGCGGCTGGAGTTAAAAAAAGGTATCAATCATTGTTCAATAATAAATGATAGCTATAGTGCCGATCTTAGTTCGCTGGAAATTGCTTTGAATTTTTTAGACCAGCAAAGTGCAGGTACTGGTAAAACTATTATACTTTCTGATTTTTTACAAAGTGGGATACCAGACGAGCAATTGTATAAACAGATACTTGAAAATCTACTTAAACATCATGTACAACGATTGATTGGTATTGGTGATAGGATTTCTGCTGCCGTTACAAAACAATTGCAGGAAAATCACATTGATTTAAAAGTAGAATTATTTTCTTCGACAACGGAATTTGTACAGCATTTCAGAGCATCGCAGTTTAAAGACGAAAGTATTTTAATAAAAGGTGCGAGGGTATTTGCCTTTGAGCAGATAGTACAATTGCTGGAGCAAAAAGTACATGGTACCGTATTGGAAATTAATCTGAATGCTATAGTACATAATCTTCAACAGTATCAGCAACTATTAAAGCCCTCTACCAAAGTAATGGCGATGGTAAAAGCATTTGCCTATGGTAGCGGTGGTGCAGAGATAGCCGGTATTTTACAATATCATAAAGTAGATTATTTAGGGGTGGCTTATGCAGATGAAGGTGTGGAATTGAGAAAAGCAGGTATCGGGTTACCAATAATGGTGATGAACCCGGAAGTGAATGCTTTCGAAGCTATTGTAGATAATAACCTGGAACCGGAAATTTATTCTTTCGAATTATTACAAGCCTTCGATGCATTTATTAGTAAAGAAGGATTGCAACAATATCCTGTGCATATTGAAATAGAAACCGGAATGAACCGCCTTGGTTTTTCAGTGAATGATATGGATAAATTGGCTGATGTATTAATGGCAAGTACATCATTAAAAGTACAAACTGTTTTTTCTCATTTTGCGGCCAGCGAAGAAGCTGCGCAGGATGCCTTTACTAAACAGCAGTTTGCTTTGTTTGAAAAAGCTGCCAAGCAATTGGAAACAAAACTTGGGTATTTTTTTATAAAACATATGGCTAATTCCGCAGCAGTTATTCGTCACCCACAAATGCAGATGGATATGGTGCGGCTGGGTATTGGATTATACGGAGTGGATAGTGCAGCATCCAGTAAATTAAAATTGCAACCGGTCACAACTTTAAAATCAACTATTGCGCAGCTAAAAAAATTGAAGGCTGGCGATTCAGTAAGTTATAATCGTAAAGGAACGGTGGATAAAGATTCATTGATCGCTACCATACGTATTGGTTATGCCGATGGCTATCCACGGCGATTAGGAAATGGAGTGGGTAAAGTGAGTATTCATGGTAAAACACTTCCGGTGATAGGTACGGTGTGTATGGATATGTTTATGATAGATGTTACCAATATGCCCGATGTGAAGGAAGGAGATGAAGTGGTGATATTTGGAAAAGAGTTGCCGGTGCAACAGGTGGCAAGATGGGCCGAAACTATACCGTATGAAATAATGACGGGTATTTCGCAACGGGTAAAAAGGGTGTATTTTGAAGAATAATAATTAACATCATTGCTAAAATCCCCAAAACCTCAAAGCTGTATATTTGCCAAATCATGAAGACACTGAAACTCAAACATGTTGCATTAATTATTGCTGTCATCATCATTATTGACCAGGTCTTGAAGATATGGATCAAAACAAATCATCCTACCGGGGAGGTAACAAGGGTGATGGGTATGGATTGGTTTCGCCTTCATTTTATTGAAAACCCCGGCATGGCATGGGGCTGGAAGTTTGGCAATGAAACAGGTAAAATGATCCTGACATTATTTCGCCTGGCTGCGGTAATTTTTGGTACCTGGTATCTTGGTCGTTTGGTAAAGCAGCAATACAGCAGAGGGTTTATTATTTGTGCCTCGCTAATTTATGCCGGTGCATTGGGCAATCTTATTGATAGCATGTTTTACGGAATGATATTCGACAAAGGATTGCATTTTGATGCTTCTATTCTTCCGCATGGTGATTACGTTGGCTACACGGATGTAGCCTCTTTTTCTTCCAACGGTTATTCTTCTTTTTTACATGGCAGTGTGGTAGATATGCTTTACTTCCCTATTATTGTAAACAAGCATTTTCCCTCTTGGGTTCCTTTTGTTGGCGGCGATAGTTTTGAATTTTTTAGTCCCATCTTCAATATTGCGGATGCTTCTATTTCTATTGGCGTTATCACCTTGTTGCTTTTTCAGCGGAGGTTGTTTAAAAAGAATCACCCGGAAGAAACGCATACTACTGTAGAAACAAATACGGAAATAAGTGATAAGATGCAGGTATTGTAAATTTCAATTCCCTGTAGAAATAAAATTCTTCTTTAGATAAAAATAATTAAAGCCCCTTTTCAGGGGCTTTGTTTTTTGGGTTTATATTCACAAGGGATTTACCATATTCATTGAGTCAATGCTGTTAGCATTTTCTCATCATAGCACTCTCCTTAATGTAGCGAAGGGCAGCATCTCTATCAGGATTTATCATGGATAAAACTCTGCCAGAATTTATTAACTGGCTGGCACCTGAAAGAATTGCTTTTAAATAAGGAGATCGGGTGTCGGCAAGGCTGTCTTTTTTTTCTTCAACTTTCTTGTCCGTAGATAGATCTTTGCTGTTCATAGTTGCGGATTTAGCTTTTTTAAATAGGGTTTGGATAATTGCTATTGTTAAGATAGAACAGGGAAGGGCACATTTGCAAGTATTGGAGCATAAAAAAAGTGAAGAACTGCCGTTAACTTCACTTTTTACTATAGGAGTTTTACTATTCTGCCTTTAATTGATCTTTCCCACCATGCCTTCTGGCTTTACCCATTCATCAAATTCTGAAGGAGTAACATAGCCCAACTTCACCGCCATTTCTTTTAAAGTAGTTCCTTCTTTGTGTGCCTTCTGTGCTATCTCCGCTGCTTTGTAGTAACCAATTTTTGTATTGAGAGCTGTCACCAGCATCAGGCTGTTGTTCACATGTTTTTTTATGTTGTCTTCAATTGGTTTTAATCCTATCGCACATTTATCATTGAAAGAAACACAACCGTCACCAATTAATCTTGCACTATGCAAAAAATTATAGATCATTACCGGTTTAAAAACATTTAATTCAAAATGGCCACTTGCACCACCGATACTGATGGCTACATCATTACCCATTACCTGTGCAGCAATCATTGTTAATGCTTCGCACTGCGTAGGATTTACTTTGCCAGGCATAATGGATGAACCGGGTTCATTATCCGGAATAAATATTTCACCTATCCCACTTCTTGGTCCTGATGAAAGCATCCGGATATCATTAGCGATCTTCATTAAACTAACGGCCACCGTTTTTAATGCACCATGTGCTTCTACTATCGCATCATGTGCAGCCAATGCTTCAAATTTATTTTTAGCCGTTATAAAAGGAAGTCCTGTTAATTTTGCAATATGCTTTGCAACATTTACATCATAACCGGGAGGAGTGTTGATACCCGTACCCACCGCAGTGCCGCCCAATGCCAGCTCACTTAAATGATCCAGTGAGTTATTTATAGCTTTTAATCCATGATCTAATTGAGAAACATATCCGCTGAACTCCTGACCAACAGTAAGCGGTGTGGCATCCATAAAGTGTGTACGACCAATTTTTACCACCTTCATGTATTGTTTGCTTTTCTTAGCCAGTGTATCCCGCAGTTTTTTTATACCTGGAATAGTGGTCTCTACCAATATTTTATAGGCCGCAATGTGCATGGCCGTAGGAAAAGTATCGTTGGATGATTGTGATTTATTTACATCATCATTCGGATGCAGAAATTTTTCTTTATCGGTAAGCTTGCCACCTTTTAATACATGGCCACGATAAGCTACCACTTCATTCACATTCATATTGCTTTGTGTGCCGCTTCCGGTTTGCCATACTACCAGTGGAAAATAATCATCCAGCTTTCCTTTCAATATCTCATCACACACTTTACCTATTAGTATTGATTTATTTTTTGGTAATACACCAGCTTCATTATTAGTAATAGCCGCCGCTTTTTTTAAATAAGCAAATGCGGCAATAATTTCTTTTGGCATCCGGTTGATGTCCTGTGCAATTTTAAAATTATCAATGCTGCGTTGTGTTTGTGCACCGTAGTAGGCATCTGCTGGTACTTTTACTTCGCCCATAGTATCTTTTTCAATCCGGTATTCCATTCTGTATAAATTTTAAAAGAAAAAATATGCTGGCAGTTTGCCAGGGCGGGGCAAAGGTAGGCCAAAGAGGAAATGAGATGCCCTGAAGTGTTGTAAATTATTTTACTTTTTACCTTGGAGTGGGGATAGTAAATTGGTGGTATGAACCGCACAATCATTCTACTATTTTTTCTGGTATCCCTGCAATGTGCTGCACAAAATGCAGGACCGCTACCAACCAAACAGCAACTGGCCTGGCATGAAACAGAGTATTACTTATTTATGCATTTTGGTCCCAATACTTTTACTGATAAAGAATTGGGAGAAGGTGATGAACCGGAAACAATCTTTAATCCCACCGATCTTGATTGCCGCCAATGGTGCCGCATTGCCAAACAAGCTGGAGCAAAAGCAATAATTATTACTGCCAAGCATCATGATGGATTTTGTTTATGGCCCAGCAAATATTCCAAACATACGGTACGGGAAAGTAAATGGAAAGATGGTAAAGGTGATGTGCTGAAAGAATTATCAATGGCCTGCAAAGAATATGGATTGAAGTTTGGTGTTTACATTTCACCGTGGGATAGAAACCATCCGGACTATGGCACTGAAAAATACAATGATGTATTTGTAAATATGATGAAAGAAATATTTACAAACTATGGGCCAATCTGGGAGCTGTGGTGGGATGGTGCAAATGGCGAAGGCCCCAATGGAAAAAAGCAAGTGTATGATTGGCGCAGATTTGAAAATACGGTAAGACAGTTATCACCCCGCACTGTTATCTTCAGTGATATTGGTCCGGACATCCGCTGGGTAGGTAATGAAAATGGGAAGGCCGGTGATCCGAATTGGAATTTTTTAGACACCGCCGGATTTAAAAGAGGATTGGGTGCACCGGAAACAGATACATTGAACCATGGAAATTATTTTGGTAAACAATGGATACCGGCAGAGTGTGATGTAAGTATTCGGCCCAGTTGGTTTTATCATGCCAATGAAAATGATAAAGTAAAAAAGCCGGATGAATTATTTGATTTGTACCTGCAATCTGTTGGTCGTGGTGCTAATCTCTTATTAAATGTACCGCCAGATAGGAGAGGATTGATTCATGAAAATGATTCGGCCGCATTGGTAGGGTTTAAAAAACTTCGGGATGAAAGTTTTAGTACAAATCTTTTGAAAGAGGCAGATACCTATTATGAATTCAGTGAAAAAGATCTGAGTAAGAAATCTCTATTGCTTCGTGGATTTGATACTACATCGGCCTACTATGGCATCAACCTGCAAAATTTTATTGTACAGTTGCCGCAGCCGCAAAGAATAAATTGTATTGTGTTGCGGGAAGCTATTCATCTGGGACAAACAATCCGTCGCTTCAGCATAATATTATATGATGGAGAAAATAAGGTTGGGGAAATACAGGGCAACAATGTGGGTAGAAAGCGAATCTTGACTTTTCCTGTAAAAATGATCACTTCCTTTCGGGTGTATCTGCAGGATGCACAGGGAAATGATAATATAAGTGGTGTGGCAGCATATTTGATTGATGAGAAACTGGTGGAGCATTAAACTATGATTACTATGATCTCTTTTTCTAATTTATTTTTATCCGTTGGGATTTTGCTTGCTTCCGCTGGTTGCGTAAGCAACGAGAATCAACCGATAGAAATACCCGCCGATGATAGCTTGGTAATTACAGTAAGCACTAATGATGATGGAGAAACTCCTGTTCCTGAACCAAGGGTAGCAATTGGTGATTTGCCTATTCGAAAAAGTCATCCAGATTCTATTGTTGCTTTTGCCCGAACATTAATCGGTGTTCCCTACTTATACGCCTCAACTGATCCTGCTCAAGGATTTGATTGCTCCGGTTTTATCACTTATGTATTTAATCATTTCAATATAAAAGTACCCCGTTCTTCGGTTGACTTTACCAACTATGGAACAGAAGTGGCTGTAGAAAATGCAAGACCCGGTGATCTTATTTTATTTACCGGTACCGATAGCACCATCCGCATTGTCGGGCATATGGGTATTGTAGAAAATATAGTGGAGGACAAACTTTATTTCATTCATTCCTCTTCCGGCAAAGCTATGGGAGTGGTCATTTCTCCATTAGAACGATATTACCTCAGCCGGTTTGTAAAAGTGATCAGGGTTTTTGCAGACGAATATTTTGAGTAAATTATTTGCCGCTAAAATTAGCTTTTCTTTTTTCTAAAAAAGCTGTTACACCTTCTTTCATATCTTCTGTCGTAGATGCATTTCCAAATTCCTCAATTTCCAATGCATAGCCATCTTTTGTTTCATCATACACAGCATTGGCCGCTTTGATACAACTTGCAACTGCCAGCGGAGCCTTTGAGTTTATAACAGAAAGAATTTTTGAAGTATGTTCTAATAAAGTTTCAGGAGTAGTAACATAATTCACTAACCCAAGTTGTTTGGCTTCATTTGCATCTATCATATTAGCTGACATTAACAGCTCCATCGCTTTTCCTTTACCAATCAATTGTACCAATCGCTGTGTGCCGCCATAGCCCGGTATCAATCCAAGATTTACTTCCGGTTGTCCAAACTTTGCATTCTCACTTGCTATTCTGAAATGACAACTCATTGCCAACTCACAACCACCGCCGAGTGCAAAACCATTTACAGCAGCAACAATTGGTTTGGCAGAATTTTCAATTCTTGCAAAAGTATCCTGTCCTCTTTTTGCCAATACCATTGCATCTTGTTTATTCAATCCACCAAACTCTGCAATATCTGCACCGGCTACAAATGCTTTTGGCCCTGCACCAGTAATGATAACAGATTTTATCTCGGAATTATTTTCTATTTCATCCAATGCTTTATTGAGTTCTTCAAACACTGTGTTGTTTAATGCATTCAGTTTGTCAGGACGATTAATAGTAATAGTGAAAATGTTATTGTCAAGAGAGGTAAGTAGTGCCTGGTACATAAAAATATTTTAGAAGTTTCTGTTTTCTTTTACCCAACCTTTTATATAATCCGAAATTTCAGATGTAGGTGTGCCCGGTGCAAATAATTTCCCTACTCCCATTTCATTCAGCGATTTCATATCGTCTTCCGGAATGATGCCACCGCCGGTGAGTAACACATCATCCATTTTTTTTTCTTTCATCAATGTAATCACTTTCGGAAAAACCGTATTGTGTGCACCACTAAGAATGCTGATGCCTATTGCATCTACATCTTCCTGCAAGGCGGCATTTACCACCATCTCCGGTGTTTGTCGAAGACCGGTATAGATCACTTCCATACCGGCATCTCTTAATGCTGTGGCAATTACTTTGGCACCACGGTCGTGGCCATCAAGTCCGACTTTGGCCACTAAAACTCTTACGGGTCTGTTCATGTAGTAAATCTTATGCGGTCAAAAATACATTTCTTTATGCAACAGCTTCGTAAATTACATTATGCAATACAGAAAATTTGGAAATACGGACCTTCTCGTTAGCGAAATTGGTTTTGGTGCCTGGGCTATTGGCGGTGGAGCTATGATCGGCACCACTTCAATCGGCTGGGGCCATTCGGATGATGCGGTTTCCGATAAGGCTATTCATTCATCGCTGGATGCAGGTATTAATTTTTTTGATACCGCTGATATTTATGGCTTGGGACATTCAGAAGAATTGCTGGGAGAAATAATTGGGGAAAATAAAAAGGCGATCATTGCTACTAAAGTGGGAAATGTTTCCCGCAATGATGAGTTTACTGTGGATTATTCAAAAGAGTATATATTGAGTGCTTGCGAAGAAAGTCTGCGCCGATTAAAAAGAAACACCATAGACTATTACCAGTTGCATACCGCACGGCTTCAGCATTTGCAACAAGGAGAATGTATTGAAGCTATGCAACAATTGCAGCAACAAGGCAAGATTCGCTACTGGGGATTATCATTAAATACATTTGACCCAATGCCGGAGGCTGAATTTTTATTGGATCAAAATTTTGGTAGCGGTTTCCAACTGGTATTTAATCTTCTCAATCAAAAAGCCCTGCCCTTGCTGGAGAAAGCAAATAAAAAAGGATATGGCATCATTGCAAGAATGCCCTTACAGTTTGGGTTGCTTACCGGTAAGTTTGATAACGGTGTTTCTTTTGCAGAAAATGATCATCGTAAAAAAAGATTGACAAAGGAAGTTGTAGCCACTACTGCTGCAGCTCTTGAACCAGTTTGGCAATTATGTAAAAAATATAAGTGTAATAAAACGCAACTGGCCTTGAGTTATATACTCAGCTATCCGCAGGTATCAACAATAATTCCGGGAATAAGAACGGCAGCGCAGGTGCAACAAAACACCAGCGGCTTGTTTAAATTACTTCCTGAAGATATAAAGTTGATTGAAAGCTTTGGTGAAAATGAATTTATTTCAGTGATGCAAATGATACAGGCACAGGGCTAAATTTTTACTGGCACTGTGAATTTAAAAACTTCAATGTGGCCCTGTTAAAATCACTATACATCTGGTGATCGGCAACAGCAAGATCTATTTGTTCTATCACCGTCAGTTTTTGCAATATCGTTAAGCTATTTAATTCAGGAAATGCTGTGGGGTTACCCTGGTAAGCAGTTGTCAATGCATCAGAAAATCCAATGAAATAAATTTTACTGGTAAGAAATCCTTTGCTTTTTAATTCATTGAAAACAGCCATTGATTTGGCAATACTGATATCTCCTTTGCGGGCAAACCTTTCCGGATATAAAGGTGAATGTTCCTGCATTAAATATTTACTGCAAATACCACGGCTTGTAAATGTTTGAGAATTGGTCAACGCATTGGCATTACCTGTTGGTCCAACGTTTTCATTGTTGTCAAACCTGGCCATACAAAATTGCAGCGGTACGGAAGAAGTAGAGGCAATTGGATTTCCCGAAGGGGCACAATAACTAACACCGGCTTTATAATTAAAAAGTGCCGATAGATAAGATGAAAAATTTCCTCCATTGCTCATGCCCACTGAATAGCGAAATTTGCTACGGTTGGTCGTCCCACGGTTATAAAGTGTATCCGTAATGATTTTGATATTAGCAAAGTCAATGTTTGTTACAGAGTCGTAAGGAATAGTTCCCCATCTTAATTTTCCATCACCATTCACATCAATACCAGTAGTGGCTTCTTCTGCTTCGGTAATTATTACACCAAAATTATCATTCACTAAATCTTTGATCAGTTGCTGGTATTCATAACTGCTTACAAAATGCTGGGCTGTGCCGCCAGAGCCATGCAGCAATAAAACAAATCCTTTATGGCCTGCAGGAAAAAAAGAATAAACAGGTTTCATCCTGTCACGGCCTCTTATTTGTTCAAAGTTTAAGGTGAGCGGTGTTATAGTTTTTAGACTTCCGGAAAAGCTTACATTTTTGGCAGGCATTATAAACCATGTATGCCATTCATTTTTTCCATTGAGTAAAGTAGCATCACTGCTTGTCCATGTATCAAATAGTTGGTTAGTACTATAGGCGACACTAAAAATATGAACGGTGTCACCCACTTTATATTTTCCGGCACCATAGCCATTTATAACCATAACACTGGCACTGTCAACAACTGTGGGAGGTGGATTAGTAGAACCTTCTTTTTTACAAGCAATGAAGACGGGAAGGCAAAGCAGCGGTAATAGTTTTTTCATTGGTGTTTCAGACAGGATATTATAAAAAGAGTTTAACGACTATTAAAACATATTTATTGCCGTCCTTATTCTTTTAATCGTTTCCTCTTTTCCCAGCAAAGCAGCGATCTGGAATACAGGAGGTCCGAATTTGCCACCCACCAGCATGATGCGCAGCGGTAATTGCAATTCACCTGGTTTTATATGGTTGGCAACAGCCGTTGTTTGAAAATTATTTTCTAATACTGTAGCGTCCCATTTATCAGTGTTTTCAAAATTGCTGATGAGCTCTGTAAAGAATTGTTTTTTCTGTTCGTTCCATTTTGGTTTTACTGCATCTACATCCCAGCTTTCAGGAGTTTTAAAAAAGAAAGAGGACTGTTGTACAAAATCCGGAAGTAACGTACAACGATCTTTCACAAGTTCAATTACTTTTTTCAGTAAAACATCATCAGTAACATTAATGCCTTCTTTTGATAAAAGATTCTTAACTCCAGACTCCAGACTCCCAACTCCCGACTTTTTTATCCATTCATGATTGAACCATTTCGCTTTATCATAATCAAACTTTGCCCCTGCACTATGTACTCTTTCCATCGAAAATTTTTCAATGAGTTCTTCTTTGGTAAAAATTTCCTGTTCGCTACCGTCATTCCAGCCTAATAAAGCCAGCAGGTTAATAAAAGCTTCAGGTAAAAATCCTTTTTCTTTAAAGCCTTCAACCAATTCATTTGTTTTCGGATCGGTCCAGTTCATTGCAAATACAGGGAAGCCATATTTAGCTCCATCTCTTTTACTTAGTTTTCCATTGGGCCCGAGTATCAAAGGAAAGTGTGCCCATTGCGGCATATTTTCCAGACCGAATAAATATTTCCATAATAAAATATGTACGGGTGCAGATGGCAACCATTCCTCTCCACGAAAAGCATGACTGATCTTCATTCCATAATCATCTACCACAACTGCCAAATGATATGTAGGCATTCCATCTGCTTTCAATAAAACTTTATCATCCACTAATGAAGTATCAAAACTTACTTCGCCACGTATCATATCAATAAAACTCACCGTTTCATTCTCGGGCATTTTTATTCGGATAACATGTCGTGTGCCATCAGCCAATAATTTTTTTGTTTCCTCATCCGTTAACGTCAATGAATTTTTCATTTTTATCCGGATAGTATGATCATATTGCGGCGATGTATTTTGATCTGTTTTAAAATTATGTCGCATCTTTTCCAGTTCATCCGGAGTGTCAAATGCATAATATGCATGTCCATCATTTACCAACTGCTCTGCATATTGGCGATAGCTTGCTTTTCTCTCACTCTGGCGATAAGGACCATAGTCGCCACCATGCTGCACACTTTCATCAGGTTCCAGTCCGCACCATTTTAATGTATCAAAAATATATTCTTCTGCACCTGCCACATAGCGACTCTGGTCGGTATCCTCAATCCTTACTAAAAAATCGCCACCATGTTTTTTGGCAAATAAATAATTGTATAAAACGGTTCTTACTCCGCCCAGGTGCAAACCGCCTGTAGGAGAAGGAGCAAAACGAACTCTCACTTTTTTATTCATAAGAGTGCAAAGATAACGATGAAGATACAAGGGCCAAGGCACAGGGCACAAGGAACAAGTGCTAAACTAAGGTTTGTATTTCTTGTCCCTTGTATCTTGTACCTTGTGCCTTTAAATAAGCATGAAATATTTTGTAAAAACTCCCTGGTGGCTCAAGAAGATCTATCCTTCTTATATCTGGGATATTAATATTGCTGATAAAATAATCTATCTCACTTTTGATGATGGCCCACATCCTGTTGCCACACCATTTGTATTGGATGAATTAAAAAAGTGCAACGCCAAAGCCACTTTTTTTTGCATTGGAAAAAATGTTGTCGATAATCCGGAGATATATCAAAGAATATTAGCGGAAGGACATAGCGTCGGCAATCATACTTACAATCATGTAAATGGATGGAAGACGGATACTGAAAAATATGTTGATGATGTAAGAGCAGCATCACTAAGTATAAACTCTTATTTATTTCGACCACCTTATGGTCGAATTAAAAATGCACAGGCAAAAAAATTAAAAAATTATAAGATTGTAATGTGGGATGTATTGAGTGGAGATTTTGATGAATCACTCAGCAATGAAAAATGTTTGCAATATGTAATTGAAAAAACAAGAGCTGGTTCGATTGTCATTTTTCATGACAGTGGGAAAGCTTTTCCCCGTTTACAATATGCATTACCAAAAACAATTGAATTTTTTTTGAGTAAAGGATATTCATTTAATTCAATAGAGATGCAGCAAAAGAAAGATGAGGCAGGTCTTATAAAAAGTTAGGGCCGGGGTAGAAACCCTGGCCCGTTTTTAATCCGTACCCTATGAAAACTGGTTTAAAGGTATAATAATTTTTTAATTACGGCAAAGTAATTTGGTGGGGAATTCCATTAATTGTAAGTACCGCCCGGTTATCGCAGGTGCCGGCACCAAAATCCAGAACGGCTATCCAAGGGCTGTTTGTACCGATATTGGCCCTTATTGTCCGTATTTTCCCTCTTACTATCCACCGGCAGTTAAACCGTTTTATCAGGGGTTCAATTATATTTGATTCCCAGCGAACAAGAAGAGCTCCTCTCTTCAAATTTCCGCTGGCATGTCCTTCTACTTTAAATATGTCATCCAGGTGTATGATGGTATGAAGGCCTTCAATCTGGGTAATTGTTTTAGTGCTATTCCAGGCTACAAAATTGCCATTTGGCTTAGTCAGCTTTCCGTCAATCACCTTTACGGTAAACTTACGATCAATAGGCGCTGTGCCCGGAGGTACTGGAGTACTGTTATTGGTAATAATGTGACGACCCTCCACTTTTGTACTATCAAAATAGAAATCTACAAATTCTGTGGTTGCCGTAGCTCCGGCTAATAAAAGCGGATGAGAATAGGTAGTTACAACTTTACCCTTTCTAAAATGTCCATCAGGGGCGGTACAGCCTGTAACTCCAAAGTCAAGAGTTACTTTTAACGGAAAACGATTTGGGGCATTTAATTGGACAAATGTTACTGTAGGACAAGCATTTATGCGGCCAAATACACCGGTGCCACCAATTCCTACTTCGTCATTTACACCCATCACATCATTAAAAGTGCCATCAAAAATGAATTCGGCTTCGGTATCACCTTCACCAGAAACCCTTGATGCTTCCATCTGTTGCTCATCATCTGTGCCGGTCTGACTTGTTTCTTTTTGGCAAGAAGTAATGAAAAGCATTGTGGATACAAGGAAAAGGAATAAAAGTGTGGTTGATTTGAAACTCAGTTTCATAAGTTTATTTTTTTTTGGTTTAGTTGCAGAATAACGGGTTTAAGATGGCTTTTATTGGTTAAAGTTTAAAGGATTCTTAAAGTTTTTATGGAGTTTTGCCAATTAAAGGAGATTGAAAATGAATTTGATAGACACTCATTCGCATATTTATTCCACCGAGTTTGAAACCGACGGCCAATTGATGCTGGAAAGAGCTGAAAAGGAAGGAGTTGGTAAAATATTGATGCCGGCTATTGATAGCAGCACTCATACACAAATGCTGAAGCTTGAAGATGAAAATCCCGGCCGCTGTTTAAGTATGATGGGAGTGCATCCCTGCTCCATAAAAGACAATTACCTAGATGAATTAAAAATGGCCAGAAGTTATTTTGATAAAAGAAAGTTTGTAGCAGTGGGAGAAACAGGGCTGGATTTTTATTGGGATAAAACATTTACTGATCAGCAATATGTAGCATTTAAAGAACAGATAAAATGGGCATTGGAAATGGATCTGCCCATCGTTATTCATTCCCGCAATTCTACTGATGAATGTATAGATGTGGTAAAAGAAAATCAAACAGGTAAATTGAAAGGGGTGTTTCATTGTTTTTCAGGCAATGAGGAGCAGGCAAAAAAAATAATGGATCTTGATTTTTACCTGGGCATAGGAGGGGTGCTTACTTTTAAAAACTCAGGGTTGGATAAAGTGATGGAAAATATAGGTCTTGAGAAAATAGTACTGGAAACAGACGCACCTTACCTGGCACCCATGCCCTTCAGAGGTAAAAGAAATGAACCGGCTTATTTGGAATATGTGGTAGAAAAATTGGCATTAATTAAAAATATTTCAGTGGATGAAGTAGCTGCAATTACTACCGCAAATGCTGAAAAATTATTCGGTTGCTGAAAATTGAACCGTTACTTTTGCAACCCATTATAGGCGACTTGTAAGAATGGTTGGCTTGAAATAGAAACCTTCATAAAGGAGACTTGTCCGAGTGGTTGAAGGAGCACGCCTGGAAAGTGTGTATACGGGAAACTGTATCAAGGGTTCGAATCCCTTAGTCTCCGCTAGATTTGTAACCCAGCCTGTTTTTTGCAGCGTTGGGTTTTCTTTTACCAATTATTTGCCTGATCCGCATTCATCCTTTCAGAAAAATCTTCCGGTTGATGCTCTTTCCAATCAGGATCAAATTTTACAAACCAGGATATCCAAAGGCTGCGACTAACCCGCATGAGCCAGGGCTGCAAAGCTAAAAGTAACACCGCATTAAAACCAAGCCAATAAAAAAAACGATTGTCGGTAGTAGATAAGCCGATAATGAACCACCAGGCAATAAGACTCGCTACACTAATGGCCACGGTAAGCACATAACTAACATAACTGGTGCCATAGTAAAAGCCAACTTCTATTTCTGTTGCCTGTCCGCAAACCGTGCATTCTTTATGCATCATCATATTTTTTTTCAGGTTGATGCCAAGTGGGTGATGAAATAATTTTCCCTGTCTGCAGCGGGGGCAATAGCAACCCAATGAAGATGATAAATAACCACGACGGGGTTTTGTTTCACTCATTTTATTTGTTCTGGGTTTTTCTTTTTATAGAGAAGAGTACAAAATTAAGCTTCTGTTGCTTAGACTTATGAATTATTAATGTAGAACAACTTCGATTAAATCATATAAAATAAAATGACCACTATTCAGCAGCCATATTTCTAATTTAATTATGAAGTCACATTTTTCCCGGCAAAATTTTATTCCAGTATAGCCAGGGCAGTATTCTTTTTTTCAATTGATACATGGTCCATCTTTCTTTGCTTTGGTCCACCGGAAATGTTTCTACTGGTTTATTGTTGTAATCGAATTCGCATAAAACTAATTTCCCATAACCAGTTATTACAGGACAACTTGTGTAACCATCATAACTTCCCGTTATCACTTTATCATTTATCATTGCCAGCAAATTTTTTACTAATACCGGTGCCTGTTTGCGGATGGCAGCACCAGTTCTGGAAGTAGGTAATGAAGAAGCATCACCTAATGAAAATACATTTGGATAAGTTACATGCTGCAAAGTGTTTTTATCTACATCTACCCAACCGGCAGCATTAGCCAGGGGACTATGTTTTACAAAATCAGGTGCACTTTGTGGTGGTGTTACATGTATCATATCAAAATCAACCCAATATTCTTTTCCCTTATTTGATTCTCCAAAACCTTCGAATTTTGCTTTTTTATTTGGGCCGTCAATTTCTACCAGCTTTGTATAAAAATTCATTTTCACCTTATCTCTTTCAGCTACCTTCTTTAATGTTTTTTCATATTTATCTACACCAAACAACCGGGTGCCGCCACTCCAATATTCAATAGCAGTTTTTTCAAATACCTTATTTTTTTTAAAGTAATCTGCCGCCAACCACATTATTTTATGTGGAGCTCCGCCACATTTTACCGGAGTATTTGGATTAGTAAAGATGGCTTTACCACCTTTGAAGTTTTTAATGCATTCCCAGGTGTAAGGAGCCTGGTCAAAACTATAATTCGAACAAACACCATTTTTCCCCAGTGTTTCCTTTAATCCTTTTATTTCATTCCAGTTTAGTTGAATGCCAGGTGCAACTATTAAAAATTGATAACTCACCGTTTCGTTATTATCTAAGGTGATCGTATTTATATCTGGTAGAAATAGAACAACTTTTTGTTTTATCCAATTTACCCCTTTCGGCATTACATCTGCTTCATTTTTTTCTGTGTCTTTAATATTAAAAACGCCGGCACCTACTAATGTCCATGCAGGCTGATAGTAATGTTTTTCGGACGGTTCGATAATAGCAATATCAAGTTGCTTGTTTTTTCGCAGTAACTGGGAGGCTGTAGAGATGCCGGCATTTCCGCCGCCAACTATTACTATCTGATGATGTATTGACATAACAAATATTTTATGGGGCTAAAGTAGCCTGCATCTGTTTTGCAGCTATTGATGATAATCAGCAGATGCTATGATTTAAATGTTCAACTTTCAAGACCATCCGAATTTTTTTTGGCAGTCTTTTTGGTGACAAGTATCACAGATCAATGACAGTACCGTAAGTAATTTTATTTTAAACAATTTCTATGGCAACAATACAAATGACGACGCAGGATTTTAAGGACAAAGTATTTAACTATGAAACGGAGCAGGACTGGAAATACCAGGGTGAATTCCCGGCCATTATTGATTTTTATGCTGACTGGTGTGGTCCCTGCAAAACGGTGGCACCTTTGCTGGAAGAGCTTTCAAAAGAATATGAGGGCCGGTTGATGATTTATAAGGTAAATACTGATGCTGAACAGGAATTGTCGTCTGTATTTGGCATTCAAAGTATTCCCACCTTTCTTTTTATTGATGCCAATGGCGAACCAATGATGCAGCCCGGTGCATTACCTAAACATGTTTTTCGGCAGTTGATAGAAGAAAAATTATTAACACCTGTAAAGAAAGAAGAATAGTTTTTTATAAAGTTGGGAGAAATTTTCCTGCGATAGAAATATTCTTTATTTAAATAGTAGACTACGAGTATTAATGCGGTAAAATGTTTCTAAATTTTCCATAAAACCATGTGCCTGCAATAGCACTTAGTAAGCTAACAATGATCACCAAAGCTCCTGTGCCTATTTGGGCAAACAAAGGACCGGGGCATGCACCCGTAATAGCCCAACCTAATCCGAAGATCAAGCCGCCGTAAATATTTCCTTTGTTAAATTTTTTGGATACAAATTCAATTGGCTCACCATAAATAGTTTTAAGTTTGAATTTTTTTATTATCAACACAGAAATAATACCCACCACTACTGCAGAACCAATAACGCCATACATATGAAAACTTTGCAGACGAAACATTTCTTGTATCCTGAACCAGGAGATCACTTCTGCTTTTACAAGGATAATTCCGAACAACAGTCCTGCAAAGGCATATTTAAGATTATACCACCATGGGTGTTTTAATTCAGATTCATTAAAACAAACAGCATCCAGTGAACGAACTTCAAAGTCAGTATTCTCCGCTAAAAATTCATGATGCTTCTTTTCTTTTATCGTTTCATTCATTTCCATAGCTGCTTATAATTTTAAAATAAAAGGAAGAATTAAATTGGCCATGATAAAACCACCAGCCATAAAACAGCAAGTGGCTACTAAAGAAGGCCATTGCAGATTACTCAATCCCATAATAGCATGACCTGAAGTGCAACCGCCGGCATACCTTGTACCAAAGCCAACGAGGAAACCACCAATCACTATCATAAAAAAACCTCTTACTGATAGCAGTGATGACCATGAAAACAAATCGTTGGGAACAATGTTATCATAATTGGTAACACCATAAGTGGCCAGCTCTGCTGTTAGTTTTGGATTTACCTGCATCGGTTCAGGACTGGTTAATAATTGCGCAGCAATAAAACCTCCAATAAGAACACCGGCTACAAAAAATAAATTCCACATTTCTTTTTTCCAATCATATTGAAAGAATGGAATTTTTGAAGGCAAACAAGCTGCACATATATGCCGCAATGAGGAAGAGATGCCAAAGGTTTTATTTCCCAATAATAATAAAGCTGGTACTGTTAATCCTATTAAAGGACCGGCTACATACCAGGGCCAGGGTTGTTTTAACCATTCAATCATATTCATGTTTTTGTTTCAATTATTTATTTACAAAAGAGTAGAAGGACAAACGAATTCTGTGATCTTGAATTGGCTGCTATCCTTTATTTCTTTAAAGCCGCCTTTCACATCAATTAATTTATCATAACCTCTTGCCCGAAGAATAGAAGTAAAGATCATTGAACGATAGCCACCTGCACAATGCACATAATAGGTTTTGTCTTTGTTTAATTTCAGCATGCTTTCATTAATAAAATCTAAAGGAGCGTTTTCAGCATTTTCTAAATGTTCAGCATCATATTCACTGCTCTTACGTACATCAATAATGTTAATGTCAGTGTTCCTTGTAAGTTCATCCGCCAGCTTTTCTGCTGATATTCTTTCTATAAAATCAACTTCTTTTCCACTGTTCTCCCATGCCGTGAATCCGCCTTTTATATAGCCTAATGAATAATCATAACCAACTCTTGCTAATCTTGTTACTACTTCTTCTTCACGTCCTTCATCTGTAACTAATAAGATTTCTTGTTTTACATCGGGGATCATTGCACCAACCCATGGAGCAAAGCTGCCGTCAATACCAATGTTGATGGAATTGGGAATAAAGCCTTTAGCGAAATCAACGGCATCCCGAACATCTAAAACCAATGCACCCGTT
>JANNMN010000005.1:0-435912 GCA_031397865.1 Chitinophagaceae bacterium
CAGGTCAATCAATTCCTTGGTGATAATTACAGCCAGGTTAAAGAGTATGAAAAAGCAATTTCTTATTATCATATTGCCAAAAAATATTATGAAAAAATTAAAGACACCACTTCTCTTTTGTTTGCAGATAATACTATCGCCAATGCCTATGTAGGATTAAAAAATTACCCGGCAGCAAAAGAGTATTTCGAAACTGTGATTAAAAATGCAGAAATTGCCAACAACTCAAACAGGAAATATTTTGCTGTAAATGGCTTGTGGGCTATGTACTATTATCAGAATGATTATTTAAAAGCTGCGGAGGAAGCAAAGAAATATAAACTGGTTGAATACTACTCCCGAACAGGTGATTCAATGAGTTTGTATAGCATAAAAGGTGTTTTTAGTGAAATCGCCGGTGATCATGACTCTGCTGACTGGTATTATCGTAAAGTAATTGCTCTTTCCTATTCAAGTAAGTTAAAGATCAACACTGCCTTCTGTCTTTTTAACTATGGAGAATATCTAAAAAAATATAACCGTTACGCCGAGGCATTACCACCAATGGAATTAGCACTATCTAAATTTGATTCACTTCATGACATTTCAAGACTTCCAGCGGTTTATCAAAACTTAGACTCTATCTATACAGCATTGGGTGATTATAAAAATGCCCTGTCGGCAAAAAGAAACTACGATTTATACAGGGATAGTCTTGACAACCAAAGTAAAATAGAAGATATCCTGAAGGAAGAGATAGCCGCCGAAGAAGAAAGTATGGCGAAAACCGAAGAAGCGGCAAAAAAAGCAACAGAAAGGAAACATGATATTCAATACCGCTTCATCATACTTGGTGCCATTCTATTATTAATTGGTTTGCTTGCTATCGGTTTCTTTCATCCACCCAAATGGTTGATCAGAGGATTAGCTTTTGTATCCTTTATTTTTATCTTTGAGTTTATTATTCTTATACTTGATTCAAAGCTGCATCATTGGTTTCATGGTGCTCCCTTACCTATTTTATCAATAAAAGTTTTAATAGCCTGCCTGCT
This sequence comes from Chitinophagaceae bacterium, assembly GCA_031397865.1. Lineage (GTDB taxonomy): Bacteria > Bacteroidota > Bacteroidia > Chitinophagales > Chitinophagaceae > JJ008. The sequence goes on from JANNMN010000005.1 coordinate 1,032, forward strand.
TGTGCCATTGCATCATATCACCGAAAAGAAAGTGATTCATTTCTTACAATCAAAAAAACTGCACCGGTTGAAAACAGTTTTTAAAGATGAACCGGCAAAAAGCTGATGATTCTCGAAACATTGACCTGACCAAGATTCTGTCTTAACCTGACCCTTCTCAGCTTACCTGTTATTAACCAGTTATACTTTCATACACTCAAAGTATCACAATGAAAAAATTATTTTTCATTTCATTACTTGCATTTCTCATCTCTTGCCAGCCCAGCAAAATAACTCAATCATGGACTGCAAAAGATGTGGCTCCCAAACAATACAAAAAAATATTAGTGCTTGGTGTGCTTACCGATAATGACAACGAACTACAAACAAAAATGGAAAATCATCTGGCGGATGATCTGAGGGCAATGGGATACCTGGCACTAGCCTCTAACAAAATATTTACCCCGGGCACATTTATAAAAGGTGATACTGCCACCGCCAAAGCCGCTCTTGAAGGAAAAGGTTTTGATGCTATACTCACCATCGTATTACTCGATAAAAAGAAAGAACCCTATTATGTTCCCGGAAAAATAACCGACTACGACAAGTATAATCAAACCGGCTTTTTCAACCGGTATTATAATGCTGTGGCAGAAAAAATCTATACTCCCGGCTATTATGGGGAGGAAACCCGGTATATCTGGGAGAATAATTTTTATGACTTAACAAGCCGACAGCTTATATATACTGCCCGCAGCCGTTCCTTCGACTTTGTTTCCAAAAATGCACTTGCCCACACTTATGGGCAACTGTTGGCCGAAAGTCTCGTAAACAAGAAGATTCTGATAAAACCTATAGCGGAAACAGAATAAAATTCCTTACTGCATTTGGCCCCAAGAATAGTTTGTCCTTATCAATCCCAAACTATCTGTTTTCCGTATGTGTCGGTATTAATCAACTTTAAACCTTTTTTATGAGTAAAAGATTCAGTTCCCTATTATTACTATTAGCCGTTCCCTCCCTTTTTTTTCTTACTAGTTGCGAGGATGATCCCATGGAAATACCTACGCCGGTAGTAAAACCAGATATTGTTTTCTACGGTATCACTTCTGCTAACAATTTGGTTAAGTATAATGCCAATGCATCAGGCACTGTTATTTCAAACACATCAGTTACCGGGTTGCCTGCAGGAGAAAAAATTATAGCTATTGATTTCCGTCCTGCTACCGGCCAGTTATATGGTTTGGGTAATAGCAGCCGACTTTACGTTATTAATTATGAAACCGGTGCTGCTACAGCCGTTGGAACTGCTTCATTTACACCAGCCATTTCAGGTTCTTTGGTGGGTTTTGATTTTAACCCCACTGTTGATCGTATCCGCCTTGTAACCTCTGCCGGACAAAACCTTCGCCTGAATCCTGAGACAGGTACAGTTGCCGCAACTGATATGAATATCAATCCGGGTTCACCAGCTGTAGTTGCTGTAGCATACACAAACAGTGTTGCCGGTGCATCTACCACTACTTTATTTGATATAGATATGGCTTCTGGTAAATTATTTAAACAAGAACCACCAAACAATGGAACACTGGTCGAAGTTGGTTCTCTTGGAATCACTACAGGTAACGAAAGCGGTTTTGATATTTCTCCGGACAATACGGTAGCATTAGCCTCTTTCAATATCGGTTCTAATTGTGTGTTGCACCAGGTAGATCTTACTAATGGTAAGGCTACCAATCTTGGTAATCTTTCTGTACCTGTTATTGGTATTGCTATACCAACTAAAGCTGTTGCTTATGCAGTAGATGCTTCTAACAACTTGCAGATATTTAATTTAACCACACCGGGTACTCCTGTTGTAAAAGCCATTACTGGTTTGCAAGTTGGCGAAACTGTTTATGGTATTGATATGCGTCCTGCTACCGGCCAGTTATATGCCCTGGGCAGTACCAGCCGTATTTATGCAATCAACATGTCTTCAGGTGTAGCTACCATGGTTGGTACTGGTCCTTTTACTCCATTGCTTACTGGTACTTCTTTCGGTTTTGATTTTAATCCAACTGTGGATAGAATAAGAGTAGTAAGTAATACCGGACAGAATCTGCGTTTGAATCCAAATGATGGTACAGTTGCCGCTACGGATATGCCATTAAATCCCGGCGTACCAATGGTATCTGCATCAGCTTATACCAATAACTTCGCTGGTTCTACTACCACTACTTTATTCAACATTGATCCTTCTACAGATAAATTATATACACAGGTACCACCAAACAATGGCACATTGGTAGAAATAGGTCCGCTTGGTATCAATGTAGAAACTGATAATGGTTTTGATATTGGTGGCATCAGCAATAAAGCATATGCTTTAGTTACTGTTGGTACAACCACAAAAATATATTCGATCAACCTGAGCACAGGTGCAGCTACCGAAGCTGGCACCTATCCTAATGCTGCCAAAGGCTTTGCGGTTGGTTTAGGCTTTTAATTTTTATTCCGCACCTTTCAGCATACAGCCCGGAAATTTTTTCCGGGCTTTTTTATTGCATTCGCAAAATCGATTATTGAGGACGGGATGAAATACAAAAATATAGCTCTGAAGGAAGTAATTAATGCTTGAAAAGTAAGGATTATCTCTTATTTTTTGTTCATCACAATATTTATACAAACTTTCTTATTCTATGAAAACCAACTTGTTAAAATCTGTGAATAATTTTTTATTTTAATAATAATATTTCCCGCCTCTAAAAATCCACCAATCCCGTAATTTTGATTTGAGCCTCTAACCCATCAAATTCCCACCAAATACAACTGCCTCGAGAATTAGTTTATAATTGAGTTAGTATTATTAAAAAGAACAAAAGGGGAACACTATGTACACTTACGATTTATTAGAAACCGGTTGTTATTACCTCATCAAAGAGAAAGAGGAATCGCCTGTGGTTATGATAAAAGTAGCTGTTGAATCTGATCATTGCCTTTTTATTCAACGCTATGATGATCCGATGGAAACTGAATGGAAACTGAAAAAAGACGGTCTGCATGATATTATTGAATGTATGAGTGACGAAGCTGTGAAGGCATGGGAAACGCATTTCTTTACAAACAAGGATGCCTTTTACGAAGAAGATGATGATGAGTGAGAACACCCCCATTCATATAAATTGACATTTGATGGTGATTGGAATTAAGTACTTTTAATACCGATTGTGCATTCGTAATAGCCCAATTTCATTGGACTAAACGACTGCAACATCGGCATTATACTAAAAACCACCAGTCTATAATTAAGATTGGTGTAACTTAATCAATCACCATTTTTTATGTTTAAGAAAATAAACACACTGGCAACATTACTGGCAGCAATTCTCCTTTTTACCCAAACAGTAATTGCACAACCACCGCCCCGCCCGGCAAATGATGATCTGCCGACAGATTATCTTACAAAAGATTTTCATGCAGGCCGCAGAGATGCTCTCAGGAGTAAAATGCCAGACAACTCTGTCATGGTGATATTTGCTTTTCCTACCCGTACTTTTTCTAATGATGTTGAATATCTCTATCACCAGAATCCTGACTTGTATTATTTCAGCGGATATAAAGAACCCCATTCATTGCTCCTTGTTTTTAAAGAAGAGCAAACAGACTCCCTGGGTAATAAATACAACGAACTTTTATTTGTACAAAAAAGAAATGCGCAGGCAGAACAATGGACCGGCAAAAGATTGGGAGTAGAAGGAGCCAAAGAAAGACTTGGTTTTAAAATGGCATTAAATGCAACCGACTTTAAAAATTATAAGATCGATTTTTCAAAATTCAGCAAGATCATTTATGATAAATTCCCCATTGATGTACCCAACAGTCCTGATAATGCTGACCTGTACGACCTGATTCAATTGTTCAAACAAAAATCGGCCATGCCGGAAATGCTTTCGCAGCAAAAACAATTTGACACCAGATTATACAGGGACATTACTGCCAAACTTCGTGAAATAAAAACTCCGGAAGAATTGGATCTGCTTCGCAAAGCGGTAGAGATTTCCTGCCAGGGACAAAATGAAGTGATGAAAGCGGTGCGGCCAGATATGTCGGAACTGGAAATACAAGGCTTGCATGAATATGTACATAAAAAATATGGCGCAGAGGAAGTGGGTTACGGCTCTATCATTGGTGCAGGAGAAAATGGCTGTATCCTGCATTATATGGAAAACACAAAAACTAAAGTGGGCAATACGATGCTGCTGATGGATGTGGGTGCCTCCTATCATGGATATACTGCAGATGTAACGAGAACAGTACCGGTAGATGGAAAATTTTCTACTGAAGAAAGAGCTATTTATCAATTGGTATATGATGCACAAGAAGCTGCTTTTAAAACATTGAAGAATGGTTCTAAATGGGTGGATGCCAACAAAGCTGCTTTTGAAGTAATAGCAGATGGCCTGGTAAAATTGGGAATTACAAAAGATAAAAGTGAAGCCAGTAAATATTTTCCGCATGGGCTTGGCCACCATATAGGCATGGATGTGCATGACAGAGGTACTTATGAAACATTGAAAAAAGATATGGTCATCACTATTGAACCCGGCATTTATATACCAGAAGGCAGCAACTGCGATAAAAAATGGTGGAGCATTGCCGTTCGTATTGAAGATGATTTATTAATAACCGAAGATGGCTATGAACTACTCTCCCATTTTGCTCCCCGCAAAATAGAAGATATTGAAAAATTGATCAGCCAGAAAAGTGTGATCGATAATTTTAAATTGCCTCCACTGGAGTCGGGAAAGAAAAAAGGGTTTTAAATGAAAAAGCTGCCATGTGAAAGGCAGCTTTTCATTTATCAGTTATAGATTGAAAATTATGGATAAGTACCTCTAAAAGTACCGGTGGTAATTGTTATGGTTTGCCCTGCACTATTTTTTGCTGTACCGGCAAAAGTCCCAGTAACTGTTTTTGTAGCCACATTATGTGATGTTACCGTAAAAATCATAGTTACACCAGTAACACCTGGATCAGCTGAATAAGTATCTGAACAGTTAGAACTTGAGGCCAGATCATACGAAAATATAGCAGAATTGCTGGTAGGTGGTGCCGAAGAACTATAAGTTTCGCCATTGCTAATAGTGCCGTTAATATCGGCAAGCAAAAATGTAAGTCCGTCTGATCCGAGAGAGTTAGAACCTGCATATCCTAAACCAACTGAAGGACCTGCCGGAATTAATTGTACATCATCTGCTTGGCCTCTATATGTAGTAGCAGGTGCATTGGTAACCCTGAAACTCCAATCAATTGTAGGTGTCGGATCTACAAGCACTGTAAAAGTACAAGTGGGACTACCCGGCATTGTAATAGTAGAATTGCCTTGTGTAGTTGGTGTTCCAGATCCAACCAAAGTGATCGTTTGAGACCCTAATGTTGTAAATGTTCCTGAAGCACTAAATGTCATTCCATTTACTGCTGTAGTAGTAATAGTATAAGGGCCTGTAGCAGTGACGTTAACTCCTATGTCAATGATATTGGAACAATTTAGTTGTGTACCTACTTCATATAATCCGTCTTGAATTGCAGAACTACAATCGGGAGTATAAGCCGAAGCTCCAGTGCCAATATTTATGCTGAATGTACAAGTACTGGTACCAAAAGTTACTGTAAAATTTTGCGGACCACTTGCTGTAGGTGTACCTGTACCAAGGAGTGTAATAGTTTGCGTCGCTCCTGTAGAAGTACCTGAGGCAGAAAATCTGATACCTGCAACAGTGTTGGTGCTTACACTATAAGGACCCACTGCAGCAGTTGTTATTTGTACAGTTACTGTATTTGAAGCAGTTAGTGCTACGTTGAGTGTGTATGTTCCATTTACAGAAGAAGATGTACATGCACCGGGTGCTCCACCCAATGTTCCGGATATAGGATCTACAACTGGTATTACAAATGAGCAGGTAGATGTGCCAACAGTAATTGGTATTGTGGTATTGCCCGAATTTGTTGGTGTTCCTGATCCCACTAATGTAATAGTTTGAGCACCGGTGGCTAAGGTTCCTGTACCGGTAAATGTCATGCCATTAGTTGCAACTGTACTTACGTTATACGAACCTGCAGTTGCTACAGTTACATTAAGCACAACAGTATTTGATGCATTCAATGCACCGCCTTTTACATAAGTACCATTTATTACAGGTGTAGTACAGCTATTAGGTGCTCCTGCCAGTGTAAATGTGGCTGGTCCAGAACCAGCAGGCAACACCGTAACCTGTATATCACAAACAGTACTATCAAAACTTACTACAAAATTATTTACTCCCGCAGCAAAGGGAGTTCCATTTCCACGAAGAGTAACTGTATTGGCACCTAATGCAGTAAACTGGCCAGTACCCCGAAAATAGTATCCATTAATAGTATCTGTGCCGATGTTGTAAATACCGGTACGGGCCACATCAACTGTTACAGTAATTGTATTAGAAGTTGGTACTAAAGGTGTAGCTGCTGCATAAGATCCGTTCACTGTTTTAGGAAGGCAATCTCCGCTGGCATCACTTTGCAGGCTTCCCCTCGCTGGTGTATTGCCCAGTTCAAAACTCTCTTCCTTCTGGCAAGCGATTCCGATAACCACAATCAATCCCAGCAGATAAAAAATCTGTTTTTTCATAAAAGGTTAATTACATTAATGGATAAAAATAAGACTTTTTGTTTACTACCCGTCACCGTCAGTCATCTAGTTCTCCTGAAATTCAGTCCGTTGCCGTGGAAAACTAAATGCTATTTTTGTTCGAAAGATTCCTTTGGAAAAAAAAACTGGACAAATGAGAAACGTATTTTTCTTTCTTTTATTTCTTTCGATGGCGGCTTGCAAAGGCCAGACCGGAACAGAAGTGAAACTACCACCACAAGATTTTGAAAAAGGCATTTCTGCACCTGCGGTGCAGGTGTTGGATGTAAGAACTGCGGGAGAGTTTAAAACCGGGCATATTAAAAATGCTTTGCAGGCAGATTGGAATAACCAACAGCAGTTTGCTGATAGAATTCAATATGTAGATAAAGATAAACCTGTATATGTGTATTGCCTGGCCGGTGGTCGTAGTACTGCCGCAGCGATCTGGATGAGAAATAATGGTTTTACAAACGTAGTGGAACTGCAGGGCGGCATCAATGCATGGAAAAGAGATAACAAAGAACTGGAAGGCCTTACCGCTGAAAAGCAAATGACCATGGAAGAATATGAAGCCAGCATTCCAAAAGATAAAACAGTGCTGGTGGACTTTGGTGCCACCTGGTGCCCACCCTGTATAAAAATGGCACCCGTAATTGATGAAATAGAAAAAGATAAAAACCTGGAGGTGCAATTGATAAAAGTAGATGCCGGTATACATACTGATGTGATGACCGCATTGAACATTGAACCCATCCCTGTTTTTATTATTTATAAAAATGGAAAAGAAACCTGGCGCAAGCAAGGGATCGTAAGTAAAGAAGAACTGCTGGCGCAATTGAAATAAAAATTAACCGAAGTGAAAAGAAAAAACTTCTTACAAACTTCAGCCGCCATTATTGGAAGCAGTTTGCTACCGGTTGATTCTTTTGCTATTGATGAAAAGAAAAAACCGATCCGGTTTGCACACCTTACAGATATGCATGTAAAGCCGGGGCTTATTCCCGAAGCAGGAACAGCTAAGGCCTTAAAGCATGTGCAACAACTTTCTCCCAAAGTAGATTTTATTATTAATGGTGGTGATGGAATAATGGATGCACTGGATGCCGATAAGCAACAAACACAAATTCAATTTGATCTTTTTAAAAATATTCTGAAAAAGGAAAATAGTTTGCCGGTTTATCATACCATTGGCAATCATGATGTGTGGGGCTGGTTTGTAAAAGAAAACAGACCGGTGAATGAAAGACAGTATGGTAAAGTGTGGGCGGTGGAAACATTGGAGATGAAAAACAGGTATTATAGTTTTTCAAACCGCAACTGGCATTTTATAGTACTTGATAGTACACAACAAAATCCGGCTGGTGGATATATTGGTAAACTGGATGCGGAACAACTGGATTGGCTGCGGCAGGAATTAAAACAGGTGGCCGCTGATAAATTTATTTGTGTCGTTTCTCACATTCCTATTCTTTCTATTTGTGCAGGGTTGTTTTTTGATAAAACAGAAACCAATGGCGACCTGCTGATCAAAAGAAACCTGATGCACACCGATTTTTTGCAATTGAAAAAAATATTTTCGCAATATTCAAACATCAAACTTTGCATCAGCGGTCATATTCATTTGCAGGATGAAGTAAATTACCTGGGCATAAAATATTGGTGCAATGGTGCAGTTAGTGGTAATTGGTGGAAAGGCTCTTTCCAGGAATTTGCACCTGCCTACGCAGTTATTGAGTTGTTTGATGATGGAAGCAGTAAGAGAACGATGATGAGTTATGAGTAGAATTGTTTATCGGCCTATTTTAATAGTAAAAGATTAACCACATAGAAAGATAGTAACATAGGAATACACACATAGACTTCTATGTGAAAATCTATGTTTCTACTGTGTCTATGTGGTTCAAAATATCACAGATTCACTCTTTCAAAATTTCTATTGATGATAAAAAATATTATTCCATTTATACTTGCACTTTTTTCATTCAATCTCTCCTTTTCACAAACACCGCAAGTAGAAGTGCTGACATCCGGTACCAAAACAAGCCTTCGTGGATTAAGTGTAGTAAACGATAATGTAGTATGGGTAAGTGGCAGCAATGGCACTGTTGGCAGAAGTAATAACGGCGGGAAAAACTGGAATTGGTTTACTGTAAAAGGATTTGAAAAAACGGAGTTCCGGGATATAGAAGCTTTTGATGCAAGCACCGCTATCATCATGGCATTACCAGTAAAAGATATGGAAGCACAGGCCAATATTTTAAAAACGACCGATGGTGGTGAAAGCTGGATAGTAGTATATGAAAATAAAACCCAAGGAATGTTTTTAGATGCGATGGATTTTGTGGGAGAAAAATATGGAATTGTAGTTGGCGATCCGATCAACAATAAAATATTTTTAGCGGAAACTTTTGATGGTGGTGATACATGGAAGGAATTAGATATGCCGGGCAAACAACCCCGAACTGATTCAGGTGAAGCATTCTTTGCAGCAAGTGGCACCAACATCCGGCTATTTAGGGATAAAGAATATTTTCTAGTAAGTGGTGGAATGAAATCAAGATTGTTCAGCCGGTTTGAGGTAACTCCTCTCCCATTGGTACAGGGAAAAGAAACAACCGGAGCAAATTCGATCGCAGTTTATACAAAACCAAATGGGAAAAGCAGTGATAAGATGATTGTAGTAGGAGGCGATTTTAATGCTGACACTTCTAACTATAAAAATTGTTTTTATTCCACCAATGGCGGAAAAACATGGAAGACACCGGAAGTACCGCCAAATGGTTATAGAAGCTGTGTAGAATACTTATCGCAAAAAGATGTGCTGGCTTGCGGACTTACAGGTGTTGATTATTCATCCAATGGTGGAAAAAAATGGCAGTGGATCAGTAAAGAAAGTTTTAATAGCTGCCGCATTGCCAAGTTGGGCACTACTATTTATCTATGTGGTAATAATGGTAAAGTGGCGAAGATCACCTGGAGATAATAATTATTTTTACTCTGATACAAATAATGTTACAATCATTTTAATGTTCAAGCAATTTTTTCAGCAATTAAAATATAAAGCCATGGCCCGCCAGCTTCGTAAGCCGGGTGGTGCCATGGGACATAAAGTTGGCCTGATGATGAATAAGGCCAATGCTTTTTTGTATGAGTTTACATTGCAGACTATGCAGCTTTCATCAGGCGATGCTGTACTTGAAATAGGATTTGGCAATGGAATGTTTTTTGAAAAGATTTTTTCCAAGGCAAATGATTTAAAAATAACCGGTCTTGATTTCTCAGCAAAAATGCTAAAGGAAGCACATGAAAATAATCAGCAGCTTATAAATACAGGCAAACTAAACTTAGCGGCAGGCAGCAGCAGCCAGATGCCTTTTGGGGATAACAGCTTTGATAAAATATTTTGCATCAACGTCATTTATTTCTGGGATGAGCCGTTGCAACATTTGCAGGAAATAAAAAGAGTATTGAAACCGGGTGGAAAATTCTTTGCCACTATCCGCACCAAAGAAAGTATGGAGAAAATGCCTTTTACAAAATATGGATTCACTTCTTATACTGAAAAAAGCTGGAAGGCATTAGTGGAACAATCAGGATTGCAATTACAACAAGCTATATTAACGGATGAACCCGAAGCAAATTTCAAAGGAAATTCATTCCGGGTTCAATCATATTGCCTGGTGGCAATAAAAAATCAATTATAGATTATCCAGTAATTCTTTTACACTCGGTCTCTTTTTGTAATCTGTATCAAAAAAGCGATAAGTGACTGTGGACTCTTTATCAATAATAAAAACAGCCGGTACCGGCAGATACTTTCCATTATCACCATTTATTTTTTCAATATCAATACCTGCGTTACGGTAACGGGTAACCATGTTCTCCTGCATTTCATACTCCACATCATATGCTTTCATAATTTTTAATCCTTCATCATGCAGTACCGGGTAAGTAGCTTTTGTTTTCTCCACGGTTCGCCCCACATTCTCCGATTTTTCAGGTGATACAGCTACCAGTGTAGCCCCTTTATCAATAATTAACTGTAAAGAATCTTGCAATCGGGAAAGTTGTTTGTTGCAATAGGGACACCACTCTCCCCGGTAAAATACCAATACCACTTTTCCTTTTTTCAACAAATCTTTTAACCGTACGTCATTCCCATTCTGATCTTTTGCTTTAAAGTCTGGAGCCCGGGAAGAAATAAACAAACCTTCGGGAGCTTCTTGTGCTTTTGCACCTGCAATGAGGAAAAGAAAAGAAACAAAGAATATCAGCTTTTTCATATTTGTTATATTAATCTACAAAAATAAGTAACTAAAAAAATCCGTTAGTCATCCGGCGGACTAATAACTCAGGCAAGTTGTTAATCTTTATGTTTTGTTCCAAGGTTAACAGTACATTATTTTTTTCATACATTTGAGTTTCCAAAACCTAATCAAAACAACAGCTATGTCAGACAGTCATTCAGAAAAATATTTCTCCAAACTTTTAGTAGGGTTTGCCTCCATTATTTCAAGTGTAGGAGTTACCTTTTATGCTTTCTTTGAATCGGCTGCCGAAAAAGGTGACTGGTATTTCTGGGCAATAGTTGCAGCTTTCCTGCTTTGCAGTGGTATTTATTTTGCTTTAAGTGCATTTGTGCATAAAGTAAAGTCAGACTTTAGCAAAAGAGCCAAGCAGCGGGATATGCAGAAGTCGAGTGTAGCGGAATAAATTTTCGTTTTAAGATATTCTACTCCTTCATGAAAAAAAAAGTCTGGCAAAAACCAGACTTTCAAATTTTATTTACACCTATTCACTATTGCCCATTCACTACTCATTACACTAATTCTGCTTCTCCAGATTTCTAAAGTCCACACTTACCAGCTTACTTACTCCAGGCTCCTGCATTGTCACACCATATATTACATCCACCGTACTCATCGTCATTTTATTATGGGTAACGATAATGAATTGTGAGTTATCACTAAACTGACGGATCATATTGGTAAACTTGCCTACGTTAGCATCATCCAACGGAGCATCCACCTCATCCAAAATGCAGAATGGTGCCGGCTTAATTAAGTAGATGGCGAATAATAACGCCGTTGCTGTCAATGTTCTTTCACCACCACTCAACTGGGTAAGAGAAGATGGACGTTTACCTTTCGGCTTTGCAATTACATCTATTCCACTTTCAGAAATGTTCTCCGGATTTTCCAACACCAGATCACACTGATCATCTTCGGTAAATAATGTTTGAAAAACCTTTTGAAAATTCTCTCTCACCGCATTAAATGTATCCAGGAATTTTTGATTCGCTGTTACTTCCACTTCTTCAATTGTTTTCAATAAACTGTCTTTCGCATTTACCAGATCGGTCTTTTGTTCTACAATAAAGTCGTACCGCTTTTTCATTTCGGTAAATGCTTCTATCGCCGTAGGGTTTACTTCACCAAGGTTCTCCAATCGCTTCTTCATCCTGTCAGCCTTTTCCTGTAGTTCTTCTACCGGCACTTCTCCTGTTCTGTTATCGCCAAGTATATCTTCCAGATTTATTCTGAACTCTACATTCAGTCTTTCCTTCATACCGGCTAACTGCAATTTCAATTCATTCAATTTATCCTTAATAGCCGTCAGCATGTATTCTATCTGCTCCTTTTCTTTTACCTGGTGGCGGATAGCACTTTCTTTTTCTGCAAGCTGATTACGGAAATTATAATAGGCCTGGTCAGCTTCATTTAATTTTTTCTCCTCATCATCTTTGCTGTGCATCATTTGCAGCAAACCTTCTTCTATATCTTTTAATAAACCTGCTGATTGATCAATACTAAGACTGGTATCTGTTAAGTGAGAAGTATTACTTTCTATCTGTTGCTTCAGATCGTTTAGTTGGTTGGTTTTAAAATCCAACTCCTGCTTCAGTCCATTTATCTTGCTCTGCTGCTTGGTTACGTTCAGGTTAAACTCGTTGTACTGCCTGTTCGCTTCATTAAATTCTGTTTCAGCAATCTTATAAGTCTCTTCTGCTTCGGCCAGTTTATTAGCATTCATCTGCAGCAGTTCATTAAACTCTCCTAACTGGTTCCTCACTCCTGCCACCGACTCATGTGTCTGGCTCATTTGCAAAGCCAACTCTTCCAGCCTGTGCTGGCTGTTGGTTTGCATGGAATAGATATTCTCCAATTTATTTTGCAAAGAAAATACTTCATTCGTCAGTTGCTGTATTCCTCTTTCAGTATCCCGGATAGTTGTTTCTCTCAAGTCTTCATTAAAAGCAATCACTTCATTGTGGCGGCTTTGTATTTCTGAACGAAGTGCTTCTACTACGGTATCCTGCGCAGCAATTTCATCTTGTAATTTTTCCAGGTTCTTTGCACGGCCTATTTTCTTTCCTTCTATTAATCCAACACTACCACCGGTCAACGAGTATTTTCCTTTTACATATTTACCATGCTTCTCTATCACCACAAAGCCATTACTGTTTTGCAAGGCATCTTCACTATCAGCAATAAATACATTACCCAATAAATGCTCCGCCAGTTTTTTATACTTCTCTTCTACTTCAACCACACTCAATGCAGTGATGGCTCCTTCTAATGAATGAGAAGATATATCCGCATTGCTATCATTAATTTTATCCAGCAAAAAGAAATTGGCCTTTCCCTTTTTATTCTCATCTAATAAATGAACCGCTTTCAATCCTTCCTGCAAATCGTTCACCACATAATAACTAAGATAAGGCTCCAGCACATTTTCCAATGCAGTTCTGTATTCTTCATTTACATACAGAACATCAGATAAAATAGGTGAATGATGATTCCAGTTATCGTTGTTATGTAAAAACTTAACTGAATCCGGATAACCTTCCATCGAGTCAATCATACTCTTCAGCAGATCATGTTCGTTCTTCTTCGCATCCAGCTTACGGTTTTCCTCCGCAAGGTTATTACGAAGCCCATCCAGCACAGATTGTGTTTGTAAAATTTGCTCTTTGGTATTTTCCTGGTGATGTTGCAATTGCTCCAGGTCCACTTTCTTTATACCAAGTTCTTTTTCTTTGAGTATTCTATCATTATCAAGATGGCTGCGTTGATCTTCTCTTTGTTTCCTCTCCTCTTCCATCTGGCTGATCACTCTTTGCAGGTTCTGCACCGATGTATCCGCTACTGCCACTTTCTTTTCTGCATCAAACTGGCTGCGTTGTACCTGCTGGTATTCGCTGCGCAATGAATTCAGAGCTTCTCTTTTTTCATCCAGCACCTGCCGCTTGGCATCTACATCCGTATGCAGTTGTGCCAATTGTGCATTCAGTTTTTCCAGCAATTGTTGTTCTTCCTCTACCTGCATATTGGTAAAGCCGATGCTTTCATCAATACCTTTCAGGTTGCCTTCTGCCTTTTGTAAAAAATCTTTCAGGCTTGTTTCTTTTTCCCGAAGATGCTCCAGCCGCTGTGCAGATAAATTCTTTTCATTCTCTTTGGTACGAACCGTCTGCATCATATCATTGAAAGCATGCTGCATACTTTGCAATTGTCTTTCTTTTTCAATGAACTCCAGTTTCTGTTGTTCCAATGCCGCTTCTTCTGTTCCTATCTCTGCTTCTATTTTAAATTTCTTATCCGTTTCAGCTTCCTGTTGTTCATTCAGATCTTTGTAGGTAAGATTAAAACCTTCCAAAGAAGCCTTCGCCAACTCAATACTAATCTCTCTATAATCTTTCTTTATCTCATGATATTTTTCGGCTTTTTTTGCCTGGCTTTCCAGTGCCTTTAACTGGTTGTTGATCTCAAAAAGCAAATCTTCTATACGAGCCAAATCCATTTCTGTAGCTTCCAGTTTCGACTTTGCTTCTTTCTTCCGGGTTTTATAAATGGAAATACCGGCCGCCTGCTCCAGCATTTTGCGGCGGCTGTTGTCTTTGTCTTTAATCAAATCATCCACCATCCCAAGTTCGATAATGGCATAACTATCGGTGCTGATACCGGTATCCATAAATAAATTCTGGATATCCTTCAACCGGCACTGCACATCATTCAGGCGATATTCGCTTTCGCCGCTTTTATAAAATTTACGGGTTACGGTTACGGTGCTAAACTCTGTCGGCAGCAGGTTCTTGGTGTTTTCAAAAGTAAGGCTTACCTCGGCAAGTCCGCTGGCACTGCGGGTTTTAGAGCCATTGAATACAAGGCTATCCAGGTTTTCACTGCGGAGGTGACTAATTTTTTGTTCACCAATAACCCAGCGGATGCTATCCACAATATTGGATTTGCCACAACCATTTGGCCCTACGATGCCGGTAATGTTGTCGTCAAAACTTACAATGGTTTTATCGGCAAAGCTCTTAAAGCCCTTTATTTCTAAACTCTTTAATCTCACTGTTTTCTGTTTAAATAATTATTAAGTCAGCGGCGAATTTAAGCTAAACAAGTACAAAAGCAGATATAGCTAACCCGCAGTTATTCACAATGATGGGGGAAAAATGTGGGAAGAATGATGAGGTGGTTGCAGTACGTCGTTCCAGGCTTGCCCCGGAATCTTTCACTGGATTATTTTTTTGATACCAACTGTGGTTTTTCATGGCATCGTCTGTTGTGTCACTCACTTGTACGTTCCGTTTTCATGGCATCTTATTCAAATTCTTAATAAATCTGCTTCGCTAAATTTATAAGTGGAGACTTCTAATACAAGACTTTCACTTAAGCATTAGCATCAAAAAAAATCAGCCCCGTTAAAAGCTGATATTTTACAAAAGAAAAAAATAAAATTTACTTCGCTGCCAGCACATCCACTTTTTCAATCACAGGGTTAGATGCTAGTAGATCTGGAGCTTTCTCCATCAATGCTTTGGCAATGGGTCCGCTTAGATGTGCGTCTCTGCCGGCATCTGCATCAAACGTATCAAAAATACCAAAAGTGGAATCGTTGATCTTAATGGCATACCAGCTAATAGTATCCACCTCGGCTTGTGCCAACTGTAGACCACCGTTTAAAAACTCTTCCAGTTCTTTTTCTTTTCCCGGCTTGGCTTCCAGCCTTACCAGTAATGCTTTCTTTACCATAATAATAATTTTTAAGTTTGTAAAGAAAGTACGATAATAAAAACATGGCAGATTGTATGGCCTATAACAATAAATGAACTTGTAAATCTTTTGGCAGTGAATTTCAGATCCTACACACTTTCCGATAAAGCAATATTCACTCTCCTGAATGGCATTTTCTTCTTCCCTTCCCTGTTTACAATTGCAGCTAATGCTTTTACAAGAGTTTTCTCGCCGTTGACTTGTTGAGGTATAAGTAATTTACCGGAGGATGCATTGGATATGCTATGCAGATAAAGCATGCAACAAAAAACAGATAGAACTTTTTTCATAGGATGAATTTGGAATAGAAAAGTAATAAAAGAAATTAAGATTTGAAATAGTAACTATCCGATATAAAAAAAGTTACACCATCTGTTCTTTTACATTGAAGAAACATGATTGATGTGTCCCGATTTTCGAAATTAAAGTTGATTGATATCAATTCAAACTTACTGTTTCAGACAATACTGCGGTTTTGCGAAACAGTACTCTTAGTATATCTACGATTTTGCACCAATCGTACCCCGATAAGCTTGGTAGTTATCCAAAAATATCCATACCTTAATTCTGCCAATATTCACACTAAAAGGAAAGACCAATGGAATTTATCACCCGGACACTACGTCAGCATCAGGGAAAACTATCTTCAGGAAAACTTAAACAGTATATTCTTTCAGCAAAAGAAAAATGCATTCTTCTTCTGACCCGAATTAAATATCTTGGCTATACGGAAGTAATGGATGAGTATGAGCAGCGAAAGTTATACATCTTCAATCAACTTAATTTTTTTCAACTGCTCACAGGCACTGTTATTCCACTCATTGGTTTGTACAACGTTAATCAACTGCCTGCCGGCTCACATATAATAGCATGTTTACCTGCATTGGTGAGTTTATTAGTTTTATATCTTAATAAAAAACTACAACATGAATTTGCTGTAACTACTTACTTTATTTTATACCCTTTTGTTACTTGTGTGGTGTACATGTCTGGAATGAATCTTGGAATTGGTCTTTTCTTTATCCTGTATGGCATACTTTCTGTTTTCTTTTTAAAAGATATTGGCTATATGATATTTTCACTTTTCTTCTCTCTTATAAGTTACTTTTTACTGACGGTTGTTATAAAACATTATGCGTATGAATTGCAAAATTTAAGCCAGGGGCTTTACCTTTTTAACCAGGGGCTTGCCATTTTGTTTATTTTTTACGGATTGTTTCTTATTAAAAAAGAAAATACAGACTACCAATTTCATATACTTTCAAAGAACACCGTTCTGCTAGAAAAAAATACTCAAATACAGTTACAATCTGATCAAATCAAAGAAGACACCACACTTCTTAAAAAACAAGCATCTGAACTGGGAGAATTGAATACGTTGAAAAATAAAATGTTCAGTATCATTTCTCATGATCTGAAAGCTCCTATGTATGCACTACGAAACTTGTTTCGCAATGTACAGGAGAAAAAAATGTCTGCGACTGAACTAAAAAAATCAGTGCCTGATATTTTGAATGATCTCAATTATACCGTCGGACTTATGGACAACTTACTGCAATGGGCCAAAGGACAAATGCAGGCAGACCATGTAAACCCCGAGGAAGTAGATATTGAAAAATCGATAGACGAAGTGCTCCAATTACTAACCTTGCAGGCAAAGTCCAAACAAATTCACATTACCAACAACACCCAACCCGGTGTGGTTGGTTTTATTGACAGGAACATTAATATACTGGTGCTTCGCAATTTAATTTCAAATGCAATTAAATTTACCCCGGAAAAAGGAAACATCTTAATTGGTGTGCATGAGCATTTTTCTTTTATTGAAATTTATGTGAAAGATAGTGGCACCGGCATAAGTGAGGAAGCCATGCATAAAATAAACAGTAATAATTTTTATTCGACAAAAGGAACTGCCAGTGAATCCGGAACGGGACTTGGCCTGATGCTTTGTAAAGAATTTTTAGCAAAGAATGGCAGCCAATTGTTTATTGAAAGCGAACCTGGGGCAGGAAGTACGTTTGGTTATTCAATTCCCAAATCTGCCTGATCCTATATGAATTTAAAATCATCGCTTAGTATCCGGTTTTCTAAATTCCTTCAGCTGATCGTTTATATAAATAATCATGCCCTGTCCATCTGTTTTTCTGCAAAAATCATAAGAAGGACGATAGCGGTACAAAAATAAAGACAGCGAATCACCTGATAAGCCGGTCAATTTTTTTACCCAATCAGCAGGAAACCGAAAATCAATATATGTCTCCTTTTCCTGCTTTATCAATCGCTTTTTTAAAACTCTTTTCTCTTTTGCTTTTTTTGAAAAATAGCTGATTGGACTTAAGGTGATACCAACTCCATCCGCTGGTCCGTTAAAACCAGTAATGCCGGGTTGTTTTTTATAAATAGATTTATAATAGTTGCGCCTCATCAGCGAATCCTGCTGGTAATTACTGCTAACTTTCACATTCTCCAGCGAAATAATTTTCATTTGTAAGGTGACATCATAAGTACTTATCAGCATAAAAAATTGTACAGCTACTGTATCAGGCACAAAGCCAATTGCAGAAAAAATAAGCGTATCACCTTCTGATGCCCGAATGCTATAACTACCATCTTTGATGGCGGTAACCGTTTGCCGGATGTTTTTATTGGTAATACTGGCAGAGGAAATAATAGAATCTGTAGCAGAAGAAAATATTTTACCAGTAACCGTTTCCTGGGCATTTGCACAATGCGAAAAAAAGAAAACAAGAAGTATAACAGTAAAACAGCAGTTGGTCATACTTAAAAGTAACCAACAATCTTTCAAACCAATTTATAGTGGTTTCAAATTTTTGTTAAAGCAAAAATCAACACAACGAATAATTAGTTATCTGCCTCTGATTGAAAGAAACCTAAATCAGCAAGAATAATTCCCGAATTGGTGTAATTGAATAAGTTGCTTTTGATATTACTGCGAAGCTCTTCTCTTGTTTTTTTGAAAGAAGGTTTGATAAGGGTGAGCTTATATGAATTAATTTTAAAGTAAGCTAACCGTGCAGTTTGTTCAGTAAAATCTTCGGCTAAATGAAAGCTCTCGGCAATATATGCCTGGTCATTGTAGAATGGATGGTTCATACAGTCGGATATTGGGTTTTACAAGGATTGGACTTTTCTTGAACGTATTTTTTAACAAAAAATTGCTTTTTATTACTGCGGATTTGGGCAATATATTTTCTGGCCCGCAAATTGTAATTTTGAGCGGTGCTAATTCATTAAATCACAGCACATAAACCTTTTAACCATGAATCACATACTTCTCTATTTCTTCTTTTTCGTTATTTTATCTGCAAGCTGTAACAATTCAAAAGACTCGTCTGCCACCTCCACCAACTCTGAAGCCGTGGGTGAGGATGTGGATAAACAAATTGACGATAATGAAAACAAAAAACAAGTAACTGCCCGTGACTACAGTGTTACCAAGGCAAATGCTTACAACGATATGTTCCTGGATAGTATGTCCATGGAAAGATATATTGCAAACCGGCAGTTGAGTGATAAAAAAATCTCTCGACGTATTCGTAGTTTTTACAATGCAAGAAACTATCAATATGCCTGGTTTTCTACTAACGGATTAACAGAACAAACCCGTTTTTTCTGGAATCAATATGATTATGCACTCAATCATTTAAAAGATACAACACTAACCGATTCAAAATTTAATAAACAGGCAGAACGATATATCAACATGGAAAAAATGACTGCCAATACCAAGGACACTTCTATTTTAAATACTGAGTTTGGTTTTACCGAAAATTTTATCCGCTATATCAACAGCACTTATGAAAAAGGATATGTAAAAAGAAAAGAGCAGGAAAAATTTATTCCTATCAAAAAAACAGATCCACTGGCAATGGCAGACTCATTGCTGAATAAAAAACATAAGGATGAAAAATATTATGAAGATGTAAATGAAATGTATGGAGGGTTGAAAAAAAATCTGCAATTGTATTATACTGTGGCAAAAAACGGAGGATGGCCTTCTATTACCCCCGGTAAAGCTTCTTTAAAAATTGGGGCAGATGATGCAAATATTCCACTTATTAAAAAACGATTACAATTAACCCAAGACTTACCTGGCAATGATACAAGCCGGATATTTAATGACACTCTTGAACTTGCGGTAAAGAAATTTCAACGCAGGCATGGATATAAAGAAGATGGAGTAATAACTACAGGGCTTGTAAAAGACATGAATGTACCTGCTACCAAACGATTGATGGAAATTCTAATAAACATGGATCGGATGAGGTGGATGCCACAAAAACCAGTGGGCAATCTTATTGTTGTAAACCTACCAGAGTTTATGCTGCATGTATATGATGGTAATAAGAAATTATTTGATATGGTAGTAGTGGTGGGCAAGGTTGGTAATAACACGATGATGTTTAACGGAGACCTAAGTCAGATATATTTCAGCCCTTATTGGAATATACCGGCCAGCATTATTGAAAAAGAAATAAATCCTGCCATAGCAAGAAACCCTAATTACCTGGAAAGTAAAAATATGGAGAGAGTGGCTAATGGAATAAGACAGAAGCCCGGACCCGGAAATTCATTGGGCAAGGTGAAATTTATTTTTCCTAATAGTTTCAATATGTACTTTCATGATACTCCTGCCAAAAGTTTATTTACGCAGGATAAAAGAGCCTTTAGCCACGGATGTATAAGATTGAGTGATCCACAAAAGATGGCAGAGTGGTTATTAAGAAATGATCCGGAATGGGATACTGAAAAAATAGTTTTTGCTATGAATCAGACAAAAGAAAAACTGGTAAAAATTAAGCAGCCAGTTCCGGTATTTATTATTTATTACACTGCCTGGGTGGATGATGAGGGGCAGCTAAACTTCAGGGATGATGTATATAAACATGATAATGAGCTGATGCAAAAAATGTTTATCACCAGCAAATAAAAAGAGTTTTTGTAAAAAAGGAGCAGCGGCATTTTTTGTCGCTGCTCCTTTTTTATTGCCATTCATCACTAAAAAATAAATATTAAAAAAACCTATGCAGCATTTCAAATTCTATACTTGCCATTCATTTACCGGCTGTGCTAAACCAAAATCTGAAATTATGGTAAGGTATTACATGTCCTTCTCTATTCCAGAAGGCCGGCAACAAACTGCCCAAAAAATTATTGAACAGTACTTTGATGCCCTGTACAAACATGGGCCCGGTGGAATGCGCAGCCAATGCTATGCAGATGATACAAATGATCTGAATTTTATTCATCTTAAAAGTTTTAAGAAAGAAGCGATAGCCAATCAGCATTTTAAATCAGCCACCTTCAAAGAATATTTGCACAAACTGGGAGAACTTGCTGGTAATCGCCTTGGCTTCTCCAGGATGATGCAGCAGCAAACTTTTGAATCTATTTATTAAACTAATCTATTTATTACTCTTACCTCCTAAAGTTATTTTAATACCCAGGTTGAGTTGTTTGCCAAAATCTACATGTTTGTAAATATGTTGCTGATAACTATTTACTGAAAAACCTCCCAGATTTCCAAAGAGTAATATGCGGGGTGAAGGTTTGTAAAAAATTCCCGGAGTAAATGCAAATTCTGTTTGTTTAGCTTGAAAATTCAAAACAGCACTGCCGTTTTGCTTTTCATATGTTTTCACCTGGAATAAACCTAATGAACCATCCAGGTACCAACCCCATTTACTTTTTTTATTGAAATGCCGGTAATAGGAATAAGAAACTCCTCCCCCAATCTTTGTAGCATAGCCTTTAAAACTAATGGAAGGATGTGTATTGAATTTTTCGTACTTGTAAAATAATCCTACAAGACTATGCTCACTAATACCAAAGGAAACAGAAGGCTGTATGTTATTAGAATTGTATTTTAAAAAGTATCTACCTACTGACAGGCCTGGATAAATTTGCTTCTTTTGAATTTGGGCGGAAGACTGCAAAGCACATAGTGCTGCAAACAATAAAAGTGGTAGTTGTTTTCTCATAATAATTAAGTTTTACCAAACATACTGTTGTTGATAAATAAAATGAATAAGACTAATGTCGTTTAACAAAATTCAGTAGGCTAATTTTCATTTCATTAACAAACAAACCGAAGGAAGAAAGTAATCCGAATGAAAAAAGGCTTAAAAAAAAAATATGCAAGAAAAAATCAAATCAAGTACATTTATACAGACAAACAAAACCAACCAACCATGCACAAAGTCATAATCCCAATTGACTTTTCAGAAACATCTTTAAATGCCGCCCGGTATGCAGCAAAGATGCTTGCTGGCCATGATGATGCGACTGCAGTACTTTATCACAATTATGAATCGGATGATGATGTAGACATTTCACACAACTACCTGGAGAGTATAAAAAAAGAATTCATCCGGGCCGGTGTAAAAAATGTAGTATGTGAAAATGAAATGGGCGGAGATCTGATTGATAATATCTCCCGGCTGGCGCAAACTATCAGGGCTACCCTTATCTTAATGGGCATTACTGGTAAATCTGCCGTAAGGCAAGCCATGTTTGGCAGCAATACATTAAAACTTATAGACAAAAACCTTTACCCGGTTATGATCATTCCCCCGGATGCTACATATACAGGCATAAATAATGTTGCTTTTGCTTCTGATTTTAAAAATGTGGAAGAGACCACACCTGCCCAATTGATAATTGCTGTATTGGAAATGTTTAATCCAAAATTGCATATCGTAAATGTGAATAAAGAAATTTACGTTTCAATATCGCAGGAAATGGAAGAGGAAAAAAATAAGTTGCTTCAAATGTTTAACAAGTTTCAGTCAGAATTTTATTTTATCACCATGAACGATTTTTATGAAGCGATTGACAATTTTGTAAAAGACTATAAAATCGATATCCTTATTACAATACCAAAACATCAAAGCAATTCCACCTCCATTTTTAAAACATCCCATACAAAAAGGCTGGCCTACCACAGCCAGATACCGATTCTGGCCGCCCACGAATAAATCAGCATTTTATCAGGTATCTGCTGCCGCAATGATTATACGTACATTTGCACACTACAATAACATCACTGATTTAAAAAACATAATATATGCAAACCGTTATCGTCCCTGTTGATTTTTCGGAAACCTCATTAAATGCTACCCGGTATGCGGCACAATTGCTAACCGGTCATTACGGAGTAAATATGATCCTGCATCATGTATATGATAAAACTTCTATGGCCGAAGAAGCCAATCAAAAATTGGATGAGTTAAAAAATTCTTTAAGCAAGTATGGTGTTTTGAAAATTGAGATCCTTGCAGAAGAAGGTTCCAACTTTATTACCGAATTGGAAAAGCTGGCCCGTCATCGCCAGGCAGATCTTATTATTATGGGCATTACCGGTCGTTCTGCAATTGGCCAAACTTTTATTGGAAGCAATACACTCAAAATGGTGCAGGAAAAAGTTTGCCCGGTGCTAATCGTTCCGCCAGATGCTGAATATCAAGATGTTAAAAATGTTTTGCTTACTTCTGATTTTAAAAATGTACAGTCAGGCACTCCTTCAGTTCCTATAAAAAAAATATTAAAAACTTTCCACCCCATGCTGCATATTATGAATGCAGATAGTGAGCATTATGTTGCACTCACAGAAGAATACCAGGATGAAAAAGCAAAACTAAAAGAGATGTTTAACGAATTTAATCCGGAATTTTATTTTCTTGGTTTGCAAAATGTGGATGAAGCCATCAATCAATTTGCACATGACAAAAAAATTGATTTTATTATTATCATACATAAAGAACAAAGCATTTTCTCCAAACTATTTGTAAAAAGCCATACCAAACAGCTTATCTATCATAGCACTATACCGGTTTTGGCTTTGCATGAATAAATTATCATTATGATGGCTTAACTGGCCAGCTTGTATGTACGGGAACAAATGTTTATCTTTGTTCCCGTTTCATTTATGAGCTATTACAGAAATAAATCCGGCTACATTTTCACTTTTGCAGAGCAATTACTGCCTGCCAATTTTTATATACCGGATTAACGATCCTCTCTCAGCTTACTTACCAGCACCATTATTTTTTTTAGACTCTTGCCAATAGATTATTCAACGATTGTATGTATGAAAAATATTAAACTGATTGAAGTACCATCTGAAATTGGAGCCGGCACCCGGGGAGCTAGTCTGGGTATTGAAGCAATTAAAATAGCTGCATTGGATTTTATGAGTAATTTTTTTATTCATTTCCCTTCGGAAAAAATTCAACCAGAAAATAAATTACTGTATGAACCAATTGAGTCTCCCTATGCCAAACGCATAAAAGGGATTGCTGCGATTTATGATAAAGTGAGCAAGGCAGTGTCCGATTCGATGAAGAATAATTTTTTCCCAGTTATTCTTAGTGGCGATCATAGCACAGCCGGTGCTACCATCGCCGGTATTAAAATGGCAAAACCTAAAAGTAAACTGGGTGTAATATGGATAGATGCCCATGCAGATCTACATACACCTTACACTACACCTTCTGGCAATGTGCATGGTATGCCGATGGCAGTTTCTATCAATAAAAATAATGAAGACTGTGCCGTGCATGATATAGATGATGAAACAGCCAAACACTGGAACTATTTAAAAAACATTGGTAAAATTGCTCCAAAGGTTTTACCGGAAGATGTTGTATTTATTTCCCTGAGAGATTTTGAAAAAGAAGAACGGCACCTTATTGAAAAATATGACATGAAGGTGATAACAACAAAAGAAGTAAGAAGTAAAGGTGCCGAGAATGTGGTGAGAGCTGTGCTCCGCTATCTTTCCGATTGCACTGACATTTATATTTCTTTTGATGTCGATAGTCTTGATTCTTCCATATCAAAAGGCACCGGCACACCTGTGGGCAATGGACTAAAGGAAAGAGAAGCTGAAGATCTTATTAGTAAGTTTATGCAGAACAGAAAAGTTTGTTGTTTTGAAATAACAGAAGTAAATCCCACATTGGATAAAGAAAACCTGATGGCAGAAATTGCTTTTAATATTTTACAACGTAGTGTGAATGTGTTAATGATGAACTAACTATTATGAAAAGAAAATTACTGATACTTATTCTAATTCTTGCTGGATTTACTTCTGCTTTTTCCCAAAAAAATAATTACATTGATTCACTAAAAAAGTACCAGGAGAAATATGTGAAGGAACATGGAGTAGTAAAAGGAAAAGATAAAGCCTCCATTCATTTTTTTCCTGTAAATGGGGTGTACAATGTGGAAGCTTCATTCAAAAAAGTATATGAGTTGAATTGGTTTCAAATGGAAACTTCTGGAAGTAAGACACAGACCTACCGGATATATGGTGTGCTACATTTTAAATTGAATGATACTGCATTGCAATTAAATGTTTATCAATCAAAAGATTTGATGGGGATGAAAGAATATGCCGACTACTTATTTGTTCCATTTACTGATAAAACCTGCGGCGAAGAATCTTATGAAAACGGCCGCTATATTGATATTAAGTTTAAAGATGTAGAGCCGGGAACGTTGTTACTTGATTTCAACAAAGCATATAATCCATACTGCGCCTATGTAAGCAATGTGTTTAACTGCCCGATACCGCCCAAAGAAAATGATTTACCGGTAGCTATTAAGTCTGGCGAAATGAAATTTACAAAAGATCATTAATAGGTAAAGAGAATTTTCTACTCAAAAGTTTTTCTCAACCCTTCTTCAAAAGAAATAGGACTAAAACCAAGTATTTTTTTTGATTTATCAATTACAAATCCTGTTCTTAGTGGTCGCTTTGCCGGTTGAGAAAAGCTGGCTGCTGTTACTTCATTGATCAATTTTTTGTCTAACCCTAAATATTCTGCTGTTTTAAACGCCATATCATAAGGTGTCATTACATCAGTTCCTGAAAGATGAAAAATTCCGGTTGCCTTATTTTCGATTATTAAAATAATACCAGCTGCCAAATCTTCAACATACGTTGGAGTACGAACCTGGTCGCTTACCACATTATACTCCTCTCCTTTCTCCAGTTTTTCTTTTACTACAGTTAAAACATTGCTTCTACCAGATAATGGCTTGCCATACACTAATACAGTTCTTGCAATGGCCCAATCATACTTATACTCAATTACTTTTTTTTCGGCTGCAAGTTTTGTTTTGCCGTAATAATTAACCGGGTTAATAGCATCATCTTCTTTATACATTCCAACTTCGCCATCAAAGACAAAATCTGTGGAAACAAAAATGAAAAATGATGAGTGTTGTTTCGCATTTGCTAATAGAGTAATAGTTCCTTCTACATTTGTCTTGTATGCCTTTGGTTGATTTACCTCACATTCGTCCGGCTTCGACATTGCACCGGCATGTATTACGATAGTGGGTTTATATTTTGCAAACACTTCTGACACTTCAGCAGCATTTGTAAAATCCATAGTGACATACTGAAAATTTTCTTTTCCTTCAAATGGGAGTCGGCAAATACCTGTACCGGTTGCAACTACAGGATAATTCTTTTCCAACAATTGAGCAATAAGATAATAACCAAGAAAACCATTGGCACCTGTTATCAAAATTTTCATTATCAAATGTAATGGTATAAAATAAAAAATCCTGCTCGGAGGAAGAGGATTTGAAATAAGACTTTGAAATTAAAAGGCAAGAACACGGATTTAAAGGATGAAACGGATTTACACAGCTTCTTCAATCCTTTATGGTACCATTTTTAGGTCTACTTCTTATTACAATATCTGACATAAAAACTATACGGGTCTATTATAAAAAAAGCTGCCTTTTAGGACAGCTTTTTTTTCAATTATATGCCGATAAAACTAAAATCCTTTTTTCTCTGTCGTTTTTGCAGGAGTAAACTTAGGTGTAAGCCCCATATTATAAAAAACGAAAGAATAAATATCAGCGGCAGTTTCCAATCCTTTCTTAAGATTACTGGCTCCATGGCCCGAATTAACGTCTATCCGTATCAGTACGGGATTTGTTCCTTTATAGTTGTCCTGAAGAGTAGCGGCATATTTAAAAGAGTGTGCCGGCACTACCCTATCATCATGATCGGCCGTGGTAACGATAGTTGCCGGATAATTAATGCCAGGCTTAATATTATGTATAGGTGAATATGCAAACAGATTTTTAAAATCAATCGCATTATCACTGCTACCATACTCTGCTACCCAGTTCCAGCCGATAGTAAATTTTTGAAACCGCAACATATCCATTACTCCTACTTGTGGTATGGCTACCTTAAATAGATCAGGACGTTGATTGATTACAGTACCTACGAGCAATCCGCCATTAGATCCTCCCTGTGCAGCCAGGTATTCTTTGCTGGTATATTTTTTATCAATTAAAAATTCTGCTGCGGAAATAAAATCATCAAACACCGTTTGCTTTTTTAATCGCATACCTGCTTCATGCCATTTTTCACCATACTCACTTCCGCCTCTAAGATTAGCGATACAAAAAATTCCACCCTGCTCCAGCCAGGTAATTCTTGTAGGAGAAAAAGAAGGATTACTACTGATGTTGAATCCACCATACCCGTAAACAATCGTTGGATTCTTACCATTCATTGGCGTACCTTTTTTATAGGTAATAAACATCGGCACTTTAGTTCCATCCTTACCTTGATAAAAAATCTGTTCAGTTACATATTCTTCCGGATTGAATTTTACTTCTGGTTTTCTAAACACAGTGCTTTTACCGGTAGCAATATCATAACGATAAATAGTGGGAGGAAAAGTAATGGAGGTAAATGTGTAAAAAACAAACTTGTCATTTTTCTCACCGCTAAATCCACCGGCACTGCCTAATGCAGGCAATACAACTTCTCTTTCCAGTTTACCATTAAAATCATACACATACACTCTGCTCGTTACATCTTTTAAATATGTAACAAACAATTTACCTCCCGCAGATGAAATGCCAGAAATATTCTCAGGTTTTTCCGAAATAATTGTTTTCCAATTTTCTTTGCCGGGGTTTTTTGGATCTATCACCACCACTTTCTGATTCAAAGCCCCATCATTAGTTGATATTATAAACCGGCCATTTACCGCATCTATAAAACTATAATCGTAATCACCAGCTTCTTTTATTATTGGTAGAAATGTTTTACTGCCGGATTTACTATCATAATACCAAAGTGCATTTCCATCTTTTGCTTTTCCTCTGTCGGAAATATTCAGGAACACATATCTTTCATCTTCGCTGGCAAATACTCCATGAAAACGTTGTCCATTTGCCGGATCTTCATACACCAATTCATCTTTTGCCTGATCAGTTCCCACCCGGTGATAATACACCTGGTGATTTTCATTTTTAGTAGAAAGTTCTTTCCCTTTTTCTGGTGTAGGATAGCGGCTATAAAAAAAACCATTTCCCTGCCACGATGCGCCTGATACTTTTACCCACTCAATAGAATCTGGCAGATATCGTAGTGTTTTCATATCCATTACATAATAAGTACGCCAATCACTTCCACCCTTTGTTTTTCCTACTACTGCATGCTTACCATCTTTTGATAAGGAGAATGTACCAAGACCGGTAGTTCCATCAGCAGAAAATTTATTCGGGTCAATCACCAGTTCTGGTTTACCAGCCAATCCTTTTTGCCTGAATAGCACACTTTGATTTTGCAGACCATCATTTTTTGAATAATAGAAATATTCATTTTTTTTTAGTGGGAGATGAATACTTAGGATAATTATTTATTTCTTCTAAACGTTTTAACCATTGTGCCCGGTAATTAATTTTATCAAGGTATCCAAAGGTTACTTTGTTTTGTTCTGTTACCCACTGCTTTGTTTCCTCACTGCGATCATCTTCCAGCCATCTGTAAGGATCTGCTACTTTTGTTCCATGATAATCTGTTACAGTATCTACTTTCCGGGTTTCCGGATACATCAGTTGTGCTTCTATGAGCATAGGAGAAAATAAAAGAATTAGGATTGAAATATTTTTCATACTTAAAGTTTTGAATACTTAAAGATAAAATAATAAGAAACTAAAAAGTCAATGGAGTTATAAAAGGACTCAGCTGATGATAAGCGATTATAGCAGCTTTTGTTTTTGAAAAAATTAGAGATAACAATAGTTAATCCTATTGGTATAATAGAGCAATTTTTATTTCAAATATTTATTATGTAATAAACAAACAGGAACTGCATTTTGTATATTCGTTGAACAGGCAAACATCTGTTAGTGTGTAATAAATACACATTCAGAACAAATGCTTATTTTTGAAGAATAATTATGGCACAAAAAGTAACAAAGATTGGTGTTCTTACATCAGGCGGCGATTCTCCGGGAATGAATGCTGCCATCAGGGCTGTTGTCCGTACAGGCATTTATCATGGATTGGAAGTTTATGGCATTATGCGTGGCTACCAGGGCATGATGGAAGATGATATTATTAAAATGGAAGGAAGATCTGTAGCCAACATTATTCAACGGGGAGGCACTATTTTAAAAACTGCCCGGTGCAAAGAATTTTTTGAAGCAGAAGGAAGAAGAAAAGGCTATGAAAATCTGAAACGCCGTGGTATCGATGGTCTTATCATCATCGGCGGTGATGGTTCATTCCGGGGTGCCGGAAAATTCAGTAAGGAATTTGACATCCCATGTATCGGAATTGCCGGCACAATCGATAAGGATATTAATGGGACGGATTTTACCATTGGTTTTGATACAGCCGTAAACACTGCAGTAGAAGCTATTGATAAGATAAGAGATACGATGGATGCACATGATCGCATCTTCATCATTGAAGTAATGGGAAGAGATGCCGGATACATTGCTTTACATAGCGGTATTGCTACCGGTGCAGAAAACATCCTGGTGCCTGAAAGAAAAACCAATATGGATGATATTATTTCTTCTTTATTAGAAAAAGAAAGAAGAAAAAAATTAGTGAACCTGATTGTTGTTGCTGAAGGAGATGAATTTGGAGGAGCTAATGAAGTACAAAAAGTTTTACAAAAAAGCCTGCCTAATGCCGAGATAAGAGTTTGCATACTCGGCCACATTCAAAGAGGCGGTTCTCCAAGCTGTATAGATAGATTAATAGCCAGCAGAATGGGCTATCATGCAGTAGAAAGTTTATTGGTAGGCAGACACAATGTGTTTGTAGGTATTCAAAATAATAAAATGAATTACATACCCATAGAAGATGCCGTTAAGAACAAAGGAAAGATAAGTGAGGAATGGATGAAGATAGTTAAGATATTAGCCAGCTAATGGCCACCACCGCTGCTGTTTTTTAGCAGACAAATTAATACCATGAGTAAGAATATTGAAAAATACCTGCATAAAGATTTTGATAAAGATGCCGGCAGACAACATGCTTATAAAAGAACAAAAATAGTAGCTACTGTTGGCCCCGCTTGTGATTCTTATGAACAGTTACTTGAATTAGTAAAAGCCGGGGTAAATGTTTTCAGACTTAATTTTTCCCATGGTAGCCATGAAGATAAATTGAAAATTATCGACTACGTATATCAGCTTAATAAAACAGAACCGTATAATATTTCGGTGTTAGCAGATTTGCAAGGACCAAAATTAAGAGTAGGTGATCTGGAAGGTGGTATGTTGGAAATAAAAGAAGGCGATATTTTAACCTTCACCAATGAAAAATTGATGGGTACAATGGATAAGATATACGTTTCTTATCCTGATCTCCATACAGATGTGCAGGTGGGTGAAAAAATATTGATTGATGATGGCAAACTGGAAGTAGTGGTTACAGAGATCACCAAAGAAAAAAATGTAAAAGTAGAAGTTACTTTGGGTGGTACATTACTTCCAAAGAAAGGAGTAAACTTACCGGATACAAATATTTCCTTACCATCACTTACAGAAAAAGACCTCGCAGATCTTGCTTTCCTCATGGATAAAAGAGTGGATTGGGTAGCTCTTTCTTTTGTAAGAAGACCACAGGATATTATTGATCTGAAAAGAAGATTGAAAGAAGGTGGTAGTACAGCAAAGGTGATTGCTAAAATAGAAATGCCGGAAGCATTGCGAAACCTCCGTGATATCATTGTAGAAAGTGATGGCATCATGATTGCCCGTGGAGACCTGGGAGTTGAATTACCGATAGAGGAAGTGCCTTTGATACAAAAAGATATTATCAAGAAATGTTTGCACCGTGCCAAGCCAGTGATAGTTGCCACACAGATGATGGAAAGTATGATTGAAAGAACCAAACCCAATCGTAGTGAAATAACAGATGTGGCTAATGCAGTATTAGAAGGTGCTGATGCAGTAATGCTGAGTGGTGAAACTGCAACTGGTAAATATCCAAGACTGGTAGTGGAGACAATGACAAAAATTATTCTTGAAATAGAACAAAAAGCATACGACTACAACCGTGACGAAATGTTGCGTCCACAACCCCACTCCCCTTCTTTTTTAAGTGATGCTGTTTGTTATAATGCCTGTAAAGTTGCTGAGGATGTAAATGCTGATGCAATAATTGGTATGACGCAAAGTGGATACACTGCATTTATGCTAAGCAGCTATCGCCCAAAATCGCTGTTGTACATTTTTACCAAAGAAAGATCATTGGTAAACCAATTAAGCCTTAGCTGGGGAGTAAGAGCTTTTTATTATGATGAAGAAGAAAGCCTGGATGATATTTTCTCCGACCAGATAGACATTTTAAAAGAAAGAAATTTTCTTGCCAAAGGGAATGTGGTTGTAAGTACAGGGAGCACACCTATTCACCTGCATTTGCCCACCAACGTTTTAAAAATTGCTAAGGTGGAGTAAAAAATAATGCCCCTTTCCCGGGGCTTTATTTTTTTATATTACTTTCAATGTCTAATATAAATAGACATGCTACATCTACGCCATTGCATACTCCTAGCAGTATGTTCAATAATTTTCAAATTAGCTACAGCACAATCACCCACTTTTATAACTGACAGTCTCAATAAATACATTGAGGCAGGCCTAAATCAATGGCAGGTGCCCGGCCTTGCCATCGTAATTATAAAGGATGGAAAAGTAATTGTAAAAAAAGGATACGGCACTACCAGTATTAAAGATGGCAAACCGGTAGATGAGAAAACTTTATTTTTTATAGCCAGTAACAGCAAGTTGTTTACCGGCACAGCATTGGCACAATTGGAGTACAGAGGTAAATTATCATTGAATGATAAGATAACAAAATACTATCCTGATTATAAGTTGTACGATAAAACATCAACACAGCTTGTTACTATAAGAGATATGCTTACCCATCGGATAGGCACTAAAACTTTCCAGGGTGATTTTACTTTTTGGAACAGTACACTTAGCCGGAATGAAATAATGAGAAGAATGCGGTACCTGAAACCGACCAATCCTTTCCGGCAGGATTATGGCTACTGCAACAGTTGTTTTTTAACAGCAGGACAAATTATTCCAAAAGTTACCGGCAAGCAGTGGGAACAATACATTACTGATAGCATCTTAACGCCATTAGGAATGACCAACTCCTCTGCCCTCTCTGATGGTATTGAAAAAAGAAGTAAGAATATTGCAACACCATATACTACTAGTTATACCAATACACTTAGAGAAGTTCCGTATGACCGCTGGGATAATCTTGGCCCCGCTGCCAGCATTGTAAGTAATGTAAATGATCTGAGCCATTGGTTACAATTTCAATTAGATAGTGGTAGATACAATGGTAAACAGGTGATGCCCTGGCCAGTTTTACAAAAAACAAGAGATGTGAGCATCATTACTAATAGTCGCAAGTCTTCTATGTTTCCTGTGCATTTCCGTGGATATGGTTTAGGATTATTCAGTGCAGATTACAACGGAAAACAAATTTATTGGCACACTGGCGGTGCTGCTGGAATGGTAAGTAATGTTTGTTTTGTGCCAGAAGAAAATTTAGGCATTGCTATACTTACCAATAATGACAACCAGATTTTTTTTGAATGCCTTCGATACCAGATTTTAGATGCGTACCTCGGCGTTGCTTATGTAAACAGAAGCCTTCAACAACTTGATGGTTTTAATAAAGAAATGAACGATCAGGTAAAAGAAATTGAAGGATGGAAAAATACGGCACTTGAAATTGCTAACTGACCTGACACCACCGCTTCCGGGAAAGACCCCTATACTGGAATTTACTCCAATACTTTATATGGCACAATTACCATAACAAAAAACAATGCAGGTGGTTATCTCGTTAAATTTAATTCACATCCTGATTTAAGTGCTACTTTAAAATCTCTGGGTGGCGGAGAATATTGGCTGCTGGAATACAACAATATTGAATATGGAATTTTTAAAACAAAGTTTAAAATTGAAAAAGGCAAAGTAGTATCTGTTGATATAAAAGCAAATGATTTTGTAGAATATGATCCTTACACTTTTATAAAAAATCAAACTAATAAATAGCTTTCAACCAATCTATAAAAAATATCTTGATCTATAAATAAAAACATCCCGCAACAAAATGCGGGATGTTTTTTTAATCAGGACTTGTCAAGCTATTTAAAGATCCATTATGGATGTCTTACAATAATTCTTCTGCCTCCCACTTGTTTACCTGCTGAATTAACTACTTCCACTATATACACACCTTCACTGAACCTGGTTCCCAGATCCACATCCATTCTTGTGTAGGCTGTGGTAGTTACAAAATTCCGCTGGTAAATTCTTTGTCCCAGTGCATTGTAGATGTTCAATACAAGTGCTTCATTATTCATATTGAAATACCTTACCTGGAAAACACCCTGGTTTGGATTCGGATACACCCAAAGGTTTTCACCCGGCTGACCACTAACCACAATGTTGCCTGAAGTAGCCACACAGCCATTAAGATCGGTGTACCGTGCATTGTATGTTCCTATATCATCTACAGACAGCGGCCCAAGCACCGCCCCAGTTACTCCTGTTATTGGAGTGCCATTTTTAAACCATACAAAACTTCCTCCTGTTGGATTCACCGTTGCAGTGAGAGTTGTTGTTTGGTTTGGCAACAATGTTGGCGGTGGATTAGCTGAGATCGTTATTGTTGGTAATGGATTTACATACAGTGTAGCAGCATTAGATGTCACTACTGTACAAAGTCCGTTCAGTATTACCCGGAAGCTATTAGTGTTCATACTAACTGTGGTACCTGATACTGTATAGCTTGATGCATTTGCACCGGCTATGTTAACCCAGGCAGTTCCATTATACTGCTGCCATTGATAGGTTACTACATTGGTTGCTGTTACATTAAACGTTGCACTTGTACCGGCACATACAGTTCTGTTAGAAGGCTGAGCAGATATAACTGGCAACTGACCATCTATTACTGTTACATTGAATGTGCAGGTAGATGAATTACCACATACATCAGTTGCTGTTACCACTACCGGAGTAACCCCTATTGCAAAAGCACTACCAGATGCAGGTACTGAAGTGATAGTCACTACTCCGGCACAATTGTCTGTGGCAGTTGGTGTGAAATTTACAACCGCTGTACAAGAACCAATTGGTGTTGTTGCCGTAATTGGAGCTGGACATGTAACCACTGGTGCTGTTACATCATTCACCGTTATTATTTGTGTACAGGTAGAACTATTACCACACACATCTGTAGCACGGTAAGTTCTTGTAAGAGTATATCTGTTGGCACAGGTTTGTGCAGTTATTACATCACCCACATGTGTTATAGTTATTGCGCCAGCACAATTATCAGTTGCTGTAACTGATGCAGTATTAGGAGCAGGTACTGCACTTGCACAACTAACTGTTACAGCAGCAGGACAAGTAATAACCGGTGCTGTTACATCATTCACCGTTATTGTTTGTGTGCAGGTAGCACTATTACCGCAGATATCTGTAGCTCGGTATGTTCTTGTAATTGTATACCTGTTAGCACATGTTTGTCCACTGATAACATCACTTACAAAAGTTACTGTAACTACGCCTGCGCAATTATCCGATACTCCTGTTACAGATGCAACATTTGGAGCAGGTACTGCACTTGCACAACTAACTGTTACTGCCGCAGGGCATGTCATAGTTGGGGGAGTTATATCATTAACAGTAATTATTTGTGTACAAGTTGCAGTGTTGCCAGCAACATCTGTTGCACGGTATGTTCTTGTTACGGTATATCTGTTAGCACATGTTTGTGCACTTACTACATCACTTACAAATACAACTGTAACACCAGGACAATTATCACTTGCAGTTACTGATGCTGTGTTTGGTGCAGGTACAGCTGCTGCGCAACTTACTGTTGCATTCGCAGGACAAGTGATTGTTGGAGGTTGCGTATCATTAACCGTTACCGTAAATGAACAGGAAGCTCCGGCTGATGAGGTAACATTGACAGTAGTTGTACCTATTGGGAATAATGAACCAGAAGCAGGCGTAGCGGTTACCGTGCCGCAAGTGCCTACAGTTGTAGGGGCAAATGTGACAAAAGCACCACATTGATTTGCACTGTTACTGACTGTAATATTTGCAGGACAGATAAGTGTACATGGTGGAGCACAAGTCGAAGTTTGAATAGCAAGGCTCCAGGAATCCAATGAACCTCCATCTCCGTTTGCATCATCACTTATAGTTAATGTCCATGTTCCATTAGGATCTTCTCCCAAAAATGCAGCTAAAGCTTCTTCCGGGGTAAGCATTAAGGCCGGAGTAAGATTTACATATGCATTATCGGTGGCCATTCCATTATTAGTGGTATACGGAACTTGGCCGGCAGGATTCGCATCATCATCCCAGATAGTGCCATTGAACACATTGTCATTACTTCCTCCATTATCTGTAGTAAGTGTTACCACTGTACCAGCAGGAGATGTAAGAGTGATATCCAGATCTGATGCAAAAGTGTGTGTGAGATTAGTTAATGCATTCACATCAAAAATTTGTGTGCCAGCACCAGCTACAACTATTGTAGAAGTAACTACTGTTGCTGTTTCTGATGAGATAGGAACAGGAGTTGTATTAGCAGCATTGGTTGTAACAAGTATTGGCGGAGCAGCTAACCCTGTCATTACCAAAGACCATGTAGCTAAACTTCCTGCATCACCAGCGGCATCATCGCTTATGGTAATTGTCCATGTTCCATTTGGATTTTCTCCGATAAATGCTCCCAGAGGTTCTTCCGGTGCTAATGGAGAGGCCAAAGTAGAGATGGCATATAAATGATCTGTTGCAAGGCCATTATTATTTGTGTAAGGCACTTGTCCCGCAGGATTTGCATCATCATCCCATGTTGTTCCGTTGTATACATCATCATTAGTCGATGCATTATCTGTTGTCAATGTTACTACTGTTCCTGTTGGAGAAGTAATAGTAATATCTAAATCTCCCGGGAAAGTATGAGTAATGCTGGTAAGCACATTTAAATCATATAAATAAACAGGAGCTCCAGCTACTGTTATTGTTGATGTAACCACTGCAGGTCCTGTTGGGATAGCAACAGGTGTAGTATTAGTAAATGTTTGTGCTGCACCTGGTGTACATCCTGAAGGAACAATTGGTGGGTTGTAAATAACCTGGTTATCTGTACTGGTGGATGCAAGATTTCCCAGTGTAGCACCAGTAGCTGCATTTGCAGGAATTGTTGCCAATACTGTTCCGCCACCTGTCATACCTGATACCGCTACATTATAGGTAGCAGGACCTCCAGTAACAACTACTGTAGTAGCACCAGCTGTTCCACTCAATATCACATCTGTGTTAGTAAAGCCGGTTACAGGTTCGCTGAATACGGCCGTAAAATTAATTGGCGAAACTGATGTCGGATCTGCTTGTAGTGCCGCCTGGTTTATTGTTACCGTTGGTGCAGTAGCAACAGGAGGTAATATTACCGTAACAGTATCAGATAATTTAACTCTTACATTACTGGCATCAAATAAACTTGATCGCATATTTACAACAGCTATGGTTTGTAGTTTGATATCATCTACATTCCATCCGGTGGCACCTACACTGGCATCTGATCCCAATCTCCAACGTAGCTTAACATTTGGCTGATTTGCATAAGGCGCAAGGCTAACTTTACTTTCAACAAAAGCAGCACTATTACCATTCCATGCTGGTCTACCCGAAAGCGGATTGGTAGATGCATTTAATGTTCCATTGTAACCATTTTGTGTAAAATTGGCGGATCCTATATCAGTATAGCTTGTACCACCATTCGTACTTATTTCCAATACACCTCCATCCCAACTACCTTCCGTATTATACCAATGCCAGAAACTAAGTGTTGGAGGTGTAGCACCCAATGCAAAGCTGGCAGTTGTAGCTATTGTTTGGTCGGATACAACTGCAGCATCTGGTGTGAAGAATGAATTAGGGGCACTCTTACTTCTTGTATTATGAGCTATCCAAACGTTTGCTGTTGTAGAAGCTGTAGTCCAGAAACCAGAAATAGTAGTACTTGGAACTGGCTCATCAATCAATATTACCGGAGGGAAATAAGCCCCAGCATTAATATTTACAGTAAAGCCATAATTACCTGTTGCATTAGCGGCTAAGTTAACCGGCCAGCTAACTACTCTTGTTCCTGCATTATAAGTTCCCCCATTGTTAGCAGAAACAAAAGATACATTTAATGGTAAAGTATCTCGTAAAACATAATTAGAAATAGCGGCACACTCTGCAGTAATTGCATTATTATAAACAATATTTTGTCCTTCAGGAACTGATACTGTACCATTCTGTGTTAATAACAAAGTTGGTCCACCACCAGAAAAATCTACTACCTGGTCTGTAACACTTGTTGTAGATCCTTCAGATGCATTTGTACCCATACCTCTTCTGGCAAAAGCCTGTATGATAGCACAACGATATGCACCACCATATAAAGCCTGATCAGCAGCTAATATTGCATTTCTACCACTGATAAAACCGGGACTACACTGTTGCAATTTCAAACCTTCCGTTACTAATCTCATAGCAATTACATTCCCACCACCACCAGCAACATTATAAAGATTTGGATTTATAACTCCCACCTGGTTAATAATATTCCAGGTCATGTCCCATAAAGTAGCACACCATATCTCGCCTCTATCATGCGGAGAAGTAGGCAGTGATGCCAGGTAAACCTGTGAGTTTACAGCAAAATTTGTACAATATGGGAAATGACGAATCCCTGTATTAGGTGGGCTTGCAGGAAAAAGGTTTACATTATTTAACGCATAAAGACCAATACCTCTTGGAGTATTAAAGCCTGTATTTAGTGTAGAAGTTGCCCAATCCTGGGTAAACATGAGTGAATAATAATCACTCCAGCCTTCACCCATGTGCTCCGCATTTTGAACACAACCAACTCCTGCACCTGTTAGCCTATTACTGATACCATGACCAAATTCATGAACAATGATCCCATTATCCACATCACCATCTTTTACCGGATTAGATCCATTTATATTCCATAAAAACATTTGCATCCGTCCGCTGCCACCATCTGCTGGTGTAGCAAAGTTTGCATTATTAGTTCCCGATGCATCTTGTGCTTCTCCATTTACATGATCATTTCCTACACCTCCTCTTCCCATATTATCATCCTGAAAATTTCTGGCCGCTTCAGTAAATCCATACTGATACATAACATCATGAATCACATTACACCAGTAAAACAAATTGGTGATGTTAAATTGTTGATTTTGTACCGGTGTTGTTTGCAGCGGAGTAACTGTAAAATCGGGTGTGAAGTTGAAAGTCAAGTTTGGTAATGCAGTGGTTGAACTTGCCGATTTTGCTATAGTACCTGTATTAGTTGGTGCCGTTCTGTCTTCGTAAGCCCATACATTATTGCCACGGGTATAATCATAATCAGCTGCTCCTGCCCCGGTATTCCATTTTAAAGTAGTAGCATTTCCGGGAGCTGCTAACCAGGGATCTATCCGTAATGCATGACCACCACCAGGGGCCTGTGGACTTTCTGCCGGAAAAGGAATTACCCTGAATGTCGCAGTATTAATTATCTCTGCACTTTGTTGTACTTGTTCAGATAACAGATCGATTTTTTTATTATCAGACAAATGATTTGCTGATACCCCTTCTTGATGTTGATTTTTTGCTGTTACACTATTTTCAGATGGTGTATGACCATCTGCATGTCCCCAATTATCATAATCCGTCAAATTATCTATACTCACGGTGCTTCTATCGTTAGCATCTATTCTTACCCGCCAATAATCTGAACTTGTTCTTTGTATGATATAAACCTGCCAGGCCAATTTAACTTTAGCCAGTTTAGTAACGTTACTCACAGTTTCTTCCACTGCTACCCACATTAGTTCAGCAGTAATATTTTCCCGGGAAACTCCCATGCTATTGAACTCAATTTTTTGTCCGTTATTTTTTGTATCAATTAATATTGGCGGTTCAGTAGCGGTTAACTTTCTATCGGCAATGGCAGATTGCACGGCTGATTCTGCTGTAACAGATGGCATAATGTTATTTACATTCACATATTTTTCAACACTGTGATTAAATACACCAGCATTGGAAACCAGTTTACCATCTCTGAAAGCCAGTACCAGTATTTGATTATGAACCGGAATACCCAGATAGGTTTGCTGCAGATAAACCATCCGCAGTCCAGTGGTTTTATCTAAATAAGTGTGAATAACAATAACATTACTTAAGTCAGCAGTTGATAAGCCAAGAGATGTTTTATTTGCATCCACAACTTGCAAGGCCAGATTGTTGTCTGTATTATTTTGGGCATTTAAGATGCGGGCACAGAATAATACGGAAAGGAGGAAAAAGAGAATTTTCTTCATAAAAGCAGTTTAATGATTAAGGTATGTCGAAAACTAAATAATGGTTTACAAGGCTATTGTAAGTAGTACACGGGGTTTGGAGAATCCCCTGATAGAAGAAAAAATATGGGAATAGAAAAAGACAACTCTTCTATAATATTTTCTCCCGAAGCAGGTTTTTGGTTCAAATAATAAGGAAATATAAAGAAAATATTAATCAGAGAAATGAACTTTTTCAACACTTTTTAAAACCAGCCCATTAGTATAAATTTTATATAGAAGTTTACTACTTAAGGCCAATGAATTTGAAATTCAATTCTGATAATAAAACCCGCAAAAAGTTTTAATTATCAGCAACATCCAAAAAAAAATCATCCGCCTGTTGACGGATGATTTTTTAAGTCCAAATAATTTTTTTATTTAAT
The DNA here is from genome assembly GCA_031397865.1 of Chitinophagaceae bacterium. GTDB lineage: Bacteria > Bacteroidota > Bacteroidia > Chitinophagales > Chitinophagaceae > JJ008. The sequence continues at coordinate 40,876 of JANNMN010000005.1, forward strand.
GCCGTATCACTACCCTTCTTGCTCCTACTTGTTTTCCTGCGGCATTTACTACCTCTACTATATAAATACCTTCGCTAAAGCCAGTACCAAAATCAATATTCATACTGGTGTATGCGGTAGTAGTTACAAAACTTTTCTGGAAAATCTTTTGTCCCGTAGCGTTGTAAATATTCAAGGTAAGATTTTCATTATCCTGATTATAATAACGCACCTGGAATCTTCCCTGGTTAGGATTTGGATATACCCATAGATTTTCTGAAGCCTGTCCACTTACCACCAGGTTGGCTGATGTAACTACACACCCATTCGGATCAGTATACACTGCACGGTATGTTCCAATATCATCCACATCCAACGGGCCTAATACCGGACCAGTAACTCCGGGAATTGTATTACCGTTTACTGACCAGACAAAAGTTCCGCCCGGTGGATTTACAGTTGCAGTAATGGTAGTTGTATTACCGGGTAATAAAGCTGGTGGTGGTGCTGCTGACAGGGTAATAGTTGGTAATGGGTTTACAAATAATGTAGCCGGATTGGAAGTAACCACATTACATAAGCCATTTATGATAACCCTGAAAGTATTTGTATTCATACCTACTGTAGTTCCACTTACAGTATAAGTAGACGCAGTAGCTCCTGTAATATTTACCCATGCCGTACCATTAAATTGTTGCCATTGATAGGTAAGAGCATTGCTGGAAGTAACACTGAAAGTGGCATTACTTCCGCTGCATACAGTTCTGTTTACCGGCTGTGCCGATATAACAGGTAATTGTCCATCCAACACCGTTACTGAAAATGAACAGCTCGTAGTATTACCTGAAGCATCTGTAGCTCTCCATGTATTAGTAGTAGTCCCCAGCGGATAAGCTACACCACTTGCAAGACCTCCGGTACTTACCAAAGTCGCAACGCTACAATTGTCTGTAGATGTTACTGTATAATTAACTGTAGCGGTACAAGAGCCAGCTGGTGTGCTTATAGTAATATTTGCAGGACAAGTAATAACCGGCGCCTGTGTATCATTAACCGTTACAGTAAATGTGCAGGTGCCAATATTTCCTGCTGCATCAGTTGCACGGAAAGTATTAGTAGTGGTGCCTACCGGGAAAGTGCTGCCACTTGGCAAGCCTGCTGTTTGCGTTGTAGTTACTCCCGGACAATTATCTACTGCTATTGGTGTAGTGTAAGTAACCACGGCACCACATGTACCCGGTGTATTATTTACTACTATGTTGGATGGGCAATTATTGATATTTACCGGACAGGTGTTAAACAAATTCAATACTTCACCTGCAGTTAATGCTCTTGAATACATTCCAAACTCATCCATTCTTCCATTAATTGATGCTACTGTAGAATAGCCACCTACTCGGAAAGGACCGGGGCCTGTATTATTAAATGTTACATTATAAGTTTGGGGTGATCCGCCATTTTTATATACCACAGTATTGGTACCATTATAAACGATAGTAATAAATGTAGCACCGGGATTAACACCTGAAATTAACACATCTCCGGAACCACCACGGAGTAGCATATTATTAGGAAGAGCCGCTCCACCATAAAAAGCTCGAAAAGCACCAGCATTCACATCACCAAAAAGATAAGATGGATTATTATCTACCTGATTAGGTCCGAGCCAGAAACTGATAGTCCAGCTTCCGGTCATATTGGTGGCCCAGTTGGTATTCAAACTCTGATTAGCAGTTCCTACACCAACCAATGCTGCTCCACATTTACCGGTAGAACCTTGTGTTAATCCTACTAATGTAGCAGTAGCAGTACCAGCAGGTGGTGCTGTAGCCAGGTTTGGAACGGTTGTTCCGCTTCCATCAAATTTATAATACAATCTTTCGGGGAATAATCCCGGAGAACTAAATGTTGGATTCTCTGTATCATTCACCGTAACAGTAAATGTACAAGTGGCCGTATTACCTGATGCGTCTGTAGCGGTTGAAGTAACCGTAGTAGTACCTCTAGGGAAGAAACTTCCAGATGCCGGCGATGAAGAAACCGTAACACCCGGACAATTATCGGAAGCAGTTGGCGCAAAAGTAACAGTTGCACCACATTGTCCCGGGCTATTACCTACCGTTATGTTTGCCGGACAGGTAATGGTGGGAGGTTGCACATCATTCACTCTTACGGTAAATGTACACATACCACCTCCGGAAGCGGTTGCAGTTACTGTAGTTAATCCCACCGGGAAGAATGAACCGGATGCTGGTGAAGATGTAATAGGTCCGCATGTCCCGGTAGACGTTGGTGCAGGATAATTAACTACTGCTCCGCATTGATTAGCCGCATTGCTTACCGTTATATTAGCCGGGCAGGTAAGAAAACATGTTGGTGGTACAGCTGGAGCAACACTAATGCCAATAGCCGGAACATTTTGGTCGCCACCAGTGGGCAAAGCAACAGAGCCACAAGGTGATGAAGCATCACTAAATTGCCTCCTGCGGTTCGGAGAAACTCCAAAAGCCTGTTGGTTAATATTAAAACCTGTTCCTGTAAATCCACATTGATAAACTTCAATGATCAAATTCATCGTTGGGTCGTAAAGGAACGGAGTTGTCAGGGGTATTTCAGTCCATGTAAGTGCTACTGGTTGAGTTATGGTTGTGTTCTGTTGTCTTACGGTTGTCATTGCTCCGGTATAAAAAGCTCCAGTGGTAATCCAGGTGGAGGTTGAAACATTGGCCATCCTGATAGTAAGGTTGGTATACGTAGCATTACAGGCGGCATTTGGACGAAACCAGATGCTGGTTATATTATTTCCCGCCCCGACAGGTAAAGGTTGTGCAAATTCACCTGCGGCAACAATCCATTGCACTCTTTTCCCTGTAGCCGGAAGTGTATTGAATGGAAAAACATTGGCCCCTGTTGTTGGTAATGCATTCCAATGTAGTGGTTGTGCCTCAGCTACAGAAACAGATGCCAACATCAAAATAAATAATAATAATTTCCTGATAAATAATTTGTGAGCAATAAAAAAATTGAAGTAGAGTTTTGTTCCCATAAAAAAGATTTAAGTCTGGTTAAATAAAAACAAAAGGCAGGATTAAGAAAGGGGCTTTTCTTAGGAGAGGGTATTGCAATAACTAAATTTACTTCTTAAAAGTACAATATCAAAAAATAATATTTCTTTTCAGACAGCAAGACATTACCATTTTACATTAAGGTAAAGTATAATAAGTGAGATGTTTATCTTTTTACCTGCTCTTTGGCCCAACCATCTTTCAAAGAAACAGTTCTGTTGAAAATCATTCGACTTGGGCTGGTGTCTTTATCTAAACAAAAATATCCTTTGCGGATAAACTGGTAGCGGTCATCAAACTTAGCCTTGGCCAATGCAGGCTCAGCTATAGCAGTTGTTATTATTTTAAGTGAATCAGGATTAATGTAATCTTTGAAGTCGCCTTCTTCATCAGTTGGGTCTTCTACTTTAAACAATCGATCATATTCTCTTATCTCCAGCGATATAGCTGTTTTTACACTTACCCAGTGCAGCGTTCCTTTTACATTAATGCCCGAAGTATCAGCTCCACTTTTACTTTCAGGAATATAAGTGCAATGTAATTCTATTATGTTTCCATCAGCATCTTTTATCACTTCATCGCATTTAATGATGTAAGCAGATTTCAATCGTACCATTTGCCCCGGAGCTAATCTGAAATATTTCTTGGATGGATTTTCCATGAAATCATCTTTTTCAATAAAAATTTCTTTTGAAAAAGGAATATCTCTTACTCCACCATTGGCATCTTCAGGATTGTTTTCGCTGTGCAATATTTCGCCATCACCACTATAATTTGTTATTACTAATTTAAGCGGATCAAATACCACCATCCTTCGTAAGGCAATCTTATTTAAATGTTCTCTCACACAAAATTCCAGCACTCCCACATCTACCATGTTCTCTCTTTTGGCCACTCCTATCCTATCACAAAAATCCCGGATGCTGTCTGGAGTATATCCTCTTCTTCGCAAACCACTGATAGTTGGCATGCGGGGATCATCCCAACCATTTACATGTTTTTCAGTAACTAATTGCAGTAATTTTCTTTTACTGGTAACGGTGTAATTAATATTTCTCCTTGCAAACTCATACTGATGAGAAGGATAAATTTCTAATGCAGCAATCAACCAATCATATAATTCCCGGTGCGGAACAAATTCTAGAGTGCAAATAGAATGGGTAACTTCTTCTATCGAATCGCTTTGCCCATGTGCAAAATCATACATGGGATAAATGCACCAGGTATCTCCGGTACGGTGATGATGTGCATGCTTGATACGATAAAGAATCGGATCTCTCATCAGCATATTAGGATGTGCCATATCAATCTTAACTCTCAACGTTCTGCTAGCATCTGGAAATTCGCCGGCCTTCATTCTGGCAAACAGATCCAAATTTTCTGCAATGCTGCGGCTGCGATATTGACTATCCTTTCCCGGTTCTGTAGGTGTGCCTTTCATAGCAGCCATTTCTTCACTAGTGCTATCATCTACGTATGCCACGCCTTTTTCAATTAGCTTGATAGCATACTGATGCAATGTATCAAAATAGTCACTGGCAAAACGTTCATTTTTCCATTCAAAGCCCAGCCATTTTACATCTTCTTTGATGCTCTCTACATATTCTGTTTCTTCCGTTACAGGATTTGTATCATCAAAGCGGAGATTAGTATACCCCGGATATTTTTTTGTTAATCCAAAGTTTAAACAAATAGAACTGGCATGGCCCAGGTGCAAGTAGCCATTTGGCTCCGGCGGAAAACGGGTTACGATAGACTTGTATTTCCCATTGCGAAGGTCTTCTTCAATTATTTCTTCCAGGAAATTGAGACTGCGTTCTTCTTTGTTAACTTCTTCTGCCATAGCGGCAAAGTTAAGGAAATCAGGTTTTTGTGGTGGATAAGTACAAAGGAAGAAGCCATTACTTTTTCAAATAATGGCTTCAGGTTAAAAATCCCCGTTATAAAACTTCTTTTATTCTTTAATAACTGTAATAATACCGCAGCTACTTCCAACAGGGCAAAGGTTAATGATTAATGATCTCCCGGATTAATTGACATTCCGAAATATGAATATAAATATCGGCCGCACTATTTTTATTTATGAACTTAGTTGATAAACGTATTGGAAAAGTGTATAAACGCAGCTACTCAGATGATAAAAATGTAGCATAATGCTTAGTTGAGTCAAAAAGTATATTTTTGAAAAGCTATGAAAACAAAATATACCTGCTTAATTGCGGATGATAGTTTATTGGATAGGGATGCGGTGGAAATGTATGTGGGCAAAATAGATAACCTTCAAATTGAGGCCGTTTGTAAAGATGGTTTGGAAGCTTCGGCGGTGCTAAAGCAAAAGGATATTGATATCGTTTTCAGCGATATTGATATGCCTGATCTGTCGGGTATGGAGCTAAAACAAAGTCTTCAACAAGCCTCGGTGTTTATTTTTATCAGCAGTTTTGCAGAATATGCAGCAGAAAGCTACAGCCTTGATGTGATTGATTTCATTGTGAAGCCGGTAACATTACCCCGGCTTATAAAAGCTACTAATAAAGCCATTGAATATATAGAGTTGAAAAAGAAAGCTGCTGATAGTACGGAAACTGCAACCCCATCACTTCAGAATACCAGCGATTATTTTTATATCAAAGAAGATAATAATTATACCCGTATCAACAATGCTGATCTGCTTTTTGTAGAAAGTATGGGCAATTTCAGCAAGTTGCAAATGACGGAACAAAAAAAGCACATTACCCTGGTAAGCCTGAAAAATATGGAAGAACAATTACCTGCTGCAAAATTTATGCGGATTCATAAACAATATATTATCAATCTGCAGCATTTAGTGTCCCTTACACCCAATGGAGAAGTGAAATTAACCCAGGGTGAACCATTGCCTGTTGGTGCTGCTTATAAAACAGCACTCATGCAACTGATAAATAATAAAATTTTTGTGCGATAAAATTAAACAACAGGGATTTGGATAGAAAATGTCATCCCTTTTGCATTGGCTGCTGCACTTATTTTTCCCCCCATCTGTTCTGTAAATGTTTTACAAAGTAATAATCCAAGACCCGTTCCCTTTTCATTGGCTGTTCCTCTTTTGCTTTCGGTTGTCTGCTGCAGATGGTTATTAAATTTTGCTATCTCACCGGGCTGCATGCCTATTCCTTCATCTTTTACCGCTATGTGCCAGCCGTCATTATTTTTTTGTGCAGAAATTTCCACCACCCCTTCCTTATGAGAATATTTACCAGCATTGCTGATAAGGTTTCTCAAAATAGCGGCGGTCATATTTCTATCAGCATATATATTGGTATCGGCTGGTATGTTATTTTTTACTACTACCATTTTTTGTGTCAGGTGATGTTGTAACGTATTGGCAACTTCTGCTACAATTACTGAAAGATCAAAATTTTCATTTTGTGGTTTAAACCCCTGCATTTGCGAAGCAGCCCAATTTAACAGGTTATTCATCAAAGATGATGTGTAACTAAGATTTTGCTTCAACTCTTGTGCATATATTGCTAGTTTCTCGGGGGACATTTTACCATTGTCCAATATATCTATAAATGACATTAATGAACTTAATGGTGCCCGCACATCATGGCTTACCACACTAAATAATTTATCCTTTACCATTACCGATTCCTGCAATGCCAATTTTTGTTCGTTAATGATCTTATTTAATTGTTTTGTTTTTCGCTGGTCGTAAAAAATTAGAGCTCCAATGATTACCGCCAGGGCAATTGCAACAGCCAAAAATATTTTCACCTTTTTATCTAAACTTATTTGCAATTCCTGCTGTTTTAATTTTCCATCGCTTACCTCTTGCACTAATTTGTAATCGTTTTCTTTAATGGCAAAATCAAGTTGCAGTTGTTTACGGGTAATCTCTTTTTCTTTTTCAGCATTAAATATCTCTTCTTTTACTTTTATAAAATCTTTGTAAAAAATAATAGCATTTTCAAACTTCCCGGTTTTTTCATAAACGTCGCTTATTTTTTCCAGGGCTTGCTGCTGTATAAAAAGCAATTTATTTTCTTTACCAATTTGTAAACTCTGCTGCAAATAATATAAACTGCTGTCGTAATTCTTTCTATCAGCATAAAAACTACCCAGCGAAAAAAGTATATCCGCTATACTATTCTTATCTTCTGAAGACTGATTGTAAAGTATTAATGCCCTTTGATAATATTGAAAGGCAAGTTCTCCGTTACCCATTTTTTCATAGGTTTTTCCTATATCATTATTTAAGGGTGCAATTTGCGTAGAGGCTCCATCGCCGGAAGCTGTAGCTACTTTTAATGCTTTAAATAAAAACTCCAGGCTATGCTGATATTTTTCTACAGGCTTAACTCCAAGTGTAATCAATTCAGCATCGGAAGCTTTGCTGTAACTGCTGGCAATGCCCTGGTAGGCGGAACTTACACCATAGTTAATTCCTTCATCTGCATTTATAAAAACAGCAAGTGCTTTTTGTATATATGCAACTGCCTGCACAGGTTTTTGCAAATCGTTATAAATTGAACCTATGTTCATGTAGCAGCTACTTACCTGCTCTTTGTCTCCTATTTGATTATAGAGATTTACAGCTCTATCACTGGCTTCCAGTGCTTTTGTGTAATCGGGAATAGCCTGGTATAATGCACTAAGGTTTAAATAAAAACCAGCAGCACTATTTTTGTCGTTTCTTTTATTGGCCACTTCAATTCCCTTGTTGTAACTGTCTATTGCCTGCAAATACATTGATTTGCCATGATAGCAAAGGCCCAGACGAAAGTAAGTTCGTGTTAACGAAATAGTTTGAGGTAATTTTTTTGCAATTTCAATTGCTTTAGCAGAAAACTCTTTCAGCTTCTGCAAGTTATTCAGCCTGCTGTATTCTTTAAAAATGTTGTTGAGATAAATAACTTTTATGGAGTCTTCTATTTTGTAATTACTATTGATAAGAAGAAAGCTGTCAATCTTTCGCTGGGCAAAAGAGCAAAGGTTTACGGATAAAAATAAAGTCAAGGCAACAGCTTTCATAAAAGTCTTCAAATTTATCCATTTTGTTTATTCTATCCATGAATTATTATCAGGCATCCGGAACAATCTGATAAAATCAGCATCCCGATTCCATATAAAAACTATAACTTAACTTAACTGCTGAAAAGATTTAAATATGTCTGCCAATAGCAATGATTTATTTTACTCCCGGCTACCCGTAAATGCTATACCACTAAGCGATTTGCTGATGGAGGATCATCTTTTCTTCAAGGTTCCTGATAACTGGCATGTGATAATAACAGATGTGAGAAACAGCACACAGGCAGCCATAGATGGCAAACATCAAACTGTAAACCTGGTGGCAACCGGCAGCATAGTTGCCGCACTTAATATTGCATTTAAAGATAATATACTGGTACCATTTTTCTTTGGAGGTGACGGTGCAACTTTTATAATACCCCCTTCCCTACTTGATGCTACATTGATTGCCTTGCAACAGCATCGGGAGAATACTCTGAAAAATTTTGGTCTAGATCTTCGGGTAGGGCATGTACCAGTATCAGAAATATATGGTGGCAACCATCAACTGCGAATCAGCAAACTTAAAACCTCCAATATTTTTAACATCCCAGTTTTATTAGGAGGAGGGCTGATGTATGCCGAGAAAAAAATAAAAGGAGTGGATTATATTTTTCCTTCATTAACAACGCCGGAAGCAGAGTTGGATATGAGTGGTATGCAATGCCGGTGGGATAAGATAAAGCCGCCGCTAAATAATTTTGAAGTGATAAGCCTGCTGGTAATTGCAAATGATGGAGCACAACAATCTTCTGCATTTAAAGATGTGATGCAAACCATTGATAAAATATTTGGAACACCTGAAAAAAGAAAACCGATCAGCATTGACCGATTGCGATTAATAACCTCTTTCAAAAAGATTGGTGCTGAAATGCGGACAAGATTAGGAAATATTAATCCCTGGTATATGTTTCGTACATGGTTTAGTACCAATCTTGGAAAGTTTTATTTCCGTACCAAAAAAGGGAAAGAATATTTGTATAAACTGGTGGAGATGTCTGATACTCTAGTAATTGATGGAAAAATTAACACGGTAATAACCGGCAGTACTGCACAACGGGAAGAGTTGAATGCTGCACTACTGTCTATGGAAGAGAAAGGTGATATTCTTTTTGGATTGCATGTAAGTCAGGCTTCTGTTATGTCCTGCTATGTAAGAAATCTTGATGACGAACATGTACATTTTGTAGATGGAGATGATGGCGGGTATACAAAAGCAGCAGGAGTGTTAAAAAAGAAGATGACGGCTATGCAAAGCAAGTGATTACCATAATTAATAAATAACATTGCACTTTAAAACACATATCATGTTTTTAAAAAAAGAATTGACTCTACTTCTATTATCAGTTTTTGCAGGAGGATTATCTATATCAGCACAAATGCCGGTACCAGATGAAAGAAAAACTGGAGACACTATAACAACGATCACAACAGAAGAAGGAAAAATATTTAATAAAGTAGAAATAGAAGCCAGTTATCCCGGCGGTGAAGCTGCATGGCGACGTTATCTTGAACAAAACCTGAATGCTGAAACACCGGTAAAACATAAAGCACCTGCCGGTACTTACACAGTTGTAATACAATTTGTGGTTGATAAACAGGGAGTAGTATCTGATATAAGAGCCCTTACCAATCATGGCTATGGAATGGAAGAAGAAGTAATACGGCTATTGAAAAAAGCACCTCGCTGGAAACCTGCCGTGCAGGATGGACGGATAGTGAGGGCATACCGCAAACAGCCTGTTACTTTTATGGTACTGGAAGAAAGTAGAAAAGAAAAAAGAAAGAATCGTTCATAAAAATTATCCCGACCTGTATGTTTAATAAATTGCTGTTATTTTTTTTCCTTACTACTAATATATCGTTGAATGCAGATGCACAAACAGATACCATGCCGCCAGAAAATTGGGATGTATACCTGGCGCAGTATGAAAAAAGTGCTGGCAGTGTAATGCTGAACATGGCCTTAAAAGAAATAGCACCTGTAAATAAATATCCTTATGCAGTTATTACTGGAGTTACATTCAAAGATTGCCCATCCGATGGATTTCCTTCTAAAAGAGAATTTAATAACCTTTATAAAATATCTGACTCTGTAAAATCAGTGTTAGAGAAATCATCCGAACATATAATAGCCGGTTCATTTACTTATCAATGCGAAAGGCTCGACTACTATTATGTAAAAGACACCACCTGGATAAGACAACGTTTGCTGAATATGTATAAAACAAGATTTCCCAACTATGTTCCTTATATCAATATAAAAGCAGATAAAAACTGGACAGCCTATCTGGAATTTTTATACCCCAATGAAGAAACTCTGGACTACATGGGAAATGAAAAAATTTTAATGTCCTTAAAAAAAGCCGGTGATAAATTAGAAAAAGCAAGACTGGTGGATCACTGGGCTTATTTTAAAACCGAAGTTGATCGTAATTGCTTTATTATATATGCTGCTAAAAATAATTTCAGCATAACCAGCAAAGATACTAGTGATGTAACTGGCTATCCTTTCAAACTTATATTTTCCAGAACAGATAAAGTAGACCTAAGTTCTATTTCAACAATAACATTTGAATTAAAAAAACAGACTGCCAAATGTAATGGTAGTTACGATGGCTGGGAAACTATACTCGTCAAATAATTACTTATAGGCCGTCCATGTTCTGGTTTCAATATTAAAAAGCCAGTACATTCCGTTTGTATAAGCAAAATTGAAGGTTGAATTCATTGGTGCCTCTTCCGGCAGCTTTAATGTTTTTGTCATAAAGCCATCTGTGATGTCATATAATTCAATCTGCATATCGATGATGTTTAAAAATCCAAGTTCAGCACCTTTTATTCCAGTGTATAAAACTGTACTGCTGTTATAATTTTCCGGAGTGCCCTCAGCTTCTCCTTGTCCATCCTGCCTTGTACGACCCCATTGAATTTGCAAGTCATCCTCATCCGTTGTACCATCTGCTATTTTATAAAAAGAAACATACCCGGAATTTAAAAACAATACTTCCTGTCTTGTAAAACTATACGTACCTACTGATTGCTCATCCGGCTGATTCATTCCTGCCATAAATGTCACAATATCTATAGGAATACCTTTTGCGTTCAATTTGGAGCTGAACCAGCCATAATCACTATATGTATTGCCCTGTATTTCTTTTTTTTGAGGATTATACCACAGACCCCGTATATCTTCATAAGTATTGAGGCTATCAGGTGAAAGCCTCTTACCTGTTGCATCATACACCCCTAATGGAAATCCCATATTACCAGCCATTGCTGCATAATACTTTTTTTGCAGCGGATGCCACACCACCGATGCTCCTCTTGTGCCGGGCATCTCGTCATCAACTGTACGGGGCATTAATAATGTCATTGTTTTTTTTAAAAGCTTTGAAGAACCAGATTGAGCAGTGATAGTAATACTTGTAGAAATAATAAATATTAACAGAAGTAACTTTTTCATGTTGCGATGTTTGTGGTAAAGAAACAACATCCTGTCATCATTTCCTATCCCGTTTAGAGGGTATTTTTTAGCTAATGCTAATTGATTAATATCACAGCGGCTTTGCTTGCTTTTTTTGATATATATTCACTTAAATCAATAAGCATGAACCGTCATAATTATTTTCTGCTTTTCTTACTGCTTCCTTTTTTTGGAAAGGCACAGCAGTGGAAAACATTTAACGACACATCTATTTCATTTACTGCTAAATACCCACCCGAATGGATAAATAAAATAAAAGAAGAGAAAAGAGTATTTTTTACTTCGCCGGCTGATGGTGATGCTGACACATTTTATGAAAATGTAAATATCAGCATGACGAAGAATGCAGCTTATGGAACAGAAATAAAAATAAAAGAAACAATTCCTTCTGTATTGGAAGAACTAATTGGAGTCGTTGATGATTTTACAAAAATCAGTGAACGATATTTTAAATGGAACAATAGTGATGCCTGTGAACTGATATATACCGGTAATCCCAAAAACAGCGATTTAGAGGTAAAGATTATCCAATGGTTTTGCTTTTCTAAGGAGCGGCTATTTACGGCTACTTACACAGCATTGGCCAGTAATAAAGTTCACACACCTACAGCTATAAAAATATTAGAGTCAATCAGGTTTAGATAAAATTCTTGGCTTGAATTTTTATTAAAAATTTGCAATCGGTATCTTTACAAAAAAACAAGTATGTCCTTATTAAACCAGAATAATAAAAAGGGAAAGAAAAAAGATAATAAGAAAGCTCCTGCTGCCGGCAGCCAGGCCTCTAAGTTTATACAAAAGCCTACCAAGAGTGGCGGTTTTGTAAGTAAACAATCCAACACCGGCTCACAGCGGGGTAGCTAATCTTCATTTTTTTATGACAAGTGCAGAATTACTGAAAGAACTTCAGGAAGACATATATGTCATGCTGAAACCTTCGGCAGTGCATGGCATTGGTGTATTTGCGATCCGCCATATTCCCAAGGGTTGCCGCAGCATTTTTTCGCAACATAAAAATGACTGGATACAACTGGCTATTTCAGATGTAGAACAATTGCCGGAACATTCCCGCAACCTGGTAGAAACTTACTGCCTGTTTGATGAGGACCATTATTATGTACCAGATTATGGTTTTAAAATAATGGATATGGTGAATTACATCAACCATTCCTCCACTCCCAATATTCAATCCATTAACGATGGTGAATTTTTTGAAGCCTTGTGTGATATTCCTGTAAACACAGAACTGCTCGTTAATTATGAAAAAATTGTAGCAACAGACGAATACGATTAAGCCTACTTTTTCAGAGCTGCCCTTAAATGAAATAATTATTACCTTTTTAAAAACCTATTCTTCAGCAGCTTTTCCATTACTTCTTCTTTTTGATTACGACTAATTGGTATATGATGCTGCCCAATGCGAATATCATTTCCTTCAATTGTATCAATATTAGACACCGCTACAATAAAAGATTTATGCACTTTTATAAATTTTTCCGGTGGCAGATATTCTTCAACAGATTTAAAAGTGAGGTAAGTCATGTACTTTTTGGTACGAGTATGCACAACCACATAGTTTTGTAATGCTTCCACAAATAGGACCTCGTCAAATAATATTTTTACCAGCTTATTATCTGCTTTGATAAAGAAAAAATCGGAAGCCTCTTGTGCCACCACATTTTTTTCCCGCATTTCATAATATTCTCTTGCTTTAAGAGATGATTTCAAAAATCGTTCAAAAGAAATAGGTTTTACCAGGTAATCCAATGCATTTACTTCAAATCCTTCCAATGCATATTCGGGATAAGCAGTTGTAAATATTACCGGTGGTGGATTTTGCAAAGATTTGAAAAAATCAAGTCCAGTTATTTTTGGCATCTGCACATCCAAAAAAAGTAATTGCACCTCTCCCCTGCTTATTAGCTCGGCTGCTTTCAACGGATTGTCAAACTCTGCAAGCAAATTCAGAAAATCAGTATCAGCTATATATTCTTTCAATCCCTTTCTTGCCAATGGCTCATCATCTATTATGATACAATTAATTTTCATGTAGGTTAATATTTAACTGAACAGTATATTTTTCATCGGTTTCGGTAATTAACAAATCATGTTTGCCGGGGTACAATAAAGCCAAACGTCTTTTTACATTATTCAATCCTATGCCCCCGTTTTTTTCTTTTACTTTATTTCCATCGGTCGAGTTTTCTATGGTAAAAAAAAATGTTTCATTGCTTTTATTCATGTTTGCTTTTACATAATTATCGCCTTCAGAGTGATGAGAAATATGCTTGAATGCATTTTCTACAAAAGGAATTAATAACAATGGTTCAATAGTAAAATTTTTCACTTCGGGTGAACAATTAAACTGAACACTGTATTTTTCATCTTTTCTTAATTGCTGCAAATCCATATAGTCTTTCAGATACCTTATTTCTTTTTCCACCGGTATTTTATCACCATTCATTTCATAAAGCTGGTAGCGGAGCATTTCAGAAAACTTATGCAAAGCATCCCTTGCAAGTGCATTCTCTTTATTGATAAGAAAATAAACAGCATTGAGTGAGTTAAAAATAAAATGCGGATTGATCTGTGATTTCAGAAAATTTAATTCCGCTTCCGACTTTTCTTTGGCAGCTTCTGCCATCCGCTGCTGTAGCTTGCCATTGTCGAACACTAACTTAATGGCAGCACCAGCTATTACCAGGAAAAAGTGTGGCAAAATATTATCATACAATCTTTCTTTGAAATTCTCGGTCCAGTTTATCAATGCAGAATTGTTCAACATCCGGCCCAGAAGATTCATTTTTAAAATACTGCTGATAAAAACAATTGCTATAAACGCAACTGCAAAAAGGAGATATTTTTTTTTATACAACAAAAAAGGAATGAGCAAATAGTTGGTAGTATAAACCAGCAGGGCAATGTCAGCTACTTTAATAAGGGTAACTATAAAAGCTAGTTCTGGTGTATCGTAATCATCGGCCCTTAGAAAATACCAGACACCTACTACCAGCATCCAGAATAAAAAATGATGCAGCTTATATTTTAAAAAGAAGGTGCCGTTGTGCATGGTTCAAAATAAATATACAAAATCCCGGCTGTAAAAAAGATTACATGATCTGTCTAATTTACCTGACGACGGGCAAATGTGCCTTTGGTCAGCAGAATAATACTATTCGTGTAAACAATACAAAAGATATAACAGAACTATTTCAACTTTAGGTAAAATCACATAGAATGAAAACATATCTATTGGCTCCCTGCATTTTCTTTTGTCTTTCTGCCTGTGCTCAGCAACAAAGACAGAAAAAAATTACAGATATTAAAGCCTGAGGTTCTTGTGAAGGATGTGAAGCTATTTATGAAAGTCCGGTTTCTTTCGAATTACTCAATGAAACAGATACCTTACCAGATTTTAATGAGAGTACGATAAAAATGATGATAAGTGGAACTGTTTTCAAAGCAGATTGCATAACTCCTGCCCCTGGCATTCTAATTTATATTTATCATACAGACAAGTTCGGAAATTATGCTACCAAAGGAAATGAAAAAGGTTGGGCGAAGCGACATGGATATAACCGTGGATGGATAAAAACAAATGAAAAAGGTGAGTACACATTTTACACCATACGGCCTGCCTCTTATCCAAACAGCAAAGCTCCGCAACATATTCATCCCGTTGTAAAAGAACCTGGCATTAGTGAATATTATATTGATGAATTTTTATTTGATGACGACCCCAACCTAACACTTGCCAATAAAAATAATGAGAAGCAACGTGGCGGTAATGGAATTGTTACGCTGATTAAGAAGAGCAATATATTCTATGGAATAAGAGACATATACCTTGGAAAGAATATTCCAGGTTATCCAAAATAAAAATCTATTTGATGGTAAGGTCAGTTTTCACCCTGTAATAAGTAACAGATCTTTCCACCAGGTTTCGAATCATCCCATTTACTTTTACCCGCCATAATTTTTTTTCTTTATCAAAACTGGCCTCTACTTTTCCGCTGGATACATTTATATAAGATGCCTGATTGCCGGATTTAAATGAATAAGCTGCTTCTACATCACTTCTACCACTAGAACCCATTGCAATATCATAACTGCCATTTTTCAATCGCTTATCATGAAAGAAAAGTGTAAAGAACTGATCTTTCTGCTGCACCTGTATGGTTAGCTTTCCCTTTACCCGGTAAACTTTTAATATACAAGGTAATGCTTCAATAAAAAAATTATTAGAACTTGCAGTATCGGTTATGGCAATGGGACATCTTTTTAAAACAGTATCTCTTTCTTCCTGAGAAAAAACAGGCAGAGACATTGAAATTAAAATAGATATGAATGTGGCTCGCATGGTTAATAATTGAATGTAAAAAGTACGAATAAATACTTAATCTGAATACAAAGCTTTCATTACTGTCTCGATCCAAATAATAAACTGCCTATTCTTACCATAGTGCTTCCTTCTTCCATTGCTATTGTGTAATCACCACTCATACCCATAGAGAGAATTTCAAATTGAATATCCGGAAACTTTTCTGTTATTGTCTTTATTTTTTTAAACTCATTCCTCACATTATTCATATCATCACTAAAACTTGCCATACCCATAAGGCCTGCGATCCGCACATTGGGGAATGCTTCATTCTTAATTTTTTCTAATACTTCACTCAATTCATTTTCATCCAATCCGAACTTTGTTTCTTCTTCCGCAATATGAAGTTGCAACAAACAATCAACTACCCGGTTATTCTTACCGCCTTCTTTATTTATTTCCTTTAATAATTTCAGACTGTCCACTCCATGAATCAGTTGCACAAATGGAGTTATTGATTTTACTTTATTGGTTTGCAGATGCCCAATAAAATGCCAGCGGATATCTTTTGGCAGTTGCGCCTGTTTTTCTACCAACTCCTGCACATAGTTTTCTCCAAAATCTCTTTGTCCGAGATCATACAGCTCAAGGATATCTTCAACAGGTTTTGTTTTAGATACTGCTACCAGGGTTACTTGCTTTGCGGCAAGTTCCTTTACCAGTGTTTGATAATATTCAGTTTTAATCGACATAGTTTAAATACCGTTTTGAGGGTATAAATATAAATAGCTACCGGGCATTATATTTACAAAAAAAGAAAATGAAGTACTGTTTTATATTAATTCTGCTTGGAGCTGTCTGTATTCAACTTTCAGCTCAACCTTCCCCTGAGCCACCCCGCACAAGAGTGCTGGCAGTGATGAATACTAACGATACTCTTGATTGTTACCTTGATTTCTATTCCGATAAAGAAAATGAACAGGCTTTAAAATTTGAGTTAATAAAAGTGATCAATAAAAATTCAACCTATGTAAACCTTATGGCAGGGTTATACATCGAAAAAATAAAGGAAATAATTATCGGTACAGAAAAGTATTTTTTTATGGATGTATTGAAATCAGATGGCACAAAAGCAGCTGGTTGTTTATTAAAAAAATTATATGGTAATTCCGCTTTTGCTTTATATCAATGGGGTGAAAAATGGAATGCTGAAAAGGCAGTTGTTCTTTTACCCAAATCAACAGATAGTACTTTAAATTTTACTTTTGTTAATACCCGCCGGTTTAACAATGGTACCTCCTGGGCTATAAGGCAGTTCAAAGATTGCCCTGAATTAAATGAACTAATCCGTCAAAAAACAAGTGGCTGGATTTTATCAGACAACATTCCGGCTGAAGAAAGAATTACAATCTGGAAAAAATATATGGATAAATATTCTTCCTGTATAAAGGGCATCTCTAAAAATCTACCTATTCCTCTCCAAAAGGAGAGGAATGAAAGGTGAGGTCAAAAAAATAATAGATTTGTAGAAATGTCCTAAAGTAAAATTTACTTCAATATACTTCTGCTAATAACAATCCGCTGCACTTCGCTGGTACCTTCATATATCTGCGTAATTTTTGCATCCCGCATCAGTCTTTCTACATGATATTCTTTTACAAAACCATAACCACCATGTATTTGCACGGCTTCTACGGCAGTCCACATAGCAGTTTCAGAAGAAAATACTTTGGCCATGGATGAGCTAAGTGTATAATCAATACCATTATCTTTTTCCCATGCAGCTTTTAAACAAAGCAATCTTGCCGCTTCTATCTTAGTGGCCATGTCTGCCAGTTTGAAAGCAATAGCCTGGTGATTCATTATTTCAGTACCAAATGCTTTTCTTGTTTTAGAATAATCTCTTGCCAGCTCAAAAGCACCACTGGCAATACCTAATGCCTGCGAAGCAATACCGATTCTACCACCGGCCAGAGTTTTCATGGCGAACTTAAATCCAAATCCATCCTCACCAATTCTGTTTTCCTTTGGCACTTTCACATCATTAAACATTACAGTATGTGTATCGCTACCACGGATGCCAAGTTTGTTTTCTTTAGCAGCTATTACTACTCCCGGCCAATGTTTTTCTACTATCAGGCAGTTAATACCTCTCGAGCCTTTTGCCGGATCGGTTTGTGCCATTACCAAATACACTGATGCAGTGCCGCCATTGGTAATCCAGTTTTTAGTTCCGTTCAATAAATAATGATCCCCTTTATCTTCTGCAGTTGTCCGTTGAGATGTTGCATCACTACCTGCCTCCGGCTCACTCAGCATAAAAGCTCCAATATATAATTCACCATCTTTTTTGCCCATGGCAAGTGGTGTCAGGTATTTTTGTTTTTGTTCTTCATTACCATATTCCTGTAGGCCATAGCACACAAGACTGTTATTTACACTCATCACCACACTTACACTTGCATCTATTTTACTTATCTCTTCCATTGCCAGCACATAGCTGATGGTATCCATACCGGCACCGCCATATTCAGGCTTCACCATCATACCAAGGAAACCAAGATCAGCCAGTTTCATAACCTGCTCACGGGGAAACTGTTGCTTTTCATCTCTTTCAATAACACCGGGCAAACATTCATTTTTGGCAAAATCCCTGGCGGCTTTTTGAATCATCAATTGTTCTTCGTTCAGTTGGAATAACATATAGCAATAAATATTTAAGAGGTTGCGCCTTTGCTAAAAGCTACGGCTGATAATGGGCGCAAAGATAAGGGCAAAGCCGCCTGTAAAATAAAGACGTTGAAGCTGAAAGTATTAACTAAAACAGCTCAACAAGATGCGAGTAAGTGAGTTTTTTTGGCCTAACTTTGCGGAGCAAATTAGCCAAACATGAAAAAGATCCACATTGTTCTATTAGTACTCATTGCCGGAGCTATCGGCATCCTTCTTTCTTCGCTGGATACGGGCAGTAGTTATGGTAGCATTGCAGAGGCAAAAGCTAATCCCGGAAAATTTGTACATGTGGCCGTTCAGTTAGATAAATCAATGCCAGTAGAATTTGACCCTATAAAAAACTCCAACTATCTCAGTTTCCAGGCAAAAGACAGCACTGGGCAAACAATGAAAGTTGTGTACAAAAAAGGAGAAATACCTAACCTGATGATCAGCGAAAAATTGGTATTGAAAGGAAGTTATAAAGAAGATCATTTTGATTGCAAAGATGTGCAGACAAAATGCCCTTCTAAGTACAAAGAAGACCCCAATGCTGCCAGTGCGAATGCCAAGCATAATGAAGCTACTTCCGGAATGCAATAATGCATCGTAAAAAAAATGTTATTCTAATTTATTAATACACAACCCCGGCATGGATTATATAGGTGAGCATCTTTTACCCGGTCAGTTAGGACACTTATTTATTGTTTTATCCCTTGTTGCTTCCTTCATTGCCACTTTTGCTTATTTCAAATCTGCACAAGCTACAAATGATATTGACGGAGCTTATTGGAAAAAGCTGGCCCGTTATGCTTTTATCACCGAAGTAATATCTGTAGTTTCCATCTTCAGTATTTTATTTTACATTATTCACAGCCATCTTTTTGAATACCACTATGCATGGAAACATAGCAGCCGAACTTTGGAATTTAAATACCTGCTGGCTTGTTTCTGGGAAGGTCAGGAAGGAAGTTTTCTGCTATGGAGTGTATGGCATTGTGTGTTGGGATTAATACTGATAAAAACAGCTAAAAGATGGGAAGCACCGGTGATGACGGTGGTGAGCTTTGCACAATTTTGCCTCGCCACTATGATTGCGGGCATTTACATCTTTGGAGAAAAACTTGGTTCCAATCCATTTATACTTTTAAGAGATACTGGAATACTGGACAATGTAAAGGATCTGCACATTGGTAATGATGTAACACAACCACTGCGACCAGATTACATGCTGGGCATTACAGATGGTAACGATCTGAATGAATTATTACAGAACTATTGGATGGTTATTCATCCACCGGTTTTATTTATGGGTTTTGCTTCTACCATTGTTCCATTTGCATATGCCATTGCAGGTTTATGGAAAAAGGATTATTCAGAATGGACAAAACCTGCTTTACCCTGGGCATTATTTTCTGCTGCTGTATTAGGTGTAGGAATTATGATGGGTGCCATGTGGGCTTATGAGTCGTTGACCTTTGGTGGCTATTGGGCTTGGGATCCGGTAGAAAATGCATCGCTGGTGCCATGGCTGGTATTGATTGCTGGCATACATACTCTATTGATTTTTAAACATACCGGTCATTCATTAAGGCCAACTCATCTATTTTTTATTATTTCCTTTGGATTGATTTTGTATTCTACTTTTTTAACAAGAAGCGGAATATTGGGAGAAACATCTGTGCATGCATTTACAGATTTAGGAATGAACTTACAGTTACTCATTTTCTTATTGATTTTTGTATTACCAGCTCTTTTGCTTTTTTTCAACAGGTACAGACAAATACCAACCATACATAAAGAAGAAAAAACTTCTTCCCGGGAATTCTGGATGTTTATCGGTGCATTGGTTTTCTTTTTATCTGCCGTGGTTATTATTGGCAAAACTTCGTTACCTGTTTTTAATAAAATATTTAATACAAAGATTGCACCCGGAGAAGATCCGGAGTTTTCGTACAACATCATCATGGTGTATGTAGCTATCATCATTGCAGTGCTTACTGCGATTTCTCAGTACCTAAAGTATAAAGAAACAGACAGCAAATTCTTCTGGAGAAAAATGTGGATACCTACTTTAATAGCCGTAGTTGTTTCCACCATCCTGTTTTTTGTCGGTGATATAAAATATATAAAGAAAGGACCTGTATTTCATGCATCGTTATGGCTGGCCCTGGTATGCAGTTTATATTCCATTATTGCTAATGCTGCCTATATCTGGCTTGGCATTAAGGGTAAATTAAAATTATCAGGAGGTTCTATTTCTCATGCAGGCTTTGGCATTGTATTGTTGAGCATGGTTATTTCATCCTCCAACAAAGAAGTGCTTTCCAGAAACACCAGTGGCATTTTTGTAAATTTTGGAAAGGATAGCAAAGAAGAACCCGGAGAAAACCTGACATTGGTGCAAGGTGTAAAAACAGATATGGGTAAATATTGGGTGACATATGAAGGTGATGAAAAGCAGCCCAACAAATCCCGATATTTTTATAATGTACGTTTTGTAAGAAAGGATGGTCAGGAAGAATTTGTACTTCGCCCAAGTGCATTTGTAAATGCAAGAGGCCGTGAAGGCATTCAATCTGAGCCTAACAGCCGGCATTACATTGGGCATGATGTGTACACTTATGTAACCTCACTTCCTGATCCGGATAAAAATAAAGACACTTCATCTTTTGTTAGCTACACTGTAAAAACTGGCGATTCTATTTTTTATTCCAAAGGATATATAATAGTCGAGAACCTTGTAAAAAAAGATAGTCTGCCAGAAAAACTATTTGGAGAAAATGGAAGTCTGCATGAAGCTCCATTAAAAGTGTATTCAAAAAATGGCACTTCCTATAATGCCATGGTAAGGCTCGCAAATGCAAAAGGGGAAACATTATCCATGCAGGATACAGTAGTTTCTGAAAGCCTGGTACTGCAATTGCAGAAAGTAAATCCGGATAAAACAGTGGAGATCGGAATAAAAGAATCGAATGCTGTAATGAAATATGTAACACTAAAGGCCTACAAATTCCCTTTTATTACTTTTTTATGGATAGGTGTGGGTATAACGGCTTTAGGGATTTTGATGAGTATGGTACGCCGGATTCAACTAAACCGAAATAGTACTCCCCGGTCATAATTTTAGCTTTTTGCAAACAGCATTCGCAGTAGATTTGTTGTCCATTGTGCAAACGAGCTTTTTGGTATAATTTTACCCCTTAATGCTACGGCAACTATTAAATATCAACCCTTTAAAAATTTTCCTGCCCGTTTTGCTTTTGTTCAATGGCGGTTTATTTGCCCAGGTAGAGTTGCCTGCCCCGGTTTTTGATTCTACCGAACTGGCCCTTAAATACATGAAGGAACAGCGGAAAAAATGGGGGCCAAATGATACAGTGATTGTTCCTGCCATTTTTTACAACAACGAGATCATTAATTATAAGGAAGAGCCGATGGTTTGGATCTCCAAATTATCACCGGAAGCCCTCGCAAAGTTTATTGAAGAATGGACACGGCTTCGCAATGCGGTGTATGTTACTTACCCGTATGCAAGAATTGCCGGAGTTACTATCAATGATATCAATAATAGAATGGGAAGCTCATCCGGCAAAAAAGAGCGGAAAGCCTTGGTAAAAGCAAGGGAAAAAGAATTGAAAGCCCAATTCAGCGACCCACTTTCCAACTTATCCGTGTACCAGGGAAAAATTTTAATGAAATTGATAAATCGTCAAACCGGTAACAACTGTTACGATATCATCAAAGAATACAAAGGCGGATTAAATGCCCGGCTATATCAGACGGTTGCTTTTTTTGTAGGTGGTAATCTGAAACAGGAATGGAATATTGATGAAAATAAAATGGACCGCCAAATAGAAAACATTATCAAAGAAATTGATGGCACCTGGTATAACAATGCTAACCGCAGGTAGTGCTACTTCGCTTAATTCATATTTTCACACTCTACCCTATCTTTACTTTCTCAAAAAATATTTACTGTTGCTGAAAAAAAAATTATAGCTATCCAATCAGCAACTATTAAAACTGAATCATGAAACTAGATATTCTTGCCATCGGCGTTCATCCGGATGATGTGGAACTTGGATGCTCCGGCACATTGATCAATGAAATTAAACTGGGAAAAAAAGCCGGCATCGTGGATCTTACACAAGGTGAACTTGGTACAAGAGGCACCATTGAAACAAGATATAACGAAGCTGCTAATGCTGCTATGATAATGGGTGTGCAGGTAAGAGAAAATCTGAAAATGAGGGATGGCTTTTTTAAAAATGATGAAGAACACCAGTTACAATTAATTTCTGCTATCCGTAAATACCAACCTGAAATTGTTATCGGTAATATATTGGATGATCGTCATCCCGATCATGGCCGGGCAGGAAAAATGATCGCAGATTGTTGTTTTCTTTCTGGTCTATCCAAAATTGAAACTAAAGATGAAAATGGAAACCTGCAGCAAAAATGGAAACCTGCATACGTATTGCATTATTTGCAAGATCGATTTGTAGAGCCGGATATTATTATAGATATCAGCGAAGTTTTTGAACAAAGAATGAATGCTATAAAAGCTTATACCACACAATTTCATAATACGGATGCTATTGATAGCGAACCACAAACTTACATTTCTACACCAGAATTTTTTGACAGTGTAATTGCAAGAGCTAGAATGTTGGGCAAACGTATTGGTGTAAAATATGGCGAAGGCTTTATTAGTCAAAAGAAAATCGGTATCCGCAGTCTTGATGCATTAATAAAAAATGAAACATAAACAGTTGTTAGAATATAGCTTTTTAGCAAAAGATTAAACAAAAAAGGCAGTTTATTCACATCAACCGATTGAGCTATTTTTTACGTCTCTTTCAAGGGTAAAGACTACCTTTGCCCTTTGAAATTAATAAAATATGGCTAGCCCAAAATTCTCCAATGCATCTCAGTCCTTTCACGGTGAATTAAAAAAAAGGATCAACGATTACTTTGCACAATCAGGTAAAAAATCAACCGGAAATTTCTCTTTGTATTTTAAAGCCGTAATACTGGTTGTAGGCTTTCTTTTAGTATATACTCATCTTGTATTTTTCACCCCTTCCACCTGGCTTGCCATTACTGAATGTGTGGTGCTTGGCGGTCTTACTGCCGCTATCGGATTTAATATCATGCATGATGGATTGCACGGAAGTTTCAGCCGCATTAAATGGGTAAATGAAATGGCTGGCCTATCATTAAATTTTTTAGGCGCCAATAATTTTATGTGGCGTTCCAAGCATAATATCATCCATCATACTTACACCAATATTGAAGGCATCGATGATGATATTGAAGCAAAGCCTTTGCTTCGTCTTTGCGAAACGCAGAAACATTATAAGATACACCGCTTTCAGCATTGGTATTTTTGGGCAGCATACTCGTTGCTTTATATCTGGTGGGTTTTCTTCACCGATTATAAAAAATATTTTCTTGGAAGAATAGGCCCTACTCCTGTTCCAAAAATGAAGATTGTAGATCATATCTCTTTTTGGGGATTTAAAGTATTGCATGCTTTTATTTTTATGGTGATACCAATTATGACAGTTGGATTTTCTACCTGGGTAATTGGTTTCCTTGTTTATACCATGTTTGCAGGTGTAGTACTCAGCATTGTATTTCAATTGGCACATACCGTAGAGCAAACCCATTTTCCACAGGCGAATATCGAAACAGGAAAAATGGAAGATGAATGGGCTATTCACCAGTTAAAAACAACTGCCAACTTTGCTACCAGCAATCGGTTAATCTCATGGTGGGTAGGCGGATTAAATTTCCAGGTAGAGCATCACCTTTTTCCAAGAATATCGCATGTCCATTATCCTGCCATTAGCAGAATAATTAAAAAGGCCTGTATGGATTTTAATGTTCCATATATAGAATATCCAAAAATGAGACTGGCAGTTGCATCTCATGTAAATCATTTAAAGACACTTAGTCGTAAATAATTGATTGATCTCATTATAAAAAATTGGAGCTGCGCAACAGCTCTTTTTTTATGTCAATTATTTTTCCACTATTTGAAAACGAAACTATTTCCGCCTTAGTCGTATTTAAAATAGGTCTAACTTGCATCGTTTTTAATAACTCAAAATATGATCGACTATTCCAATTACGACCCCAATAGTGTAGGTAATCCTAACAACAATATTTTTGGTTTACCAACTACAGAAGATGAAGCAAGGTTGGTAATACTTCCTGTGCCATGGGAGGTGACAGTTAGTTACGGTGCCGGCACTGCCCGGGCACCCGAGGCCATCTTTAAAGCCAGTTTGCAGGTCGATCTTTTTGATCCTGAGTTTCCTGATGCATGGAAGCAAGGCTATTATATGAGGCCATCAGATAAAAAGTTGCTGATGAAAAGTGATTACTTGAGAAAAGAAGCCGAGCTATATATCGATTACATTTCTAAAGGTGATGAAGTGGCTGCCAATCAATTTATGTGTAAAACATTGAGAGAGGTAAACGAAGGCAGTCTTTTTATGAATGCATGGGTATATGACCATACAAAAGCATTGCTGGAAAAAAATAAACTGGTAGGACTAGTAGGTGGAGATCACAGCACACCATTAGGATTTATGAAAGCCATTGCAGAAAAGCATGGCGACTTTGGTGTCTTACAAATAGATGCTCACTTTGATTTAAGAGAGGCGTATGAAGGATTTAATTATTCTCATGCCAGCATCATGTTCAATGCATTGAAAGAAGTTCCTCAATTAACAAAATTAGTACAAGCCGGCATCAGAGATTTTGGAAGTGATGAGTGGGAGAATGTAAAAAATAGTGATGGCAGAGTGGTTACTTATTTTGATAAAGAAATAAGAACAAGGCAATTTGAAGGCCAATCATGGAAAACAATTTCTGAAGAAATTATCAGCAAGCTTCCAGAAAAAGTATATATCAGTTTTGATATAGATGGTCTTGATCGTAAACTTTGTCCATTTACCGGCACACCAGTACCGGGTGGATTTGAACTGGAACAGGTATTTTATTTATTCCGCAAAATATTAGATGCTAATAAACAAATCATCGGTTTCGATTTGAATGAAGTGGGCATCGGTGGTGATACAGATTGGGATGCGAATGTAGGTGCCAGAGCATTGTACAAGCTTTGTAATCTCATGATAACAAGTAATGACCGGCATGAAGCAGTTTAATATATTTCTGAAAAATGATAAGATCCGGCAGTATGATAGAATGGCATTACTAATCATTCTTTTACACCTTGCTTTGTTTTCGTTCATCGCTATTTCAAGTAGTATAAAAGGTATCCGCATTGGGGGTTTTGGCAGCATCATTCTTCTTACTATTTGCCTGGCCATTGATTATTTTTTGCAACGGATAAAAAATAATGAAGACACCCCTTATAAAATGGCTGCTCTCTTCATTATCAGTATGACCTGGCTGCAAATGGGCAATTGGTGGATTTTCGGTCTTTCTTCTTTGATAAGCCTGCTGTATCAAATTGCTAAAAGAGAGCTTTTGGTCAATGTAAATAAAGAGAGAATCATTTATCCTTCAATACTCTCAAAAAAAATTAACTGGGCTGATCTGAATACTGTTATCCTGAAAGATGGTCTTCTCACCATCAACCTAAAAAACGACGAATTTTTTCAGCAATTAGTAGACGAAACAAAGACTAAACTGGATGAAAAAGAATTTAACGACTTTTGCAGGCAGCAACTGCAATCTGCCGTGGTATTAAACTGATTAACCTGATACATTTTTTATGTCATTAACTCAATCACCATACATCCTATACTCCGACGGGAATGGAAAAATCTTTGAAGACACTTCACTGTACGTTACTGGCCGCAGCGGCTGGGATGCATTTGAAGTACCCGAAGATGAATGGATAGAACTACCCGATGGCGGCTCTTTATACGAACTACCCGGCAGAAGAGGAATTGGTATTGATGTGATAACAGGAGAAATGAGATTGTGTGAAAAAGGTTGGGCCGTAGCTGCATTTATTCCCCCGGCACATACCGGTTTTTATTTGGCGGCTTACGAAACTTCTCCCGAGGCTCCCACCCTTCCATTGTTTTGCTATACAGCCGCTGGTTGGTTGAATGAAAAATTTTATGTGCCTGCCGTTCGTATTGAGCAGGACATACGACAAGACTGTGCCGGTTACGATCAGAAAAAAGTTGAATCGGGTGTAATTGATTTACTTAAACATTATCCGCACAACAGATTAGTAAATCACCTGAGCAATAATTGTGCATTAACTTATCAATGCCCTGCTGCAAGAAATTTTGCATTGGGCAGATGGGAATGTCCGGTACCAGTATCACCAGCCTGCAATGCAAATTGTGTGGGGTGCATTTCATTACAACCAGATGAAGAGACGATTGTTTCTACACAAGACCGGTTAACATTCAAACCAACAGCAGAAGAAATTGTAGAATTTACTGTTCCGCATTTGGAGTCTGCTCCTTATCCCATCATCAGTTTTGGACAAGGTTGCGAAGGTGAACCACTGTTAATGTGGGAAACCATTGCGGAAGCAATAAAAGAGATAAGAAAGCATACAAAGAAAGGCAGCATTAATATCAATACCAATGGATCTAAACCAGATGCCGTAAAAGCATTGTGTGAAGCTGGACTGGATTCCATCCGGGTGAGTACCAACTCTGCCAGAAGTGAAATTTACATGCCATATTACCGGCCAAATAATTACCAATTTGAGGACATTGTAGAAAGCTTGAAAGTGGTTACCTCATTCGGCGGCTGGACATCCATCAACTATTTTGTTTTTCCTGGTATGACGGATTCTGTAGCCGAGTATGAAGCATTAAGAAAGCTGATCAAAGAAACAGGATTAAAAATGATACAGTGGCGAAACTTCAACATTGATCCAGATTGGTATTTAGGAAAAATAGGTGTGGCAGATACCGGCGAATGTTTGGGAGTAAATCAACTGCAGCAAATCATAAGGGATGAATTCCCGGATTTAAAGTATGGTTACTTCAACCCCCCGATAGAAAGAATAAAAGGAAAATTTGAAATGGAATTTGCGCATCATTAATTTTTAATGAATAAAGTTTCCTCAAAAAATATTTACACCGGCATTGGTCTTGCCATTCTTGCGGCCATCATCTGGTCTGGAAATTTTATCGTAGCAAAAGCGATCAACAAAGAAATACCTCCCATCAGCCTCAACTTTTACCGCTGGTTTTTTGCCTCCATTATTATATTTCCGTTTGCCATAAAAAAATTTCAAACAGAATGGTCAATAGTCAGAAAATCATGGCATTATCTTTTTTGGGTAGCTCTTTCAGGGGTTGCCTTATTCAACAGTTTTGTTTACATCGGCGCACATTATACTACTGCTATCAATCTTGCCTTGATCGGCACTACTTCCTCTCCTATTATGTCAGTTATTTTTGCCCGCATCTTTTTACAAGAAAAGATCGGCTGGTTGAAAATGATCGGCATGTTGCTATGTATCGTTGGTGTACTTTATTTATTATCCCGGGGCAATTTTCAAAATCTCATTCACCTGCATTTTGGCACTGGTGATCTGTGGGTATTGCTGGCTGCATTTTGTTTTGCCGTGTATAATACATTGGTTAAAAAAAAACCGTTAGCTATATCACCCGTCAATTTTCTTTTTGTAATATTTACCCTCGGCACATTACTCCTACTGCCTTTCTTCTTTTGGGAAATGAATCAACATCCGTTACCGGTGATCAATACAAAGTTGGTAATGTCTATTTTATACCTGAGTCTTGGCGCCTCGGTCATTTGTTTTCTTATCTGGAATATTGCCATACAAAAATTGGGAGCTGGCCGCACATCCCTGTTTGGAAATTTAATTCCGGTTTTCAGCAGTATAGAAGCAGCCATTTTTTTACAAGAAGATTTTAATACTATACATGTCATTAGCATGGCGTTTGTATTTGCCGGTATTGTTTTGGCAAATTGGAAGCATAAATAACATTCCTTAATCTTTCCTGCTACTGGTTGTTAGCCAGTTTTCTCAATCTTAACATTTTATATATGCAAGTTGCACGGGGTTTGCATCGTTAATAACAGGTGTGAACAACAATGATGTACACCTAAAATCATCAAACTGTAAATTTGTATGAATAACACTTACGCTATGTCTATTTCGCTGGAAGCTCAAAAGCATAAAAAAGACGCTGCAATGATAACAGCTGGCTTTGCCGGTCTTATGATATTGCTTATGTTTTTGCTAAAGTGGGAATTACCCACTTTTGAAAAAATTGTACAAGAACCCGGCATTGAAGTAGAGCTTAATCTTCCTCCTGACCCGCCAGAGCCTGAAACGGCTAATGATGGCGGCGGCGGTGGTGGAAATCCGGTGCAGGCAATTGGTACGGCTGGTGTAGCACCTCCGGCTACTCCTGTTCCTGGCGAAAACCGGGATGCAAGAGAACTGGAAGAAGATGACGATAAAGAGTCAACTCCTGTCACCAAACCTACAGTGGTAAAACCAACTGCAACGGCTGTTACAAATACATCTGTTGCTAAAACAGAACCTAAGGTAATTGAAACTCCGGCACCTCCAAGACCAAAAGCGGTGTTAGGTAAAACAACTACCGGAACGGGAAGAGGTGGTGGTGCTGCTGAAGATTTTGAAAGAGCTGGGGGCCGTGGTACCGGCAGTGGCGTTGGTAATGGCAGTGGAACGGGTGGTGGTAGCGGCACTGGCAACGGTGGTGGAAATGGATCTGGCAGCGGCCCCAAAGTAACAAGAGGTGATAGAAAAATAGTTCGTTACTATTCTTTTGAAGGTGATCTTGAAAAAGCTACTGTGTATGCTAACGTAAATGTATCGCCGGATGGTACGGGTCGTTTTATGAGTATTGCCAAAGGTTCTACTAACAGTAGCAATCAATATAAAGAAGCTATTATACGTTACCTGGCCAATATTAAATTTGATAAAGCAGACCATGAGTCGCTACTGACTGTTCAATTTAATTTCAGGGTAAATTAATATACTTGGAGAGTTCATATACTAGCCATCCGTTTAGCGGATGGCTTTTTTGTTTGAGGCTGACTTACTTTTGCAGCCATGGAATATCAGCAAACATTGGATTATTTATTCTCCCGTCTGCCTATGTTTAGTCGCATTGGTGCAGCCGCATACAAAGCAGACCTTACTAATACCATCCGGCTTTGTGATTCATTAAATAATCCACAACAAAATTTTAAAACTATACACATAGCTGGCACAAATGGTAAAGGTTCTACCAGTCATATGCTGGCCGCTATTTTACAAACCGCCGGATATAAAACTGGGCTTTATACATCCCCCCACCTGCACGACTTCAGAGAAAGAATAAAAGTAAATGGTGAAATGGTAAGCAAGGATTTCGTCATTGACTTTACCGTAAAGATGAAGCCGCTGATAGAAGAGATCAATCCAAGTTTTTTTGAAATTACTGTGGCAATGGCTTTTCAGTATTTTTCGGATCAGCAAGTAGATATAGCTGTGATTGAAACAGGACTTGGTGGAAGATTAGATAGCACAAATATTCTTAAACCGGAGTTATCCATCATCACCAACATCGGCTGGGATCATATGAATTTGCTGGGTGATACATTGGAGAAAATCGCTTTTGAAAAAGCAGGAATTATAAAAGAAGATGTGCCGGTAGTAATTGGAGAAGTTATAAATGAAACTCTACCTGTATTCGAGCAAACAGCAAAACAAAAAAAAGCTCCACTATTTATTGCTTCGCAAAAAAGACATACGGTAGATTGGCACTGGCATAAACATGAATTGGTAGTAGAAGTAATGGAAGAAAATCATACTGATCATAAAATTTATCACCTGGATCTTCCGGGTATTTATCAAACAAAAAATCTGCTAACAGTATTAGAAGCATGTTATCAATTACAACAGCAAGGCTGGAAGATTGATGACAATAATATTCATGAAGGATTAAAGCATACTAAAAAAATAACCGGGCTGCATGGAAGATGGGAAATCGTTCACACAAATCCGCTGATGGTTTTGGATGTGGCGCATAATGTGGATGGCATCAAACAGGTGCTGCAGCAAATTGAAGTAACGGAACATAATGACCTGCACATCATTCTTGGTTTTGTAAAAGATAAAGATGTAGAACATGTATTGTCTTTGCTACCTAAGCATGCCAGATATTATTTTACCAAAGCACAAATACCAAGAGCTTTGCCCGAAGATGAGTTGAGGGATATGGCGATGACAGATGGATTAAAAGGAAAAGCTTTCACCGAAGTAAATATGGCACTAAACGCTGCAATCGTAAATGCTGCTAAAGAAGATATGATACTTGTTTGCGGCAGTGTGTTTTTAATCGGGGAAGTTAATATTTCAATTCATTAAGTCTTTCCAGTGCATACAGTATGCAACTAACATGCATGGCTTGTACGATTTTATTTTCTTTTACCAATTGTTTCAGTTCTTCAATACTTAGTAGCACTATTTCTATCTCTTCATTTTCATCCAGTTTTTGCTCCGCAATTTTTTTTCCGCCACGGGCCAGAAACATATGCAACAAGTTGGTATTGGTAGATGGATTAGCAGAAATTTTTCCCAGGTTTTCAAAAGAAGAAAATTGATAGCCGGTTTCTTCCATCAACTCCCGGGCAATGGCCTCTTCATAATTTTTATCCGTATCATCTACACATCCTCCTGGTAATTCGATACAAGTTTCCCCCAATGCATGGCGGTATTGTCGCACCATTACCACCTTTCCATCTTCTGTTATCGGAACTGCCGCTACCCATGTAGGAAATTCATACACATAATACGGATCAACATTTTTTCCTCCGGGAGTTTCGCAACGGTCTTTGCGAACCTTAAACCAACGATCATTAAAAAGATATTCCGAAGAAAGTGTTTTCCATTTTAAATCTTTCATGGCAAGAGTTTACTAGAGTCTAATTATAAAGACCACCCCAATAATTCAACTCTCCAAAAGTTGAGATGGGTAAAGCACTGGCAATGTTATGTTCCAACTTTTGGAGAGTTAAGATTTACCAGTTCATCCTTTTGCGCAGCGAAGTAATATGTGCCACATGATGCTTGCCATGCCATGCATATAAACCCAGCAGGTACCATAGCCGCATCGTTTTTTTATTTTCCGGATGATAAACAGTTTTATTATTCCACTCATCATCTTTTACATACTTCAATGCTTCAAACAAACGGGCATGCAGTGCATGTAAAATTGTAATAGAAATATTGACTGGTAATTTTTCTACATCATGCAATTCCGTCCATTTGTTTTCATCGTATGGTTTGATGGTGGGATTATCTTCTGTTAGCCCGGCTTTAAAACGTATGTAAGCATTCATATGACTATCGGCCATATGATGCACCAGTTGATGCACCGTCCAGCCACCTTCCCTGTACGGAGTATGCAATTGTGCTTCATCCAGGTTCAGCAATGCATTCTCTAATTGTAATGGCAGAAATTTTAAATCGGCCAGCCATTCTATTTTTTGCTCAATAGAAAATGGACGGGGTTCATATTGACCGATGGGATAGCGGGGATCTGCAGCAACTGTGGGCATATAAAAAATTTTATTTTACAATTTCCAATAACTCTACTTCAAATATCAGTGTAGCACCTCCGGGTATATCACTGCCTGCACCTCTATCACCATAAGCAAGATCAGAAGGTATCCATAATCTCCAATGACTTCCTTCTTTCATCATCGGTAATGCTACCTGCCAGCCTTTTATCAATGCTCTTAATGGTGCAGAAAAAGGTTGACCTCTTTTGAAAGAATTATCAAACTCTTTTCCATCAAGTAATGTGCCTTTGTAATGTGCTTTCACTGTTGCACTCACATCAGGCTGTACACCGGTACCTTCTTTTATTACTTCGTACTGAATGCCACCGGGCAATTCTTTTACTCCTTCTTTAGAAATATTTTGTGCCATAAAAGCTGCGCCTGCAGTTTTCTGTGCTTCAATTTTTGCTTGCATATATTCTTTTAGTTTGTTTTGTAACATAAAAACCCCAACCCCAACCCCTAAAGGGGCTTTAACCTCTGAATGAATAAAATTCTTTCCTGATATTAAATTTCTATAATTAGATGATCAAAAAAACTTGCAATCAAGAATGATTGAAAATAAAAATAACTTATTGACCTAAGTCTCCCCTTTAGGGGGACAGGAGGTTTTCTTACCCCTCCCTCAACGAATGGCCTGTCAATTTAATAAAAACATCTTCCAGGTTGGCTACTTTCATTTCTTTAGGACGTTCAAATCCTGTTGCTATCAAATTATCAATCAACTTATCCGGTGAATCCAATGCTACAATTTTTCCTGAATCAATTATAGCTACCCTGTCGCATAAATATTCTGCTTCATCCATATAATGTGTGGTGATGATAACAGTAGTGCCTCGTTCCCTGATATTTTTTACCAATTCCCATAAGCTTCTTCTCGCCTGCGGATCAAGACCTGTAGTGGGTTCATCCAAAAAAATTATTCTTGGCTCGTTGATCAATGTGGTGGCCACTGAGAAACGTTGTTTCTGTCCACCACTTAATTCTTTCACTTTGGCTTTGGCTTTATCTTTCAGGTTCACCATTTCTAATAATTCCATCGGATCTACCTGCCGATTGTATAATCCGCAAAATAATTCTATCAACTGCAAAAGATTCAATCCCGGGTAATAACCGCTGGTTTGCAATTGTACACCAATTATCTTTTTAATTTCATTCGGCTGTTTATCCAGATCATAACCATCTACTATTATTTCGCCGCTAGTTTTTTCCCGCAGGGTTTCTATTATTTCCAGTGTGGTTGATTTGCCTGCACCATTTGGTCCGAGCAATCCAAATATCTCTCCTTCCTGCACATCAAAAGAAATTCCTTTTACGGCATTAAAGCTGCCGTAATTTTTTACCAAATTTTTTACAGATATAATTGTAGTAGCCATTATTTAATCTTCTTTTAAATAGGTTTCCAATTCTTCCATCATCAATTTACTTCCTACAAAAAATGGCGACCGCTGATGCAGTTCTGTTGGTTTAATATCTAATATTCTTTGCTTTCCGTTTGTAGCTTTACCACCTGCCACTTCTACTATGAATGCAAACGGATTACATTCATACAGCAAACGAAGTTTTCCTTTTGGCTTATCCGTAGTGCCGGGATAAGTGAATATACCGCCTTTGATCAGGTTCCGATGTACATCCGCAACCATACTGCCAATATATCGCTGGGTGTAAGGACCGCCATTTGTTTTGTCTTTTTTCTGGCAAACAGTTATATATTTTTTTACACCTTCACTATACTGAAAAAAGTTTCCATGATTAACAGAATATATCTTTCCTAATTCAGGACATTTAATATCTGGATGACTAAGTGTCCATTCGCCGATAGAGGGATCCAGTGTAAAACCATTTACTCCTCTTCTTGTTGCATACACCAACATAGTAGATGATCCATATACCATATAACCAGCAGCCACCTGCTGATTACCGGGTTGTAAAAAATCTTCGATAGTAACCGGTGTTCCAATAGGTGTAACTCTTTTATAAACACAAAAAATTGTACCGATAGAAACGTTCACATCAATGTTGGCACTTCCATCCAACGGATCATACAGACAAACGTATTTTGATTTTTTACTGATCTCATCATCAAAAGCTACAAAATCATCCAACTCTTCACTGGCAATACCGGCGCAACTTATTCCATGCCGCAGCACACCAGTAAATTGATCGTTGGCAAATACGTCCAGCTTTTTTACTTCTTCGCCTTGCACATTAACCGTGCCGGCATCGCCCAATATATCTACCAGTCCGGCTTTGTTTACCTCTACATTCACCCTTTTTGCCGCCAGGCCCATATCTCTTAAAAGTCTTGATAATTCGCCAGTGGCATAGGGAAAATCTCTGAGCTGCTGTATCGTAAATTCATCCAGTGTTAATATTTTTCTATTCAGGGTCATATTGGCTAGTTTGATACCGGCAAAAATAAGGTAATACAAGAAAGTTAGCCGCTTCCAGCATTTTATAATTAAAAGTTGGGGTGAATATTCCGAATTTTGCGAACCGGTAAAATGACATAAAAAACAGTTCATGAAAATTTTCAAATTTGGCGGAGCCTCTGTTAATAGTGTAGAAAGAATTCAGAATGTGGCCCACATCATGCAGCACTGGAAAGGTGAAAAAATCGTAGTGATCGTTTCTGCTATGGGTAAAACCACCAATGCCCTCGAGAAAGTAGTAGATGCATTTATTGCAGGGAAAAAAGAAGAAGCATTACAATTGTTTGAGCAGGTAAAGCAACAACACCTGACTACGGCCAAATATTTATTGGTAACACATTACCTGCCCTGCGAGAAGCAACTTAAAGATTTTTTTACAGAAGTGGAATGGCTGCTCCATGATAAGCCGGTAAGAGATTATGATTACTACTACGACCAGGTAGTATGTGCCGGTGAATTATTTTCCACCGCCATTGTAAGTGCATACCTGAATGAGGCTGGTGTAAAAAACAAGTGGATAGATGTGCGGGATATTATAAGAACGGATGATGACTTTAGAGATGCTAATATTGATTGGGAATTCACCACTGATAAAATAGAACAGGATATTGTTCCCCTATTCAATGAAACAGGTATTGTTTTAACGCAAGGCTTTATTGGTGCCACAGATGAAAATGAAAGTACCACATTGGGCAGAGAAGGCAGTGATTACACCGCAGCCGTATTTGCCAATATGCTGAATGCGGAAAGTTTGACTATCTGGAAAGATGTGGAAAGTGTGATGAATGCAGATCCCAAACAATTTCCGGATGCTGTTTCGATGCCTGAATTGAGTTATAACGAAGTGATAGAAATGGCTTACTACGGCGCACAGGTCATTCATCCAAAAACAATAAAGCCTTTGCAAAACAAAGAAATTCCTTTGTATGTAAAATGCTTTTTAGACCCCTCCTTGCCCGGAACTGTTATTCATACAAAGCCGGTGCACAATCTGCCACCGGTAATTGTATTAAAAGAAAAACAAGTAATGCTGGAAATGAGTTCAAGAGATTTCTCTTTTATCGGCGAACAGCATGTGGGTCATTTGTATAATCTTTTTGAGAAGCTGCAAATCAAACCAAACCTTACGCAAAATGGAGCTATCAGTTTTGTATGTGTGCTGGATGACCGGGCTGATAAAATTGAAAAGCTGGCATTGGAAGCATCTGCTTTTCTGGATGTGCAGGTAAAAAAGAACTTATCACTACTTACTGTAAGGCATTATACAAAAGAAATTTTTGAAACACTTACGAAAAAAAAATCCATCTTGCTTCGGCAACAAACACCTGAAACTATACAGGTATTACTTGCAGATGGCAAGATGGATAAATAATTATAAAAGGTTTATTCTTCCTCCTGACCAGTAGAACATCCCATACCAGTAAAATAAAATGTGCAGCAACCAGTATTTGTTCCAGATTTATAATAACCAGGAACCTGGGCTGGCAAATACTCCTGACTTACAGTTAATCTGTAATAAGACTTTGCACTACCTATTGTACCAAAATCAAATTTCAGCACTGGTGTGGTCATGCAACTCTGACTTACGTCTTGTTGAATGGATGCAGTGAAACTTGTCCATGTATTGCCATCTGCACTATAAGCTGCACTTACAAATGTTGCAGGATTTACACATGCACCAAACTGCATTCCCCAATGGCTAAGGTCTTGTATAGTTCCATTGTTTCCGCCTCCTGGATTTGTGTTTTGTACACTCCACACCCATTCCCAATTGCCATTTACCAATGTTTTGCTTTCTAATACAATATTATAAGCATTGGGATTGCATGGACCCGGTGTAGTACCACGGCCTGAAAAGGATGTTGACTGAGCAGCAACATTTGTTTCTGCTTTGGGTTGACTGATTGAATTTTGCTGTGCATCTTTTGTACATGCCACAGAAATAAACAACGAGGAGATAGCTGCTAAAAGTGTGTAACGGAT
This sequence comes from Chitinophagaceae bacterium, assembly GCA_031397865.1. GTDB lineage: Bacteria > Bacteroidota > Bacteroidia > Chitinophagales > Chitinophagaceae > JJ008. The sequence goes on from JANNMN010000005.1 coordinate 77,470, forward strand.
TGCTTTCATAAAATATTTTTTAGGATTAAAAATAAACCAGTCTCTTTCTTTTTTTGGGCTGATTTGCAGATTAAAAGTATCTCCCGTTTCAATAGAAACAAAAGTATAATCACAAGGATTTATACTAATGCATAAAAGCAATAAGTCACAAAGAAATACGTAGGAAAATAAACGTTAAATAAGAAGTATTGAAAAAAGACTAATGGTTTACCTCTACAGTTACGGTTTGTACCATTTTTTTAGCAACCGGTTTATCATTGAGCAATGCCGGCTTCCAGGTGCCCATTTTTTCTAATCGATTGATTAGCTCATCATCCAGGTCTTCGCCTTCTTTTATACTTTTTAATACTTTGAAATTTACAGGTACTCCGTCTTTATCGATAATAAACTCTACCTGCACATATGCTTTCTTTACACCCCGAGGCAGATATGCACCCATTTCCAATCCCAGTTTATCAAGATACTTCATAAAAGCTTCTGCCCCGCCAGGATATTGCGGCCATTGATGCACAGATTCCACCAGGGTGCCCACATTGCGGGTAAGATGCTGAATCGGAGGTCTCTTCACAGGCTTCTCATCATTATTAGTTTTCTGTTTTTTGGGTGGCACTTCATTTATAATATAATCGCCATTCTCACCAATCAACACCGTGGGCAGTTGTTTATATTTATCAAAGTAATCAAACGCATCTTCCATTCTGTCTGCAAATTTTTTCAAGCTTGCATCGTCTTTAGTAAGATTGGCCAGGTACTTCACACTTCTATCTACATTAAACCGAATGGGGAAAATATGAACAGGTATAAAATCCTGCCCTTGGTCTTTAGCATGTGCAGCTAATATATACAACTCATCTATCTGCTCATCACGGATGGGAATGCAACCTACAGTAACACAACTGCCATGAATATAAATTTCACTGCCTGGCCGCAAAGAATCGCTGAGAATTCTATCCGATGCATTGGGGTAATTAATACCAAGTGATAAATGATAATTGCTTTTCGGATTAAACTCATTGATATAATAAAAACCTTCAGGCACCTGGTAATCTCCTTCCATTCTTTTGGGACCAAGTGAACCAGCCAATGCACAAACTTTATATGTTTTGAAAAGCTGGAATTGATCTTTCATATTATTCTTTACCCAAACTTCTAATTGGCTATCATACTTAAATGAACGGATATACATATACCGGGCAGGCCATATTAGTTTTTTTGCTTCGAATTGTTTTTGAAGGGTGTCTTCTTTTCGATCCAATGCTTCATTGGGTCGTGGAAATGTTTTTTGATAATCTATAAAAGAAACGGAATTGCTTCCACCTTTTTGCATTGGTGGCTGGGCTATAGCACTGATTGCAAAGCCACTAAAGAAGATCGCTGCTAAAAGGTTTTTCATCATAATTTCTGTTGTGAATTAACGGCGGGATCCTTATTTTATTACAACACAAATGCCAAATTATTTGTAAAGATACCAATGTCAATTTAATAAGACAAACCAATGCCTGTAAGACTTTTATTCTTTAACGAAAGTTTCTATATGGAAATGAAGTCGCTACGAACTTATCAACACCTGTTTATAAATTACCCCTTGCATCCTGCTCTCTTTCCAATGCTTCGAAAAGGGCTTTAAAGTTTCCTTTGCCAAAACTCTGGGCACCTTTGCGTTGTATTATTTCAAAAAATAAAGTGGGTCTGTCTTCCAGTGGTTTGCTGAATATCTGCAATAAATAACCTTCATCATCTCTATCAATTAAGATGCCTAATCGCTGCAATGGCTCCAGGTCTTCGTCAATTTTTCCAACTCTGTCCAACACCGTTTCATAATAGCTGGCAGGAATAGATAAAAAATCTACTCCTCTTTTTTGCAATTCAGTTACTGTAGCCACAATATCGGCAGTAGCAATAGCCACATGCTGCACACCTTCTCCATTATAAAAATCAAGATACTCTTCTACCTGGCTTTTCTTTTTTCCTTCGGCAGGTTCGTTAATAGGAAATTTTACAAATCCATTTCCATTACTCATCACTTTACTCATCAATGCTGAATACTCCGTAGAAATATCTTTATCATCAAAGCTTAGAATATTACGGAAGCCCATTACCTCTTCATAAAATTTTACCCATGGATTCATCTGGTTCCAACCAACGTTCCCCACACAATGATCTACATATAATAATCCAGTAGAAGCAGGATTATAATTGCTTTCCCATTCCCTAAAGCCGGGCATAAAAATTCCGTTGTAGTTTTTTCTTTCTACAAATAAATGAACGGTTTCTCCATAAGTATGAATACCACTGAGTACTACTTCACCTTTATCATCTTTTAATGAAGTAGGTTGCATATATGCTTTACCGCCCCGCTTTGTTGTTTCTTCAAATGCGGATGTAGCATCATCTACTTTCAATGCAATTACTTTTACACCATCTCCATGTTTGTAAATATGCTCGGCCATAGGATTATCAGTTCTTAATGGTGTGGTTAAAACAAAAGTGAGTTTGTTCTGTCGTATCACATAACTCACTTTATCCTTCATACCAGTTTCGGGACCGGCATAAGCTAAGGATTGAAAACCAAAAGCTGTTTTATAAAAATGTGCAGCTTGCTTGGCATTGCCCACATAAAATTCTACATAGTCAGTACCATGCAGGGGAAGAAAATCTTTTTGCACTGTGGTGGTATTGGGTAGGGTTGTAGTATTCATTTTATTGAAGTTTGAGATAAATAAAAATCGGCAGTTAATCTTGACACACAGAAGGTAGTTTCAATTCCGATAACTATCGGATCAATTGCTATCCATAGCCAGTGTTTCCATCAGCAGATTGAAATGGCTGCGTTGATCAGGAAATATTTTGTGCGGATAATCAGGAAGCATGGTGTAAAGATAAAAACTATGGGCCTTACATGGAGAAATTTTTAGGGTTGGTGCAATGTGTTATTGTGAGGCCCGGATGCAAGACTGAAGAGATGATTAATCTCTATTCGCATAGCTTTCCATTCCAGTTGTCCAGTATGCTGTGCATAATATAAAAGCTGGCCACATCATTATTCTTCGTAGCATGTCGCAGGTGGCTACAGCGTCCCGCCCCTCCCTGTTCTTTAAATCATTATCTTAGGCTATGCTTACACAAGTTTTAAAAACATTGTACAACCGGGATCTTGACAGGTTAAAAAAAGAAATAGAGCTATATACTAACGAGAGTAAAATATGGCATACAGAAAAAAGCATTGCTAATTCTGCCGGCAATCTTTGCCTGCACCTGCTCGGTAATCTGAACACTTATATAGGCAAACAGTTGGGCGGTACTAATTATATACGTAACCGGGATCTGGAATTTTTACAAAAATATGTGGCAAGAAATGAACTCCTCAAAATGATTGATGATACTAAGCAAATGGTGGAATCAACTTTAAACAACCTTACACCACAGCAACTGATGGATGAATATCCTGTCTTAGTGTATGAAAACAAAATGCCAACCGGAGCTTTTCTTACCTACCTTACTACTCACCTTGCGTATCATCTGGGGCAGATAAATTATCACAGAAGAATGCTGGATTAGTTTTATATTAGCATTAAATTTTCTATCGGATGCTCTTGTATAAAAAAATATTTACCGGCTTCCTGGTCCTTGCAGTATTATCTTTTCTATTTATCAACGCAGCTTGCAAAAAAGATGAAAAGGTATATACACCGGTTCCATTTCTTACCGGCAAAAAATGGACTTCCGATACAATTACCATCAATCCGCCTGCCACTTACAATCAGCTAAATGCAAATGATCAGCAGTCCTACAGAATAGCTGTTGGGTTTTTTAAAAACACCTTTCTTATTTTTAATGAAGATGGCACAGTAAGCGGTGGTGGAGATTATGATTTTGGGTATAATCAATGGAGATTGATAAATAACAATCGGGACATCGAAACATTATCTGCCAATAATAGAAAAGACACCCTCTTTAACTGGACAGCGGATAATCAACGATTTACTTACCAAAGGCGATTTAACCAATCGTTCGATTGCACAATTATTTTCAAATAATATAATCCTGGCAGTTTAATTTACCTGATTCTTTTTAACTGCTTATAAAAGATCAGCAGCCCTATTAATGGGCCGATACCTAACAACATAAAACTATTAGAGCCTTCAATTATACTACCTGAATGAAAAACCCTGTCCATTACCTGCAAGCTGATAACTGAAACAAGAAAGCCAATTGAATTATAAATAGTGAGTGCAGTGCCACGATAATTTTCCGGTGCATACTGTGCTACCAATGTAGAAAATTGTGGAGAGTCCGGCGCCACTGTTAACCCCCAAACAAAAAGTAGCAGTAAAAAGATGGAAACCGGAAGTAAAAAAAATAATCCTGACAAAAAGCAACAGCAACAGGAAATAAATAAAGCTATAAAAGCTATCCGGGCACTGCCAAATCGCTGTGATAAATATCCACCAGCTACGGATGACAAACAACCACTGCCAATGATGAGAAAACTTAATAAAGGTATGTTGAGCGATTCATTATACTTTCTTGCATATAGTTCCAGCATCAACGGAAGAAATCCCCAGAATGTATATAGCTCCCACATATGTCCGAAGTAACCTAATGCTGCTTGTCTCCATTTCTTAGATCTGAAAATAGTGGGAATAGCATTCCATTGAAAAGAACCTGACCTTTTTCTATGCGGCCCATCCCCTACCAGCAACATCATTAATAATCCACCAACCACGGCGAATGCAGATGTACAATACAAAATGTATCGCCATGGTAAATCAAAACTCCGGTTCTTTAATAAATGTGGAAATGCAGTGCCCAACATTAATGCACCCAATAAATAACCCAATGCTTTTCCTAATCCTTTATCATACCAGTCTGCTGCAATCTTCATCCCTACCGGGTAAATGCCTGCAATGCAAAAGCCAGTGAGAAACCGAAAAAGAAAAAGTGTAGTTGCATCATTTGCCCACCATGCTACGGCTGAATTAAATAAAGCACCAGCTAATGAACTAATGAAAAATAAACGTACCGGCGAAAAGCGATCGGCCAATGCAAACAAAGCAAAAGCAAGAGTGCCTGCTACAAAACCAAGCATAACTGCGGAGGTAATATGACTTACTGCATATTGATCGAGCTGAAGATTTGCTTTTAATTCGGGCAGCACTGCATTGCCAACAAACCATAAGGATGTGCCCGCAAATTGCGATAATACAATAACAGGTAGCAGGTATGCAGTTCTTTTATGCAAAAGATTTTTTGTAAATATAGACTCATGCTTGCAACAATCCGATGCATCCAGATATGTATCCGAATATTCTACTCATTCAGAAGCTTTTTTAATTGCTACTCAGCAATCCATCCACGATGGAATAAAATTCCTTTTTGAAATCCTCATAATATTTACCGGTGCCGGGTCCGTAAAAAGTTCCTTTGATTTCTCTCACCATTCCTTTTTTATCAATAAAAATGGTAGTGGGAAACGAACGGATGGGTGTAAGCTGAGGCAATGTTTTTTCGGTTTTATTATCATCAGATGCTATTGCACCTGTGATCGATATGGGATATTGCACATTATAAAGTTGTTGAAATTTTTGCAGGCTTTTTGTTGATCGTTCCAGGTCGGTGCTATACTCATATGCCAGACCAATTACTTCTACTCCCCTGTTTTTATTTTTATTGTAGTACTCACTCAAAAATTTTGTTTCATCCATACAGTTGGGGCACCAGCTTCCCATGATCTGGATGATAACTACTTTATTCTTGTATCGTTCATCATTAATAGATACCGGTTTTCCATTCAGATCATTAAAAGAAAAATTGAGTTTGCTTTCACCTTCCCGCATACGGGTAGGTGCATCCTGCGATGGCAGTGGTATTTTTTCATTTTTTACAGCTATCCATTTTTCTTTTCCATTAAATCCGGAATAAAAAACGCCACCTGAAATATTTTTAGCGTCATCAATTTTTGCAGTGAAAGCATATGCATGTGCACCATCGAAAGTAGATAGCTTTAATGAATCACCGGTTACAATCCCTTCGAGGTAACGGTAATCACCCGATGGCGTTAAGAAAGTGCCGGTGAGTTTATCATGTTGCTGCCTGAAGATAGCTACTGCTTTTCGCAGGGTTCCGTTGGCTCTTGTAATAGTCACATCCCATTTTCCGGAAATATTACTTTTTGCTTTGCCACTATTTTTTTCAAACCGCAACCCTTGTTGTGGTAAAGCATAGAAAGGCCAGTACTGATTAGCACCGCCGGTTCCCTTTATCCAGACTCCCTGCAAACTGCCATCAGGGTTTCTTTTTGATTTAAAACTTGATTCAAAAGCAGGCATGGAAAAATTAACGGAATCTTTTGTTACCTTAACATCTGTTACTTTTATTTTTTCTTCTGCATTCAGCACATATAAAATTGTTTTCCCGTTTTCGGTTGCAGATTTTAAGTTAAATACAATAAGATTGCTGTCTTGCCGTACGAGAAATGCTTTCCAGTTTGCCGGTAAAGTTCTTTGTGAAGTAGCAATTAAAGTATAAAACAAAAGAACGAATAGAATAACAAATTTTCTCATGATGAATGTTTAGGGCAATGCAAGTTCGGAGAAATAAAAATAAGGGCTGTCATTTATTATACTCAACTCAATCGGTATAAATTTTTCTGTAAACAAAGAACTTAAGCCGTCTTAAGTATGCTTTCTATGATATGACGTAATGCCACTGACTTTTGCAATAACTTATGATACTCCGCTTCGCTACCTGTAGCCTTCAAAACAAAAAGTTTTTTCAATACTTTCTTTAACGCTCCGTTTTGTTGCAATGAAGTTCCATGATGTATTAATAGCAATGCCCAGTTTTGCAAAATAAATTTCATTTTAGGCTCTTCGTAATTTTTTATCTGCAGCATGACTGCAAGTTTTTTTGCCTTCCCTTTTTCATATAGCTGCCGGTTATTGTTATACTTATTTTTAAGAAGAGTAGAATAGCCAAGGCTCAGGTCATTCGCATCAAATCGTACTGCTTTTTTTTGCAGCAGCAGTTCCAGTTTACTTTCAGCCAGTTTTTTTAAAACCGTAGCGGGGCTGCGATAACCGGGAACTCTTTTTATTTTTTCTACTTCTGCTTTTGCCAATTCCAGTGTGACCGGAAGCAACGGACGGAAGCCTGCATGATAGTAAACCCAAAAGGCACCGGAGTGAATGCCATCACTGTTTTTATTTCCGATCTGGTAAGGATCAACAGTAAATCTTTTTAGCCGGTACACTTGTGCATGCAATTGCAATACCTGGTGAAATATATACTGCGACTCTCCTCCCCTGTATGCCGGAAATACGTTGAGACCAATACGACCGCTATCAAACAATAACCAGGAGCCTGCATAAGCTACCGGTAATCCATTTTTAAAAACTGTGTACCCCATGTAGCTATCAATGGGGTGACGGCGTTCCGGAATCATTTCCATTAAGGCAATACTAATTCCTCTTGGCAATTGATAGTAGGAAACGAGTGTTGCATCGGCAAAACTAATAGAGTCTATTTCCCGCAGATGACGCAGCAGTATCATCCGGCTGCAATCAATAATCTGAACGGCTTCGCTTTGACTGAGTTTTACTTTTACAGGTTTGAGAATAGTTTGCTTTATATTTTTTCGAATAAGCGAACGATGATAATACGGAATGATTAATGACCCTGTCAAAACACCATGTGTTGCAAAACTAATTTGAATATTAACGCCGATAGATGTCCAAAGTTCATCTTTCACTTCAGGGCGGCTATCGTTATTCTCAAAAATTGCCAGTAACCCATCCAGCAAATTTTCTTCTGGACGTAACGTTCGTTGAATCCACTCTTTCCAATCAAAATAGGAGTCCTGAAGTATTTCCGATTCCAGTTTACTCATCATAGCAGACAGAATCGCTTGTATTTGTTCATCCGCAGCTTCAAAAGAATCAATCCTTATGTTAGCCCTGTAATATTTTTGTAGCCATTTTACAATTTCGAAACCAAAGGCAGCACAAACAGCAGTGCCGGTAATGCCTGTGTTGTAAAGACTATATTGTCTTTTTTCATTTGCTTGAATATATACATGCAGTTGATACAACGATTGATTAGCAAGGGTGTAAATTTTTTTGTTGTCAGGATAAGCTGTAAAAAACAAAAGCGTATCGGAATACAATTGAAAAGCTTTCTTACTTTTCAATGCAGTTAGCTGAATATTATTTAGCAATTTTATTTTCTCTGCAGCTTGTTGTTTTCCAAATGATCTGCGAATGGAAAATAGCTGATGAATAAATTGATCATTTTTTTTCATGAAAAATTTTATAGTGAAAGAATAGTTTTACGGTATAATGAAAGTTAGGTTATTTATTTTCTTTTGACTATATACTTTTTCTACCGTTGGTCTTGCCTTATATGATTGCACTACCGAAGTATAAGAATTTCTAGAAAAAAAACTCCTGATTTCTTATATTGTATATTAATAGATAACACATGAAAACAAGTGCTACACAAGACGAACGTATTGCCAACATGACATTTGTTTCTGTTTACCCACATTACGTAGTAAAAGTAAAAAAGAAAGGTAGAACAGAAGAAGAATTGCAACAGGTGATTACATGGCTTACTGGCTACGATAAGAAAAAAACGGATGCTCTAATAAAAGAGAAAGTATCCTTTGAAACTTTTTTTAAAAAGGCAAAGCTAAATGCCCATGCACATTTAATTACCGGAACTATCTGCGGCTACCGTGTAGAGGAAATAGAAAATCCACTTACAAAACAGGTTCGTTATCTGGACAAGCTGGTAGATGAATTGGCCAGAGGGAAAAAAATGGAAAAGATTTTAAGAGCCGGTTAGACATATTTGAAAGACTTTTTTACTCGTTGATTTTTTATACTTTTAGCATATAACCTTATTCCCATGAAGCTAATACCCCTACTCCATATATTAATAATTGCTGATTGCACAAAAAATTTGGATGAGCAACCACCCGATCCTCCAAAAGTGTTTTTTGAATCAGCATTTAGAATACAATAAACTTGTCAGCAATTTCTACCGGACACTTGGCGTAATACGAACATAGCCGTTTACCTTTTCGAATACCGGCAAAGGCAAAAACTATTTTGACTATTAATTCTCTCCCTAAAAAGCTACTTACCAACAAGCACTGTAATAGTTTTTACACTACCATCTACAGTTACCTGCACCACTAATATGTTATCATTGCTTCTTGCGATATCTTTTACAGAAGTTTGAAAACGGTGTGTCCCCTCCATTAACATGGTTTCATTTTGAAGTAATTGCTTCTCTCCTGTTACCAGTGAAACAACAGCAATGCTAACTTTTGAAGGTTTTTTAACTACAACCTGAACATTAAGTTTATCAACAACCGGGTTAGGAGATACTGTAACCACGATAGCTTCAGTAATAGGTTCAGCAATTACTTCTTCTTCTAAGGACTTCAATATTTTCTCTACATATAAAACACCATTATCATGATCGCCATGAATTTTATACCTGCCTTGTGCATCATTAGGATTGGCTAATCTTTCAACCTTTACTTCTGCAAGCAAGTGAGAATATTTTTCTTTAGTTAATGTCCACATCAGTTCACCAACAGGGTGATCACCTTTAATAAATTTATCAAAAACTAAAAGCATAGCAGTACGGCTGTTGACAAGAGCATACTTTGCCAATGCTTCGTACTCTTTGTTTTTACAATAAGCGGCCGGGTCGCTGAGAGTGGCATTAGCTTCTTTTGTTGCATCCCATGCTTTATACAATTCATCAAAAGTCTTTATTACCGAAGAATTATTTTTTTGCAGTAGCCTTGATAGTTTTTCACTTGCTTCAGGTGTAAGGAATGCTCTGTCATATATAGCTACTCCGGCTTTTATTGCATCTATATCAGATTCAAAAGCATTTTGCACAATAGCATTTCTTGCATAAGTACCAGTTGGTTTGTAATAATTACTTACCGACCCGTACCAGTTTGCCTGCGTTAATGCATTGCGGGGATGAAATGTACGGTTAGTGCCGCCGGGTTTACTTTCCCAATCATAGCCATGCGGATGATTATTGCCTGTTTTTGTAACTGATGCATGGGTATAGGCGGAAGCTGTTTTCCACAAATCCACTATAGAATTATTTACAGTAGCCCCAGTCCGTGTATAGTTCCATGCCCCAGGGTAACGTACAGGATTGTTGCTATAATAATTATCAAAACAAAGTAGTTCATTACCGCTGTTACAGTTGTATGTTGAATAAGCACTTGGCGGCCATATCCAGGTGCTGGTAATGCCACCACTCCATGAAATGCAATTATAAGAGCCGCTCGCCTCTGCCGATTTTATTGCATCATCATCCGTTAATAAAGGAAAATTATTCGGCTCTAATTGATGAAGATTACTATTTCCTGTTCCCATGTATATGTCACAAACACCAGTTGAAGTGGGACTGTAAGAACACACAAATGTATATTGTACAGAATCTGCACCGTTAAAATCTTTTTTAATACGGGAAGCTAATCCCCAGTTCCAGTTGCCAGCACCTGCATAATAATCATCGTTATATCCCCTTGCACTGCTGGAAAAACTACGGCTCACTACCATTCTTGTATCACCAGTTGTAAGCTTACAGGTAAAAAAATTCATCGGCCCGCCTTTTAAAGAAGCCATTGCAAAAGTTTTACCACCAATCACAGCTCCGCTTACTAAAGTACTTCCATCGAAAATAATATTTGTAGTACCACTTGTGCCATTAGTTGTTGGTCTCAGCATAACTGAATAATAACCTGCAAGGCCAACTATAAGATTCAAAGCAGATTCGCCACCGGGGCCACCATTACTATTTGACCATGAGTAGGTGTAATTAGAGGGGTTAAACACAGTTAATGACCTGCTGATAGTAGAACCACTTGTGGTAAATGTATGGCTGCCTGTGGTGAGATAGACGATGGAATAGTGTGTGTAATTAAATGATGTATCAATTGCATGACCATAAATACCTTGCGGATTGGGCAGCACTTTGTTCATTCCATTGTCTTCATCGTCCAATGTTGAAGAAGTGATGACAGGTTGTTGCCGCAGCAATTCAATTTTATCTAAAAAAGAATTTATTGTTTCAGGGATGCCTGACCTTGCTGCCGGCGACGCAACTGTAAGAAATAATTCCTCCGCCATAGGCACCATACCATTCGTTCCCACAAATTTTATTTCATGTTTTCCTGCAGTAAGTTTAATAGATGCCGAAGAAACAGAAGCAAACTGCCAGCCTTCAGCATTAGAACGCAGTTCTGCAAATGCCATATTATCCACATAGATTTTAAATGCTTGTCCCCTCTCCATGTTACTAAGACTGCTTATATAATAATAGTCTGTTTTAGGAGCATCAATTACATATACCCTGGAAGATACTCCTCCACTATATTCTCCATAGCTATATAACAACCACACATCGCCTGCCTTAGATTTTGAAGGATAGTATTTTGTTTCAGTTCTTTGTGCAAAAGTTGCAAGAAAGAAAAATACCAACAGTGAAAGAAAAAAAATCTTTTTCATTGTTTTGGTTTTATGATGTAAAAAATCAAGTTAGATAGGTCCTGCAAAATTGCTGTTTTACTTATTGCCTGACAATACCACAATTGTGGTATTTTTATTAAGAGGTAAATATGTATAAAGATGTATCCGGATTATTTCAGAGTTAAACATTTCTTAGTATAATACCTACACCAATCTATCTCTCGGCCTTGTTTGCGGCAATGAGAGTCCTGAGAGCCGGAGCGAAGACCCTCTCTTTTAGTCTGTTGCGTAGTGACCTATGAGCTTTTGGAAGAGTAACATCAAAGAGTTGCAAAAAATCATTCATGTGCAAAAACTTTTTCCTTGGCCTGTGCAGAACTGATTACGGGAACCACTTCAAAATCTACAAGGTCTTTCCACTCATCAATCCATTGTTGTAGTTTTTCGAGTGATCCGCTTTCCATTACCTGGTAGCAAATTGTTATTGACTCATTGATCCAACTGTTAATATACTTCACTCCTTCCGGCAGCATTCTTCCTTTTTCTGCAAATCGGTGGTAGATGTCTTTTACCTTGCCAGGATAAAATTTTTCGATGATCATATATTGCATAACTGAATGTTTTATTACTAAAAATAATAAATTTAATTTTTGGATGCAGTCTATGATAATGAAAAAGTTTTCTGTTGGCCTGTCTATATTCTACGTTAGTAATTCCTCTATTCGTTTGTTGTATAGATAGCTTGTAGAGCTTGGCCTGTACTTGTTAACAGATGTTGCACTGAATTTGTCAATGCAGGCACTAATAAAGTTCGTTTAATTTTTTGAAGACCAACAACTATAAATCATCGCCTATAAAATGAATTAATCCCCTGTTTCATTCTTTCTTTTCCATTTTCTTTCCTATAAAATAGCCTATAATGCCAGAAGCTAATGTTGCTGTGATTAAAACCATATAGTTTAATCCTGCCGCAAAATATGAAATGAGCAATCCAAAAACTGCCAACAATACAGCCCAGACTATTTTTCCTTTTACTCTTTGACTGGATGGGATATCTGCGGGTTTTTGAAAAGGATGACCAGGTCGTTTTCTGTTCTCAGGCATAATATTTTTTTTAGGTAATATAAATAAGCTTTGTAAAGCTATGCTTTGTTTGTTTCTCCATTTTATCTGGTTTTATGTTGTTAATTTATTTCGCAGACGAAAAATGCTGGAAGTTTGCTGCCCATCAAGGGCAGGAGTTAAGATTTCCTCTATTCGTTTGTTGGTGATCTGCCTTCTCACATCTTGTCCCGATTGTATCGGGATGGCTTGGCGCAACACCAACAAAGGTCGTTTACTCTTTTGAAGACCAACGAAGGCAACAATGCCTCGTTTGTTTCTGGGAATTTTGGTGTGATAGCAGCTTGAAATACATCTCAAAATAGCATTTTTGCTTGACGGTAAAAGCATTTATATTATTTTCTTATCTTTCTATCGGCCAACTCCCTTTTGAGGCTTCTAAAATATTGCGTATGAAAAGTTATTTACTGTATTTGATATTGCTAATTAGTATAGGCAGCAAAGCACAAAACTGTAACAAGCTGCCTCAAGCATTTAGTTCTTATGCTCAAGCTATGCTTCTTGTTAAAAGCAGTACATTCCAAATAAAAGAATCTGCAAATACTTCTGGGAGTTCGTGGATGACTTCGGCAAAATATTATAGTTGCGATGGGTATAGCGGATATTTTATTTATACAACTAACCGGGGTTACGAATATATCCACAAAGGCGTTCCAATAAATGTTTGGAGGGGGCTTAAAAATGCTTCGTCTAAAGGGTCATATTATGACGATTACCTAAAGGGGAATTACCAATTACCATTAGAATAACTGTTATGAAGAAAGAATATGCTTTGTATGTTACCGCTGTATTATTAATAACTGCCTGTACTTTTGGTGCTATCAGAATAATGAAGTTGGAAAAAGAATTAAAGACAGTGAAGAATGATGTTTATGAATTGTCAAAAGCCGACTTGCAAAGTGAGGTGGATAGGGCAAAGTCCGATATTGAAGAGACTATTGGAAGAATTGACGATGCAGAGGGTAGGATTGACGACCTTGAGAACAGAACAATAACTGTAACAACACAATCTTATCAATATTAAGATTCTTTACTTCCCCATCGGGCAGCAGCAGCTTTCTTAGCAATCTCTTTAGGCCTTTTAGCCGTCAAACTTTCGGCTCTTGCTTTGCCCCCTACTAAACCGCCTTTACGTCCTAATGCTACTGCTGCTGTATTTTTTATCGTCCGCATTTAGAGCATCTTTATTTCTTGTCGCAAGGTCAACTACTGATTTTGCTTTCTTATTGGTATCTGCTGGTAATTTTGTTTTCTTTGCCATAGTGAAGAAAAGGTAATAAATACTATGCTTTTACGGTCAAGAATTTAGAAAGAGAATATTTCAAACTGAGACACTACCCAAGGAAGAAAGAAAGAAAAAATAAGTATATTCGGCATGAACCCTCAGCCAATGGCAGCCAAAGAAAATACGATAATCCTCTCAAAAATTATTAAACGACTTGAGCTTATCAAATCGCTGATTCTTCTTGAAGAAGAAAGTGAAATCACTAATCATGCGTTAAAGCTGAGCCAATTTACATCAAATAAGGAACTACAGAATATTCTTACTCTGCTTGAACAGAAATCTTATAGTAAGGCCGTACCTGCTATTGAGGCTTTTCTTAACCAGCATCATCAAGTAGCAATTTATATTGACCCGGAACTCGAAGCTTTAAAACTTGAAGCAAAAGTTCTTGAAAGAAAAGTGAATGACTTATCTGATGAAAAGGCTGACATTGAAAAAATGATTCATGAGTTTGGAGTAAGACACAATAATGAATTGGGAGAACTCCTTCTTAAAATTCTTAGTTTCAGGAGGAGAAAAGCAAAAGGCACTCCTAAACAAGCTGAGGCTGAAAAAGATTTTGATGATTACAGCCAGGAATATGAAATAAGCAAAAATGAAAAAATTGCGATGCTTACAGATGAAGAGCAAAAAGAGATTAAACAGAAATACCGTAAGGCAAGCAAACTCTGCCACCCTGATGTAGTAAGTGAGGAACAAAAAGAATTAGCGGATAAATTATTTGCTGAATTAAATGAAGCTTATGAACGAAACGATCTGCAAAAAGTAAGAGAAATACTGGAGAGTTTAGAAAGTGGCGACTTCTTTGTAAGTAAATCCGATGCAATTAACGAAAAGCAATTATTGAAAACAGAAATTGAAAAGCTTCGTTTGCGTATTAAGGAGCTGAAAGAACAGGTTCAGGTTATTAAAGAAAGTGAAGCATTTACAACTGTTAGCAGCATTAGTGATTGGGATACTTACTTTAAAGAAACTATGCAAAAATTAGCAGAACAAGTAAAAGAGCTGGAAGATGCAAGAGAATAACCTAATAAAATACGAAGGTGGGGTTGTAAAAAAAGTTAGTAATGCAATTTGTATTACAAACAAACTATTGACCATTGCCGAATCTCAATTAATACCGTATAGAAAAAAAGATAAATGGGGGTTTTGCACCCCAGATAAGAAAATTGTAATTCCTTGTATTTATGATAAAGCATACGTATTTTCTGAAGGATTAGCAGGTGTAGAACTGAAAAACGAATTAGGCTTTATCAATAAGAAAGGGATATTAATAATTCCTTTTCTTTATAGCACGGTGAACAGAGATTATGGATTTAATTATGGATTTAATCAAGGTTTTTGTCGTGTTAAAAAATATAATAAGTGGGGACTTATTAATTTAGAAGGGAACGTTATTTTACATTGTCAATATCAAAGTATTTATAATTTCTTTGAGGATTTAGCAGCAGTTAAATTTAATGATAAATGGGGCTTTGTAGATAGGTATGGTGGTATAGTAATTCCCTTTATTTATGATTCTAACTATTATTATTCTCTTAATTATTTTTCTGAAGGATTAGCAGGATTAGAATTGAATGGCAAATTCGGATTTATTAATAAACAAGGTGAAACTATCATCTCATTTAAATATGATAGAGTTGAGAATTTTAAAGAAGGATTTTCAGCAGTTGAACTTAATGGTAAATGGCATACTATTAATGAGCATGGAAATAGGGTAAGAGACAATTTATATCGAGAACTTTATGATTCTGTAGGAGTATCTGAATTTGTTGATGGTTTGACAAAAGTAGAGATTGGGCGTAAATGGGGTGCTATTGATAAGCAAGGAAATACAATTTTACCTTGTGATTATGGGGATTTAGGTGATTTTACACCAGGTGTGTTAGTAGCTCAATTAAATTATAAATATGGCTTAATCAACTATCAGGGAGATACTCTTATCGATTTTAAGTTTAAATGGATTGGCAAACTTAAGGATGGCTTAGCAAGGGTTGAATTTAATGGTAAAGAAGGTTTTATTAATCACTTAGGCGAAATCGTAATACCATGCATTTATGAGACTGCTCTAGATTTTATTGAAGGATTATCGAGAGTACAATTAGATCGTAAATGGGGTTTTATTGATATTAGGGGAAATGTAGTCATTCCTTGTATTTATAATGATTCAAATAACGAATATTATGTTGTTGGTGAATTCGTTGAAGGGTTTGCAGTTGTAAGATATAATGACGGTGATTATGGCTTAATCAATAAACAAGGAATACAGTATTGGGAAGATTAATAATAATTTAATCACATTTACAAGACTACAAATGTTTACATCAGGAAAGCTGCTGAAGAATATAGCGACTACGAAGTCTGAGACTCGCAAAGTATTGTCAAGCATAAAAACTATAACTATTTGAGTATATGGCTAAAAAATTATCATCACCAAAGGAAGAAGAACAAGAACAGCCAGATATACCTGAATTGACTGGGTTAATAGGCACATTCAAATATGGTTTCAGAAATAGGACTATTATTTTAAGTGCTTCATTAATAATAGAAAAGGCGACCTCTAGATTTATTGCAAACTTATTAGGTATTAAAAAACCAGAAAATTCATTAACACTTGGTATTAAAAATTCTGCCCTCTCTTTCAATCAGAAAATTGACTTACTCATAGATTTAGGAGCCTTAAATGTTTCTGACAAAAGTAAGTTTCAATTATTTATGGAGCTGAGAAATAAATTTATGCATGTTCTGGAAGCTGACTCATTTGTAAATTGCTTCAAACTCTTGGAGGGTAAGGAAACATTTTTATTTAGGCTGTATCCCCAGCCAAAAAATAAAAATCATGAGAAAAATTTGAAAGCTGCAAGTATGAGGCTGACAGATGATGTGCTTCAGTTGACTTTAATGATTATTAATAAAGTTCTTGAAAAACGTTACAGAGAAAACATTAAGATGAGTGTCTTAAAAAATTATCTTGAAGCTAATCAAAATTCACTAAAGATACTTGATGCATTTATTCAGTATCTAAAAAAATCGGGTGTGGAAATTAGTTCTAAACTATTAGATTCAATAGAAAAGATTAGAGAGCAAAATGCAACTATTCAAAGAGGAGTTAGGGAATTAATAGATTGATTGCTCAGTAGAATTACAGAACCCTGAAGAGTGCGACGCAACAGACGATGATAGTAGTACTTCCACTGGGCTAGAAAAACAGATCTCTCCTATCGTCGGGATGACACCCTTCGTCAAGCTCAGGGTCTCCTTCCTTATCTTTGCCTTCTAACGAATTTTTATCATGAATCTTGAATTTAATAAGAACGAAGACGTATTAAAACAAAGCCTCAGCGAAATGCGCCGGCGATTGGAAAAAATATATGAAGGTGGTGGTAAAAAGGCAATGGAAAAACAGAAAGAGAAAAACAAACTCACCCCCCGCCAGCGGATCGATTATTTAATAGATGAGGATAAACCGTTTATAGAGATCGGTGCATTTGCCGGTTATGAAATGTATGCCGAGCAAGGTGGTTGCCCTGCCGGTGGTACGGTGGCAGGTATTGGTTATGTAAGTGGGAGGCAATGTATCATTTTAGCAAATGACCAAACAGTAAAAGCTGGTGCATGGTTCCCAATCACCGGTAAAAAGAATTTACGGTTGCAAGAGATAGCAATGGAAAATCATCTTCCCGTAATTTACCTGGTAGATAGTGCCGGTGTTTTTTTACCAATGCAGGATGAAATATTTCCAGATAAAGAACATTTTGGCCGCATCTTTCGCAATAATGCCTGTATGAGTGGGATGGGCATTACACAAATAGCAGCAGTGATGGGCCCATGCGTAGCAGGTGGCGCCTACCTGCCCATCATGAGTGATGAAACTTTGATGGTGGAAGGCAATGGTTCTATTTATCTCGCCGGGCCTTATTTGGTAAAAGCCGCAATCGGGGAAGACATAGATAATGAAACACTAGGTGGTGCAGTTACCCATACAGAAATATCAGGTATTGCAGATTATAAATTCAAGACGGAAGAAGAATGTATGGATCACATTAAAAAAATGTTTTCCATGCTCGGTCAAAAACCAAAAGCTGGCTTTGACAGGATAGCAGCCAAAGCACCGGCAAAGAATGCAGATGAATTATACGGGTTGTTTCCACACGATGGTAAGCCGTATGATATGGTGGACCTCATTCATCGCATCGTTGATGATTCAGAGTTTGAACAATTCAAAGAAGATTATGGTAAAACGATTGTATGTGGTTATGGAAGAATAGATGGCTGGGCTGTAGGCATTGTAGCTAATCAACGAAAGATCGTAAAAAGCAAGAAAGGTGAAATGCAGATGGGTGGAGTTATTTATAATGACAGTGCAGATAAAGCAGCAAGGTTTATTCTCAATTGTAATCAGAAGAAAATTCCATTGGTCTTTTTACAGGATGTAACTGGCTTTATGGTGGGCAGTCGCAGTGAACATAGCGGCATTATTAAAGACGGTGCTAAGATGGTGAATGCAGTAGCGAACTCTGTCGTTCCAAAAATTACGATCATCGTTGGTAACAGTTATGGTGCCGGCAACTATGCCATGTGCGGCAAAGCTTATGATCCACGATTTATTTATGCATGGCCTACTGCAAAGATTGCCGTGATGGGTGGCGATGCAGCAGCAAAAGTTTTATTACAAATAGAAGTGGCATCATTAAAAGCAAAAGGACAAGAGATAACTCCGGAAGCAGAAAATAAATTATTGAGTGACATAAAAGGCCGGTATGACAAACAAACATCGCCTTACTATGCAGCAGCGAGGATGTGGGTAGATGCGATTATTGACCCTATGGATACGAGAAAAGTTATCAGTGAAGGGATCAGTGCGGCGAATAATAACCCTCATATGAATGATTTAAAAACAGGAGTCTTTCAGGTGTAATACTAATTAAGAGTTATGATTGATGAGTTATAAACGTAGCGTAATAATTCATAACTCATCATTCATCATGCAGCATTCTATGACAGTTACAATATACACTGATGGTTCTGCAAGAGGTAATCCTGGCCCCGGTGGCTATGGTACTATCCTAATGAGTAGCCAGCATAGGAAAGAATTATCACAAGGCTATCATCATACCACCAATAATAGAATGGAATTGATGGCCTGTATTGCTGGATTAAAAGCATTGAAGAAAGAAAAAATGGATGTTACCATTTATTCAGATAGTCAATATGTAGTGAAGGCTTGGGAAGAAGGTTGGTTGAAGAATTGGATAAAGACAAACTTTAAAGGCGGCAAAAAGAATCCTGATCTGTGGTGGGAGTTTTATGAACTGTCAAAGAAGCACAACATAAAATTTAAATGGGTGAAAGGGCATGCCGATAATCCTTTTAATAACCGCTGCGATGTGTTAGCCACTGAAGCGGCAGATGGTCATAAGCATACTTTGCTGCATGATGAAGGCTATGAAGGAACAGCCAGTTGAGCCACGGAGGGAAAGATTGCCACGAATGACACGAATTACACGAAGGGGAAAAATTAAGTACAAATAATTCTGCCTTCGGCAGATGAAGACAGCCACAGATTTCACGGATTAACACAGATTTTTTCTGCCTGCGGCAGAGTTTAAGCCACGAAATCACACAAATTTACACGAAACAAATTCTGTATTTTTTGAGTTAATTCGTGTCAATTAGTGGTCAAACAAAACATTGCGAAGCAATAATATTAAAGTGGCAAATAAAAAACCATGACTAAAAACTCTCTTTGTTCCTGGAGTGGCGGTAAGGATAGTTGCTTTGCATTGATGCAAGCAACTTTACAAGGCTATACTCCTAAAGTTTTATTGAATGTATTGAATGAAGAAGGAAAAATTTCCCGGTCGCATGGAATACCAGGGGCTATACTACAACAACAAGCAGCGGCTGCGGGTTTACCTCTTCATTGCATTAGCAGCTCATGGCAGGAATATGAAATGCATTTCACTAATGCTTTATTCTCTTTAAAAAATCAATATGATCTTACTCATGCCATCTTTGGTGATATCGATTTGCAGGCACACCGGGACTGGGAAGAAAAAGTTTGTACTAATGCCGGATTAACAGCTGTGCTTCCTATCTGGCAACAGGATAGAAAAACCTTAGTTCTGCAAATGCTGGAAGCAGGAATAGAAACCATGATTGTAAGTTGTAATGAAGTGATGGGAGAAAAGTTTATTGGTAAAATACTTACTCCTGAATTAATTGATGAGTTAGAATTACTTGGCATTGATTCCTGCGGCGAGAACGGAGAGTTTCATACACTGGTATTGGATTGCCCATTGTTTAATGAAAGAATAAATGTGACAGTTAAGCAGAAACTATTGCATGGTAATTATTGGTTTGCAAAATTGAAATAGCAAAGAAACAATACAATTTTGAACCACATAGCCACATAGAAAACAATAGAAAATACAGCCTATTTGAATCCCTATGTAACTATGTGCCTATGTGGTTCAAAGGATTTTATAGAGAACAAAAAAACCCATCCGCAATTACAGATGGGTTTCAAATATGATGCGAAAGAATATTAAGCCATTGTCAATACTGTTTTGTTTCTAGTCATATAATTATACAGAAACAAGATACCCGGTAAAAAAACCAATGTGGCAGCTAATGAATTTCTATAAAATGGAAGACCGGCGGTGTAGCTTTTCAATAGACCGGTAAAGTCTTTTGTATAAGTTATTTCTGTGCTGCTCATCCATACTCCAAAGTTGGATAACAAAAAGAAAACTGTAGGTGCTGCAATAGCTCCTGCTAATAGGCTGCTGTTGCTACGTCCTTTCAATAACCAACCGATCAAAGTGGCAGACATTAATATTAAATAATTTTTCCATTGCCCATTATAAAAACCGGCATAAGGAAATAAATCTGCGGTGTACAAAAGTTGAATAGCGGCATCACTGATGAAGAGTGCAACAAGCGGCAGCAGAAAAGACATATCTTTTTGCTTGATGATAAAGCCAGAAAATAAAGCAATGGCAATAACTGGTGAAAAACCAGACCAGTTTAAATCCGGTCCAAAGAAAAATTTACAAGCCGTAGCTAATACTACCAGTATCAAAGTGAAAACAATTAACCGTCCGTTGCTCTTCATAATATTAAGTTGATTTGTTGTTGTAATTCATCGCAAAAATAAATGAATTAGCCCAATTGGCTCAGGTAATTATTCACGGCTGTGAATAGCAGCCGTAGCCCTGAAAATAGTGGAATCAGCTGCAGCAGCTATATATACAGGCTGCCCGGCAAATACCACTGCCGAAGGATTGCCGGGTTGTAACCTTACCGTTGCATTATCATCATCCACTTCTGCCAGGCCTTCGGTGAGTAAAAGAATATCTGTATTGGCCGGAGTAAAAGAAATTGTTTCGTTGGCCGCCAACTCAAACACACTTAATTGAAAGCCTGTATCTGATGCATTATCTGCCGGCACTTTATACAGCTTCTCTCCCCCTGTTATTTCTCCCTCAATAATTGTGGGAAAAGTGGCTTCACATTTTACATGTTTCAATAATTCGGGTACATCAATATGTTTTTCAGTAAGTCCTCCTCTTAATACATTATCTGAGCTTGCCATTATCTCCACATTCTGTCCTTCAAGATATGCATGTGGCACTGCAGCCGGTTGAAAGATGGCTTCGCCTTTTTTTAAATGAACCAGGTTAAATAAATAAATAGAAAAAATACCTCTGTCTATATTGCCGTCCTTACAAAAAGTAGCTGCTGCTCTTGCAGCCCAAAAATCTTCATCATTTTTATCGGGTGCATTGTCTTTATAAGTTTGCTTGATATTATCAATCAGCGGTTGCAACATATTATTTACTTCCTGCTGCGGCATTTCCATAACATGTTTATAAAGACCTGCATAGCCGGATGAATTAAAAATGGGCAACAACTCCCGCAGCTCTACTACATTTAATAAAGTGTACACCAATTCTTCAGTTGGTTTGAAACCGTGGAGCAACCAGAAATCGCTGAGGGCAACTATCAATTCTGGTTTGTGATTATCATCTTTATAATTACGATGCGGTGCATCTGATGGTATGCCAGCAGCATTCTCCGCAGCAAAGCCTTCCTCCGCACCTGCTTTGGAGGGGTGCACCTGAATAGACAACATATCCTTTACATCCAATACTTTTAGCAGGTAAGAAAGATGGGGTGTATAGCGGCTTAGTTCTTTATTTTCTTCTTCGCCGCCACCTACTATTGCAGTACCCAGCGGATGTGTGCCCAACCAATATTCTGCAAATGGACGATGTTCTTTATTAGGCTGGTGCAGCAGGTGTGGAATATATTCAGTGCCACCCCATGCATAATGTTTTACAATTCCTATTAGTGAATAAATACCCGGCATAAAATATTTTTCTTCTTACAATGAAAATCGAATTAGTAATATTGAGTAAAGATAATACATGGCTGAGCATAATGATCTGGGAAAAGAAGGTGAAGCAATGGCAGTGAAATGGCTACGGGAACATGGCTATACAATTTTGCATTGCAACTGGCGCCATTCTTATCATGAGATAGATATTATTGCTACGAAGGGAAAGTTTTTACATTTTGTGGAAGTAAAAGCTAGAAAAGCTTCCTTATATGGAGGCTACCCGGAGGCCAGTGTGACAAAGAAGAAATTTAAAAATTTACAAAAGGCAGCGGATGAATATTTGTTTTTAAATCCCGGGCACCCATGGATACAGTATGATATTATTTCCATAACACTGCAACGAAATGGTGAGGCGGAGTATTTTTTACTAGAAGATGTATTTTTGTGATATATCTCCCACAATGACACAAAGCAATTTTGTAAAGTGCTGAGTAGCGAACAGAATTCCCGATAAAAATCGGGATGCTGCAAAATAGCCAATAGAATTCATGCAGCAGAAGTGTGCGACCCTTCGATACCTCAGGGTAAACTGCGACGCAAGTGTAGAGTAAAGAACAGAAAGATGAACGGAGCGTCGCAACGAAGATGATCAGGGAACTACAGTTGGTAACAAAAAATCATTTAATCACTCGTATCTCATAACTGCCGCTATCTTTTCGCATGTCATCCATCATCTTCTCCACCAGTTTGTAAGTGGCGGGACAATATTCTACATTCTGCTTGTGCACATGAGCATAGTCTTTGAATTTTTTGCTAAGATGCGGAAAGCCGGAGCAATCATCTGGACGAATGGCATAGATGCTGCATTTATTATCCGCCATATTTAAAAATTGACAGGGCTCTTTTTTATTCATCCAATCTCTGGCACCACCTCTTTCACGGAAAAGCCACTTGGCTTTAAATTCATCCACCGTTTGGCCGAAGTGTGCCGATATTCTTTTCAAATCTTTCTCATTGAAAGTTGGTGTCATTGTTTTGCAGCAGTTAGCACAACTAAGACAATCTACTTCCTGCCATACTTTTTTTTCTACGGTGGCCACATAGCCATCAAAGCCCCGCAGGGTACTTTTTTCCAGCTTGGTTAAAAAGCGGCGGAAACTATTTTTATTTTGTTTGCCTTTTTGTTTGAAGGAACGGAGGTTAACCGGTTTCATAGTACTCATAAGCCCGAAGATAATAATAAGAGAGTTCCGTACTTCAAGCTAAAAGAATTTTTCTAACAGAGCCGGGCAATAGTTATTTTTGTTGATACTTAAAATCAGCATAATGAAACTATTGATTGCCGCTACTGCCCTTGTTTTATCAGCCAGTTTATTTTCCTGTAAGTCTTCTTCCGGCGATGGTGCCAAATCTTTTTGCGATACGGTGTGCCTGATGGATTCGTTGAAATTTATGGGTGAAAGCAAACTACAGCCATCGGTATTTATCTCTGCCAGGGATTGCAAAGCAGATAGCATTGAATGGACATATAAAGGCATGGGCACCGCCCGCAAAACTGCTATGGCCTATCTGCTGCGTGATGGCATCCGCATCAAAAAAGATTTTATCCGTTGTGTTTTTCGGGATACAGCTGCAGCTTATCTTCTTTTTAATGATTGTGTAAATGGCCGTGGGTATCAAATGATATTTCCTTTTAGTAAAGGGCAGAACACAAGTTTGAAAAGCAGTGGCATTAATAATTTTGACCCAAAGTTTTCTGTTGCAGATAATCTACTGGTGAATACTGACCGGGGAAATATTTTTGTGGAAGACATGACTACCGGTAAAAAAGCGATGATGACGTTTGGGAAAGGCATCGATATAAATTACGACGATATTCATACTTACATAGATTCTGTAAATGTGACGAATGAAAGAATATGGGTGAAATTGAAAATGGATAATGAATGGAAAGAGCTGGAAAAGAAAATCACCTTGCAATAATTGATATTCCAATTCGATTTGAAATGAAAGCCAACCTTAAACCTTCCTGATGTGGGAACCTTACAAAAAAGGATTTAAAGCTTATTTACAATTAGAAAAATCGCTGGCGGATAATTCTGTGCAGGCCTATGGCAGAGATCTGGAACTACTCACTCATTTTTTGCAGGAAGAGAAACAACTGAAAAATCCTGCGGAGATCAGCTTAAAAAATTTGCAGGAGTTTATAAAATGGGTGACTGAACTTGGAATGTCGGCTACTTCGCAGGCAAGAATTATTTCGGGTATTAAAGCATTTTATAAATATTGTTTGCTGGAAGAAATCTGCAACACCGATCCCACTGCATTATTGGAAGCTCCCAAACTAAAAAGAGCATTGCCGGACACATTGAGTTTTGATGAAATAGAAAATATGATCGGGCAAATAGATTTGAGTAAGCCTGAAGGTGGTCGTAATAAAGCGATATTGGAAACAATGTACAGTTGTGGCCTGCGGGTAAGTGAAGTAGTAAATCTAAAAATCTCGCAACTTTATTTAGATGTTGGTTTCATCCGGGTGATTGGAAAAGGTGATAAAGAAAGACTGATACCGATTGGCAGCAGTGCTATAAAGTTTATTACTATTTATAAAAATGATATTCGCATTCATGCAGATGTAAAAAAAGGAAATGAAGATGTGTTGTTTTTAAATAACCGGGGCAGTAAACTTTCGAGGATAATGATCTTTTATATAATTAAAGACCTTGCACTAAAAGCCGGTATAAAAAAAATTGTATCGCCGCATACATTCCGTCATTCATTTGCCACACACCTGGTGGAAGGTGGCGCAGACTTGCGGGCCGTACAGGAAATGCTGGGGCATGTAAGCATTACCACTACTGAAATTTATACTCACCTTGATAGAGAATTTTTACGAAAGACACTGGAGCAATTTCATCCGGGGTTTAATGGATGATCATAAAAAATTTTGCCACATAGAAACATAGGTACATAGATATTCACATAGCTTATACTCCTATTTGTATTTCTATTGTGCCTATGTGGTTCAAAATTTTACATTACTGAATCACTAGTTTCTCAGTAAATTTTTTACCTGATTTTTTATTGACCAATACAAGGAAATAATTACCAGCAGCTACCATCGGTATATCAATGTTTAATATTCTTGCTTCAGCATCTATCCAGATTTCCTGTTGATGAACTGACTGACCATTGGTATTTAAAAGTTCCAACCTGTAATAACCTTCTTCAGTTTGTTTACATTCGATAGTAAGATTGGAGCCGGTAGAAATTGGATTCGGATACACTTTGAATGATGGAGTGGCTTTTTCTACAATTGGTTCTTTGATAACTTGTATTTTTTGTTTTTCTTTTTCCGGATTCCAATCAACAGATATGCCGCCTGCAATCATTATTATATTAGTATCGTTGATTGGTGATGAACAATTGGAAATGATATTTTGGTTAAAATCAAAGTCTATATTTGTAATTCTTATTTCTTCTTTAACTAAACTATCCTTAGGCACTGCTACTTTTCCTTCTAACAATGTTTGTACTGGCGATTTGGGGAAATGAGTAGGAACACTTTTTCCTACAACAACAACTTCCTCCATCGTAATTGTATCACCCATTAGCTTATCAGGAACAATAATGGCCGTGGTACCAACCCTCAACTGTTCATTTTGAGCAGATGACTTTTTCCTATTTTTCTCAGAAACTTTTACAGATATATTTCCTTGAGCTTTAGCAGAATTGCTTTTCAGCGACAACAAAAAAGCCGGCAACGCAAACTGGAAAAAATATTTAACCCAGGGAATTCTTTTCTTCGGAATATCAATAGAACGATCTAACTGATCTGCCATAAATCTGCCGCATACAGAACCGGTGGTTGGCTTTTTAAAAAACTCGGCCACCTGCCGGTCACTCATGTTGCTAAAGTCAATTACCTGTTTTTGGCAAGAGCCGCAGAACTTGCCTTTTTCTACAGTGGTCATTGCATCCCAGTTCTCATGACATGGTTCGGCGATGCTGAGTTTAATTTTTTTGGCCATACAATCAGTTTTTATCGAATGATTATCTTCTCAGATGCAAGCACTCTGCCTTTTTCACAAATTACCTGTATAAAATATATTCCACTGGCCCAGCGGCTATCGGCAGATACAGAAGAAACAGTATTGCCTTTACTGGTTTGAAGCGGCTGTTGCAGCAGTTGCTTCCCGTCCAGACTTATCAGGCGGATGAATTTATCTTTCTGATCGTTATTATTGAATTGAAGATTAATAGTACCGCCCTTTTGCAACGGGTTAGGATAAATTTTTAGGGATAGAGGCTGAGGTAACGTATCCAATTTTGGCGAAGCCATATATTTTATAGTCATTCCACTAACCGTGCAATATAAAGTGCAGGAAATCATGCGGCATTGGGTAGCACTTAATATTACCGGCTCGCAGGATTTTGTATCCCTGTCCAGGTAAATATCTTTTTGAAAGGAATTACTAATTGTAGCTATAAACTGCGAGTATGAATGATATCCAGCGGATGAAACTTTCATTTCATAAGCGGTGGATAGCTTAAGTTTATTAGTTGAGACTATTCCGCTATCATTTGCGGCCATAGTGATCGTATCTTTTTTATTAGCAGAAATAAAAGAAACCGTTGCTCCGGCAATAGCACTGCTATCTAAAAAATCTTTGATGATGAATGTTCTCAGTTTAGCTTTTTTTGTGGTGATGATGATTACACCATTAGCTCCATCTGAGCCATATATTGCTGAAGCTGCTGGTCCTTTTAAAACCCAAATACTGTCGATATTTTCAGGAAGTAAGCCAGAGGAAGGAAAATCTCGGAAAGGAATGCCATCTATAACAAATAAAGGTTCGTTTCCGGATTGTAGACTTCCCCCGCAACGCATTCGAATTCCCACAGGAGATTTCGTTGAATCCTTTTTATTTATAATTACTCCTGAAGTATTTGCAGTCTGGCCAAAACAACAAAATGAAACAGACAAGATGCAGAGTGTAAATAATAGTCTCATAAGCTAAATTTTAATGTATTATAAATCCTCAAATCCTTTCTAATCATTTAATCCGTGATAAAAAAAGGGCCGGTAAAAACCAGCCCCGTATCACTAACCGGCTGTTAAATGATTAGTTAATATATTCCGGATGCAGCATCGATAAAGTTTACACAATGCGGCAAAAAACTAATTCCATTTTATTTTTGATTGCTCCGTGGCTCTCCCGATTCAGCTTCCTCTTCTGCATCATCGTCTTTGGGTTCAGGTTTTGTCTTTGCCAGTAGTTGTGCACTTTCTACCAGGCGGATGAATTCTGAACGATAACCTTCCTCATCATTTCCTTTTGCTTTGCGGGCAAGAGCAAGCACATTATTAAATGAAGCATTTGACTTAAATGTTGAATTGCGAAGCAACATTCCAAACTCGGCCACCGAAGTAGCGAAACGGAAATTATCAGATGTTTTAGCAAGAGCAATGTTTTGATCTTTTACCGGGTGAATAATTATTCTGCTCGTCTCACCATCGGGTTCTTTGTAGCGAAACTTCACAGTCAATATTTCATCTGTTTTAGAAACCCTGTAAATGGAAGCTTCTTTTTGCTGGTACCTGAGTGTATCAACTGATCTTAGAAAATCACTCTCCACTCCCACCGGAATTATTTCATACAAAGCTGTGACTGTGTGGCCGCTGCCTAATTCACCGGCATCTTTTTTATCATCATTAAAATCTTCTTTGGCCAGCATCCTGTTTTCATAACCGATCAACCGGTAACCCTGTACTTTAGCAGGATTAAATTCTACCTGCAGCTTTACATCTTTTGCTATTGTAAATAATGTACCGCCAAATTCATTCACCAATACTTTTTTTGCTTCGGTAATTCCATCAATGTATGCATGATTACCATTTCCTTTATCGGCAAGCTTTTGCATTTTAGCATCCTGGTAGTTGCCCATGCCATAACCAAGTACAGTGAGAAAAACTCCACTCTTTCTTTCTTCTTCAATCAATCTTTCCATGGCATCGTCGCTGCTTTCGCCAACATTAAAGTCGCCATCAGTGCAAAGAATAACTCGGTTGTTACCCCCTTTAATAAAATATTCTTTCGCAGTTTTGTAAGCTAGTTTGATACCTGCACCACCAGCAGTAGAACCACCAGCTTCCAAATTATCAATCGCTTCTTTAATTTTTGTTTTGTTTGATCCACTGGTGGGTGGTAATACCAACCCTGCTGCACCGGCATATACAACCATGGCCACATTATCTTGTTCTCTTAATTGATCTACCAACATTTTCATCGATGCTTTTACCAACCCAATTCTTTCCGGTCCTTGCATAGAACCAGAAACATCAATGAGGAAGACAAGATTAGAGGCAGGCAAATTTTCTGTTGGAATTTTTTTACCCTGCAAACCAATCAGCACCAGTTTATGATCTTTATTCCATGGAGCATCTGCTATTTCTGTATTAATAGAGAAAGGTTCGTTGTTGGTGGGCTGCGGATATTCGTATCGAAAATAATTCACCATCTCTTCTATTCTTACTGCACCGGCTGGCGGTAATTGACCGTTGTTTAAAAACCGGCGAACATTACTGTATGAAGCAGCATCCACATCTATTGAAAATGTAGAAAGTGGATTATCTGTTGCTTTTAAAAAACTATTTTCCGTTATTTTATCATAGCCTTCCCGGTTGTAATCTTCTTTGCGATCATCTTTTTTTCTATAGTAGGTACTAATATCACCGTTTGAGTTAAATTCATAACCGCCATTATGCGTTGGACTAGAAGCAATACCACGAGAAATATAACTTGCTTGTTTGGATTTTTTTGTTTGCGCATTTGCTGTTACTACTACTTCAGATAAAGTTTTATTATCAGCACTTAATGCCACAAGGACATAGGTTTTTCCATTCAATGGAATTTCTTTAGTAACAAACCCAATGGCCGATATTGAAAGAATACTTTTTGCAGAAGAAACGGATAGTTGAAATGACCCATCACTGGCAGAAGAAGTTCCCACGGTTGTTCCTTTTACCCGAATGGAGGCACCCATAACAGGTGCACCTTGTTCATCTGTTATTTTACCATTAACTGTAATTGACTTTATAGGAAGGAAGGCCAGCAGTATTAAAATAAGCGGCGTAATGAGGAGCAATATTTTTTTCATATTGGTTATTTTAATACCCTGATGCGGGTATGAATTGGATTGCATAAAAAAGTTTTAGATCTACAGTTAATGACTTTGGGAAAGTTGCCGGGTCAAGCCCGGCACGAGGGGAAAGTATAATTGCTTGTGAAAAGTTTGAAAGTATTAGGAGTTAAAAAAGATGACCACTGATCCGAACGATGAAGGGTGCGACGCAAGGGACGATGCCCCAAGAACCGGACGATGACAAAATAAAATTTTTTTTACAAATACATCCGGACAGGCCGTATGTTCAAGGGCTGGTTACCTGATTTTTATTCATTAATTTTAAGCCTTGGCTTTTATTAAAAACATATCTCACAACTCATTAGCGGATAAGGAACTGGTGGCTCTGTACAAAGAAACCGGCGATATGGCTGTGCTGGGTGAACTATACCAGCGATATATGGAGCTGGTGTATGGTGTGTGCCTCAAATATTTTAAAGATCCGGAAACCGCCAAAGACGGTGTGATGCAAATTTTTGAAGATTTGGTACCAAAATTGAAAAAACATGAGGTGGACAACTTTAAAGGATGGCTGCACCAGGTGGCAAAAAATCATTGCCTGATGCAATTGCGGACACCGAAGAATATGAAGACGGTGGAATTTAAATCTGAATTTGTGCAATCGGAGGAAAATGTGCATCTGAATGGTGTGCTGGAAAAAGAGGAGAATTTTAAGAAAATGGAACATTGTCTCGGTACTTTGGTGAATGAACAACGGGAAGCCGTGAAGCTTTTTTACCTGGAAGGAAAATGCTATAATGAAATAGTGGAAATGACCGGACATGAGTGGAACCAGGTGAGAAGCCTGATACAGAACGGACGGAGAAATTTGAAGAATTGTATGGAGAAAGTGGAATTGGGAGTTAGGAGTTAAAGATTTGTATAAATATTTTTATAAAAGAAAATAATATCCGGTGCATGCCGGATAAATATGGCAAAGGATAATAACATAAAGAATTTTACCGCAGCGGATATTGAAAAATATCACCGGGGATTGCTTTCTGCAAAACAGATGCATGATCTGGAAAAAGCTGCACTGGATGATCCGTTTTTGGCGGATGCACTGGAAGGATATGCTGTTGCCGGAGTAAATGCTAATGCGGATATAATTGATCTCAAAAAAAGATTAGCGGAAAAACTTGAATCGAAATCCGCCAAAGTGGTAAATATGCATAGTGGTGAAAGGGGTAAAAGTTTTCCATGGTTGAGAGTAGCTGCGGCAGTGGTGGTAATTGCTGGTGGAGCTATGCTGGCCAACCAATTTTTATTTACAAAAAATAAGCAGCAGGACATTGCTCAGGTAAATCCTGTTACTATAGAAAATAAAAAAGCGGATTCAAATAATATTAGTACAACATCTCCTGCAGCTGCTGCTGATACACAAATGGCAGTGAAAGAATTAAAAGGTACTGCTCAAAATAATAATACTGCTACTGTAAATACTGAAGCTTATAAAACACTGAATGGCAATGCTGATGTAAAATCCAGCGAGACAAAAACAAATGATCCCTCTGTAATAGTAACTGATGTGGCAACTGCTACCACAACCTCCAGCCCTACTAAAATAAATGAACCGAAAAAAGAAACTGCTGATAAAACAAACAATGGATATGTAGTTGGTGAGAGGAAGGATAAAGATGAGCAAAAAAGTGCTGAAGCTAAAAGACTTGAAAATAATAACAATGTTCTTGCCAGGAAAGAAAAAGCAAAGCAGGCTGTGCCAACTGCTGTAGCAGAAGATAATGTTTCAAGAGATGTGGTAGCAAATGGCCGTAAAACGGATAACGATAATTATCGTTATCAAAATACTAATGTATTTCGTGGCAGGGTTACGGATGCCAATAATATAGGTGTGCCTTTTGCAAATGTTACCAATGTGGAAGATAAGGTGGGCACATATACCGATGCGAATGGAAATTTTAATCTTACATCTCCCGATACGGTGCTTACTGTGCAGGTACGATCTATTGGGTTTGAAAATAATCAGGCCCAATTAAGAAATGCAGCCCCCACTAACCAGGTGGTAATGCGGGATGATAGAAGTAGTTTATCTGAAGTAGTAATAAGTAATGCAAAACCAAATGCTGCGGCCCGCAACAGGGATTTAAATAAAACATTGGAAGAACCAGAACCTGCGGATGGATGGGACAATTATGATACCTACCTGGTGAATAACCTGGAAACTCCTGATGAATTAAAAACTAAACCTACAAACCACGGAGCAGTACAAGTTTCTTTTGAAGTAGATAAAAACGGAGAGCCTACCAGTATTCGTGTAGAAAAATCGCTGTGCGGTAAATGTGATAAGGAAGCTATCCGCCTGATAAAACAAGGGCCTAAGTGGAAACGCAATGCCAATAAAAAAGGCAGAACCACAGTTACCATTAATTTTTAATAAGATCGACGGGCTAAAAATTCCTGACTATTTTCTTTCCCCTAACTTTGTCTTCACAAAAATTTAGCTTGTATGAAAAAAATATTTATGGCTGCTATTGCAGCATTCGGTCTGTTTGCTGCTGATGCACAGTTAAAAACACCAGCACCAAGTCCTACTCAAACGATCAAACAGGATTTTGGTCTATCGTCAGTAGAACTTTCTTATTCCCGCCCCGGTATGAAAGGCAGAAAAATTTACGGCGATCTTGTTCCTTTTGGAAAAGTATGGCGCACCGGTGCCAATAATGCAACTACTATCACCTTTGGGGAAGATGTGATGATAGGTGGTACAAAAGTGCCTGCGGGTAAATATGGTTTGCTGACAATGCCTGATAAAAAAGAATGGACCGTTATCATCAGCAAACAATTGGATGTAACTAGCCCTGCTGCTTACAAACAAGATATGGATGTAGTAAGAGTAATGGTAGCCCCGATGAATATGAAAGATGAAATGGAAACATTTACTATGCAGTTTGCAGATATAAAAGCGAATAGCTGTGCCCTGCATATTATGTGGGATAAAACAGCAGTGGCTTTACCTATTACTGTAGATGTAGAAACAAAAGTAATGGGACAGATAGATCAACTGATGAATAAAGACAATCGTCCTTATTTTAATGCCGCCATGTATTATATGGATAATGGCAAAGACCTGAACCAGGCATTGGTATGGTTTGATAAAGCGGTTGAATTACAACCCAATGCTTTCTGGATACATCATCAAAGAGCTAATGCTTTAGCTAAGCTTGGTAAAAAAGAAGAAGCTAAAATGGCTGCTAACAAATCAAAAGAATTAGCGACTACTGCCAAGAATGATGATTATGTGAAGTTGAATGAAAAATTATTGGCTGATTTGAATAAGTAAAACGCTGAAACAATTTATTTAAAATAGTCCTGCTACTGCGGGACTATTTTTTTTGTCAGTATGTTATTGAATAACAGGGTGAAAAATATAACGCCAAATGCCCCGATGGGATTTAACCAGAGAAAACCCATTTTGAATAGCGGGGGATTTATTTTAGTCAGGATAAAAACAGTCAATACTAATAACTCTGCCACAATAGCTCCCCAGAATACCGCATTGCTGTTTCGAATATTTTTGAAAAAGAAAGCTACCAAGAAAACTCCGAGGATAACTCCATAAAATAATGAACCAAGTATGTTGACAGCCTCAATAAGGCTGTTGCCAATGTTGTAAGTGAACATAGCAACGATAATGCAGAAGATGCCCCAGCCTAAAGTGTACCATTTGGACAACCGGTATTCATCTTCATTAGTATCTTTCTTTTTTGTGAAACGCCGGTGCAGATCTATCATAGAACAGGACGCCAAAGAATTGATGGCGGCAGCAATGCTTCCCCATGATGCAAGAAATATTATTGCAATTAAAAGACCGACTAATCCTGCAGGCAAATGATCTACTACAAACCGGAGGAAAATATAATTAGTATCATTACCATCTCCGCCAGTTATTTTTTTATCCAGCCAGGTTTTTACTGTTTTACGTAAACTGTCTGATTTTTTTTGCAGCGATTGCAACTCCAATAACGACTGTGCAGCCAACTGCTTGTCATTATTATCTGTAGCAGCAGTATAATCAACCACTGCTTTTTGCTTTTGCACCGCTACCAGATTGTATTGATTATTAACCAGCTGAAAAGAATCTTTGTATGCTGATTTTTCAATTTTTCGTAACTGCACATCATTAAAAAAAATAGGAGCATTATTGAATTGGTAAAAAGTAAATACCAATGTGCCAATTAATAATATTAAAAACTGCATCGGCACTTTTACAAGTCCATTCATCAATAATCCCATACGGCTTTCCCGTAAAGATTTAGCGGTAAGATACCGGCCTACCTGGCTCTGATCTGTGCCAAAATAAGATAGAGCCAGAAAAAACCCACCGATGACTCCACTAAATATATTGTATTGATCACTCCAATTGAATCCTTTATCTGTAACACCGGTCGTTATTACATTTAATCTTCCCAGCTTGCCGCTTACCTGCAATGCATCGGTAAAGCTTACATTTTGCGGCAGCATATTCACCACCATGTAACCGGCCAAAAACATTCCTATAAAAATAATGATGAGTTGTAGTTGCTGTGTATAGGCCACTGCTTTGGCACCGCCGGTCATTGTATAAATAATCAACAGGCCACCCATGAAAAGGTTGGTCCAATAAATATTCCAACCAAGAAGCGATGATAAAATTAGGGAAGGTGCAAACACACTTATACCGGTGGACAATCCTCTTTGCAGAAAAAATAAAAAGGAAGTGAGTGTTCTTGTTTTTCCATCGAAACGGTTTTCTAAATATTCATACGCCGTGTAAACTTTCAACCGACTGAATATTGGAACAAAGAATATACAAATAACTACCATGGCCAATGGTATGCCGAAATAATATTGAACAAACCGCATACCATCTGTGTATGCCTGACCGGGTGCTGAGAGAAAAGTAATAGCACTGGCTTGTGTACCCATGATGCTTAATAATACAAGGCCCCAGGGTAAACTGCGATTGCTTAAAAAATATCCATCAAGATTGCGGGAGGTGCGACTTTTATACAAGCCATAAGATATAATGGCGAGCAGTGTAGTAATCAGCACTATCCAATCTATCTGGCTCATGCAAATCTTTTAGTAAAAAAATAAAATAGAACTATCAACAGAAGAAGAAAAAGTATAACAATAGCATACCAGGTTTTCCAGCTTTTAAATAATGGTGGTTTATCGTTGCCTGGTTGTAGCATATTTATTTCCTGGTTGTACGTAGCCATCCGGTAAAAACAATTAATACTCCCAATACAAGTCCAATGAGAATTCCAACTCTTACTCTCTTTATCAATATTCCAATTACTAATCCGATGATAATAGCAAAGATGAAAGACATTTCTGCTCTGCGAATGCTTGGTTTTTGTTGTCCCGCCATTAAAATCCTTTTTTCTTATTTAGTGCTATCAAATTTGCTAATAACCGGTATGCACCCGGCACACCAGCTGGTAATTCTCTAAAGAATACAATGCCGGTATAAGTAAACCAACCTTTGCCATATTTTGTAACGAGCAAACTTCCATCGTCTGATTTTTCTCCGGGGTCTGCCATGCCAATTAGTTTTTCAAACTTACCAGTAGTATCACTGCCATGATAGATGCTGCGTTCTTGTATCCATCCTTTAAAATCCTCGTCGGTTATTTTATTGGGGAAATTAAATGCAGGATGCTCTGGTTTTAATAATGTCACTTTTGCATTTTCATCCGTTACTCTTGTTCTTGTAATATTGAAGTTGTACGGACCGATCTTAGCTTTTACCGGGCCGATCTGGTTGCTGGTATTGTATTGTACAATAAGATTACCACCATCGTTTACATACTTCATTAGTTTTTCATAATGCTTATTCATCCAATCATGGGTGTTATAAGCTCTTACTCCGGCGATGATAGCATCATACTGACTGAAATTATTTTTTGATAATTCTTTATCGGTGAGTAATACTACTTCGTAACCCATTTGCTCTAATGCTTCGGGAACTTTATCGCCTGCACCAGTGATGTAGCCGATTTTTTTTCCGTATGTTTTTATGTCGAGGTTTTTGTTATTAACTGTTGCAATTGTAAAGTATGAAATGAAAGGTATATGATCATATTTCACTTCCTCCAACCCTGTGTGCAGTAAATCTTTTCTGCCATTATTGGCATCCATAGCAAAATAATAATCATTATCCCTATTAGCATTAATAGTATACGCTATAGACACAGTTTTATTCTTCTCGTCAAAAGTTAGTTTATCAGGAGTGTATACCACTTTAACGTCATCCCTATTCTCTCTCCCCACATCCTTTAAAAAAGTTTGAAAGCCTTTTTTCTTACCCGTAATATTTAATGTGCCAGCGAAAAGATTATTGCCTTTAGAAATTTTTATTCTTTCATCCAGAGAAATCAAGGCAGGAGGCAACACTATTAGTGGCTGATACAATTCTCCCCTCACAGGATCTGTAAACTTATACTTTACCGGTTTGGTAAAATAAAAATTTTGTCCTTCAATTTTTAGAAGAATAAATGCAAGCAAAGCAGGATCAACACCAGCCTGCCCAATTTTTTGCTGATTGCTTACATTAAAATAACCAGTTTCCATTTTATTCTCCAGCCAGTACGGTTGTGTAATATTTTTTACAGCAGGAACAAAAATTGTTTTAGAAAAATTGAAATTTTTATTTTTTGAAAGCAGTTGATTAAAGGTGGAATCAAAATCATCTACTTTAATTTTCTGTACAGATGCATCTGTACCAAGCCTGTTGTTAAGAGAGAAATTAATTTTAAGTGAATCCGTTTGCACAGCAAATTGTTCGGTAGTGGTAACATCCAAAAACAACCCGCTGCATTGTTCTATCATATCCTGCACTTCAAACATTTTCTTCATTTTCCAGTAACTATCAGGTAAAGCACTGATTGCTTTGTGCAATTCCACCAATCCCTTTACCGATTTTTCGGGATGCAGTAAATCAAAAGAATTAGTAAGGTCATCAATCATTTTTGAAATCGCTTCACCACCGGCCACTCTTTTCCAAGTCATATCCACTCCATCCATCAAATCACTTACTGGTTGATCGCCTTTCGTGGCTTTAAAATATTCAAATGATTCACCTCTTGTAGCCGGCACACCAAAGCCCTGGCTCTTATGCTGGCTTCTGCTTTCCGCTGCTATTTCTCCATAACTTTTTCCGAGCAACGGATTATAACCACCTACATCAATTTTTAACTGATCTTCTCTTGTTGTATTATTTCCACCGAAGTTGAATGTATTCCAGAGTAATCTTTTTGCTTGCCAAACTGATACATATTTCAACTGTTCAGGAAACCGTTTGGGATCGGCAGCAGCTTCAAATGCTTCATTGGCTAAAATACCCGAAGCAGTATGATGACCATGACCCCCTTCGCCAGTTGTAGGAAACCGATTGATGATCACATCAGGTTGAAATTTTCGTATCACCCACACCACATCACTCAATATTTTTTCTCTATCCCATTTGGTAAATGTTTCTTCCGGATTTTTTGAATAGCCAAAATCAAATGCCCTCGTAAAAAATTGTTCGCCGCCATCTATTCTTCTTGCCGCTAATAATTCCTGGGTTCTTATTAATCCTAATTCAATGCCCTGTTCGTCACCTATTAAATTTTGTCCACCATCACCTCTTGTTATAGACAAGTAACCGGTGCGGTACATTTTATCTTTTGATAAATAAGTAATCAACCTTGTGTTCTCATCATCCGGATGTGCTGCTATATATAATACAGAGCCGAGTACATTTAATTTGCGCAATGCGAGGTACATATCGGCTGATGTCCAGCTTTGAGGAGTTTGGGCTAAGAGTGAAAAAGAGGAAAGAAGTAAAAAAGGAAATACAAGAATTTTCCGCATAGCATAAAATTATTAGGCGAATATAACCCAAGTTTATAAAGAGACTTCACCGCTGATAAAGAAAAAAGCCGGAACTGATTAAGTCCCGGCTTTATAATTAGCTGAAGAGTTGTTAATTCTTTTTATCGTCCCCCGTAACATTAATTTTTTTCCCCAGCTTTTCTAAGAGTTGCAAGCCGAGCAATCCACTGATACCACTATTAGCACTGTCGCCACCACCACCAATCAGTATATCTGGCATTATCTTCACATTTTGTGTAGCAATAGATTCTATCACTTTCAATTGGGTAAAGTTATCGCCGCCCATCGCATCTACAGAAAGCTTATACGATTCTGCATTTGATTTACCAATGGCTAGAATTTTTTCTGCTTCCGCATTACCTGTCAATGTAATTCTTTCTGCTTCAGCATTGGCCAGCAATTGAATTTGTTCGGAGTTTGCTTTTGCCAATACTCTAATTTTTTCCGCATCACCACTTGCCAGTAATTTTAATCTATCAGCTTCAGCAGTTGATTGCAAACGAACACTGTTGGCCTCACCCGTGGCTTTTTTTACAGATGCATCGGCAATACGTTCAGCGATCAATACACCCTGGTCTGCTTTTACAATTTCTTTTTGTATATCAGCAATCGCAGTTTCTTTTTCCAAACTCTGTCTTGTTTCCTGCGCCTTCTTTTCTGTTTCGTAAGTCACTTTTTGTTCTTCAGCAATCTTACGATCTGTCAAGGTCTTCATCAAACTCTCAGGAGGAACAATATCACCGATCAATGTATCCACTCCATTTACGTTGTATTGATCTAATACATGGCCGATATGTTCCTTAGCAGATTGCTGTCTTTCTTTTCTTGTACCAAGGAATGCAATTACATCACTATCCTGTGCACTGTTACGGAAATAGTTACCAATGGTTGGCTCCAGAACCTGGCTTACAAGGTTATTCATATTACCAAACCGTGCAATTACTTTTGGTGCTTCTGTAGTTGGAATGTGAATGATTTGAGACACATCAAGATTGAAAGGGAAACCATCTTTACTTCGTACGGTAATCGTTGATAAATGTTTATCCAACTGATGGGATTCACTTCTTGCATTGGCCCAGTTAAGTACAAGATTAGTAGTTGGTACCAATTCCACTTTCATAATATATGGATTGATAGGATACTTACCGGGCCCTAATGGTTCTGCCCACACACCTTTAAATCCTTTGGCGAAAATATTACCATGCTTAAATTCTGTCCCACTTAAATCTTTTCCTTCTTCACCAACATAACTGATGATAACACCAACATAGCCGATTGATATTTCTGTCATCTTTACCATTTCCATTTTCGCAAACCATGGATTTAAGAAATAAGAACCGGCCAGTATAACTTGTTCCTGCAAACCTTTGTAACCATCATTCTGCAAAAACAAATCAACGTCTTGAAATTTATTATGCCCTTCAATTACTTGACCAGCAATCTGTCCTTCTTCCAATGGTTTACCTTCAGCAGTTGTAACAATACCCACTGCATTATCAGGTATCATCATCATATCGGTTAGTTCCAGTTCAAACAAAAATGTATTGATACGATATGAACCCGGTGCAATGATAGCTGTCTGACGACCTTTACGTCCGCCGTTTACTAAAAATGCTTCCGCATCCTGGTAAGAATCACATTCAACCTTTCGACCAAGTATACGACCTACTTCTAATTCGCTACCGTCTTTTGCTAATATCAAACCAATTCTACCGGTAGGTATTATTATGAATGGTTGAAAGGTGATGGAGTACTGCCATATCCATTTCCAGAAATAAACTCCCGGAGGTAATGTTTGTGCCTGGTAACCAGCTTCGCCTTTGGTAGCAATGATGCGGCCTTCGGGCAACTCCTGGTGACCAAATAAAACGAATTTTTTTGTGACCAATCCAATCCTGTCTTCGGGTACAATAACGAGACCGAAGAAAACTCGTAGGATGAATTTGTAAAATAATAATAGAAAGAGTGGGATACCTATAATAAGTGCCCAACGGATGATGTCTTGCTTTTCCATGTTTAGTTTTGATTATTAATGATGAAAGTATTTTATTGACAAATAGAATATTGCCTGTTGCGCAAAATGATGCACACAAGTTTTAAACAAACAAGCTGTTTTGTTAAATTCAAAAAGGATTTAGCCTTTTAATTACTACTAAGCTTTGGGAGGAGAAGTATTAAAGATGGTGTTGATAATTTCAGACACCTGCAAGAGACAAACTGTATGTTCAGATTCCATGGTGGAATAAATTGATAGCATAAAATTATGCAGAATAAAATTGCTGCACAAAAAAATCCGTACTGCCATTCAACTTGCAGTACGGATATAAGTATTTAAAAATAGGTAATCGGCTATTGTCCAACGAAGAACACTGCATTACAAAAAAGCAATTTACCGTTCTCCCAGAAATTGCGGAACAGTACATTATCGGTTAGATAAACAATAGAACCATTACCCATCTGCTGCACACCAAACACCAACCCGTCTTTTAGTTTATCCTTCAGCTTTGCTCCAACAAAACCTGCTACCTGGTTCTCCTTTTTTATAACACCTACATTCCAACCGTTTTCTTTTATGAATTCGTACACATTATCATCCATTTTTAAAGTGTAATAAAAATTGGGATAACCATAAGCAAGAGGATGTGTGTTATCCAATTCCACTTTATAAATAGCACCGGGGGTAATGTTTGGAATAAAATCTCTTTCCCGGTCTTCAAATTTTTTCAATACTTCATATCCAACTTTCTCCTCTTTCTTTTCTCCCTCTTCGGGTTTTTTAGATTTGATACCAAACTCTGCTTTTGCCAAACCTCCTACTGCACTTTCCAATGCTATTACTCTTCCACCTTTATTGATCCATTCTTTAAATGCATCGGCAGATGTTTTATCACTTAAAAATTTATAGTTCCCATCAGGCATTATCAATACATTAATATCATTCCAATTGGCCCGGCCTGCGTCATTTGCATTTATTAATGTTATTGGATAATCAATTTGTTGCTCAAAGAAATGCCATACTTCACCGGCAGCATTTGAATTTACTCCTTCACCTGTAAGCAAAACAACTTTCGGTGCTTTAAATGGATGGACTTTATCGCTACCAAAGTCATAACCTTTATCTACAAAACCAGTTGATACCGGATTTAAGGTAATACCATTGCTATTAGCTGCTTCAATAAGTATTTCATTCAAATCTTTTCTTTCGTTCCCTTTTTTTAATATGATTACAGAACCCCTATCAAACTGCTGTCCATTTACTTCAAATGGCATTTCTGCAAACCTGAGCCGGATACCTTTTTGTAATAATTGAGACACTGCCTTCACACTTTGCATTCCCTGCCAGCGGATTACATACCCATAAGCATTGGCAGGTGTGTTGGGAACATAAGCAGGTTGTGCCACACCATCGGCATTTATTTTTTCTGTTGATGCATAAGTCGTCAATCCATATGAATAAGGTAAAGCCCATGCTGTAATATCATACGTCATAGAGTCAACCAATTTCGGTTTTGGTTCAAACAAAACTTTTACCATAGCAGATCTTGGTTGCAATGCAGATACCACAATATCAAATTGAGTATTGAATGATTCTTCTTTTCCAGTTGCATAATTATACCCACGGCCACTGGTGCCATTGGCATAGCCATAAGTAATTCCGTTTTTTGTAAGAAGGTTTAATAATGCGTTAATCCTTTCCTTATCAGTTGCCTTGTTTTTTATAATATATGATTTGTATTCTCCAATGCCGGTGGTAACCGCATCATTAAAAAATTTACGAAATTCTTTTACCAGTTTACCTGCATTGATGGAAGAAATTTCAATAGTGCTGAGTGAAGTAGTGTAATGATGAATAGCTCTATCATACAATGTCAGTGTATCTCCTTCATCATTTATAACCGCAGCACCACCAGCAGGTCCTCCACCCTGCTCATATGTCATTCCTATTGCACCATTATAAGTAGGCCATGTATCTCCATAGGATGGATAGTAGAGATCAAATATTTCTTTGGTAAAGTATAGCCAGTTATTGGCGTCAAAATATTTCGCATGATTTTTTCCAATGGTGGTTTGAAAATCCCGTTGCCAGGTGGTGATCACATCATGAAAAGGCTGGGCAGCCGGAGCAAAATAATAAGGTTCATTAACGCCCTGCTCATGAAAATCAACATGTATATAAGGCATCCATTCATTGTAACGTTTTATACGCTGCTGGCTTTCTACCTGTGTTTGCCATGCCCAGTCACGGTTCAGATCAAAATTGTAATGATTGGTTCTGCCACCGGGCCATGGTTCTCTATGTTCACGGGACATTCTTTTAGGATCAGCATTTTTTCCGGCTACAGAGTTATACCAGTTTACATACCTGTCTCTTCCATCTGGATTCACACATGGATCAATTATTACCACCGTATTCTTCAACCATTCTTTTGTTTTTGTATTGGAAGGATCAACTAATGACCAGATAGTCATAAGAGCTGCTTCGGAACTTGAAGTTTCATTGCCATGCACATTATAACTAAGCCACACTATTGCCGGTGCATTTGTTTCACTCGGAGCGGTTTTATCTTTTGCAATATTGGCAAGCCGCAAATTATTCGTTCTTATTTGCTCCAGGTTGCTCATGTTAGTAGCGGATGAAACAAAAGCTAATAGTAATGGTCTGCCTTCATTTGTTTCACCATACTTTTCCAGCTTTACCATGGCGGTGCTGTTGGCGGCCACATGATTAAAATAGTTT
The DNA here is from genome assembly GCA_031397865.1 of Chitinophagaceae bacterium. Lineage (GTDB taxonomy): Bacteria > Bacteroidota > Bacteroidia > Chitinophagales > Chitinophagaceae > JJ008. Next base: position 119,532 of record JANNMN010000005.1, read on the forward strand.
ACAATTTTCCAATGAGGTGTATAGCGGCTGCCAACTTTATACCCCAGGAAATCTTCGGGAGATTTTAATTGAGCAGTAGCTGTAATTATAAAAAAGGCTGATACAAGTGAAAGAAATATCTTACGATACATACAAATAATTTTAAGCAAGATAATAAACAGGTGTTGATTTGCTGGTCTTTTTTGCTACAGTAGAAATGCCTTGTTTTATGTAGCTTTAATTTTTTAAAAAAATAGGCCCCCAATGCAAAAAATATTTTCCATAATCGTCTTTCTAACTTTGCTCCAATGCTGTTCGCCGGGGCAAAAGAATAAAACTTCTGCACTTACTACTATCAATCCCTATCAATATAGTGGCACAAAAAAAGTAATTGCCGATAATGGAGCAGTAGTATCTGCACATCCACTTGCCAGTAAAGTGGGTGTTGAAATTTTAAAACAAGGAGGCAATGCAATAGATGCAGCCATTGCCACTCAATTTGCACTGGCAGTTGTTTATCCTAATGCTGGCAACCTTGGCGGTGGTGGATTTTTTGTAGCAAGATTGGCAAATGGAGAATTATTAACCATAGATTACCGGGAAAAAGCTCCGGCGGCAGCACATAGAGATATGTATATAGATGCGGATGGCACTCCCCGCACAGATAAAAGCCAGGATGGGCATTTATCCAGCGGTGTGCCAGGCACAGTGGCTGGAATATTTGCCTGTGTGAAGTATGCAAAACTACCTTTGGCTAAATTGATACAACCTGCCATTGAGTTAGCAGAAAGAGGATTTACTATCAGCGAAAGTGAAGCAAAATCTTTTAATGGTTTGCAGAACGAATTAAAAAAACTGAATAGTATGATACCGGTTTTTGTAAAAGCGACATGGAAACAAGGAGATACATTAATACAAACAGACCTGGCCAATACATTAAAAAGAATAAGAGATAAAGGTGCTGCTGGTTTTTATGAAGGTGAAACTGCGAGGCTTATAGTAGAAGAAATGAAAAGAGGCGGTGGAATTATTTCTTATGATGATTTAAAAAATTATACCGCACAACCAAGAGCACCACACACATTTACTTACAAAGGATATAAAATAGTGGGTATGCCAATGCCGAGCAGCGGCGGTTTACTGTTACATCAGATGATGAAAATGGTAGAAGACCGCAATATTGCTGCAATGGGTTTTCAATCGTTGAAAGCTGTGCAATTGATGACAGAAGTAGAAAGAAGGGCTTATGCCGATAGAGCAAAATATATGGGTGATGCAGATTTTTATAAAGTACCGGTGGCTGAATTGGGTAGTGATAAATATTTGCAGGAAAGAATGAAATCCTATGATGCAAATAAAGCTACTGCCAGTACAGATATACAACCGGGTATTGTAACAACAAAAGAAAGTGATGAAACCACTCACCTGAGTGTGATTGATAAAGATGGAAATGCAGTATCTATAACTACCACACTAAACAATTCTTATGGCAGCAAAACAGTAGTAGGCGGTGCAGGGTTTTTTCTAAATGATGAAATGGATGACTTTAGTATAAAACCGGGTGTACCGAATATGTATGGTGCCGTGGGTGGCGAAGCAAATGCTATTATGCCGGGAAAAAGAATGCTGAGTTCGATGACGCCGACAATTGTTTTAAAAGATAATAAACCTTTTATTGTGGTTGGCACACCCGGTGGTACTACTATACCTACACAGATATTTCAAACATTGATAAATATAATAGAATTTGGAATGAGTACAGAAGATGCAGTGTACAAACCAAAATTTCATCATCAATGGTTGCCGGATGAAGTGATGACAGAAAAAGGATTTCCATTATCGGTAAAAGAAGCGATGCAAAAAATGGGATATACTTTTAGCAGGGAAAGATCAGGTATTGGTCGCACAGAAATAATAAAAGTATTGCCTAATGGAAAATTTGAAGCAGTGGCGGATAACCGTGGTGATGATGGTGCAGAGGGTTGGTGAATAAATTAGTAATATAAAATAATAGTTAATAATTATGTCTTCATTAGGGAAAGAATTAATAAACACAGCGACTAAACGATTGAAATATTACAAAGAACTGGGCGATAAAACATTTGCGCAGCTCAAAGATTGGGATTTTCATTATCAACCAAATGATGAAGCCAATAGTATTGCCATCATCATTCAGCATATGAGTGGCAATATGCTGAGCCGCTGGACCAACTTTTTAATTGAAGATGGAGAAAAAGACTGGCGGCAGCGGGATGATGAATTTGCCATTCATGATTATACGAAACAACAACTATTAGAAATCTGGGAAAAAGGCTGGTCATGTTTTTTTGATGCACTAGCATCGCTAAAGAAAAAGGATTTGAAAAAAATGGTGATGATAAGAAAAGAACCACTTACCGTCATTGATGCTATACACAGGCAACTTGCACACTACCCATATCATGTTGGACAAATAATTCAAATTGCCAAAACGATAAAAGGGAAGAATTGGAGCAACCTTTCAATTGCCAAAGGCGCATCGCAGGCATACAATACAAGCGATGAAACAAAAGATCCGGCAAATAAGTAATAAAGAAGAAATTATTGATTCACCTATTGCTTATTTTTTGCTCATGAAAAAGCATTGGCATCCCGATTTAAATTTCTATTTTTGCCGCCTTATCCTCTACGGCCATCTTGTTACAAAAGCTGGCTTCATCCTTGCTGAAAAGCTTTTATAAAATTAATTTACAAGAATAATAATCTTATCATGAAATTGTTGTTTACATTCCTAGTCCTATTTGTCTTTACTTTCTCTTCCATTGCCCAAAACCGTATAGCCATTTTTGCGGGACCACAAGCCACTTCTTCCAAATACACGGTGAATGGAAACTTGCAAAAAAATACTTACAAATATGGCTTCCAGGCTGGTGCTTTAATGAAAGTGCCGTTTGAAGAAAAACTGTTTTTTGTACCTGCTGCTTTTTATAGCATGAAGGGATATAAAGTAAAATTTACAGACTTTTCTTTTCCCCCAGATGTTAATGCAATTGATAACAACACTACCATTCATTGTTTTGAATTGGCTGCATTGCTTCAATTTGATTTTGGCAATAAACCTTCCCATTTTTATTTTAAAGGTGGGCCATCACTCGATTTTCAATTGTTTGGGAAAGAAAAATTTAATTTGAAAAACGGTAGTTCTGTAAGTCAAAAAATGAAATGGAGTAATGGTGATTATGGAAGGTACTCTGCCAATTTTCATGCACAGTTAGGTTATGAGACAAGGAGTGGCTTTATCGTTTTTGCGCAGTACAGTTATGGTGCTACCAGCATTAACAATGCTGACTTTGGCCCCCGCATCCGCCACCGTGTATTTGGTATTTCTATTGGCAAATACCTGAAGAGAGATAAGATTGTGATTGATACGAGGAATAGGGAGTAGGATAAAAATCAAACTGAATTGTTTAATTTATTGGATTGAATATTTAGGTTAGCCAATCACTTCTCCTCCCATGGGTAATATTTTCCGCAATAGTGCAACTTCCTTTGAGTTCGGAATATTAATTTCTAAAGAACATCTTACTTCTTCCTGCTAATTAAATTTTTTGTTAAGAAAAAAATGCCTTTCTACGGCTTCAAATAGCCAATTTGCCACCGTTCAGGATTTTGCTCCCCTTATACTTACAATTCCCTCTTGCCTTCCGATTATTGGTATTGAATTTGCCTAAAGGATTCTATTGCATACTTTTACACATAAATCACCCCTAGCCTGAAGCGTTTTAAAAAAATATTGAAGTGGTTCTTTCTGTCACTCCTTATCCTTATCCTTGGGTTGTATGTTTTTATACAAACGCCTTTTGGTCAAAATTGGATTGGCAAACAGGTAACTAAACGCCTTTCCCGGGATCTCCAAACCAAGATCAGCATCAAACATGTAACCTTCTCCCTTCTAAATAATATGCACATGGAAGGTGTGCTGATCGAAGACCAGAAAGGTGACACCCTTATGTATGCAGGTGATGTAAAAGTGAGAATAACCGACTGGTTCATTTTTAAAAAAGAAGCCGAATTAAAATATATCGGCCTGGAAAATGCCATCATCAAATTTCAACGAACAGACTCCATCTGGCAACAGCAATTCATCTTCGATTATTTTTCTACTCCACTCGACAGTACAAAAAAGAAAAAGGCCGGTATAAAGTTCAACCTGAAAAAAGTGGACATGAAGAATGTTACTTTTTATAAAAAAGATGCATGGCTTGGTACAGATATGTGGGTGAATGTAGGCACCCTGAATATGGATGCTGACAAACTAAACTTATACGGAAGTCAGTATGATATCAACTCATTAGTGGTTACCAATCCTGTAGTAAGTCTGAATAGTTATACTCAATTAAGACCAACGGACTCTGCCATCATAAAAGATGCGGTAGAAGAAATAAAAAGAACCATTAGCTGGAATAATGCAAAAACGAGTTTTAAGATCGGCGATCTGAAAATTATCAACGGAACTTTTAAAACAGATAAACAAAGCAACCAGCCGATGCTTACCACATTTGATGGTAATCATATTTTGTTTTCCAACATCAATGCAGAATTATACAACGCCAGTTTTATTGGCGATACCATTTTCTCACAGCTAAAGTTGAGTGCTAAAGAAAGAAGCGGCTTAGAAATAAAAAATCTTGCTGCTGAATTAAAGTTAACACCACAGGGTATGGCGTTCGATAAATTGGAATTGGCCACCAACCGCAGCATTTTAAGAAATTATTTTTCCATGTCCTACGATGACATTAGTGATATGGGCGACTTCATTAATAAAGTAAAATTGGGAGCTGTATTTGATGACTCGTATATTGATAGTGATGATATTGCTTTCTTTGCTCCTTCCATGCAATCATGGAAAAAGAAAATATCAATAAAAGGAAAAGTAAGAGGATTGGTAAGTGATCTTGTAGGTAGAGATATGGTGATAGAGGCTGGCAACAGCACCGTATTAAATGGTGATATTACACTCACTGGTTTACCTGACATCAATAAAACCTTTATTGATTTTAAAGCCAATGATTTCAGAACTACTTATAGTGATGCGGTGTCAATTATTCCAGCACTTCGCCGCACCAACAGTCCACAACTTAGAAGGTTGCAGTATGTAAAATTCAGAGGAAGTTTTACCGGCTTCATCCGTGATTTTGTAACGTATGGCACAATACAAACAAATCTTGGAACAGTAAAGACTGACATAAACATGAAATTACCTGTGGGGCAAGACCCGGTTTATTCAGGCACTATCTCTACAGATAATTTCAGACTGGGTCAATTACTGGGTGATAACAATATTGGTTCTGTTGCACTTACCGGAACTTTAAAAGGAAAAGGATTTAGTGATAAAAGCCGCAACACATTTATAGATGGAAAAATTCGTTTTGCTGATTATAAAAATTACCGCTACGAAAACATTACCGTTAAAGGTCAATTAAATAAAAAGCTGTTTGAAGGAGTTGCATCTATCCGGGATAAGAATGCGGAAATAGACCTGAATGGTGTCTTAGATTTTAATGGCGCCACTCCCCGCTTCGACCTGGTGGCAGATGTAGCAAAAGCTAATTTAAAGGAGTTGAAGTTTACACAAGACAGTGTATCCTTTCGGGGTAAATTAAATTTTAATTTTACCAGTAACTCTATTGATAATTTTTTGGGTAATGCAAGAATAACAGAAGCAGAACTTATTCGGAATGGTCGTCGCCTACCATTTGATTCATTGATCGTTACTTCAGGTTTTGAAAATAATGTAAAAACTCTTTCCGCTGTTTCTAATGAATTTAAAGCAAGGGCTGAAGGCGAATTTAACATCAATGAATTGCCCGATGCATTTACTTTTTTTCTGAATAAATATTACCCTGCTTATATCCCTGCACCCCGTCGCTATCTGAGAAATCAGGACTTTACATTTGACATCACTACTTATTATGCAGACGAATACCTGCAACTGATCGATAGCAACTTTACCGGACTTAATAACAGCCACTTTACCGGTAGAATTAACCTGGCTGAAAACTTACTCAATTTTACTGCAGATGTACCCCAGTTCAAATTCAAACAATTCAATTTTGATGATATAAAAATTATTGCAAATGGCAACAGTGATAGTTTAGTATTGACCGGTGAAACCCGTAACATTAAAATAAATGACAGCCTGAATATTCCTCAAGCAACGTTTAAAGTAAATGCCAGTAATGATTCATCAAGGGTATCAATATTAACAGGTACGAACCAAACAGTAGAAAAAGCAGACCTGAATGCATTGGTGTTAACTTATAACGATGGAGTAAAAATTGAATTTGATCCTTCCACTTTTACTATTAATGGGAAAACCTGGGCTATAGATGAAAGTGGTGAATTGGTTTTCCGAAGTAATAATCCTGCCAGTGGATTGCTGGTATTAAGTGAAGGTGATCAGAAAGTAGTGGTTCGTTCACAACCCGGTGCCGGCAATTGGAATGATTTAAAAGTAGAACTGACCAAATTAAACCTTGGTGATTTTGCTCCATTCTTTCTTCCAAAAAATAGATTGGAAGGTTTGATTACTGGCAACATAATGGTGGAGAATCCAACAGGTAATTTAAAAATCGCTTCGCAAGACTTACAAACAGAATTTCTACGATTTGATAATGATTCACTCGGACAGGTAAAAACAACTTTAGAATATGATAACCAGTCAAAGGAACTTAGTTTCAAAGGCAATACACTTAACCAGGAAAATTATCTAGGCTTTGATGGTCGTATCTTTTTAGGAAACAGTGATCAGGCAAAAAATAATATCATTTCATTTAAAGCAAGAGAATACCAGATTAAAATTCTGGAAAGATTCCTGGGAACTTTATTTGCAGACATGCAAGGCTTTCTTACCGGCGATGTAAACCTGAAGGGACCATTTAATAATTTGACCGTAACCGGAAAAGGAAGATTGAGAGATGCAGGATTGAGAGTAATATTTACCCAATGTTTTTATACCATAAGAGATACGGATATTGAATTAACTCCAACAGAAATAAACCTGGATGGGATAGTTCTTACCGATACAGTAACCAACAACCCCATTTACTTAACCGGTGGCATCGAACATGAATCGTTTAAAAATATGTTTTATGCATTGGACATATCCACACAAAAACCAAATACTACTAATGATGCTAACAATAGGCCAATACAATTATTAAATACAGTATATAAAGACAATAAACAATTTTATGGAAAGGTAAAAGGTACCGGTTCATTTACACTAGCAGGACCGCAATCTGATATGTATATGAAGATCGATGCCTTTGCTTCCACCACCGATAGCAGTTACATCACCATTCCATCTACTACCAGCAGGGAGTCCGGCATTGCTGATTTTTTAATAGAGAAAAAGTATGGCCGGGAAATGAATGATAGCGATGTAACCAAAAGTGCTACCAATATTATTTATGATGTGGATGTAACAGCAAATCCGCTGGTGAATGTAAGAGTGGTGCTGGATGATCTTACCGGGGATGAAATAAAAGGAAACGGTTCGGGCAATTTAAATATACGTTCAGGCACATCAGAACCTTTATCACTTCGTGGCCGTTTTGATATAGAGAGGGGTAGCTATCTTTTTACTTTTCAATCTTTTTTCAAAAGACCATTTCAATTGAGAGGTACAGAAAATTATATAGAGTGGAATGGCGACCCGATGGATGCCAATATAAAATTTGAAGCACAATACAAAGCGGAGAATGTAAGCTTTGCTCCAATTACCACTTTGTTATCTACTTCCGAAGGGTCAACGAATGCAAGAGGCGAAGTATATGTGATAGCTAAACTGACGGACAAATTATTTAAACCAACCATAGAATTTTCTTTAGACTTTCCATCCACCAGTGCGGCTATTACTGATCCGGAGCTGGCCCTTATATTTCAGCAAATACAAAAAAACACCAACGAACTTAACAGGCAGGTTACTTACCTCATTGTATTCAACAGCTTTGCTCCTAGTGAATTGGCAAGCGATGCATCTAATCCTGTAATCAGCATCGGTACAATCTCTGGAATTTTATTGAATGTGATCAGTGATCAAATCAATAAAATATTGAACAATCTTTTGAAGAGTGAAAAATTTCAGATAAGTCTTAATACTTCGTTTTATGACAGAGGGATCATCGACCGTTCTAATACTTCGAAATTGAATTTTGGAAGTAATGTAAACTTTTCCATCGGTCGTTCATTTTTTAATAATCGTTTTATCATAACTGCAGGTGGTGGTTTTGATGCACCAATTCAACAAACTACGGTACAACAAAATTTTCTTTTCCTGAAAGATGTAACAATGGAGTGGTTGCTGAATGAAAGAGGCACGATGAGAGTATCTTTCTTCTACAGAGAAAATGCGGATTATCTTGGTTCCGGTACTGGTGGCGCAGGCAGAGCCAGCAGAATAGGAGCAAATATTTCATTAAGAAAAGATGTAGACAAACTCGGCGACCTGTTTAAAGGAATGTTTAGAAAAAGACAAAAACCAGTACCACCTACTCCAGAAAATAAAGAAGCAAGAAAAGAACAGGAGCAGCCTTTAGAAAAAAAGAATGATTAGTACCCTTCACCCCCTATTCTTCTTCCAGAATTTCATGTCCCATTTTATCCCGTTTAGCTTCCAGGTATTTCTGATTATGCGGATTCGGATATACTTCAATCGGAATGTTTTCAACGATCTCCAAACCATAACCAACCAGCCCTACTCTCTTTTTAGGATTATTGGTCATCAATCGTAGTTTAGTAATACCTAAATGCCGTAGCATTTGTGCGCCCAATCCATAATCCCGTTGATCCATCTGGAAACCGAGATGCAGATTAGCTTCTACTGTATCCATTCCCTGCTCCTGCAATTGATAAGCTTTTAATTTATTCAGCAAGCCAATGCCTCTTCCTTCCTGGTTCATATATAAGATAGCACCTTTACCTTCTTCCTCCACCATCTTCATGGCTTTATGCAATTGCTCACCACAGTCGCAGCGAAGAGATCCCAATATATCGCCGGTAAAACAAGATGAATGCACTCTTGTCAATACTGGTTCATCTTTTTCCCATTCGCCTTTTAATAAGGCAAGATGTTCATTCGTAGAGTTTTTTTCTTTAAATGCCACCAGTTTAAAATTTCCATATTTAGTTGGCATATCAACTCTTACAATTTCCTCTACCAATGAATCTCTTTTGATTCGATATTCGATAAGGTCTTTTATAGAAATAATTTTGAAGTCAAACTTTTTTGCCACTTCTATTAACTCTGGTAATCTTGCCATTGACCCATCTTCATTCATAATTTCAACTAATACACCTCCGGGTTCCATTCCCGCTAACCGGGCAAGATCAACAGCAGCCTCTGTATGCCCGGCCCTGCGGAGTACACCACCTTTTTTTGCTCTTAGTGGAAAAATATGCCCCGGCCGCCCAAGGTCCCCCGGATTAGTAAACGGATCTATCAAAGCTTTTATCGTTTTTGCTCTATCATGCGCAGATATACCGGTACTGCATCCATGCCCCAATAAATCAACAGAGACAGTAAAAGCTGTTTCATGTAAAGCAGTATTGTTATTTACCATCAGTTCAAGACCAAGCTCATCACATCTTTCTTCGGGCAGTGCTATACAGATAAGCCCACGGCCATGTTTGCTCATAAAATTGATGACTTCCGGAGTTATAGTTGCAGCAGCAGCAATAAAGTCACCTTCATTCTCCCTGTCTTCATCATCGGCAACCACCACCATTTTTCCACGTTTAATATCAAGAATTGCACTTTCAATCGAATCGAACATTGTAGTATTTTTTTACAAAAGTAAAGCAAAGTATTGGCAGGCAGATTTTTGAAGGATAGGGGCAGCTAAAAGGTCATAGAGCTTGTCATTATAAAGCCTTATTTTTCAGTGTTCAAAATGTTAATATTTGCTATATTTAATTTAGAAATATTCCCTTTCTTTGCAACCGATAAACTAATCTTTTATGCTTAAGAGAATACTCTTTTTGACTTTTCTAGCCTTTATGGCTTCTACGTCCTTATTTGCCCAGATAACTACCTCTGCCTTAAACGGTACGGTAAAAAGTACAACCGATGAGGATCTGGTTGGAGCTACCATTGTAGCCACCCATCAGCCTTCCGGCACCAGGTACACAACCACTACCCGGGCCGGCGGTGTGTTTAGCATTCAGAATATGAGGGTTGGCGGCCCCTACCTTATTGAAATAACATATGTTGGTTATAAGGTAGAAAAAATTGAAGATGTTTATCTGCAACTGGCAGAATCTTTTCAATTAACGCCAATGCTTACTAAAAACGATGCTACACTTGAAACAGTAGTAGTAACTGGTACCGGCAGAAGGAATACCATCCTGAATGCAAATCGTACCGGTGCTGTTACCAATGTAGGCCGCAGAGAAATCACTGTGTTGCCAAGCATCACCCGTAGTATTAATGATCTTTCCCGTCTTACTCCGCAGGCCAATGGCTCTGCAGTAGGAGGTGGAAACTCCCGTCAGAATAATATTACTGTAGATGGATCTGACTTTAATAACACTTTTGGGATTGGTGCAAACGTACCGGCTCAAGGCTCTCCTATTTCATTAGATGCAATCGAAGAGATCTCTGTAAACATTACTCCATTTGATGTTCGTCAGTCTGGTTTCATTGGTAGTGCATTGAATGCTGTTACCCGTTCAGGTACTAACCAGGTACAAGGATCTGTTTACACCTATTTTAGAAATCAAAAACAGCAGGGCGACCAGGTTGAAAAAATAAAATTCGTTCGTCAGAAATATCAATACAATCAAACCGGCTTTAGAGTAGGTGGGCCAATAATCAAGAATAAGTTGTTTTACTTCTTTAATTATGAAACCGAAAAAACAATTTCGCCGGGTCAAACTAAATTAGCTGGAACTCCCGGAGCTGCTTTTGGTGCTCCAAACGTTGCCCGTCCTACTGCTGCTGAATTAGATGCACTCAGCTCTTACCTGAGAACTACTTATGGCTATGAAACTGGTGCATATGACAAATATGACCTGGAAGGTGATAAAAGAAAAATACTTGCTCGTTTGGACTGGAATATCAGTTCGAAAAATAAATTAAGCTTACGCTACAACCAGGTAGAAAGTAGCGACCCGGCTTTCTTAAGTACTTCTTTTGGTAGCACTGGTATATCTAACCCTGCTTTTGGTACCGGCCGTAGCGAAGCAACTGCACTTAATTCATTGCATTTTCAAAATTCTAATTACTTCCAGGATTATAATTTTTACTCCTTTGCAGCGGAATTAAACTCAACTATTAATTCAAGAGTATCAAATACTCTAAGAGCTTCTTATAATAACCAAAACGAACCTCGTAGCTCTAATAGTTCTGAGTTTCCGTTAGTGGATATATATAAGGATGGTTCTCCTTTCACAACTTTCGGATATGAGCCATTTACTTTTGGCAACCTGAGAGATGTTAAGATTTATTCTTTTGTAGATAACCTTACCATATCTGCAGGTAAAAACAATATTTTAATTGGTTTGCAGGCAGATTTTACCAAAACCATCAATGGTTTCCAGCCGTTGGGAGCCAGTTATTATCGTTATAATTCATTGAATGATTTTTTAACTGGGGTAAAACCTAATGACTTTGCTTATACTTATTCATTGAAGAAAGATTATTCACAAGCATTCCCTGGTTTTAAGTTTGCTCAATTCTCTGCTTTCATCCAGGATGAAGTTACTTTCTCTAAAAAGTATAAAATGACTTTTGGATTAAGAGCTGATCAATCTACTTATCCCGGTGTGGAAGAAGTAAAAGAGAATCCATTGGTTTCTTCTTTAACATTTGCAAATGGCACCAAAGTAAATACAGGCAAATTGCCAGCAGCGAAAATATTGTTTTCTCCACGCATCGGATTTAACTGGGATTTGTATGGCGATCGTTCATTACAGATTCGTGGTGGTACAGGTATTTTTACCGGTCGTGTACCCTATGTATGGATAGTAGGACAGGCAGGTAACTCTGGTATGTTGCAGATCACTCAATCATTTAACGGAACTGCTAATACTCCGGGAGTATTTAATCCAAACATTGGTGCTTACAGACCGGCCACCCCTCCTGCGGCTGGCACCACATTGCCTTCAACTGTTACTGCTTTTGCAGAAGATTTCAAAATGCCACAAACATGGAAAACAAGTTTGGCTATTGATGTTAAACTGCCATTAGGTATTGTTGCAACATTAGAAGGTATTTATAACAGGGATTATAATGTTATTTATTCTAAAAACATCAATCTGACTGCTCCATTGCCATTGAATGTGGCCGGTTATCCTGATAATAGATTGATCTATGCAAATGCGAACTCTGCTAAATACATCAATAAATTACAGACAACGGGTAATGGTATTCAGGTACCAAGCCCAACTGGTAATAATGCATTCTCTATGATCTTAACTGGTAATGAGAAAAGAGGTCATTATGCTTCTTTCACTACCCGTTTTGAAAAGCAATTCAAAAAAGGGTTTTCTGCAATGGTTGCTTATACCAAATCATTCGCCAACCGTTTGTATGATGGACAAGGTGATCAGCCATTCAATACATGGAGTTTGATCCAATCTGTAAATGGTGCTAACAATCCTAACCTTTCTCATGCATTAGATGTAGTTCCTGATCGTGTAATTGGTTCTCTTTCTTATCGCAGAGAATACCTGAAACATTTAGCTACTACCATTTCATTCTTCTATGAAGGTTCTATTGCCGGACGTTTCACTTATTCTTATAGTGCTGACTTTAACAGAGACGGTACAAGTGCTGATCCTATTTACATTCCAAGAAACCCATCTGAAATCACTTTCCAGACACAGGTTGTAAACGGCATTAGTTACTCTCCACAGCAGCAGAGTGATCTTTTCTTTGCTTACATCGAGCAGGATAAATACCTAAAAGCACATAAAGGTCAGTATGCTGAAAGAAATGGTGCTCAAATTCCTTGGAGAAATCAATTAGACATGAGAATAATGCAGGATCTGTTTACCAATATTGGTAAAAACAGAAACACTATTCAATTCAGCCTTGATATCTTCAACGTAGGTAACCTGATCAACAAAGGATGGGGCAAAGTAAAAACTGTAAATAACAGTGCTATTCTTGTTCCAAGAAACCAGGCACTTTTAGTTCCCGGTGGAACTGTAAAGCCTGAGTTTAACCTTGCTCTTGACAGAGGTCAGATCATCACCCGTACATTCAGAGACAATGTATCTATCGCCTCTACATATTATATGCAGTTTGGCTTAAGATACCTGTTCAATTAATATTTAAATTATTAATCATAAAAAATCCCTCTCGTTAAAAACGGGAGGGATTTTTGTTTTAAGCAATATTGAACACTGAGCAATGAAATTTGAATATTGAACATTCCTTTCTATTTCTTAAAAATCTAAACCACAATAGAAAAACAAAGTTAATGCTGAATAATGCAGATTAGACTTTAAAAATACTCCGGCCTTGAAATCATGAAACTGATTCAAGCACTTAGATTGCTTCGGTCTTTTCAACCTGCTGCTTTTTTCATCTCTTGTTAACAGACCTCGCAAGGACGAGACTCCGGTGGTTTAGGTAGTCCTTCCACCCATCGGGTCTCGTCCTTGCGAGGGTTGCAATAGTAAATCTCTATACTTAATAAATTTTTGAAGCAACCCGAAGCAATCTAAGTATAACAGCCAATTGTAATTGCGATAGAATTTTTCATAAGGGGCATTTTTAAAAGTCTAATTGGTATAAAAAAATCCCGGCTACTATTGCAACCGGGATAATAATTATTAATTTGATTATCGAATTTTTTCCGACTTCCGACTTCCTATTTCCCCCAGCCCCATTGCAAAAAGTCAGGCATTGCTCTACCCCAGGTAAATACATCATGCCTTCCATCCGGCAATTCGAGGTATTCAATATTTTCAGTACTGGAATATCCTTTTGCTTCCAGTTCTTTTATCAGATCCAGCGTATCATCTATAGAATCGATGATACCATTATTGTTACGATCTTTTGTTTCATCCATATTGCCACATTCAAAAAAGAACTTCAGCCACGGCGAATAATTTCCTTTTCGTATCAGCTGGTGAACTATCCGATGTTTATCATCATCATAATCGGCATCTTCCTGGTCTTTATTTCTCCACCATAATGAACCCGAAAAAACTCCGACTTTGCTAAATTCGGCAGCATGATTCCAAACAATATCCAGTGCCATTAATCCTCCCAAAGAAAAACCGGCAAAAGCTTTTTCTTTGAAAGAAGGAACAGCATATCTTTTTCTTAAAAACGGAAGTAACTCTTCAAAAATAAAAGAAGTGTATTTGCCTGCATGGCCTCCCCTGCCTTTAAAATCAGGATGGCCTGCTACACCATATTCCATTTTTCTATCGGCTCCGCAATGAATAGCCACACAAAGAATGGGTTCGATTGCGTTAGAAGTATATAATTTTTCGAGGATAGAGTCAAAGCCCATTTTTTCCATATCCTGCCCGTCATTAATAAGCAGCAGATTCCATTCTTTTGAATCAGAATCAGTGGGAGGTAAATAAAAATCAACTTTTACTTCCCTATGTAAAAAAGTGGATTTGATGGATGTATTTTCAACCGGTATCCCGGAAACTTTTGCCAGTTGCATGGCTTCAAAAATACGGCTTTTTGCGCCTCGGGAAAAAAGAGAAGAAAAATAGATCTCTCCTCAAATCAAGCCTTTTATCTGTCACTGTTAATTTGTTTATTTCAATTGTAGAGGATAAATTTGGTTACGGCCGTTAATATAAATCTTATCTTTTGTACGGCTTAGCATTAAAACCTTTTTAATAAACCCATTTTATGAAATGAGCTATAAGCAATAATTACAAACTCGTAATGATTATTTGTAGCAAATTCACAGTCCGCCGATAAGGCGGGCATGTGACCCCTAAAAACAAAAATAAACACATGAAAAAAATTGGAATTCTCCACGGCAAAGAACGTTCATTTCCGGAAGCATTTGTAGCAAGAGTAAATAGTAAAAATGTACCCGGAATCATGGCGGAGCCTGTACATATAGATAAAGCTATGCAAGGAGTGCACAGTGGTTATGCAGTTATCATCGATCGTATTTCGCAGGATATACCTTTTTACCGCACCTGGTTAAAGAATGCTGCGGTTACAGGTACAGCTGTTATCAATAATCCATTTTGGTGGAGTGCAGATGATAAATATTTTAATAATTGCCTGATGACAAAAATTGGGGTGCCGGTTCCTAAAACTGCTATCATTCCATCAAGAGATTTACCTGACGATACTTCTGATGAATCTTTTAGCAACCTTGCCTTTCCACTAGATTGGGATGGTATTTTTAATTACACAGGTTTTCCTGTATATATGAAACCATTTGCAGGCGGTGGCTGGAAAAATGTATACCGACTGGATAGCAAAGAAGATTTCTTTGAAAAACATGCGGAGACCGGACAGTTGGTAATGCTTTTCCAGGAAGAAATTGTTTTCACTGAATACTATCGTTGCTATTGCATTGGCGGAAAGTATGTCCGCATCATGTCATACGAACCCCGCAATCCACATCATCTCCGCTATGTGGCAGATTTTAAACCATCGCCTGAAAGATTAAAACAAATGACGGATATCGTTCTTAAAATAAATGCTTATCTCGGTTATGATTTTAATACCGTTGAATTAGCTATAAGAGACGGCATACCCTATGCCATCGATTTCTGCAATCCTGCTCCTGATGCAGAAAGAACAAGTGTGGGTGAAGAAAATTTTGAATGGGTAGTGGAAACTTCTGCGAACTATGCCATAGAAAAAGCAATGGCAAATAAAGAAGGCGAAGACAATCTTACCTGGGGTGAATATGTAAGAAGAGGAGCTAATAAAAACAATTTAATCTAACTCAATTATTAATTAATAATTATTAATTAATAATTAAACTTCATTTATGGCAACTCTCAACTATAAATCTTTTACCCTCGGTGTGGAAGAAGAGTACATGGTGCTTGATCCAAAAACATTTGAACTAAAAAGCCATGAACAAAAAATAGTACAGGAAGGACAAAAAGTTATCAAGGACAAAGTAAAAGCAGAAATGCACCAGGCCGTGGTAGAAGTAGGTACCGACATTTGTGCAGATGCGGATGAAGCCTTTCTGGATGTAGGATTGCTTCGCAAAACAATTGGCGGTATTGCGGATAGTCTTGGATTTGCCATGGGTGCATCCGGTACACATCCTTTCAGCCATTGGGAAAGCCAATTGATAACCGATCATATCCGCTATAGCGAAATAGTTAATGAACTGCAGGAAGCTGCCCGTAGCAATTTAATCTTTGGTCTGCATGTGCATGTAGGTATGGAGAACAGAGAAATGGCGAATCATATTGCCAACAGTACCCGTTATTTTTTACCCCATGTATTTGCACTTAGTACCAACTCTCCTTTTTGGGAAGGAAGGATGACGGGTTACAAATCTTTTCGTACGAAAGTTTTTGATAAATTTCCCCGCACCGGCATACCCGATGCGTTTGACAGCATAGAAGCATACGACAACTATGTAAAGCTGCTGATAAAAACAAACTGTATTGATAATGCTAAAAAAATATGGTGGGATCTTAGAGTGCATCCATTCTTTAACACCGTTGAGTTTCGTGTATGTGATATACCCTTGACGGTGGATGAAACAATAACCATTGCTGCTCTCTTTCAGGCTATCTGTGCAAGAATATATATGCTGCGCAGCAAGAACCTGAACTTTATACAATACTCAAGAGCATTGCTGAATGAAAATAAATGGCGGGCCAGCCGCTATGGTGTGGATGGATACCTGATTGATTTTGGAAAAGAAGAAGAAGTAAATACAAGAGCCTTGATATATGAGCTGCTGGATTTCCTTGATCCTGTTCTTGATCATCTTGGCAGCCGCCACCGCATAGCACATGTAAATAAAATGCTGGAGAATGGCACCGGTGCCGACAGGCAATTAGCGGTGTTTGAACAAACTAAAAACCTTACGGACGTAGCGAAGTATATACAAGGACAGTATTTGGTGGGGATATAAAAGAAAATTCTTCTATAGATCTTATTTGAATACCAATTAATATATATATCAAGGAGTTTCGCAAATACAACTGTCGTGTGCTATTATATTACAAACTCTGATAGTCAAAATGTCAAGTAATGAGCAAAAAATCTTTTTTAGTTGTCCTTCTGCTCCCAATATTCATTTATGGACAAGAACCATTTAGTGTAAAAACTATTGACAGTATAGTAGCTCAAGTCAATAATGACCTTACTATTAGTAAAAAAGT
This sequence comes from Chitinophagaceae bacterium, assembly GCA_031397865.1. Classification (GTDB taxonomy): domain Bacteria; phylum Bacteroidota; class Bacteroidia; order Chitinophagales; family Chitinophagaceae; genus JJ008. Next base: position 136,848 of record JANNMN010000005.1, read on the forward strand.
GTACGACACTTCGAGTTATGAAAAAGAAGACGGTGGTGATAATTGGGACTCATTATATATTCATCGGGAATATTTTTATAAGGATGGACAAATAGTGAAGATTTTGGGCTGGAATAAATATGGAGACTGGCGGAATGACCAACTGGCTTATTATAACTTGCGTCAGCCAATAAGATTTTCAAAAGGTGAGTCTTTTAAAGGACAACCAGACTATGGAAACTTAGATTTTACAATCTACTATAATAAGGGTAAAGACATTAAAGTTACATGGCTAACTCCAAAACCAGATAATGTCTTGAGCGTTGCTACAGATACATTTTTAAAGTGGGCTTATTCACTGCTTGAAAAGGCGAAGTGACACTCTGAAACTAGAGAGACACAGCACACAAAATAGGGTTCCTTTCTGCTATATTTTTAAACTTACTACCTCTATATTTAATGAACATAAATAACTTATCAGTTAGAGAATTAAAAGAAACTGACATTCCTTTAATAATTAACTACTGGCAAACCACCGATGAAGCTTTCTTAGCAAGCATGGGTGCAGACATTAATAAAATTCCTGCAAGAGAAGATTGGGAGAAAATGCTGGCGGAGCAATTAAGTCAATCATACATGGATAAAAAATCGTATTGCATCATCTGGTTGGTAGATAATGAACCCGTTGGTCATTCCAATGTAAACAAAATAATATTTGGTGAAGAAGCCTATATGCACTTGCACTTATGGAAATCAGATAAAAGACAACAAGGTATTGGTGCTGCTTTGGTAAAACTAACTCTCCCCTGGTTCTTCAACAACTTGCAACTGAAAAAAATATACTGCGAACCTTATGCATTAAACCCAGCTCCTAACAAAACACTGGAGAAAGTTGGTTTCACTTTTATTAAAGAATATATCACCATTCCCGGATCATTAAATTTTGAACAACCCGTTAAACTCTGGGAATTGAAATATGAAGATTATTTGAGAATGAAATAATAAGATACTTCTGCATTTTCCTGCATCCACATCTTTTTAAACTGTATCATTCCGGCTGTTGTTTTCTGCTGACAGGAATAAATACCCAGGAAGTAATAAAAGAAAATATATTCCCCTAGCAATTGTTTTGAACAAAAAGTAAGGAATTTCCTTAATTTCATTACCAGCAAAACTGACAATATGAAATTATTTTTCACTGCATTACTATCCGCATCATTAATTCTTGCCCAAGCCCAAACAAAAGCTGATTCTATACAGCTTTTCCGCAACACGGTAAAGATGTATGATCTCGAATTCACCGATGCAGAAGCAGATTCTATGCTCGGCAACCTGAATAACTATTTGCTCTTGTATAAAGGCATGCATAAAACATTGCCCGCAAATGATATTCCTTTTCCCTTCGCATTTAATCCGGCACCAATGGGATTGAAAGTGCCCACCAAAAAAGAAAAAATTTCCTGGGACATCCCATTACGAACCATACTTCCACAAAATAAAAACGACCTCGCCTTTTACTCCATCCCTCAACTGGCAGCATTAATACTCACTAAAAAAATAAGTTCTGTTGATCTTACAAAGTTTTTTATTGAACGATTAAAAAAATGGGATGATACGTTGGAATGTGTGATCACATTAACAGAAGACCTTGCCATGCAACAGGCAAAGCAAGCCGATGATGAATTACGTCAGGGAATTTATCGTGGGCCATTGCATGGCATACCGTATGGATTAAAAGATTTGTTTGCTGTAAAAGGATATAAAACAACCTGGGGCAGTACACCGTATAAAGACCAGGTGCTTGACATAGATTCATATGTCTATAAAAAATTAAAAGAATCAGGTGCTGTATTATGTGCTAAACTTTCATTAGGTGCATTAGCCTATAATAATAAATGGTTTGGTGGCGAAACAAAAAATCCGTGGAATCTTAAACAAGGCTCCAGCGGATCATCTGCCGGTTCGGCTGCGGCAACTGCTGCTGGCTTATTACCATTTGCAATTGGCACCGAGACATTAGGTTCTATTGTATCCCCATCCAGCCGCTGTGGTGCTACAGGTTTGCGACCAACATTTGGAACAGTTAGTCGCTATGGTGCCATGGTACTATGCTGGAGTTTGGATAAAGCAGGTCCTATTTGTAGAAGTGCAGAAGATGCTGCTATTGTATATGCTTTTATTCATGGTACCGATGGTAATGATCCTTCTGCAATACAACATACTTTTAACTATACCGGCAAAACAGATTTTACAAAACTTCGAATCGCTTATGCAGAAAATTATTTTAAGCGATTGGATTCAAATGCAGCCGAAAGAAAAGTATTGGAAGTTTATCGTTCATTAGGCGCCAATTTAAAAGCAATTAATTTTCCTGATTCTGCCATGTACCCCGTAAACCTGGTGAGTATAATTTTAAATGCAGAAAGTGCGGCAGCTTTTGATGAACTCACAAGAACAAACAGGGATGACCTGATTGAAAGACAGGATAAAGATTTCTGGCCGAACAGTTTCCGTGCTGCAAGATTGATACCAGCGGTAGAATATATAAATGCAAACCGCTATCGCTACAATCTTTGCAAAAACATGAATGATTTTATGAAAAACTATGATGTGCTGATCGTTCCAAGTTTTGCAGGGCGGCAATTATCAATGACAAATCTCACCGGCCATCCGGTGGTGGTAATGCCGATAGGATTTAACCAGACTGGTTCGCCAATCAGTATCACATTGATTGGAAATTTATATGATGAAGCCACTATCTTAGCGGCTGCAAAAGCATTCCAGGATAAGACGGAGCATAATAAAAAGAGGCCGCCGTTGTTTTCTAATTAACAATGAATAATTAAAAATGAATAATTTATTTAAAGCAGTAGTTTTTCTATTACTATTATCGTCTTGCGATGATAAGAAAAAAGCAGATCTGTTAGTTTACAATGCTACTATCTACACCGTTGATTCTTCCTTCTCTACTTCCGAAGCGATGGCTGTGAAGGATGGAAAAATATTGGAAGTAGGAAAAACGGCTGACCTGCAAAAAAAATATGAAGCCAAAGAAAACATAGATGCACAAGGCAAATTTATCTATCCCGGTTTTATAGATGCTCATGCACATTTTGTAGGCTATGGATTAAGTTTAAAAAAAGTAGATCTGGTAGCTACCAACAGTTGGGATGAAGTAATAGAGAAAGTAAAAACATTTGTGGCAGAAAATCCTACTGACAGTGGATGGATAACAGGCCGTGGATGGGATCAGAATGATTGGACCGAGAAAAATTTCCCCAGCAATGAAAAACTGAATGAGTTATTTCCTGACAGACCAATATTATTGACAAGAGTAGATGGACATGCAGCAGTTGCCAATCAAAAAGCATTAGACCTGGCAGGAGTAAAAGCTGGTGACACATTAACCGGAGGTGAAGTGGAAGAAATGGAAGGCACTCTTACCGGAATATTAATTGACAATGCCGTTGATCTTGTCTCCATAAAAATTCCTGCTGCCAATAAAGAACAATTTAAATCAGCTTTGCAAGCCGCTGAGCAAAATTGTTTTGCCATGGGGCTTACCACCATTGATGATTGCGGATTGAATTTTTCTTCCGTAGATATGATAAAACAATTGCAGGATAGTAATCAACTGAAAATGCGGCTGTATGTAATGCTGAGTGATGACAAAACAAACTATGACTATGCAGAAAAAAATGGCATAATAAAAACTGATCGGCTGAATGTAAGAAGTATAAAAGTATATGGTGATGGTGCATTGGGTTCAAGAGGTGCTTGTTTATTACAACCTTACAGTGATAAGCCCGGTCATTATGGATTTTTATTAAGCAATGCTTCTCACTTTGATTCGATAGCCAATTGGGCATCTGATAAAGGATGGCAGATGTGCACACATGCCATTGGAGATAGTGGCAACAGAACCATTCTGAATATATATGCTAAATACTTAAAAGGTAAAAATGATCTGCGCTGGAGAATAGAACATGCACAGGTGGTTGATCAAAATGATTTTAATTTATTTGGCGCCAATAATATTATTCCTTCTGTGCAGCCAACACATGCCACCTCAGATATGTATTGGGCTGGCGACAGAGTGGGTGCAGAAAGAGTAAAAGGTGCTTATGCATATAAACAATTGCTGCAACAAAATGGATGGATACCACTCGGCACAGATTTTCCGGTAGAAGATATTTCTACATTCAAAACATTTTATGCAGCGGTAGTAAGAAAAGATAGTAAAGGCTGGCCGGAAGCTGGTTATCAAATGGAGAATGCATTGACAAGAGAAGAAACATTGAGAGGCATGACCATCTGGGCTGCTAAATCAAACTTTGAAGAAAATGAAAAAGGAAGTTTGGAAAAAGGAAAGTTTGCCGACTTTATTATTCTTGATGCAGATATAATGAAAGAAGCTCCAGAAAAATTATTAGGAGTAAAAGTGCTGAAAACTTTTTTGGGTGGCGAGAAAGTATATGAGATGAAATAAAATTTTTTACCACATAGGCACATAGAAAAATACAAGAGACTTAAAAACCTATGTGTGTATTTCTATGTGATCTATGCCCTACCTGCCTGCCGGCAAAGGCAGGTGTGGTAAAAAATGGATATATCATGAAGTGATCTTCGATATTCTAAAAACTAACTGCATAATGCTCAGTAGAATTACTACAGTTGAAGAGTGCGATGCTTCGCTTCACTCAGCACAGGCTCCACGAACGATGCGATATGCACTACAGCTGGGCAAATAATTAACTTTATTGACTTTAGTAATTAACATTTGTGGACAATACACCACAGCCATACAACTCTCAAATATTAATAAATCATTATTTTTGCCAAATGAGTTGGAATGAAAAAAGGTCTGTAAAAGTAGCAATCCTCGATCTTTATGAAGGCAAGCCTAACCAGGGTATGCGTTGTATCCGTACCATTTTGCAAGATTGGTCGGTAGCAAATGATATTGATGTGCAGACTGCAGAATTTGATGTACGCATTACGAATGAACTACCGGATACTTCTTACGATATATATATTTCTACCGGCGGCCCTGGTGATCCATTGGTCAGTCGCTTCGAAGATTGGGATATTGCCTGGTGCAGGTGGTTGGATAAAATGAACAGATGGAATGCAAATCCATCTACTAATCAAAAAAAATACATCTTCCTTATCTGTCATTCATTTCAATTGGCCAGTCGTTTTTTTAATGTTGGATTGGTGAGTAAAAGAAAATCAACGGCCTTTGGTGTGTTTCCAATTCATATGCTAGATGCGGGAAAAGATGACCAGGTGTTTGATGCCTTGAAAGATCCTTTTTATGGAGTGGATAGCCGGGATTACCAGGTGGTACAACCCAATCATGATCTGCTGAATGAAATGGGTGCAAAGATTTTATGTATAGAAAAAGTGAGACCGCATGTACCATACGAAAGAGCTTTGATGGGCATTCGTTTCAATGATTATATGATTGGCACACAATTTCATCCCGAGGCTGATGCGCCGGGCATGAGTATGTATTTGCAAACGGAAGAAAAGAAAAAAACAGTAATCGAAAGTCATGGCGAAGATAAACTCCGCAGCATGCTGGAGCATCTAAACGATCCTGATAAAATAGCCTGGACATACTCACACATCCTTCCCAATTTTCTTAATCAGTCTATCGAACATTTACAAGAAGCAACGGCGTAAATTTTTTTTGACCGGGCAACATATCATTGGTCATCGTCTGTTGCGACGCTCCGTTTATCTTTCTGTTCTTTACTCAGCAGTTGCGTCGCAGTTTACCCTGAGGTATCGAAGGGTCGCACTTGTCGGGGTTCTGTTCCTTGGTCATCAAATACAGTTTGAACCACACCTGCCTTTGCCGGCAGGCAGGTAGAAAGATAGATACATAGGAATACACACATAGGGAGTTCTAAAAACTATCTACGATTAACTTTCAAACTGGCTCAGCACCTCTTTTTCACCTACTGTTATAAACATTAAACTATAAACACATCAGGCGAAAAAGCAGTGCCTCCAGAGTTTATGAATAACACGAAGCGGAGTCTAACCCTATCAGAAATGAATATGAAAACGACGGCAATACTTTCAGAGTAACTGTGCGTTGGCCCGGAAAAAATGCAGCCTGTCCCGATTATTTCGGGAGAGCATTATTTTTTCCTTGATTTTTTTGTTTCTTTTTTTATTAAGAAAAAAAGAAAAAAGAACTGTATGATTTACTAACTTCCATTAATAAAACACAAATCATGCAGCCGGCAATAAGAAAACACTTCAACGAAACCTTCACCAAAGAAAAATACGAAGCTTACCTGCAAGAACTAAATGAAGCATATCCCGGCGGCATTGAATTTCGGGTAGCAGAAACCGCTATCTACGTTCCCAAAGATTTTACACAAAAACTGTTAGATGCCTGCGAATCCATTATAGATATTATCGTAGATCCAAAATTTAAAGAGCTAACCAATAATGCAATTCCAAAAAATCTGAAAGTGCCCGGGGAAGAAAATCATTCCCATTTCATTGCTTTTGATTTTGGTGTTTGCATTAACGAGGCCGGCGAATATGAACCGCAATTAATAGAAATGCAAGGCTTCCCTTCCCTGTTTGCTTACGAAGTATTGCTTGATGATGTATTCCGTAAACACTTTGATGTGCCGGAAAATTATTCCGCCTATCTCGGCGGACATACCAGGGAAACATACATACAACATTTAAAAGAAATTATACTTGGCAATCACCAACCGGAGAATGTAATACTGCTGGAAATATTTCCACACCAGCAAAAAACAAAAATTGATTTTTATTGCACCCAGGAGTATACCGGTATCAAACCAGTTTGTATAACAGAACTAATTAAAGAAGACAAAAAGCTCTACTACTTGAACGAAGGAAAGAAAACCGAAATAAAAAGAATTTATAACCGGGTAATATTTGATGATCTCTTTCAGCAACCAGCCGAAGTACAAGAGAAAGGCAAACTATTTTTTGAAGAGCTGGATGTAGAGTGGTGCCCCCACCCTTCCTGGTTTTACAGAATCAGTAAATATACATTGCCCTTGATACGACATCCATACGTACCGGAAACATTTTTTCTGCATGAGATAAAACAACTGCCTACTGATCTGGAAAACTATGTATTAAAACCATTGTTCTCTTTTGCCGGACAAGGTGTGGTAATAGATATTACACAAAAAGATATTGACAATGTAAAAGATCCGGAAAACTGGATACTACAACGCAAAGTAAAATATGCCGACATTATTCAAACACCGGATGTACCTGCCAAAGCAGAAATACGATTATTCTACTTTTGGAAAGATGGTGCCCCAAGACCTGTAGCCGCCAACAACCTGGGAAGACTAAGCAAAGGAAAAATGATTGGTGTACGATATAATAAGGATAAAGAATGGGTAGGTGGAAGTTTGTGTTATTTTGAAACCCCTAAATCCGCCACGGCGGAGCTTTAGACTCTGATTATTTATAAATTCTAATTATTTATGAAACAGATAAAAGACATAGCTCCTAAAGAATTGATGAAAGGTATTACCGGCCATTATGCCCACGGACAAAATATGAGTTTCGGTTTGGTAGAAATAAAGAAAGGAACTGTAATGCCCCGACACCAGCATGTGCATGAGCAGATCACCTACATCCTCGAAGGACAATTAGATATGAATATTGATGGTGTTGATTATTCTTTAACATCCGGTTGTTATCATATTATCGCATCTAATGTATGGCATAGTGCCAATGCAATTACTGAATGTAAAGTGATAGATGTGTTTGGGCCGGTGAGGGAGGAGTATAAATAAGAGAGTAAAATAATGTGTTGTCGTTGCTCACACTAACAATACTAAAATTCGAATACTAAGTAATTGAAAAACAGAAGACCCTATTTTGATTTTTTAAACCTAGTGCTGTATATTTAAATGTTGTATGCAATTTTAGTGCGCCACTTCACAAACAGTTTAACTTTATAAAAAATGTTGCAAAGACCTTTCCCAGCGATTAGGAAAATATTTAGGAAAAACAATTCTGATGCTAAAGAATTAATGAAATTTGTTTTTGAAAAAACGGACAGCATTTTGCTTTGGCTCATAGGACTTTCAATAGGTGTAATAGCTGCATTATCATCAAAATTTGCAGACTTATACAAACTATTTACAGTTGAAGAAACTAAGTGTATTTTTTTGTTTTTATTCACTTCTGTTGTGTGTGGTATAATTTATAGAGTAATTTATCTTTGGTACTATATTTTAATTGACGGTGCTTTTCGACAAATAGATATTTCACTTTCGGAATCTGATATGGTTGATATTGATTTTGAGTTAGACGGCACAGAAACATTTGATTTTTTATTTCGCCAAAATTTAGAATACCAAGACCTACCAAACTTCCCAGAGTTGTATAAAAAAGCGGATGATAAGCAAAAGACAGAATTGTATGCGTATTTAGTTGGACTGTATAAAAGTGAAGCAGAATATGCTAAGAAAGAATACGACTTAGCACTAAGCACAGTTGAGGAAGCATATAATTCAGCTTTAGGAACAAAAACAAAATTATCAAACCTAACAGACACACAATTAAAAAAGCCAGTTAAGACAATTAAAATTTTACGAGTAGTTTCTATTGTTTTATATCTTATTTTCATTTTTAGTTTTTTGTTCGCTATTGGTTACTTGCTTTACGTTGTTAAGTTCCCAATCAAGTAGGTTGACAATTGTTCTTAATTCCCTGCCGAGTCTCCATTAAATTCTCAGACGATGTCTCGGCCAGCAGTTTCTATAACTAATAATTAATTTATCGGCCGGACTCGCCGTTAAAAATAAATAACATTCCAACGACGAGTCCGCCTTAGAAATTTGGGGAGAATATAAATGACAGGTCACCACAGTATTTCTAAATCAATCCCCGATTCTACTTTTCTTGGATGACTACTTTTAATAGTATAAATTTATATATAAATGCAAAATGATTAAATAATTTTATTAAAAGAATATTAGTCGATATGACAATAATTTAAATTTAAGAAAAAAACTTAAACTTATTTACATGGAAATAAAAGTGGGTGAATATGATGTCTTTAAAGACGGGACAATTGTCGCCACCGAAAATCAAACTATTGACTTTGTATTTGTCGAAGAAACGGATTTCATTATAAGAATTGTTTTCAAAACTAATTCTACTAACAATGAACCTAACATCATAGCGGAGAATTTGGGAAGTGCAGGGGCACAACTTAATTTTATTAACTTTAATAATTCGTTTGGAATAGGGAATACAGCACCAATAATAATTGGAACTTTAAATGATCGGGAACTATATTTAAATTACATGGTATATGCACTTAACAAAGGTGGCAAATCTTTTCAGTATACTTGGTTATTAGGAAAGGAGGTAAAACATGGCTAATGAAACTCGACAATCTGGACATGTAAACGTTGCCAATTTAAACAATGCAATTCAAGAAACTCTTATTCACATTGACCTAACAAAAACCTTTTATAGTATAACACCTTCAGAGTTAAATATAATTGAAGATGGCTCAAATTCAATTTGGAAAGATATTACTTTAGCAGCTACTGGCATAGGTCTACCATGCATTATAAATGCTTTAATACAAAACCAAAAATCTCCGATTTTTAATTCTGAAATTTTTTGGAATAGTTTAATTGGATGTGTTTCATTAATCATTGCTGTAATCTTTGGTATTATTTGGGCAAAATCAAAAAATAAATGCACAGAACTTATTAAAGAAATAAAACAGCGTCCCCCATATAAGGTTCAATAATATTCTTTCAAGTCGAGCTTTCAATAAATTTCTCAGGCCATGCCTCGGCCAGCAGTTTCTATCAATAAGAATAAATTTATCGGCCGGACCTGTCTGCCGACAGGCAGGCTCTCCGTTAAAATGAGGAGTAACATACCAACGACGAGTCCGCCTGGCACATGCCTACACACGGAGACTCGTCTGAGAAGTAATAATATGCTCATCCGTATTACTGTCGCTGAAGAGTGTCCCGATACACTAACGTTATCGGGATAGACTGACGCAAGGGACGATGATAGTACCACCACAGCTTGCTAAAAAATATTTTTAAAAATCTACTCTTTAAAATTCTTCTTCAACTCCATCAGCTTGGCTTGAAAAGCATTCATAGGTTCTGGCTTTTTAGTAACAGGTCGGTTAGGTTTTGCATCCGACTTCTGACTTCTTACTTCCGGTTTCTCTCCTCCATCTTTTAATGATAAGGCAATTCTTTTTCTGGCAATATCTACTTCTAATACAGTCGCCATTACTTTTTGTCCCAGCTTCACGGCTTCATTGGGATCGCTGATAAAACGATTGGAGAGATGCGAAATATGGATGAGGCCGTCCTGCTTTACTCCCACATCAGCAAAGGCTCCAAAGTTGGTGATGTTGGTAATGATGCCGGGAACTTTCATGCCGGGTTTTAAATCTTCCATACTGCTTACACCATCTGCAAAACGAAATTCTTCAATGGCAGATCGGGGATCACGGCCCGGCTTTTCCAACTCTTTTAAAATATCTTCAATAGTAAACTGGCCGGTTGTTTCAGATATAAAATCTTTTGCCTTCAATTGTTTTCTGATCTCCGCATTTTGAATAAGCTCCGGCACGGTGGTATTTACTTTTGCCGCCATCGCTTCTACCAGCGGATAACTTTCCGGATGCACCGCCGAATTATCCAATGGATTTTTGGCATTGGCAATGCGTAAGAAACCTGCACACTGCTCAAATGCTTTTGGCCCCAGCATCGAAACTTTTTTTAATTCATCCCGGCTTTTAAATCCACCGTTCTTTGTTCTGTACTCTACTACATTTTTTGCAACAGTGGATGTTAATCCCGAAACATACATCAGTAAATGTTTGCTGGCGGTATTTACATCCACCCCTACAAAGTTTACACAACTTTCCACTACCTGGTCAAGTGCTTCTTTCAATCTATTTTGATTTACATCATGCTGGTATTGTCCTACACCGATACTCTTGGCATCTATCTTTACCAACTCACTCAGCGGATCTAATAATCTGCGGCCAATACTGATTGCACCACGAACCGTTACATCTTCATCTGGAAATTCTTCTCTCGCCACTTCACTGGCAGAATAAATGGAAGCACCACTTTCATTTACCATAAATATGGCAAGTGGTTTTCCAAAATCTATACTTCGTATTAACTGATCGGTTTCTTTACTGGCAGTTCCATTACCATAACCAATAGCTTCAATATCATATTTCGCTACGAGTTCTTTAATTGTTTGCACAGCACCTTTCCAATCATTCTGCGGTGCATGAGGAAAAATAGTATTGTACTTTAAGAAAACTCCCTGTTCATCCAGGCATACCACTTTGCATCCCGAACGGAAACCAGGGTCGAGGGCCATTATTCTTTTTCTTCCTAATGGTGATGCTAATAATAGTTGACGAAGATTCTCAGCAAACACTCTTATTGCTTCTTCATCTGCTTTTATTTTACTCTGCATCCTGAATTCCGTTTCAATAGAAGGTTTTAATAAACGGGCAAATGAATCATCTATAGCCAAACCGAATTGTTGTGCAGATGCATTGGATGCAGTAATAAATTTTCTTTTTAATTCTTCCACCGCCGTTTCTTTATCAATATTTATATCCATGATCAAATAACCTTCCTTCTCTCCTCTTCGCATGGCCAGTATACGGTGGGATGGACTTTTTGCCAATGGTTCTTTGTATTCAAAATAATCCCGGTACTTCTGCGCATCAGCATCATCTTTCTTTGTAGTCAGTACCCTTGAAGCAACGACTGCTTCTTCCGTAAATAATTTGCGGATAATATTTCTTGCCACTTCATTTTCTGCTATCCACTCTGCCATTATATCTCTTGCACCTTGTAGTGCTTCTTCAATATCTTTCACCTGTTCGGTAATATATTTGGCTGCTTCTTCTTGTACGTTAAAGGCTGATTGAGAAAACAATAAAGTGGCCAACGGCTCCAGTCCTTTTTCTATTGCTACTGTTGCTTTTGTTTTCCGTTTGGGTTTGTAAGGCAGATAAATATCTTCCAGCTCCGTGGCATTTACACAATCTGTTATGCGTTGTTTTAATTCAGGTGTCAGCTTACCAGCTTCCTCTATTGTTTTAAGAACAGTATCTTTTCTTTTTTCCAGTTCATTAAAGTATTTGATCTGTTCGATCACATTTCCTATTACTACTTCATCCAGGTTGCCGGTTGCTTCTTTCCGGTATCGGGCAATAAAAGGAATGGTAGAACCTTCGGTGTGCAGATCGTAAATACTGTTTACCTGTTTTAATGAAATGTTTAATTCTGCTGCTATATGTTGTGAGTATTTTAGTTCCATGGGTTTTTAGTTGGGGAGCAAATGTAAAGGTAGACCGAAAAGAAAAAAATTTTGTTTGTTCCGATAAAAAGGCGGAAAGAAATACAGGTAATTTATTTGCCAGCTTCCTGTTCCCTGCCCGACTATATTTAAATATTATTTTGTGGTCAGGCGGGTTTGGTCATCGTCTGTTGCGTCGCACTCTTGTACGTCCAGTTCTATGGGCATCAACCCACCCCAGTTCACTATAGTATTTTGTTATCCTCAATTAACCTCCCGAAAAATCGGGACAGGCTCTCCAAGGAGGGGAATTGTTCTAAAGAATTATTTTGTGCTAAACTCGACTGATTCAGGAATAATAAATTTATAAGAGTTCTTACCCTCATTGGAGGGGCAATCATAATGATAATTACACTTTAGGTAATTGGGGTGGGTTGCTCATCCGTGTTACTGCTGTTGAAGAGTGCGACGCAAGGGACGATGATAGTAGCACAAAAGCTTGCTACACTATTTCTTCACGGTAAATCTTACTCCACCAAAAAAACGAATTCGCTGGTTGGGTGCATACACATACGAGGGATCAAATGTAAGTGCATAAGGATTTTCTGAAGTTGCTTTTACTTGCCCATTGGGTTCATACTCCACTTTTTTATCAAAAGGATCATGTGCCCTTGCAATGATAAACGGAGTGCTTTTAGCAGGTGTCCAGTTCAATAAATTTTTTATGCCTCCAAAGAATTCAATTTTTTTATTCAGCATTTTGGTGATCTGAATATTTTGAATACTCCACACCGGGGAAAAAGCAGGTCGTGGATCGGTAGCGGATAATAAAGGCAACCGCATTGGCCCATAAATATTACCGGTATAATCCAATGTAATACCAGCGGCCGGAAATACTTGTGTGATGGCCCATGTGCCACTCCATTTTTCTGTGAGTACCGTATTCTGTTTTACTTTTACATTTTGAACTTGCTCAACTTTGTTCACATCTTGCACGGTAACTCCCAACAAGCTTTTAAAATTATGCCCGATGTTTAATTCAAGGTTCAATGTTGCTCCGGTTGATGCTGCATAACCATCAAGGTTTTTATAAATAATTTTATTGGGGTCAGTATCATAATCAGGAATGATCTGGTTGCTGAAATAAGAATACCACGCAGATGCATCTACATTCAACGAAACATTTTTCCAACGAAAATATTTTGTGTAATTCAAATTGGTATTAAAACTTCTCTCGGGGTTTAATGATTCCTTTACTTCAACTACTCTTGCACCAGTGAGTGCTGCATGTTCTTCGGTGAAAAGACTTACTACTCTAAAACCAGTTCCTGCATTTAATCGAAATACCTGTTTATCACTCAATGCCCATTTCCAGGCGATGCGGGGAGTAAATATGCTTTTATGAATAGGATGATAATCATGACGAAGACCCAATAAGATCAAATGCTTATTACTGAGTTTCCATTCATCCTGTACAAAAATTCCGGGAATTACATAGTTATCCGGTTTATTAGCACTGGTTGCCGTATCCACAGTAGCAGTAGAGTTATCATCATAATAATTATAACGAACAGCAGAACCTAATAATAAACTATGTGAAGCTCCGGCTTGCTTATCCCATATAAACTGACCAAATGCAATTCTCTGGATTCCGAGGTAGAGAGTTGTACCGTAATAAGAATCCTGGTTGTGGCCAGTAGCTGAAAAAGAAAAAAACATTTTCTCCTGTACTGGTAATTGATAATTGCCGATCAACTCCCACCGTTTAGTGTAAATGCTTTCACCATAGATACTATCTGTGCCTCTGAAAGATTTATTGTATCGCATATCACCACCCCAACGATTTTCATAAAAATAACGACCGGCCAGTGTAGCAATTTTATTACTCTTTCTTGCAAAACTTAATTTATTAAAAACAGAAATGCGATGCTGCAGGGTAACATCTGTGAACTGATCGTTATTCTTATCCAACGGATGCTGATAATTGAAATAATTTATACCCAATAATGAAGAAGATTTTTTTCCCACCTTGAATTTTGTACCAATGTCAAGGTTATGCTCCAGCCAACTGGTTGTCATAAAATTGGCATTGAACAATGGGGCTTTCTCAGGAGATTTTGTAATGATGTTGATCAAACCACCGATAGCTTCTGAACCATACAAACCAGATGCAGGACCTTTCACAATCTCTATTCTTTCTATCAATTGAGTTGGTATTCCAAACAAACCATATACCGAAGCAAGGCTGCTTACAATCGGCATTCCATCAATGGTGATCATCGTATAAGGACCTTCCAACCCATTGATATGAATATCGCCGGTATTACAAACACTGCAATTCAATTGAGGACGAACGCCATTTATATTTTGCAATGATTCAAAAATACTTGGTGTTGGATTTTTTTTCAGAAACTGTGGAGTATATACTTCCACTGCCACGGGGCTTTCCAGTTTTCTAACTGCCCGCATAGTTCCCGTTACCACCACTCCATCCATTTCCTTTTGCTGTGGAGATAATAATATAGTTACATGTTCTTTAGTACCGGGGTTAAAAATTCTATTTTCAAAACCAACTGCCGATATAACTAAAGACTGAGGAGAAGATGTTTGAATAATAAACATTCCTTTTTCATCACATAATGCGGATGCAGATGAGTCTTGCAAAGCCACCGTGGCTCCGGCAACCCCTTCGCCGGTTTGTTCATTTCTAATTTCTCCATGAATGGTACGTTGAGCCATGGCAGAAAAACTGCTGATTGCAAAGGCTGCAAAAAAAATAATTGTTTTCATTTTTTAAGGTCTTATAAACATATTTTTAGTCTTGTCTAAAATTATATTTAGTCAAATATAACATGTTTTGAATTAACCCACAAAAAAAAGCAGCTTTTCAATAAAGCTGCTCTGATTAACTATATATTGGTTATTACTTTTTATGACTCAATGCATTAAGAAAAGTTCTCTCAATACTTACCTGCCAGCTATCCGTGGCCATTCTATCCATATTTCCACTTAGTTGAAATCGATAACCAACATTTACTTTAAAATTACTGTTGAAGATGAGTTGCAATGCAGGAGCTATGTCCACAAAATGCTTTTTTTGATCTAGTGTTTGCTGAGCCAGTAGTTCTGTATATATATTAAAATTTGTTTGTTTGTAGTTAGTATAATCTTTAGGGAATAATAAATATCCTGCTGAAAAAGAATAATTCATTGCCTGGTAATTACGGGAAGGCACATAAATAGTGGTCTTATCGCCCCTGGACTTATCCAATACTTGTGTATGGCTTACTGTTCCTGATACAGCCAGTTTATTCCAAAGTTGTGTAGCGATTACTCCTGCTTCTACCCCACTTTTATCTCCCATCAATGTTATTTCACCATAATGAAAAGGAGCTTTTGTTTTACTGGCATCCGCAAACACTGCCATGCGAAAGTGTTTATGAACATCATCTTGAGAAAGAAACCGATACTTGGCATATAAATTTACAGACTCATACCTAAAATCGTTTGTGTGCATATTACTGAAGGTAGATCCGATATGCACCATCAGGTTTTTACTCAGGCCAAACATCACCTGTGGCATCACTCTGTTGGAACTGCGATCATATCTTTTATCATAGGTAACAATATGATCTGTCAATTTTAGTCTTAATGATTGGGCTGGCATATTGGAAGCAGGTTCTGAGAAGACAAAAAGCTCCTGCCCTTCTACTTTTACACTGATAAGTATAAGAATTACCAGGACTATACATTTACTCATGCCAAATTTATTTGTCGATGAGATATTTTAATGCCTTCTCCAGATCTTTTCCGTGAAGATCCATAGCCAATAAAGTTCCATCTCTATCAATAAGAAATGATGTAGGCAGAGCACTTATTTCCCAGGTCATTGCAGTACTGGCATCCCATCCACCCTGTTCATTTACCTGCAACCATTTTACTTTATCCTGCTTTATTGCATTTTGCCATTTTTGTTTTTCATCATCCAGCGAAACACCAAATATTTCAAAGCCTTTGTCTTTATATTTTGAATATATTTTTTGCAACTCTCTGTTTGATGCCCTGCATGGTCCGCACCAGGATGCCCAAAAATCCAACAACACTACTTTCCCTTTTAGAGAGGATAAACGAATCGTATCGCCATTTACTGTTGGTAATGCAATTTCAGCAGCCAACTGTCCTTGTTTGGGTTGTGCAAAAGCACTTAGGGTAATAGAGAAGAAAAAAAGAAGAAAGAAAATTTGTTTTTGTTTTTTCATAGTAAATTTTAAAAACCTTTCCTGCCTGAATACACAGGCAGGAAAGGAATAGAATTAAATAGTAACATGATACACCCTGGATCCTGCAGCGATGCCGCCTTTTTTACAGCAGTCAGCCGCTTTACCAGTTTGCACACAAGCCATTTTTGCAGATGAACTTATTTTTTTAAACTCCTTCACCGTTACAAAATTTTTGTCTAATACAGTAATGGTGTTTTCGCCATTCAGTGTTTGACTGCCAACATTCAGAAAATGAAAACTTTCATTTCCGATGGCGACATGCTGATCAGCATCTACTTCTACATTATTAAAATTACCGGTTAGCTTTAGACTTCCAATTGAAAAGCCTGCACCTTCCACAGCATCTTTTAATGCATCTATACTTACAGCAGCATCTTGCCTAAACACAATACTAAAAGCAGAATTTTTTATATCTGACTTAATAGATTCTACAAAAGGAACTTTCTGTAATGCTTTATTAATTGCATTACTACACATGGCACAGGTAAGGCCTGTTGCCTGCAAGATTGCCTTTGTAAATTGTGCCTGAGCCTGGGAGATCAGCAGTGTAGTTGCCAGGATAAATAATACCTTTTTCATACTCACATTTTTTTTCAATAAAATAATTACGACTTCTTGCAGCAATCTTTTCCATCATGACCGGGCATACTGCATTTACCATCTTTGCAGCAATCCATCTTTGCGCCATCTTTCTTGCAGCAATCTTTTCCATCATGTCCGGGCATACTGCACTTACCATCTTTGCAGCAGTCCATCTTTGCAGAATGTCCTTCTCCGCTATGCTCTTTGCAACTTGCTTCATCGCTGCAGCATGATTTTTTTTCTGTAGCTGCTGCTCTATCGTACTGGCAACATCCATGTAATTTATTATAAGCATCTGTCGTTGCTTTAAATCCAACATTGTCATAACCAACCGCTGCTATCTTTTTTTGAATTTTAGCTGCATTAGTTGTACTACTGCTATATTTTACGGTAAGGCTTTTTGTTTCTTCATTCCAGCTTGCTGATGTAGCACCGGCATCTTTTGCTGCTTTTTCAATTTTTGATTTGCACATTCCGCAATTGCCAGATACTTCAAAACTTTCAGTTTTTGTTTGTGCAGATGCAGTAACGGCTAATGCCATACATACTGATGCAAGAGAAAATAATTTTAATGCTTTCATTTTAAATTGATTTAATTTTTAATAAAGTAATATATAAAAAATAGAAGGCAAATCAATATCTCATTGATTTACTTCATGGTGGAAATACTCAGTATCAAATTCTGAAAACATTTATCTGCAGGTAAATATCCCGGGCAGATAATAAAGGAGGGGAATGATTATGAAAATGACGGCTTTCGCCAACATTATAGAAAGAAGTTGTAATAAATGCAGAAGGTATTGTTTGTATTGGCTCAATGGCCGGTAAATCAAATGCAGTAACGGCTACTTTGTTTTGATTCTGCTCCACTTTCAGCACCTTCACCTCATCTTTACAACATCCGTTTGATTCATGAATATCCATTCCACAATTCCCACAAACATCAGTTGATGTTTCGAAGAAATGAACAGATACAAGACTGTTCATACAATAGTGTGAGTTAATCACAACACCTGTTGTAACAACAAAATAGCAGAGAAAAGATATGGAAGCAATTAACTTCTTCATGTTCCTTACAAAGGTAGTAGAAAATCTAATATTTCAAAGGTGATTGGTAACATCCCTAACCTCTTGAGAATTAATTAACAAATCCCCAATATATCCCTAATTTAAACTGGAGACCTGGTAATGCATAACCATCTGCAACAAGGTTGTTTTTGGTAAACCCGAACCCACCACCGGGTGTACCTCTTGCAGTATTTAAATTTTCAGCCCTTACAAATGCTTTAAAGCGTTTGATTCTAAAATGCATATAAGCAGCGATATCGGGAACTGAATTTTTGATATTTACACTGTCCTGGAAAAAAAAGCGGCCCAGTACTGGCGAATAGCTATCGGCCTTGTAAGCAGAACGGTATTTAATTTCAGTGCCTATCGCTATATCAAGATTCTTAAACCCAAGATTGCCCTCGTAGCCAATTCTGTTACGGGTATAAATGGCAGGCACATTTACCGGTGCATTACCAATTACCTGTTGAAAATAAACATCTGCATGCCAGTTCCATCTTTTACCCAACTTGATCGTTTTTTGCAAAGCCAGTTGAAATACATTGAACAAGGCGGCTTGTTGTTTTAATTCATAATAACGGGTAACATATGTATAGTTAGTAGATAAATAGTAATGTCCTGTAAGCCGGAATTTAAAAGAAGGAAGAAAATAAGATGCCTGTAAATGAGTATTATTTTCCTTTTTGAAATTCTCCATTGTTTTATGCAAATAAAAACTGCTGCGGTTGTCAAAAATAAATGAAGGAGTACGATTTGTGTTTTCAAAACCTAATTGAAGATAGCCTGTCTTCTTGCCAAGCAATTTTTGCAAGCTGATATGTGTTTCAAAATCTCCTGCATTATAACCTGTAAAAAATAATCTGCCCTTGGCTTCAATATCCCATTGCTGGTTGCGGGTTTTATTTCTATACTCTGCATGACCGGAAGTGTTGAAAAAAATTTCTTTGCCTGAAAATAAATTGCCACTAATATTTTGCAAGGCTACCCCGATCTTAATAAACTGCTGCAGATTTTTAGCATCAGGATATTGGTAAATAGAAAAATCGTTGGACAATATTTTCCATTTATCCCGGAGTAATAATGTGTCATTCAATAAAGTGTAGCCATAATTCTTCTGATAATAAGCTGAGTCCGGAGTATAAAAAATACCAGAAATAGATTGATGTGATGCATCCAAAAAAGTATAGGATAAATTTTCGTAAGAAAAAGTATGCTCAAACCGCAATCTTGGAAAAAATAATGGGATAACGGTGGAATCTGTAACTAAAGAATCTTTTTTACCAATGTCATATTGCTGGCGCAGGAGTACTGTAAATTCGCTATACCTATTTCCAGTAGGGATATTGGTACTGAAAAAATTAGAAGAGAAAGATTCATCTCCACCAATACGAGTGGGTATATCAAACCTGTTTTTATAATCAGGATTATCCAAAATGCTTATCCGACCGGTATCCACTATGCCACCATTTTCTGCCGATTGTAATTTATTTCCCAGCACTACAAAGTAATTATTATACCGGATGTTCTTTGATTGAAACTTTGATGCAACCAGGTAATTATTATGATTTACTTTCTGGCTTTTAAAAAACCCGGGGCCGTTTATCAAGCGGTATTGAAAAGAAAAATTCCAGGTGGGTTTTATATTTTGTGTGTGAAGCAATTCAATTATTTGCTCCACCCTGCTGCCAAGCATGTAATTTATTTCTGAATAAGGGCGGGTGGTATTAAAAAAACGAACTTTATCAATTGTCCATTTATATACATCCAATGCATGAAAGCCCGGATCAAACCCGGCATTTAATTCCGGTGAAAATAATAATGACCGGGTAGCATTGCCCGTATTACCAAGATGAATATGTGTGGCGGGTATTGGGAATCGCCTGGTAAAATCATTAATAGTAGTATCTAGTTGATAAATACGGGAAGAATCAAGGTATCGAAAAGTAGTGGTAACAGAATCCTCGTTCCGGTCTCTTCTGCGAAGACTGTCGGTACCCCCGCTGCCACTTCTGCCGGCACCTCCAATTTGCTTAAACCGGTCGCCCATTTGCCGAATAACTTCCTGCGAAAAAATATCCGTAGAAATGAAAACGAAAAAAATAAATAAGAGATATGTAAATTTCCTGGATACCAAAGACTGCTTTTAATGAATTGAAAATAAAACCATCGCAAAATAGCACAGCAAAGGTATATTTCAATTTTTAGAATGTTAATAAAAACAACAGGAGTTGGTTTATTAAACACATTTCCTGTGCTAATAACTCAACTCCTGTTTGCAATAAGCAGATTTAATTCTTTTTTATTTTTGAATAATAAATTTTGAATAAGTACTGGCAACGGCACCTGATACTCTTAACATATAATTTCCACCAGGTAAATTGCTCACATTGATTGAATAATTGGAAAGACCAGGAGACAAAGTAACACTGGAAATATTTCTACCGGATGCATCATAAATATTTACCAACAAATAACCAGTAGCTGGTTTTCTGAAAGAAAGCCGGATGATATCTGTAGCTGGGTTGGGATAAACAGCCACCTGGCCATTAAAGTCTGGTAACTTAACAGCAATAATATTGCTATACTTAAACACTCTGTTCTGATCTACCATTTTCAACCGGTAAAGAATTGTTCCATCCAGGGTGGCTACATCATCAGCAAACGAATATCCATTTTGACCGGAAAACCATTGCACGGTTCCCACCTTTTCAAAAGTATTTCCACCATCCACACTACGTTCTATTTCAAAATGGCTGAATCCATCAGCTCTTTCAATCGTCCAGTTAAGCAATGATTTATCAGCAGCATATTTTCCAGTAAATACTGTGAGATCTACAGGTAATAATAAACCACAACTTGATGACCATACTCTTTCTACATATTCCGGATGATCAATAAAAGGATTACGATTTCCCTGGAAATCAAAAGCAGCATCGTTCCTGTTTATTTCTTTTGTGCTTACCACATCATTAGTGTTCCATCTCAACATCATTTTTAAATAAGGAAGTTCAATAGATGGCCAGGTTGTTCCATCAAATGCAAGATTTCCTTCGGCAGATAATGTATGCCAGGCAGCCATATTATTTTCGTAGCGGGTTACAAAATAAAAGAAAGCTCTTGCCAGGTCGCCTTTGAATTCATTGATGGGTTCAAAAGAAGTTGTTCCAGTAAGACCTGTTACGGTGTTAGGCCCAAGTTTGCTACCATTCAAACTGGTAATAGTTGGTGTACTTACTTCGCCATAAATAAAATTGCTGCGATCAGCATTTACTTTTTTATCGGTAGGAAAAACATGGAAGTAATCACTTTCAGGTCCTATTGAACCTGGGCTTGCACTAGCACCAAACCAACTTTGCGGAACACTGTGTTCTCTGTTATACAATTGCCCTTCACCCGTTACAGCAGTTCCATTGTCCTGTTGTCCGCCACTGGCCACAGGGCCTGGAGTAAAATTATAAGGATCGATGCCAGTGGGATTATCGCTATAAATATCCCAGATAACATTGGGCGATGTGCCAGGACCTACTTCACGGGGCTTTATATCCGAAACCAGATATTGTATCCAAAGATCACCATAGGTTTTTGGAGTCATGCCATTGGTGATAATGGTTCTTAAATCTGATTTTAGTGTAGCACATGTTTGTGTGGTTATGCTACTGTAATAGTTGGCAACATTACCTGTGGTAAATGGTTGAGAAATATTCCCAGTTGATAAATAATCCGGAGTGCCACCGCAACTATTGAAAGTATAAACTGTAACAAAGTAATTGCTGCTTTGAGCAAGACCGGAAACACTTACAGAACTACCTGTTCCTACATAAATTGTTTGTTCGCCGCCACCATAGACGGTATTGCCTGTATAAGTAGTTCCATCTAAAGGTGGAGTAAAACTATTTACAGAATTTATTTTTACTAAAGAGGAGTTACCATTGCCACCAGACCAGTTTATACTAGCTGAAGTAATACCGGGTGTTATATTGATAGTGGAAACCTGTGTAGTGGGTTCGGGACAAAGCGTAGTAGCATTTGCCCGGGAAGGATTGGTTACGTTATAACAATTAGTGGCATTATCAAAACTAAATACAGCCACATGATAGGTGAAGCCACTGGATAATCCTGTAACAGATACGGTAGTACCAGTTCCATTGAACACAACAAATTCATTTCCGGCAATTGTTTGTCCGCTGCCAAAAGTTGTACTAGCCGTGTAAGCTGTACCATTAGATGGGCTGCCTGCAATAGCACTGCCTTGCTTTACTACTACCAATGAATTAGTACCGGGTACATCTGTCCAATTAATATCAAAGGAAGTAGCTGTTGTGTTGGTAATGTTAGAACCGGATGTTTGAGTGGCTGGTGGTGTGCAACTTGTGCCGCCGGTGAAATTTAGAACCAGGTCATCAATACCTGTGGTAGGCCTGTTCCCAGAACCAGTTGTAGCAGTAAGTGTGGCAATACGAATCCAGACAGGTTGATTAATATTATCCAGTGCAGAACCGAAATTGATTGTTACGTCAGTATTTGTAAAAGTTGTAGTACCAGTAGTAATGGTTACAGGTGATGTAGTAACACTTGTAAAAGATGTAGGGGAAGTACCAAAACCATAGTCCACTCTCCAGGTCGTAGTTCTTGGAGAAGATGCATCTAAGGATTGAAGTTTAAACGACATTGAAAAATTAGTAAAGCCTGTTGTATTGGCTAATTGCATTTCTAAAGCTGATCCCGGATCTCCACCTGTGCCTGCTGTTCCGGATTGTCTCATACCAACCACTCTATCGGTACTGGCACTTTGAGCAGCAGAAGTTGATGAGCTGGTCAATCCATCTCCAGAAGCATAATTTTTCCAACCAGATGTTGTAGAATTCCATGCAGTAGCTGTTGTGGTGTAAGCTGCTGCGGTTCCTAGTGCAGTGGCTGTGGCAGTAGTAGATACCTGGAAACCGGTTGGCAAACCACTACCTGCACCATCAAAATTTTGTGTATAATTTGTTCCTGAAAGTGTTATTTGAGAGTAAACAACAACAGATAGTAACATAGGGCAAAGAAGAAGTAACATTTTTTTCATAACCGCACAATTTTTAGAGGGGCAAATATAGAGTTTTAGTTGCCCCTGCTCTTACGGGAAAACGAATTGTTATACACCTAAAAAAAATTTATTTCTGGATAAATCCCTATCCACTATCCTTTATCTTCGCAGCTCCGAAGGAGTCCTTTGGACAAAATTTTTACTAATGAATCTGCATGAATACCAGGCCAAAGAATTATTAAAAAAATATAATGTACCTGTACAAGAGGGTTTTGCATGCACTACTGTGCAAGAGGCTGAAGAAGCATATCGCCAGATAAAAACACAGACTGGTAGCAAGTTTGCCGTAGTTAAAGCACAAATACATGCCGGCGGCCGTGGCAAAGGCGCCATCAAAGAAAATGGCATTAATGGAGTAAAAGTGGCCAAATCATTAGAAGATATACAGGAGTTTGCGACAAAAATCCTGGGCGGCACATTAGTAACTATACAAACCGGCCCGGCTGGTAAGGTGGTAAATAAAATTTATGTGGCGGCTGATATGTATTATGATGGCCCCAGTGAAAGAAAAGAATTTTACTTATCTATATTATTAGACAGAAGTAAAGGCCAGAATGTAATTATGTACAGCACCGAAGGTGGAATGAACATTGAAGATGTGGCACACGATACTCCGGAAAAAATATTTAAAGAATGGGTGCATCCTTCCGGTGGCTTACAAGGTTTTCAGGCAAGAAAGATTGCTTTCAATCTTGGGTTGAGTGGAGAAGCATTTAAAAATTGCACCAAGTTCGTTACCAATCTTTACGCTGCTTATGTTGGATTGGATTGCTCTATGCTGGAAATAAATCCTTTGTTCAAAGCATCGGATGATAAAATAATTGCAGTGGATTGCAAAATGGGATTGGATGAAAACTCATTGATGCGTCATGCAGATCTTGCTTCATTAAGAGATACTACCGAAGAAGATCCCACAGAAGTGGAAGCAGGAAAACACAATCTGAATTTTGTAAAATTGGATGGCAACGTAGGTTGTATGGTAAATGGTGCTGGTCTTGCTATGGCCACCATGGATATGATAAAACTAAGTGGTGGTGAACCTGCTAACTTCCTTGATGTCGGCGGTAGTGCCAATGCACAAACGGTAGAAGCCGGTTTTAAAATTATTTTAAAAGACCCAGCTGTAAAAGCGATATTGATAAATATTTTTGGTGGTATTGTTCGTTGCGACCGGGTGGCACAGGGTGTTATTGATGCCTATAAAAATTTGGGCAACATCAACATTCCTATCATCGTTCGTTTACAAGGAACGAATGCGGTAGAAGCAAAAAAACTGATTGATGAAAGCGGATTGAAAGTGCAATCAGCAATTTTATTGAGTGAGGCTGCTGATCTGGTGAAGAAAGCAGTGGCGTAAGGTGAATAAAATTAACCTTTCTATTTTTAAACACTTATGCAAAATCTTTTTAATGATAAGAATTTTAAAAAAAATATAGTTGTAAATATATTTGCGTCTATTATTGTCTTTATTTTTATTGAGCCTTTATTTTCACTTCTTTGGAAATTTGTCCTGTGGATTTCGACAAATAGTTATTCGTCATATATTGATAGTGTATATGAAAATGCGGCATTAGGGCCACGAAATTGGTTGGATTTTTTATGGTTTGCCCTACTAATTGTTATTTTAATTCTTTATAGCTCAAGTTTAGTCAGTAAACTTTCTACAACGCTTAAGAAACTGAAATATGAAGAATCTCTTGAAAGAATAGCAAATGAAGGAGAAAAAGAAAATTTGAAAAAACGTTATGAAAGCGTAGAAAAGAAAATAAATTTTATTACAAAGCATAGTAGTCGTATTATTATTTCAATGCGTATAGCTTTAGTCTTTGGGTTCCTTGTCGGATTTTTAAATATCTTCTCGGCATATGCTGACCTCCAGCTTAATACTTCGTTTACTCAAAGACTTAAAACAATAGCTCCTTATATAGATGAACAAAAAGAGGAAGAATTAAATGCAAAATGGTCAATAATGAAAAGTAGGAAAGACTTTGAATTAATTGATTATGAAGTGGAATCGATTGCAGCTAATAATAAAATTAAGCTCCCCAAAAAGCTTTTAAAATAAAATTTTAAAAACTAAGCATTGTTTTATAAACCAAAGTCTTCTTTATTTTTCCTTTTAAGACTTTGATATAGATAATCTCAGTACTCAGTTCCCCGTCTTAAATTTTCGAACAACTATACCAAGTTAATTGAGATTTTAGCTTATTTATATGTAATAGTCTTTTCTTTCGCATCCTGTCTTCAAAACCTGCAATTATGAGACAGATGACCACATTAATTGGGCTGCTACTTTGCATGAAACTCTCAGCTCAAACCAAGAAAAATATTGACAGTAAAATTGAAAAGGTAACCGTATTGAAATATCCAAAAGATAAAACGCTGCAACTGGATTAAAAGGCTTGCCATTAAAATGGCATGGTTTCATATTGATGGTTTCCCCCGCCTTGAAAGAGGCGGGGTTTTTATTGCAGGGTAATTATATTTGTAGCATGAACGTAGTCATTCGTCCAATACAACCTGCGGATAACCCCATCATTGCAAAGATCATCAGAGATACATTAACAGAGTTCGGCGCCAATCATCCAGGTACAGTATATTATGATCCTACTACAGATGCTTTATTTGAACTATTCCAGAAGGAAAAATCTACTTATAATATTGCTGAAATAGATGGAGTGATTGTCGGAGGTGGTGGCATTTATCCTACAGAAGGCTTGCCTGCTGACACTTGTGAATTAGTAAAAATGTATTTACTTCCGCATGCAAGAGGATCAGGATTGGGACGACAGATGATTGAAAGGTGCATGCTACAGGCTAAAGAAAATGGTTTCAAAAAAATCTATCTTGAAACCATGAATGAATTGAAAGCTGCCTTGAAGGCATATGAAAAATTGGGTTTTGTTTATCTCGATGGACCAATGGGTAACAGTGGCCATTTTGGTTGTCCTTTGTGGATGCTAAAGGAACTGTAGTATCTATTTTCTATTGACCATTCACAATTGACCATTCACCTTCTCCACCTCATACACCGGGCTAAATAAATAAACCTTTCCAGTTTTTACTTCCGTGCATTTAAATCTTTTGCGCAGCTGCTCCCCTTTTCTAAAAACTCTTCCATCTTTTATACTAAACAAACTATTGGCAGCTATTTCTTCCACTAATAAATTTCCATGCTCTTTCTTATCATAATTTCTCAAAACCCGCAGCAGGCCATCTTCTGCACAACTGCTGGCAGCTGGGTTTTTTAATGATTGCAGTAATTCTTTTTCCACATCAGCCGGAAAAATTTTATGTTCCAGGAATTGTTGCAACAGTTTTCCAAAAATCATTTTCCACTCCCGACCATGTGCCTGCACGGCTCTGCCATGCTGTTCAAAGGTGAGTAGATGAGCAATCTCATGTAATAAAGTAATTAGAAAAGAAAAATGATTGAGGTTTCTATTTACACTGATACGGTGATTGGCTGAATGAGTTCGATGACGATAATCACCTAAAATGCTTTTTCGTTCCCGTGCAATAGTAAGATGAACTTTATGCTGTCGTAAGAAAGCCATCACTGCTTCAGCAGTGCCGGGAGGTAGATAATGTTGCAGATGATCTACAGGAACTTCCTTTTTAGGCATGCTTTTTTTTCTTCAACAGTTTTAGCAAAGTGGCTATTTCCAGTGTGGTGTAGATGATGTATAAACCGGCACAAATTATAAGCCCCGGTTTATTTACATTTTTCTTGGCTACCATTATATAGATGAACGCAGCAATGGCCACCACAAAAAATTTAAAGATAAAACTTCCATACATAGCTCTTACAAATGCCTGGGGATTGGAAGATGTAAAGGAACGATTAGTAAGCCAGTACGAAAATGCAGTAACCGCAAATAAGATAAAATTACCAACCAATATAACGATGCCATCAATTTTTTCATCATCAAAAACTCCTTTTCTATCCAGGTATAAAAAAAGAAAATTAGTAAAAAGCCAGAAGTAAGAAAAGGATTGTCTGTACCAAACTCTTTTATTCATTATTTTTTCTCCTGCTTGTTTCCCGGAATAATTTATAAAAAATTGCCGACAGGACGAGTAAAGGTAATACACATGAAAATAATGGCAGTGTGTTAAGCCATTTATCCAGCTTAAGCCCCATAAATACTGCCAGGCCGATAGCTACTAATAATTGGGTACCCAGGCTGGCATACCGCATAAAAAACTGCTTATTGCTACTGGATGGCGGCTTGTTGTTCATTATTATTCATTTCTACAATGTTGGCTCCCATATGGCATTGCCCATTAAAGCTGGCAGTTGGTTCAATTTGTAATTTTCCTGCATATAAATTTCCTGTTACCACACATTGTCCTTTTAGTTGGAGCAGTTCCTTGCATTTTATATTACCAGAAACTTTGCCGGTAATATCCGCCTGGTTGCCAAAAATATCACCTTCTACCACTCCGGTAGTGCCCACGATAATCTTTGCAGAGCTTTTGATATTGCCAATTACTGTTCCATCAATACGCAGATCGCTGTTGCTGCTGATGTCGCCTTTTAGTGTAGTGCCTGCACTTATAAGTGTGGCACCATTTCCGTTTGTTGTTGGTTGTTGCATGTCGGTTTTATTTTTGGTATTAAACATAGGAATATTGATTACAGGTTAATCCGTTGATGTTTCTATTTTAGGCACATCCAGCTTTACGGTATCCAGTTTTACTGTACCATCTCCGGATAATGCTTTCTTTAATCCTTCAATGTATTGCACATTGTATGCATTCTGCTTTTCTAATCCATCTACCCGGTATTTTAATTGCCGCAGTTCTACGGCAGATTTATAATCGGTACTGGCACCGGGTATGTAATATTTCAAAGGTGTGAAAACGATGAGGGCTACTGTTAACCCCACCAACAACACAAAAATTGTGCTCAACATGATGTAAACGCTGAGGCGGGACAATTTAAATGTCACTACTTCCTCATATGTATCATCATTCATTACCACCAGCCGGTAGCGGTTTCTCAGCCTTTGCAGGGTAGATCCGGCATCTAATTTTACCATATCCAAATTTTAGAAATTTAAAGGTAAGCAAAGGGGCTTGTTTTAGCCAGCCCGACTGTGGGTAAATGGAAAAGAAAAAATGGCCAAATTTTATACTAAAATATTTGAAATTCAGTTAATAAGACTTTAGATTGCGACGATAAATGCGACCCATCAGATATACCACTATTACTGCCTTCACCCTTGTCCTCCTTCAGCTAAGTTTTGCCTCTTTTGGCCAACTGGGGATATCGTTTGATATTAAGAAACCCAAGGAATATGATGAAAGAGTTTTACGGTCAGAAAAATCTGATTCCAAAAAATTTACCCTTCCCCAACGTTTTGTTCAAAATACGGTAACACATTACAACTATTACTATAATGCCAATCTGAAACTGAACGAAGTGCTTGAAAAAGCCAAAACTTCTTTTGTAGATGATTATTCAAAACTTCTTCCCTTTTATAATTATTCGCTGGATGTAACAGCTGGCGATTCAATACAATTGGATTCTATTGTTTATAAATCATCCAGCGGCATAGCCCTGCATGATCTGCGAAATGATTGGGCTGATAATCTTTACCTGATTTGGGGTGCTGCTTTTTACCTGCAGAAAAAATTTGACTCTGCCTATCTAATGTTTCAGTTTATCAACTATGCATTTGCTCCAAAAGAAAAAGATGGATATTATAGCACCATCGGTAGCGGCAGAGATGGAAATTCGGCCATCAGTATTTCTACCAAAGAAAAAAAGAGTTTACCTAAAAAATTATTATCGGAACCTCCAAGTCGTAATGATGCCTTTATCTGGCAAATAAGAAATCACCTGGCTATGGAGGAAATGGCAGAAGCGGCCAGTCTTATTGTGGCATTAAAATCTGATCCTGTTTTCCCCAAACGATTACATAACGACCTGAATGAAGTACAGGCTTATTGGTTTTACAAACAAAATATGTGGGATAGTGCAGCGGCTCGCCTTGCTGATGCACTTAGCAATGCAACCAACCAGCAGGAAAAAGCCCGGTGGGAATATTTAACTGCCCAGTTGTATGAGATGAGCAACAACTACAAAGAGTCGGAAAAATATTATGCCAAAGTAATCAACCACACTACCGATCCAATTTTAGATATCTATGCCCGTCTTTCTTCTATTCGGGTAAATAAAGATGATGGCGATAAAAGCATTGAAAAAAATGTAGCAGAACTGGTGAAGATGGCGAAGAGGGATAAATATGCTGACTACCGGGATATCCTTTATTACATGGCTGCACAAATGCAACTGGAAGGAAAAAATTATGATGAGGCTATTGCATTACTTTTAAAAAGTACACAATTTGCAAGCAACAATGCTGCGCAAAGAAATAAAGCCTTTCTTGAATTGGCAGAGCTTACTTATGCAAGACAAAAATATCGCCAATCGTATAATTTTTACGATAGTTTAAAAATGGATGATGCTTCCATAGAAAATCCGGAAGAGATCATTGCCCGCAAAAAATCATTGCAGATACTTGCTTCCAGTATGGAGATTATAGAAAGACAAGACAGCCTGCAAAGAATAGCTGCCTTATCCGAAGACGAACGCCGTGACTTTGTAAAAAAAGTAGTGAAGCAGCTTCGCAAAGCACAGGGATTAAAAGATGAAGGAACTACTTCTGCTTCCTCACCTATTATCCTTCCCAATTTATTTCCTACGCCTAACAACGAACCAAAAGGTGAATGGTATTTTTATAATACCGCCAATCGTAGCCGTGGGCAAAATGAGTTTAAAGGCAAATGGGGCAATAGAGCTAACGTAGATAACTGGCGCCGGAGCAATGCGATCATAGCAGGTTTGCAAACTAATAATAATAATCAGCAACAGGGAAATAATAATACAGGCAATACACAAAGCGGCAGTTCAGAAGCTACTTATGACGGTCTGTATGCCAACCTTCCACTTACAGAAGAACAATTAAAAAAATCAAACGATTCAATACAGCAAGCCATGTTTGCCTTAGGCAAAGTATATGTGCAGGAAATTGAAAATTGTAACTCAGGTACTGAAACGCTGGAGCAATTGCGCAGCCGTTATCCAGCCTTTACACCAATGGATGAAGTATTATTCAACCTTTATTATTGCTATAATAAAAATGGTGACCTGGCAAAAGCAACTGCATTAAAAAAACTAATGAGTGAAAAATATGATAGCAGTAATTACACCACTATCATAAACACCGGCAAAAATCCGAAATCGAAAACGGCCAATGCAGATGCTACCAAGACCTACGAAAAAATTTACGACCTGTTTATTGAAGGTCAGTTTGAAAAAGCTATTGCTGATAAAAAAATTGCCGACAGCCTTTACGGAAAAAATTATTGGACACCCCAGTTGCTATACATAGAAGCAGTGTATTATATCAAACAGCAAAATGATAGTACGGCTATTGGTGTACTAAATAATATTGTTGCACAGTTTTCCGGGACACCACTGGCAGCAAAGGCTACAAACATGATTGAAGTGCTTGGCCGAAGAAAACAAATAGAAGAAGAATTGAGAAATATGGTAGTGGTCCGTGCCACTGATTCTACTGTCGGTAAATCAATAGTGCCGCCACCGGTAGTGGTAAAGAAACCTGTGGCAGATACAATTACCAAAACAAATCCGTTGGTTACTACGCCGCCGCCAACCAAACCAATTATTGATTCTACAGGTGTAAAACCAATAGTACCAAAAATAAATACACCATTTACTTATAATCCTGCCGATCAGTATTATGTGGTGCTGGTATTAAATAAAGTGGATCCTGTTTTTTCTAATGAAGCAAAAAATGCTTTCAACCGCTACAACCAGGATACTTATTACAACAAACGATACACAATAGATCTCTTTCAGTTGGATGCAGATAACCGTTTGTTATTGATTGCACCTTTTACTAATGCACAGGATGCCATTGCTTATATTGACAAAGCACAGCCAAAAACCGCCACAGAAATAATTCCGTGGTTGAAAGGTGGTAAATACAGCTATTCCATACTTACCAATACCAACTTCGATATTTTGAAGGACAACAAAGACCTGAATGCTTACAAAACATTTCTCAATCAATACTTTCCGGGTAAATTTTAAATAAACTTCCTGCTTTTATCAACCATTACTGATGTTGATTTTGGGAAAAAATTAAATAGCCATCTTCCTTTGCCGTAGAGTAATTGCTTAATTTCGACACAGTTTTGCATCACCACAATCATTCATGACTTATGAAAAGAGCAGTTCGTATTTTTTGGCGCATTTTTGCCGGTGGTTTCCTGGCATTCATTATTCTTTTATTAATGGCCAATTTTGGGGTTTTTGGAAAAATGCCTACGCTTAGCGATCTGGAAAATCCATCTATACTACAAGCTTCTGAAGTGTATGCCGAAGATGGCACACTAATGGGCAAATATTACCGGGAAAATGGTAACAGAAGTGTAATCAAATACAGAGACATATCTCCACATATCATCAATGGATTAATAGCAACAGAAGACAAAAGGTTTTACTCTCACTCAGGTATTGATGCGAAAGGAACCTTGCGGGCAGTTTTTACAATGGGAACACAAGGCGGTGGTAGTACTCTTACTCAACAGTTGGCAAAAGCCTTACTTGATCAAAATAAAGGACGGGTAAGTTTTATACAAAGGGTGCCTGAAAAATTGAAAGAATGGATAGTGGCGGTAAAGTTGGAAAATAAATTTACCAAAGAAGAAATCACTTCTTTATATCTGAATACAGTGGCCTATTCGAGAAACGTTTTTGGAATAAGAAATGCATCCAGAACATTTTTCCAAAAAGAAGCCGATCGTCTTACGGTAGAAGAAGCTGCATTGCTGGTTGGTATGATAAACGGCCCCGGTGTTTATGATCCATTAAAAAATCCAAAGGCGGCACTGGATAGAAGAAATCTTGTTATCAGCAGGATGGAAGAAAATAACAACATTACCTCAACAGAAGCTGCACGGTTGAAAGCTCTTCCAATTAAACTGAATTATAAAAAAATGGATGAAAACACCGGCTATGCTCCTTACTTCCGGCAGGTGTTGAAAGCAGATATCAATGCGGCTTTAAAAGATATAAAAAAAACCAATGGCGATAGTTATGATCTGTATGATGATGGATTAAAAGTTTATACCACTATCAATTTATCTATGCAGCAATATGCTGAAGAAGGATTGGCGCAGCATATGGCACAGTTGCAGCGGGGCATTAGTGCAAGATCGGATATGAAGAACGGTACCATCTGGAAAGGACATGAGAAACAATTAGAGAAAGCTATTAAAGAATCTGATCGTTGGCAAAATGGTGTAGATGATGGCTTTACTGATAAAGAAATAAGAGCCAGCTTTAATGTAAAAGTGCCAATGAAAGTTTTTTCCTGGAATGCTAAACGGGAAAAAGACACCACCATGTCGCCACTTGATTCTATTAAGTATTCTTTGCAAATGGAGCAGGCTAGTTTTATGGCCATGGATCCTGTAACCGGTGAAGTAAAAGCCTGGGTAGGTGGTATTCATTTTAAAACTTATAAAAATGACCATGTAAACCTGAAAACAAAAAGACAGGTTGGTTCTACCATCAAACCCTTTCTTTACACACAAGCGATGGAAGAAAGAGGATTTACTCCAGAAACAGAATGTGAGAATACAGCACAAAATTTTGGTGGAGATGCATGGGTGCCAGCAGGAAAAAAATGTCCGGGAGGAAGTATATCGATGGCTAATGCATTAGCTTATTCAAAAAACTGTGCAACAGCATATATAATGAAACAGGTAGGACCAAAACAGTTTGTAGATTTTTTGGGCCGCATAGGAATTCCTACTGCTGTAAAACCATATCCATCTATCAGCCTTGGTACCTGTGATCTTTCTATGTATGAAATGCTTTGGGGATACACCATTTTTGCAGGTCGTGGATTTTCTACCAAACCTTATAGCATTAGCCGGATAGAAGATAGAAATGGCAATGTGATAAAAAGATTTGACTACAGTGTCAATCGTAAAGAAGCGATCAGCGAAGTAACCGCCTACACCATGGCACACATGATGCAGGGCACAGTTGATAAAGGCACTGCAAGAGGTTTGAGAACAAGAGTTGGCGCCGCTGAGATGGGCGGAAAAACAGGAACTACTGATGATAATGCCGATGCATGGTTTATGGGCTATATACCGCAGTTGCTGGCAGGTAGTTGGGTTGGCTTCGAATATAATTTTATGAGAAACCAGGGTGATGGTAATGCTATTGCACGGCCTATTACTGAATATTTTTTCAAAAAAGTATTAGCGGATAAAAAACTCGGTATTGAAAAAGATGCAAAATTTATAAAGCCTGCTGAACTTGAAAATGAAATAAACAGTGCGGATATAATTGTAAGCGATTCAGATCCTAATCCGGGTGCTGAAGGAAATGACCAGGGGGTGGGTGAAGAAAATGATTACAATGAATATGGTCCGGATTCGTTGGGGCCAGAGTCAAAAGATTATGAAGACGAAAACAATAAAAAGCCTGTCCCCCCACCCACCACACCTAAAAAAGATTCAGTAACAAAACCTGCTGCCATAAAAAAAGATGACGAAACAGTAAAGCCAATAGGCTCTGCTGTAGAAGAACCAAAAAAGAAAAAGAATAATTAAATCAACTTACCAGTTATAAACTTGAAAAGGGTTTTGCATTTTTGCAAAGCCCTTTTTTTATAACTTACACTTACACTTACAATAAAAATAAATGCTGACCGTATATAAAGCTATTGCTACAGACATTGGTGTAATAAGAAAACTTGCATTAGATGTTTGGCCACAAACATATTCTTCCATTTTATCTCCTGGCCAGATCGATTACATGATGGAATTGATGTATTCTGAAAAATCGCTTCAACAGCAGATAAGCGATGGCTCACAATTCATAATTGTCTATGACGAAAAGGAAGCCGTTGGCTTTGCGGCCTATCAACAACTACAGCCGGGAGTGTTTAAGTTGCATAAAATTTATGTACTCCCATCACAACAAGGCAAGGGAACAGGAAAGTTTATCATCGACTATATTATTGATGAAATAAAAAAAGAAGAAGCTACTGTATTACAATTACAGGTAAATAAAAATAATACCGCCAAAAACTTTTATGAGAAATTGGGCTTCCATGTTGCCGAAGAAATAAAAGTAGATATTGGCAACGGCTATGTAATGGATGATTATTTAATGGAAAAGAAACTATAGAAAGTATTTCTAGTTTCCTGACTTAAGTACCGTTTTGCAATCAAGAAATTTAATAGGATCAACCTGCGTTTCAAATTCATACATAATCAATTCTATTTTGCCACCCGGCGAAATATAGCCAAGCGGTTGGCCGAGTTTTACCACATCATTTCTTCTTACCAGCAGCTTATTCATCCCGGTATACCAGAAGTAATAATCTTTACCTTTTATTTTTACAAAAAGCACAACACCATTTTTGGTTTCTTCGGTAAACTCGACATTGGTCACTCTTCCTACTCCAATTGATTTTACCACAGTATCCGGAATACTTTGCAATACTATACAAAGATCAGTTTCGCTATACTGCATGGTATTTTTGGGAGGCGGTACAATGATGGCATCATTCAGAGGACATAAAAGACGAATGCTGTCGGTCTGCGCAAAAATTTTTTCCGGCATACCAAACAGCAATACTACCAGGGATAACTTAACCATTCGTTTCATAGCAGCCTATTTATTTGTATCGATAAACTAATACGATAATAATCCCCTATTAGTTTTTGGCCATGCTTAGTTTTTTTGCCATTTCTGCACTCATGCCTTCTGCAGAAATGCCATAGCCGCTTACCAGTACTCCTTTCTCCCCTTTGTTAGATTCAATGCCATACACGATGGCCTCATCTGATGGATCGGTATTACCTTCAAAACGATGAAACTCTGTTATTTCAAAATCATTGATATGGAATTTATTGGCATTACAAACCAGGCAGTTCTCATCAAGATTAAAATCCAGGTCAAATCCTCTTTTCTTTAGACCATTTACGGCTTCGGATACAGTATCGTAGGTGTACATTTTTATAAAATTTTACTTGATATTAAAGTTATCTCAATTTTTTTACAAACAGAAACAAGAATATGTTTTATCCAAATACTAACTGATGCGTCTGCTTAATTATTCCCATTACGAAAATACTTTGCACATGTCCCATATTTTCGATCTGGCTTAGCTTATTCACATGAAAATCATGATAAGCATTCATATCCTCACACATCACTTTCAGCATAAAATCAAATTCGCCGGAAATAGTATAACACTCCACCACATCGGGCATCGACAGAATTGCTTTTACAAATTTTGTACCAGCAGTTTTATTATGTTCTTTCAGGGAGACATAGCAAATGGCTATTAAACTTTTCTTTACCCTTGTATGATCTACTAAAGTGGCATACTGTTTTATTACTCCATTTGCTTCCATCCGTTTAATACGTTCATGCACCGGCGTAGTACTCAGGTGTATGGTATCCGCAATTTCTTTAACCGTCATCCGGGCATTTTGCTGCAGCAGATTTAGTATAGAAAGGTCTTTCGCATCCAATACAATATCGCTGATAGCTGTTTTTTCTGTTTTTGCCGCTTTTGCCATTACTAAAAAGGATTTTAGTCTTTAAATAATACGATAAAAGGATATTCTCCCAAATTTACATAATTCCGTAGAAGAATATTCTATAATTGTATTTTTGCCATCTAAAAATTAAACAATGTCAACAGTAACAAAATCCATTGATTTCAGCCTGCCCTACAAAGTGGCAGATATTTCCCTTGCTGAGTGGGGTCGTAAAGAAATAAGATTAGCCGAAGCAGAAATGCCCGGATTGATGTCTATCCGCAAAGAGTACGGACCATCTCAACCATTGAAAGGTGCAAGAGTAGCTGGTTGTTTACACATGACCATCCAGACTGCCGTGTTGATTGAAACTTTAACTGCATTGGGAGCTGAAGTAAAATGGAGTTCATGCAATATTTTCTCTACACAAGATCATGCTGCTGCTGCTATTGCTGCTGCTGGTATTGGTGTGTTTGCCTGGAAAGGTCAATCACAGGAAGAAGCTGATTGGTGTATTGAACAAACATTATTCTTTGGTGGCAAAGACAAGCCGTTGAATATGATCCTTGATGATGGTGGTGATTTGACCAACATGGTATTGGATACATATCCAGAGTTGATCCAGCATGTAAAAGGTATTTCTGAAGAAACTACTACCGGTGTACACCGTTTATATGAAAGAGTAGCAAAAGGTACATTACCAATGCCTGCTATCAATGTAAATGATTCTGTTACCAAATCAAAGTTTGATAACAAATACGGTTGTAAAGAATCATTAGTGGATTCTATCCGCCGTGCTACTGATGTAATGCTTGCTGGTAAAGTAGCAGTAGTTGGTGGATATGGTGATGTAGGTAAAGGTTCTGCTGCATCTTTGGCAGGAGCTGGTTGCCGTGTTATCGTTACAGAAATCGATCCTATCTGTGCTTTACAAGCTGCGATGGATGGTTTTGAAGTAAAGAAAATGATCGATGCAGTAAAAGAAGCTGATATCGTTGTTACGGCGAGTGGTTGCCGTGATTTGATCCGTGGTGAGCATTTCAAACTGATGAAGGATAAAGTGATCGTTTGTAACATTGGCCACTTTGATATTGAAATTGATATTGCCTGGTTGAATACTAACTATGGTGATACAAAGGACACTATCAAACCACAGGTAGATATTTATACTATAGATGGAAAAGATGTTATCATTTTGGCTGAAGGCCGCTTGGTAAATCTTGGTTGTGCAACAGGTCACCCATCATTTGTAATGAGTAATTCATTCTCTAACCAAACGTTGGCCCAGATAGAACTTTGGCAGAATCATACAAACTATGAGAACAAAGTATATGTATTGCCAAAGCATTTGGATGAGAAAGTAGCTCGTCTGCACCTTTCAAAAATTGGTGTGGTGCTGGATGAATTGACAACTGCACAAGCTGAATATCTTGGTATCAGCAAAGAAGGTCCGTTTAAGGCAGAACATTACAGGTATTAATAGAACTGATATAGATTTTCAAGACCCGCCTTTTTTGAAGGCGGGTTTTTTTTGTGTTATAAAGAATTAAAAAAAATACCTTTAATAGAAAGGAATAAATAAAATCATTTTATGAATCTGAGAAGTATTGGCTTATTAGCAATCATCGTTTTCACTATTGCGGCAACAATTCTTTCTACATCTGTAAATATGGAAGGATATGAACTGGGAGCTATGTTTAATCTAATCTTACCAGGTTTTATCGGAATAATTGCTATTATATTTTTCCTGCTTACTTACTGGCTTTCAAAAAGAAAAGAAGTACGAATTGCAGTTTTGATAATTTGTTGTGGTTATTTATTATATGTTGGATTATTTTTTAAAATAAAGAGTGGGTACTTACCATTTCCGTTTGATTGAAACAAAAGGTTGCTATTCTCAAGCCGCAAACAAAGGAAAACTAAAAGAGATCGTAGCCACTTTCTGTTGCGGGCCTTTAATAGATAGATGACCGCCTAACTTTAAAGCATCAGATTCCATAGAACCGATACTATAGGCCAGGGCATAGCCATTGTAATTATTTCTTTCCTGCACTTCCACTATTACCACATCACGAAATTTTTCGGCAGTAATATAAATTTCGCCATTCTTAGAATTATTGACAACTGTTGAAAGGATTTCCCGGATAACAGGAATGGCTTTTAAGGTGGCTTTTCCCAGTGCAATTCCCTGCCCTATATTGTTCACAACAATGGTGTTGCTGCGATCTGCTGCAGGCAGGGAATTTGTCACAAGGGTACTGACTAACTGCTGTAATGAAATTGAAGAATCATTTTGTTTGGACGGAACAGCATTCAGTTGGTAGTTCAGAGTAATTGGATAAATGGTCTGTTTCATAGGATTGGGGGTATGTTTCAAAGGATTGGATAAGTTTTTCTAACAAGGTGGATTTATAAAAACGGATATCTTTGCTTTCAAATCTATTTGCAAGAAACAACATATACCCACCCAAAAAAATAGTGACATTGCTTGTTCTTGTGTCCTTCGTATAGCTACAAGCTGATATATAACTCTTAAAATCAAATAAGAGTAAATCAGTAGGTAGGAAATGTAAAGATTACTTAATCAGTGTTTTAGCTTCTGCCACCAGGCAGGTAGTTTGCTTCATTATTATCTCCTGTTCGCCGGGACCAACGTTTACCGTAACAGGTTTTTTACTATTACCCGTAAAAATGATGTGAGTGATCTTCTTGGTCATCATCCGCTGAAGTGTGGTGGTTGGAGTGCCGGCTGTATTGCGGAATACGAACTGGAAAAAGCCCTCACAGTTCATAGTGCCCTGGTTGCGGCTCATAGTTTTTGATTTAAATCCTTCAAAGAAAATTTCGGCAGTGGAGTTATCACCAAAGCATTTCTCCGCTCCTTCTAGTGAAAAGAGTACAATTATTTCTTTGCTATCTGCATCAATAGATATGGAGCCACCATCTACATGAACAAAGCCGGTTGTTATTTTTGTTTGTTTAGTATAAGAATCTGTTTCTCTAATTATTTTACAATCTTGGGCATTGGCTAATACCGGTACAAGCAAAACAACCAACAACAAATATTTCATGTAATTCATTTAGGATTAAAAATAAATATTTAGCCCCATTAATACTCCAAGAAGATTGCTAAAGCTCTTGTGGGGTTGCAACTGTTTCAAGTTCTTGTTTTTGTGGGTAATTTTACAAGGACCAACAACCAATAAAATAACGGCAAATATTATGTTAATTTAAATATTATGGCATTTTTCCAATTTTTTATAATTCTACTTTTATCTCCGCTGCTCTTAACAACTTATACAATTTAAACTTTCGCTTATGAGACGTAAAATAAAAATTTTATTGACAGTATTTGGGTTCTTAATTTGTCAAACCCAAGCTTTTTCACAAAGACCAAATTATTCAGGGACTTGGATACTTAATTTACAAAAAAGCAAATTAGAAGCTAATTGGGCAAAGGGGTTGACAGAGGGTGTATTTACCATAACGCAAGACGGAGATAAGTTAAAATTGTCCAGATATTTTATAATTAATGGCAAGAAACAGAAATTGGGCATTAAAATGATTGCTGACGGAAAAGTCAGGAGAAAGAAAATATTATTTAAAGGCAAATTAGAATGGGAAGGGAATAATCTAAAAGCAAAAATTTACAGAAACGGGTTCTCAAATGTTGTTAATTATAAGTTTGGTGACAATCAAAATGAATTTATAGCTGACGAATTTTTTATAGGTAGACCACAGGACTACCATAACCATTGGGTGTTTGACAAACAACAATAATAACACACAATCAATTTAAGCCCAATACCATTGAATTATTTAATTTTTTAAGTAAAGACATTCTGCATGGACAATACTTGGCCGATATTCAACACATACAGGTTTGAATCGTCCCGCCTTTCATGTTGGTTCTCATTCCATCGTATACAATAATATATAAATCCGTCAAGAATAGCTTTTTAGCCAAATTTCAGGCAACTAGTCAATCTCCATTTTCGTTTATTAACGTATCTTTAGTAACACCCCTCCCTTAATTGATAAAAAGACTTTTTTATACTTGCATCCTTCTTGCCATCTTTTCATTTGCAGCAAGAGCCAGCCATATAACCGGCGGGGAAATGTATTACACCTTTACGGGGATGAATAATGGCATGAACCAGTATAATGTTACCCTTAAATTATTTCAACGTTGCGGCAGCGGCCGGCAATTTCCCAATCCTACTATTATTTCCATTTTTGATAAAGGCACTGGTGCCCGCATGAATGATTTGAATGTGCCAATTTCCGCACAAGAAACAATCCAGATCACCAACCCAGATCCCTGCATTACCAATCCACCAGCAGTATGCTATGATATCGCTTATTATAGTTTTACTATTTCATTGCCTGCCTCAGCAGGTGGTTATGTAATGGCCAGCCAGATCAATTATCGGATCAATGGAATTGATAACTTTTCTCCCGGCTCGGGAAACGTAGGGGCTACTTATACTGCAGAAATACCCGGCACCGCTCCTATTTTAAACGGATCAGAAAATAACAGTGCCACTTTTACCGGCAATGACCTCGTGGTGGTTTGTGCCGATAATAATTTTTCTTACAGCTTTGGAGCACAAGATATAGATGGAGATCAATTGAATTATTTTTTCTGCCAGGCCTATGCAAGTACTGCAACAGGTGGCGGATCATCTGTACCGCCCAATCCTCCACCCTACCCTGTTGTTCCTTATAATGTTCCCACCTTTAATGAATCTATGCCACTAGGGCCCAATGTGCAAATAGATAATGCCACAGGATTAATAACTGGCACTGCACCGCCAGCTGGTATATATGTAGTAACCGTATGTGTACAGGAGATAAGAAATGGACAAGTAATAGCTACGCAAAGAAAAGACCTGCAGATACATATTGCTGATTGCAATGTGACCGCTGCTACCTTATTACCTGATTATTATTTATGTAAGAACACACAAACAATTACTCTATCCAATTTATCTACCAGCCCACTTATCATTACTACAGATTGGGATGTGATGAATAGTTCTAATGCCATTATACATTCAGCAACCGGGCCTACACTTACTTACACCTTTCCTGCTATCGGTGTTTACACCGTTAAACTAGTGATCAATAGAAATGATCCCTGTAATGATTCTACAACCACCTCTGTAAAAGTATTTCCGGGGTTTGAACCAAATTTCACATCAGCCGGAATTTGTTTGACCAAACCAACTTTCTTTACAGATTTTACCACTTCTGTTTACGGAGTACCTAATTCATGGACATGGGATTTTGGAGAACCTACTGTTACAAACGATATTTCTAGTGTGCAAAATCCTTCTTACACATATCCTGCATTGGGAGTAAAAAATGTGCGGCTCATTGCTACAGATACCAGGGGATGTAAGGATACCATTACCAAAATGGTTACTATT
Source organism: Chitinophagaceae bacterium (assembly GCA_031397865.1). GTDB lineage: Bacteria > Bacteroidota > Bacteroidia > Chitinophagales > Chitinophagaceae > JJ008. Next base: position 178,232 of record JANNMN010000005.1, read on the forward strand.
ATAGATAAGCCACCAATAGCATTGGCATTTAGAGATACATTGATATGTGTAAATGATAATCTTACATTGCTTGCGGGTGGAGATGGTAATTTCAGCTGGACACCTCCCGTAAATATTATCAATGCGAATACGGCAACACCTACGGTTTCGCCAAGAGTTACTACTACTTACTATGTAGGCCTTGATGATAATGGATGTAAGAACAGGGATTCTGTAAAAGTAAATGTGGTTGATAGAGTTACATTAATTGCAATGAATGATACTATCATTTGCCAGAGTGATACAATACAACTGAGGGTACAATCAGATGGTTTACAATATAGCTGGACACCGGCGGCTCAATTTATTAATCCCTTGGCAAAAAATCCATTTGCATTTACTAATGACATTACCGACTACACTGTAACTGCCACTATTGGTGGATGCAATGCGACAGATGTTGTAAGAGTAACTCCCATTCCTTATCCTGTTGCTAATGCCGGAGAAGATTTGGCCATTTGTTACAATACTTCGATACAACTTAATGGAACAACTGATGGAAGCTCCTGGATATGGGCACCGGCCAACCGCCTCAACAATGCAACAATTCTTAACCCGATTGCTTATCCGCCACGAACAACCAATTATATTCTTTCCGCTTTTGATACAAAAGGTTGTCCTAAACCAGGCAGAGATACTGTAACAGTAACGGTGCTTCCCAAAATGAATGTGTCGGCCGGTAACGATACGGCTGTAATAATCGGGCAGCCATTGCAACTGAATGCTATGGGAGGTGAAACATATTCCTGGAGTCCTGCAACTTTTTTATCATCGGTAAGTATTGGTAATCCAATCGCCATTTTTAGTGCTCCTTCTTATGGTATTCGATATAAAGTTGTTGCCTACAGCGAAGATGGCTGTTCTGATTCAGCTTATATCACCATCAAAGTATTTAAAACAAAACCTACTGTATTTGTACCAACAGGTTTTACTCCCAACAATGATGGAAAGAATGATTTATTATTCCCGATAGCCGTTGGTATTACAAACATTGATTATTTCAATATATATAATCGATGGGGCCAGTTGGTATTCAGCACAACCATCAATGGCAGGGGTTGGGATGGAAAAATAAACGGTGAACTGCAATCCACCGGCACTTATGTGTGGATGGTAAAAGCCACTGACCATTTGGGCAAACCCTATTTTGAAAAGGGAGTAGTAACCCTGATACGATGATAGTAATTTTTCATTCTTATTTACCTGGCAATACACATTAAAAAAAACTCATTGTTTGCAATCAATTTTGTGAACAACTTTTTATTTTCAAAATTCGCTTATAGCATAGAAATTGTTACTTGCTGACAAGTAATACCGAATGGCCATTTTGGTTTGACTAATTTAATATTTATCACCATTTGGCCTCGGCATTATACCGGAAACATCCGGACTAATTTGTAAATCCAATTAGTATAAATTCAACCTATGCTTATACAATTTGTGAAGATGATTCAGTTTAGCCGGTTGGTAAAAGCTGAAGGCCGCTTGTGGGAATTTAATTTTAGAAAAGTAAAAAGCCCCGGCGATGATCTGTTGAATGTAAATGTGTGTGATGAAAGAGGTAACCGTATTTTTTTCTCGATGGAGAAAAAAGAAACTGACTGGAGAATTGCACCCGGTGAAGTGCCCCGCTGGATCATTCAGAATGAAAATCATCTGAATGAAGCAGTTGCAGACGAACTTAGAAATTGGTAGGCTTACTCACTTTACTTCATTTTTCCTGAATCTCTTTTTAATTACTTCGGCTTGTTGCTGGTTGAGAGTGGATGTCTTTTTTAGTACACTAATAAAATATTCCACTTCTTTTTCAGTAGCTGGGCAGCCTGTGTTTTCACCAAGTTCAGGTGCTTCATCGGCTTTTCTCATTTTAGAATCGGCCAGTAGATTACCTTCTTTGTCAAACACCAGCCAGAATGGAATGCCCTGTTCATTACCATTATATTTTTTTCTAAATTCTGGTGCACCAGGATTTTGAAGATGTTCTTTTCCTTTTGATTCATCCACCACCAGGTGTACTATCACATAGTTGTCTTTAAAAAACTGACTGCAATCCGCATCATTCATACTGGCATCCATTTTATGACACCAGCCGCACCATGATGCATGAAACATGACGAACACATTTTTATTTTCTTTGGTTGCCTGCCGGTAAGCTCCCTGCATTATTATTTCCGCAGGTGCTGCTACTATTTGTGACATTGATTGAAATGCCATAGCTATAATCACCAGGAAAGAAAAATATAATCGTTTCATCAATTTTTTATGTTTTAAAATTTATAACCGAACTGCAGTGCCGGTTGCAATCACCATTAGCATACTGCCGTTGTTGCCAATGGTTTCAAAATCGAGATCCACTCCTACTATTCCATTTGCACCAAGTGCCTGTGCTTTTTGTGATAATTCCCGGAGAGCATCTTCTTTGGCTTGTTCCAAAACTTTTTCATACGTTTTACTTCTGCCTCCGAAAATATCTCTTAATCCGGCAAAAATATCTTTAAAGATATTGGCTCCGATGATACTTTGTGCATTGATAACGCCCAGGTATTCCTGCACAGGTTTTCCATCTACTGAACTTGTTGTGGTAATTAGCATGGTTATTTATTTTATTTTTTCAAAAATAGCTTTTAGTTGCTCGTTTTCCTCAACCACTGCACCTTTTCCTGCTTCTGTAATATAATTAATTCTTTTGTCAACATCCGGGTGACTAACTAAAAATTCAGGCAATGTATTCGAAGGTGCTGCAGCTTTCAGGTGTTTAAATAAATCGGTGAACCCTTTAGGATCAATTTTTCGTTGTATTAAAATTTCAAGTCCATCGGTATCTGCTTCTTTTTCCAACCGCCGTGAATACTTCAACGATTTAAGATCATCTGCATGATCAACCAATACAGATGTAACCGCTCCAAAATTGCCCAGCAGTAACCCTATAAAAATCTTTGAACCTAATCTTCTGAAAATAGATTTAGTAGAATGTTTGTTATTGACATGGGTAAACTCATGACTTAATAATGCTGCCAGTTCAGGATAAGAATCGACCTCTTTCAATAAAGCACTGTACACAACTATCCGGCCGCCGGGAAGTGCAAAGGCATTGACGGTATTATCTTTTACCACCGTAATACGAATGTTGTAAGCTGTCGGCACTTCCATGGCACTAAAAAAATCATTGAGCTTAAGGCTGGCTTCTTTATCCTCCAAACTGGCAAGGCCCATCGCATCATACACTGCATCGCCTAATTGCTGCTCTGTTTTTACGGAAACTTTGGAAGCCAATTTTTCAGAAAGCCATGGCACTATCAAAAAGTATAACAATACCAATACACCAATGATGCCGGTGAAAAGAATAGAATTTCTTATCCAGTCTTTGCCGCTTCTTTTTTTATGCCATGGTTTTTGCTGCTCAGCTTCTATTCCTTTAATAAATTTATAAGCATCATTTCCTTCAATCCATATCTCGCCGGGTTGTTTTTTATTTTTTAATCGGGAGCTTTGCCGGCTAAAGTCAAACGTAGCTTCCACGTCCCGCAACTGCCAACTCATCATGGCATTGCTTCCATCTGCATGGCGGAAGCCAATACTCAGGTTTTTGTCAAACACCAGCACAGTGGCTTCTACCGGCTGAACAGACGACGAAGGATAATAAGAAGCAAAATAACTTTTCATCTAAAAATGTATAGAAGATTAAAGATAAAAAATACTTATTAGCTCTTCGTTAAATGTATTTCAATAAGAACCTCAAACAAAACTCATTATCTTTTGTTATATCAGCCAAAAACAAAACCTTTGTTGAAACAAACCGCCTCTCCTATTCTTACTTACTATGGTACAAGCATATAATTTCCTGGCAGCATGGCAACTCTTTCCAGAAAAAGGCACTTATGAAAACAGTGAAAGACCCAAAAGCGGTATTTACAAAATAGAAGCGACACCCAATTCCAAAGAACTATTGATCTATCACAACTGGGTAACGTTGGAGAACCAGGCTTTTGCATCCACTTATAAGATAAATGCAGATGGAGATCTGAATGATTTTACCAATCATGAGCTGGCAGACAAGGTACAGGCGGTAATTCCTGATGGAATAACTTTTGAAATTCACTTTTATAAAAAAGGAGAAGTGATATTGCATGTGGTACATGAGATTTTGCCCAACGGATATTTGAAAGTAACACAGCAGGGATATAAAGAAAATGGCACAGCATACACTAATGCAGATGTATATCATAAGCAGATGAGTGTATTGCCTTACTCCGCTTCTGTATCCGGTGCAGTGATAAAAGCTACGGAAGAAGGTGTGATCAAACACAAAGCTCTAACAGCCATGGAAGAGCAAACCAATATGCAATTGGATCAGATTCGCAAGCAGATAGAACTATTGGCCTTACAGGCACATGAAATCCAAAAAAGAAAAGAATTGTCGCTGATGATATATGGCGCCAAACTCACTTTCAAACCAAACATCGGGCAGGTGTATTACCTGTACGAAAAAAATGATGATAGTTTTATGCTCTCCTTAGTTTCTCCCAAAGAATGGGGAAAAAATGGGCCATTCAAAAAATTTATTGCCGGTGTGCAATTATTAGCGGATCATACCTGGAAAGAACTTTAATATTTTCTCCCTCGTCACTATTGTTGCTTTCGTATTTTTGATGCATGAGTGAACTTCGTTATTCCATACAAACCAAGAAGAGTAAGATTGCCGGTACTGGTGCTTATGCATTGAGCAATATTCCCAAAAGAAAAAAGATCGGCAATATAGATGGGGAGATCATCAGTTATAAAGAAGCACAGCGACGGGTAAAGTTGCAGCCGGGCAATGTACTTTTTATGGTAGAGTTTGATAATGACCCTATTGCCCTGGATGCAAGTATAAATAGTAATGAACTGCGGCATCTTAATCACTCTTGCGATCCGAATGTTTTTATGCGAAGAGCCTATCGGCTGGTAGAATATTATGCGCTGCGCAATATAAAAAAAGGTGAAGAGCTTACCTGCGACTATGGCGAAACACACCATGAAGGAACATTACCTTGCAAATGCGGCGCAAAAAATTGCAGAGGGTTTATATGAAATTGGGTGAAAGTTGTGCGGTGTGAAATGTCAGGTTTATTTATATTTAACTATCCTAAAAATTCAGCTAAACAAATGACCAAGCTTTCTGTAAACCTGAACAAATTTGCTACGCTGCGCAATGCAAGAGGCGGTAATAATCCGGATGTTATAAAAACCGCCATCGATGCACAAAGATTTGGTGCGGATGGGATAACGGTACACCCACGACCTGATGAACGGCATATCCGCTATGAAGATGTGTGGCAGATAAAGAAAATAATCACCAAAGAATATAATATTGAAGGCAATTGTAAGGAACAAAAGTTTGTGGACTTAGTATTGGAAGTAAAACCCACACAAGTAACCTTAGTGCCCGATGCACTTGGCCAACTAACCAGCGACCATGGTTGGGATACGATAAAGAATAAAGACTACCTGAAAGAAATTATCGGAGTGTTTAAAAAAGCTGGCATCCGTGTTTCCATCTTTGTGGACCCTGATATAAAAATGGTAGAAGGTGCTGCTGTAACCGGAACTGATAGGATTGAATTATATACTGAGAGTTATGCAAAGCAATATGCAATGGGCAATAAGCAACAGGCAATTGAACCTTACATAGCAGCTTCTGTTAAAGCTAATGAACTTGGCCTTGGCATTAATGCGGGTCATGATCTGGATATGCAAAACTTACAATACTTTAAACAACATATCCCAAACCTTGATGAAGTTAGCATTGGACATGCTCTTATCTGCGATGCTTTATATCTTGGGTTTGAAAATGCAGTACAGTTGTATAAAAGGCAGTTGGGATAAGTAATAATTTAAACCTTTATTATGACAGACTTATTTGAAGAAGATGAATATTCCTACGAATTAGCCAGTAAAACCAGCCGTTATTTTGCAATTGCAATTGACTATGCTATTAATGCGGGGTTTTTTATATTGATGGCAACAAACTTTGGAGATAAATATTATTCTGATGGCGGTGGAATAACTTATCGGGTTACGGGATTTCCTGCTTTTATTTGTTTTTCTTTTTGGTTTTTAATTATGCCGGTGCTGGAAGCATATGCCGGACAATCATTAGGCAAAATGTTATTTAAAATAAAAGTATTGCGACAGAATGGTGCTAAAGCAAATCTTGGCAATACTACTGCACGGCATCTTTTTGATCTGATTGATTTCTTTCCCTTTTTTGGAATAATAGGACTAATTGTTGCCTCCAACAATAAATTAAACCAAAGAGTCGGCGATCTGGTGGGAAAAACAATTGTAGTGAAGAAGTAAAACACTGATTTCATATATATATACAAAGGAAATAGATTATCGAAAAAACTGCGGTATTTAAACACCTCTCAAATAATGAATCAACTCTCCATCAGAGCAAATAACTTTTTAATAAATCAAGAAAGATTTTCAAGTACTGTTAATCGAGAAGAAATCATTGAATCTTTTATCGCCAATAATGCTCCCGTTTTTGAACCTCTAATTGAATTTCAACAAAAATATAGTGGCTATAAGTTTTTGGCAGGACTTGCGCCCATTCATTTTGGCTTATTGCAAGGAGATGGCGGATATCCTGTTCGATCAGGAACGGCAATAATTGATTTTAGTTTGTCGGAGACAGACTTGGCTAAATATCAATTTGTATGTGCAACAACTTCTTACCAAATGGAATTTACTTTAGACGAATATGGTCGTTATTATGAAGATTACGAAATTATTGCTTCCACCTTTGACAAGGCAATTGAACATTTATCAATTTGGGATGAGCTAAAGAAGATAGAAGGCATTGAAATATTAATACAAGACCAACAGGTTGACATTAATAATTTGGATAGAAAATTAGGTTTAACAATAATTCCAGAAGCATCCGATGAATACACACAGTGGTATAATAATGACTTAACGTATATGACACAATGGAAAGGAAGAACAACAATATTTGCATCTGAAAACTTAGACAAATTAAAAGCCCTTTTAAACTTATAGGACCTTACCGCATATTTGCTGACAGAATGAATGGCATCTTTAAAAAAAGCTCAATAGAATTACCGAACGATGAAGTGAGTGACACAACAGACGATGATAGTAGTACTACAGCCGGGCAAATAATTTTTGTATTAATTTCTCAATCTTCCATCATTACAAATGCACCCCAGTAATAAGGTTCTTTGTATTTCGTCATCAGTTGCAGTTGCGCCTGCTTGAATGCTTTTTGTTTATCCCCGGTTTTAATCCAGTTGCTGTAAAAATTATTCATGAGTTGCTGTGTGGCGGCATCATCTACTTTCCACAGACTCATAATTAATGCCTGTGCACCCGCCACCAAAAATGCCCGTTGCAAACCATACACACCTTCGCCGGCTTTTACTTCGCCCAAACCAGTTTCGCAGGCACTGAGTACAACAAGATTGGTTCCTTTGAGATCAAGATTCATAGCCTCGTAAGAAGTGATGATGCCATTGCTGGTATTATCGAGACTGGCAGATTGTTTATCTGCCTCCGATGCGCCGGCAAGCATAAGACCGGATCGCAACAACACATTATCTTTTGCATTATCTGCATGCACCCCAATGGGCCAGTTGGCTTTTTCTACATCTTTTAAAAAATAACCATGGGTGGCAATATGCAATACAGCAATTTTATTGGTGGATTTTAATTTGGCCTCCGTAGCATCCTGCTGCACCCACTGCACCACCTGGTAGCCGGATGTTTTAAATGTTTTATAAATTCCTTCTACCTCCACTTTCGTTTGTGGCAATTCGGGAATAGTGGGAGAACCATAATCTGGAAAACCAATCAGCGTTGCGTTTTTGGGTGTGGCAGAGGCTTTATCCGTTTTTAAAATATCACGGGGATTGCCAAGCAACACAAAATCATATTGCTTGATTAAAAAATCACCCACAGGTTTTTTCAATGTATATAAACTTAGCTGATTATACACTCCATCGGGTGATACGTAAATTGTTTTTTTACCGGCTACTGCAGTTTCAAATGGTTGCCAGTAATAAGTGTAAGATTTTTCATCATTGATTTTATTCTTCATAGAAAGGCGATAGGTTTTTGCCAGCTTGCCTTCCAGTTCATTTCCATTAGGTAATAGAACTAATGTGGGTTGCGGACTGTTTTTTGTCAGAATTAATCCAACATACATGCTGCTATCGGTAAGTATCTGGTCAAAATATTTTAGTTGAATTATTTCTACCAATGCTTCATCTGCTTTTAATTTTTTTTGCAGGTCGGTTAGTTTTGTTTTGCTGGTAAAATAAAAACGGGAAAACTCGGTGGAGTTTTCTGACAGTCTTTTTTCCATAGCATTGGTGGCAGATTCCAGTGAATCTATATTTACACCTTGCTCTTTTAATTCTTCTTTTGAATAAGCATATAAAGTGGTCAATTGTTCTTTTTGATCTATCCAGGTAGAAAAATCGTTTACTAATTGCTCATTACCACTGGCAAGAATATTTTCGCTCACTTTGCGGGAAGAGCTGATCAATAATCCTTTGGTGGCTACCCGGTATTCAAACAAATCGGTCAATATATTTTTATCGGTACTACCGGCTTCCAACGCAAAATTGTAAAATCGCTGAAATCTTGGTGAAAGAATATCCCAGTATTTTGTTTTTTCTGCTTCACTCATCGGCGCAAAATACTTATTGATAAAATCCAGCGACTTCTCCATCACTTCATGATATAATGAATAGGCTTTGCTATACTCTTTCTTTTTCCAATGAAGTATGGCAAGGTCTTCTTGCGATTGCACATACAATGGATGATTGATACCGAGTGATTGCTCCCTGCTTTTCATTACACCATCGAGCATCGGCATAGCTTCATCATAACGGCCTTTGTAGCGGAGATAATTTCCCAGGTCACTCACCACTTTTGCATAAGCAGGATTTGTTTCACCCAATGTATTTTTATAAATGCCTGCTGATCGCCTTAGCATCTCCTCCATCTTATCATCTTTTTTCATTACTAAATAAAGAATAGCAAGATTGTTCAGCATATTAGCATACTCCGGTTTACCCTTTTCCAGTCGCCTTTCTAGTCCCTGGTAAATACGTTCTGCTTCGCTATACTTTCCCATTTGCTGATATAGCAATGCGAGGTTAGAAAAAAACTTGAGATGATTTTTTGCTTTAGTTACTTCCAATTTGCCTGCCAGTTGTAATGCTTCTTCTAACAGTTTAGCTCCTTCAGTATATCGCCCCATTGATTGATAAAGAATGGCTTTGTTGTTTTGCACAATGGCCTGCGTCATTGCCTGTTCCTGTCCATTTTCTTTTATGATTGCAAGGGCTGTTGCAAATTCTTTTTCTGCTTCATTATACAATCCGAGGTTGTAATGCAGCACGGCATAATTATTATAAGATGCTGCTACACCCATACTGTTATCACCCAGTTTATCTTTTCTTATAGACAATGCTTCAATAGTAGCTGCTTCGGCCTGTGCAAAGCGACCCATGGATGTATAAAGCAAACCCTGCGTAGCAATTGCTTTCATATATCCAAGATCATCATTGAGAGAACCCTTTTCAAAATAAAGACGGGCTGCATTCAATCTTTTTTCCGCATATATCAAACGACCAGTAGCATACCCTGATTGACCAAGCTGAAGATTGAGTCTTGCATTTTCTTCATCAGTAAGATTTGCATCTTTATATAATGAATTGGCGATGCCACCTAACCGCAAAAATTTTGCGCCAAACTCTCCCCTTCCTTTACCGCTGAATAATCCGGAATTATCGCTTAATAAAATGGCATAGTCAGTATCTGTAGAGTCGAACTCGGCATTAAAATCATCCAGCTCTTTATAAGCTCCTTCCCGTACTTTATTTTTTGCTTTGTATTTGGCATTGCTTGCCTCTGAATTAGCTTTTCCTTTGATTCGATCTTTTACTTTATTTAAGATCTGTGATGTGGATGAAAGTGATAATGAAACCGCCAGGAGCAGGAGAATAATTTTCATGGTTAAATGTTTTGGACAGGGGTAAAATGGTATTACAAGTTAAGCAATCTTAATAATTAGCAGATACCTCTTACGGGGTAGATGTCTTATGCCCCACAAATACATATCATCCAGCACATACTTCGTTGATACTAAAGATTGTAAAAAGTAAACTGAAAAAGTGTACTGTTTAAAAATAAAAAAATCCGGAAGCAAAAAACTTCCGGATAATAGTATAAAAGTTGTGGAGTAATTAATTACAACCTAACACTTCACATAATTTTTCTGCCAAGGCAGGGCCTCGCAGGTTACGGGCAATAATTTTTCCTTCCGGATCTACTAAAAAATTCTGCGGAATACTTTGTATGTGGTACAACTTTGCAACGGAGTTGCTCCAGAATTGCAGGTCGCTTACATGTGTCCAGGTAAGGCCATCTTCTTTAATTGCATTCATCCATTTTTCTTTTTGCCCGGGTCTGTCGAGTGATACTCCCAGTACCGTAAAATTTTTACTATTGAATTTATTAAAGCTCTCCACTACATTTGGATTTTCGCTACGGCAAGGGCCGCACCAGCTTGCCCAAAAATCTATCAAGACATATTTTCCTCTGAAGGAAGAAAGAGAAACGGGAGTGCCAGTAGTATCTTCTTGTGTAAAATCTATCGCCTGTGTTCCTATGGCACCAATTTTCTTTTCTGCTATCAATTCCTGCAGCCGCATACCGGATTGAGATTTCTTAATACCTGCACTTAATGAATTAAATCTTCTTTCCAACATCACCATGTCTTCATTAAACTGATACGTAACATCCAACAAAAAAGGACCTACGGGAGAATTTGGTTTGCTTGAAATAAATTTATCAATGGTCTTTTGCAAATTTTCCTGCAGGGTAGTATATTTTTTCATCATCTCATCCCTTTCAGCACCGGGCACCATCGAATTTAATGTATTAGCCTGTGCACTTATTTGCTGCGCAATTGGTAAGAAGGCTGTAATAAATTCATTAAAATCTTTGTGTGATTTAGAACCGCTGATCTCATATTTTTCTGTATTCGATTTATTGCCCTTCACAGAGATCACTGCATTTTCTACATAAAGCTCAATTGGTTTTTGCACACCATCGATAACGATAAAACAAAGAAGCGGCTCCTCTACTTTTTCTTTCAATGAAAATTTTCCTTTTACTAATTTAGTAGTCAGCCATTCTGTCTGCACACCGTTTCTATACAAACTGATTTTTGTTCCATCTTTATAACCATCCAGCTTTCCTTCAATTAAAAAACCTTTTTGCACTGGTTTCTTTACCTGGGCCACCATAGTAAGGGGCAACAACATTAAAATAAGAAGCAATTTTTTCATACTTAACCAATTAATTTTTTGTAACAGAAACGGGATAACCGGATCAGCATACAAATTTATACAATCTACCCGGTTGGCAAAGCCCTGTTACCGGATAATTGACGAAAGAAAGTTTTTTGTGGCTGCATTAACATCTGTAGTGTTTTGCAATGCTTTAATGTAGGCACTGCCTATAATGCCGCCGTCCGCTAACTGACAAACGGCATCAAAAGAAGCTTTGTCTTTAATTCCAAAGCCAACGAGTATGGGGTTCTTGAGTTGTAAGTTTTTAAGTTTTTGCAGGTATTCTGTGGAGGCCGTTGTGCTTTTATCTCCACCGGTGGTAGAGGAAGAAGAAACTGCATATAAAAATCCGCTGCTGAGGCTGTCTAATTTTTTAATTCTTTCTTCACTTGTTTCAGGTGTTACCAAAAAAATAAAATCCAATCCATACTTTTTAATAATTGCTCCGTACTCCGTTTCAAATTCATACTCCGGTAAGTCGGGTAAGATCAATCCATCAATTCCAACGGTGGCAGCATCGGTACAAAATTTTTCAAAGCCGTATTGTAAGACGGGGTTCATATAACCCATCAAGATGACAGGAATAGAAATGCCTTTGCGAAAATCTTTTAATTGTTCAAAGAGTGTTGCAATCGTCATTCCGTTTGCTAAAGCGATGCTTCCGCTTTGTTGTATCACCGGGCCATCTGCTAATGGGTCGCTATAGGGCATACCGAGTTCGATGATGTCGGCACCGTTAGCTTGCAATGATTTCATTACGTCTAATGTGCTATCAGGTTTTGGATAGCCTGCGGTGCAATAGACGTTTAATATCTTTTTGGTTGGCTGTTGAAAGGTATGGTTGAGTCTGCTCATGATTAATTGACCTCACCCCGACCCTCTCCTTGAGGAGAGGGAGAAGAGAGCCCTATAGTTTTATTTTTCTGTTGCTTTTCTAATTTCCTTCAACACAAATGAAATATTATTGTCTACTTCGCTATTTCTAAATCTTATAACTTTAATTCCCGACCCTTTTAATTCATACGTTCTGGCTTCATCATATTGTGCATTCATCTTATCATCATGTACACTTCCATCCAATTCAATAACCAACTTCTTTTCATGACAATAAAAATCTGCGATAAACTTATCAATCGGATGTTGTCTTCTAAACTTTAACCCATCAAGATTTCTATTCCTCAAACTCTCCCACAATATCTTTTCGGCTTTCGTTGAAGACTGACGAAGTTCACTTCCGTACTGATACAATTTACCAATAGCTCCTTTATGTAAATTATTATTGTAATCTTCTTCCATAAACATATCACTTTAAAACCTCACCCAATAAACACTCCACAATTTTGAATACTCCGCCACCCTCTCCTCAAGGAGAGGGTGTAATGACTCCCCGAATATCAGAAATTTCACCGGGGTGAGGTCATAAATGCTGCATATACGTCGCCATATCCTTATCGCCTCTCCCACTCAAACAAATCACTACCACATCCTCTTTATTAAACTTCATTTGCTTCAACGCCGCCAAAGCATGTCCTGTTTCCAATGCAGGAATAATTCCTTCCAGCTTTGCCAATTCAAAAGATGCAGCCAATGCTTCATCATCCGTAGCACTTAAAAATGTAGCCCTGCCGCTTTTAAACAAATGTGCATGCAAAGGACCAATGCCCGGATAATCTAATCCCGCCGAAATACTATGCGGCTCTACCACCTGCCCATCTTCCGTTTGCATCAGCAAACTTTTACTGCCATGCAAAATACCCGGCTTGCCTAATGCAGTGGTTGCTGCACTCATACCACTATCAACACCATGACCAGCCGCTTCCACCGCAATCAACTGTACACTCAACTCATCTAAGAAATGATAAAAAGCTCCCGCTGCATTACTGCCACCGCCAACACATGCAATCACATAATTGGGTAATTCACTGCCAGTTTTTTCCAGCAATTGTTTGCGCATCTCTTCACTTATCACACTTTGAAACCTCGCCACCATATCCGGGTAAGGATGCGGCCCCACCACACTACCGATTATATAATGTGTATCATCTGGATGATTTATCCAATCCCGTATCGCTTCATTCGTCGCATCTTTCAATGTCTTGCTGCCGCTGGTAGCCGGTATCACCGTTGCACCCAGCATTTTCATTCTCGCCACATTCGGTGCCTGCCGTTCAATATCTTTTTCGCCCATGTACACAATGCACTCCACGCCTTTCAATGCACAGACAGTAGCCGTTGCCACGCCATGCTGACCGGCACCTGTCTCTGCAATAATTCTTTTCTTGCCCAGCCGCTGCGCCAATAAAATCTGGCCGATGGTATTATTTATTTTATGTGCCCCGGTATGACAAAGGTCTTCCCGTTTCAAATAAATAGTAGTCCCGAATTGCTCACCCAATCTTTCCGCCAGGTACAATGGCGTTGGCCTTCCCACATAATCTCTCAGCAGGTATTGAAATTCTTTTTGAAACTGTTCTTCATAAATAATTTCCAGGTACTTTGTCCGCAGTTCTTCCACATTGCGATGCAGCATTTCCGGAATGTACGCACCGCCGAACGGACCGTAATAGCCTTGTTCATTTGGTTGTTGATATGTTTGTGTTGTTGTCATTTAATTTTATTTAGCCAGCTTCAGTTTTTCATGGCATCGGCTGTTGTGTCACTCACTTGTACGTTCCGTTTTCATGGCATCAAATACTCAACCTCAAAATTTGATTTCAGCTTTCCCAATCTCATAGCTATTAGCATCTCTTAAAATTTTATACAATTTTACAGGAGATTTGAGATTGTGTTTAATACTCAAAATGAGTTCCTGCAAGTCTTTCTCAGGCATGTTTGCCCCTATAAAAATTTCTTTGATAGTTGTTGGTTTGAATTTCCTTACTCTTTGGTTTTTTACTATATCTGGTGTATTAAATCTATACTCTGATTCATTTAACCAATCAGTATGCTTCAAATAAAATGGTTCTGAAATTTTTCCTGTTTCAGCATTAACAAAACTCCATTCCATAGGTTCATCAACATACTCAACTTTACCAAAACTTATTGGCATAATATCTTTAAATAATTCGACAGTATTAAACCCAACACAAAATCCTTTAGAATTATTTCCGTAATGAGCCCACATAGTGCGACTAAGAGGGTTTTTGGTCAAACTAAATATCCCAATACAATCATATAATTCACTATTATAAACTAAGTTATGTGTTTGTTTAAAATACTCTGTCGGATTTTTCTTAATCTCTTCCAGTTTTTTTTCACAAGCAATAAAAAAATCATTTGAACCTGGAATCAAATTCTTAAACCAGTTATGTTGTTCAGCATATTTTTTTAACTTGTCAAAAAACAAAGAGCTATGAATTTCATCATAATTAAACTTTAATGGCAACCTAATATCCATGTCATCATTTAATGATTTTGGATGCGCAAGCCAAACTTCAGTATGACTTATTATTTTTTTATGGTCGGAACAATTCCAGTCTCTATATTTATAAAGAACTGGTGGGAATTCAGCCTTTAACCTATCTTCTATTTCTGAAACGTCATCGAATAAATGTTCCATAATTTTTCTAATTACTTCTTCATCGCCTGACGAAAATGCAACACCTTACCCATATCCTTCACACACGGTTCTTTTCAAAACCCACCCCATTTTCTCAAAGCATTTAGCTCACTTAATTCGCCCCTCCAAGGAGGGGATGTATCCTAAAGCACAATGGTCCATTATTTCCGAACTAAAACGACCACCATCCCCTCTCAGGAGGGGCCGCAGTCTTTATCAATAAAGAAATTTTCAAAAGGGGTGGGTCAAACATTTACTTCCTTTTTAGCAACACAAATTCACTCACCCCATTCTTTTTTTCATATTCAATTATCCATCCTTCAATCTCTCTTACTGCTGCCTCCACTTTATTTACTACCAGTAACGCATCAAATCGTAAAAAACTTACTCCATAGTTTTCTATATCTTCCTGTCTCACAAAATCCTTTGCAATTACTTTTTCATCCATGTGAGTAATGCCATCTACTTCTATTGCCAGTTGAAGGTCTTTACAGAAAAAATCAACAATATAATTTCCTATTGGTCTTTGCCTGTCAAAATCATATCCCATCAGTTGACCGTTCTTTAATTCATTCCAGAGTTTTACTTCTGAAAAGGTCATGTTTTGGCGAAGCTGCTTTGCCAGTTCTTTCAGTTTTGGGTTGTATGGCATTATCTTTCTTTTCATGTTGACCCACCCCAGTTTCTTATAGTAATTAATTTTCCTTAGTTCGCCCCTCCAAGGAGGGGAAGTTTCCTAAAGAAAAAATTTTCTTCGATATTTCCTCTTTCAGAGCTTATAGAAAAAACTTTCCCCTTTTAGCCTACAACTTCATCGCCATCTTAAACTGCAACACCTTCGCCATATCCTTTACTCCTGGTTCTTTTTCAAAACGACTGTTAAGATCAACACCGAAAAAGTCTGGATGCTTGAAGGTTTTTATTTTAGCCGCATCTTCCACACTAATACCACCACTTAAGAAAAATGGCTTTTCGATTTTGGCTTTGGATAAAATGCTCCAGTCAAACTGTTTGCCGGTACCGCCAAAACTTTCTTTCAATCCACCGGTATCAAATAAATAATAATCACATACCGCATCATAGGGTGCAACTAATTTATCAATGTCAACATTATCCGTTACTCTAAAAGCTTTTATCACTTCCACTTCGCTACTCAGGTCATCACACATTTCGGGGCTTTCATCGCCGTGCAGTTGTACGGCATCCAGACCGTAATCATCTATTGCATCTAACACATCAATCATCTCAGGGTTTACAAACACCCCAACTTTTTTAACATCGAGGTCAGCTTTCTTCAAATCCTTTTTAGAGATCTTTTCACCGATGTAGCGGGGAGATTCTTTGTAAAATATCAATCCTGCAAAATCAATATCCAACCCATCGAGCTGTTGCAGTTGTTTCATTTCGGTGATGCCACATACTTTAATATTCATATTGTTTGGTTTTGGCCACGAATTACACAAATTTCACTAATGAGTCGTTTAATTCGCAGATACATATTTGTTTTAAATGTTTTAAAAATTCAGGCATAAATCACATGAATTTGTAGTCATTTTACTCCTAATTTTTCTTTTTCGTGTTATTAGTGCCATTCGTGGCCAACTCTTCCACAAATTCTTCAAATGCCTTACCCGGCTGTTCTTCTTTCATAAAATTCTCACCAATCAAAAATCCTTTGAAACCGGCTTGCCGCAAAGTTACGATTGACTCTACACTGCTGATACCACTTTCAGCAATCGCTGGCTTACCAGCCGGAATCTTATCTATCAATTGCAGCGAGCTATTAATATCCACCTCAAAGGTTTTCAGGTTGCGGTTGTTCACTCCCACCATACTCACTTCATCGCAGCAATGACCAAGTTCTTCTTCATTGTGTACTTCCAAGATTGATTCGAGGCCGATGCTGTTAGCATATGCAGCAAATTCTTTTACTTCTGTCGGAGTCAAGCAAGCCGCAATCAGCAAAATTACATCTGCCCCAAAAGCTTTTGCTTCGGCTATTTGCCATTTGTCAATAATAAAATCTTTGCGCAGTACGGGAATATCCGTCACCACTTTTGTTTGTATTAAATCATCCAAATCACCACCAAAGAATTCACCGTCTGTTAATACAGAAATACCAGCCGCATGTTTATTATACGAAACTACTACCGGTTCCACTTCCAGTTCTTTGATTTTAAACCATCCTTTGCTGGGACTTTTTCTTTTAAACTCAGCAATGACGCCGGTACTTCCCGGCAGCAATAAATTTTTTACCAACGACCGGTTGGCTATCTGCCAGAAAAAACCATCTTTTTCAAACCTTTCGATGCTACTCATCGGTTTGAATTTTTCTACTTCTTTTCTTTTCGCTGCTACAATTGTTTCTAAAATATCCATAAAGTAAGTCGTAAGTAATAAGTTGTAAGTGTTAAGTACAAAAATTTATTGAATGGAAATAAGTTTTTGTAATGATTCATTCGCCTTTCCACTCTCCAAACTTTCTATTGCTGCATTGTACGCATCGTCATAACTTTCATAATTTCCGGTGCAATGTAATGCCATTGCTGCATTTGCTAACACTACTGCGTTTTGTGCCCATGTTCCGTCACCTTTTAAAATAGTGGTAAATATTTTTGCTGCTTCTTCTACAGAATTGCCACCACTGATATCTTGGGCTGATACCATTCTTTTCCCTAATTGTTCCGGTGTCATTATCCTTTCTCCTTCATTAGTTATCACTTTTGTGTCGTTGGTCAATGATATCTCATCGTAGCCATCGAGACTGTGAATAATAGTAAAAGGTTTATCACCCAACTGCAATAGATAATTATATATTCTCGCCATCTCTAAACTATACACTCCTACCAGTTGATAAGTGGGATGTGCAGGATTGGCCATCGGCCCCAGCATATTAAAGAATGTCCGCATGGCCAGGTTCTTTCTTATTGGCCCTACTGATTTTAATGCCGGATGAAATAATGGTGCATGTAAAAAACAGATGTTCGCTGCTTCAATTTCTTTTTTCAGTTTGCTGTTATCATTACTGAAAGTATAACCCAATTGTTCCATCACATTACTTGAACCACTTATAGAAGATGCGCCATAATTGCCATGCTTGGCAACTTTTTGTCCGGTGCCTGCTACAATAAAACAAGCCAGCGTAGAAATATTGAACGTATTCTTTCCATCACCACCTGTACCAACGATGTCAATAGTTTGGTATTCACTTAAATCTGCTTTTACACATAATTCCAGCAAAGCATCTCTAAAGCCCTGCAGTTCTTCTATAGTAATGCTGCGCATCAGAAAGACGGTCATAAAAGCAGTTACTTCATGTTCATTGTAAATGCCTTTACCGATGTTGACTAACACTTCTTTTGCAGAATCTCTTGTCAACGTTTTGTGTTCGAATAAATATTGTAATATTTTTTTCATGCCCCTGTCCCCTAAAGGGGAACTTAGTTTTGTAATTAATAATATTATTCAATCAATCATTTTACTCCAACTAGAATGAACAAGTTTGTGCTTTAGTTCACTATAGCCCCTTTAGGGGTTTGGGGTTTAACCAATTTCTCAAAATGCTTTCCCCCATCGGCGTCAACACACTTTCTGGATGAAATTGTACACCCTGCACATCATATGTTTTATGTTGCAATCCCATGATGTAATTATTTTCATCTCTTGCCGTTACTTCCAGTTCATCAGGAAAGTTTTCTTCAGCAATAATCCAACTGTGATAACGACCAACTTCTAAAGTTGATGGCAAGCCTTCAAAGAGTTGCGGCTTTTTTGTTTCATCAATTGTAACTGGAGTAGCTACTCCATGATAAACAGTTGAAAGATTGGTTAACCTTCCGCCGAATGCCTGGCCTATTGCCTGGTGACCGAGGCAAACACCCAGTATAGATTTTGTTGCGGCATATTCTTTTATCAATGGCAATAATAAACCAGCTTCTTCCGGAATACCGGGACCAGGAGATAAAATTATTTTATCATAGTCTTTCACTTTCTCTAAGGCTATTTGGTCGTTACGATACACATCTACTTTAGTATGAGTTATTTTCTCAACTAAGTGAACTAAGTTGTAAGTGAACGAATCGTAATTGTCAAAAACTAGAATCTTCATTTTTTATTTTTGGGAACCACATAGGCACATGAGGAACATAGAAATACAAACATAGAATGACTATGTGTAAACTTTCTATCTATGCTTCTATGTGGTTCATGTTATCTTCGTATTAAATGTTCAGTTATGTTCTGCAGCTGAAGAGTGCACCGGATCAAGTCCGGCGTAAACTTGCAAGGGACGATGATAGTCGCACTACAGCTGATTGCATAATTGTATTAAATTTCTTTGGCGAGGTCAATCGCTTTTTTCAATGCTCCTAATTTATTATTCACTTCCTGCAATTCACTTTCGGGATTACTGGCGGCCACTACACCTGCACCAGCCTGATAAGTGAGTGTATTATTTTTACTCAAAAATGTTCTTATCATAATTGCATGATTGCAACTTCCATTAAATCCCATGAAGCCGATGGCACCACCATAATAACTTCGGGAAGTTGGCTCATAAATGTTAATCAATTCCATGGCTTTAAATTTTGGTGCACCGCTCAATGTACCAGCGGGAAAGGTTTTTGCCACCAATTCAAATGGATTGCTGCCGGCCCTTACTTTACCTGTTACTTCACTCACCAAATGAATAACATGAGAAAAATATTGCACCTGCCGGTAATGAGCCACTTGCACATCATCACATAGGCGACTTAAATCATTTCTTGCCAGATCAACCAGCATTACATGCTCGGCATTTTCTTTTGCATCTTTTAATAAAGCTTCCGTAGCTTTTTTATCTGCATCATCATCACCTGTTCTTTTATAAGTGCCGGCGATGGGATGAACGATTGCTTTACCATCTTGAATCACCAATTGTGCTTCAGGAGAAGATCCCATGAGTTTGTAATCTCCATAATCAAAGAAAAATAAATACGGCGAAGGATTTACACTTCGCAATGCTCTATAAACATTAAACTCATCACCAATAAATTTTTGCTGAAACCTTCTGCTGAGTACAATCTGAAATACATCACCACGGTGACAACTGGCAATTCCTTTCTTCACCATTTCCTTATAATCAACTTCATTCATGTTTGAAGTCTCTTCGCCTTTTACACAAAATGGATACACCGGCACATCTTTACTTCTTATTAATGATTCAACAGCCGCTACGTCACTTTCGATGCCATTGATTTTATTTTCACAAATAAATAATTCGTCTTTAAAATGATTGATGGCAATGACGTATTGATAAAGGCGGTATCGCATGAGAGGAATACCAGTTGTGAGTTGTAAGTTGTCGGTTGTCAGGTTTACCGTATCAAAGAATTGAACTGAATCATAAGTGGTGTAACCAAAAAGTCCTTGTGCAAATTTCTCTTCTTTAATTTCTCCTTTTTTGATTTCAAACTTTTGCATGTAGTTCCATAACAGTTGTGGAACCTCAGTTGTATTTTTTAAAATAACTTTTTCGGGTTTTTGTCCAGGCAACTTAAACTCTACACTTTCCTTAGAAGTAATTTCCATTCCACCAATTGCATTGATGCAAATAAAGGAATAGGAATTTTCGGAAGAATGATGGTCGGTGCTTTCGAGCAAAATCGTATCTCTGAATTTATCCCGCAGCCGCAGGTAAATACCTACCGGGGTAAATACATCGGCTAGCATTCGCTTACAATTTGTATTGATCTCTATTTTCATTTTATTTTTTAAAAAGCAAAACCCCGGATAAACCGGGGCTTTATAATATAGTTACATACAATTGTATGACATTACAGCCCCAATAGAGTTGAATGCCACCACCATGTATTATTGTTGTTCTGCTTCATGAGGGGACAAAGATAAAAGCAAATACTATATGGACAAATTTCTTTTTAATCCATCAGTCACTAAAATTATACTACCGGCTTTTTTTAAACCCAATACTTCCTTAACTTGAATACCTAAATTTTCTTTTATGCCAATCTACCGTTTCTCTTCTCTATTCACTATCCTCTTTTTTATTTTCAGCTTATCTATAGCTGCGCAAGATGATGGTGCTTATAAAATGCCGCCAAAAGATGTTGCTGATATGCTACTGGCAAAATCGACGCCGGGTGTAAGTGTGGATGACAAAGGCGAATGGATGCTGTTTACCGAGAGCAGCAGTTATCCATCTGTGGAAGAACTGGCGAGGGCGGAACTGAAAATTGCTGGCCTCCGCATCAACCCAGGCAACTTTGCACCAAGCCGTCAAAATTTTATCAATAATCTTTCTCTTAGAAATATTAGCACCGGTAAAGATTTTAAAATTGCTGGTTTACCTTCTCCTTTATATGCAGGAAGTATTTCGTGGAGTCCGGATGATAAAAAAATTGCTTTCACCCATACTACTTCAACCCGGGTAGATCTTTATGTAATTGACATAGCTACACAGAAGGCCGGCAAAATAAATAAAACTGCTCTTAACACTATAGGAGGCGGAGTTTTTTGGTATGATAACAACAGCCTGATCTATCGCTCCACTTTGAAGCCCGCAAGTGCAGCACCTATCAGACCTGCTGTACCAAAAGGACCAACCGTGCAAGAAAATTATGGAAAGGCAACACCAAGGCCAACCTTTCAAGACCTGATCAAGAGTCCATATGATGCAGATCTCTTTGCTTTTTATGCCACCTCTCAATTAGTAAAAAATACAAATGGTGTGGAAACTAAAATTGGCGCACCTGCTATCTACAGTAGCCAAAGTGTATCACCCGATAAAAAATATTTACTGGTTCGGAAATTAAAAAAACCATTCTCTTACACCGTACCATCCAATGGTTTTCCCGCCGAAGTGGTGATAATGGACATTACCGGCAGACAATTAAAAGAACTGGCCGACCTGCCCTCTGCAGAAACAGCACCTAGCGGAAATGATAATGTGCAAATGGTGCCCCGGGGTTTTGATTGGAGAGATGATGAACCTGCCACCATTACCTGGTGCATGCCCTTAGACAGTGGTCTTATTAAAAAGAATACGGATTACCATGATGTGGTGTATGCGTTAGCAGCTCCCTTCAATACAGAAGCAAAACAATTGTTTAAAACAAAAATGCGGTATCGTGGAGTTACATGGGGCAATGCAACAATAGCCTTGGTGTTGGAAGGCCTTACCGGAAAACAACAAACACAAACAAATCTCTACAATCCATCAACCGGTAAAATGGAAAAACTGATGGAAAGAAACACTACTGATGCTTATTCCAATCCCGGGAATCCTGTTACAGAAAAAAATCAATGGGGCCGTGATGTAATTAAATTAGTTGACAACGGCAGTAAATTATTAATGAATAATCCTACGGGCAGTTCACCAAAAGGTGATCTTCCTTTTTTAGCCAGCTTCGATATTAATACCAAGAAAACAGAATTTCTATGGCGCAGCAGCGAAGGTTTTTTTGAAAACATAGTAAGGGTATTGAATACAGACAATTTACAATTGCTGACAAGAAGAGAAAGTGAAACAGTGGTAC
Organism: Chitinophagaceae bacterium; assembly: GCA_031397865.1. GTDB lineage: Bacteria > Bacteroidota > Bacteroidia > Chitinophagales > Chitinophagaceae > JJ008. Next base: position 200,731 of record JANNMN010000005.1, read on the forward strand.
CCAACTACTGGATAAAAAATTTAAAATTGAAAGTGGCTGACCGGCAAATCACACAGTTCACCAATCCTTACCCGCAACTGCAAGGTGTAAGTAAAGAAAAAATAAAATATAAAAGAGCGGATGGTGTAGATCTTACCGGCGATTTATTTTTACCAAAAGGGTATGATGCAAAAAGAGATGGCAAACTGCCTGTTATCATCTGGGCTTATCCTGCGGAATTTAATTCTGCTGCCGATGCTGCGCAGATCCGTGGCAGCGAACATAGATTTCCTTTGGTAAATTGGGGCTCACCTGTATTTTACGTAACACAGGGATATGCGGTGTTGAACAATGCAGAGATGCCTATTGTAGCAACCAATAAAGAAAAGAAACCCAATGATAATTTTATAGAACAGCTTACAATGAATGCAGAAGCAGCCATCAATGTATTGGATTCAATTGGTGTGGGTGATAGAAACCGGGTGGCAGTGGGTGGTCATAGCTATGGTGCATTTATGACGGCGAATTTATTGGCCCATACAAAATTATTTAAAGCAGGAATTGCCCGCAGTGGTGCATATAATCGTTCGCTTACTCCATTTGGGTTTCAAAATGAAGACAGAAACTACTGGCAGGCTACCCAGTTGTATAATGATATGAGTCCATTTAATTATGCTGATAAAATAAAAACTCCATTGCTGCTGGTACATGGAGAGATGGATAATAACACCGGCACCTTTCCAATACAAAGCGAAAGAATGTTTAATGCTATAAAAGGAAATGGCGGTACGGTGAAATTTGTAAGCCTGCCGTATGAAAGTCATGGATACCAGGGGCGGGAAAATATTCTGCACATGCTGAATGAACAATTTATGTGGCTGGAGAAATATGTGAAGAATGCAGTGAAAAAAGAAAAGCTAGATGATAAAAAGGGATTTTAAAAATACAGACAATATAATTGATGAAACAACACCTGGCACAAATAACATTGGTGGTGAAGGATTATGATGAGGCTATTAAATTTTACACTGATAAACTTAATTTCCAATTGGTAGAAGACACCAAACTCACTGATGCAAAAAGATGGGTATTGATAGCTCCTCCCGGTTCTGATGGTTGTAGACTTTTATTAGCAAAAGCTGCGACCGAAGAACAACAAACAAGAATTGGAAACCAAACTGGCGGACGGGTCGGATTTTTTCTTCATACTGATGATTTACAAAGAGATTATCAGCATTTGTTGGAGAATAATATAAAAATTATCCGGGAGCCGGCTACAGAAGATTATGGAACTGTGTTAGTGTTTGCAGATCTATATGGAAATTATTGGGATCTGATAGAGCCAGCCGTAATCAAATAAAAAAATTTATTGATTATTATATCATTTATATCCGTTGGAGATTTAGCTTTATTTTCTAGCCTCAACCTTTTATCTTTAATGATTGTTCTACACCACCTTATTGAATTTTTATTTTATTCTAAAAATTACTTTATGCGAACAACCTTTTTCTTTTTGCTGTTTTCTTTTTGTATGGCAGGTGCAATTGCTCAACCCTCCCACCCTTCATCATACCATGTAGATAATATAGCATTACCAGAAAGTATGAACAATCAAGTTTGTATTTCCGGAATAATATCGCTGAATAATAAATTATACTTTGCTTCTGAAAGATGCCCGGTAATTTATGAATTTGATCCTGAATCAAAAACTATCAGCAATAAAATAGACCTGCAGGTGCCACAAAATTTTGAAATGGAAGGACTCACCGCATACAAAGGAAAACTTTATCTTATTTCAGAAAATATAGCTGCGGTGTATGAAGTAGATATCAAGACCAATGAATTAAAACAAGTATCCACTTCGGTACCATTACCTCCTAAATCTAAACAGGGCGACGGAACAGAAGGTATTGCTGCCAATGAAAAAAATAATAAATTTTATATACTTCGTGAAAGAAATGAGAAAATGACCAACTCGCAGATATATACTTACAGCGTTGAACCAGGTAAAGGAGACTTTCCTATTTCTCTGACTTATGAATCAACTATTGAATTGCCTTTGGATAATGCACAATGGAGATATTCCGACATTACCGTAGATAACGAAAATGGAAAACTTATTTGCCTGAAATCATATTCCAAAGGAAAAACCCGACAACAATTTTTAGAATCATTGGATATAGATACCAATGGAAATTTATCACCAGCATCTTTAAAAAATATTCCTGTCGAAAATTTTACTGAAACATCCACCTTGTATAAGGGTGAAGATTATAGTATGAACCTGGAAGGTATCACCTTGGATACGGCTGGTAATTTTTACATCATTAGTGATAATACTTCCGGCCGGGCAATGTGTGCAGAAGTAGCTTTCGAAAAAACGATTCTCCTTAAATTAAAACAAAAATAACTACTACCACTTATTTGGTATATCTATAAGCCCACCAGATGAGAAGAAGCTGTACCGGCAACCGGAGAAAAGCCACCCATAGATATGCATGCTGTTGATGATAGTAGTTCAGCATCATCTGAACATTAGCAGGAAATACCGCTATTAATAAAAATATTATTCCCCAGGCAGCCCACTTTCGTGTAGCGAATGGAATCAATAATATTCCCAGAACAATTTCGCAGATACCACTAGCTAATATTAAAAGATCATGCACCGGCAACCACGGGGGCATTATTTTTTTATAGAACATTGGATTGATAAAATGATTAATGCCTGCTACAATATATAGAGCCGACATAATACATACTCCTATTTTTTTTGGTTGAGCCATTTAGTATACACATTTCTGTAATATAGCTGATGATACTCTTATTCTGGTTTATTTCGTTATATTTCTTAATATGGGGAGCTTTCCAAACATTTGCTAAAACTTTGTAGAACATCTTCTACGTAATTACATCCCATTACCAATTAAGGCCAACTTTTAAACACAAATTTCTTTGGTACGTTTTTAGCCTTCTATTAATTATCCCGCAATTTCCTCCCTTTGAAAAAGCAATCCATAATTTATTTATTCATACCCCTTTGAAAAGAAAATCTTAATCTGATTTCTTTCGTAAAACTAATCATGCCTCAGGAGCAATTTCCTGCAGGTTCATTAATTTTTATTGACTTAAATATTAACTAAAATGAAAAAAGTTTTACTTGTCATTGTTATGCTTACATGTGCCCTTGCTTTTACTAATAAATTAAAAGCACAATGCACCGTTTCCAACATTATCATTCAAAATGCCACACCAATTTCTTCTACACCAACATCCTGTACGGCTAAATTTGATATGACCTTCAACATTGCCGACAATAACGGCAATAAATTTATCTTCATTCATGCATGGCTACAAAATCAATATCCCGATTATTTTCAATGTGTAAATGGTCAAACAACTTTGAATGGTTCAATTCCTGCTCCTACTGCTTCTGATCTTGTAAATTCATTTATCAATATTGGATTAAATAATGTAGGAGCCGTACCAATCGTACTCACTACATACCCGGCGGATGGTAGTGTGCCACTGGCTATGATGGATTCTGCCCGTAAAGTTGTATTGGCTGATGGATCTGCTAATATTACTTTATACGGTATAGTAGCTACCGTACCGGTTGCATGTCCTACACCGCTTGTGGTGGTGGCTGATCTATGGTCCAGCCAGGCGTCTAATGGACAAAGAGCACATTGCGTTAGTTGCGGCATTCGTTTCTCCTCTGGTTTTTTCAATGTAACTGGTTTGGTAAATTGTGCTGCACTTAGATATAATGCTACAATAACCAATTTAACCCCCAACGCAATTACAGGTTTTTACAGAATATTTTCAGACGTCAATAACGACGGTTACTTTACTCCAGCCTCCGATACCTTATTACAAAACAATACTCCATTCTCCATTCCAGGTAATGGCACATTGAATGTAATCGGCCCGGTTCCTGCTTCCACAATTAATAAAAATGTGTTTCTTGTTATTACTCAAACAAGTGGCATAGGCAACAATGCATCAAGAGTGATATTACTTCGTTCTACACAATGCGTTGTATTACCGGTAAGTTTTGCCTCGTTTAGTGCCAGCCGTCTCAGCAATACAGAAGTAAACATAAAATGGCAAACTCAAACAGAAGTAAACAACAGAGGTTTCGCCATTCAAAAAAATATGGGTAATGAAAATTGGCAAACCGTGGCCTTTATAAATTCACAGGCAACTGGTGGAAACAGTAATGCATTACTTACTTATACTTACAGGGATAATAACAACAGCAAATCCATCACTCAATATCGTATTCAACAAACTGATTTGGACAATAGAAATAAGTTGAGCGAAATAAGATCGGTTCGTGGAATAAATCAAAAAGATAATATCATTCTTTATCCCAATCCAAGTAGAGATGGCAGAATGAATGTGGTTTTTGAAGATGCAACCGGTACCAGGGATATGATGCTGTTGGATATGAGTGGCCGAACCATTAAGCAATGGCAGGGGATAAAAGCCAACAGTATAATGCTCGAATCATTAAAGCCCGGTATTTACAGTCTTAAAGTATCGGTACGGGAAACCGGAATTGTATCTGTAGAAAAGATCGTCGTTTCTCAATATTAAAAAAATTATTCCTCTTTAAAACTGAAAAGCTCCTCTAACCGGGAGTTTTTCTTTTTTCATGCTATGCTATTGCCGGGGAAATTCAAAATTTCTGTTAATATGCCGTAACTGACAACCTGTTGTATAAAATTTGCGACATTTAGGTATCAATATGAAAAAGTTTTTACTCCTCGTTGTTTTAGTTAGCTCCTTTTCTGCCCTACGGGCACAAAAAGTAGATAGCATCTATTTCCATTTATATACGGATAGCCTTAAAAAAGGCCAGCACAATTATATTAATATAGATGGAAAGTTATCCAATGGTAAATGGATGCCTTTGACTACCAAAGATGTAAGTTTTCAATGTAGTGAAGCTACTTTCGAAGGAAATCAATTGATAATTCCAGAAAATTTTAAACCAGAAAAAGTAACCATCACGGCATTTCTAAAATCTAATCCATTAGTAATTATAGAAAGAACCATCTGGATAAAAATAAAACCCGATGGACCACTACCTACTAAAGATGAAATAATGAAAGATATACCTTCCCGAAAAACGAAGAACAAAGGATAATAAAGATTTTGTCTAGCTATAAAAACAAAACCCTCGCCGAACCGAGGGTTTTTCGTTTTATATATTTCAAATAAGATTAAGCTGTTTTCTTAGCGTCCTCCAAAAATTTGGCAAGACCAATATCTGTAAGAGGATGTTTCAACAAACCAAGAATAGAATCAAGCGGACAAGTACATACATCAGCACCAGCCTCCGCACATCTTACAATGTGTAGCGAGTTACGGATAGAAGCGGCCAATATCTGCGTTTTAAAACCCTGCACCGCATATATATTGGCAATCTGTGCAATCAGATCTACCCCATCCCAATTGCTATCATCAATACGACCGATAAAAGGTGATAAATAAGTTGCCCCTGCCTTGGCAGCAAGAATAGCCTGACCAGCAGAAAATACCAATGTACAATTAGTACGAATGCCGTTATCGGTAAACCATTTTATCGCTTTAATGCCGTCTTTAATCATCGGCACCTTCACTACAATGTTTGGATGAATAGCGGCCAGCTTTTTTCCTTCTTCAATAATGCCATCAAAATCGGTGCTGATCACTTCTGCACTAATATCACCATCCACCATTTCGCAAATGGTTTTATAATGGTTCATAATGGCGGCTTCGCCTTTTATGCCTTCCTTAGCCATCAGCGATGGATTGGTGGTAACACCATCCAGAATACCCAATTCATTTGCTTCTTTAATCTGAGCAAGATTGGCAGTGTCAATAAAAAATTTCATGATTGTTGGTTTTATAACCCCTAAAGAATTTCGGGGAATCCACCTACGCTAAAGCTTCGGTGAAAAGAAAAAAATGGCAGGCTACTCACATCGCACCGCTCAACCACCTACTCTTGCTGCCTTCCGGCCCTGGGAGGGTTCAGCAGGAGCTGGTCGTGTAAGACCTGCCGGCGCAAAGATAGGGGAAACACCCTGTCCCTAAAGGGTACTTAGCTCAATAATTCACTATTAATTTATAGATCCCAAAAGAATTTGCTATAGCCAAAAAGAATTTTCACTTCACCCTTTAGGGAGTCGGGAAATTTACACTTTCAAAAATAATACTGGGGTTTTGCCAGCTGTAGTTTTTCATGGCATCGGCTGTTGTGTCACACTCTTGTGCGTTCCATTTTCATGGCATCTGTTGAAACAAACTGCAAAACTTAGTTAGAGTTTATTCCACTCATTTGTGTATTCATCAATAGTAATCTCTCCTTTCTCATATTTGTCTTTTAAAGCAATTTGTGCCGCATTCCAGTTAGGAGTTGGAATACTTGGAGTATAGAGAGGTGCAGAATTATTACCCCTTTTACTTTGTTTTAAAGCATCTACAATAGCTGATTTAATAACATAATAAAGAATAGCACAAAATAACATTAGTCCAACTAGAGAGAAAATAAGTAGTCCTTCAGTTGTTTGTAAAAATTCCATTTGGTAAATTTTAGAAGTACAATGTACTGAAATATCAATTAAATCGGAAGTATGTAAAAAGCAAAAAAGTTTCTTATTGCAATGGCTAGTTAGGTTAATTTGTTTTCCTTTTTATACATTGTTGATTGCTGGATTTTTGGAAGCCATCTCTATAATTATGTGTATGATTTTGGTAGCCTTAGTTTCCTTCAATTGTGCATACAACTTTCTATCATCGCCTGCTTCTTTTGCCAGCTCATATTTTAATGATTGATATTCTTCCCTTGCTTTTTTATTTGCAAGCAGATAATTTCTGAATAATAAATGCTTTTGCAATTCTTTGCTATGGGCCGGGCAAACATAAAGATGATGACCAATTTTATCCAAAACTTTATGTGGCATGATTGTACTGTCTCTTTTAAATACTTCCCGGTCAGTGATGCCCTGGTTCCCATTGTACCGGTATCCAATTTTCTCTAACCTTATTTTTATTTCATCAAATTTTACGATTGGATCAAAAACTACATCAATATCAATGATTGATTTTACTGCTAAGCCGGGAACTGCAGTACTTCCCACATGTTCTATTAAAATTTGCAAACCAAGCAGAGCTTCATTAATTACGTTGCTTATTTGATTGAAATCGTTGGCCCAGCTTTGTTTATGTTCATGGATTAACATAGTGAAAAATTAACCTTGTATTTGATGAGCAGCGAACAGAACCCCGAATAGTGTCCCGATACACTATCGTTATCGGGATAGACTGAAGCAACAGACGATCCTAGTCCGCAGGATGCTGGGCATAGTACAAAAGCTGTGCAAATTACCCTTCGATAAACCTGTCTGCCGACAGGCAGGCTCAGGGTGACAAGTACCTTATCGCTGAAAGGCAGAATTAACTCTTGAAAATCCTACCAGCTCATCTGCCCTTGCACCAAATGGCCGGAAGTACACCATTATCATGTATCCGTTTTCGGTGCCCCAATAATTGCCTTCGGTGTTTTCTAATGATGGCTGCACACCAGCTTGTTTTTTATCAGTAAGTGTTACGTAAGAATAATTGTAGTAGCCTTGTTTGAGATACAATGCTTTTTCATACACACCTTTTTCATTATTAAATATCATGCGGGAGGCATCGTTCTGTTCATAGTTGGTAAGCTCACCAAATACATACACACTTTTACCTTCATAAGCTCTGTTGCCGGGTGGCACAAAAGTAAAATGTGTCCAGGCATAATCACTCTGCCAATATGGATTGGAGTTATCACGGTTTTCGATGGTGTAGATTCCGTTCATGTCACGGTAGAATGCATATATCTGTTCTCTTCTTTCTACATCAGGTTTTACAAATACATCTATCCGGGCCGACGAATCACTATCCACCAATTTTTCCATACGATCACTCATCAATCGCAGGCTGCGCAGATCTATCCACCGCCATTCTTTACCCGAAGGAAAAGTAGTATTCTCTTCATCACTGTATTCATAATAATTACCACGAAAAATATTGGGACGATCAATTACCACCGAGTTGGCCCATATATTATTTTGCACCACTACTACTTTCAGATCTTGCGGCGAGAAAGTAGTTATTTGTCCGGAGGCGGTGCTTACACCCACCTGCACCCGTTGGTGTGTACGGAAAAAATTTCCATTGAATGGCTGCATTACCTGCGCCGATACGGTGGTCTTGGTATTGATCACCAGCATACGTTTGGTAAATACCAGTTTGGACGTATCATCATTTAAAAAAACTTTTAGCAGGTAGTTACCTCCTTTGCTGGGACCTGAATTTCTATCAGGCAAAAAAGCCTGGTAATGTGTGTACCGGGTTTGTGCAATGGATGAATTGCGATAGGTTGTAATTCTATTGCTCTGAAAGCCACGGATATAATCGAAGCTCTGCACATTGGCCGGCGTCCAGTCCGCATTGCACAATTGAAAACTGTAGTAATAATTTTTTATATCTGCATCCAGGTCATCAAAATGCAGCTCCAGTTGTTCATTACCATTTATTGTTAAAACGGGGTAGCTAAACACATCACCAGCCTTATGCAACTTTACCGCATGAATATTTGGTTTGTAAACATGATCGGGAATTTGTGCTGTTGCACTCCATATTTGTAACAGAAAAAGAAAGGTGAATATTTTTTTCATGAGAATATTAAAGGGTAATGAATGCTTTGGCTTCCTGTTATTTGTATCCCTGCTGCGGCCATTCAGTAAAGTAAGTTAAAAAAGAGGAGAAATCTTTTAAGCGGCTTATTTTTGACTGCCTTTCGGCAAACTCCAATGGAGATAAAGACAAACAAATCAATTTGAAGGTTGCAGGCTTTATAGCAAAACGCATTGCATTTAATCAGTCCCCGGGATCGGGTGGACAAAAATCATTCTCCCGGTTTATTATCCGGTTGAGTACGGTTGCCACCGTTATCAGTGTGGCAGTAATGATCGTAACCCTATCTTTTGCCAACGGCTTTCAGGAGACGGTGAGCCAGAAAATGTTCAGCTTTTGGGGGCATATCCGGGTACAGGAAAAACAACCGGATAAATCTATCATCTCCGAAGAAAGTCCGATTATAAAAAATGATTCACTAGTCAACAGCATTAAAAAAGACGACCGGGTAAAAAGCATGCATGCTTTTTCTACCAAATATGCGATACTGAAAAAAGAAGATGATATAGAAGGTGTGCTGATAAAAGGATTTGACAGCAGCTATGATGTTAAAAATATTCAGCCATTTATAAAGCAGGGCAAGGCTATTACTTACAATGATAGTGGCTATAGTAAAGAGATCATGTTATCGGATGTTACCGCATCCCGGTTAAAATTAAAAGTGAATGATAAAGTACTTATTTATTTCATTCGGCCCGGAGCAGAACCAAAGACCAATAAATTAACCGTAACAGGAATTTATAAAACAGGTATAGCAGAATACGACGAACTTTTTGCGATAGCAGATATAAAACTGATACAATGGAGCAACAGGGATAGCCTGAACATGGATTATTATGACACCGAAGTAGGTGGCTATGAAATTTTTCTGAATGATTACAACGGAATAGATCAGGCTGTGGTTGATTTTCAAAAATTGGATGAATTTCCAGATACCTGGGATACTATTAGTGCAAAGAAAATATCACCAAACATTTTCGACTGGCTGAAGATGCAGGATAAAACCCGAAATGTATTAATAGGAATTATGCTTATAGTGGCAGTGATAAATCTTATTACTTGTCTTATCATATTAGTATTAGAAAGAATAAAAATGGTGGGTGTATTAAAAGCATTGGGCGCCACCGACTGGACAGTGCAAAAAATATTTCTCTGGCATTCGGCCATCATCACCTTTACCGGAATTATTCTTGGCCTTGCCTTCGGCCTTGGCATACTTTGGTTACAACAAGCCACCGGCTTTATCAAACTACCGGAAGATGCATACTACATGGATACTGCTGCAGTAAAGATTGTGTGGTGGCAAATAGCAGCGGTATGCGGCGGTACTTTGCTAGTTTGTTTTTTGGTATTAATAATACCGACACTGGTAGTAAAAAGAGTGCAGCCGGTAAAAGCTATTCAGTTCAGGTAAGCCGATATAACAAAAAAAATAATTTCTTATTTTTTTATACTAAATGAGAAAGAATAATACCACAGGCAACAGCTGCATTCAATGATTCTGCTTTTCCCTGCCCGACTGAGTCGTTCAGGCGGGCTTTTTTAGAAATGGTTATTTTATCTGTAGCCAGTTCCATTATTTCTGCACTTATTCCTTTTGCTTCATTTCCAATTACAATAATGCCTTCTGCTATTTTTTTGATGCTGGTAATATCTTTGCCTTCTAAAGCAGCACAATAGATTTTTACTTTTTGTTTGGAAAGCCATTCGGGCAAATTAGTATAGATAACAGATACACGGCCTATACTGCCCATAGTAGCCTGCACCACTTTTGAATTATAAATATCTGCCGCATCCATATTGCAAATGATCTGTTCTATCCCAAACCAATCTGCTATGCGGATAATAGTTCCCATATTGCCCGGATCCTGAATATTATCAAGTGCCAGGGTAATTCTTCCTTTAGTGTTTATTTCTTTTTTATTATCAAATTCTTTTACCAGGGCCAGCACTTTATTAGGTGTGGTGAGCTGAGATATTTTTTCCAGTTCTATTTCATTTATCTCCTGGCAGGTAATGGAATGTAGTAGCTTCTTATTAGCCTCTATCCAATCGTGCAGAGCAAATATCTCTACTATCTGTACATTACTTTCTTCTAATAGTTCCTTTACCAGCTTGGGACCTTCGGCAATAAACAGTCCTTCCTGCTGCCTGAGTTTTTTCTGGCCTAAAGTTTGGATATATTTGACCTTTGATTTAGAAAGCATATTTCTTCATTTACATTTATGTCAGCAGGCCAACCACTTACAACCAAATTCTACCCCCAGACTATTATTGCGATAGTGGTTGCCTTCAGCCTGTTTTCCTGCAAACTTCCGGTATTTGTGAAAAATTATCCAAAGGGAAAGCCTTTTGTATTTGAAACAAATATCCAGCTAAATGGCAAATTTTCCATCGATACTTCAGCTTTCCTGAAATCTAAATTGAGAGGTCAGTTGGATGATAGTATGAAATCAAGGTCAGTATCAAAAGTGCTGTGGAGTGTAATGAAAAATCCGCCGGTGTATGATAGTGTGAATGCAGATAAATCGATCCTCTACATGCGGGCATTACTGGTGTCACAAGGCTTTTTCAGAGATAGCATTACTTACAAAGCTAAGATAGATTCCGGCAGAGGTGATCAATACAGAACTACGGTTACTTTTGATGTAACTCCGGGTAAGCAGGTAAAGATCGATTCATTTGCATACAATATCAAAAATGATGATCTGCAAAAACTGGCTCTAGAAAATCAGCCGGATGCTAAAGTAAAAAAGGGAGATCCATTTGCTAAAACAAATATTTCGCTGGAGCTGGATCGATTGGTAGAGCTATATCGCAATAATGGCTATTTAAAATTTGGACGGGAAGACTTGTATGGCTTGTGGGATACATTAGACATCTCACTATTAAATCCAAACCTTGATCCTTTTGAGCAGCTTGAATTATTACAAAAAATAAGAGAACGACAGGAAAACCCTAAAGCTAACCTGGAAATAAGATTGCGACCAACAGTAGATAGTAGTAAACTTAGAAAATACTACATCAGCTCCGTAACTGTTTATCCTGATTTTACGTTAGACACTACACTGTATCAAAAAAAAGAGACCTATGTAAACGGAATAAAAGTAATCAGCTATCGAAATTTATTCAAGCCACAAATACTACCACAAAATATTTACCTGAATCGTGGTGATATGTATGATCAGCGAAATTATTTCCGCACTATCAACCGGTTTAATTCTATTGGCGCATGGCGGTTGACCAATATAGAACAGAAAGCCAGAGAAGGACAAGACTCTGCCGATATTACTATAAGGCTTACACCCGCCAGAAAATATACTTTCTCAACTAATTTCGAAAGTAGTCGCAATCAAACTGCATTTTCTGGAAACTTATTGGGTGTAGCCATAAACCTTGGTTTGCAAAACAGAAATTTTGCAAAAGCAGCTAACCAGGCCACCACCAATATCCGGTTTGGTATTGAGACAGGAAGAGATACGGCCACTAAAGTTGGCTTTTTACAAACAAGACAGGTAAGTGCAAGTCACACCATTGTATTTCCAAGAGCTATTCTTATTAATAAATTGATCAGTCCTAAATACAGAAATAATGTAAGAACTGTTTTTGCAGTTAATGGATCAATCACTGAAAGAAGGCTGTTGTATGACCTTAATTCCATAAATGGATCTTGGGGTTATGATATACAATTAGGCAAATGGCCGGTAACTATAAAATTCCCCAACATAGAATATTCAAAATTGGATGCTAAGCCTAAGCTGGATACGATTTTCAAATACAATCCATCCCTCCGCAGAGTTTTTAATGATGGCTTGATCACTTCTGTAATTGTTGGTGCTAGTACCTCTGGAGGAAAAGGTAATAGAACCAGCAATTTAAAATTGAATGGAGAGCTATCCGGATTTCCGGGAATTATCCGCAACAAATTTTTTGATTCTAACCTTTATCGTTTTGCAAAAGTGGATGCAGAGTTTGCACAGAAAATATCTCTCGGCAAAACAGACCTCGTATTCCGATTTTTTGCAGGAGTTGGATATGCATTTAACTCCACGGTAAATATTGATAACAGATTTAATCTTCCATTCTTCAGGCAGTATTTTGCCGGTGGCCCTAATAGTATGCGGGCATGGGGCTTGCGCAAACTTGGTCCTGGGTCTACCTTAAAAGATTTTAGTATTACCGGCCAACCGGATAGATACGGCGATATGCAATTAGAAACAAATTTGGAATATCGTTTTCCCATTGCAAATATTGCCGGTGTTAAACTAAACGGTGCTTTTTTTACTGATATCGGAAACATTTGGTATGTAAAAAATAATGGAATAGCTGCGGATAGCAATGCAATTTTTCATCTGAAGAATTTACCAAGAGATATTGCCGTAGGCTCCGGTATTGGTTTACGTTTCGATTTTGATTTCTTTGTAATACGTCTTGATTTTGCACATAAAGTAAAAGACCCTACTCCACCTTCGGACAAACAACATCTCCAGAATAAATGGTTTGGATATGCAAACAAACAAGAATTTTTCAATGGAACCCGGTTTCAACTCGGTATCAGCTATCCTTTTATTTTATAGTGTACTTATTCTTTTGTCTCATTTACTTTATCGGCAAACTCATCCATCGTCATAGCATCTTTTAAAAGAAACTCTCCTATTCTTGTGCGACATAGACTGCTGAGGTAAGCTCCACATCCTAATGCATTTCCAAAATCAAAAGCAAGACTTCTGATATAAGTGCCGGTAGAACATACTACCCTGAAGTGCACCACGGGCATTTCTCCGTTTGGAGTCCTTTGGGCAATAGCAGTAATTTCAAATTCTTTAATTATAACATTACGGGGTTGTAATTTTACCTCCTGCCCCTGCCTTGCCATTTCATACACTCTTTTACCATCGATCTTAATGGCAGAATGTGCCGGTGGTATTTGTTGAATAGCACCAGTGAAAGCTGCAGTGGCTGCATGTATTTGTTCTTCGTTAACTGCATCAGTGGGTTTAAAGTTTACAGGTTCACTTTCCAAATCATACGTAGGTGTAGTAGCACCTAATGTAAAGGTGCCGGTATATTCTTTTTCCTGCGCCATAAATTCATTGATACGTTTGGTAAACTTACCGGTGCAGACTATTAATAAACCGGTAGCCAGCGGATCTAATGTTCCGGCATGCCCTACTTTTTTTACTTTGATGATCTTTCTTGTTCGGCCTATTACATCAAAAGATGTCCAGCGAAAAGGTTTATCTAATAATAAAACCTGGCCTTGTTCAAAATTTTCTTTGGTAAAATTCATTGCAGCAAATGTAAGGGTTGTAATCAGATAGACATTCTCGTCTTCATCTCCAGGTATTTGTTCACTGTATTTACGGTAAGATTTTCAGGAGTAGTTAATATAGAAGGGATTCCGTTCTTATGCAACTCTTTTACCATCAATCTTTTTTCATAAGCAAATTTCTCGGCAATTGTTTTTATATAAATCTCTTCCAGCGAAGATGCTTTCTTGTCTATCAAATGTTTTAATTCTGTATTCTCAAAAAACACCACCAACAGCAAATGATACTTGGCTATTTTTTTCAACGCCGCCATTTCCCGTTGCAGACTTTCTACTGATTCAAAGTTTGTAAACAATATCAGCAGGCTGCGGTTGGTAATCCTGTTACGTATCACAGAAAATAATTTTTCAAAATCCGATTCCAGGAAATCTGTTTTTTGCCGGTACAATGTTTCCAGTATCAAATTCATCTGGGTAGATTTCTTATCCGCCATTAAAAATGTATCCAGGTTTTTTTCAAAAGTGATGATACCAGCCTTGTCTTGTTTTACCAATGCTACATTTGATAACACTAATGATGCATTCACAGCATGATCCAACAATGTCAATCCATTGAACGGCATTTTCATCACCCGCCCTTTATTGATAAGGCAGTATATCTGCTGACTTCTTTCATCGGTATAATTATTTACCATCATTGCATCCTTCCTGGCAGTGGCTTTCCAATTGATAGTGCGGTAATCATCGCCTCTTACATATTCCTTTATCTGCTCAAACTCCATGCTGTGTCCTATCTTTCTAATCTTCTTCACTCCTGCTTCCTGTAGTTTGTTACTTACTGCCAGCAACTGGTATCTACGCATCTGCATATAAGATGGATACACTTTCACCATTTGTTCTGCTGGAAAAATATATCTTCTCTTCACCAGTCTCAATGGAGCATATGCATATACATTAATGTCATGAAAGATATATTCGCCCCGGGAAGTTGGAGCTAGGGTATATTCCAGTAAATGTTTTTCATCCCGGCCGATGTTTACTTTTCTCAACCAGTTTCTTTCCTGGAATTGAATGGGCAACTCATCTATAATACTTGCTCTTACCGGGAAGCCATAATTATTTTTCAATAAAATAATTACTTTGTTGTAATCACCTAAACTAAATCTATCACTTACCTGTCGCTCCGCATCAATACCATGCCTGTTGCTATAGGCAAGCACTGCATCTACCAGAATAGCAATACCCAGCAACAATAATATTAAACCACTGATTCTATAAAAGGCAGGTTCAAAATAACTCAGCACAAATACCACCACAGAAGAACCGGCGATGTAGTAAACGATGTTGTTGAGGTAGAAGCTTTTGATCATAAACCTGAGGTCTGATGTCTGAAATCTGATGTCTGATTAGAGTCAATAAACATTAAAATGTTTTCCAGTTTTCATACAGCTTATAAATTTTTGCACCTGTTTCATCTAACTTTTTTTCGAGAACATTAAACTCTTCCATTTTTAAATAGTTGCAATCCCGACTAAAACAAAGCCACACTTTGGTTTCTTCCAAAGAACCCATTGCATACACCAAATGTTTTTTAAATTCATTTTCATAGATTCTTCTTCCCCAGCCTTCCGAAATATTTGCCGCAACCGATCTTGACGAACGGACAATCTGATCAGTAAGTGAATATCTTTCTTCTTTCGGAAAATTCCGTGTCATACTAAAAACATCCATCGCATTCTGATAAGAAAGTTTAAACACATCCAAATCAAAAACAGTTTTAATCATTACTTACGTTTATTATTATCAAAAATTTTTATCAAAGGGAAAATTGATCTTTGAAATTCGGACTTCCGACTTCTGACCTCCGACCTCCGGTCTCCTATCTCGGCACATCCATCCCTTGCACTATTTGTTTTATCACTTCATCTTCAGTAATTCCTTCCATTTCTTTATCGGGAGCAAGAATGATACGATGGCGAAGAACTGCCGGCACTATGCTCAATATATCTTCGGGAGTTACAAAATCTCTACCCTGCATTGCAGCCATGGCTTTGGATGCATTCATAATAGCTAGCGATGCTCTTGGTGATGCGCCTAAATAAATGGATTTATGATTTCTTGTTTGATTAACAAGCTTCGCAATAAATTGCAATAATTTTTCTTCGATGATCTGCGTTTTTATTTGCTGCCGCAGTTCTACAATCTGAGGGCCCTGCAATGCAGGTTTTATTAGATCCATCGCCGTTGTATTTCCCATAGTATGAAATTGACTCAGCATCGCTGCCTCTTCTATTTCACTTGGATAAGGAACAATGATCTTGAATAAAAAACGATCCAATTGTGCTTCAGGCAATCGATACGTACCTTCCTGCTCCACCGGATTTTGTGTAGCCAATACCATAAACGGTGCGGCCATGGGATATGTTTTTCCATCCACGGTTGCTTGCCGTTCTTCCATTATCTCAAGCAAAGCAGATTGTGTTTTTGCCGGAGCCCTGTTTATTTCATCTACCAATACAAGATTACTGAATATCGGACCTTTCTTAAATTCAAACACAGCTTCTCTGGGGTTGAACACCGGCGTACCAATTACATCAGACGGCATAAGGTCGGGAGTAAATTGGATGCGGGAAAAACCGGCATTCACACTTTTGGCTACCAGTTTTGCAGTAAGTGTTTTAGCAACACCCGGCACTCCTTCTATTAATACATGTCCATCTGCCAGTAATGCGGCAATAATAAGTTTCACCATTTCATCCTGGCCCACAATTATTTTTTTTATTTCATTGCGGATAGAAATTACGGCATCGTTTAAGGCAGTTAAGTCGGTTCGTGGTTGAAAAATCTGTTCTTCCATAATATATGTGTTTCTATATTTTGTTTTATACTCTCATCTTATTTTTTATAATAAGAGAATGAATCGCTTTTATGCTTTCTGATAAAATGCTTCCAATTGTTTATAAAATTCTGTTACATGTATATGATTTACCGCCGGCACATCCTCCAGGTATTTGATATAAGATACGATACCTCTGAGTTCAAACTCCTCAGCACCGGATTTATATTGTAATGCTTTTATAAAATCATCATCCAGGTTATTGGTGGAAAGTTTATAATTGCTTCTTACATGCTCTAAAAAATACGCCGCCATTTTTCTGCTCAGGTTTTTATGATCTGCTTTGTCATAATATAATCTGCCAATTGTTTTTACAAACTCCATGGAGTCATTCCTGGGTTTTGTAACCACTGGTATGGCTCGTTGCTTACGTCGCATTTCAAACAGCACATATAAAAGCAATAAAAATATGGCTACCCAAAAAGCTGCTTTAAAAGGTTTCTTACCATCCGCATTCTTCATATTGGTAAGTACTGTAAACCAATCTTTACTCTTTGTATCATCCTGTCTTCTGCGTTGTCCTTTTTTTATAAAGTATTCATCCCACACTACTTTGGTTACATCGGGACTGATGACGGACATCACCATCTGGTAATACTGAATATTATTTTTATGCAATAAAAAATAGTTGCTGAAAGCCAATGGTGCCAAATGCAGGTATAAATTCCCTTTGCCTGATTTCAGGTGAATAAAATTGGTATATCGTTTTTGCCCATCGCCCAATTCGTTGGTGACGTCTTCATTTACTTTAGTAAATGTAGAACTGAATCTTCTACCCGGATATTCAAAGACAGAATCTGTAGGAAAATATTTCCTGCTCAAGTTAATTGAAAGACTATCATCTTTTGCTATCAACCTGCCATCTTCATCTTCGGCAATACGGGGAGCAGTCAGATCACCAATACTGCAACCTATAATATCTGCAGCATCATCGGAAATAGATTTGGCACTTACAAATACATCATTACCATTTTCAACAAAATTTAATATGCGGCGCATTTCATTTTCATCTGCATTAAAATGATCGGCGACAACTATGTAAGCCTGGTCTTCATCATTGTTGGATAATGAATCCCAAAAACCCGGCTCCTCCTGGCTGGAAGATATTTTTGCATCCGGAAAAAGATACGGCAGGCAGCGAAAAGCAATATGATCGCCATAGGGGATTTTATCTTCCTTCCGCATGGTAATGCGTTCATCTATTTTTTTTGTCTTCTTCTTTTGACCAGTTGCAAACAAAACAATAATTCCCGAAAGAATTATTATACCGAGGAGATATGGTAAATATTTTTTCAACATTTAGCCGGCAGTGTTTTCAAAGTTGTCAAATTCTTTTTTAATAATTCCGTAGGCTTCATTGCTTACCGGAAATTCTCCATACCAGCTATATTCATAATTGCGGGTGATGCGGAAAAATCCATTGTAATACCTGGTGGGATGCAATTGCATCAGGTAATCAAGATTGGTTCTATCCTGTTTATATTGAATGATGTTTCTTTCAGATAAATTTTTAAGCAGCCGCAAATACATTAGGCGTATTGCCATCCGGTAATTACCCCCTGCTGCTGCTTTGTCAATTTCTTTCTGATAATTGATGGCGAAAATATCTACCGGCATTTCGTCTTCTTGAGTCTCATTTACTTTTTTATTTTTCTTTCGGAAAAGAGAAACATTACTTCCGGCGAGGTACCATATTAAAGCGATAGCGAAACCACCTACTATAATAATCCACATTAATGATTGAAACCAGCCTCGTTCTGATACGGGAACATAAGAGGAATTTTTCTTCTCTACTTTCTCCGGTCTTACTTCTTTATCATTCTGCGTTCCGTTTTTTACTTCTCGTTTTGGTTGTGTTCTTCGATCCCCTTTTTCTGCATTGCCATTGGCATACCAGAATTCATCATCTGCGTGCAAGCTTTTGAGCACACTATCCGGTATTGTGCGAATCTGGAATCGTAGACTATCATATTCGGTTTTATTTAAAAAATATTTCTTTGGTTGATCTTCTTCCTCATCGCTAATGTAATCTCTTACTGTTCCATCAATAATAACTGCACTGTCTTTATAGTTATCATCCTGTGCTTTCATTACAATACATGAAAACATAAAAACAATCGATAGCAAAGTCTTACGGAAAAATGAGAACGATAAATATGATGATACATCTGGCAACACTCAGGCTTCCTCCTCTATTTGTGGCAGCGACATTTTTTTGCCCAGCCGGATTGGATAAATAATAAAATACCAGATAACAAATAATACGGATAATGAAAATACAACTGTAGTTAATGCAGAAATATCATTGTACAACCGGGTAATGAATCCTTCGAAGAAAGCGGCTAAGGCAAGTACAGGCAGCATACCCACTACTATTTTAGTTCCATCTTTTGCACCCTGCTTAAATGCAGCTAATCTTGTAATAGTACCGGGAAAGAGAAAACTTTTTCCCATAATAATACCAGCAGCCCCCGCAAAAATAAAAGCGGCGATCTCTAATGTGCCATGTACAAATACTACCAGCCAAAAATCAATACCTAATCCTTTATCTGCAAACAACTGATCGAACACTCCAACCATTACTCCAGTTTCAGCCAGATCTTTTATACTTGGGATGCCCAATAAAATACCAGAAGCAAAAACTCTTAGTGCCACACCAATATTATTTATCATGATACCAAGCCATGTTAATAGTTGGTTGCCGCTTTCATACACACCAAAAGGGTTATTATTTTTAATATTATCTCTGGTCATTTCTATATACCTGCTTCCCAGTACACTACGGGCCACATCTTCATCTTCTTTTGAAGTAAAGAAACCAATGGCAAAAAAAATACAAAAAATAACGGTACTGAAAACGATAACCTTGTAATGCTTTCGAATAGTTAGCGGTACATCATACTTCCAGAAAGTAAGAAGCCTGTTAGATTCTTCTTTCCGGTTTTTATAAATATCAATATAAGTTTTGGATGCCTGTGCATTGATGAACTGTGTAACCTTGCCCGCCGGATAAAATGTTTTTGCATAAGCAAGATCATCTACCAACTGTATAAAGTCAGTAGCCATTTCATCAGGATCGGATAATTCCTGCTGTTGAATCTTCAGCCAACGGTCTTTATTTTTTTTGATAAACAGGGCTTCTCTCAAAATGGGCACTTTAAGGTTGTAAAATACTATTTTTTGTAACTGTAAAGTAGTTATACGGCTATTAAATATTTAAAAAAGACTAATTTAACGCCTTGAAAATCTTTCTGAATGGGAGCCATTAAAGTACCTACCAATTTCAATATTGAATTAGAATTTGAAATTCCCGAATTCTACAAAAGGCTTGTTGCATTACTGCTGGATTGTGTTATCCAGTTTTTCTACATAAAAATTGCCAGCGAAATATTCCGCTCATACCGGCAATCTGGCAGCATCTGGAGTGATGATCATCAATATAATGTTCAATGGATGTGGCTGATACTTATCTATATGCCCATCCTTATCTATCATGTGCTACTTGAAATAACGATGAACGGGCAAAGCATCGGTAAAAAAATTATGGGTATTGCCGTTGTAAATGAGAATGGCGGCAAGGCCAGTATGAGCCAATATTTTATCCGATGGCTACTACGAGATATCTGGTTTCTTATTATTTTAATCATCGGCTTGCAACATGAGCAGATGGGTAATAAAATTGAATCAGCATTTTTGATACTAATGGTGATAGGTTATTTTATTACGGAGATAGTTCTGGTAGTTTCCTCCAAAAAAGGGCAACGCCTTGGAGATATATTGGCAAAAACAATTTTAATTAGCACCCGTCATCGGGGAAATATTGAAGAAACTGTTTTCCAGGAAGTGGCAGACAGTTACAAACCATCTTTTCCGCAGGTAATGAAGCTGAGTGATAAGGACCTGAATGCTATTAAAAGTATTTTAGAAACGGCCCGCAAAAAAGGAGATTATCATATGGCTGAAGCAGCTTGTGCAAAAATAAAAGCACATCTGAAAATAGAATCGGCCATGGGCCCATTCGATTTTCTGGATGTGCTATTAAAGGATTATAATTATTTATCGGTGAAGTAATAAATACTTAGGACCAATTACATATTTGTTCCTAAAGCAATAATTATTACTAATATATACAACGCTATGCCGATAATAGTGAGGATACCTACAAACTTGAATAGAGATTTTAAGTTTTGAAATGCCACTGTAAGATTTGCCTGATCGTCTGAGGCAACAGCTGCTTTTATATGGCTGGAAAAACGCATCAAATAAAGGCATGGAAAAAAATATAGAACAGCGAAAAGAATATATGCGAAGGCCATTACTGTACCCAAACCTTGTAAGCCACGGGACCTTCCACCATATTCATTAAAACTTCTGTCAAACTGGGAGGCACCTACTGCCATAAAAATGCCTGCTAAAATAATGAGTGCACACCCAATAAAACCGATGATAGAAAGAAAGGTGCCCCATTTAGCAGTTTCTTGTAAATAAGCTTTTGATTGAGAGTCTACATTTAAAGAAAACAATGACTGGTTTTGATCTTGTTCCATTATAATTAATTTTGGTAGAGTATAAATATAGCCAATCAGCTAAATTCTTTTAGATAAAAATCTTATTCTTTCTCCACATTGCATAGTGAGTTTATTTAATAAGCTCTCGCAAATAATACCCTTTGCTCCGATGGCTCACCAGTCATAATACATTTACCAGCTTCCTTTTTATTATTAAGCGGAATACACCGAATAGTTGCTTTTGTTTTTTCCTTGATGGCATCTTCTGTTGCACCGCTTCCATCCCAATGTGCAGAAATGAAACCGCCTTTTTCATCCAGCAGTTTTACAAATTCTTCCCAGCTATTCGCTTCGGTTATATGTTCATCTCTATATGCTTTTGCTTTTATAAACATGCTGCGTTGAATTTCGTGCAACAGCCCATCTACATATTGTGCAATACCATCTAATCCCACTACCATTTTTTCTTTCGTATCCCGGCGGGCTACTTCCACCACATTCTTTTCGAGGTCCCTTGCACCTAATGCTAATCGCACCGGCACACCTTTCATTTCATACTCGGCAAATTTCCACCCCGGTCTGTTGTTATCATTATCATCGTACTTTACTCTTACACCAAGATTTTTAAGATTGGCCATTATCTCTTTAGCCTTTTCATCTATTATTGCCTTTTGTTCATCCCCTTTATAAATAGGAACAATAACAACCTGCTGCGGAGCAATCTTTGGTGGCAATATCAATCCCTGGTCATCACCATGGGCCATTACCAATGCACCTACCAACCTTGTACTTACACCCCAGCTTGTTGCCCATACATGTTCCAATTGATTTTCTTTGTTGGAAAACTTTACATCAAATGCTTTGGCAAAATTTTGTCCAAGAAAATGCGAAGTACCAGCCTGCAATGCTTTTCCATCCTGCATCAACGCTTCGATGCAATACGTCTCAACAGCACCGGCAAAACGTTCATTAGCTGTTTTCACTCCTCTTATTACCGGCACGGCCATAAACTCTTCGGCAAAAGTGGCATACACTTCCAGCATTCTTTCGGTTTCTTCTACCGCTTCCTGCGATGTGGCATGTGCAGTATGACCTTCCTGCCATAAAAATTCGGTGGTACGTAAAAACAACCGGGTCCGCATTTCCCAACGAACCACATTGGCCCATTGATTAATTAGCAATGGTAAATCACGGTATGATTTGATCCAATCTTTATACGTATTCCAGATAATCGTTTCACTGGTGGGACGAACAATTAATTCCTCTTCAAGTTTTGCATCGGGGTCAACAATCACTCCGCCACCATTCGGGTCATTCTTTAGCCGGTAGTGAGTAACCACTGCACATTCTTTGGCAAAGCCTTCCACATGTGCGGCCTCCTTACTCAAAAAACTTTTTGGAATGAACAACGGAAAGTAGGCGTTAACATGCCCGGTATCTTTGAACATTTTATCCAATGCATCCCGCATATTTTCCCAGAGAGCAAAACCATATGGTTTAATGACCATGCAGCCTTTTACAGCGGAATAGTCAGCCAAATCTCCTTTTAGTACTAAGTCATTATACCATTGCGAATAATCTGATGCCCTTGACGTAATCTCCTTACTCATGATTCTGGTTACTTGTTTTTTGTTACTTGTTGGTTGATAATGATTTCTGGTTACTGGTTGTTAGGCCAAAGTTTAAAACTAACACCCACATTCAACTACCTTTAAATATTAATTAACAGGCTGCTCCGCAATGAATCAAATATTGGTTAAATCTTTGTGACTAATTCACAAACGATTGTGTGCCGGTTATCCCCAATGATTTACAGGTCGCACAAAAGTAGTAACTTCATTTTTAACCCGATAAATCATTTGCCATGAAATCAGCAATTTTACTTCTGACGGTATTGGTAGTAGCTTTCACCAGTTGCACTACTGCTTACAAAACTGGACAAACCCCTGACGATGTTTATTATTCCGCTGCCCGTCCGCAGTCGGATGAGAAAAAAGTGGAAAGACAAAAAAAACAAGATTACACTTACTCGGACGAATATTATGACGACCGCTACCTTCGGATGAAAGTTAGCAACCGCTATCGCTGGAATGATTTGAACGATTGGTACAGCTATGATCGCTATAGTTATGGCTATAATTATCATTTCGGTTCTTATTACAATCCATACAATGCCTGGAATTATTATTACAATCCGTATTGCTGCTGCTATGGCAATAATAATTACAGCAATCCTAAAGTAGCGTCTATAAAACCAGTTGTACGACCAAATAATTTTAATTTGGGTGGATATACCAATGGCAATTATAATAACACCAATGCTACGAGTAATGGTAAATCTGTTATCAGACCCAGCTCTACCCGACCAGCTTATAACAATACGAATAACAGCGGCAGCTCCAAAGGAATAAGTGGTTCTGTTCGCACTATTTTTGATGGCAATAGCAATAACAACAATGGTTCTTCCGAAAGCGGTTCTTCTAACAGCAGAACTTATACCCCATCCAACAGTTCTTCCAGCAGCAGTTCCGGTAGCTCCGGCGGTTCATCCGGTGGAAGCAGCGGTGGCGGAGTAAGCAGACCAACAAGAAATTAATTCAACGCATTGACAGGAAACATTTGTAAAACATTTTATTAATGTTTCCTGTATTCTATTATCATAACTAATCGCAACATTTATGAATAAGAAAATATATAGTCTTCTCTTACTGGTGTTAGGCCAACAGGCATTTGCACAAGTACCGGAAGAAGCACTTCGCCTTTCCTGGAAAACACAATCGGGTACGGCCCGCAACCAGGCAATTGGTGGTGCCATGGGATCCTTAGGTGGTGATGCATCAGCCGCATTGGTAAATCCTGCAGGACTTGCTTTTTTTAAAACATCAGATTTTATATTAACTCCGGGATTTCAATTTGGCAAAGGCACGGGAAACTTTCGTGGCACTACGGACAATGGAGCCAGCAAGAATAATTTTAATCTCGGTACTTCTGGTTTTGTATTTGGAGGATTTGGCGACAGGGCAAAAAACAGTTACAGCCTTACGGTAACAAGAACAGCCAACTTCAATCAAAATATTTCTTATAAAGGGCAAAACGATTACAGCAGTTTTGCAGAGCCGCTTGCTGATGAGTTTGCAAAATCTGGTCTTACGATTGAACAGGCATTGAACAGTAATAATATTTCTTTGCCAACTAAAATGGCTTTATATACTTATCTAGTTGATACAGCCACTATCAATGGTAGCCGACAGGTAATAGCCCGGTCAGAATTTACTTCCCTACTTGCACAGGAGCATTTATCTGTAGTAAGTGGTGGTAGTACTGAAATAACTTTGGGTTGGGGACATGAGATGAATAAAAAATGGATGGGTGGTCTTAGTCTTGGAATACCTATTACAAAAATAGATCGCAATACTTTTTACCGTGAATCAGATGCATCAGCTGATAAAGACAATGACTTTAATTACATGTCTTATCATGAAAATTTCAACCTGAAAGGTGTAGGACTTAATTTGAAAGGTGGTCTTATCTATCGGCCAAAAGAATACATTCGGTTGGGACTTGCCTTTCATACTCCTGATATGATGATGCTGAAGGAAACATTTAACTCTGGCTTTGCCGCCGATCTTGAAAATTTATTTGCACCTAACAGTGGGTATGATAGTGCAAAATCATTTGACATTACAGGTAATGCAACGGAACAATATAAATACACAACCTACACCCCTGGTAGAATTATCCTTAGTGGATCTTATGTATTCAGAGAAGTAGAAAATGTTACTAAACAAAAAGGTTTTATAACGGCTGACATTGAATATACTAATTACAAATGGATGAGTTTTGCCTCCAACGATGAGGAGACTGCAGAGACCAAAGAATTCTATAAACCTTTTAATGATGCCATTGATGCTATCAATAAAAGTGCATTCAACTTTAGATTAGGTGGTGAGTTGAAGTTTAAAATCATTATGGCAAGATTAGGCTTTGCTTATTATGGCAGCCCCTATAAAGACAAAACTCTGAAAGCAAGTAAAATGAACTTGAGTGGTGGTTTAGGCTATCGGCACAAAGGAATGTTTTTAGACCTTACTTATGTGCATCGTATCAATAAAGATGTAAACTTTCCTTACCGGGTAAATGCACCAAGAGCCAACACTTTTGCTACGTTGAAAGATACCGGTGGCAATGTGCTGCTAACGGTTGGCTTTAAAATTTAGTCGTAACCAATAACTAGTGATTGAAAGGTATCTGCGAAAGTGGATGCCTTTTTTGTTTATACAAGGTAAATCTTGTTGCTAATTTTTACGATTACGTAACAATAATAAATTATTTAAATTGTATTAAATTTTCTCCCATGACTCTCCCACAACAAATCGCCAAACACTTTAGAGAAGTGCATACCGGTGGTAACTGGACAGATGTAAATCTGAAAGACACCCTGGCTGGTATTAGCTGGCAGCAAGCCAATGAAAAAGTTCATTCATTAAACAGCATCGTAGCACTGGTGTATCATATCCATTATTACATACATGCAGTTACAGCCGTGATGGAAGGAAAGCCACTGGATGCACATGATAAATACAGTTTTAATCATCCTGCTATTAATTCAGAAGAAGATTGGCAAGAATTACTGAATAAAACATGGGCCGAAGCAGAACATTTTGCAAAGCTGGTAGAACAATTACCCGAAGAAAAACTATGGCAAAATATAGGCGATGAAAAATATGGCAACTACTACCGGAATATTCATGGCATCATAGAACATACTCATTACCATCTTGGACAAATAGTATTGATTAAAAAAATACTTTCGCAAAGCAATTCTTAATTCTCATTGTCTTTTATTATGATCACTTTATTAAGAACAAATTTTGACAACCCGCATTTTCTACTACTGGTAAAAGACCTAGACCATCTTTTACAACAATTGGATGGTGAAGAACATGCCTTTTATGCCACATTAAATAAAACCAATACTATAAAACATACGATAGTTGCCCTGGAGAATGATGAACCGGTTGGCTGTGGTGCCATCCGGGAATTTGATGCTGATAGTATGGAAGTAAAAAGAATGTATGTGCCACCGGAGAAAAGAAGGCAGGGAATAGCAGCCATGATATTATCCGAACTGGAAAAGTGGTCCGCAGAATTAGGTTACAGCAAATGTGTTTTAGAAACCGGCAATCGTCAACCAGAAGCAATTGCACTTTACCTGAGAGAAGGTTATAAAATTATTCCTAACTATGGCAAGTATAAAGATGTAAGCAACAGTGTGTGCTTTGAAAAAGTATTATAAGAGTGACGGTTTTTAAAAAGGGATCAACTCACTTAAATAGCAGCTTCAATTATTTTAATCATCTCATCTACCTGCGCAGGTGCAAACCAAATTATTCCTGTATCTTTTTTAAACCATGTCATTTGCCGCTTGGCATATTGACGAGTATGGGTTTTAATATTTTCTATTGCCTGTTGCAATGATGTTTTTCCATCAAGATGATCAAAGAGTTCAGCATAGCCTACCGTTTGCAAAGCATTGAGATGGCGAGAAGGCTGTAATGATCTTACCTCTCCTAATAAACTTATTGCCATCATTGCTTCTACTCTTGTGTTTATATGGCGATTTAATTCTTCTCTTGGTAACTCCAACCCTATTTTTATAATATTAAAATCTCTGGTTGCTTTATTTCCTTTTTGAAAAGATAAAATAGATTGGCCTGTGCTTTCCACTACTTCTAATGCCCGCATCATCCTTTGCGGATTTTGCATTCCACCCTGTGCAGCATAATCCGCATCTTTTTTTTGCAATTCATTTTGCAACCAGGTTATTCCCTTCGCCTCATAATTTTTTGTAATGCTTTCCCGAATAGATGCATCAATGGCTGGTATAGCATCCAGCCCTTCACAAAATGCTTTGATGTACAAACCGGTGCCGCCTACCATTATCACTACATCATGTTCTTTAAATAATCTATTTACTTTTTGCAAAGCATATTCTTCAAAAGTAGCGGCAGTAACTTCCGCTTGGATGGAATGTGACGCAATAAAATGATGGGGAACTGTATCCAGTTCTATAGCTGATGGACGGGCCACACCAATATTTAATTCTTTATAACACTGGCGACTGTCGGCAGAAATTATTTCGGTAGCAAAATGTTTGGCCATATGTATAGCCACGGTCGTTTTACCAACTGCTGTCGGTCCGGCAATGATGACAACTTTTTTTTGCGGGGATTGTTTCAACAAAATATTCGTAGATATTATACTTCTTCTTCACCAGCTTCTTCGCCGTTTTCCTCAGAGCTTTCTTCACTCATACCAACGTCTTCGCCTTCTTCATCCTTTTCACTAAAGCCATCACCTGCCACTTGTGTCAAATCATATTTCTCTTCTATGTCGGCAAACTTTGGCCCCAGCAAACCTTTGGTACCATACTGGCTTGGTGCAATACCTTCAGTACGGGAAACTGACGGGTAAATGATTTTCGCATTTTCCTCTTTGGATACATTGATCAACTCCAAAAGAAAACTCCAGTTCTTATTAAAGTCATATGAATAAATAAATCTTTGGTTAGGATCCCTTATTTCCGACCCTACCGTTGTTTCACCCATTATCAATGGTGGAGCTTTATATTCTTTATCATATAACTCCAAAGAAATTTCACGGCCCCGCAGCCAATGATCATTGCTGCGAAAAAAAGTAGCCTTGTGTTTATTATCAAATTCATATGCTTTCAATATCGCATCATGCAGATCTCTGAAAGTTTGAGAGTGACGAATTACCACATCCCGATACACACTTTCATCTTCTTCTAAATAAACCCTGAATTTTAATATAGCCATGTAGCAAATTTATGATTTTAGTATTAAGAATTCACAACCTTTAAACCTAACTCTTTTCCTTTTTCCAGCATAAATTGGTATGCCGAATCATAATCATTAGGTATAATACCGTCCAGCATCGCATCTTTTAGTGCATCCTTTACTTTTCCCACTTCCCTGCAAGGAGAAAGGCCAAATGTTTCCATAATAATTTCACCTGTTATAGGGGGCTGCCAGTTTCGGATATGATCCTGCTCTTCCAATTCTTTGCACCGCTGCCGCACCATTTTAAAATTCTCTAAAAACCGTTTTACTTTTTGTTTATTCTTTGAAGTGATGTCTGCTTCGCAAAGCATCATCAGCGAATCAAAATCTTCGCCGGCATCAAACAATAAACGACGGATAGCAGAGTCGGTGATATTTTCTTTGGTCAAACTGATGGGCCGTAGATGCAACTCAACCAACTTTTTCACCAACCTCATTTTTTCATTTTGTGGCAACTTTAATTTTGTAAAGATCTTAGGTACCATTCTTCCACCTGCAGCTTCATGACCATGAAACGTCCAGCCATGTCCTTCTTCAAAACGTTTGGTAAGCGGCTTCGCAATATCATGCAGTATGGCAGCCCATCTTAACCACAGATCGTTTGTATTAACTGAAATATTATCCAGCACCTGCAAAGTGTGATAAAAATTATCCTTGTGGCCATGACCATCTTTGTATTCTGCACCAGCCAGATCCACCATCGGCGGAAAAGTAAGTTGTAGTAAACCACTCTTATATAAAAGATCAAATCCAATCGAAGATTTGTCAGCTAAAATAATTTTATTCAACTCATCGGTAATTCTTTCCTGCGAAATGATTGTTATTCTTTTCGAATTGTCTTTAATTCCCTGCCAGGTAGATTCTTCAATAGTAAAATTTAATTGTGTGGCAAACCGGATGGCCCGCATCATCCGAAGCGGATCATCGCTAAATGTTTTTGCCGGTTCCGTAGGAGTTCTGATAATTTTATCTTCCAGGTCTTTTATTCCATTAAAAGGATCTATCAATTTTCCATAGTCATTTTTGTTAAGACTAATAGCCATCGCATTGATGGTGAAATCTCTGCGGTCCTGGTCATCTTTCATTGTACCCGGCAGTACATCGGGATTGCGGGAATCGCTACGATAACTTTCTTTGCGGGCACCTACGAATTCTATATCAAAATCTACTTCAATTTTTATATGAGCGGTTCCATACGTTTTAAAAAAATCAACCTGTGGCACCGGGTTAAATTGTTTAGCTGTTTCCTTTGCGAGTTCTATTCCATCACCAATGCATACGATGTCGGCATCTTTGGTTTCCCGTCCCAAAATTTTATCTCTTACAAAACCACCAATCAAATAAGTCTCCATCTCCAAAGCTTCGGCAGCTTTAGCGATCTTTTTTAATAAGAATAATTCTTTTTCGGTGCAATTGATGTCCATAATATTAACAAAGATAGAGAAGGAAAAATTGTGTGCAGTTAAGGACGAATGATAGTAATTTGTCCTTTCTCCCATTTAATAATAGATGATGGTTCTGCAATAGTATCATCATCCTGCCGGTATTGCACAACATAATCCACTTCGGATTTTATTTCTCCAGCAATGTCTTTAAATATTTTTGCAGCAGCTTGTCCAGATATATTAGCTGAAGTAGATACAATTGGTTTTCTAAAACGCTTCAACAGATGACGGCAGAAATTTTCCCGGCAGATACGTATCGCTATACTACCGTCTTTACCCATTAAATTTTCTGCAAAGCCAATCGCATTTTCATAAATAACGGTAGTGGGTTTTGTTGTTTGCTGTAAATGATCAAACACCTGCAGATCGGGTGCGGCTACATATTGCAATACATCCCTTTCTTCAGCCACCAATACGATCAAGGCTTTTTCATCGGCTCTCTTTTTTAATTGATAAATTTTTGCCACAGCATTTTCATTCGTAGCATCGCAACCAATACCCCACACTGTATCAGTTGGATAAAGAATGATGCCGCCATTGCTCAGCACCTGCAGACATTGTTCAATATCTTTTTCAAAATTTACCATAGCATTTTATAAATATTCATCATGTTGGCTGCATATACATCAGGAGAAAATGTAAGTGCATGTTGAAAACCTTTTTCCCGCATCGTAGCAGCCAATTCTTTATCGGTATAAATTTTTTTCATGCCAATAGCAATTTCTTCTGCACTGTTTGGGTCTACATAATATGCACCGGGGCCACCAGCTTCTGGCAAGCAAGAAATATTAGAAGTAATAACCGGCAACCTGCTCCACAATGCTTCCAGCACCGGTGCCCCAAATCCTTCAAAAAAAGAAGGATAGATCATAGCAATGGCAGATTGATAAATGGCCGCAAACTTTTCTGCCGTCTGAAAACCTTTATCACTTTTCACAACCGAGTTCTCCGAGAGAAATATTATTTTATTCTCCAATCTATTTTGCAAAACATAATCCTTTACTATTTTTTTATAAAGGCCTCCATCACCAATCACTACCAGCGGAATATGTATTTCATTGCGAAGCAAAAACATAGCCTTGCAGATATTGAGCAGGTTTTTACGTTCGATAATAGAACCTACATACAGGAAAAATTCATCCGGCAGATTGTATTGAATTTTTACCGCTGCCTTTACTTCCTCACTCACTACTTTGGCAAATGCAGGATTGCAACTCTGGTAACAGATAGAAATTTTTTCTTCCGGTGTTTTATAAAATTCAATGATATCTCTCTTTGTTTGTTCGCTGATAGCCACTACCCTATCGGCATGTTTGCAGGCATATTTAAACTTATTGCGATAAATAGCCACATCGGCTTTATTATATTGCTCAGGAAAACGTTCAAAAATAAGATCATGTATAGTAACAACAGATTTTACACCAGTGCTTTGAATGCCCCGTGGTATTTCATGACTGACACCATGATACAGGTCGATCTTATGCTTTTTTAAATCTGTTTTTACCCAGCTACTTCTCCAGGCTGCATTAAAAATTTTATGCAGCGGATTCGAAGGCAGCACTTCATGAATATTATTTCCCGGAACGGTGAATGTGGAGGAAGGTTTTGGATTAAATAAATAATAATGGTGTTCCGGATAATACTTCGATAGCAGACCGATCAACGTACGGCTGTAATGGCCCAGCCCGGTACCATTATGATAAGCTCTTTTTGCATCAAACCCGATATTCATAGGGCAAAGATAAGAGTGCAGTGCGGAAGACGGAATAGCATACTGTATTCTAATTGCCGACCAACGAACCGAACGATGAATGGAGCACCGGATCAAGTCCGGTGTAAACTTACAAGGGACGATGCCCAAACCCGCCTGACCACAAAAATATAATTAAATATAGTCGGGCAGGGAACCGGACGATGGTAACATAATTACTTTTATTTTCGCAACAAAATTTACATGTAATGAAAGAATTAATATTAGAAGCATGGAACAACCGTGACCTTTTGAAAGAAAATAAATACACAGATGCGATAAGAGCAGTGATTGAAGAAGTGGATAAAGGAAGATTAAGAACGGCTTCTCCGTCGGCTGATGGCTGGGTAGTAAATGAATGGGTGAAGCAAGCCATCCTTATGTACTTTGGTATTCAGCAAATGCAGACATGGGATGTGCCACCATTTGAATTCTATGATAAAATGTTGCTGAAGAAAAATTATAAAGAGCTTGGTGTAAGAGCTGTGCCACATGCCGTGGCGAGGTACGGCGCATATCTTGCAAAGAATGTTGTACTGATGCCTTCTTATGTAAACATTGGTGCTTATGTGGATGAAGGAACCATGGTGGATACTTGGGCAACAGTTGGCAGTTGTGCACAGATAGGTAAAGGTGTACACCTGAGTGGTGGAGTAGGCATTGGTGGTGTGCTGGAACCGCTACAAGCTTCGCCGGTTATTATTGAAGATGGTTGTTTTATCGGCAGCCGCTGTATTGTTGTAGAAGGTGTGATAGTAGAAAAAGAAGCAGTGCTTGGAGCAAATGTTGTTTTAACCCAATCCACAAAAATTATAGATGTGAGCGGTAGTGAACCCAAAGAAATGAAAGGCCGTGTGCCTGCAAGAAGTGTGGTGATACCCGGTTCTTATACAAAGAAATTTCCGGCAGGAGAATTTGGTGTAGGTTGTGCATTAATAATCGGCCAAAGAAAACCAAGTACTGATTTAAAAACCAGTTTGAATGATGCGTTGAGGGATTTTAATGTGAGTGTGTGAGATTGGAAGCGGTGGCTAGTTAGTGGGAAGTAGGATAGTCTAAAATTTTGACTTAATAAAATTTTTTATCAGGCTCGGTTGGAGCGGTAATTTTTATGACAATGGAGCAAAATTTTAATTTTTTCAAAACACAAATGCCTGATACCAGAAAAGCAGACTTTTACTTAGGATGTTGTAATAGTTCTGTTTTTATTGATTTCAATCTGTCTAATGATAAACTAATTTCATTATGCAGGATCTCATTTGATGGTTACGGATGTTGCAATTTAACTGACACAAATGAGTATCTGAATTTTGAAAAGTCAAAAAAATTCATAGAAGAAATTACAAAAAATGAGTTAGACCAGGAAAAATTGACACCATTAGTTAAAGAGGTTATCAGAATTAACCAAGATTATATTTGGGGAGATGCTCTTATCCAATATGGTTTAATTGAAGAATAAAAAATTCTTCCAACATACCTCTTATAAATATAAACCAGATTTAAAACTATAATACTTTCATAATTCTGTGTATAAAAAATTCCCCCGTCTGCAACGGGGGAATTTTCCTTATTAAGTCCAAGATATGAAAATTAATCTTTCACCAACTTCATCGTACTTTCTTTTCCGTCATTCATCACTTTCACCATATAAATACCTGAAGGAAGTTTCATCAAATTCAATTGTGTATTCATCTTGCTGGTAGTTTGCTGCATTATCATTTTACCATACATATCAAACACCCTGATATTTGCAACGCCTATAATAGTTGGTATGCTAATGTTTGCAACATCCGCTACAGGGTTAGGAAATACACTCACTTTATTATTAACGATCAAATCGTTTCTTGTAGCAGTACCTAATGCAACTCTTAAAGTATAGCATGTTGTTCCATTATTTGCACCATTATATCCAAACACCTGTGCATAATATGTACCCGCAGCGGCTGTATAATTAATCGTTTCGCTGGTAGTTCCACCTGCCTGCGAAATAGCAACTTGTGTACCTGCACTGTTCAGCAATTTTAAATCATAATCTGCCGGCAGCGTTGATAAGGTTAATGTAATAGTTCCACCCGTTGTAATTACAAATTTGTAATGATCTATATCTCCCGTTGGGCTTATTAAACCAGTAACATTTGTATTGAAGGGAATAGTAGCCGCACCTGCTGTGGTACCATTGCTAGAATTGTCCAATGCATTGGCACAACCAGTAACTGCAGTTGCTGTTGCGTTAATAGTATAGCAAGTAGCACTGTTAGCTCCATTATAACCAAACACCCGTATGGTATAAGTACCGGCTGGCTGATTAGTTAACGAAACTGTTTCAGTAGCAGTACCGCTGGTACCAGAACCAATCACTGTACCTGCACTGTTCAATATCTGCATATCATAATCCACTCCGCTTGGGCCTACCAGGTTAAAGGTATTATTGGTAGTACCAGTAGTTACAATTTTGAAATAATCATTATCCGTAGAAGTAGTAATAGCTGCGCTGTTAGTAACACCTGAAGTAATAGTAGCTGCTGCTGCCTGTGTTTCATTTGGCTCAAAGGCAGTACCACAACCAGATGCTGTTTGTGTAGTAAACTGTGCCTGTGTGTAAGCACTGCTACCACTTGCACAATTTGTTCTTACTCTCCAATCATATAAAGTAGAAGCCGTAAGACCACTTAGATTTACAGAAGTAGCAGTAGTTGCTGTAGCTGCACTTATCCATGTAGCAGATGCATTGGTTTTATAATCTACTGCATAAGATGATGCACCACTTACTGCTGTCCAGCTAACAGTTGCTGCAGAAGTAGTAACACCGCTAGATGTTAATCCTGCTGGTGCATTACAAGTAGCAATAGATTGTGTAGTAACCTGTGCTTGTGTATATGCACTGCTTGCACTGGTGCAATTAGCTCTTACTCTCCAATCGTACAATGACCCAGATGTTAATCCACTTAAATTAACGGAAGTGGCAGTTGTTGCAGTTGCAGCATTTGTCCAGGTAGTTGTTGAATTTAATTTATAATCTACATCGTAAGAATTAGCACCGCTTACTGCCGACCAACTAATAGTGGCTGCAGAAGTAGTAATACCGGAAGAGGTTAATCCCGAAGGGCTTCCACAACCGGTACCGGATGTAATAGTGAAATTAGTATTGGAGATATCAAAGAAGATATTGCCAACTGATTCAATTTTTATTCTTGCAGTAGTAGATGGTGTGTTGGGGATAGTAACTGTTTCTGTTCCATCATTCGGAGTACTAGCAACTAATGTAGAAAAAGTAGTACCACCATCAGTAGAGATAGAAATTTTTATATTGGCACAACTAATCGGTGCCGCAGTTGTACCTGCAACAGCCCAAGTGATGCTTTGTGCAGAATTACCTGCCCATGATACGGCTGTATTAGGAGCGGTAACAGAGAAAGGACCAGCTGTACCATTTACAGTTACTACCATATCCCTGAATTGAGTTTGCCCAACTGATACAGGTGCAGTAGAACTATACGGAGCATTATCTCTTACTGTTAGTCTAAAGTTCAATGTTCTTGCTACAGAACTTAATGCTTCTGTATTAGCACCGGCATCACCACCGGCTAATGGACCTGATACGGTACCACCGGCCAATATAGTTGCCATCTTTGGAAAATATCTAGTTGGTGATGTAGCAGGACTAAATGAAATCCAGTTAGGTCCAGTAGCTTTTGTAGCACTGGCCACACTGCTGGCTCCTGTTTGTGTACTGCCTGCATTATCATTTTGCTCCCAGCTATACGTAAGCACATCACCGGCATTAGCATCTGTAGCAGAACCTGTCAATGCAAAAGGTGTACTTCTTGGAATAGTATAATTAGTAAGTACTGCAACAACAGGTGTTGCATTTGATAAGGTTGTAGTTACAGGGCATGTTTTAGTTGCAAGATTTGCTTGTATTTGTGCAATAGAAGCCTGGTGATATACATCAATAGAGTGTGGTGCCAAATCCTGGCTGGTGATACCGGCATAACCCATGATGGTAATACCAGATCCGGGTTCTTTATTTACACCGGTGCCCTCATTACTCATAGAAAAAGTATGATTGGCACCCAACTGGTGACCTACTTCATGCACTACATAATCAACATCAAAATTATCTCCTTGTGGAATACCATCATTGGGAGAAGTAAAGGCACTTCCCTTTCCGCTGTTACAAACGCAACCGATACAACCGGCATTTCCACCACCGCCTGATGCACCAAACAAATGACCAATATCATAATTGGCATCACCAATAACGTTTGTTAAGGTGGTTTGTAATTCATTATTCCATGCACCGCCGGAACCGGCAGCAGAAGCAGAATAAGGATCGGTAGATGGATTATAATAAATAACATTGGTAGATGCTGCTACAAGATTCAAATGCAATGCAAGGTCTTTTTCATACACACCATTGCAACGGGTAAGAGTTGCATTGATAGCAGCCAGCACAAGATTTACCTGTGATGCACTGGTGGCTCCAAAGTAATTGGAGTATTCGGCAGTTACTGATTGTGCAAGACGCATGGTTTTTAAATCGCCGCCAGACCTTGCAAGAATATTTGTTACCTGTGCATTGATGCCGTCTGCCATTTGTCTATCAACCGTAGAGCAGATCCATGGTAAAGCACCTTTATCTCTTTTTGATTTAAATACAGCATATACTCTATGATCTTGTGAGTAAGGTTCAATGAATTCATTTTCTTTTTCTGTTCTGAATACCATGGCTTGTAATCCTTGCGGAGAAAAGCTGAGTTTCAACGTAGCAGAAGAATCAGTAATTCCTTTACCAGAGAAAGCTCTTATTTCAGGAAACCGGGCTTGCAGTGCCGGTTCAAAATTAGAAGCTTCAACAATTTCATATTGTTCTAATTGCCCGTCTGCATTGGGCAATGTAATGATGGTGGAGTGGCGGGATGCATTGTTGGCTACAGAAAATAGAACCTGTTTCAATGGTTCAGCATTCAGATTAAAAAGTTTAAATGTTTTGGGAAATGATAATCGGGCCACTGATTTATCAGTAGTGATGCGGCCTGCATCATTGTTAGCATTCCAATAGGTTGATTGCTGTGCCATCACTGTATACATTAATGTGAATGATAGCAAGGAGAGTAATAGTTTTCTCATACTTGTTTTTTGTTTTTGTGTGTAGTAAAAAAATCGGGAAACCGAATATAAATGAATATTGCAAACAGTCGTTAGTAGAAATACGGGGAGAAATCCTTTGTGTATATCTTATCCGAGTTAGCTGACGGCCTCACTTCTGAATTGTGCTGCTATGTGCTGGAATTTGCGTTTTTGGGGAAGAAATTTTCTAACATTTTAATGCAGGGATAAATTATTTTTTTATTCGCTTTAAACAAGCATTATATTCTTTTTCAACATCCTTTTTTTTAGGTAAACAGTCATTATTAGGATATAAATCAAGAGCCTTTTTAAAATAAATTAACGCAATTGAATCATTAACAGAACTATGAATTAATCCGAGATTATAATAAGAACTAACCTTATTAAAATTTAATTTTATTGAAACTAAGTAATCCCTTTCTGCTTTCTCATAATCCATTAATTGTAAATAATAATAGCCTCTCCCAAAATAATATTCACCATTAAGGCTATCATTTTTAATTAATATAGTATAAAAATTAACATTACTTGAATAGTAAGTAGATTCTAAATTGCTATCTATTTTACTTTCCAAATTTTGCCCAACTGACTTCGGAGATTTTGAATTACAAGACATAAGAATAACAAATCTAAAATTTATTAAATTTTTCATTCTTTACAGGATTTTTGTATACGAAAAATAATTATAATTTTTTTTCCGGCCGAGTTTCACAACTTTAATACTTTTAAGACGTAGTCTCACTGCCCGCCTTGTGTGTGGAATGGACTCAGCGTTTTTCTCTAATAACTCACTCAAATTTATATCAGCTTACTCACAATGATTAAAAGGATTGGAATACCGAATGTTCGAATACTGTTTGAAAGCAAAGGCGAGTGCCACAGCCCATCCACACAAAGCCATCTGACACATCGCCTGAGAAAGCTTATCATTTTGACACTAGGCTGGGAAGAAAAAAATAAAAAAAGCCTCAGCAAAAATTGCTAAGGCTTAAGTGCCCAGAACTGGATTCGAACCAGCACATCCTTGCGGACGCTGCCACCTGAAGGCAGTGCGTCTACCAATTTCGCCATCTGGGCATTTTTAATTTCGGCGGGGATGCAAATTTATCGCATTACGCCTAACCAATAAAACTTTTTTATACTGTTAGCAAACTACAACCTCTTATATCACTGCCATCCATGCGGCCCAATATTTCAAAGCTTCCATTCTCATATAATTTTCCAACATCATCCGTAGCAATAAAACAACAGGAATAAATATTGGCCAGGTCAATCACATTTACCAACCCCGCACCCGATGTTTTTACCTGCAATGGATCTTCTTCATCTCTTACCAAAATCTTCATCCACGGGGGACAATTAAAAATACCATGGCCTGATGAATAAGCCTGCGATAAAAGTTCCGTCATCCCATACTCTGAATGTATCGCATCCACTCCAAATGCCTGTTGCAATTGCTGATGTACTTCTGGTCGCACCATTTCTTTTCTCCTCCCCTTCATACCACCCGTTTCTATGAGGATGGTATTCTTAAAATTTTCTTTTTCATCACCCATACTATCCAGCAATGCATAAGTAACTCCGATCAGCAGATTTTTTTGATCTGCATGTGCTGGTTTGTCCAGGTAATTTTCCTGCAACCTTATCCATGCCATCATCTCCTTCACATTATCGAGGTAAAAACGGCTGTGTTTGTTTCCAGAAAGCTTTATCAGCTTCTCTACCATATATACAAGGGATGAATTTCCCCGTTCTAAATAAGAAGGCAGCAAGGCAAAAATGGTATAGTTCTCCACATTGCCATAAAAAAGGTTAAACGTTTTTAAAAAACTTTCTTCATACAGCAAAATATCCCGTACATAATGGTGACTATTGATGCTGCCGGTAGTGCCGCTGCTTTCAAATATGGCCAGTGGCTCAAACTCAGTTGTTTTTACCACATGAGATTTAAAAAACCGGATGGGTAAAAAAGGAACCTGGCTGAGTTGGGTAACGGAGGCCGGGACTATGCCCAATGCATCAACAAATGCTTTATAAACAGGGTTATTGGCATATTGAAAATGGAAAATCTCAATAGCCAATGCGGTAAAATTGTTATCATTAGCTCCGAAAATTTTATGATTCCATTGTTCCGCCATACCTACTTTGTGTACTTAAAAATTGTAAATTTGTTATAACTTAAATTTCTCCCATGAAATACTTTCTTTCCATTTTTGCCCTTATTATTATCGTTGCCACGGCTTGTAACAAAGATAAGTTTACCACTATACCGCAGGTAGAAA
This sequence comes from Chitinophagaceae bacterium, assembly GCA_031397865.1. GTDB lineage: Bacteria > Bacteroidota > Bacteroidia > Chitinophagales > Chitinophagaceae > JJ008. The sequence continues at coordinate 239,580 of JANNMN010000005.1, forward strand.
TAAAATCTATTTCTCCTAAAACTGTTCCGCATGGTGCCATATTACAAATGGAAGGAAAATTTACCGATCAGGAAGGTGATATCGATTCTGCATTGATCGTTTACAAATGGTATAATGGTACTACGGTGGTTAGAAAGGATACATTTCGTTACAAATTATCTGACCTTGAAATTCCAACGAAAACCAGAGAGGGAGACATCATCATTACTTTTGAATATAATACCAACAACAATCAAAACCTTGTACCACTACCCGGCGTTTCCATCAGGGATACTACTGCCACTCTTGGGCTTGTATTAAAAGATGAGGCTAAAAACCGTAGTGAGTATAAAGAGTCTGAGCAGATCAGATTGAAAAGACCCTGATACATCTCTTGAAAAATCTTTCACGGCTTTTATCATTTGCAGTTTATAGCAACCTGTTTATTGCTGTATGTGCTGTGTTGATGGTAATACAATCATTTACTTTTTTATTACATGCAAAAGTGAATTGGCATTTTGCCGGCTTTGTTTTCTTTTCCACTTTATGCAGTTATAGTTTTCACTGGTATCTTACTACTAATTCTGCTATACCTTCGCCCCGTATCCATTGGTTGAAGAAATACCGCATCACCCATGTCATGCTTTTTATAATTGGTGCTGCAGGCTCTGCTATTTTCTTTTATTACCTGTTGCCTTATTGGTTTTGGTTGATAGTATCTGCAGTCATCACTTTTTTATATTCGGCCCCAAAAATTCCTCATCCTTATTTTCGAGCCTTGAGAAAAGTAGCTTTGGGAAAAACGATCTTCCTCGCTTTTGTATGGATGTATGTAACTACCATATTACCCGTGATAGTGGCAGGTAATAACTGGGATGGTGGCATCATCCTTTTTACTCTCAGTCGCTTTTTCCTCATTTATTCCATTTGCATTTTATTTGATTATCGGGATAGGGCCGATGATAAAGCGGCTGGCATCCGCAGTATGATTACTTATTTCAGCGAAGAGAATATCCGCAATCTTTTTATACTCTCCTTATTGTTGTTTGCCCTTTTCACCATTTCGATGTTACGGTATGGTTATCAGCCCGATGAAATTATTTTGCTACTTATACCCGGTATTGTTGTTGCTGCATTATTCAATTATGCCCGTCGGAATTTTGGTGATATGTTCTATTATTTTGTACTGGATGGATTGATGGCCTTATCGGCCCTTCTTATGCTGGTATTTAACTATTTTTGACAAAATATAATAACAACATATGGCAAAATCTGTGAAGGCCCGTCCTGCAAAATCCATCATTACTGATAAGTCTTTTGAATTTTTAAAAAGTTATATCAATAATGCATCGCCGGTGGGTTTTGAAACCTGGGGGCAAAAACTGTGGTTGGAATATTTGAAACCATATGTGGATACACATTATGTAGATCCATACGGTACGGCAGTGGGTGTTATTAACCCGGAAAATAAATTTAAAGTAGTAATAGAAGCTCATGCCGATGAGATAAGCTGGTTTGTAAACTATGTAACCGCCGAAGGTTTGATCTACTTAAAAAGAAATGGTGGAGTGGATCATCAGACAGCACCTGCATCCAGGGTATTGATACATGGAAAAAAAGGAATAGTGAAAGCAGTATTTGGCTGGCCAGCTATTCATACCCGTATCGGTACACCAGATCAAAAAGAACCATCCCCAAGAACAGACAATCTGTGGTTAGATTGCGGAGCAAGAAATAAAAAAGAAGTAGAAGCATTAGGTATACATATAGGTGCAGTAGTTACTTACCAGGAAGGCTTTGATGAACTGGCTAATGGGAATTATATCGGCAGAGCATTTGATAACCGGGTGGGTGGATTTATGATTGCTGAAGTTGCTCGTTTACTAAAAGAAAACAAAAAGAAATTACCATTTGGATTATATGTGGTGAATGCGGTGCAGGAAGAGATTGGACTTCGTGGTGCAGAAATGATATCCCGTAGAATAAGACCTGATATTGCCATCGTTACCGATGTAACACATGATACTACTACACCGATGATCAATAAAAATATAGAAGGCGATGTAAGCACCGGCAAAGGACCATCGCTTGCTTATGCACCGGCAGTACATAATAAATTACTGGCATTGGTGGAAAAAGTAGCTGCTGATAAAAAAATTGCGGTGCAATGGAGAGCATTGAGTCGCAGTACCGGTACTGATACAGATTCATTTGCTTACTCCAATGATGGTTGCCCGTCTGTTTTAATTTCCATTCCTCTTAGGTATATGCATACTACGGTGGAAATGTTGCACAGGGATGATATAGAGAATACCATCAGGCTGATGTATGAAACATTGCTAACTTTATCTCCTAAAACGAATTTAAATTATTTGTGATGCTGAGTTATTTATTATATATCGATCCGGGCAGTGGCAGCTACCTGGTGCAGGTAATTGCAGCAGCAGTGCTGGGTGTGGCTTTCTTTTTTAAAAATATCAAGCTTTATATAAAAGCATTTTTTACCCGTACCCCGAAAAAGCCAAATGATAACCCGCCTGCCTGATGCCAGTAAATTATATTACCCATCCAAGTTCTTACCGGGATCCGTCAGGATTTATTTTTGTTAAAGAAGATATACTTTACCGGCAGGTAAATAAAAGTTTTCAAGAGCACTATGATCTTTTTATGTCAAGTGGTTGCTATGATGCCCTGGTAAAAAAAGGAATGCTCATACCCCATCAAACCATCAACGAAAATCTTACAGGCAATAATGAATGGTACACAACACTGAAGCCAGCCGTAGTTCCTTATATCTCTTATGCCTACGAATGGAGTTTTGACATGCTGAAAGATGCGGCAATACTTACATTAGATTTATTAAAGACTGCCATTGAGTATGGCATGATACTGAAAGATGCAACACCCTATAACATACAATGGCAAAATGGTTCGTTGGTTTTTATAGATTCACTGTCGTTTGAAAAATATGATGCAACAAAACCGTGGATAGCTTATCGCCAGTTTTGTGAATGTTTCTTATCGCCATTGCTAATTGCACATCACACAAAATTACCCGTACAGGAATTATCATTAGCCTACAGCGAAGGAATTCCATTGCCACTTACCAAATCATTATTGCCCTGGAAAAGTAGATTTTCTCTACACACCTATCTGCACATACACCTGAATGCAAAATATAGTACCGGGCAACCTGCAGCAAGCAATAAGACAGCTTCTTTCTCAAAAACAAAATTGCTTAATCTTATATCCAGTATTGAAGGATTAATACAAAAACTACAATTGCCTGAAAGCAAAAGCACCTGGTCTGATTATTATGAAGAAGCATCTCAACGAACAGACTACCTGGAACAGAAGCAACAGATCATTAAACAATGGATTGAAAAAACACCTCCACTTACCATTGCTGCCGATTTAGGTGCCAACAAGGGAGAATTCTCCAAATTGCTTTCACAAAAAAACATTACCACCATAGCTGCCGACTTTGATGCTTATTGCATCAATGCTTTATACAAAGAAATAAAAGCAACCGGCGAGAAAAATATTCTGCCCATAATTATTGATCTGTCCAAACCATCACCGGCAATTGGTGTAAATAATAATGAAAGGGATTCTTTCATCACCCGGACAAAAGTAGACCTGGCTCTTGCACTTGCACTAATTCACCATTTGGCCATTGGGAAAAATATTCCTTTTGAAAAAATTGCCGAATTGTTTCAGCAAATCTGCAAGCAGTTGATCATTGAATTTGTGCCAAAAGATGATGAGAAAGTAAAATTGATGCTGCAGCAAAAAGCAGATATTTATACTACTTATAATGAAGAGGAATTTATAAGAGCTTTTGAAAAGTATTTTGTGATTACAGACAAGCAAGCAATTCCCGGCTCGGGCAGAACATTATTTTTAATGAACAAGAAATGAAGAAGACGCTTCACGACTACCCCGTTTATCTTTTTCTGTTATCCCTGTTTTTTGTTTTTCATGGCTATACAGAAAACTTTAATTACATACCGATAAAAGATGGTTTGGCACTTCTGTTCATTTACCTTGGCTCTTCTATCGTTATTGCAGGTGCATTTTGGTTGTTGTATAGAAACATTTCCAAAGCAGGTCTTGTTGCATTTTTGCTGATGGGTTTTTATTTTTTCTTCGGCTACTTTCATGATGTATTGACAAGCCTTGCCCCTGATCATTTTATTTCCCGTCACCGCACCTTATTGGGAGGCGGTGCACTTATCATACTTTCTGTTTTTATCTATTTATTTTTTAGAAAGAAAACAATGCAAACCACCAATTATGTTATCGGTGTGTTTCTACTGCTACTGCTGTTGGTGGATTTTGCCTGGCTTGCACAAAAAATAATAACTCATAGAGAATATAAAGACACTGCATTTAAACAACAGTTTACCATTTGTGATACTTGCAGTAAGCCAGATGTATATCTTATTATTCCAGACTTGTATGCCGGCGAACAGGAATTAAAAGAGATGATGAACTTTGATAACAGTGCATTTATTAATGAATTGAATAAAAGAGGTTTTCGCTATTTGCCCAAAAGCAGGAGCAATTATAACTACACTCCTTTCTCCGTTGCTTCTACCCTACACATGGATTACCTGCAAAATGTAAAAGGAAGTAATTCAAGCCATGCAGATCTGTCAATCTGCTATGATGCCATAAGAGAAAACAGGGTAACAAGAATTTTTACCGGGCATGGTTATCGCTTTTATAATTATTCTCTTTTTGATATTTTTAAAGAACCCTCTCCGATGACCGAAACAGCTTTGCCGGAGAAAACAAAATTCATTACTGCTCAAACATTACTTAATCGCCTGGGAAATGATGCCCGGTTTAATATGGCTCAATTTCTAGGCAATGCCCAAAAAATAAAAAGACTTTATACCATCTATAATATTAACCAGCAATTATATAATAAAACAATTAGCACTACTGATGATAAGACCACTAAACCCAAATTTGTATATACTCACCTGGTAATGCCACACAATCCATATTATTTTACTAAAGAGGGCAAAGCAGTTCCGGTATCAGAATTAGAAGATAAAAATGCATTCAACATAGAACGGTATGTAGAATACCTGCAATACACTAATACGAAATTACTTTCGCTGGTAGATACTATTTTATTAAATTCTAAAAAGCCACCGATCATTATTTTAATGAGTGATCATGGCTTTCGGGAGTTTCCCAACCTGGAAGCGGTGGATAGCAAAAACTTTTTTATAAACTTGTCCGCTGTTTATTTACCTGACAGAAACTATTCTTCGTTTTATGACAGCATGTCGAATGTGAATATTTTCAGGACTATTTTTAATAAAGAATTTAACCAGCGATTTCCGTTGTTGAAAGATTCAACGCATTATATCAACCAATAACAGAAAATTGAAATCATTTTATAAATGAAAGTAGTAATAGCTAAATATCCATTATTTCTTTACCTGCTGCCGGTATTCTTTGTACTGCATGGATGTTTAGTAAATTATGATTACATCTCTTTCAAGGATGCATTGTTACTAACAGGAGTTTATACTTTATCTGCTTTTACTATTTCTTTACTTTTTTGGCTTATTTATCGAAATTTTACAAAAGCCAACCTGGCAGCTTTCCTGATAATGGCATTTCATTTCTTTTTTGGAACTACTCATGATACGTTGAAGAAATTTTTTGGTGAAGCCTTCATCACCCGTTATTCATTTATACTTCCGGCAGCAGGGATATTTTTTTTGCTGGCTTTTATTTTTATAAAAAAAAGAAAGTCCGGCTTTGCAACTACCCGGAAATATCTGAATACTCTTTTGCTTTTACTGATACTTGCTGATACTATTTTTTTATTGAGTAAAGTATTTGCAAATAAAAAAAATATAGCCGACTTGCCGACGGGGTTTAGCAAGTGTGACACTTGCCAAAAACCAGATATTTATTTTATTCTAGCTGATGAATATGCCGGGAATACAGAACTGAAGGATATTTTTGGTTTCGATAATAAAAATTTTCTGGATGCATTAACGCAACGTAAGTTTCATGTGATGTCTGAAACTTATAGCAACTACAACTACACTCCCTTCTCCATGGCATCAATGCTGGATATGGACTATCTGCAACTTGCAGGTAGAACCCGCAACCAATCTGACCTAACCTATAGTTACGATAAAATAAGAAACAATAAACTGCTTCGTTTTTTGCAGCAACATAATTATTCTTTTTACAATTATTCCATCTTTGATTTTGAAGGGCAGCCGGGTAGAAAATTGGAGAATTTCCTGCCGGTAAAAACAAGATTGATAACATCACAAACATTTTTAAGCAGGATAGAAAAAAATATCCTGTTCAATATTGTTACCCGTTTCAACTCCCATGAAGGACTGCGAAAAACAACCTATGCCAACAAAAAAAATAATGAAAGCATTTATCAATTGACATGGGATATTGCAAGTAAGAGAACAGCAAATCCAAAATTTATTTATACTCACCTTGAAATGCCACACTATCCATATTATTTTGATAAGGATGGCAAAGAACAACCCTTCGAAAAAATTGTGGATGGCAACCAGGGCAATAAAGAGTTCTATATTGAGTACCTGCAGTACTGTAATAAAAAGTTTCTTGCTTTGATCGATCATATTCAACAGTCATCCCCTACCCCGCCGATAATTATTTTAATGGGAGATCATGGCTTTCGCCATTTTAGTGAGCCGGTGGCCAATAAATATTATTTCCTGAATTTATCTTCCATTTATTTGCCTTCAGGAAATTATGCCGGCTTTACAGATAGCCTTACCAGTGTCAATTTTTTCAGAACATTACTGAATACAGAGTTCCGGCAGCAATTGCCCATGCTTAAGGATACTACCATTTATTTAAATGACTAATCATTTGCATCACCGGTTTTAAAGTTTATTTTTGCCAACTATCATGTTCAACCCTCAAAAAATATTAGTGCTTGCACCTCATACCGACGATGGGGAATTAGGCTGCGGCGGCAGCATTGCCAGCTTTTGCCGGCAAAATAAAGAAGTGCACTATGTTGCTTTTTCACTTTGTAAAAAATCACTGCCCGCAGAATTGGCACCTGACATATTAGAAGTAGAATGTAAAAAAGCAACGGCGGAATTAGGCATTGAAAAAGATAGACTCGTATTTCATGATTTTGAAGTAAGAGACTTTGATCAAAAAAGACAAGAGATACTGGAAACTCTTGTCAGTCTCAACAAACTTATTCAACCTGATTTAGTTTTTATTCCTTCTGCTACTGATATACACCAGGATCATCGGGTAATACATACGGAAGCATTAAGAGCTTTCAAAAATAAATCTGTATTAGGATATGAATTACCCTGGAATCAAACAAATTTTGCTCCTACCTTATTTATTTCATTAACAATTGAAGATCTTGATAAAAAAGTAAAAGCAATTGCTGCTTATAAATCGCAATCTCACCGCAGCTATATGCAGGAAGACTTTATCAAATCCCTTGCAAAAGTGAGAGGTGTACAATCCAACACTGATTTTGCAGAAGCTTTTGAAGTGTACAGAATAATAACTTAATAAAATAACAAGATTAATATTAATAAAAAGGCCGTTGCAAAAAAAACGCAACGGCCTTTTATATAAGCAGAAAACTAAACTTTACAATTTTTGAATATCTTTTCCATTCAATTGTAATTTTATTTCCCCGGTAATTCCTCTTGGTGATGGTATAGAATAAAATCCGGGTGAATACACATCAACAGCAAATAAGGGCTCCCAGCTTTCATTTGCCTGTTTGACAAAAATCTCAACCCTTCCTTTGTTACGGAGGTTAAACTCTACATTTCCATTTGTAAGCTTATAATAATCTGTTCCGGAAATAGGTTGTTGCTGTGTTGGTTCTATTTCTGTAAGATGCGGTACTACAACAGCAGCACTCTGTCTGTTCGTAGTGGGAATTCCTCCTGTAGCACATGGGCCTATCCATGCTTTAAAGAAAGTGCCTGCTTTTATCTCAAAGCCTGGCAATAATTCAACCGTACCATTACTTTTAACGAAAATATTCGTTCCCTCGCCACCTTCACTAAATGCAGTAGCAGTGGCAGTAGTGCTTGCTTCATAATAATGCTGGCCATTTAAAGTTCCAGTTACGTTTACAGTAGCATTGCAGGCACTGTAACGGCTGGCCAACCAAACGCCGTGTCCGAAAGTGCTTGCATAAACCAATCCGTTTTCGGCAGCCCAAATATCAGTTACAAGTGCCTGAGGCATGCCCGTATAAAAAGGTGTCCAATCGGCTGCACCATCTGGACGAAAGAAAACCCCGATTTCTGTTCCGGCATACACACCTTCAGTAGCCACACACAAGGAATGAATGGGAACATTTGGCAATGAGCCGCTGTAGCCACCCCATGTATCTCCGCCATCGAAGCTGCGCACAACTTTTACTCCTGCCGTGTACCCGCCAAAGCAAGCATATATCTCTAAGGAATTAGTAGGCCAGGCTCTGCAATCAGTAACGACAGGTGATCCCGCAGGCCAACCAGGATTACCACTTTTAGTAACCCATGTAGCACCACGGTCTTCACTGCGTCGCAGATTTGTTTTAGAAGAAGATCCTCCGTATAATCGGGCCGAATTACTCGGGCATGTTACAATCAGGTTATTAACGTCTACTGCAATGGTAGTATAGTTTTGTCCGCCATCATAGCTGCGAAGCAATGAAGTTGAAGCTACATACATGGTATCGTCGAAATCATAATCAATAGCCACTGGCGAAAATGCAGCGGCACTTCCTTCTGAAACCATATTTACACCACCATCGGGGGTCCGGTATCTGCCGCCATTAAATGTCATCAATGCATAACCAGGTGTAGAACCTTTTATTACCCCATCATATCCATCGCAACAAAGTATATGCCTCCAAATGCCACCCGTTGTTCTGTATTTTACACCATTATCCTGTGCACCTGCTATCATTTCCACACCATCCACTTCACCATCACCATCAGAGTCCCGCATACCCATATGATAAAACTGTGTACCTACAAGACCATTAGATAAGTTGGTCCAGGATACACCATCATCTGTACTGCGGTAAACGCCTCCATCTGTACAGGCATATAAGATGTTGTTTATCGGATTGTACTGCACATCATGCACATCCGGGTGAATATAAGTGGAAGCAGCACCAAACCCTTCTCTGTAAATGCTGCTAAATATCATACTGGTGCCTCCATTGCTTCCATTACTTCGCCAAACACACAAACCAGCTGTAACAATATAGTTAGCATCTGTTGGTTTGACACAAATACCGAGGTTGTAACGGGCCTGTATTGAACCATCTGAACCGGCAGTGGTTTGTCCAAGTATATTAGGTGTATTGGACTGACGGTTATAAGTAGCCCCTATATCAGTACTTAAGTAAATACCGGAAAAACTTCCTGCTGATGCACCGCTGAACAATGCATACACAAAAGTGGATTGCGCCGCTGTATTATTATTTCTTACTCCAAGTTCAATACGTTGTGAAGTAATCGCAGGAGCCGGACTAATTGTACTGGAAACCCAGGTTCCGGAACGTCCCCCACCGGTACTGTATGAAATAGTAGTGGCAGTGCAGGAATAAACAGTTGAATCATCATGCGGACGGAAAACAACATCATTAATATCCCCGGTTCTTACCTGTGTCCAGGAGTTTCCGCCATCGGTGGTTCGATATAACCCCTGATCGGTTGCTACCAGCAAATAATTACTGTTGCTTTGTGAAATAGTTATATTATGCCCTACAAGATCATTCGGCCCGGTATACATATCCGCACATTTAGTCCATGTTAATCCACCGTTTGTGGTTTTGTACAAGCCCTGGCTGATAGGAGATACATTATAATTAAAAACGAAAGTGGTAGAACGGTGACTGTCACCATCGCCAGAGAAAACATAAATAACATTACCATTAGAAGGGGCAACTCTAAGGCAGGCAACACCTAATGGAAGGCCACGGCCAATATCACTCCAGCTTGAACCACCATCGGTAGTTTTATATACACTGCCGCTTGGTGAGCCTGTATACATTATATTGGCATTAGAAGGATGAAAACTAATTCTGTCCATTCTTGCCAATCCGTTAATATCTATATTGACACCACTTCCTACTATAGCACCTCCATCAAAAGGACCCACTGCACTCCAGCCACCATAGCTTAACTCGGTAAGATCTGGAGGAGCAGATATCCCTGTTTCATCGGGTCTGCGATAGTTATTACGAAAACTTTGAGCAGCAGTTTCAAGTTCAGTTCCAAACCTTCTATTTATATCATCCTGTGCCACCGCATTTCTTCTCCGGTGATTGCCAAGGGTTCCGTCTGGATTCAAACGGCGCATTGCCCAATACTCCCACTTCTTCCACCAATTGTAATCGTTGCCTTCCCATTCTTCTTCGCCACCCTGTTCGTTTTGAAGATTTGCTTTTCCAAAATCATAGTATTCATTTACTTCCCTCATTATATCAACAACCTTCGTTTTATTCTGTAAACGAATTTGCAATTCTTGTGGTATTTTTCGCTGAGCATTAGCTGAAAGCCCCAGCAAAAAAAAGATAGCTGCAAATAAATATTTTTTCATACTTCATTATTTATCCTCGTTAATAAAGAAAAGAACATTAATTACTCCAGAATAATCCTGGGCAAGTAATTGGATTGAAAAAAGCAGCATTGATAAACCAGTACTTACTGCTTTCACTAATAGCTGATAATTTAATTTTGTATATCATTGTTGAGAAGCTTTTTTAAACCAATAATTAATCGGGTTATGCTATTTTATCTGCAATGCTTCAAGAAGAAACTGCTTGGTAAAACATGTATCAGTTATTGCTACCCAGTTTGCTCTCAACTTTTTTCATTCTTGTTTCCAACGAAGTATTTCCTTTCTTTAACTGTATGATATATAATGTAAGTTCTTCCACTTTCTCCAGCAGCTTTCTATTCATTTCACCCAACTCAATTCCTTTTTCAGCTGTTACATCAGCCGCTGATGGAATATTGGGAAGATGCTTATTTTGGCGAATACTTTTTTCTAATTCTTCAATTGGCATGAGCTTATAATTGTCACTAAAAACATAATCGGGCCAGGAAGTGCTGAGCTGCACTTTTACTTCTTCGGCAATTATTTTTCCATCTACACTAAGTTGATAACCGGTAGCAGGTACGGCCGAATTGCTTCCTATAAGTTGTGACCCATTCACATGAAATTTTGCATTGGGGGTATATGTACCAATACCTGTATTGCCCCAAGAAGGTTGTAAAACAAGGTAGTTGTTGGCTCCGCTATTACTCCATATTACAAGCGAAGTATCTGTTGGAAATATAGCACCGCCAAAAAATGCGTCGTTGGTATTATAAAAATTTATTCCTGTACCACTTAGATTTACCGTACGGCCATAGCTTGATCCATTATACATTATACCCATCCTTCCATCATCCCGCATTCTAAGAAGAGTATCTCCATTTGAATTACGAAGTAAAAAGGTATTGGTAGTAGAAGTTGTGCCAGCTCCTTTCACATCTAATGTTCCTAATGGAACCGTAACTCCAGAAAAACCTCCTATACCCACATTACCATTCTGACTAAAATAATGCCTTGGTGTAACTGTCGTTCCTCCATCGGTAGTAGTGTACCACCTCAAATCAGCACCACCACCTGTAGTGGCCATTTGCCATTCGTTACTACCATCATATCCAAACCTTATTAAGCCTGAACTGGATTGTACAAATAAATCTCCCCCGTTTATGTGTAATTTATGATTAGGATTTGTAGTGCCTATTCCAACATTGCCCAAATTGTTTATCGTCATTCTGGGATTAGCTTGTATGGTAAAATGTAGTTTACCTAAAGTGTTACCTGAACCAGTTCCAAAGTCAACATCTTCTGCTGCACCAGAGTAAGATCCCCAATAGCCACGATAAACATCATTTTCAAAAATACCCATGTACATGGGTGCCAGACCATTGAATTGGCCTACATAACTGGAACTGGCTTTTACATCAAGCTTGGCGGCTGGTGTTGTAGTTCCAATACCTACGTTTTGTGCAAAAGAAAAAGAGGATACCGCAAATAATGCAATAACTACGAGAAGAGTTCTCATAAACAAATTGTTTAATGGTTAAAAAAAGTAGAACAGAGGGCAGGAAGTCTTCTAATCAGAGAGGGTAGAAATAAATAGCCGGGCTAAAGATAAGATTAGTATTGAAATTTGATATACCACAATCGGGTAATTTTTTGGATGGGAAATTTACCATCCAACCCTTTGCCCAAACTTACCAAGTCCAAAATATTCCTTTAAGGTAAGTGAGATACCGAATTGATTATAAGCAGAATTGCTTTGGTAGTAGGCCCGGGCATATCGTACTGTAAGCTTACCCAGCAATGCACCGGCACCTACAGAAAACCCATTTAGTCCGTTGCCGGCATTACCTATATTTAGTTCCTGGCGGCGAAGAAAATTATATCCGGCATTTAATTCAACCCGGTCGCCAAAGAAAAAAGTGGTACCAATCACCAAATGATTTATTAATTTATCAAAAGAAAATTTTTTTGAACTACCATTACTAAAGCCATTGTTATTATTGAAAATGGTATCGATATAATCAATATCAAACTGCTGTAATCGCTGAGCCGTGAGTGAAAAACTAAAGGGTGCTTTTGATAGTCGTTTAGTAAATCCTATCTGCAGATCAAATGGCAATTCATCTGGACTGCTACCGGGATATTTTTTTAATTGAGTGCCGGCATTTTTTATCACTGCAGAGGCCGCAAATAATTTTGATGTGTCTGTAAACAATACTCCTGCATCAATAGCTATACCGTTCGATGTGTATTGGCCATAACTGGAATTAATAAATTTTATAGTAGCACCATAATTCCATTTTTCTAAATAAGACCTGGAAGCAGACAATTGCATTACCCAATCAGTTGGTTTAAATCTTCCCAAAATATTACCCGATGCATCCGTTGCTGTAGTGTTGCCATAATTGAAATAATTTATTCCATACAAAAAATTTGTTTTTAATTTTTCGTGGCGATAGCCCATGGACAAATGAAAAACTTTGATGCCAGAATAAAAACTATTAAACACAACATTCATTTGTGTATGCATTTCTTTTTTTAATAACGCCGGGTTATTAAAGGCCATACCCACATCGGTGGATGGTTGAGAAACATTTATTCCACCAAGTGCAGAAAGTTGTGGAGTAGGAGAAAGTTTTAGAAAATTAAAAACAGAATTGCCACCCAATGTTTGGGCAGTGCTTTGCAAGCTAATCAGCAGCAACAATATGGTAAACCTGCTACACATCCACAACGAAAATAGGTGATTGCTGAAAAAGAAAATCCTTCCCTTGCTATTATAAGCCCAGGGAAGGATCATTATTTCAAATAAAAATTTTATTTGCTCACCAACGCCAGCTCCAGCACCTGACTCATTGTTTTTACATAATGAAATTTGATGCCTTTGATAAACTCTGAATCTATTTCCTCTACATCTTTTTCATTTTGCCAGCAAAGTATAATTTCTTTTAGCCCGGCTCTTTTTGCTGCCAGCACTTTTTCTTTTATACCGCCCACTGGCAATACCTGGCCTCTTAGTGTTATTTCTCCCGTCATGGCCAGAAAAGGTTTTACTCGTTTACCAGTAAGTGCAGATGCTATAGCCGACATCATAGTCACCCCAGCACTCGGACCATCTTTAGGCACCGCACCTTCAGGCACATGTATATGTATATTCTTCTTTTCAAAAAGTTTTGCATCAAGCTTATATTTTTTTGCATTCGATTGCAAATAGGTTAATGCGGTGCTGGCACTTTCCTTCATCACATTACCAAGGTTCCCCGTTAGTTTTAATTCGCCTTTACCATCACTCAAACTTGTTTCGATAAAAAGAATATCTCCACCTACATATGTCCATGCAAGACCTACTGCCACTCCAGCCATGTTTGCAATTTTATAAATATCATTACTGTATCTCGGTTTGCCCAGTATAGACTCAATATCGTCTGCAGTAAGTGATGCTTTTATTTTTTCTTTTATCGCCAGTTCTTTTGCCTGGAACCTCATCACCGAAGCAATTTGCCTGTCCAATTCCCTTACTCCACTTTCTCTTGTATAGTCTTGTATTATTTTTTCCAATATTTTATCCGTCATCCGGAAATTGCTTTTATCCAGACCATGCAATTCTTTTTGACGGGGGAATAAATGACGTTTTGCAATTTCAATTTTTTCTTCTACTGCATATCCACTAAGATCAATTACTTCCAGCCTATCCCGAAGGGCAGGTTGAATGTTTTGAAAATTATTTGCCGTAGCAATAAATAATACTTTGCTTAAATCATATTCAGATTCCAGGTAGTTGTCATAAAAAGTATGATTCTGCTCCGGATCCAAAACTTCCAGCAATGCAGAAGAAGGATCGCCACGAAAATCACTTCCTATCTTATCTATTTCATCCAATACAATTACGGGGTTCGATGATTTTACTTTCCGGATAGATTGTAAAATTCTTCCGGGCATTGCACCTATGTATGTTTTACGATGTCCTCTTATTTCACTTTCATCATGCAAACCACCAAGACTTAGTCGTATATATTTTCTACCTATTGCATGGGCAATACTTTTACCAAGCGATGTTTTACCAATACCCGGAGGGCCAACAAAGCAAAGTATCGGACTCTTCATATCACCTTTCAATTTCAACACGGCGAGGTATTCTAATATCCGTTCTTTAATTTTTTGCATTCCATAATGATCATCGTCGAGGGTTTTCTTTGCCTTCTTTAGATCATAATGGTCCTCGGTATAGGTTTCCCATGGAAGTTCCAGCATCAGATCCAGATGATTATACACAACAGAAAAATCTGGTGTGCTGGGATGCATTCTTTCTAATTTTTCAACACCTTTCTTAAACATTTCCTTGGCAGCAGCCGGCCATTGCTTTGCTTCGGCTTTTTTCTGCATTTCTTTTATTTCCTGAGAATTGCTATCACCCCCCAATTCATCTTTAATACTTTTCATCTGCTGTTGCAGAAAGTATTCCCGTTGCTGCTTATCTAGCTCTGTTCTTGTTTTAGTAGTTACTTTATTTTTCAACTCAGCAAATTGCAGTTCCTTTTGCAACAACTGCATTAACAGATCTGCCCTTTGACGAATCTGATTTAACTCGAGTAATCGTTGTTTATCTTTTATATCAGTATTCAGATTGCTGGATACAAAATGTATAAGGAAGGAAGGATTTTCAATATTGCGGAGAATAATAGATGCCTCGGTAGGAATATTGGGTGATAGCTGCACTATATCGGCCGCAAGGTCTTTAATATTGGCAACGTAGGCATTAAAGTCTTCATCTTTTGGAGATTGTTCTTCCTCCAGCTTTTTGATCTTTGCTTTGAAGTAAGGATCTTCTTCCACTATGGCCTCTATCAAAAACCGGGTTTTCCCCTGAATAATAATAGTAGTACCGCCATCGGGCATTTTTATCAGCTTTACTATTTTAGCCACCGTACCGATGTTTTCCAAATCCTTTACAGCAGGATCTTCTACAGAACTATCTTTTTGAGCTATAACTCCAATCAGTTTATCTGTTTTATAAGCATCATTCACAGCTTGTATGCTTTTATCCCTTCCTACTGTAATGGGAAGCACCACTCCGGGAAAAAGAACGGTGTTGCGAAGAGGCAATAAGGCTATTTCTGCAGGAATTTCAACACCATTGGGGTCTTCCTGATCGCTGTCGTTCAGGGGTATAATGGGTAAAAAGTCCATCTCATCTTCCGTACGCATCAAAAATTTCTCAAAGTTCATGTCCATAGTCTTCTTTCGGCTTTAGTCAATCTGTCATCCTGCAAGGGCAGGGCGGTAAAAATATAACTGGAAATCAGTATTGCCAAGATTCATGCCCTTCATTTATAAACTGACATATTTTGCATTATAAAACGGACATTTACTCATAAAACAAAAAACCCTCCTGATGAGGGAGGGTTTACTGTCAAAGGGTAGTATAATTTTACAATGCTAAGCCCACAGATACCTGGAAACCTTGATTTTTCCATTTTTCATTATCCGGCAGATCACTGATATTATTTAAGCCAACTGTGTAGCGGCCATTTAGTCGCATTGGTCCTACTTTAAATTGTACTCCGGCCAGCATAGAAAAATCTCCATCTTTAAATGCTTTGCCGCCATTTTGTAATAATGTTTTATTCTGATCGATTAATATACCTACCTGCGGACCAGCCTGTATAGACATAAAGCTGCCAATCAATTTGTAATTAATTAAAAGGGGAATAGAAAGATAGTTAAGCTTGATATTTTCATTACCATTAAAAGCATTATTGTATACGTTGTGGTAGCTACTATCTACTTTGGATGAATACTGATTGAATAAAACCTCTGGTTGAAAAACTAATTTATTGTTCAGTCTTACTTCTGCAAAACCACCAAGATGATATCCATACCGGAATTCATCTTTAAATGATTTGCCATTTATTTTGGTTACGTTGGCCCCACCCTTGACACCGATGTGAAACTGTGCCATAACAGCCTGGGTGAGTAATAATGCTGCGAACAGCGAAAGGAGTTTTGTTTTCATGTGTTATTAATTTATTGTTTTGTGGAAATAAAACTGACGGTTAAAATTTTCAAGTATAATGCCAGTTAATTATATGTGCTGTTAAATTCTATTAACTACAATATGTAAATGCAAGAACAGAATTCGTAACCATTCTATTGCGATGAGAATGTTAAGCTTTTTTATGAAATCGAAAAAAATGATCTCATCAAAAAATAAAACCCATGTTAACAGAAACAAATGCATTGAAGGGATTAGTTGCGGCAGGCAAATAATAATCCATGGTAAACTGTGGCTGTATAAAAAATTTTCCAATGGAATATTCTCC
The DNA here is from genome assembly GCA_031397865.1 of Chitinophagaceae bacterium. Classification (GTDB taxonomy): domain Bacteria; phylum Bacteroidota; class Bacteroidia; order Chitinophagales; family Chitinophagaceae; genus JJ008. Next base: position 256,490 of record JANNMN010000005.1, read on the forward strand.
CCGAAGGTATAGTGTAAGAGAAAGCGGTTGAAATTTTATCTCATCATCAAGGTACACATTGTCTGTACTATATAATATATTACTACTGTTGCGTAAGGTAGTACCGTATGTGGTGGATGATTGATTAAATCCAAATTTTTGTGTGCCACTGGTAAATGTAAACTGCGGAGTAAAACGAATATGATCTTTAAATGTAAAAATATCCAACCAGTAAAAATCATGACGGACAGATGCCATCACTGAAAAGTCGCTGATAGTTTCTTTGGTATTAATATAGGTGAAGCCTCTTCTGCGTAGGCGTAGATCCTGTATCAGCGTTTCTCTTTCAGAATACTCCTTACGATTTCCCCACCCATAGCTCATAGATACAGTAGGCCGTATCCACCATTTTCTATAGGTAAAATAACCATACAGTTCATTTTGTATAGGAGTTGTATAAAAAGGCAATGAATCTTTTGTAAAAAAACGGGTGTAAGAAATACCTGTAGCAAAATCTCTGTTCTTTAAATAATCGAACGATGGAGATAAAGCCAACTGGTAAAGATTCATATTCATTCCATCATCCACTATTAACCCATTACCGGTTATTCCAAAACCATTTTTATTGTAATAACCAACCACCGGAGAATAGGTAAGTTTTTTAGATGTTTCCAATACCCCACTATTTTTTGATTCGAAATTATAATAGCCCCTGCTCATCGATAAGCTGGTGAGTAAATAATTATGCGGAGATAAAATAGAGTCCATAAAGGCATCAAAATCCTGGAACAACTCATCATAATTGATAGAAGTATCGGAAGGCAGAACATCGGCATGGGTAGCCATTACAGAATCTGCGGAGCTTTTTTGTGCAAAAGCAGCCACAGGCAATAAAAAAGCCAGTGATATTAACCATTTTTTCAACATCAGGCAGTTGTGTTCAAGCTAACAAGTTACAGGGCACTAAACAAAGTGATTTTTAAGACTGATTAGTTAATAAAAAGTTTAAAATTCCTAAGACTCTAGCATAGAAACGATGGCAATGCTTAAAATATTGAGTAACAACGTATCAAAATAATGATCAACCTAATTGAAGGACAGTAATTTCAGGTAAAATACCCACCCGGCCAGGATACCCAATAAAACCATAGCCCCTGTTTACATACAGCTTCTGGTTTTCATTTTCATACAAGCCAGCCCATTCTTTATAAAAATATTTTACGGGGCTCCATTTAAAACCCGGCACTTCCACCCCAAACTGCATACCGTGGGTGTGCCCGGAGAGCATAAGGTCTATATCTGAAAAAGAAGGAAGCACTTCTGCCTTCCAGTGTGATGGATCGTGGCTCATTAATATTTTAAATGGATAGGCAGCGGCACCTTCATAAGCTTTAGTAAGATCGCCATACTTTGGAAAATTTGATTTTGCACTCCAGTTTTCAATTCCCAACAAGGCAATTTTATCTGCTCCTTTTTGCAGCACTACATGTTCATTTATTAATAATCGCCATCCCATTGCCGCATGAGTTTGTTTTAAACTTTCCAGGTTGGCCTTCTTTTCATCCGGGCTTTCCCATTGCACATAATCACCATAATCATGATTGCCAAGTATCGAGTAAACTCCCAATGGAGCATTTAATTTATCAAACACATCCATATAGTCTTTCATTTCATCCGCCAGATTATTTACCAGGTCCCCGGTAAAAAGTATAAGGTCTGGCTTCTCCTTCATTATTTTCTCCACGCCTTTCATTACCGCATTTTTATCATTAAAGCTGCCAGAATGTATATCTGATATATGAATAATTTTTAAACCCCGGAAAGCTGCCGGAAGATTTGCATAACTAAGTTTTACTTTTTTTACCTGGTAGCGGTATTTATTACCAAAGCCATATAGCAATGTGCCGAACAGACCACCACCTATCGCCATACCCGCCCAACTTAGAAATGCGGAACGGGATATTGCATCAGTAGTAGGCAAAGCTGAAGGTTCAGATTTATTCTTTCCTATTTTTCCTGCTATCCATTGTATTCCCCTGCGGATATCATCTATTAAAAAGAAAAGTGAAGCAATAAGTTTGGCTAAAAACAAACCAACGATAATGGCAAAGATGGTACTGCGAATAAATTTTGCCTGCTTATCAAAATGCAGATAAGGCAACAGCAATAGTATGATTATTGCAGCAATAGAAATAAGCCAGTAGATGCTGTAGATTATTATCCGGGTGCGGGATGATGCATGATGAGTTACTGCTTTCAGAGCCTGGAAGAAATAAATATCGAGCAGCACCATTAAGCCAATCAAAATCCACCAAAAGGGAGAGTTACGCATAAATATTGTTCAAAATTAGGAGAGTAAATAGTAAAGCTATTGTTTTGCTTAACTCTTATTTTTGCTACTATCGCCATAAGTTTGTTAACGGTGATAAAATAAGTAGCTGGCAGCTGGGCAAAACTTAATTTTGTGCTCTTATTTTCAGGCAGCAATTTTACTAGTAACAATTAATTAATCAAGAAGTTTCAGGCAAAATGGCAAGAATAATCGGTGTAGCTAATCAAAAAGGAGGTGTAGGTAAAACAACTACGGCCATTAACCTTGCGGCAAGCTTTGCAGTGTTGGAGTATAAAACACTGCTGGTGGATGGAGATCCACAGGCCAATAGTACTACTGGTGTAGGCTTTGATTTGCATAATGTAACGCAAAGCCTGTACGATTGCATGGTAAATGAAGCCCGGGCGAAAGATGTGATACTGAAAACTGAAATCCCCAACCTCGATCTTATCCCTTCTCACATTGATTTAGTTGGTGCAGAAATAGAAATGATCAATTATCCCAACCGGGAAATGGTATTAAAAAATTTACTGGAAGCCATTCGGGAAGATTATGATTTTATAGTAATTGATTGTTCTCCATCACTTGGTTTGATAACCGTAAATGCATTAACAGCCGCAGATTCTGTAGTAGTTCCGGTACAATGCGAATTTTTTGCATTGGAAGGATTGGGCAAATTGCTGAATACTATAAAAATTGTGCAAAGCCGGTTAAATACCGCACTTGTAATAGAAGGAATATTAATGACGATGTATGATGGCCGCCTGCGTCTCTGCAACCAGGTGGTAAGTGAGGTGCGCCGCCATTTTGAAGACATGGTTTTCAGTACCATCGTTCATCGGAATGCAAAACTGGCCGAAGCACCGAGTGCAGGCAAGCCGGTAATTTTATATGATGCGCAAAGCAAAGGCTCTATGAATTATCTGAATCTTGCCAAAGAAATTTTGCAAAAAAACGATATGACGAAGATTAAAAATGATGAAAGAATATTAGAACTCTGATAGCTACGAGTTATGAGTTTCGAGTTTCGAGAAAATACAATCCCACTTCATGAGAAATTTCAAGCAATTACTAATTTGGCAGAAAGGCTTTCAGATAGCAATAAAATCTATCCAGACCGTATCTACGTTCCCGAAAGAAGAAAAATATGGCATCACCTCGCAAATTACCAGGGCAGCAGTTTCCATTCCATCTAACATAGCTGAAGGAAGCAGCAGAAAAAGCATGAAAGATTATAACAGATTTTTAGAAATATCACTTGGCTCATCTTTTGAACTAGAAACGCAATTACTAATAGCAGAAGCAGTTAATTTTGGAGATAAAGAGAAAAGAGACGACCTTTTAAAAGATATTGATGAAGAACAAAAAATGATTATGAGATTATGAGCAAAATAAAATTTTAGCTTTCTGCTCGACACTCGTAACTCAAAACTCGCAACTTTCCACATGACCAACCCAAAACAAAATAACAAAGAATTACTCGGCAAAGGAATCCGTTCCTTGTTGCAGAATATTGATGCTGATTTAAAAACAACCACCGGCACTTTAAAAAGCACCGTGGTAGATAATGTAACCGGCACCAACCGCATATCAGTTGATGATATAGAAGCAAATCCAAAACAACCCCGTCGGGATTTTGATGAAAGAGCATTGCAGGAACTGGCGGAGTCTATTAAATTGCATGACATCATTCAACCGGTTACAGTCTCCAAACTTGCTTCTGGAAAATATCGACTTATCTCTGGCGAAAGAAGATTAAGAGCATCCAAGCTGGCAGGTATAAAAGATATACCGGCATATATCCGTCAGGCTAATGATGGACAACTGCTGGAATTAGCATTATTAGAAAATCTGCAGCGGGAAGATCTGAATGCGATGGAAGTTTCTCTCAGTTATAAAAGAATGATGGAGGAACTTGATTATACACAGGAGCAGGTGGCCGAAAGAATGGGCAAAGACAGAAGTACAGTTGCCAATTTTATTCGTTTGTTAAAATTGCCCCCGGATATTCAACTGGCCGTTCGCAATGGTGAGTTGAGCATGGGTCATGCCAGAGCATTGATAAATGTGGACACTATAGATAAGCAATTGTATATTTTTAAAGAAGTAAAAGAGAAAGGATTATCTGTAAGACAGACTGAAGCACTAGTAAGAAACCTCTACAAGCAAGGTGGTGGTGTTAAAAAAACTTCAAAAAGCCAATTACCACCTGCATTTCAACGAATAGAAGATAAATTAGCATCGCATTTCAGTACCCGGGTAAAACTAAGACATAGCCGGAATGGCAGCGGACAAATCATCATTGATTATTATTCTCAAGATGAGCTGAACAAAGTACTAAAGCAAATGGATGCGCAGTTAGACTAATTCAAATGAGATTTTATTATTGAAAATTGCAGAATGAATATTTTTGCAAAGCTTTCAATATAAATAAGCAAACTTCTAAAAGACTTTCCGCTGAATGAAATTTTCGTTGTTGATATTGTTTCTCTTTTGCAGCATGTATACTTTTTCACAAAAAGTAGATACTGGTAGAGTTGTTGTTGTTGCTACTGATACTATTAAACCTGCCACCAAAGCCTCAATTAACAGGTACGATTCTGCTACCAATGCACATCGTCCAAGAGTAGCGGCAATCCGTTCTGCAATATTGCCCGGTCTCGGTCAGATCTACAATAAAAAATATTGGAAGCTTCCAATCATATACGGTGCTTTAGGAACCTGTGCAGGTATTTTTGTGTACAACTTTAAATATTACAATGATTTTAAGTTTGCCTACCGGGTAAAATATAATATGCGGGTAAACAGGACAGACTCTGCCTTATTCTCCCAGATAAAAGATAATCTTAAACCTTTATCAGAATCTTCTCTTCAGTTTAACCGAAATCAATTCCGACGGGATATAGACTACTCTGCTCTTGTGTTTATTTTATTATGGGGATTAAATGTGGTGGATGCCACTGTAGATGCACATCTTAAAAGTTTTGATGTAAGCCCCGACCTCAGCCTTCGTATAAAACCGGGTTATAGTGATTTTGCCAAAACAAACGGCATCAGCATCGTTATGAAGATTGGCAAATAAAATCAGTGCCAGCAGGTATACTTCCGGTATTTTTAAATATTACATTTACAACAATAAAAATAAACTATGCGGATAGCATTAATAGGTTATGGTAAAATGGGAAAGGCTATTGAAGAAATTGCATTGCAACGGGGCCATACCATTGCTATAAAAATAGATCAACCCAATCTGGAAGAATTTACCAAAGAAAATTTAGCCAATGCAGATGCAGCTATTGAGTTTACCAGTCCACACAGTGCATTTGACAATGTAAAAAAGTGTATTGACTTTGGAGTTCCGGTTATTTGCGGGTCTACTGGATGGACAGAACGGTTGGAAGAAATGAAAAAATATTGTACGAAAAACAATGGAGCTTTTATTTATTCCAGTAACTATAGTGTAGGTGTAAATATTTTTTTTGAAGTAAATAAAAAACTGGCTGCATTGATGGCGCCACATTCAGACTACGAAGTCATTTTGGATGAAACACATCACACTCAAAAAAAAGATGCCCCCAGCGGAACAGCTATCACCTTGGCGGAACAAATACTGGAACATATAGATCGCAAAAAACAATGGGTGAATAATTTGAGTGATAATACACAAGACCTTGAAATCATCAGCCAGCGGATAGATCCTGCACCCGGCACTCACAGTATTAAATATTCATCGGTTATTGATGATATAGAAATTATTCATACAGCACATAACCGTACCGGCTTTGCCACTGGTGCTGTACTGGCTGCAGAATTTATAAAAGATAAAAAAGGTTTTTATTCCATGAAGGATGTTCTGAATCTTTGATCAAGTTATATGAAAAAACTATTACTGCTTATTTACCTGTTTAGTGCAATTTCTGCTGCTCATGCACAGTTGAACACAGATAGTTTGCGGAGAGTGATCGATTCTAAAAGATCATACGATGAGCAAATAAATGCTTCCATTAAACTGGTTGAGAATTTTCAACTTAAAAATTTTGACTCTGCCCTGTTTGAAGGCAATAAAGCTCTTAAGCTGGCCCGTAAGAATACCGACTCAGTAAGTGTGGCCGAATTAAAAAGACATATTGGTGTAGCGAGTTATTTTAAAGGTGAATATGATATAGCGGCCTCTAACTTTTACGAATCAATTGCTATACTTGAAAAAAGTAGCAATAAGCAAAAACTGGCTCCTGTATATAATGATCTTGCTAAACTCTATCGCAAAACAAGAGACCTGGATAAAGCATTAGAAAATTATAATAAAGCCAGCAGCATCTATCAACAGTTGAATGACAACAAAGGCATTGCCATGATCTTAAATGAATCGGGTGTGGTGTTTGAATACCGGGAAGATTACAAAGAAGCAGTGAACAGGTACACCGCCTCTATGAAAATTGCGGAAGCATCTGGTGATTCATTAAGTGTATCTTATTCGCTGAGTAATATTGCCGGAGTATATGTAATAGAGAAAAAATATGATGAGGCAGAAAGAAATTTACTAAGAGCATTAAACATCCGTGAAATATTGCGGGATAGTTTTGCAATTGCTCTTACCTATTCAGATCTTGGAGTTGCCATGAATGGAAAAGGCGATTATCCAAAAGCCATTGAATATCTTACAAAGAGCAACAAAGCGGCAGAAGGGTTAAGATACCCGGAATTGCAATCCAACAATTACAATGAACTTTCTTCTGTTGCTCAAAAGCAAGGCAACTTTCAAAAAGCATTTCAATATTTTTTAAAAAGATCTTCCTTAAGAGATAGTCTATATGCATTAGAGAAAACGAAACAGATCGCAGAATTGAATAGCAAATATGAAAGTGCAAAAAAGGAACAACAGATCGCTACGCAAAAAAATAAACTACGATTGCAGAATTATTTGTTTGCAGGCATAGGTGTACTTGTTGCTCTTACTGGTTTATTAATTTATTCCCAATACAAAAGATACCGGCAAAAAAAAGATCAGCAACTCCAAACAGAAATAATGAAGCAGCAGGAAATATCGGTGAAGGCTGTAATGGAAGCAGAAGAAAATGAAAGGGAACGTATTGCCAGAGATCTGCATGATGGTGTGGGGCAAATGATGAGTGCCGCCAAAATGAATCTCTCTGCATTTGAATCCGAAATAAAACAAGGCAGTACCGAACAGAAAAAAGCATTTGAAAAAATAATACACCTGGTAGATGAAAGTTGCAGAGAAGTAAGAACGGTTTCCCACATCATGATGCCGAATGCTTTGCTAAAAAATAATCTTGGTGCAGCTATCCGTGACTTTGTAGATAAGTTGACGAATAGAAATCTACAGGTACATGTATTTACTGAGGGGCTTGATGAAAGGATGGATTCCAATATAGAAACAGTTTTATATCGCATCATCCAGGAATGTGTGAACAATGCCATGAAACATGCAGGAGCCACTACATTGGATATTTCACTCATCCGGGATAAAGATGGTATTAGCGGAACTATTGAAGATAATGGCAAAGGCTTTGATGCTACCGACAAAGAAAAATTTGAAGGCATAGGACTTAAAAATATCACTACCCGTATTGAATATTTAAAGGGAACAGTTGATTTTGATTCTGCACAGGGCCGGGGAACGGTAGTAGCCTTTCATGTGCCATTGTAGTTTTACAGAGTTCGCCAATAGGCAGATCGTTATATTTATCTTTCGCCCCCATGGGGCTCGAACATTTCACTTAAATATTTTCCTACTAAGATTTCGCACCTCCGGGTCTATAAAATCCAATTAAAATAAAAACTCTGCCAACAGATTTTTTATGTAATTAATTTTCTAGAAATCAGCTAATTTTGCCAAGTGAAAAAAATAGTTGTCATACTATTAATGCTTATATATGGAGCTGCCTCTGTGGGTGCTACCGTACATTTTCATTATTGCATGAATGAGTATGTGGGATGGAGCTTACTGAATGACAATGATGACCAATGCGGCAAGTGTGGAATGGACGAAGAAGGAAAGGATAGTTGCTGTAAAGACGAACACAAACATTTTAAATTAAAAACGGACCATCAGAAAGCAGGGCAATCTTTACAGCATATTAATTTTTTATCTGCTGCTATTGCAATCAAAAACTTTAGTTTAAATCTTAATGTTGCTTTTAAAACTGCAGATGATCATAGTTACTTTTATCCCCCGCCTGATATAGGCACAACCAGATTGCATCTTCAAAATTGTATTTTTCGCATTTGATTATTTTACTGTGAAGCAATACCGGCGCAACTATATTTCTGCCGGTCGTCATGTCTATCAAAATTAATATCACATTAAAGTACTAATATGAAAAAAATGTTTGTTCTCGTCGCTGTTCTTGTTTCACTCAACGTATCAGCTCAGGAACTTTTTGTATTTACAGAACCCGCCAGTAATATGCCTGCAAAATCAGTAGGTATCCGGGATATGAATTCGTTTATGTTTGAAAAAGATGGCATGCTTAATTATCACAACATGCCGGAACTAATGTGGGGCATCAACAAAAAATGGATGGTGCATGTGCAAGGCTTTATCAGCAATAGGCAGGACAGCGGTTTGCAAGCTGAAGGCGGTAGCTTTTATGCTAAATATCGTTTTCTAAGTAAGGATGAATTACAAAGCCATTTCAGAATGGCTCTCTATGGAAGGTATAGCCTCAACAGGGCTGATATACACCAGCAGGAAATTGAAACAATGGGACATAACACTGGTTATGAATTAGGATTGATCGGCACACAACTATTGCATAAGATTGCTCTTAGTAGTTCTGTTAGTTATGAAAGAGCTTTAGATAACAATCCCGGATATAAATTTCCTACAACTGAAAGTAAGAGTGCTATCAATTATACTTTTTCTGCAGGTAAACTATTGCTGCCAAAAGTATATACAGATTATAAACAAACTAATATGAATTTCATGCTGGAATTTTTAGGACAGCGGTTAAATGAGAATGGAAAATCATATCTTGACATTGCACCGTCTGTTCAGTTTATTATTAATAGCCAGGCAAGAATAGATATTGGATACCGGCAGCAATTATATTCAACTATGAAACGTACCGCACCTAATGGTATTGTTCTAAAGTTTGAATATACTTTTTTTAATGTTTTTAAATAACCACCTATAATGAAACAATTATTAGCATTAGTATTGATCAGCTTTTCCACTACTTTATTTTCCCAGGAAAAAATAAATTTTTTAACGCCTCCGCCAAGTCCGGAAGCCAGCTTTACACAACAATTGGTAAATGGTGAAATAACAGTTACTTATTCCCGGCCAATGGCAAGAGGCAGAAAAATATTTGGTGGATTAGTGCCGTATGATAGTTTGTGGAGAACGGGTGCAAGTAATGCCACAACAATTTTATTAACGGAAGAGATGATCATTGGCGATAAGCTTTTAAAGGCAGGCAAGTATTCACTGTTTACCATACCTGCCGAAAAAGAGTGGACGATCATCATCAATGCAGATACTGCTTTGCATGGGGCTTTTGGATATGATGTAAAAAAAGGCCTGCATCGGTTTAAAGTAAAATCCGAAAAAAGTGAGTGGTTCGCCGAAGCATTTACAATTGCATTAAATGAACTTAGTGCAAACGGTGGAGGCTTTCTTCATCTTAACTGGGAAAATACCTTGATCAGAATACCCATCAAAAGCCCGGTAGATGAAAAAGCGATGGCGGAAATAAATACAAGACTGATAAATAATAAAGAACAAAATGCTGAATTGTTTTACCAGGCGGCTATCTATTATTATTCTACCCGCAGAGATTTACAACAAGCGGCTGCCTGGGCAATAGAAGCAGAAAAAATGGACAAAGAAAATTTCAACTATCCGAATTTGCTGCAAAAAATTTTTGCTGATCTAAAAGAGTATAAGAAAGCTATAGCCGCAGCTAAAAGAGCTGTTGCGTTGGGCGAAAAGAAAAATATGACCAATGCGGTGACTACACTTAAAAAAAGAATTGCTGAATGGGAAAATAAATAGAAGTATTGTCATAAAGTGAAATCTTAGTGGTATACAAGCATATTACTGCTTAACTCTTTTGTATTTTAATAACCAACTAACTACTATGGCGAAAAGTAAACACTACTACATTCGTAAAACCCATCGCTGGTTGGGTTTGGTGCTGGGTATTCAATTTCTACTTTGGACAATTGGAGGGCTGTATTTCAGTTGGAGTAATATAGATGAGATACATGGTGATTTTCAAAAACGGAATGTTCCTTTGCTTTCGTCAGATATCAAAATGGTATCACCCAGCATCGTTTTAGATTCAATAAAAAAAGTACATGCGGTCGATTCCTTGGTTTCCATTCAATTGATTGAAATATTAGGCCAGCCTTATTACCAGGTGCGATGTATTACGGCCATTCATAATGAAGTCAATCATCAACATGATATGCAGGCGATGAATCATCTTGCCAATGCACAAACAGGACAATTACGTAATGCATTAACAAAAGATGAGGCTATAGAAGTTGCGAAACGCCGGTTTAATGGTGAGCCTACCATAAAATCTGTTGAATATTTAACTGCCACTAACAATCATCATGAATACCGGGAGAATCCTTTGCCTGCTTATGCTATAACTTTTGAGCATCCATCTAAAACAACGGTATATATAGCCAGTGAGTTAGGCACGGTGCAAAAATTCAGGAATAACAAATGGAGGTTGTTTGATTTTTTATGGATGATGCATACCATGGATTATAAAGGCAGGGACAATTTTGGCAATATACTTCTGCGCATTTTTTCCATTTTTGGATTGGTGACGGTGCTCAGCGGTTTTGTTCTTTTTATTGTAAGCTCGAAAAGTAATCGGAAAAAGAAGTTGGTGGCGATTAAAGAGAAGGTATGATATCGCAGGTTATTATAAAAAAAGACCTCGTTATGAGGTCTTTGTGGGAGTTGACGGGTTCGAACCGCCGACCCTCTGCTTGTAAGGCAGATGCTCTGAACCAGCTGAGCTAAACTCCCTTTTTTATTAGGAGTGCAAAGATAAGGATGCAGGGTTTTTTGCCAAATTTTTTTTCACTCCTTTGGAGGTTCCCACAACTCTATCTTATTTCCTTCAGGGTCCATTATCCAGGCAAATTTTCCATATACTTCATCCATTGGGTCACCAACGATTGTCACTCCTTCTTCTTTTAAAACTTCCAGTAAAGCAAACAGGTCTTTCACAATAAAATTTATCATCACTTGTTTTTCGCTGGGAGCAAAGTAATCAGCATCTTCTTTGAAAAAAGAAAGCACATTGTTACCTACTTTTTTACTGCCGTCAGTATTTACAAATGGCCAGTCTGCATACACCGTTCCGTTGAATGAAATGCCTAAATGTTTTTCATACCAGGTGGCTAAAACTTTTGGATCTTTAGCTTTTATAAATGGACCTCCGAGCCCGGTTACTCTTTGCATATTTTTTTTTGCTTAAAAATACAAAAACAAAAATGTACTTTTACTGCCGAAAATGACAGATATAAGAAATCATACACAAACAGATCTACTTGAAGAGACCGATGTACTTACTCTTACTGAATCCATTTGCAATATAATAGTATGGAATGACGAGGTAAATACATTTGAATGGGTGATCGAAACCCTGATGGAAGTTTGTAGTCATTCTCATGAACAAGCCGAACAATGCGCCTACATCATCCATTTTCAGGGAAAATATGCTGTAAAAAATGGCAGCTACGATGACCTGAAACCCCAATGCGATGCCATCACAGAAAGAGGCATCAATGCTACAATAGAGGTAACCACTTAGTCAATTACTACCTTTTTACTTAGTTCGCTTCTTTTTTCTCCACATCGCATTTTTCATTGTAAAAACACTCATTAGTTTTTTAGCATTTTACATATATTGTAAGACTATTTTTTTACTACACACGAAAAAAATTACTATGCAAAAAACAAAATCCTTACTACTTCTTGTATTGACGGCCCTTACTCAAATTACTATTGCACAAAATCCTGAACAAGGACCTGGTATATCTGCAAGGCTTTCACATGAAATTAATATGACCAAAGATCCTGCACTTGGCTATGTGCCCAAAGGAAGATTAGTAAATGCTTATGAACAACGAAAACAACAGATTGAAAATTTAGTGGGTAGATCACCATTATTTACCTGGACAGAACGAGGTCCCAATAGTGATGCAGTGGGCGGAAGCAACGGAAATACAAGACCAGGCAATGGAAAAACATCAGGTCGTGTAAGAGCTATCTGGGAAGATCTCGGTGATGTAACCGGCAAAACAGTTTGGGTTGGAGGTATTGATGGTGGGCTTTGGAAAACAAATGATATTACAGTTGCCTTACCGACGTGGACTCCAATAAATGATTTTTTTGGCAACCTTGCGGTTGCAAGTATTTGCCAGGATCCTACGGATTTCAACATTATGTATTTTGGAACTGGTGAAAAAGCAATTAATGCCGATGCAGTAAGAGGTGCTGGTATTTGGAGAAGCACCGATCATGGAGTTACATGGTCTCTGATGGCAGGCAGTGCAAACTTCTGGAACGTAAGTAAAATGGTTTGTGATGCCAGTGGTAATTTATATGTTGGTTGTAATTCTATATCTAATACATCCGGCTTACAACGCTTTACAAAAGCTACAAGTACATGGACAAATATTACACCTTCAGGACTTGATCCCAGGGTGCCTGATATTGAATTGAGCAGTACCGGACGATTACATATTGTTTGTGGTTATTACAATACTGCCGCCGCCAGTGCGGGATATAGATACACTGATAATCCAGCAACTGTTTCATCAACCACCTGGACAGCACCGGCTGTTTCTTTTTCTCCGGTACAATATAATGTGGACTTAGCCAGTAATGGAAATACATTGTATGCTTTGCCTTCTACGTCAGCTTTCCAGGTAACTACTATGTATAAATCAACTAATGGCGGAGCCAACTGGGCAGCTACAGGTACCACTCCTGCATTTACCAGCGGACAAGCCTGGTACTGCATGGCCGTCGCTGTTGACCCTAATAATGCAAACAATGTAATAGTAGGAAGTCTTGATTGCTATAAAACCACAAATGGCGGAACCTCATGGACAAAAATTTCGGAATGGGTAGGTACCACAGGGCAATATGTGCATGCCGATCAGCAGATCATTACATGGAGAAGTAATAACCAGGTATTGTTTGGTTGCGATGGTGGAGTGCATTATTCTGCAAATGGGGGGACTACAATTACCGATAAAAATACCGGATTAAGAATAAAACAATTTTATGCAGTAGCCAATCATCCCACTTCAACCAACTATTTTTTAGCTGGTGCACAGGATAATGGAGTTCATCAGCTTAGTAGTGCCGGCTTAGGAAATTCAGTAGAAGTAACCGGCGGTGATGGTGCATTCGTTCATATTGACCAGAACGAAGGACAATATCAGTGGGGCTCTTATGTGTACAATCAATACCGAAGAAGCACTAACAGCGGCTCTACCTGGACTTCTGTAAATTATTCTAGTTCTGCCGGAAGATTTATTAATCCCACAGATTATGATGATGTAAATAATATTATGTATTGCAGTGGTGTTCAAAATGCTTTTGTAAGATGGAGCAATCCACAAAGTGGCAGCACATTTACATCAGTTGCCATGACGGGATTGAATACAGGAACAGTATCAGCTGTAAAAGTTTCTCCTTACACTAATCATACTGTGTTTTTTGCCGGGGGCAGAAGTACTGTTGTCCCCACATTAATAAAAGCAACGAATGCCAATGCTACACCCACTTTTACCAATATCATTGGTAGTGGTATGCAAATTACCAGTGCCAATATTGCCTGTGTAGAATTAGGCACTACAGAGAATAATATCCTTGTTGCTTTTTCTAACTATGGTGTCAATAATGTATGGGTTACAAATGATGGTGGTACAACCTGGTCTGCGATTGACGGCAACTTACCCGATATGCCTGTACGATGGGCAATGTTTTATCCGGGTAGTAATACAAAAGCTATCATTGCAACAGAAACAGGGATCTGGCAAACAGAACTTATTAATGGTGCTTCTACTATCTGGGATCCTGAAACTGGCTTTCCAAATGTAAGAACTGACATGCTTCAATATCGTAGCAGCGATGGACTACTTTCTGCTGCGACACATGGAAGAGGCTTGTTCACAACCATCATTGGTGCAGCACCTTCTTGCGGAATTGTTAGTGGATTAGCTACTTCCTCAATAACCAATACCAGTGCAACTATTAGCTGGACAGCATTAGGCGGTGCAAATAACTATGATGTGGACTATAAACTTGCATCCTCTGCAACATGGATAAATGCTGCAACGGCAATCACTGGTACTTCTGTAAATCTTACCGGTCTTACCCAAGGCTCAGTATATGATTGGAGAGTAAGAGCTAATTGTACGGGTGCTACAGGTGCATATGCCCAGGCACAATTCACTACCACATCACCGGCTAGCTGTGGTACTGTTACGGGCCTCACATCATCCGCCATTACTACTACCAGTGCAACAATAAGCTGGTCTGCATTAAGTGGGGCTAATAGCTATGATCTGGATTATAAAACAAATGCTTCAACAACATGGGTAAATGCAGCAACTTCTACTACATCACTTTCTATTAATTTAAGCGGATTAACTTCTGCTACGTTATATGATTGGAGAGTAAGAGCAAACTGTACTGGTGCCACAGGTGCTTATACACAGGCCCAATTCACTACTGCCACTGTTAGCACATGCCCGGGTGTTTATGATGTTTCTACAAATGGAACACCTTCCGGCGCAGCCACAATACCATTTAATACTGATGCTAAAGGAACAATTAGCCCGACTGGAGATGAAGACTATTACAAATTCGTAATTACAACCGGAGGCACAGCTACTATAAATCTTACTACATTACCTTTTGACTATGACATTCGTTTGTACAGCAGCAATGGTACTACTCAGCTGGCTATATCACAAAACGGTGGCACAACTTCTGAAACAATAAGCCGTACATATACTGCAGGTACGTATTACATAAGAGTGTATGGCTACAATGGAGCTAATAGTGCTGCAAACTGCTACACCCTCAGAGTACAATTAGGCACAGCGGCAATCCCTGATGGAATGATAACCAGTACAGAAAAAGTCAGACTGGTTTTGTACCCCAATCCAGTTAAAGACAAACTTCATATCTATGTAGCTAATTATGATAAACAAAAAATTTTCGAGGTGTATCATATAAACGGTCAACGTATTTCTATTGTAAAAGAGGCCGAGAATAATACAACGATTGATATAAGCAAACTTGCCGGAGGTATTTATATGCTTAAAGTAAGCAGAGTAGATGGCACCCTAATAAGCCAGGAAAAATTTATCAAGGAATAAAGTAAATCGTTTTGATTAATTTACAAACCGTTCCGCTAATTAGCGGAACGGTTTTTTTCTATGCCACTTTTTGCTCTTGATAAAAAATTAATTTTTCCTCCAGTACATTTTGCAGAACCCGATGGCTTATTGGCTATGGGTGGCGACCTTTCTGTAGAAAGACTTTTATTAGCTTACAAACAAGGCATCTTTCCCTGGTACGAAGGTGATATAATTCTTTGGTGGTGCCCCGATCCAAGATTTGTTTTATATCCTCATGAATTGAAAATTCATAAAAACATAAAAAGGTTATTGAAGACGGAGGAGTTAATTTTTACATCCAACACTGCATTTGCACAGGTTATTAATTTTTGTAAAGAAACGAAGCGGCCCGGGCAGGATGGCACCTGGATAACTGATGAAGTAGAAAAAGCTTATTGCAAACTACATGAGCTTGGGTATGCACACAGTGCAGAAGTTTGGAGAGATGGAGAATTAATTGGAGGCATGTATGGGATTAAAATGGGCAAAGTATTTTTTGGTGAAAGTATGTTTAGCAAAGAAAGTAATGCATCCCGTTTTGCTTTAATAAAATATGTGCAACAATTACAGAAAGAAGGAATTGAATTGATAGACTGCCAGGTATATACAGAATATTTAGAAAGTATGGGTGCAAGAATGATTGACAGAGATCTGTTCACTGCGATCTTGAGGCGGTTGATTCCACTGTAATTCGTCTGGTTCTTTACTTGACCCATTCAGGAACTAAATGCCGTTTACCTTTTCGCCAGCTTTTGGTTTTACTTTCAAGGCTCTCTTTGTTACTTTTAAATCTTTGAAATATCCAATTGTCCCAATATCTACGTACAATCCGATTCCACCTTTTTTATTTTTACCGAGCATTTTATCTACAATAAACGAGGAGTACTTCATATTGTTTATAAACATTTCCGCCATTTCACCATTCACTTCTATCCGCATTGTAATCCACTCATTTAAAGCAACAGGAGCTGAGCCTTCATACCTAAATGGAGCTATTTTCCTTAACGTATCAAATTTGTACTGCGGATACGAAATATATTGAACGGCATGATTTCTAAATAGCTGGTTGCTGACCCTGCCCACTTTTGGCCTTACATAAATCCCTTCAAAAGCTGTATCGTTTTCTTGTATTTTGAAATATACTCCTATGAATCCTGCAATGCCCGAGTATGGAGCAGGATTTTGAAGTTGGCTATACATTTTCACTTCAATAGTCCCGTTCTCAAAATCATCCAGGCCAACAAGCCCTGCATAATGTGGTTCATCAACGGTCGTTTCAATATTAGTGCTATCAAAAGGAAGTGCCTTTAAATCTCTCTCAATTTTCAATACATCTATTCCCTGAAATTTTATGATTTCGCCTGTTACATTATGCAGCTCAAAGGTTTGTTTTCCCAGCTTCAATTTTTTTTGATTAGAAAAGCTTTGAGCAGTAATTCCAAATGATATTCCTAAAAATAAAAAGAGGGTTGTAAATCGTATTATGCTATTCATAAATTTATTTATTCATTATTTGTGCTTAGCGATATAAATTATCATTCAGATTATATTATGGCACCTTGCATTAAACACCACTCTTAAAAGCGGCTACCTAAATAATGTGGCAACATGGCCCGCCAGGTATTCCAATCATGCGGCCAATCTTGGCCCCATACATCCAGCTCATACCAGATACCTTTATCATAAAGCACTTTTGCAAAACGACCACTGGCTTCGGGATCTTCATATTTGCCACTGCCAGTGAGGATATGTATGTGTTTGCTCTGGCGGATCTGTTCTAAAATAGTATGATCGGTCAAATTTTTCATGTACTGCTCCGGGCTGTTGAAATAGGCATCATCATCAAAATAACCTTTGGTGTATTCTGCCAGATCATACACACCACTCATCGCTATTACTCCGTTAATTAAATCAGGACGTTTCAAAAATAAATTCATGCTGTGTAAGGCTCCAAATGATGCACCACAGGTAATAATAGCTGTTTCGGGGCTGGTATTCGTTTTAATAAAAGGAACTACTTCCGTATATATGTATTGATTCCACAATTGATGATTGATGGATTTTTGGCGGGGATCCATATTGTTATTCATCCAGCTATCATTATTGATGCTGTCGATTGAAAAGACTCTAACCTTTCCTGCATCTATGAATGGCGCCAGGTGATCCATTAGTTGAAACCTCTCATACTCCAGGTAATCAGCAGCAGCAGTTGGTACTAATAAAAGTGCAAAGCCATAATCGCCGTAGGCGGCAATGGGCATTTCTTTATTTAAGGAGGGGCTGAACCAGGAGGCTAATTCTCGTTTCATAAGCTTAGTTTATTTATACGAATATAGATTTATTCGGTTACCTGATAAAGCAAACTGGGGTTTTATCGTCTGCCCGAAACAGGGTAAATTTGCGGCCTTACGAATTGTACCTGTATTTAAAAGATCATCAGAATTCCTGTAGTTGAAGTGTGCGACGCAACCAAGATGATCAGGAAACTGAAGCTGGCTAAATAAATAAAAAAGAAATGGAGTTATCTAAAAACTTTGATCATAGTGCTGCTGAACAGAAATGGTATCAGCATTGGATGGATAAAAATTATTTTCATAGTGAGCCGGATGGCCGTGAGCCATACACGGTGGTGATACCTCCGCCCAATGTAACTGGTGTATTGCATATGGGCCATTGTTTAAATAATACTATACAGGATATATTAGTTCGCCGTGCAAGAATGCAGGGAAAAAATGCTTGTTGGGTGCCGGGTACCGATCATGCTTCTATTGCTACAGAAGCAAAAGTGGTGGGTATGTTGCGGAAAAGAGGTATTGTTAAATCATCATTGAGCAGAGAAGAATTTTTGAAATATGCCTGGGAGTGGAAAGAAAAATATGGCGGCATCATTTTGCAACAGTTAAAAAAGATGGGTTGCAGTTTGGATTGGGAACGTACAAGCTTCACGATGGACCCGGCTTACTACGAAGCAGTGATAAAAGTTTTTATCGACTTGCATGCAAAAGGGCTTATCTATCGTGGTAAAAGAATGGTGAACTGGGATCCGGTAAGCCAGACTGCACTTAGTGATGAAGAAGTTATTTTTAAAGAAGTTGATTCCAAACTTTACTTTGTTAGTTATAAATTAACTGACGGTACAGGAAAAATAACTGTAGCTACAACAAGACCTGAAACTATTTTGGGTGACGTAGCCATTTTTGTAAATCCTGCTGATGAAAGATATACTCACCTGGTGGGCAAAGAAGTTTTTGTGCCTATCATCAATAGAAAAATACCCATCATTGCCGATGACTATGTAACTACAGAATTTGGTACAGGTGCATTGAAAGTAACCCCTGCCCATGATAAGAATGATAATATGCTGGGCGCAAAGCATCAGTTGAAATCTATTGATACATTAGATGCTACCGGAAAGTTTAGTGCAGAAGAATTGATTGATGATAACCCATCAGCCCAGGTATTAGGGTATGTGGGTATTGATCGGTTTGCCCTCAGAAAAATAATGGCTGAAGACATTACTGCCTTAGGACAATTAGAAAAAACCGAAGACTATAAAGGACAAGTAGGCACCAGCGAACGTACCGGTGCAGTGATAGAAAATAAATTATCGCTGCAATGGTTCCTGGATATGAAACAATTTTTGGAAATCAATCCGGAGATCCTTGAAAATGTAATGAACGATACAATTACTTTTCATCCGGCGAAACTAAAAAACACTTACAAGTACTGGCTAGAGAATATTAAAGACTGGTGTATAAGCCGGCAGCTTTGGTGGGGACAGAGGATACCGGCTTGGTATGCACCTGATGGATCTTATGCAGTGGCTGCTACAAAGCAAGAAGCATTTGAGAAATTGAAAATTAATAATGAAGAATTAATAATTAATAATATCATACAGGATGAGGATGTCCTGGATACATGGTTCAGCAGTTGGTTATGGCCAATGGAAGTTTTTAAAGGCATTAGCAATGCAGAAAATGAAGAAGCAAATTATTATTATCCTTCAACCACATTGGTAACCGGCCATGATATTATTTTCTTTTGGGTGGCAAGGATGATAATGGCTGGATACGAGTATAAAAAAGAACAACCCTTCAAAGATGTTTACTTTACCGGCATGGTAAGAGATAAGCAAGGCAGAAAGATGAGTAAACAATTGGGCAACTCTCCTGACCTGTTAGAAATGATTGAAAAAGAAGGTGCAGATGCAGTTCGTTTTGGAATCATGTTTTCATCACCTGCAGGTAATGATCTAATGTGGGACCAGGCTGGAAATGAGCAGGGAAAGTTCTTTATTAATAAAATGTGGAATGCATTGAAGTTGGTGAAGATGTGGGAAGGAAGAATTTCGAGTTCCGAGTCTGGAGGTTCGAGTTTTGCCGTTGAGTGGTTTGAGAATCGTTTAGGCCAGGTAAGATTAGAATTGGATGAACAGTTTAAAGATTTTCGGTTGAATGAATCTTTGAAGACAATCTATTCACTTATCTGGGATGATTTCTGTAGTTGGTACCTGGAATGGGTGAAGCCCGGATTTGAACAACCGATTAATAAGACAGTGTATGAAAAGACAGTTGGGTTCTTTGAAGAACTGATGCAACTGCTGCACCCTTTCCTTCCTTTTATTACGGAAGAAATCTATCATCAACTGAAAGAAAGAAATGATGACCTGACGGTAAAACAATACCCTGCTGTTAATGCTGCGGATAAAAGTATTTTGGCTAATGGAGTATTATTAAAAGAAGTTATCACAGCCATCCGTGATGCAAGAAATAAAAATCAGCTTAAACCTAAGGATACGATTAAACTGCATATACTCACAGAAAATAAAGATACTTATCAAGCTATTGAAAGTATTTTATTTAAACAGGTTAATGCCGAATCAGTTTCATACACATCTGCAAATGTTGCTAACAGCATAACAGTAGTAGTTCAAAAAGATAAATTCTTTATTGAAACAACAGCCGTGCTTGATACTGCTTCGCAAAAAGAACAACTACAGAAAGACCTTGACTACCTGAAAGGCTTCTTAATTTCTGTAGAAAAAAAATTGAGTAATGAAAAATTTGTACAGAATGCAAAGCCTGATGTTATAGAAATTGAGAGAAAGAAAAAAGCAGATGCGGAAGAAAAAATAAAAGTGATTGAAGAAAGTCTGCAGGGAATTTCCAGTGCTGAATAATATTTATTAACGAAAAATTGTTGCCGGTTTGAAAATAAAAATACTTTTCGTACAGATTACCATTTTATTATGCTTACTGGCAAACAATCTGCATGCCCAAACCAATACTACAGGCTACAAATGGCTGAGGCAGATTGAAAGCAACCGCACAACCGGTAAAACACAATTTTATAAATTTATCTCCGCTTCTGATCGAGTAGTAGCTTTTGCATTGCCGGTTACTTTTTTCGCCGTAGGTGTTATTGAAAAGAATACGGAGGTAAAAAAGAAATCACTATACATTTTGGAAAGCACAGTAATAACATTGGGAGCTACATTTTTATTAAAAGAGATTATAAAAAAAGACAGACCCGGAGTTCGGGATTCTACTTTTCATCCGGTGGTGAATGAATCTGGCTATGCATTTCCTTCGGGCCATACCTCTACAGCATTTGCAATGGCTACTTCTTTTACCCTTGCACATCCAAGATGGTATGTGGCTCTTCCGGCTTTTACCTATGCAACACTCGTTGGTTATTCAAGATTATACCTTGGTGTTCATTACCCGGTAGATATTTTAGCAGGAGCCATACTCGGTAGCGGTACTGCCTGGCTCACCTTCAAAGCCAATCAATGGATCAACAAATCCAAAAAAGATAAACAGAAAAAAGTAGCCCTGCTTTAATTATCTTGGGATGATACTGATGGGCAAAACAAATTCAAACCTCGTTCCTTTATATCCATCAAACTGATCCTGATCTAATAACTGGCTGATGCGGAAACCAAAAGTGAGTGGATATTGGTTCCACCATTTGGTATCGATAAAAATTTCGCCACCTACACTCCGCTGGTCTCTTGTTTCTAATTTATTTCTTGAATACACTTTTGTAAAATCATAGAACGCATTGGCCCTTACCTGCTGCAGGTAAAGTATATTTCCAAATCCGAAATCAGGATATATTAATGGCAGATGATAATTTGCTGATAGCTTCCACATGCGGGAAAAATATCGTCCGGTATAGCCTCTTGAATATGCAAAACGATTAGAGAAAGTTAATTGACGCAGCGTATCTATTTCCTGGAAAGATCCCGTAAAGTATAAATTATGTGATGCCAAAGCACCCGGCAGATACAAACTGCCATTACTTAAAAACTGTTTTGCACTATAAGTAGTGATAGCATGACGATAGCTTGTAGATAAGAAATAAGCAAACCGAGGAAATACATGTTGCACTGCCCGCTGCACCTGCTGGCTCCATGCAAGACTATGTTGTAAATAACTCGTCGACGTATTTCCAATAGAATCTTTAAAAAATCCTTTATTAAATTCTTTTCTAAATACAAAAAAACTGCTGGCACTAAAATTTTTGAAAGTACGGCCGCTGATAAAGCTTAATGGAATACTTAAGCCTATGCGGCTATCCAGTTGATCAAAATGCCTGGTTTTATTTCCAGTAACCAATTGCCTGTCGAAGGTATATTCAGTACCTACATTAATGAAAGGATATAATCCCCCATACACTCCATTAAAACCCACAGAACTATTTCTGTCATTTTGGTTGTAAGAATAAAAAACTTCTGTTTCTACCGTATTCAATACATTTTGCCCATAAATAGAATAGGTAAAAATGGGATCTTCATAGTACGGCCGCCAACTATGAAAGTTGATAAGTCTTGTTCCTTTTTTATACTTGCTTACCGGAAAATTTCTTTTGGGTACTCCGGTTAATAAAATATCACCAGTAAACTCACTTTTAGTTACTGCAAATCGTTGTGTAGTAGAATCGGTAGTCGCAGCAGCCACTTCTTTCCAGGTTAATTTATTGATGTCTGTTTGTTTTAACTGATAACCTTCTGCCGTAAAAGCAGACCAGGTAATTTTTTCGCCAGAAACATTTACAAAATAATTGCCCAGCGGCCCATCACTTAGCTTAAATATTTTTTTATTATCCAATCGTATGGCAAACACATCATCATTACCTCCATAGTTAGCGGTGAAATACACCACTCCATCATTTACAGAAGGATAACCGACCACATTATAAGAAGGTGGTGTAAGCCGCATAGTATTACCCGAATTAATTTCTGCTAGAGCCAATGCCATTTTTCCATCTCGTAATCGTACAGCAGTTACCAGGTTATTCTCATCAATAAATTTTGGATCAGTAAATAAAATAATCTCGGAGGATTGAATCTTTTGTACTACTTCGCCATTTTCCACATTCAAAATATGCAATTCACTTTTTCCATCGGCGGATACTTGTACAGCAGCCACCTTAGATCCATTAGCAGAAATGTCTGGAGTAAAATATTTGCTTTTTGTGGTAAGATTTTTTTGCTGGCCAGATTTTACATCCAGCACTTTTAATACACTGTAATCAATCCATCGCCACCGGGCATCTCTTTCGTATGCAGCATATACAATTTTTCCATTGCGATAACTAAATTGATCATCATTAGAAATATCCCGGATCCTTAATTTGTGTTCCCCTGTATTATCTTTTAAATAAAATGTAGGTCGCTGGCGATAACTCGTTTTCAGGTATATCAATGAATCATTACCGGCTCCATATGGAAAATAATAATTGGTGACATAATTCTTTTTTACCGGAAAAACATATTCATCTCTTGATACAGAAACCCTTTCAATACTTTTTTTGTAAAAAGCAAAAGCTTCTTCTCTAAAAGTTTTATAATCAACCCCGGCATATTTTTTTATCGCCACCTGGAAAGGATACAGCAATCCTTTGTAGGCACTGGCATCGGTAGTTACTTTGGTCCAAAAGTCATCACCATATTTTGTGCGACCATAGTTTACCAATAAATAACCGAGGTAATAATGATTGGGAACATAATCTTTCAATGAACCGTTTCGCAATTTCATCCAGGAATATTTTTTGCCAGCCTGCCAGAGTGATGGATAGGTATTTAGAAATTGAGCCAATCTTCCCCTGCCCTGGCTGGTCAATATAGTTTCGTTATACACCGCATCTCCTTCATAAAACCAATCTGGTATAGCTGCATTGATGGCTACAGAATAACCTTCTTCACCAAAAATAAATTTCATGGCCTTGCTCAATCCATGATTAAAATTATTGAACTGCTGTACATGCCGGTATTCATGTATAGCCAATTGATCTGCCCATCCAATACTTCCTTCATCAAAATTGTTCATCGGCGGAGTTAAAAAGAATTCACTCCGAAAAGGGCCTAATCCCACATAACCATTGGCGATGGTGGTTTTATTTTGTAATACAATATTTACTTTCTGTAATTGATTCCCTAAAGAAACAGGTTTGTTC
Source organism: Chitinophagaceae bacterium (assembly GCA_031397865.1). Taxonomy (GTDB): domain Bacteria; phylum Bacteroidota; class Bacteroidia; order Chitinophagales; family Chitinophagaceae; genus JJ008. The sequence continues at coordinate 280,674 of JANNMN010000005.1, forward strand.
TGCGCCAGGTAATGCACAATGGATGCCACTCTATTGGCCTGGCTATCCATGCCCACTGGAAAAATGATTCTTGCAGTGTCGGTATTAAGTTGCTGCCATTTTTGGGATGAAGGATGACCGCCGAATTGTTGCGCTGAAACTGATAAGGACAATAAAAAGCCAACCAATAAAAAGAGTTTTTGCATAGTATAGCAAATTTTTGGAAAGTTAAATTATTTATCATCAAGTTGCGGATGGAAGGCTAATCTGCAAGAGACAACTATCAACATTTTTATCTATGACAAAAATGTGACCAGCTTTCTGAAAATATTGATTGTTGAAAGTTGCAAGCTCCTACAAGTGACTATCCAATTTGTATCTTTGCTGCATGGCAGAAGACTTAGCAATCATAAAAGGAAATAAGGCAGAACAATACCAATCTTTGCTTCCACAAATAAAAGCATTACTGGAAGGTGAAAACGATGCTATAGCCAATATGGCTAATATGGTAGCTGCATTAAAAGAACAGTTTGGGTGGTTTTGGGTTGGATTTTATGTGGTAAAATCTAGCGGCAGCAATGACGAAGAATTAGTGCTGGCACCTTTCCAGGGACCAGTGGCCTGCACCAGGATAAAAAAAGGCCGTGGTGTATGTGGCAACAGTTGGGCGCAGGAAAAAACGTTGATTGTTCCCGATGTAGAAAAATTTCCAGGTCATATAGCCTGTAGCAGTTTATCTAAATCAGAAATTGTAGTACCTGTTTTTAATAATAATAAAGTAGTAGCCGTATTAGATGTGGACAGTGATGAATACGACCAGTTTGATGAAACAGATAAACTTTATCTTGAACAGGCAGTGAGCCTTCTTCAATGGTAATATTATGGTTCAAACCATTTCAATAATAATTCGGGGAAAAGTGCAGGGTGTTTTTTTTCGGCAAAGCAGCAAAGAAGAAGCAATACGATTAGGAATTACCGGCTTTGTAAAAAACCTGGATGATGGCTCAGTAAAAATTGTAGCCCCCGGCACCGAGGAAAAATTAATAGCACTAACCAATTGGTGCAAAACCGGGCCACCCAAAGCCCGGGTATCTGGAATAGAAAAGGAAGAATTGTCTTTGCAAACTTTCATCGGTTTTAAAATTGAACGGTAAGAAATTTTATTTACTTTTTAGTGAGTTACATGCAGGTAAGCAATGATAAGCAGCGAAACCTGGCAAACGGCTATTAAGAACATACTCAAGTACCATATTTTGGTATGATGCTTTTTATTTTTTTTCACTCTCTCTTTATGATAATGGTGAATGTGTGGAGTTTCATCCATCGTAGGCACATGTGAATGATGCTTTTCAACGGGCAAATGAGCTTTTGCATTTGATGAAGCCGCAGAGGATTTACCATGATTATCTGAAGCGTTTTTATTATCGGCAGTATTTTGTTTATTACTGCTGGTTGAATTTTCTGTGGCCATTTTTTCTGTTGCTCTTACTATAGCAGGGCTGCAAGAAAAAAGCAGAACAAAAGAAGCGGCGAGGATGAAGTATCTGGTCATGATTGAGTGTTTTAATACCCAAATTTTCATCCATGACCACCCCGAAAACAAGGTAGGATCTGCGTAAAAATGAGAATACGTAGTAAGGCTTATGTAACACAGCAACAGCACCGTAACTATGCGTAGGGCTGTATGTAGCGTATAACTACCGGTGCCGAAAGGTGTAAAAACGGTATGCCTTTCGCAAACAGCAAAAGGCTGCGTACTACTACGCAGCAACCGGTGTCTCTACGTATTCTTTTAGGCAATTCTTTGAAAGTTCAGGAGGGCTGTTTACATTTAGATAAGAATTCTACTCCTGCCCGACGGAAACTTCACACCATTTATTTAACCACTAAACTAGACCACCATGAGAAAGTATCAACTGTCGGCAACACTATGGTTGCACACTATCGCAGCATCATTATTTATTATTATCGCTGTTTCCTGCAATAACAATAAGAAGGGCGGGGAAGAAAAAGAAGGAGAAGAAAAAGCACAAACCGCAACAGCGGCTACAACCGGGCCTGATTGTATGTTATTAAGTAAATCGAAAATGGCTGGCTGGGCCCCAAAATTCACTAATCCAACAAGCTCTCCTGCCAAAATCATTACTGTAATAAAATTCTATCCCCAATATGACCACACTACCGGTAATTATGACATAACGGCCAGTGGTTTCAACAGCAGTAATGTACAAGTCGGCTCTACTATTACATTGAGTACCGGGGTAGCCTGTCCCCAAAGCCTGCCTCCACTTCTTACGGGCCGAAGCTATGATGTAACATTAGCTGACCTTAACATACTTAAAGCAGATGGCTCCCTCGTTGATTTTTTTGAAAATATTATCCTGATTCCCCAGGTTTACAGCGCAGGCGGCTATGACTTTCTTAAGTTTCAATTGGATATCGAAATTGGGAGCAGCAGGAGTACTTATCAAAACCCTGTTTTGCCATGCCCTCCTTGTATAAACTGCAAGCCACAGTGTATAGAACCCATGGATACCCTACAATCTGAGTTGTCGAAAGATACAATACCAAAATAGGCACCATGAAATGGTTAGAGTTTTTAAAAAACTGGCAGGAGGTATGGGCATTGCTTATGCCTCTTGCCATTATTTTGATATACCGTCCGAAGGGAAAAGCAGTATGGCTGATAATAATTTATGTGATTTTCGCCCTGCTGCTTAATTCTCTTTCCCTTTTTATGATTGACTTTTATTACCTGATGCCTTCCTGGACATTTACAGGAAGCAGTCCAAATAATAATATACTTTATAATTTACATTCCTTTCTTAGGGTTATATTGCTTGGCGGGTTTATTATCACAGTCAGAAATTACAGATATACTTTTTTCTTAAAAGGTCTGCTCCTGGCATATCTGGTTTTTGTTATCCTCAATTTTTCTGTATTTGAATCTCCGCTTTTTTTAAGCACCAGGCTTTTTGCTGCAGAGAGTATTGTACTTTTGATAATGTCTCTTTCCTACTTCATTCGTTCAATCCTGGATGAAACCGAGATAAACTGGCTTAAGCATCCCTCTTTTATTGTATGTTCAGGTATTTGCCTGTATGAGGCTATTACCTTTTTTATCTTCCTGTTTTTTTATCCGTTGGTAAATAAAGACCCTGCATTCTTTGCCGTAACCATGAAGATATACTCGATTACCTATGTGGTGCTTTGCATTCTATTTGCCATTGCTTTTTACCAATATAGTCCCTTAAAAAAGCAAATGCCAATGAAAAAGTAGGCAGCTACGTACAACTACGTATTCTTGTGAGTATCTACGCAATGTTGCTTAGTAGCCTTTGAAAGTTGAAAGAAGGAATTTATTTTAGATAAAGAATTTAATCCTGCCTGATGAGAATTATAAAACTATTTTCTTAACCACCTTAAATTTAAAAAAATGAAAAGTCAATTTATCTTTCTTACAAATGAAAAATCTGGCAAATTTTTTATACCCCTCCTTGCCATTTTATCATTCATTCTCTTAGGTTGTAATCAAAAAAAAGATAATGAAAATTCTAAAAATAAAAATGATACTGTTATCTCGGAGCCCAACCAAACAGGAAATACAACAACACAAGCAGCTTTATTATCTGGGGATCTTTACACATTGAAATTAACAAAAGTGCAATATGATAGCTTGAAAAAATACTCTGGCTCCAAAAAAATGATAATGCAATTCTTTTTTAAAACTTCAAATCCAAATTCTCCAACATTATTAGCTTATCCTGCTAAACCAGCTAACAAATATTATACAAACAATACTTCGTCATTATATAATCCTGTCGAACTCACCACGGACCAGCCTTTTATGAAAGTTGAACCAAAAATGATTTTGGGAGATCAGCAAATTTCGTATGTAGACATTGATAACTATTTAAGAGTTTCTGGCGTCAATATCAGCAATCCTTATACTTTGACGTTTTCTCCTGATTCAGATGCAACTAATCATGTTTATTATAAAATAACAGTTGCAGGAGCAGCTGCAGCAGCAGCACCATTACAAACAAATCCTTCTCCACCAAAGGATGCAGATTGATAAATAGTATGAATAATGTCTTTCATAAAATATTAGACTGGTCGGAGGTATGGGCACTGCTTATCCCTCTGACCTTTATTCTATATCGGAAAAAATCATCACCCTATCTCAAGCCAGTTAAGTTATACGTAGTACTTGCTTTGCTTATAAATATTGGAATAAATTTAATCTGGATCAACAATGTACATCATCTATATGATGCCCCCCCGCTTCTGCAGAGTAACAATTTCTTATACAACATTCATTCAATAGTAAGATTACTTTTACTAAGCTGGTTTTTTATTCTGCTAGATCAAAGATTTATGCACCGTGTAAAATTTGTTTTACCATTCTTATTTATAATTGTTGCAACAATTAATTTTATCTTCTTTGAAAATTTTTTTAATTATAATGTGCTTAGCAGCCGATTACTTGCAACAGAAGCTGCTATTCTTTTATTTTATTGCCTGCAATACTTTATATTTATTTTGATTGAAGATAAAGCTCAACCATTCAAGAATCAACCAGGTATCTGGGTGGTAACAGGTCTTACTATTTATGTAGCTTCAAGTTTTTCAATATTTCTTTTTTATACATACTTACTAAAAAAGAGTCTTAAAGTTTTCGCTGTCAATATTTGGGATGTTCACAATATTGCATATATTATATTATGCATATTTATTGCAATCAATTTTTATAAAAAGAATGAATAACGACTTAACATTCCTGGTAATAATGGGCATTGCAGTAATGCTGTTGATGGTTGTAAGTGTTTTACTCGCAGTTATTTTTAGCCAGCGAAAAAAGAACCAACACCGTATAGCAATGGAACAAATGCGGGAACAACAGCAAAACCAATTAATAGAAGCTGCGGTAAGAAGTGAAGAGCAAGAACGACACCGCATTGCTGAAACATTGCATGATGAAGTGGGAGCTTTTTTATCTTCCGCAAAATTGCACTTGCTCGGTATTAAAGAAGCCAGCCTGGATGAAAAAGATAAAAAGCTTTATCAAAAAGGCGGGGAACTATTGAATGATGTGATACAAAAAGTGAGAGGCATATCACACAATCTCCACTCCAATATTTTAAAAGAATTTGGCCTCAACGAAGCTATAAGGCATTTTGTAAAAAAAGTAACAGAAGGTAGCATTCTCAATGCCACTACAGCACTGGATGATAATTACCAAACTGTAAACGCAGACGACGACATCAGTATGTACCGGATGGTGCAGGAATTAATAAACAACATTTTGAAATATGCCAAAGCCACCGAGTTCCTGATAAGCTCCACATTAAAAGGTGACGAATTGGACCTGGTTCTTTTTCATAATGGAGATGGATTAACACAGGAACAATTTGAGAAGCTGCGATATCAAAAAGAAGGGTTAGGTTTAAAAAATATTCAGAATAGAATAATTTTGTTGAAAGGATCAATTCACTTTACCGGTGGCGCAGAAGGCTACCGCATTAATCTTCACATTCCCGTAAAATCAACCACCGATGAGTAAAATAAAAATTGCCATTGCCGATGATTATAAAATTTATCGTGATGGCCTGAAAGTGGGTTTGTCGGCAGATGATAACCTGGAAATAATTTCGGAAGCCGATAATGGTGAGGACTTATTAAAACTGCTCGAAGTCAACCTACCAGATGTTATCATTATGGATCTAAAAATGCCCATCATGGATGGCATGGAAGCCACCAAGCAGGTACGAAAAAAATATCCTTCTATCAAAGTACTGGTAGTAACGATGTATGAGGATGATAAATTCATTATTCACCTGATGGAAAATGGTGCTAATGGTTACCTTTTAAAAAATGCAGAACCAGATGAGATACGCCGGGCCATTTATTCAGTCCATGAAAATGGTTATTATTTTAATGATATTGTGAATAAAGCATTGCTTAAAAAGCTGGTTTTAAAAAATAATTTGAAGCCCTCCTTCAATCAAAATATCGATCTTACAGAAAGAGAACAGGAAGTACTGAAACATATTTGCGAAGAGAAAACAGCTGCAGAAATAGGCAAAGAAATATTTTTAAGTCCCCGATCTGTAGAAGGTATCCGCCAGCGGTTGATTGAAAAAATAGGCGTAAGAAATACAGCTGGGCTTGTAATGTTTGCTGTTAAGCATGGAATTGTTGATTAAATTTATCACCCTTTCTTTTCTATCTGCAGGTTCTGCAGCATATCCTTCGTCATAGCCGCCAGATCATATTCTTCTTTCCAGCCCCAATCATTGCGGGCCACCGTGTCATCAATACTCTGTGGCCAGCCGTTAGCAATTTGCTGTCGGTAATCTGGTTTGTAAGTGATAGAAAAATCAGGTATATGTTTTTTTATAGCTGCAGCAATTTCTTTGGGAGAAAAACTCATTCCCGATACATTGTAAGAAGTACGAATTTTTATTTTAGAAGCCGGAACTTCCATCAATTCTATCGTGGCTCTTATTGCATCAGGCATATACATCATGGGCAAATAAGTATCTTCTTGTAAAAAGCATTCATACTTTTTTTCTTCCAATGCTTCATGATAAATTTCCACAGCATAATCCGTAGTGCCACCGCCGGGTGCAGATTTATAAGAAATCAAACCCGGGTAACGCAAGCTTCTCACATCCACACCAAATTTCATATTATAATAATTACACCAGAACTCTCCGGCATATTTACTGATGCCGTATACAGTTGCAGGTTCTATCACGGTTTGCTGTGGGCAATTTTGTTTGGGTGATGTGGGGCCAAATACTGCAATGGATGATGGCCAGTAAACTTTATGCAATTTCTCTTCTCTTGCTATGTCCAATACATTTAATAAGCCCTGCATATTCAGGTTCCAGGCAAGATTGGGATTTTTTTCTCCTGTTGCTGAAAGGATAGCGGCTAATAAATAAATCTGGGTAATGTTTTGCCGTATCACCTGCACATGCAGCATCTCTTTATTCATTACATCCAATGAAACATAAGGTCCGGTGCCTTCCAGCAAAGGATTTTGCTCCCGTAAATCTGAAGCTACCACATTGGCATTGCCATATAATTTTCGAAGGGCAAGTGTAAGCTCCACTCCTATTTGTCCGGATGCACCGATTACAAGTATTTTATCTTTTATCATAGAATTAATAGATGATTGTCAAATATAAAGAGAAAAAAATCTTTCCGTTATTTGCCTCCGGCTCATCCGTTTCTGTGAATGGCTCAATGTGGCTTTTACTGAACTAATGAAAGAAAGAGATTTGAGAAAATCTTTAATCATGAAATCATTAATAATTTTCCTGTGCTGCATTCTATCAGGCAGAGCAATACTTGCACAAACTCCTTCACGGACTGCAAGAACTCCAAAAACCACAACTGTTATTACACAGTCACCTTCTGCCACCCAGGCGGCTACAACCAAGCCTGCTCTTACAACCAAGTCTGCGACCACCCAGTCTCCTGTAATTTCTCAGACAGGAGCAACTTCTTCTTTTACAAAGATGAAAATTAAACTGCCTTTTGCCACTGACGAAAAAGAATTTTTTGTTCAAAAGATGGGGCATTTTTTTGTATTGAATGGAGATATAATTGTTGGAAATGATTTTCCGAAAACAATGTCCTATTCAGTCAGCAATGCTGATTATCGCTGGGCCAATGCTACCATACCAATCATCATAGACCCCTCTATTTACGAAAACAACCTGGGTGATTATGTGCATGCAGCTATTTCAAATTTCAATAATCTTACAGAACTATGTCTCATTCCAAGAACTAATGAAAAAGATTATGTCAGGATTGTTTATTCAAACACCATAGCTGGCGCCGGATTGTCCTATGTAGGCCGCCAGGGCGGTGAGCAGTCTTTATTCCTTTCTTCTTCTAACTCATCCCAGATTTTGATGGAATCAAAGATTGGTGTGATGATGCATGAATTGATGCATGCTGCAGGTTTTTACCACGAACAGTGCAGAGATGACCGGGACCAATTTGTAAGAATAAATGGAGATAGCATACAAGATGGTCAACAAAATAATTTCCAAAAGGAAGGTGGCGTAGCAAGGGGCAATTATGACTACTGCTCAATCATGCATTACAGCAGCAAAGCATTTTCAAAAAACAATACTACTACTATCGAATGTGTGCAGAATGGTATGATAGCCACCTGTCCCCCTTGTTTAGGCAACAGAATCTATTTTACTGATGACGATATAAATGGTATTGATAAATTTTATAACAATGCAAGCCGTTTCCCCTGCAAGGAAACAAACTTTCCAGATCCACGATTTAAATCACAGATGCAATTCCCAAACATTTATCCATCTGCTTCACAAGCAGCGATGGCAGCTTTTCAGCACCGTGCAAAATTAGCTTCATTAGAAAAACCTTTCTTCGGAGGAAATGCTACTACTTACCTGGACAAGCCTGGAAGCAATATGATAAAATTTGTAGGGGCTTATCCAAACTTTCATGAAGTACGGCAGGGAAATAATACTGTTGGGGGTACTGTTTTCTTAAAATCTACCTCAGCCGAGTGGCAAGATGTTCTTTTATCAGATTTAGGTAATCCACCGATTGATGATTTTGCTGCCCGGATGAGAGCCACACAGAATTATGCTGTTCGAAATGGTTATGTTGGCGGATTTCCCAATTTCTTTCATAAAGATTATGGTAAAGGAATTGTTTGCGGCACTGTGCTCATCGGGCATGGCGGTGCTGAATGGCGGGATGTTCCCTTATCAGAATTAGGTAATCCGGCATTGGATAATATTACTGCCCGAATGACATCTGCCAATGATTATGCTTTTAAGAATGGTTTCCTCGGTGGCTTCCCCACATTTTATCATGCAGATTACGGAAAGGGAATTGTTTGCGGCATTATTCTTATTAAAAAGGAAGCTGGTATATGGAGGGATGTGATCGTTATTGAAGGGCCAAAGTAAAATAAATGAAAATGAAAATATATATTTTATTCATAGCACTTGCAGTATGCTGCTGGCAAACTACGCTTTGCCAAAACATTCCCGGTGTGCAAACTCCTGTTACCACTTCTTCACAAGGCACTGCTGGTAATTTTGTAATCAGTTATACTATTGGTGAAATGCCGCTGGTACAAAGCTGGAGCAGTAATGGCCTTTTAATAACACAGGGAGTGATTCAGCCATTAACATTTATTGCTGATACTGCTTACCAATGTTTCAGTCAAACAGAGGTAAAAGTATATCCTAATCCCAACCCCGGTATTTTTTCATTACAACTAAGTCTTTTTAAAAAAGGGATTATTAAAACCATTCTGCTTGATGCTTCCGGAAAATTAATCCAGACAGAACAGTTTGACTACAGCACATTCACCACCAAACAATTTGATATAAACAGGATGGCCAGCGGAACTTATTTCCTTCAATTATTTTTTACTGAAACGGGAAGTAATAAATCACAGAAATGCGCCTACACCATTCAAAAAATAAATTAACAGCTATAAAAATAATAAAATGAAAAAAGTTTTTCTATTCAGCTTTATAATTGTTTGTGTAAGCATTGTAAATGCTCAGGTACCTAATCAATTTAATTACCAGGCTGTTGCCCGAAATAGTTTGGGACAAAGCATTCCCAATGCAAACATCAATTTAAGGATAACCATTTTGGATGGCAGTGCTACCGGCACCAATGTGTACAGCGAAACAAGACAAACAACCACCAATCAGTTAGGGTTATTTACTGCCGCTATTGGTGGGCCGGGTGCAGTAAGTACCACCGGCAACTTTAACACCATTGACTGGAGCACCGGCAAAAAATTTATTAAAGTAGAAGCCGACCCATTGGGCGGCAATAACTTTTCTATATTGGGCAATACAGAGATGCTTAGTGTGCCGTATGCCTTGTATGCAGTAAATGGAAAAATCGGGCCGGTTGGTCCATCCAATGTTTTAAACATTGGAACGGTAACAACAGGTGCAACAGGTTCAACTGCCAGTGCAAGTATTACAGGCATTAGCCCTTCACAAATATTAAATCTTGGTTTACCAACCGGTGCAAGCGGAAAAAATTCTTTAATAAAAACAACACCTGAACCCTCCGGTGCTAACTGTGTAGCAGGTGGAAGTAAAATAGAAACCGGCGTTGACGTTAATGGAAATAATATATTAGATGCAGGTGAAGTAACCAATACTAATTACACCTGCAATGGCGATGTAAACAATGGTTGGAAACTTACAGGTAATACAGGTACTAATCCTGCTAATAATTTTATTGGTACCACTGATGCACAACCGTTGCGTTTCAGAGTAAATAATTTGTGGGCAGGTGAATTACATACAACAAATGCTAATATTTTTCTAGGCATCGGTGCGGGTCAGGCAAATACAATCGGGGCGGCTAATACAGCTATCGGAGACCATTCACTTTTTTCTAATATAACAGGAAGCTCTAATACTGCACATGGCTTTGAGACATTATATTTCAATAATAGCGGAGAAGAAAATACAGCAATAGGTATCCATGCACTTGAATTTAATACCAGTGGAAATAATAACACCGCCAACGGCAGCAATACACTTCGTTCAAATACCACGGGAAATAATAATACGGCCACTGGCCGACAGGCACTTTACACAAATACAACCGGGAGTTTTAATACAGCCAGCGGAGTTGATGCACTTTTGTCCAACATAACCGGAAACAATAACCTGGCAGATGGATACCAGGCTCTTTATTTAAACAGTACAGGTGATTTTAACACAGCCACCGGAAGCAAAGCACTTTATAATAATACTACGGGAGATGATAATACTGCTAATGGGGCTTCTGCACTTTATTTCAATACTACCGGGTTAAATAATACTGCCAATGGAGCCGGTGCATTGGGTGGCAATACTACCGGTAATGATAATACTGCTACTGGAAAATTAGCATTGGCTGTTAATACCACAGGAAATAAAAATACTGCCAATGGGGCTTCTGCTCTTTTTAATAACTCAATCGGAATTAACAATACTGCTAATGGATTTGAAGCCCTTTACTCAAATACTTTGGGAATTAATAATACTGCCACCGGCCTTGATGCCCTTCATTTCAACATCATCGGAAGCCTTAATACAGCAAACGGACAAAATGCACTCCGTAACAACATAGGAACTGCCAATACAGCCGTAGGGGCTAATGCACTTTCTAATAACATTGACGGAAACTTTAATATTGGCATTGGCTATAACTCCGGCACCTTCATCACTACACCAAATATTTTCAACACTATCAGCATTGGTAATAATGGGTATTTAAACAGTGCTTCCAACCAGGCAATTATTGGCAACAACACTACCACTGTTATAGGTGGAAGAGTAGGCTGGAGTAATTTTTCGGATGCCCGCATTAAGAATACAATTACAGAAGATGTGAAAGGGTTAGATTTTATTTTAAAACTCCGTCCCGTTACATATCACATCAGCAGCAAAGCTATTACTGAAGTAACCGGCAATAAAGAAACTGCAGATTATGCTGGAAAATATGACGGCGAAAAAATAAAATACAGCGGCTTTCTTGCACAAGAAGTGGAGCAGGCAGCCAAAGCATCCGGATATGATTTCAGTGGCTACACCAAACCTGAAAATGCTCAACAACTTTACACTATACGCTATGCAGAGTTTGTAGTACCGTTGGTAAAAGCTATGCAAGAGCAACAATCAATTATAAAAAAACAGCAGCAACAAATTGACCTACTTGAAAAAAGGTTAGCAGCATTAGAAATAAAAAAATAAATTTTTACAAAACACATACATATGAAACAAACAATTTCCATTTTACTTATAGTAATCATATTGTTTTCCTGCAGTAACACCGAACAAACCAAAGCTGTTGAAAAGGTAAAGGAAATTCAATCTGCCATTAAACCTGGCACTATTGCTACCACAGCCGATGGATATATGATGAAAGCAATGATAGAGGGTAAAGAATGGGTAGCTACTTCCATGATGCCACCCGATGCAGCTGGAAGAATAGTTGGCTATTACAATGAACAATACATTGGGCTTCCATACAGTAAATCAAATTTAACAACAGGTAGAAAAATAATATTAGGCGAAGATGAAGCGGCTGACATTTCACTTAATAACGGATGCTTATGGAAAGACACAAAAGGTGAAATAGAAATTACAAAATTGAGTGATGAGTGGGCAGAAGGAACATTCTTTTTTACAACAGTGTGCAGCAGTACAAATAAAGCAATAGAAGTTACGGATGGCTTCTTCCGCATACAGCTTTCAAAAAACTAATAACTAAAATTTAAAATAATTTACCATGAAAACGTTTTATATATTTTTATCATTTGCAATTTGTTTTGGAGCCTGCAAAAAAAGCGATCCAGGCATTATGCCGCCACCTGCCGGCAACAATATATATGTAGCAGGTTATGAAAACAAAGTGGCGAAATACTGGAAAAACGGAACTGCTGTAACACTTTCTACTCCATCATTTAACGCAGCTGTAAACTCAATAGTTGTAGCAGGAAATGATGTATATGCCGGGGGATATGAAATAAATAATAATGCCAACCCCGTTACAGTAGCAAAATATTGGAAAAACGGAACAGGGGTAACCCTTACCGATCCGGCAAGTATCACAAACTCCCCGGAGATAACCTCCATGGCAGTTTCCGGCAGCGATGTGTATGCAGCAGGATACGAAAGAAATGCCAATAGTATAGAAGTTGCCAAGTACTGGAAAAACGGGATAGCAGTAAGCCTTACCGGTAGTTCTGCAAATTCAAGAAATGCAAGAATAAATGGCATTAAAGTAATAGGCAATGATGTTTATGCTGCCGGCTATGAGTTTGTTCCAAGAATTGACTTTGGGGTTACCTATTATGTGTTAGTTGCTAAATACTGGAAAAACGGAGTAGATATAACTTTGGGTAATACCGATGGCTTTGGCCTTTCAAACGCAACATCAATATGTGTAGTTGGAAGTGATGTATATATTGCAGGCTATGCAGATGGAAATGGCTTGCTTAGAAAAACTGCAAAGTATTGGAAAAATGGAGTGTCGGTAAACCTTACAAGTCAAACAATTTTTGAAGCTGAGGCAACCTCAATTACAGTAACAGGTAGTGATGTGTATGTTGCCGGTTACGAAACGGCAACAAGTACCAAAGTAGCTAAATACTGGAAAAACGGAACAGCCGTAAGCCTTACTGATGGAACCAGGGATGCCGTTGCAAATGCTATTGTGATAGCGGGTACAGATGTGTATGTGGCGGGTTATGAACTAAGTTCAGGATTTTTAAACATAGCCAAATACTGGAAAAACGGAATAGCCGTAAGCCTTACTGATGGTTCAAAAATTGGCATTGCAACTTCTATTGTAATTGCACAATAGTTTTTTAAGTATTAGCGGTAAGAGTAGCAGATTTTTTGAAAGAAATAAATACAGGGCATTTTATAACTGTTAACATTTTTACTTTATTAAAATAAAAAACATGAAAAGAAACAATTTTATTTTATCTGCCCTTGCAGTTGCAATTGCACCATTGGCAGCATCTTCTCAAAATAAAAACAAAATGGAAAGAACAGATAAAGGTTTTAAAATAAACGCCGGCGAAGGCCGCCTGCATGGCCATATAAAATTAAAAGGCGTTAATCAAAATATAATAGATATAAAAATATCCGGAAAAGATACGGATGGAGATTTGTTAGTGTTTGAGCAAACATCTTTAACACAAGGCAAAGGAGTGCCGCTGCATGTGCATCCTTTGCAGGATGAAATATTTTATGTGCTACAGGGTGAATATTATTTTCAGGTGGGAGAAGATAAACACCGGCTTACCGTGGGAGACAGCATTTTTTTACCCAGAAAAGTTCCTCATGCATGGACACAGCTATCTGAAAAAGGGAAACTAACAGTTATTTTACAACCTGCAGGAAAGCTGGAAAATTTTTTTGTTACCGTGGCTGCTTTAAAACATGAACCCACCTCTGAAGAAATGAAACAAATTTTTGCTGATAACGAAATGCAGGTGGTGGGCCCGCCTTTAGAAATTGAGTGAGGTGGTACTTTATAAAATAAAGAGTAATAAGTTATATCCTCCGAAACCATCATAATAACACAAAACCCGGAACAAAAGGTAACTTTAGTAAATGTGCAATAGCAGGCTGATTATATTGTTTGTCGTTACTTTTTTGATGGCATCCGCCATCTTTGCACAACAACCTTTTAATTATTCTTTCCGGCATATTACACAGGCCGATGGACTACTGCATAATGAGGTTCTTTCCATTGCACAGGATGGTAAAGGTTTTATCTGGATAGGCACCAAAAAGGGTGTACAGCGATTTGATGGTTTACGATTTCTTAATTATTCGGATACAAGCGATACCCCGGGTGAAAGCAATTCAGTAACTGCATTGTATCCGGATAATAATAACAGTATCTGGTTAGTTAAGAATTTCCAGGTTAAGCAATTGCAACTTTTAAGAAATGAATTTAGCATTGTAAATACTAAAAAAATATTGCAACATGGCGGTGAAGAATATACAGCCATGGATGGAAATATCTGGGTACTACAGCCAAATTATATGCATCAATCCCATATTAAAAGAAAAAAAACTGCAGGGCATATATTGCTGAGCCAAACAAACAATGACTACCCCTATTTTACACCTTTTACAAAAGACACCCTCCACAATCAAACCTGGATTAACAGTCAATTGGGATTATTATTGTTTGATGATAGCAGCCGAAAGATATTCTCACAAGACTACAATCCCATTTTCCATCCACTTCTCTGGCAATTAAAAGGAAAAAAATATCCTATCCGAAATATTACTATTGATAGCAAACAGAATATCTGGATTACCACATGGGGCCCCATTTTACTCCGGTATAATATAGTAGACCAACAACTATATACCTATTCAATAGCTGATTATATAAAATCAGTAGAGAGAAAAAAAATATTGACCGGATCGGCAAATATAGTGCTGGAAGACAACCATGGTGTAGTATGGTTAGGAACAACAAATGCCGGCTTACTTCAGTATGATCCTCAAAAAGATAATTTTAATTACACCCTTTATCAACAGGGAAACTTTGCTGGCATTCACTATAATTATGAAATCAACAGCCTCTTTCAGGATAAAGAACAAAACATTTGGGTAGGTACTGATAAAGGCATTAGCATCTTTAACCCTTACCTGCAATATTTTACCATTCTAAAAAATGATCAGTACAATGCACAGTCGCTTCCAAAAAATCAAATTAATGCCATGATACAAGTACACGGTGGAGATTTGCTATTAGGTACCTGGGGTGGCGGCATTAGTGTATTTGATAGTAAATTATGTTTTAAAAAAAATATCACCTTTACTGACAGCATTCAAAAAAATGAAATATGGTGCTTTACTCAAAATGATGATGGGACAATTTGGTCAGGATGCCAGCAAGGTTATATTCACATCCTTGCTGCAGATAAGATGTCCTTTCAAACCATTCATCCACCTGAAATGGAAAATTCAACGATACGATGTATAGTGAAAGATGGTACAGGGAATATGTGGTTTGGATTGCATAACGGAAAAATTGTGCACTGGAATAAAGAAAATAAAAAATTTCAGTCTTTTGGCCAGAGTTCAACAAATGATTCAGGCCCTGCATCTCCAATAACAAATATGTTTATTGACAAATCAGGAAATTTTTGGGTTAGCACCTGGAAGGGGTTCAGACAATTTGATACTGGTAAACGTATATTTATTTCAAATTACAAATCAAATAGAAAAGATAATACTACCATTTCTTCTTCCTACTGTATGGGCATAGAAGAATATAATGATAGCACACTGCTGGTGGGTACACAAGATGGCGGTATAAATCTTTTTAATAAAAAAAGAGGAACCTTTTCCCTTCTCAAAACCGCAGACGATTTGCTATATAATACTATTTATGCTATAAAAAAAGATGCTGCTGGTTATGTTTGGTTTACCACAGATTATGGTCTTTACAAATTTAATCCTGGTAATAAAAAAGTTATTCCCTACAGCATCGGACCTGTTCGTCTCAATTCTTCCTTTGTTTCTAACAATTTTTATCCTTTGCAAGATGGGCAATGGCTAATATTTACTGACGCTGAAGCAATAAGTTTTTTTCCTCACAAAGCAGCCTATCCCGATAATCTCAAAACAAAAATTGAAATAACCGGATTCAAGCTTTTTGAAAAGCATCTTTTTGTTGACTCCTTATTGTATGAGAATAAACCGATCCATCTTTCCTACAAGGAGAATTTTTTTACCATAGAATTTGCAGCATTAATTTTTTCCGGTCAGCAGCAAACCAATTATTATTACCGACTAAATGGAGTAGATAAAGATTGGGTGAACGTCGGAACTAACCGTTTTGCCAGTTACACCGGTGTACAACCGGGTGAATATACTTTTGAAGTAAAAGCAGAGAATAATAACAGCAGAGGAGAAGTTACTTCATTCAAAATAATTATTACTCCGCCATGGTGGAAAACATGGTGGTTTATATCTCTTGCTGTATTTTCAATTCTTTTACTCACTTTCTTATTAATAAAATGGCGTGAAAAAAATATAAAAATAATTGCAGAAGAAAAACTCAAAGTGCAGCAGCTGGATGCAGGACAATACAAAAGCAAACTGGAGATGGAACTGATCATTAATTATTTTTCCTCCTCTTTATTAGAAAAAAATACAGAGGATGATGTGTTGTGGGATGTTGCAAAAAATCTTATTGGGCGGTTGGGCTTTGTTGATTGCATGATTTATTTATGGAATGATGATAAAACCAAAATGATACAGAAGGCAGGGTTTGGCCCAAAGGGTTCCATAGAAGCAATAACCAATCAACATTTTGATGTAGTTGCAGGACAAGGGGTGGTAGGCTATGTAATGGAAACAAAAGAACCAGTATTGATAACTGACACTTCCAAAGACATTCGTTACCGGGCCGATGAAATGACTCGTTTAAGTGAAATAACCGTTCCCATTATTTATAATAATGAACTTATTGGAGTAATAGACAGTGAGCATCATGAAAAAAAGTTTTTCACTCAACAACACCAACAGATAATGACCACCATTGCCACATTGATGGCCAATAAAATAAAATCAATAGAAGCGGAGCAATCATTACAACAAACAAATATTGAGATGTACAGTATGAATGAACAGCTTTCGAAAGCAAAGCTGGAAGCACTGCAAAACCAGATGAATCCGCATTTTATATTTAACTGTATCAACAGCATTGATGCACTGATACAGAGTAATGATAAATATCATGCAACCGTGTATCTTAATAAATTTGCAAAACTCATCCGCAACATATTAGATAGTTCAAAACAGGATACTATTCCTCTTACAAAAGATTTGGAAACACTGAAACTTTATATAGAGATGGAACAATTTCGTCATGAAAATAAATTTATCGCAACCATACAAGCAGATGATGCACTGTTGCAGGATGATTACAAAGTACCACCACTTATTGTTCAACCATTTGTTGAAAATGCTATTTTGCATGGCCTTCGGAATAAAGAAGGAAATGAAGGCATACTTACAGTTGAAATAAAAAAAGTTGGTGATAAAATACAATATAATATTACGGATAATGGCATCGGAAGGAAAGCTGCCGGAGAAATTATGCAAAATAAAGAATCGCATTACGGCATGCAGATGAGCTACGACAGGATAAAACTGTTTAACAAAGAAAATACTGCATCTGTTCAGGTAATTGATTTATACAACAACAACATACCGGCTGGCACAAAGGTAAAAGTTGATTTAAACATTATTTAAAATGATAACAGCCATAATAATTGATGACGAAGCAAAAGGCCGGTTGGCATTAAGGGAAAAATTATCGGCTTACTGTCCGCAAATAAAATTATTGGCCGAAGCTGTAAACGGACAAGAAGCATTGCTGCTGATACAAGAGCATAAACCGCAATTAATTTTTCTAGATATTGAAATGCCCAGGATGAATGGTTTTGAAATGCTAAACGAACTGCCTGAGAAAAAATTTCATATTATTTTTACAACAGCTTATGACCAATATGCCATAAAAGCAATCAAATATGCTGCTTTTGATTATCTTCTAAAACCTATTGATATAGAAGAGCTGCAAGCTGCTGTATCAAAAATTGCCGCTGCTGAAAATAATCAAACAAAAAAGCAGGTAGACCTCCTGCAGCAAAATATGCAGCATCCGAAAAAACAAATAAATAAATTGGCAATACCCACTTTAGAAGGGTTGTTATTTTTTGATATTAATGATATTGTACATTTAGAAGCCAACAGCAATTACACTACTATCTATTTAAGTAATAAAACAAAAATAACCGCATCAAAAACTCTAAAAGAATTTGAAGAAATATTGCCAGAAGAAATTTTCTTCCGTACCCATCACTCCCACCTCATCAACCTGAAGTATATTAAACGCTACATAAAGGGTGACGGTGGACAAATAGAATTACAAAATGGCAATTATGTTGATGTATCAAGAAGAAAAAAAGATGATTTTTTAAAAGTGATCATTACCCCCGGTACAGCCGGAGAATAAATAGGAATAAGTCTCTGGACTATATAGCCGGGCATAGAAATTTTTATACCCAATTCCACTATACTTTCTTTTATTTATATATTACATAAGGCAGTTTCGCCCCTGTAATTATTAGACCGGCAATGCTTTGCTATGTCTTCTCCTCAACTCCCTTTCATATTTTACCCATCCTATTATTGATATAGAATAGCCAGTTAATCATAAAACACCCCCGGATAAGTATTTCTGGTTTTTACCCAGAGTAGATAAAAATAATTTGAGGCATAATCATAAATTCTAAAACATGAAAAAATACTTATTCCTCACAAGTATGTTGTTATCCTGTCAGATACTGTTTTGTCAGAATGTTGGCGTTAATACCACTACGCCGGAAGCTGCATTGGATATAAACGGGGATATTATTATGAGGCCATCCAATTTACTGGTGGCTGATGGTATTACACTGGCATTAGATGTAAATACTGCCCGGTTTAGTAATTATAGAATAACCGGCCCCACAGCAGATTTTACATTAGCTGGCATATCCGCAGGCATTGATGGTAGATTAATTACATTATTCAATTTAAGTGGATTTGTAATGCAATTAAATAATGAAGATGCAACATCAGCACCTGCAGATATGATTGTTACCGGAACAAATACTGATATCACAATAGTAAATAAGGGTATTGTCAATTTACAATACGACGGCACAGAACAAAAATGGATTGTGAAGAGCAGCAGCAAAGGTGGAGTAAGTAGCGGCGGCGGATATTGGGATATAAATGGCGTTAATATTTATAATAACAATACAGGTAATGTAGGCATTGGAACAACCACACCTTTAGATAAACTTACTGTAGAGACGGATAATAACAGCTATGGCATAACGCATAGAAGTGTACAGGGAAATATCTTATCAACAAGAATAGGTGGCACCACTGCGGGCATCGGTACTTTCTCTCCAACGGATATGCGAATCTTCAGTGGTAGTTTTAGCCGCATCATTATTTCACAGGCCACCGGTGGTGTATTCATTGGAACAGATAATCCTGCTGTTGGAACAAAGCTTACTGTACAAACTCTAAATAACAGCGATGGCATAGCACATATAGGAGAAGGGGGGAATATACTATTAACTCGAATGGGGGGAACTTCAGCAGGCATTGGCACTTTCTCTCCTACTAATATGCGGATTTTTAGTGGCGGCCTCAGCAGGATATTAATTTCCCAAGCAACTGGAAATGTAGGAATAGGAACAGATAATCCAACTTACAAGCTATCAGTACTTGGGAATATCAGATGTACGGAAGCAGTGGTAGAAACCGGCTGGGCAGATTATGTTTTTGAAAAAAATTACCAGCTTCCATTATTAAGTGATGTAGAAAAATTTATCCTTAAAAATAAACACCTGCCCAACATTCCATCTGCTGCAGAAATAGAAAAAAATGGATTGCATCTTGGTGACACCCAAAAAAGAATGATGGAAAAAATTGAAGAGCTTACCCTGTACATCATTCAACAGCAAAAAGAAATAGATGCATTAAAAGAAAAAATAAACTACGTAAATAAAAATTAATACATAATTATTATGCTACTACGTTATTTACTTGTAATGCTGATAACACTACTGGGTATTAGCAGTACCAGCTACTCACAAATACCTGATGATCTACCACCTGAACTTGTTTCAAAAATAACAGGTAAAAAAAAGTATGCTGAGATAATGAACGAGGTAGATAAGTATTACAGAAGTAATAATTATCATACCAATGCTAAACTTTTTTCGCAATATAAAAAATGGAACCGATGGGCCTGGTGGGCGGTAAGGCATTTAAATGACCTGGGCGAAGTAGATCCAAAGACTTCTCTGTATTTTGAAGAAGCCAGAAAAATGAAAGCTACGAGTGTTGCTAACAGAACGGAAGCAACAGAATCGAATGGGGGAACCTGGGTACCTGTAGGTCCCTTCTCTACTTCCTGGGGCCTTTTTAGAGGTACCAGAGGTATTGGCAGAATTGATAGATTAGTATTTCATCCAACCAACTCACAGGTTATTTTGGCGGGCAGCCCTTCAGGCGGATTATGGAGAACCAATAATGGTGGAGCCAACTGGTTTTCCATTTCATCTTCAGTACCAAATTGCGGTATTGCCGGTGTAGTATTTGGCAACAATGATCCAACTGGTAATACAATTTATATTCTTACTGGTGATCTCAACAATGGTGGGTATTTTTTAAGCAATTTCAACTTTGACAGAAATGTAGGTGTATTGGTAACATATAATGGTGGATTCACCTGGAACAAATTGGGCAACTCTCAAGCTATATTTGGGAATAGAACCACATTCAAATTACTGCAATTAAGAAATAACCCTAACATACTAATTGCAGTTACTAGTTTTGGGGCCTATTCTTCTACTGATTCTGGTATAACCTGGAATTTTATTTTCGGCATAACTAGCAATGGGGCATATGATATAGAACAACATCCAACCAACGATGCCATTGTTTATTATTGCGATAATAATAGTATTTGGAAATCAACCGATTTTGGAGCAAGTTTTACAAATATCAATTCTTTTACCCCTGCTACAAGTTCTGCTACACGAAGTCAATTAGCTGTAACACCGGCCAATCCCAACGAAGTTTATTATTTACAATGCGGAACTAGCACCAATACCATTTACAAATCAACTAATAGCGGCGACAACTTTAGCCGAATAAATAGTACAAACCTTATTGGAGGGCAGGATTGGTACAACTATGGTTTTGCGATTAACCCTGTCAACAATAATTTTATGGTGGCTGCGGGAATTACTCTTTCCGCTTCCAGTAATAATGGATCAACTTTTCCAAATGTTACAGTTGGAGGAGTAAACCTACCGGGTCCTGTTCCCAACAACTATTTACATGCAGATGTACATGACCTGGCATATAACCCACTCAATGGTTTATTGTATGCCGGTACGGATGGTGGTGTAGCAGTAAGCAATGACAACGGAGTTAACTGGACTGATATTTCCAATGGGCTGCAATGCACTCAATACTACCACATGGAAGGTTTTGAAAATGCACAAAATTTATATATCGGAGGTACACAGGATAATGGCACCAACTATACCACTAACGGAAGCAACATGGTATATGCAGGCTCCGGAGATGGATTTGCCGTTGATTTTGTAAATACCAACAATGATATATTTTTCATGGTAGAAAATGCAAATGTTAGCCGTTACATAAGAAGTACCAATTCTTTAACACAAGTATCAAGCACAATACCTTCAGCTAATAGAACTTTTTACCCCGATGTTATTTGTCATCCAACTAATGGCAATATAGCATATATAGCTTATGCGAATACTGTGTGGCGAACAACTAACCAGGGCACATCATGGACACAAGTAAATACTATCAGTAATAATGATGGAGGAACCGGTTTTAGCAGAACTTATAATGGGGGCTTTGCAGTAAGTGCCCAGGCACCTGATAGAATTTATGCTGCCAGTGCTAATACAGTTAGAATATCCAATAACCAGGGATCAAACTGGACTACAATATCGGGCAACACAGGGTGGTCAGCAAATTTTGGTACCATTACTGATATAACAACCCGTAGCAACAATGCTGATGAAGTATGGGTAACTACCACCGGAAATAATGGAGCTAATAGAATATTTTATAGTAGTAATGCAGGCGCCAGTTGGGTTGGCTATACCGGCAGCTTACCCAACATACCTGTGTATTCTATCTCTTATACTTCTCAGGGCGATGCATATATCGGAACAGAATTAGGTGTTTATTTTATGGATTTTACAATGAATGATTGGGTTCCTTTTTACAATGGATTGCCAATAATACCAGTAACAGATTTATTTGTAAACGAAGCGATCGGAACTGTTTCTGCTTCCACAATGGGCCGTGGTATATGGATAAGTGATTTATATAGTGATTGTGGCCCCTTTATGTTGTTAGATGGTCTTACTCAGGGAAGCAATTTTTATCAATCTGGTGGTTTCATAGAAACCAAGCAGCAAATCCCCGGTTCGTATGGCAACTCTGTTAAGTATCGTTCTCCGACAAAAATAATTTTTAAAGCAGGCCCTACCGGATCACCAGGGTTTAGCATTGGACATGGTGCTTATATGCATGCTGTAATTGGCAATTGCGGTCAGGGAGTATTTAACAGGAGTGATAGCAATGTGGTACTATCAAAAGAAGAATATTTAAAATTAAACCCAACACAAAAGATATTAAAAGATATAGATAACAAAGTTGACACTTTGTCAAACTAAATAGTTCTACCTTATTAAAAAATACCTGACAATGAAAAAAATAATGTCATTGCTATCATCCCTGCTTGTTTTCTTTTGTGCTTATGCACAGAATGAAACTATTGAAAAAGAAATCCGTAACCTGGAAGAGATACAGGCACAGGCAATACTGCAAAAAGATTCGGCCACCTTACGAAAAATATGGGCTCGCAGTTTTATGGTAAATTCTCCCAGGAATAATGTTTTAATTGGCGGCCAGGTAGAGATGGTGATGGCAGGAATTATAAGCTACTCCAGCTATACACATGACATGGAAAAAATTCTTATTACAGGAGATATGGTAATTTCTATGGGCAGCGAAACGGTGGTACCGGTAATGGGAAACCCTAATGGGGGGAAAACAATTAAAAGACGTTACACCAATATCTATCAAAAAGAAAATGGAAAATGGATATTGATTGCAAGACATGCTAATGAAATATGTCAGTAGGAATTTTTTTAAAAAATCTTTTCTGGATAAATTTTCATAGTTAATTAGTTTAACAAAAAAGCAATATTGGTTTATATGGTGTAAACTGCCTTGATTAAAACACTTGACATTAACATCCTTTTAATTTAATTGTAAAAGACGTAAGCCTGTTATACAGCATTATAAAAATAACCTTATATGTTTTGTTGGATTCATAAAAATTTAATACAGCACATCATTCTGGTGATGTTAATACTGCCTCTTTATGCTTATACCCAATCTCAACGGCCAAACATTATTTACATCATGACGGATGATATGGGGTATGGAGATTTAAGCTGTTACGGACGCAAAGATTACACCACACCTCATTTGGATAAACTGGCTTTGCAGGGAATTAAATTTATTAATGCTTATGCTGCCGGGCCACTGTGCACACCTACACGTACAGCATTCTTCACAGGGCGTTATCCTGCGAAAACACCAGTGGGATTAATAGAGCCGCTTACCGGAGAGAAAAAAGATTCCGCTTTTGGTTTAACAACAGACTATCCATCCATAGCAACTTTAATAAAAGCCGCAGGTTATGAAACTGCATTAATAGGAAAATGGCATTTAGGTTTTCTTCCGCAACACAGCCCAGTTAAAAATGGCTTTGATTATTTTTTTGGCATCCATAGCGGCGCTGCCGATTATATTTCGCATAAAGGTGATGGGCACACACATGACCTTTATGAAAACGATAAGCTTGTTTATCCCGAAGGATATCTTACCGATTTGTTTTCTCAAAAAGCAATAACGTTTATCAGGCAAAAACATAACAAACCTTTTTTTCTCGCCATTACTTTTAATGCACCGCACTGGCCATGGCAGGGCCCTAATGATAAACCTTATGCAGATTCGGCTAATTTCAGAAGCGGTGGTTCCCCTGCTATTTATGCCGCAATGATGAAAAGTTTGGATGATGCTGTTGGAAATATTATGAAGGCTTTGGATGATGAAAAATTATCCGGCAAGACCATTGTTATTTTCACTAACGACAATGGAGGAGAAAGATATTCTGATAATGGCGGTCTTGCAAATGCCAAAGCCACCTTATGGGAAGGCGGCATCAGAGTACCAGCTTTTGTAAAATGGCCTGGTAAAATTAAAGCCGGCAGCATTACTCAACAGGCAGCCATAACTATGGATTGGACAACTACTATACTGTCTGCAGCAGGAGCAAAAGCAGCAATAAATTTTCCTTTAGATGGGATAGACCTGATGCCCGTTTGCAGGGGGAAAACCAAAGAAATAAATAGAACTTTATACTGGCGGGTTTTTCAACGCAATCAACAAAAGGCAATAAGAGACGGTGACTTTAAATATTTGAAAGATGAAAAAGGAGAATATTTATTTAACCTTAAAAATGATTCTGGTGAAAATGAGAACCTGAAAGAAAAAGAAACAATAATATTTGTAAGATTAAAACAAAAATATGCTGATTGGGAAAAAACAGTGCTACCTCCAATTCCTCTATAAATAATAAAAAAAATAATCAGCATGAAGAGAAATAAATTTATAACATCATTACTTATTGCAGCATCTGCACCATTAATAACTTACGGGCAATCTAAAAAGACAAGGGAAAGAACAACGAAAGCATTTAAAGTAAAAGCCGGAGAAGGCCGCATGCATGGCCATATAAAATTAAAAGGAGTTAATCAAAATGTAATTGATATAAAAATATCTGGTAAGGATACGGATGGAGATTTGCTGCTGTTTGAACAAATATCATTATCACAAGGCAAAGGTGTGCCACTGCATGTGCATCCCCTGCAGGATGAAATATTTTATGTGCTGCAGGGTGAATATTATTTCCAGGTGGGAGAAGATAAACACCGGCTAACTGTGGGAGACAGCATTTTTTTACCAAGAAAAGTACCGCATGCATGGACACAGATTTCAAAAAAGGGAAAGCTCACCGTAATATTACAACCTGCGGGAAAACTAGAAAACTTTTTTCTTACCGTAGCGGCTTTAAAACATAACCCTACCGCTGACGAAATGAAACAAATTTTTGCTGATAATGAAATGGAAGTGGTAGGGCCGCCTTTAAAAATCGACTAGACCATCACCCCCTCCTAAAATAACTTAACTTTAAACTATGCGATATGGTTTAATTATAGCTATTCTTAATATCCTTAGCGGTGTTATAAACCCAATAAAAGCACAACATCAAAAATTTAAAAACTATACAGTAAATGAAGGATTAGCTTCGAATACTATTCGCAAAGTTTACCAGGATTCAAAAGGGTTTTTATGGATTGCTGCTTTGGAAGGGCTAAGTAAATATGATGGCCATACTTTTACTAACTACACAACAGCCAACGGACTTTCGCATAACATGGTGAATGATCTTTATGAAGATGAAAATGAACGATTATATATAGCTCTTAATAATGGGGCTATAGATATGCTTACTGGGAATAAAGTGAGTCCGAAAACAATACCTGGAGACATTGTCATAAACCAATTCATAAAACTTTCAACCGGAATTCTACTGGCATCAACAGATAGAAATGGATTACAGGAAATTGATGATGGAAAAATCCGCCAACCGAAACACCACTTCTCGGATAAAACATTTACAAATATTTTCCAATTCAACGATTCGCTAATTATTGCACTAGAAGAAACATCTATAAAAGTATATAATAATAAATATGAATTAATTGCTGAAATCAATAATGGGAATATCATCAATATCCATTCAACCATTTACCAGGATTCAAAAAAAAGAATATGGGTTAGTACAATAAGCGGACTTCAATTACTTAACATTTCACAGCTAAATGGCACAGTTGTGCTTACATTATCCCCAATTAAATACAACATTCCGATACTGAAAGGCATAATAATAAACGATATTTTTGAAGACTCTGACGGAGTAATGTGGTTCGCAACCTCAGGGGGTTTAGTAAAAATAAACCCTGATGAAACTCATCAAAGATTTACGGCAAAAGATGGCCTTCCTTCAAATATTGTAAACTCTATATTTCAGGATAAAGAAAATAATTTATGGTTTGGCACAGCAGCAGGTCTTTCCAAATTAGTTACCCGCCAGAGCATTACATTATATCCAATGAAAGATGCATTCTTTGAAAACAATTATTCTTACCTCCTCCATCCTTTTAAAAAAAATCATTTCCTGGTAGGATCTTTTAAGAGCACCAAAATTTTCAATACGATCACTGAAAAATTTACTGCCATTGAAAATAGTGGTGCTGAAAACTATTATGATGTTGTTTTAAATAGCAAACAAACCAAGTTGCTTAGTTATCACAAAATATCCGTGTTTGACAGTGCCAGATTAAAGTTTACAAAAACTGACACACTGCCGGAAGAATTTGCATCAAGAATCATCAGCTATGAAGGAGGTTATTTTTTTTCAAGCCCACATAAGCAACTTATTTTTAAGTCAGGCGATATACAAAAAATAATTCTTAACTATCGCATCAGTGCTTTACTTGTAGACAAGAACGGCGACTTGTGGGCTGGCACCTGGCAAAATGGACTTTTTCGTATCAAATATAATTTTAGCAATAACAGGCTTAATATTATCTCTACACAACATTTTTTACCTACAGAGAATATCCGCTCCTTATTTGAAGATTCTAAAGGAAATATTTGGGTCGGAACGAGATACCAGGGAGTTTATCAATTAAGAAAAAAAACAAAAGATAGTTTTACAATTGAAAACTTTGATCAAAAAAAAGGCCTCACTTCAAACTTTGTAAAAGTAATAAGAGAAGATGCACATGGAAATTATTGGATCGCATTTTACCAGGGGATCGATAAACTTATTGTAAACAATGATGGATATCGAATTTTTAATTTTAGCAGGATCAATAATTATTTTGCAACCATTATTGGAATGGAAACTGACCATGAGCATACATTATGGCTTGCTACAAATGATGGACTGGTAAAAGTTAAGGATGGGGAAATGGAAAGGTTACCCCCATTGCCTGTTTATATAACAAAAGCATTTTCACCAGATTCAATTTATTCAATTACTGGTAATAAATTGGAATTAAATCACCGGCAAAACCAATTGCAATTTGAATTTTCTTCACCAGGATTTATTAATGAAAGTCAGTTACTATATAGCTACCGTTTAAAGGATGGCGATAGCACAGATTGGTCACAGCCCAGCAACCAGCATTTTGTGTCGTATGCAAGTCTTCAACCGGGTCATTATAACTTTGAAGTAAGAACAATGGGATGGAATGGTCAATGGGGCACTCCGGCAAATTTTGAATTCGTTATCAGCCCTCCCTACTGGCAAACATGGTGGTTCGCCACTGCCAGTGCTTTGGGTATAATCAGTGTCACCATTTGGTTAGTACGCAGAAGAATAAAGCATATTCGACGGGAAGCAGAATTGAAACATAAGATGGCGGAGGCAGAGATGGCTGCCCTACGGGCACAGATGAATCCGCATTTTATTTTTAATTGCCTTAATGCAATTGATAATCTTGTGCAGACAAACCAGAAAGAAAAAGCCACCACTTACCTGGCAAAGTTTGCCAAATTGATACGTTCCGTGCTAGATAGCTCAAAAAATAATAGCATTGGTTTTCAGAAAGATTATGAAAGCCTGCGATTGTATCTGCAAATGGAACAATTTCGCTGTAGCAACAAATTTGAATATGAACTAATTGCGGATGAAGAACTGCTGCAAAGTGACTACAAAGTTCCGCCGCTGATTGTGCAGCCGTTTGTAGAAAATGCCATCCACCATGGGCTGCTGAATAAACTTAGCGGCGAAAGAAAATTGACCGTAATTGCGGCATTAGAAAATGATTGCATCAAATACACCATAACTGATAATGGAATAGGCCGGACAAAAGCACAGGAGATCAAAGTCATCAATAAGCCGGAACATGAATCTTATGGGATAAACATCACAACAGAACGTATTCATTTGTATAATAAAAATGGTCATGCTAATGGCGTTACTATTACCGACCTGTTCGAGAACAACAAACCTTCAGGAACAAAAGTGGAAGTGAGAATTAAAATGAATGAGACTAATTAAAACTATATGATGATCAAAGCAATACTTATTGATGACGAAGAAAACAGCATTAGTTCGCTAAAGGAAAAGCTCCAATCCCATTGTGCAGAGGTAATGATTATTGCTTGTTGCAATGATGCTGCTGCGGGTATAGAGGCCATTGACAACCTGCAACCAGATATTGTTTTTCTGGATATCGAAATGCCTGTGATGAATGGATTTGTGATGTTACAACAATTGAAATACAAAAACTTCGAATTAATTTTTACCACAGCATACGACCATTATGCTATAAAAGCTATCCGCTACAGTGCATTGGATTATTTAGTAAAACCCATTGAAGTAGAAGATTTAAAAACTGCCGTAAATAAAGCAGAAGAAAAACGAAACCATTCCTATCCCAATCCTCAGATTGAATTGCTGGTAGAACAGTTGATAAATAAAAAGAATTCCTATAGTCGTATTGCCATCCCAACAATGGAAGGCTTACAGTTTATAAAAGTGGAGGACATAATTTATTTAGAAGCCAGCAGCAATTACACTCACATCTTTACCACTGATAAAAAGAAATACATTGCCAGCCATACTTTGAAAGATTTTGAAGATATGCTGCCGACTGAAATATTTCTCCGCATTCATAATTCATACATCATCAATAAAAATTTTACGGAAAAATATATCCGGGGTGATGGAGGCCAGGTGGTTTTGACAAACGGAATTACTCTTGATGTTGCTAAAAGGAAAAAACATGAATTTCTAAAAGCCATTGGCTATTAGTACTTTTGCCGCATGGAAAAATTTCTGAAAGACTTATTTGCCAATCAATCTTATGATGAAAACAATTTCTTTTTGATGGCCGGCCCCTGTGTGGTGGAGAATGAAGAGTTGATTATGGAAGTAGCAGAAAAAGTTACCGGCATTTGTAATAAATTATCCATCCCGTATATTTTTAAAGCCTCCTATCGCAAAGCAAACCGTACAAGCGGCACTTCTTTTACCGGGCTTGGTGATGAAAGAGCATTAATGATGCTGCAAAATGTGGCCAGCAAATTTTCATTACCAGTTGTTACTGATATTCATTCACCGGAAGAAGCTGCAATAGCTGCACAGTTTGTAGATGTGTTGCAAATCCCTGCTTTCCTTTGCCGGCAAACTGACCTTTTAATTGCTGCTGCAAAAACAGGAAAGATCGTCAACGTAAAAAAAGGGCAGTTTGTAAGTGGCGAAGCAATGAAATTTGCCGTGGATAAAATAAAGAAAGCTGGTAATGATAAAGTAATGCTTACTGAAAGAGGAACAACATTTGGCTATCAGGATTTAGTAGTGGACTATAGAAACATTCCCGCCATGCAGGCACATGCAGTACCGGTAGTGATGGATGTTACTCATGCATTGCAACAACCTAATCAAACAAGTGGTGTAACAGGTGGCAATCCGCAACTGATCGGCACTATTGCAAAAGCTGCTATTGCTACAGGTGTTGATGGATTATTTATTGAAACACATCCACATCCATCCAAAGCTTTAAGCGACGGTGCTAATATGTTGCAACTGGATTTGCTGGAAGAACTGTTAGAAAAATTAGTCAGGTTGCGCAAAGCCATTTTATAAAAATTTTTCTTTTTCAAATCAAATATATTTGCTGAATAATGATCTGGAAGATGAAGTGTGCGACGCAACAGATGATGCCATGTAATACTGAAGCTGGGAAAATAGAAATAGGATTTCAAGTCTCCTTAAAATCCTATTAAATCATATAAATCTTAGTTCTTTTACCTCAAATCCACCACTTCTACACCCGGGTATTTTGCTTTATCAAATGTAAAAATGTTGTCCGCCAACGCTGCATTTGTTTTCATTGTACTCACCGTATAGATGTAGCGATTGCCGGCATTCTCCAATACTTTAGTACTGTAAATGGTTTTAGCATTCTTGTCTACCTGCAAGTACACTTTATGAAAAGGCTTGCTTTTATCTATCGGTGTCATTTCAATTTCCTGTAATGTTTTTGTACCAACTTTTTTCTCGCCGTTGAGTATGTAGCGAAAATCTTTATCATAGAAATTAGTAAAAAGTTTTTGCGGAGTAATCATACCGCCTGAGGCATCCAGCTTGCTGATAGTAACTTCGTTGGCTGATTTATCATAGTTCCAAACAGTGGTACCATTGCAAAATATTTCCTGGCCTCCGAAATTTACTTTGTACTTGGTTCCTTTCATCATCAGGCTACCAGTTTTGTTGCTTAAGCTTTTACCAGTGGCATTTTCTACTTTGTAAGAAAAAGAAGCCTGCACAGTAGTGAAAGTTTTAAATTTTGCACTCACACCATCCAGCACTGCTTTTGCAGCAGGATCACTTTTTTGCGCAGATGCAGAAATAGAAACAGTCAACAATAAAATAAGAGAGTATAATGTTTTCATATTTTTTAATTTATGAGGCCTTTAAGAAGGCGGGCAAAGGTAATTAAATAGTGTTTATAAAGGTTATTCAGCACGGTAAAGACAGGCAATGACTGTACCGGGTTGCAAATGGAGTTTTTTCTTAACAACCTTCTAACGCATCAGCCCAACCCATCCAGATGTTGCAGCAATTCCATTTCAGTCTTTATTAATACATCCCTTGCTTTGCTACCCTGGTTGGGCCCTACTATTCCTGCGGCTTCCAGTTGATCCATCAATCTGCCGGCCCTGTTATAACCCAGTTTCATACGACGTTGCAATAATGATGTGGAACCCACTTGGTTTTGAACAATCAGTTTGGCCGCATCTTCAAATAACGAATCCCGATCCGACATATCGAAATCTTTACCTTCCAATTCTTTCTCGTCAATATACTCCGGCAATAAAAATGCCTGTGGATAGCCCCGTTGATCACCAATATAATCTACTATTTGTTCCACCTCCGGTGTGTCAACAAATGCACATTGAAGTCGTGTCACTTCCCCATTATGGGAAATAAGCATATCACCTTTTCCAATTAATTGTTCGGCACCACCGGTATCTAAAATGGTTCTTGAATCTATTTTGGATGAAACCTTAAATGCTATACGAGCCGGGAAGTTTGCTTTAATAGTTCCTGTAATAATATTTACTGATGGCCGCTGTGTAGCAATTATTAAATGAATACCAATAGCTCTTGCTAACTGTGCCAATCGGGCAATAGGCATTTCCACTTCTTTACCCGCTGTCATTATCAGATCTGCAAACTCATCTATTACCAATACGATGAATGGAAGATACTGATGCCCCTTCTGCGGATTCAATTTTCTTTTGATAAACTTATCGTTGTATTCTTTTATGTTTCTTGCACCGGCTTCTTTCAACAGATCGTAGCGGTTGTCCATTTCTATACAAAGTGCATTGAGAGTATGAACTACTTTTTTTGTATCAGTAATGATGGCATCTTCTTCTCCGGGAAGTTTTGCTAAAAAATGTTTTTCAATCTGGCGATAAACACTCAACTCCACTTTCTTTGGATCAATCAATACAAACTTCATCTGCGATGGATGCTTTTTGTAAAGCAGTGAAACCAGAATAGCATTTAATCCTACAGATTTACCCTGGCCAGTAGCACCAGCCATTAGCAGGTGTGGCATACTGGCAAGGTCGACAATGAAATTTTCGTTGTCAATTTTTTTACCAATGGCAATAGGCAAACTAAAATTATTGTTCTGAAATTTTTCAGAAGCCAATAATGTTTTCATACTCACCACTGTCTTCCTTACATTAGGTACTTCAATACCAATGGTTCCCTTGCCGGGAATTGGCGCAATGATACGAATGCCTAATGCTGCAAGACTCAATGCAATATCGTCTTCCAGGTTTTTAATTTTTGAAATACGAACACCGGCTGCTGGTACAATTTCATACAATGTAACTGTTGGTCCTACGGTGGCACTTATTTTTTGTATCTCAATCGAATAATTGCGGAGGGTGGCAATGATCTGGTTCTTGTTATTTTCCAACTCACCGGCATCCTGAATAATTTTTTCGCTGCCATGTGTTTCCAGCAGGCCAAGAGTAGGATATTTATAATCCCGCAGATCAAGTGTAGGCTCATAAGGAGGAAGATTTTCAATGACTGACATTTCTTCTTCCTGTATTTTATCCGGCACTGCTTTTATTTCCAGCTCCAATGGTTCATCGGATTTCCTGGAAATGGGTTTCTCTTTTACCGGAATTATTTCTTCTTCCGGTTCGGGAGTAAGATCAAACTCATGTGCATGCAGTATGTCGTTTACTATTTCTTTTTCTACAATTGGCTGCTGCTCCACCGGTTTTATTATTTCCTCTTCCGGTTCTTCTTTTTCAATTATTTGCAGATCATGTTTTAGTTTCTCTTCCGGAAAGTTGATAACTATACCGTCAAAGGTTTTCATGGAATTACCATTTGACTCAACTGGTGTTGGTATTTTACTGCTTTCTTCTTTTTGCTCCGCAATGATTGGTGCTAATAAATCTTCTTCTGTTGCTTCTTCTTTTATTATCGTTTGCTTTTTAGCAGGAAAATTAAAAGCAGGATTGAATTGCCAGATGAAATATCCCAATGCCAGTAATAATAATACAGCGGCAGTGCCTACAGTTCCTAATGCACCATCCAATTGCCGGTTGATCATATCTCCTACTCCGCCACCGAATGGAAAAGCATTTTTTGCAAATAAAAAAGAAAGAGAAACAGATAGTACCAATAAACCAACCGTTACATATTTCATATTTCGCCAGATGGAAAATACCCGGCGGCGAAATAAAAGGTTAACACCAACTACAAAAAAGAAAGTACAAATAAGAAATGATGCAATACCAAATGCTTTGAAAATAAAAAAGTGAGAAACGACTGCGCCAAACCTTCCGAGCAGGTTTGCCACCGGTTTATCATTATCCAGCAAAGCACCGAAGCCCTGCTGCGCAATAGCCTGGTCTTCCTTCCAGGTAAAGAGATAGGAAACAAATGATATAAATAGAAAAATGGAAATGAGTAAAAACACCGCTCCTACTATCTTCCATGTTCTTTCGTCATGGGCAATCGCTTTGAGATCGATCTTCTGTTCCTTTTCGGCCCGGAAAGGTGCCATGTCAGACTTCGCAGGTTTCTTCTCAGGACTCTTGTTGGTTTTCTTTTTAAGCTTATTAGCCATGCCGGCAAAGATAAAACACAGAAGGCAGGATTGCACGGCTCATTGCCTAAATCTTTCAATGAATAATCAATAGATTTTTAAAATGAAAGTTGCTCATTTTCCTGAAAATTACCACTAAGTAGTATGTCAAAAGCTGGCAGATGCAAAACCTATGTATTACATTTGGAATACATCCCAAACCACCTGATGCATCTAAGGATTTTGAAACACTCTTTGCTGGCCATATTAATTGCCTTCCTTTCCACTAGCCATTCCTTTGCACAGGATAGTTTGCTGAATCAGTATACAGATATCAGCAAAATAATATTGGGGAAACCCATTGGCAAAACCGTTAGCAGCATTTTTGTTTCCAAAGATTTCAATGTTGAATCGGGTTTCAACGAATTGAAATTTAAACCGGGCACCACTTTTCAGTCTCCTATTCCACCAGCATTTGTTTCCAAAAAGTTGCTGATGAAATTTAATGTGCAGAACAGTTCTGATTCTGCTACCTCTTTTTATTTTTTTCCAGGATTTTATTATGACCACATACAGTTGTACAGGCAGGAAGGAAATGGATTGATTAAAATACCGACAATGCTGCCGCAGAATCCAGACAGTATCGGTTTCCGAAAGTTTACACTGGCTGCTGGAGATTCTGCTACCATTATTGCTGAGCTGGGTGTTATCAAAACCTATATCAATACGATTCGTCCACGACTGGTGAATGCAAACCAGGCGGATGTTTTTATTGCCTCCTTCCGGATCGATCAAAACCAGATACATATTTTTACTTATGTACTATGCGGTTTGCTGCTGATGATGGTTCTATACTCATTGGCCAATTTTATACAGGGTGCCAACCGTGAATTTTTATACTACTCCGGGTATGCCTTTCTACTGGGTGCTATGTTATTTACAAAAGCGATTTTTGATTTTCATGCATCACATACCAGTTTCTTTTTAGAAAGTTATCTTGATTTTATGATGCAGTGCCTCGGCATTTTGTTTTACATGATCTTTATGCAGCGGTTCCTTGAGACAAAAGTTGAACATCCCTTCCTGCATAAATTGTATAATATAGGTATTGTAATGTTGGCGGCGGCTATGTTGGTTTTTAGCTTCCTTCATTTTTTTAGCAATAATTACCTGCTGCAAAATATGGTGGAGAATGGAACCAAGATTTTGTTGCTGATCATGATTATAATTTTTCTAGTTTATAGTATCAGGCATTGGAGAGATAAGCTACTGCATTATTTATTCTGGGGAAATCTTTTGCTGTTTGTTTTCTCCATGATATCACAGATGTCGGTGATGCCCGGAGTTTTTTACAGAGATTTTCCGGGAGTTTTTAAATCTGCTTTATTCTATTATGAAATGGGATTGTTCCTGGAGCTGGTTTTGTTTTTAGCAGGATTGAATTATAAAAATCGTCGCCAGATAATAACACAAACAAAAGAACGGGAAGCACTAAAGGCCCAAAATAAAATGCAGGAATATGAAAAAGAGATAGCCGTATTTAAAGCACAGCAAAATGAAAGGGAAAGAATTTCTGCTGATATGCATGATGAGCTGGGTGCCGGTATGACGGCCATCCGCCTGATGAGTGAGATAGCCCGGAATAAAATGAAGGAAAATACCCCGGTAGAAATTGATAAAATATCTTCCTCGGCCAATGAGGTGTTGAATAAAATGAATGCTATTATCTGGAGTATGAACAGTGGTAATGATAAAGTAGATAATCTTATTTCCTATATCCGGTCGTATGCCTATGAATATTTTGAAGGTACTCCTATAGAATGTAAAGTAAATACCCCAACTGATATTCCGGTGAAAGAACTGAGTGGTGATAAGCGGAGAAATATATTCTTAGCAGTAAAAGAAAGCCTGACCAATGTATTAAAACATTCTAATGCTTCTCTTGTAACGATTTCTATTGAAACTAATCACAAGCTTAAGATCATTATTGCAGACAATGGTAATGGTATTGATATGGACAAGCTGCGGCAGTTTGGCAATGGTCTTAAAAATATGGCCCGCAGAATGGAGAGTATTGGCGGCACATTCCATATTGAAAATAATAATGGAACAGTAACCACTATTGAACTTCCTCTTTAATTATTTTTTTTGGCGGTAAATGCCAAAAGCAAAAACAACCAGCCCAGCATTAAGAATATTCCTCCGACAGGTGTTACAGGTCCGGCAAACTTGACAGCACTGCTACCCTGTATCTTTAAGAAAGTAAGCAGGTACAAAGAGCCACTGAATAATAATATACCTGCGATAAAGTAATTAGCTGCCCATCGTAGATTTTTTACCGGCATTCTCTCATACAAAATACCAACGGTTAATAAAGCCAATGCATGATACATCTGGTACTGCACTCCAGTGTGATAACCATGCAAAATGTTTTCATCAGCCGTAACTCTTTCAAGGCCGTGTGCACCAAAGGCACCTAATGCTACTGCGAGTCCACCGAAGATGGCACCGGCTGCGAGATAATTTTTATGCATGAAATATTTTTTCGATTAATTTTTCCAGTTGTACAGGCTCTTCATCCATGGTAACATCTGCCTGCTCATAATATATTTTCCGGTCAGAAAATTTTTTGCCGATAAAATTCCTTAACTGATCATCCGGTATTTCCTTTATAAGGGGTCGTTTATCTTTTTCCTTCATCAATCGTTGATGCAATACATCCAGCGGTGCATTGATCCATACGGTAGTGCCGGCCTTGTTCATGTAATCGATATTATTAAAGTAGCATGGCGAGCCGCCGCCGCAGGCCATTACAAAACTTTCATGGCTTTCGGTAATAATGTGCAGCACATCTTTTTCCATCATACGGAATTTTTCCTCACCTTCTGCTGCAAATATTTCGGGAATTGATTTACCTGCTTGTTCTGTTACCGCTTCATCGAGGTCAAAAAAACGGATGCCAAGCTTTTCGCTTAGTAAGCGACCCCAGTGTGTTTTGCCGGAGCCCATGAAGCCGATTAAGAAGATTTTCATATACGATGTGCAGATAAGTAAATATGCAGATATGCAAATTTAAGACTTCGATGTGCTTATAATTTTTCCAAGCACTTTTAATATGGAAACTATATCAGTAAGCAATTTTCCTGGATTAGGATAGCTATCTGAAAGTTCACATAATTCAAGCCAGTATTTACTTTCTTCAGCCTCTTTGTAAGCAATTTTCATTTTGTGAATAAAGTCATTTTTACTTTCACATCCCTGTGCTTCCCTGACATTTGCTCCGATAGAAGTACCACTTCTGAATAACTGGTTAGCAAGATTAAATTTTTTAAGCTGTTGAAGTGACTCACTAAATACAATTATATCCAATGCAAATTGCAGGCTTAATGTTACTATCAGATTATCTTTTCTTTCCATTTGCATATTTACACATTTTCAAATCTGCATATCATTTAAACGCATTCATCCCCGTCACATCCATACCCGTTATCAGCAAATGAATATCATGTGTGCCTTCATAAGTGATGACACTTTCAAGGTTCATCATGTGCCGCATTACTGAATACTCTCCGGTGATGCCCATGCCGCCGAGCATTTGTCTTGCATCACGACAAATATTTGTGGCGATCTCGCAGGCATTTCTTTTGGCCATGCTCACTTGCTGCGGTGTTACTTTTCCTTCATTCATCAATACACCAAGCCGCCAGTTGAGTAATTGTGCTTTGGTAATTTCTGTTACCATCTCTGCCAATTTCTTTTGCTGCAATTGAAAACCACCGATTGGTCTTCCAAACTGTTCTCTTTCTTTTGAATAACGCAAAGCCGTATCATAACAATCCATAGCTGCACCTACTGCACCCCATGCAATGCCATATCTTGCTTTGGTTAAACAACCAAGCGGTCCTTTCAATCCTTTTACATTGGGAAAAATATTTTCTTTAGGAACTTTTACATTATCAAAAACTAATTCGCCGGTAGCACTTGCTCTTAAACTCCATTTGCCATGTGTAGTGGGTGTGGTGAAACCTTCCATGCCTCTTTCTACAATCAATCCTTTTATATCACCAGCCTCATCTTTGGCCCACACTACTGCTACTTGTGAAAAAGGTGCATTGCTGATCCACATCTTTGCACCATTTAATATAACATGATCACCGGCATCTTTAAAGTTTGTCAGCATACTTGATGGATCGCTGCCATGATCTGGTTCCGTTAATCCAAAACAACCGAGCCACTCACCACTTGCCAGTTTGGGTAAATATTTTTTTCGCTGCTCTTCACTTCCATATTGATAAATAGGAAACATAACCAGTGAACCCTGCACCGAAGCAGTGGAACGAACACCGCTATCGCCTCTTTCAAGTTCCTGCATCATTAAACCGTAAGAAATATAATCTAGACCGCCGCCGCCATACTCTGTTGGTACAGTTGGACCAAAGCACCCAAGATCGCCGAGTTGTTTTACAATTTGTTGAGGAAACTCTGCCCGTTGTGCATAATCTTCAATGATAGGGGAAATTTCTTTTTTTACATAACTGCGAACAGATTCCCGGATAAGTTTGTGTTCATCGGTTAATAATTCATCTACATTAAAATAATCGGGACTGGTAAAATTGTCTGTGCGGGCCGCCATATAGCAATGGAATTTTAAGTTGTCGCAAAGGTAAAGCATAATGGCAAGGATAAAAATTTTGGTGGAAGGGTGGAAAAAAAGCGATGGATGTAATTTCTGGCATGTTTTTAAATCATTATACTAAAACAATTATATGAAAGCAATCTGGAAAGGCTCTATAGGCTTCGGCCTGGTAAATATTCCCATAAAAATGTACAGTGCTGTAGAAGAAAGTACCCTTGATCTGGATATGCTGGACAAAAAAGATCATTCCAACATTAAATTCAAAAGGGTTAATGAAAATACCGGTAAAGAAGTGGCCTGGGAAAACATTGCCAGAGGCTATCTCATCAATGAAAAATATGTAGTGCTGGATGAAAAAGATTTTGAAAGAGCAAGCCCGGAAAAAACAAAACATATTGAGATAACACAATTTGTAGATGAAAAAGAAATTGATAGTACTTTTTTTGAAATGCCTTATTACCTGGAGCCGGAAAAAACCGGTGCAAGAGCTTATAGTTTATTGCGGGAAGCATTGAGTAAATCTGGTAAGGCCGGCATTGGGGTGTTTGTAATGCATAAACGGGAACATGTATGTATGATAAAAGCGATGGGTGATGTGCTGGTACTAAACCGGCTGCGTTTTGCACAGGAAATACGATCACCAAAAGAACTTACACTGCCTTCAACAAAAAGTAAACCTGCTGAATTAAAAATGGCGGTGAACTTAATTAATCAATTGTCAAATAAATTTGATCCTAAAAAATATAAAGACGAATACACCAGTAAACTCCTAAAAATAATACAGGCAAAGGCAAAAGGAAAACAAACAGCTTACAAGCCACTAAAAGTGGTACACTCTACTACAAGAGACCTGATGGAACAACTGAAAGCAAGTTTATCTACACCAAAACGTAAAGCCTCATGACGGGTTTAACAGCTTACAAAAAGAAAAGGAACTTTAAACAAACTGCAGAACCTGTAGGTAAAAAAGAAAAGGAAACGAAATTCCGGTTTGTGGTGCAGCGACACCAGGCTTCTCATTTGCATTATGATTTCCGATTAGAATTAGGAGGTGTACTTAAAAGCTGGGCGGTGCCAAAAGGGCCTTCATTAAATCCATCGCAAAAAAGACTGGCAGTAATGGTGGAAGACCACCCGGTAGATTACATAACTTTTAAAGGAACTATTCCCGAAGGGAACTATGGCGCAGGCAAAGTAGAGATATGGGACAATGGAACTTTTATACCTGTTGATAAAAAGAAAGAAAAAATAAGTGAACGACAGGCATTACAGGCCATGCAAAAAGGCGAATTGAAATTTGAATTGAAGGGTAAGAAACTAAAAGGTGAGTTTGTGTTGGTAAGATTACATAACGATGAAAAGAGTGAAAAGAACTGGCTGCTGATAAAACATAAAGATGAATATGCAGTAAATAAAATTTATGATGCAGAAGAAAATCTTTCGGTAATAAAAACGACTGCTTCTGTGCCGTCCATCCGCTATGGAAAAGCTAAGAAGATAACGAACCCAGTTAAGCCCATGCTGGCCAGTGTTTCAAAAGTACCATTTGATGATGCAGATTGGATATATGAAATAAAATGGGATGGCTACCGGGCAGTGGCTACTTTAAAAAAAGACGAATTGGAATTATATTCCCGCAACGGTATTGATTTCAGGCAACGTTTCCCTTCTCTTGCAAAAGAACTTGCAAAGCTTAAGCATGATGTAACAATGGATGGTGAAATTGTATTACTGAATGAAAAGGGAGTGCCTGATTTTCAAAAGTTGCAGGACTATGAAAACAATCTAAGCTTACCGTTGATCTATTATGTGTTTGATATACTGATGCTGGATGGAAAAGACACAACACAATTGCCTTTGATCGATAGAAAAAAACTGGTGAAGAAATTGCTGGGCAAAAATAAAATCATTCATTACTGTGATCATATAGAAAAAGATGGCATTACTTTTTTGGAAAAAGCTAAAGAGAAAGGCCTGGAAGGAATAATAGCCAAGCAAAAAGATAGTTTGTATAGTAAAGGCATACGTAGCAAGGAATGGCTGAAACTAAAAAACATACAAAGTACCGAAGTCGTGATTGCTGGCTACACAGCACCACAGGGAGGAAGATCACATTTTGGTTCGTTAATATTAGCTTCTAAGAAAGCCCGTCCGAACGGATCATCGGGGCGGGGTAAACAATGGCAATACCGTGGACATGTGGGTACCGGCTTCTCCAATGAAAAACTTGGCCAATTAAAAAAAATGATGAAGCCCCTTGAAACAACATCATCTCCTTTTAAAGAAGAAGTGCCGGTAAATGAAACACCAACCTGGCTTACACCAAAACTGGTGGCTGATATTGCCTATACAGAAGTAACAAGAGATGGAATTTTCCGTCATCCATCTTTTATCAGATTAAGAGATGAAAAAGACACCAAAACAATTAATGATGAATCGGTAGATGATTTAGATGTGGCTGTAAAAGAGAATGTAATTAAAATTGGTAAGGATAAAGTGAATATTACCAACCGCCATAAAATATTCTGGCCGGATGAAGGATACACCAAGGGAGATGTGATAGATTACTATGAAAAAATAGCCGACTACATTTTACCCCATTTAAAAGATCGTCCGCTTTCATTAAAGAGAAATCCAAATGGAATAAGAGATGAAGGTTTTTATCATAAAGATGCCGGCGAACATGCCCCATCCTACACTAAAGTATTCCCGGTAGAAAGTGAAAGTAGCAATAAGACAATTGACTATATAGTTTGTAATAAGAAAGCTACTCTCCTATACCTCGCCAATTTGGGATGCATCGAAATGAATCTCTGGAATAGTACTACCAAAAAACCAGATAATCCTAGCTGGTTGGTGATTGATATTGATCCGTCGGTAAAAAACTCATTCACCGAAGTGGTAGAAGTTGCATTAGTGACCAAGAAAATTTTTGACAAAGCTGGTATTGATTGTTATTGCAAAACATCCGGTGCTTCCGGGTTGCATGTGTATGCACCTATGAAGAATAAATATGATTATGATACAGTGAAAGATTTTGCTCATATCATTGCCTCATTGGTACAGGAGCAATTACCAAAAACCACTTCACTTGAAAGATCATTAAAAAAACGAGGCGATAAAATTTATATTGACTACCTGCAAAACAGAAGGGGTCAAACATTAGCTTCCGTCTATAGCCTGCGGCCAAAACCCGGCGCCACAGTATCTACCCCACTTGAATGGAAAGAAGTGAATGCAAAACTTCATCCATCGCAATTTACAATTGAAAATATTTTTGAACGTTTGAAGAAAAAGGGAGATTTGTTTAAAGAAGTATTGACAGGTAGTAGTGATATAAAAGACGGGTTGAAGAAGTTGAATCCGTGATGATAGTTTAAATTTTTCCGCTGTAATAATACAATAGTAATGTTTCAACTATTCCTATTGTTGATAATTGATTTTAATTAGTAAAACTGATTAGTTAACTTTATTATCATCAACCATCCCATGAAACAATTATTCCTTTTAATTGTAATATTTCAATTCTTAACTGCTAACTCACAAAGAGGTAATAATTGGCAATTTGGAAATAAAGCCGGTTTGGATTTTAACTCCGGTACTGCTGTAGCTACCAACTATAGTCAAATGGTCCAACTGGAAGGTTGTTCATCCATCAGCGATATAAATGGTCAACTCTTATTTTATTCAGATGGAATAAAAGTCTGGAACAGGAACAATATAGTAATGCCTAATGGAACAGGCTTATGGGGAAATGTTTCAAGTTCCCAGTCTTCAATGATTGTACCTTTTCCTGCAGATTCAAACAGGTATTATATTTTTACCGTGGATGCTCAGGGAGGCCCAAAAGGGCTATGTTACTCCGTTGTAAATATTACTCTCGATGTTGGCTATGGGGATGTAGAACAAAAAAATATTCAG
Source organism: Chitinophagaceae bacterium (assembly GCA_031397865.1). Lineage (GTDB taxonomy): Bacteria > Bacteroidota > Bacteroidia > Chitinophagales > Chitinophagaceae > JJ008. The sequence goes on from JANNMN010000005.1 coordinate 322,673, forward strand.
CTGATTACTCCCACCTGCGAAAAAATCACCAGTGTTAATCATTGTAATGGAAAAGATGTGTGGGTAATAGCTCATTTAAATAATTCTGATAAAATTTATTCATATCTGGTAACATCTACGGGAGTTAATGCTCCGGTAATTAGCAGCACTGGAACCATTGGCAGTGCAATTGGTTATTTAAAGGCCTCTCCGGACGGTACCCGTCTTGCAAATGCCAATGCTTACAATGGAGGACTCCAGTTATATGATTTCAATTCTACCACAGGAGTAGTATCAAACAAAAAAGTAATCTATTCTTCTTCTCCAACATATTATGGATCCTATGGTGTGGAATTTTCTCCTAATTCTCAAATCTTGTATGTATGTCACGGTCGGCCAAGCCCTACACCCAATTGGCATTACTCTGAGTTAAGACAATACAGTTATCTGGATTCATCTGTTGCAAAAATAAATTCGACAAAAGTTGTACTTGGGGCAGATAGTACTTTTTTCATTCAACATCAGTATTCAGCCCTTCAATTAGGACCAGATGGGAAAATTTATTTAAGTATACATGGTTTACAATCTTTATCAGTAATCAACCAACCAAATATTTCTGGTAATTTATGCTCTTTTACAAAATACTCTATGCCGTTGGCTAGCAATACTCTGGCACTTTATGGTTTACCAGACTTTAATCAAAGTTATTTCAAGGGAAGTTTTACTTACAAAACATCTTGCACTACAACTGCCGCTGATTTTTTTTATACAAGACCAAATAATTCCCCTTCAGTAAGATGGGATTTTGGTGATCCGCTATCGGGTAACAATAATACCAGCAACTTAGATAGTCCAACACATATATTCACTTCTTCCGGAATGTATGTTGTAAAAGCAATTGTTGCAGGACCTTGCAGAAACGACACATTAGTTAAAACAATTACCATTGATCCTCTTTATGTAAACCTCGGACCTGATACCTCCATTTGTACTGATTCTTTATTTGTGCTGAACCCACAGAGTGGTAGTAACAGAACATATCTCTGGCAGAATAATTCAACGAATTCAACACTTACAGCAGGCAGCAGCGGCTTATTTTGGGTAGAAGTTACTAACCCAGGGATTGGCTGTAAAGTAAGGGATAGCATGTTGCTAACCCGTAAGCCAAACCCTATAAAACTACTTGGCAACGATACCACAGTCTGTGAAAGAACTACTCTATTGCTTGATGCAGGAAATGCAGGTGCCAATTATATCTGGCAAGATAATAGCCAAAGTCAAACTTTTTTGGTGAGAGATGCAGGAACATATTTTGTAAGAGTGAATCTTGATGGCTGTGTTTCATCCGATACTATTAACATACAAAAAAAACTTATTCCAAAGATGTACCTAGGAAATGACACAGCTATTTGTGACGGAATGATCATTGTACTTAAACCATTCCTTAACCATGCTAGAAATGCGGAATTTTTATGGAGTACTGGCGATACTTCCTCTTCGATTGCTGTATCACAAGCCGGTAATTATTCTTTAGTGGTAAAAAATGAATGTGGCAATGCAGCAGATGGTATTATTGTAAAACAAGGAGTTTGTAAATTATTTGTACCGACTGCATTTACGCCAAACAATGATGGGAAAAACGATATTTTCAAACCCGGATATGGAGAAAATATTGTGCAATATTCAATGGAAATATTTAACCGATGGGGTGAAAAGGTTTTTACCAGTAATAAAATTAGTGATGAGTGGAACGGAAAATTAAAAGGTATTCTTCAACCAAATGGAGTGTACGTTTGGTTTATCCGCTATAAAATTGATAATGATCCAAAAGAGTATACTCAAAAAGGAAATGTCACTTTGATATATTAAAGTATTACACTGAGCTTATTAGGAATTATTGTGTTAGTCCATATTATTCAACTATCAAATAAAAAAAATCGGCAATGAAAAAAATATTTCTCTTATTAATTACGACTATCATTATTAGCCAAACTGCTTTAAGTCAAAAAGATTCAACTGCTAAGAAAGCTGGCCCTAACATCAAACAATTCTGGTTGGTGATATTAAAAACCGGCCCGAAGGATAATGTAATAACTGACTCTGTGGAAAGAAGTAAAATCTTCGCTGGCCATTTTGCTAATATGAAACGATTACATGAGGAAGGCATCTTAAAAGCTGCCGGCCCATTTGGCAAAAATGATTTTACATGGCGGGGATTGTTTATTATGGATTGTAAAACAAAAGAAGAAGCGGAAGTCTATGTAAAAACAGATCCTTCTATTGTTGCCGGAATTTTTATTGTTGATATTGTGCCGTGGTTTAGTGAACCAAGTGGGAGTTTTGTGGAGGGAAAGCCGAAGAAGGAAAAAAGGTAAGGCATTCAATAAATAAAGAAGATGAATAACACCGCAAGAAATATTCTATCTATTCTAGCAGCTATATTAACTGGTTTCTGCTTAGGTGCTGTACTAATATACATATGTGCTATGTCAATTACTGAAAAAGACGGAGTTGCTGGAATTTTGCTTTTTCTAATTGTCGGATTTTTTATTCCAGCATTTTTTAGCGGTGTGATTTGTGGTTACATTGCCAACGAAAAACAGTATCTGAACTTATCTTTAACATCTATCTCATTAATATTAATATTATTAATAAATAATGATTTTAAAGGAATTGTTATCAATATTGAACTACTTCTTTCAACTGTATTGGCGATTACTTTTGTTTTCTTAGGCGGAGAGTTTGGAATGGTTTTAAAGAAAAAGTCAGTTAGATAAATATTTTTCCATTTCCTCCTGATACTTCTTCGCTACTTCTCTCGCCTTCTCATCAAAATCTTCTCCACCCGAAGCATAAATAATAGCCCGGCTTGCATTTACCAAAATGCCGCAATCTTTATTCATTGCTTTTTCAGAAATTTCTTTCAGACTTCCACCCTGTGCACCAACACCGGGCACCAGGTAAAAATGATGAGGAGTTATTTTTCTGATATTAATAAACGAAACTGCCTGAGTGGCACCAACCACAAACATTAAATTATCGGGAGTTCCCCAGCTTGAAACAGTTAGTAATACTTTTTCGTAAAGCAATACATCACCAGCTTGTTGCAATTCAAAATCATTGGCTCCTTTATTAGAAGTCAATCCTAAAACAATGGCCCATTTTCCTGCATGTTGTAAAAAAGGTTTTACACTATCCTCACCCATATATGGCGCCACGGTTATAGAATCAAAAGGCATAGTTTCAAAAAATGCTTTGGCATACTGGTCAGAAGTGTTACCTATATCTCCTCGCTTAGCATCTGCAATTTTGAAATGTTCATCACCAATGTAGTTTACAGTCTTCTCCATCGCCTCCCAACCTTTTACTCCCAGTGCTTCATAAAAGGCGGTGTTTATTTTATAACCCACACATAGATCTTTTGTAGCATCAATGATAGCTTTGTTAAATGCAAAAACAGGGTCTGCTTCTGTTAAAAGATGCTTGGGAATTTTAGTAATGTCGGTATCAAGACCAACTATAAGATAGGATTGCTTTTTTCTAATTTGTTCAATGAGTTGTTGGCGGGTCATGATTATGCAAATATACAGTTTGAGGTTAGGAGTTTGAAGTTACACAAACACATAACCCCAAACTCCTAACCAATAATTGTATTAATAATCTGAGTGTGAAGTTCATCATCATTCCAAACCTCATTAATATTTTGTTGCTGCATCACTTCCTGCATAATCACTTCCTGCCTCTGCCCTCTTTGTAAGGCTTCGCTGTAGCGAATATGCGGACTAAAAGTTACCTGTGAGTAAGCCGGTATCCATTTGTCAGGATATTTTTCATGAAGCCTTGCTTCTATTTTCTTTTGGAGTAAAAATTTTGGATCGGCAGTTCTATCCCGCATTTCGGTAAAATTATTTACAGCCAGGTCAGCAATCGCATCTGCATCTGGTTTGCGCAGTATTTGGTATTGTTGGAGAATAGTAGTCCAATCGTCGCCATTTTTTTCTATCAGCTCATCTAATATGCGACAGTCTTCAAAACCACAATTCATCCCCTGTCCGAAGAAAGGCACAATGGCATGCGCCGCATCACCTATCAAGGCAAATTTATCCTCCCGTATCCAGGGAAAACATTTCACGGTTACTAAAGAAGAAGTTGGATTATTGAAAAACTCTTTTACATAATCAGGCATCAAAGGCACCGCATCCGGAAATGTTTTTTCAAAGAAGTTTTTTACTTTTTCTTCTGTATCTAATTTAGAAAAAGATGCTTCACCCTCAAAAGGAAAAAATAAGGTACAGGTAAAACTCTTATCCAAATTAGGTAAAGCGATCAGCATATAATCTTTACGAGGCCATATATGCAACGCATTTACGTCCATGGCAAATTCGCCATCGCTGGTTGCAGGAATTGTCAGTTCTTTATAACCGCAGTCAATATAGTATTGCTGGTAATCAAATTTATTATGCTGCAACTGGTGTTGCATTCTTGCTGCAGAAAAAGCACCATCAGCCGCAAACACCATATCTGTTTTTGAAGAAGGGATGTTTTCTCCTTTTATGTTATCAAATTCAATTACATCTTTTTCCCAATCCAGTTTTGCCAGTTTTTCATTGAAGTAAATCGTCACTCCATTTTTTTCGGCAATATCCATCAGCCGCTTATTCAATTCTGATCTAGAAACCGAATTTATATACTGTCCTTCTTTTCCATAAGGTTGAAAAGATGTGCTGCCATCCAGGTTGTGAATAAAACGTCCATGCATAGGAATAGAAATCTTTTTGATCTCATCTACCAAGCCCACTTTTTCCAATGCCAGCAAACCTCTATCACTTAATGCAAGATTTATGGAACGGCCTGCAGCCACTTTTTCCTTTCGCATATCGCTTCGGCGTTCATACACTTTTACATTGTGGCCTCTCTTTGCCAAATAGATGGAGAGCAAAGAACCAACAAGACCCGCACCGACGATTGTAATATCTTTTTTCATACCCCTAACCCCTAAAGGGGCTTTAGCCTCTCAATGCATTGAGCTGCCTATTTTATAAGTGAACTAATAATTTTTCCAAACTTGTAAACGTCCTCAAACGAATTATACAACGGTACCGGAGCAATACGAATTACATTTGGCTCCCGCCAATCAGCAACCACTCCTTGCTTCGATAATTCATTAAAAATATTTTTGCCATCTTTCATCATCAGCATTGAAACCTGGCAGCCTCTCTCCTTTTCATCTCTCGGTGTAATCACTTCTATATTTTTTTCCGCAGCTTTGGAATTACAATCATCAATAATAAATAATAAATAATCACTCAGCATTTTTCTCTTGGCATGTAAATTTTCCATCCCTGCTTCTTCAAAAATATCCAACGATGCCTTGTGTGCCGCCATAGATAAAACTGGTGCATTGCTCAACTGCCATCCTTCTGCCGTTGGTATCGGGTCAAATCCTTTTTCCATTTTGAAACGGGTTTCTTTTTTATGCCCCCACCATCCGGCAAACCGTGGCAACTCATTATTGCTTAAATGTTTTTCATGAATATAAATACCAGCTACTCCACCGGGACCGCTATTTAAATATTTATACGAACACCAGCAGGCAAAATCTACATCCAAATCATGCAATTGCAATTCCACGTTACCAGCTGCATGTGCAAGATCAAAACCTGCATAAGCACCTACAGCATGAGCAGCATTGGTTATTGCTTTTATATCAAACAACTGACCGGTGTAATAGTTTACACCACCAAATAAAACCACCGCCACACTATCACCATGCTTTTGTATAGTTGAAATAATATCTTCCGTTCTTATTGTATGTTCTCCATCTCTTGGCGAAACTTCTATCACTGCATCAGCTGCAGCAAAGCCATGATAGATAGCTTGAGTTTCAAATGCATATTGATCAGAAGGAAATGCTTTTGCTTCACAAATAATTTTATAACGTTGCTTAGTTGGTCTGTAAAATGTCACCATCAGCAAATGCAGATTCACTGTCAGTTGATTCATTACTACTACTTCATTTTCTTTGCAACCAACTATCTTCGATAATTGCTTCGGAAAAATTTCATGATAAGGCATCCATGGTTTTCTCGCCTGAAAATGACCTTCCACTCCCAGCCTCGCCCAATCATCTAATTCCTGTTGCACATAGCTGGCCGTTGTTCTGGCTTGCAAGCCCAATGAGTTGCCGGTAAAATAAATACACTCTTTTCCTTCATGCTGTGGAATAAAAAATCGTTCCCGAAAATTTTTCAACGAATCCTGTTCATCTAAGCTTTTGGCAAAGGCAATAGTATTTTGATAATTCATTTTTTAAATTTTTTGTACCCAGCTTTAGTTTTTCATGGCATCGCCTGTTGTGTCACACTCTTCATCGTTCCGTTTTCATGGCATCAACCCACCCCAGAGTCTTAAAGTATTTATTGTCCTCATTTCGCCCCGCCCAAGCGGGGAAGTATCCAAAAGCAAATTTTCTTTGTGCCTTCGTGGCAAATCATTCAATTGTAGCAATCACTTTCAATTCAATCGCAATCGGCGTTGGCAAACTTTTTACTTCAACAGTAGTTCTGCAAGCCTGCACCGAAGTAAAGTACTCTGCATATATTTTATTATAAATTGGAAAATCCTTTTTCATGTTGGTAAGAAACACAGTCACATCAATTATTTTATCCCAGCTAGTACCACTGGCTTCTAATACCGCTTTTATATTTGCAAAAACAGAATGGCATTCCGCTTCTATATCATACTTCACAATATTTCCATCTTTATCCAATTCCAATCCGGGAATAGAATTATCCTTCGGATTTCTTGGGCCAATACCGGAAAGAAAAAGAAGATTGCCTACTTTTCTGGCATGTGGATATGCACCGAGTGGTTTTGATGCATTGTCGGTATAAGTTATGTCGTTAGGAGTTTGGGGTTTGGGGTTCATTCACTTTATAATTTTCCTATTAGCAAATTTTTGTCCTTTAACTGATGATTTATTAAGATAGCTCATGAAGGCATTTATCTTTTTACAAACCAAATCAGCCAAAAGATATAACTCTTCAAGCTTTGGCTGTGAAATATACTTTCGATCTAAGCAACGATATAATTGAGATTGAAGTTCATTTCCGGAACCATTCGAAATACTCAGAAACTGTACAAACTCCAACCTGCTGGCCCTGCCAAATCCTTCAGCAATATTATCCATAACAGAACCAGAACAAGCATTCATCTGGTCCTTTAATTTATAGTCTTTTGACAACCTTCCTTTTTCAGTTTCTTCAAATACTTTATTTTCCAATTGTCTTGCCAGCTGCCATATTTCTAAATCTTCAAATTTTTTAATGGTAGCCATAAGAAATAAAATTTTGTTCTTTATAAGAAACCCCCAACTCCTAACCCCAAACCAAAAATCATAACTGAATACAAACATTCTTCGCTTCTGTAAAAAACCGTAAAGCTTCCCACCCACCTTCTCTTCCTACTCCGCTATTTTTTATTCCACCGAATGGAGTTCTTAAATCACGGAGCAGCCAGCAGTTTATCCAAACAATACCGCTTTCTACTTTTGCTGCCATACGATTTGCTTTAGAAATATCCTGTGTCCAGATTGTTGCTGCCAAACCATATTGCGAAGCATTGGCCAGTTGCAAAGCCTCTTCTTCTGTTTTAAAAGATTGCAGTGTAACTACAGGGCCGAAAATTTCTTCCTGATTCGTTTGGCAACCAGGACCAAGACCTTCAATGATTGTTGGCTCAATAAAATAACCATTAGCACATCTGCCTTCCAGTTTTACCCCATGCCCACCAATTAAAATTTTTCCTCCCTCCTGCTTTGCCGTATCTATACAACGCATTATTTTTTCATAATGCACTTTACTTACAATAGCTCCCTGCTTCGATCCTTCTTCCAGCGGATCTCCCACTTTTAATTTTTTGATTAGATCAACAAAAATGTCTTTGAATTTATTATACGCCGATTCTTCTATTAAAATTCTGCTAGCACATAAACATATTTGCCCCTGGTTGCCAAATGATGAACGAATAGTTTCCGTAAAAACTTTTTGCCAATCACAATCAGCAAAAATGATAGAAGGATTTTTTCCTCCAAGCTCCAGTGATAATTTTTTAAACTTTGGTGCCGCCAGTGAAGCAATTCTTTCACCGGCTTTTGTACTGCCAGTAAAAGAAATAGCTTTTATATCCGGATGTTTTACAATTGCTTCACCGGTATTTGGGCCTGTGCCATGTAAAATATTCAGCACTCCTGCAGGAAGTCCTGCTTCCATACAAATCTTTGAAAGAAGAAATGCTGTAACGGGTGTTACTTCCGATGGTTTACCAATCACACAATTACCGGCTGCTAATGCAGGTGCAATTTTCCAGGTGAATAAATATAGCGGTAGATTCCATGGAGAAATACAACCAACGATACCAATGGGCTGGCGAAGTGTATAGTTCACCGCCTTGTCTTCCATGGTATGACTCTCCGTAGCAAAGTGCATAATACCCGTTGCAAAAAATCGGAAATTAGCAGAGGCTCTTGGAATATCAACTTGCTTACTTAACCAAAGTGGTTTGCCATTATCATTTGTTTCAGCCAGAGCTAAAGCATCAAAGTTTTCATCTATCAGTTCTGCAATGCGGTTAAGAATTTTGAAACGCTGCTCCACTGGTGTTACACTCCAGGATGGAAATGCTTTTTTAGCAGCACCAACAGCAGCATTCACATCCTTCTCATTACTATCAGGAATCTGACCAACAATTTCTCCGGTTGCAGGATTTATATTGTCAATAAAATTGCCGCTGAGGGGACCAATTAGATTTCCTCCGATGTAATTTTCCAAATGATAAGGAATATCAAGTTTCATCAGCAGTAATTATTAATTATTCATTGTTAAATATTAATTCCTCAAATACTTCCCGTTCTTCCACCATCTACCGGAATACTAACACCATTTACATACGACGCTGCAGGTGATGCAAGGAAGGCTGCAACGGCTGCTACTTCCGATGCATCTGCAAATCTTTTCATCGGCACTTCTTCCACCATGTTTTTTTCCACTATCTCTACTACTGTATTTCCTCGCTTCGCAATATTTTCAATTAATGTCGACAAGCGATTAGTAGAAGTAAAACCGGGAAGTACATTATTAACCGTAATATTAAACTGCCCCAACTCATTCGCCATACTCTTGGCCCAACTGGCCACAGCACCACGGATGGTATTACTTACACCAAGATTCTTCAAAGGAATTTTTACCGAGGTAGAAATAATATTGATGATGCGGCCAAAGCCTTCTTTTTTCATGGAAGGTACAACGGCCTTTGCCAAAATATGATTGCAGATAAGATGCTGGTTAAATGTATTCAGGAATGCTTCTTCTGTTGCTTCAATGATCGGGCCTGCAGCCGGACCACCGGTATTGTTGATTAAAATATGTACCGGGTGTTTTGCAACATGTTCTTCAATTACTTTTTTTACTTCATCGGGTTTATTGAAATCGGCGATGAGATAACCATGCTGCTGACGCAACTGTGTATCTAATTTGATAATAGACTCTTTTAATGCTTCTTCATTCCGGGCTACCAATGTGCAACTTGCACCGAGTAAAGCCAGTTCTTCAGCAATGGCTAAACCGATACCTTGTGTGCTGCCACAGATGATAGCAAATTTTCCTTCGAGGGAGAGATTCATATAGTCAAACCTACGGCAAAAAGTTGTAATTTTTCACAACGAAAATGAAACACCTATTTACGATATTCTACATTTTTTTATTATCATTGAAAGCATCTACCCAGTTAATGAATAAAGTAGATTCAACTATATGGACATTAAAAGTTGAATTAATTAATCCTTATAGTCCAAAACCCTTAGCTTTTGAAGGGCTGAAATTTAAAGTATTAGAATCCGACTATAAACTACCTCTTTACTTTATACATATAATAGATATTAGTTCATTACCTAATTTTGAAGTATCGACCTCTACCTTCAAAATAAAGGGCTATTTAAATTTTCGAAATGTGGAAGTTTATTATTTTAATTGTTGGGGACCAAGGTCTCGAACTGAATCTAGATATTATTTTACGCCTATCTTTTGGGGTAAATCATTTTAAAATGATTTTCATAACTAATTAAAATATAATTATGCCTGTCATCGCCCCCTTCAACCTGAAAAAATGGATTGACGAAAACAGAGACCTGCTGAAACCACCGGTAGGTAATCAATGTGTATATAAAGAAGCTGAAAATTTTATTGTAATGGTAGTGGGCGGACCAAATGCCCGGAAAGATTATCACTTTAATGAAACGGAAGAATTGTATTTCCAGGTGGAAGGTGATATAGTAGTAAAAATTATTGACAATGGAGAATTCAAAGACATTCCGATTAAAGAAGGAGAAATGTTTTTGCTGCCTCCAAGAACGCCTCACTCACCACAGCGGGGGCCGGGAACAGTTGGCCTGGTAATAGAAAAGAAAAGAGAATCAGAAGACGATGGTTTTATCTGGTTCTGCGAAAAATGCGGCAACAAATTATATGAAGAAACATTGCATGTGGATGATATTGTAAAACAATTGCCGCCAGTGATGAATCGTTTCTGGGAAGATACGATGAAGAGAACTTGTGAGAAATGTGGAGCTATGATGGAGTCGCCGATACCCCCTAGAAAATAGTTTGATATTTTAAAATTTCCTATACCCCTAAAGGGGAGCAGTAGAAATTCCGCTATAGATAAAAATAATTAAATAATAAACGACTAAAAGCCCCTTTAGGGGTTGGGGTATATATGAAAATTGACATCCATACTCACATCATGCCTTCCACTATGCCTAACTGGACACAAAAGTTTGGCTATGGAGAATTTATCCACCTGGAACACCGCAACTGCGAAGCTTGTATGATGAAAGGCGATAAAGTTTTTAGAGTAGTAGAAGAAAATTGTTATAAAGAAGATAGCCGGTTGAAAGAAATGGAAGAAACGGAAGTAGACATACAAGTGCTTTCTACCATTCCTGTTTTATTTAATTACTGGGCAAACCCTGCCGATGGATTAGAAACTTCAAGATTCTTTAATGATCACATTGCTGAAACAGTTTCCAAAAATCCCGATCATTTTATTGGTTTAGGAACAGTTCCATTACAGGATGTAAATCTTGCTATTAAAGAAATGGAACGGTGCATGAAAGAATTAAAAATGCCGGGACTGGAAATTGGTTCTAATATTAATGGCACCAATCTTTCTGACCCTTGCTTCTTTCCTTTTTATGAAGCGGCAGAAAAATCAGGTTGTGCATTATTCATTCATCCATGGGAAATGATGGGTGAAACCCAGATGGAAAAATACTGGTTGCCCTGGCTGGTGGGAATGCCTGCTGAAACAAGCAGAGCAATTTGTTCTATGATATTTGCGGGTGTATTTGAAAAATTTCCAAAACTACGGGTAGCATTTGCCCATGGTGGCGGTTCTTTTCCATTAACCATTGGCCGCATCGAACATGGATTTAAAGTAAGACCAGATTTAGTAGCTGTTGACAATCCAATCAATCCAAGAGATTATATCGGCAAATTCTGGATCGACAGTTTGGTACATGATAAAAAAGCCTTTCAATATTTAATAGATGTAATGGGAGAAGATACGATCTGCCTCGGCAGTGACTACCCTTTTCCATTGGGCGAACATAAACCTGGCAGACTTATTGAAAAAATGGATTTAGGAAAAAAGATAACCAGGAAGTTGCTTTACAAAAATGCACTGGACTGGTTAGGGTTGAGCGAAAAGAATTTACCGGATTTTTAATTAAAGCATTTTGTAAAAAAATGCCGGAGCATTTATTGCTCCGGCAGTCAGAATTTCACAAGGATGATAACTTAATTTGTCTTTATTATTTTATAATTCCTGCTTTTAGAACCCTGCATTACATTTATAAAATAAACTCCCGGTATATAGCTATTGCCAAAGCTTACGGCTTTACCATTAGCTACTAACCTGTCTTCTATTTTTTTTCCAGTAGCATCATATACATTCATAATAATTTTGTCCGCATCGTTTTCGCTATTTACGATAACAGTAAAATTATCACTGGTAGGATTTGGCATTATCCTTACTGATAAACCAATATCAGGCTTGTCATTTATTTCTGTTTCTCCCGATGTTCCTCTTACCATATTCATATTATGCGGAACTAAAACAGTTGTGTAAGCGATTGCCACATTACCACAATCATCTGTTGAAGTAATTTTAATGGTATAAATTCTGCCATTTCCGTTGCCTGCTCTTTCTGCACGGAGTTTTACATGATGATCATCTATAACAACCCAGTCTGGAGCAGTATCGCCATCACCTGTTCCATTGATAGGTTCGTTACTGGTAACACTAAGCACATTGGTTACCGGTGAACAATTATCAACGGCTGTATAATTAATAGTCACATCTCTCATCTTATGGTTTGGAGGCCATAATACGGATGGATTGGCACTGATGTTAGATATGTTTGGACGGGTGGTATCTTTTACTAAAATTGTTTGTGTTTTCATTGTATTATTTCCGCAATCATCTGTCAGCGACCATGTTCTTGTTATTATTTCTTCGCCAATGCAGCTACCAGCTACTGTTACATCACTGAATGTGGCATCCAATGTATTATCACAATTATCTGCCTCATCAGTTACATCGCCTGTTACACCTACAGATGCGTCATGATTACAACTATTGTCTTTATAAATAGTGATATCAGCAGGATCAGTAAATGTTGGCGGAGTGATGTCTTTGATCGTAATAGTTTGCACTTTAACTGTTGAGTTATTACAATCATCTGTCAATGTCCAGGTACGGGTAAGTATAGTTTCACCATCGCAACTTCCAGGTGTAGCTACATCAGCAAATGTGGCGTTAAGTGTATTGTCACAATTGTCGGCTTCATCGGTTACGTCACCTGTAATGGCGGTAGATGCATCATAATTACAATCGGCGTCTTTATAAATTACAATGTCGGCTGGATCTGTAAATGTTGGTGCAGTATTATCTCTGATAGAAATAGTTTGCACTTTTACTGTAGAGTTGCTGCAATCATCTGTGAGTGTCCATGTACGGGTAATTATTGTTTCTCCAACGCAACTTCCCGGAGCTGTACCGTCAACAAAAGTGGCGTTAAGTGTATTGTCACAATTATCTGCTTCATCTGTTACATCGCCTGTAATAGCAGTGGAAGCATTATAATTACAACTGGCATCTTTATTAATAATAATACTTGCCGGTACTGTAAAAGTAGGCTTGGTATTATCGCCAACGGTAAAGTTTGCATTTGAAATATCAAAGAAAACATTACCTACCGCTTCCACTTTTATTCTTGCACTTGTACTAAAAGTGCAGGGAATAGTTACAGACTGTGACCCATCGTTTGCTGTGTTAGACACTAATGTTATAGGAAATGTATTTCCTCCATCTGTTGAAAGAAGAATATTTACATTGGCAGCAAGTGTATTACTTCCATTCACACTCCAGGTAACTGTTTGAGGTCCGGGACACCAGGTAGTTGCAGCATTAGGAGAAGTAACGGCGAAAGGACCTGCAGTTGCTGTTACATTCAATGTCATTGAAGAATAATTGACCCCGCCCCCACCTGCACGGTTATCTCTTGCAGTAAGACGGAACGTCATTGTTCTGGTAATGGAAGGAAGTATCTCTCCTATCGTTGTTGTATTATTCAGAATGTCTGACAGTTTAGGAAAGGTTCTTGATGTTCCTGTAACAGGATTAAATGAACGAAAGATTGGACCAGTAGTAGTTGAAACATTTGGCGGGCCTGCCGGGCCTAAATCAAATTCTTCCCAGCAAAACGTAAGTGGATCACCATCAGAGTCGCTACCAGAACCTGTAAGAATAAATGGAGTGCTTATAGGAATTGTAAAATTAGCACCTGCATTTACAGTAGGAACAGCATTGCCGGTAGAAGTAGTTACCGGGCAACCGTTACCAGTTCCTGTTGTTGAATAGGCAACGATCTGATCAAAGCTTCGAGTATGAAAATATGCATTGCTGTTTGGTTGCAGATCATCTCCATCACAAATACCTGCATAGGCCATGATGGTAGTACCGCTTCCAGGTTCATAAGCAGAAGATGCAACGTATTGCCCTGGAGAGCAACTTCCCAATGTTCCATTCCAGGTATGACTTCCATTAAACTGGTGTCCTATTTCATGAGCTACATAATCAATATCGAAAGGATCACCTACCGGATTTCCTGTTCCGGTAACTCCATATGCTTTTGTTGCAGCGTTACAAATAGAATTACCAGTGGCACATCCGCCTGAACTCATAGCAAACAAGTGACCAATATCATAGTTTGCACTTCCGATTACTGCATCAATCTTTGTTTGATTCTGCGGCCGCAGACCACATGCATCAGTAACTGTGTAGGGATATGGGGAAGTGGAGCCAGTAAAAATAATTTGATCATTGTTTGCAATAATGATCATCCGTATTCCAACTTCTCTTTCATAAACAAAATTGACCCTGTTCATTGAAGTAACCATTGCTGCTAATGTAAGAGGCTTTGTTCCTCCCTGAAAATTATAGTAATTGCTATCCGCAGCCAATGCCAGCCGATAGGTACGTAATTGTGTGCCGGAAGCCAGCTCTGCGGGAGGTTGACTAATATCCTTTGAGATGAATTTATCCTGGGGATTATATTCTGGCATATATTTATTAGGGGGTGGAATAAAATCCTTTTTATAATATGAAATGTAATTTTGAATATCTCCTTTCCGGTAGGGATCAATGAATATGATACCGTCTGTTGTGTAAATCATGGCATGAAATCCTTTCGGTGTCATATCACAACGAACACTGGCCGAAGGATCATCAACACCCTGACCAAGAAAGGTTTTTATTTCAGGATATTTAGCCGCCAGTTCCGGAGCCATTACTGGTGATTCAACAATTGAAAACCGCTGCATGCTGCCATCAGGTAATGGAAGTAATAAAATAATGGATGATGTTTTAGCATTTACATTATCACTCTGCATAGGGGCTTTTGCCAAAAGGCTTTTTAAAGCAGATAAGTCGGCAGAAATAGTACGATAAGCAACCGGCACTATCTGCCTGTCCGCAGCTTTCATAAAATCAGTCTCTGTTTTATCACTCCAGATAGGATTGTCTTGCGAATAAGCATTCAAGCTGAGACTTAAAAAAAACAGGAGAATGAATTTGGGAATAAGCAGCATTGCTTTTCCGGGATTGCAATTTTTTTTCATGTTAGTTAAGGTTTTGAAATGAAAAGATAGGTTTACGTTGCGTATATTCTTTTTTATAAAAAGATATACAACAATGAAAATCCAATGTTAGCTAAGCTGCTAATCATTACCATTAACCATGAAAAGGGAATTACTATATCTAATCACCGGGTATGAAAAAAAATAGATTCTTCAGGACATCAGAAATAAATAAAACTCAGAGGGTAAAATTAAAAAGGTGGGAGGCTTGTAAATCTATCTGTATGTAAGGTAGAGTATATAACAAAATCTTCAAAAAATATTTTTAGGCAGTAAAAAGTAAATACAACCTATTGTATTTCAGCAAACAAATCCGGATAGTCCGTAATTATTCCATCCACTCCCATCGCTTTTAATTCTGCAATTTTTTCTTTTGTATTCACCGTCCAGGGAATGATTTTCATGTTTTGCTTGTGACAACTATTAATCAGCTTTTCATTTACATGCACAAAGGCGGGACTGTAAATGGTGGGAGTGAAACCCAGGGCTTTTACCTGTTCATCCAATGTTCTTTTATCAAAATCTTCAATCAGCATTGTCGTTTTAATAGCCGGATAATGCTGGTGTAAATATTGCAATGTTCTGAAATCAAAAGACTGTATGATTACATAATCCTCAATTTGTTTTTCTTTTATCACTGCCATCAGCAATTCTACAAACTCTTCCGGCTTGGGGTGAAAAACTCCATCAAATTCCGGATTACTTTTCGTTTCAATATTATAATATGGAAAGGGTCTTCTCCTGGTCATCATATCTTTCTTCACACTATCTATTACATCGGCCAGTAAAGGCTTTGTTACTTTCATCTTCTGCTGCCGGGGAAACCGTGGATGTGGTTTTAATCCTACATCAAAAGTTTTTGTTTGCTCATAGGTCATCCAGTAAATATTAAATTTCCGTTCTTCTCTATCTCCCATGTAAGTACCGTCAGGCTTGGTAGTAATCTCCTGGCCAAACCATTGCTCATGTGAAAGAATTACTTTTTTATCTTTTGTAATAACAACATCCATTTCAAGTGTTGTAACTCCCATACCCAATGCATTCAGCATAGCAGGTATTGTATTCTCTGGCATCAGGCCACGGCAGCCACGGTGGCCTTGTTTATCAAAGCCCCCATCCCCTAAAGGGGTGTTCTGAACAGTCTTTGTATTCGAACAACTCATAAAGAAAGGTAAAAGCAAAAAAACAGTTTTGATTTTCATACAGGGAACACTTTAGATTTTCTATCTTCCATTATCATACCAATAGTTGCTGCATCACCTTTTTGTTCTTTTAATTTCTGGATGATGTTGTCATAACTTTCTTCATCCCAGTTCTGGCTTAGCTTGAATACATTTTCAATAGATGAAATTTCTATTTCAAACGATACGATGGCTTTTATCAACGGAGCAAGATACTCCTGTGATAAATTATCAAAAATGGTAGTTGAATCCCGGTTGTTATTTTCATAATGCAATGTAAGCCGCTTAAGAATAGATACCAGTTCCTCTTCTCCACCAAAAACGATTTTCCCTTTTGCATGTACACTTATATAGTTCCAGGTGCTGGCCTGCTGCGGATTGGAATACCAGGTGGCACTTACATATGTATGCGGCCCGGCAAAAACTGCCAGCACATTATCATTTTGCAAAAAGGCTTTGTGATGGTCTGTATTCTTCATGATATGGCCTGTTAAAAACAACTTGCCATCTTTCTCATCAATAAATACAGGTACTTGAGTTGCTACTGGTTTATTATATGCATCCACTCCTGTTAAAAAAACAAAGGGATAGCTCTTCATGAATTGAAGCACTTCATTGGCATCTTGTTCTTTGAAATAAGGAAGATTGTACATGCTATCTATGTTCCGGGTTTAGGGTTTGGAGTTTATTAGAGAAAAATTATTTCTTAAATATATCCATTTGGCTTTAAGTAAAATCGCTATCGCATATAGATTATTAATTAAGCAACACCAAACTCCCAACCCCAAATGCATTAACCTCCAACTCTAAACAGTTTCTATAATTTTCTCTGCACTCATATTTGCATTTCGCATAGAAATACTCCGCACCACATGTGCTGCAAATCCTTCAAATGCTTTTTTGGTAATCACATCATCACTCATCATTATCGGCACACCATCGTCGCCGCCTTCCCGTATGCTTTGTACCAAGGGTATTTGTCCGAGGAATGGCAGATCATATTCATCCGCTAATCTCTTGCCCCCATCTTTTCCAAAAATGTAGTATTTATTATCAGGCAGTTCAGCCGGAGTAAAATAACTCATGTTCTCTACCAGCCCTATTATCGGCACATTCAATTGCGCCTGTCCAAACATTGCAATTCCTTTCTTCGCATCGGCCAATGCTACATCTTGTGGAGTGGTAACGATTACTGCACCTGTTACCGGTACAGTTTGCATTAAAGTAAGATGTATATCACCTGTGCCCGGTGGCATATCTACTACGAGATAATCCAGCTCATCCCAAAATACATCGGTTACAAATTGCCGGATGGCACTGCTGGCCATTGGGCCTCTCCACACCACTGCATTTTTTTCATCTACTAAAAAACCAATGCTGATTAATTTTATTCCGTACTTCTCCACCGGAGCTATCATTGGTTTCTCTTTGCCAACATCTATCATCATTGGTCTTTCGCCCCGCACACCAAACATGATGGGCACACTTGGACCATAAATATCTGCATCCATCAACCCTACTTTAGCACCGCCTTGTGCTAAGGCCAATGCAAGATTTGCAGCCACAGTTGATTTACCAACGCCGCCTTTTCCACTTACTACGGCAATTATATTTTTTACGTTTGGTAAAATTGTTCCGGCATCGGTTCTCTTAGTGGTAGTGTTGGAAGTAAAATTCACTTTTACATTCGCATCCTTATTCACCAATAGTTTGATGGCATTGGTACTTGCATTACCCATCAGATCCTTCATGGGGCAGGCAGGTGTGGTGAGTACGATGGTAAACGAAACATCATTACCATTGATCTCAATATCTTTTATCATGTTCAGTGTTACAAGATCTTTACCGAGATCGGGTTCCTGCACATTGCTTAATGCTTCGAGTATTTTTTCTTTTGTCATATGTAGAACTAGGATTGATAAGATTTGAAAGGATTAGTTGAATAATGAGTGATACCGATGTCATTTACCATGTTACTGTTTCAAATCTTTTTTGCTTTTTAATAGTTGTTGAATAGCGAACAGAACCCTGAAGAGTGCGACGCAACAGACGATGATAGTAGCACAACAGCCGGGCTCAAAAAGTATATCAGTAGTTATTAATCAATTAATTGTTAAAAGTCGTGAATCTGCGCAAAGTTAACCACTACAATGGGCAAATTCTTTTACGAAATCAGCAACTTGTCTTTATTTTTGAGGCAGTGAATAAACTTTTACTTTCTGCAGCTTTATTGTTTTTTATCCTTCCCCAAACGGCCAGTGCCCAGTTTGAAACTTCGAGGGATTCGGTAGTGCAATTGTATGGTGTGGTGATGACGGCCGACAGCCTTGTGGGTGTGCCCGCAGTTAGTGTAACTGTAAAGGGCCAGAACCGTGGTACTATTTCTAATGCACAAGGTGTGTTTTCTATTGTGGTGCTAAAAGGCGACCAGGTAGAGTTTACCCATGTTACTTACAAACCAAAAACGATTACTATTCCCCGCAACCTGGAGGGCAATCAATATAGTGTGGTGCAACTGATGGTGATCGATACCGTTTATCTCCCGGCAACTATTATAAAACCACGACCTACTCAGCAACAGTTTGCCAGGGATTTTGTAAATACTAAAATTCCGGATGATGATTATGAAATAGCCCGGAAAAATACCAGTGCCGCCAAGCGAAGAATCTGGATGCGAACTATACCCGGTGATGGTGGCGAGGCTACAAAAATTCAATTCAACAACATAGCCAACAAGGCTGTGTATCGTGGGCAAACTCCTCCGCAAAATATTTTCAATCCTGCGGCCTGGGCGGAATTTATACAGGCATGGAAGCGAGGAGATTTTAAGAATAAGAATTAACCCCCGTCCCCCTAAAGTGGAGACTTAGATCTAAGTGACATTACAAAAATCAACATTACCTAATTAGAATTTTCACATCCCCCTTTTGGTACATCCCGATTTTTCGGGAAGGGAGTAGTGACATTTGTCCTTTAAAAAAATAACAGGGGTTTTACCAGCTTTGGTTTTTCATGGCATCTTCGTTGCGTCGCACTATTCATCGTTCGGTTCATTGGGCGTCAACCCACCCCGGTTTCTCAAAGAATAAAGATTCATTTACTTCGCCCCTCCAGGGAGGGGAAGAATCCTAAATGCTTATTTTTGTTTGTCATATAAAAATAAATCTTACATAAAGTGTTTTTCCAAATTCCCCTCTAGGGAGTAGTGAAACTTACACTTTGAAACTAAAATCAGGGGTATGAAGTTTATTTCAGTCATCGGCGCAGGCACAATGGGCAATGGAATAGCACATGTATTTGCGCAAGCAGGTTTTAATGTAACGATAGTAGATGTATCGCTGGCACAGCTTGACAGGGCCGTTGCAAACATTACCAAAAATCTTGACCGGCAACTCAGCAAAGGAACGATCACTGAAGAACAGAAAAAAAACACACTGTCTAACATCAGTATCGAATCGAACATGATAGAAGGTGTAAAGGATGCAGCACTAGTGGTAGAAGCTGCAACAGAAAACACCGAACTAAAACTCCAGATATTTGAACAACTCGATAAATATGCACCGAAGGAAGCAATACTGGCTACTAATACATCGAGCATATCCATTACAAAAATTGCAGCCGTTACCGGCCGGGCCAGTAAAGTAATTGGTATGCACTTTATGAATCCCGTACCAGTGATGAAGTTGGTAGAAATAATAAACGGCTATGCCACCAGCAAAGAAGTAACCGAAGCCATTGTAGAACTGAGTAAGCAACTCGGCAAAGTGCCCTGTGTGGTAAATGATTATCCCGGTTTTATTGCCAACCGCATATTAATGCCGATGATCAATGAAGCTATTTATAGTTTGTATGAAGGTGTGGCCGGTGTAGAAGAAATAGATACGGTAATGAAACTGGGCATGGCACATCCCATGGGACCATTACAACTGGCTGACTTTATTGGTTTGGATGTATGCTATTCTATTTTAAGAGTATTGCAGGAGGGTTTCAGAACTTCTAAGTATGCGCCATGTCCTCTATTGGCAAATATGGTAGCTGCCGGTAAACTCGGCGTAAAAAGCGGTGAGGGATTTTATACTTATGCAGCGGGAAGTAAAGAGTTGGTGGTGAGTGAGAGGTTTAGGTAGTTGGCATAAGATTAAACTAATAATCAATAGGAATTTATGCCATCAGTGGCGTATATTTAAGTGTTGCCTGCAATAGTATGACCAACACTCTAATAATTCAAAAAGCGACAGAAGAAATTGAAGCCAAAACCTTTGGTGTGACAAAGCAATTTCTAGAAGTTCATCAAATAGTATATTCCGACGGCAAACCAAAAGTAGCAAGGATTGACACAGAAAAAGAAGATGGAACCGCAATTGTTTATTTTCCTGTAGTTAACGAAAAATTTTATGTAGTGGTTTACCTCGACACACTTCCAGAAATCTCGGTTCGCCATGTTAATACTGAGCCATTTCATTCTGTATATTTCCGTGCGACTTCAGAAATCTTAAATTTTAGTGAGCTTTCAGCTTTGACAAAATTAAAACCAACGAGTGGTTGGCACAAAGGAGACAAGAAAAGATTTGGAAATTCAGTTTATAAATTTGCTTCCTTGATGTTTGAACCGAATCCAGAGGCTGACGAGTTTGAAGATAAAGTAAAAAAGCTACTTGATTTTTTAGAACAAGATAAAGAAGGCGTCAAAATGCTTGTTGACAAAGCAAATGGACATGTTCAAGTTGCGTCAAGTTTTCACAATGGAAATACAATGTTAGGTGGACACCACTTAGACAAGGCCATAATTAAAAGTTTAGGTTCGTTGAATCTTGAAATTGATTTTGACATTTACGCCGACGGAAACAAATTCAACGAACCTGAGTAACTACTGCAGGCAACATGGGGTTCCTATGTAAAGCGTTGTGAAGGGTTGTATTATTCCCCCATTGGTTTAATATGTTTATCAGTGATCTTCAATAAAATTATTGCCCCTCTCAATTTCCTCACTCATCCGTATTCAATCTTTGATGCTTTGCATTCACCGCTACATAAAATGCAAAAGCAGCAAGAGCAGCGTCTTTGAGCTTATTTCAAAAACAAGAGTGGTTATTTCTATCTTCCAATTATTTTGTATCTTCATAATCAAGAATATTTATATGGCACAACAATTAACCGGAAATAAAAACGAATTGACCAATTTGCAATTGGAATTTTTAAAGAGCCTGAAATATATGGCTACAGAAAAGCAAATAGCGGATGTAAGGTCTTTACTTCGTTATTATTTTACCCGCCAACTGGATGCTGCTATAGAAAAAACAGAGCAGGAAAAAAATTACACGGCTGACATTTATGAAAAATGGCTTCAAACAAATCCGGATAGCTCAAAATCTCCGGATGCCTGATGAAAGTTGTCATTGATACTAATTGCCTTTTAAGTTGTATTGGGAAAAATTCTCCTTATAGAAATGTGTTTGATGCTTTCCTGGAAAATAGATTTACTCTTGCAGTAAATAGTGAAATTTTATTAGAATATGAAGAATTATTCAATAGGTTTTGGGGACAAGAAGTAACCACCAATTTATTAGGCTTGTTTGAAACAAGTGAAAATTTTGAAGAAGTAGTTATCCATTACAATTGGCAACTGATCAGCAAAGATGAAGATGATAATAAATTTATTGATACAACTATTGCGGCACAGGCTGATTTACTTATATCCAACGACTCGTCGATTACTACATTAAAGGGAAACAAGTTTCCACCACTAAATATTATGACTTTACAGGAGTTTAGCAATATGCTTAAACCTCAATAAAAATTATTGCCCTATTAAATTTTTTCACTCATCCGTATTCAACCTTTGATGTTTTGCATTCACCGCTACATAAAGAGCAAATGCAGCTAAAGCAACGTCTTTTAAAATACTCACCAAAGCCATTTGTCGCATTTCAGCATTACCTGCATCCCGGTGGTTCGGCCAGTGTACAAACAAAACAAAAATGATTAATAACAATGAAAGAAGATAACCAGCCAATGATACAAACCGGTTGATGATAAAAGCTATGCCTGCGAGGATAAAGGCTACACCCACCACATACACCCAGGTAATGCCTCCGGGCAAGTAGTCAGGAACATAAATTAACATGTTTTCTGGGTAGCGGAAATGGTGGATGCCAAATATGATCATAACAATGGCAAGCACACCAATGGCAATGCGGGAAACAAGATGATGTTTCATAAAAAGAGCTTTTAGTATGTATAAGATAGTACATTTTACTAAAAGCTCTTAAAAAAATTCTGCACATCCACCATTGACTTATGCCAATAAGAAATATGACTTTGTTAATTCACCTGTAAAAAATTACCTGTTAATACGGTAAAACTTCCTCCCGGATTTGAATTAAATGTATTTAAAGTCAGGTTAAGCGAACCAAGACTTGCAATACCTGTACCTAATATTGTAAGAATATTCAAACTACGGGCAGCTACGGTACTTTGATCAAACCTTAATTGTCCGGTGTTACCACCAATTTGCATATTAGAAGTTGTGGAACCAACAAACAAACCTGTACCGTAAGAGACAGCCCCGTTCAATCGCAATGTATTTGCTCCAATGGAAAGCCTACCACTGGTAAGTGTTGTAGTTCCATTCATAGTAAGCCCGGTACTCATAGTCACAATATTATTCGCCGCCGCACCGGTATTAGCAATTGTTAAATTATTGATCGTTGCCGGCAATCCACTTCCTGTTGATTGATTAGCTGCACCATTGTATATATAATTTGCAGTAGAAGGAAATGTTCTTGCTGTTGTTTGAATATTACCTGTGGCACCCGATGCACTAATACCGGAGGTTGAGCCAATACCCAACGTACCAGCCGCTGATAAAACAAAACTACCTGCACCACTTATAACGTTCGTACTTGCATTTAATGTTCCGGCTACAGTAATGGTTTTACCTGAATTGATGGTGATGCCAGCATTTAATAAAACGGTATGAGCCGCTTGTATAGTTATGCTATTATCGGCACCGGGTGGCTGTAATGCATCTACATAAGTTGAACCTGTATTATTATACTCCCATATTGTTCCGTCAGTAAAATTGCCGCTGTTCTTTGTGCGGAATGCAGCGGTTAATATGGCGTTGCCCGGCACTCCGACACCAAAGCCGGAGAATCCTGTATTATTAAAATCACCCATGATAGTAAAGTTGGTACCCAAAGCACCTGAAGTACCAGTAGCTAATTGCACATCATTAATATGTGGCACTGCTGGTGATACATCGGGAATAAAAAATCCGTTAGAGACTTTTACTACCTGTGCAGAAGAGAATGCTAAACCAGTAGCAGTTTGCCAATTGGTAACTTCTGTGTTCGTATAATATAAAGTTATTTGGTAATGACCTGTTGCTGTATTATTTGTGGGAACAACTTTGATAGTTTTTTGTAACAGATTACTAGCCGTATTGTTATTCCAGAATGGTGAGGTACCGCTTCCAGCCCTGTCAATAGTTACCTGTGTGCATCCATAATCAAATGCCGTAAGGTTTCTTATGCGGGCAAGTATTGCACCAGCCGCATCATAAAAATATACATCATCATTAGGGCCGAGATACACATTTTTTGTATTGTTTAATGCGGTGGATATAGCAGTGCCTGTTACACTTGTTCCGAATGTTGCCTTGATCCTTGCGTCAGAAATAAAAGCTGCAGCTGATGTGCATGGAGAGCTGGCGACAGCATTGGAATAAGTTGTGGCTCTTACTCCCACACCCAGCGGAGCTACAGTTCCTTCCGTAATATCAGATAGTGCCTCGGCAGCTATATTATCAAAACAAAAATTTATTACAACATTCGATGTACCATCCCATGCAAAAGGAGTAGAAAAATTAAAAAGGTTATCTCCTGTTACCGTTGAATAATTAGTAGCAGGATATACAGTTGTAAAAACCGGGCTGATAAAACCTGTTGACAAATTAGTAGCGGTAGTATTTGCCATTGATATTGTAAATCCTGTATATGGAACAGTGCTATTTTTTGTTACTACTCTTAGAGTCATGGAACTAAAATTCCGGGCCGTGTTAATTCCCGCACTGATAAGTTCCGATGCAGTAAATAAAGCTTGTATTCTGAATTTTGCCTGATTACTCCGAAAAGGTGTTTGGCTAACGACATTACCATCGTAGATTCCTACTGTATTACTTCCGGTAAATGCAGCAATTGGCGCTACATCATTATCATTAATCGTATAAATGAATGTTTGATTGGAAGTACCGGCCTGCGCATTGGTAGTTCCGGAAATAGTGTAATTCAATGTAAATGTTTCAGCACTTTCAACGGATGCATCGTCATATACCCGGATGGTGAATGGCTGCGGTGTGGTTACTCCATTCGGAAATGTAAGCACCATGCTCGGCGCAGCAAAGTTTCCATTGGTAGTAATAGTATAGTCCACATTTTGCAAAGCCGTACCACCTGATATGGCCAATGTAACAGTGGCAGCACCGGTTGGTGCATTTGCTATTGTCATATTAGCAGTATAATCAGTATAGCCTCTGCAACCACTTATGAATGCAGTGGCTTCAGCAGATGAACCAGTAGCATTTTGAAATTGAATATCAGGTGTGGAAACAGTAGGTATAGTAGTAGTCCACAAGCCCCTGCCATGTGTGGCAGCTGCAATGGTATTGTCTGATGCCCTGAATTCAATCATATCTGTTCTTACATTTGGAAATGTATTGTTAGCAGCCCACACAGTAGAAGCCCCATTGAGTAAAGTGGTTTCCCAAACTCCTGTCTCAGTCGCTATATATGCTTTTGAATTATCTCCCGGATGAAACATAGCCCAGCGAACTGGCATGTTAGGTAAGTTTCCATCTGATGCTGACCAGGATGTACCACCGTTAGTGGATATCCATACATTATTAACTCCGTAGTTGGAATATACTGCAATCAGATTTTGATCACTGGTACCCTGGTTGATACAGGATACAGTTCCTCCTGGCAAACCAGTGGAGATATTTGTACCCGCAGATCCAGATGCAATAGTATTTGCACCATCTACCATTACAACTCGTCCATTATTTGTTCCAAAATAAACACGGTTGGCTGTATATGGAGAAACACTTACTGCCAATACACTTCCTCCACCAAACCCGGTGATGGAAACCACAGCAGAAGTGCTTCCTATCTGCGGATCCGTCCATCGGCGATAAGCACCTGCTGCATCGCCGCAATACATGATGTTGGCTGTATTATCATAATCAAATGGGTTTATAAACTGTCCGGTGCCTCCATTTAAAGTTACACTGCTCCAGGTGGCTCCACCATTGGTACTTCTCCTGTAATCATTATATACATAAGAACCGAATTGATATTGCGGTTCGTTTTGATCAATGGCGACATAGCCGCCATCACCACCTGTTACCTCAACCGTATTACTTAAACCTGCGTTACTAAATTGATGAACACCATTATCCTGTGCACCTGCCAGGAAATAATTGGTGGTAGAGGGGTGAATAGCACAGGAATAAAATTGTTTTATACGAAGCCCTACATTTCTATCTCGTATTGTAGTTCCTTTATCTGAGGAATAATGTATTCCACCATCGCAGCCGAATAATAATTTGTTACCTCCATCATACCAGGCAATGTTATGCACATCAGCATGTACGTATTGATTAACAGGAGTCGTACCCACCCAGGTTGATATCTGGCTCCAGGAAGTTCCACCATTAGTTGTTTTCCAGGTATCCAATGCACCTACTATGCAATTATTAGGATCTGATGGGTCAATTCCAACTGAAAGATTGTACCATGCCTGACCAGCTCCCCAACCAGCTGTGGGTTGCCCGACTGTGGCTGCCCAATTAGCGCCGCCATTAGTTGACTTATAAATTGTAGGCACCTGATAACTGGCATTTGCAGGCAATGCATATAAAGTAGAACCGCTGCAAGCAATCTCTGCCCGCATGGCAAAAGAAGGAAATGCTACAGCCGGTGCAGTCCATGTGGCAGATGTAACTGTAGCAGGAATATCAGTATAGCGATACCCTTGGGTAGAAAAAATCCCTGTTACCACATGCAATCTTCCGGCAACAGCAGTAGAACTTATTTCCAGGTCACATATATCTGCCGGCAAACCACTTGGAGTTATATCAGTCCACGCAGCACCACCACTTGCAGCTGTAGAACGAAGTAAACCATTACCTCTTGTTGCTAAATAAATATTTCCCTGGTAATCACATTTTATGCGGGTACCATTTAAATAAGAACTGGTGCTTGCCAAATAATTCCAGGTAACTCCATTATCTGTGCTTTTAAAAACACCATTTCCTTGTACGGCATCAAAATTAAAATAAGATTCGCCGGTACAGAAGTACATGATATTTTGAAAACCCGGTCTTGGATCCTGGCATATATCAGCAATGGCGAGATTGCTTAAAAAATCATTTACCAAAATCCAATTTGCAGGAGATGCAGTAATATCTGTTGTTTTCCAGAGACCTCCATCCACCCCACCAATCCATACGGTTTTTTTGGTAGCATCTGTAGAGTCTACCATTATAGCTCTCACTCTTCCGGATGCAATGCCGCTATTAGCTCTTGTGTTACCGTTGGATGGGCCCGGCACATCACTGTTAGGACCTCTTTCTACCCATGTTAATGCATTTACACGGTTTGCACTGTTTTGCATATCCAGTTTTGAAAGACGGGTTTTATCCATAGCAACCAATAACTGGTCTCTTGGTACAAGGCCGGTCGCCGGATCTTTGGTACGTTCATAATCCATCCGGGCAATCATTTCAGGCCCATCGTATTTTTCTTTTTTTTCTTTGGAAGAAGAAGATTTTTTTTGAGTGCAGCCTCCACTTAGTATTACTATAAATAAAATAAAAAGCAGCCAGGTTGGGTGGTTAGTGTGTTGGTTAGTTATCACAAGAAATAATTTATACTGTGAATATAAGTAGAAAGAAGTAGCCTAATAAATCTTTGGTTATAAATCAAGATAATAATCTGGATGGAGTTAAATCAATTTCATTATATCCTCTCTACTTCCACTCCTCTTAAATCCTTTAATCGGAATAATACTTCGTCTATTCTGTTCTTCGGCACACCAATTTCTATCAGATAAAATAATTGCATTTCCTGTTTTAATACTACACAATCAAATTGCTTTACCACTTTCATTACTTCATTCATTTGTGTGTAATCAAATTGCAACCGATATTGGAGCAACACAGGTTTTTGTACAATACCCGTTGTTTGCAAAGCAAATGCTGCGGCAGATTTGTAAGCCGTTATCAGGCCAGGTACTCCTAATAATGTACCGCCGTAATAACGAACCACCACGATGAGCACATTGGTTAACTGCTTGCTGTCTATCTGTCCAAGTATGGGCCGGCCTGCAGAACCAGAAGGCTCGCCATCATCACTCACCCGAAAGTTGTTACCATCAAGTCCCAGCCGGTAAGCAAAACAATGATGCGTAGCTTTCGGATGTTCTTTTTTTATTTCGGCCAATCGTTTTTTAAAATCACCTGCATCAATTATGGGAAAAGCATAAGCAATAAACTTGCTGCCCCGGTCTTTAAATTCTGCAATGGAAATTTTTTCAATAGTGTTGTAAGTATCCTGGTTCATTGGTTAGTAATCTTCTGTTGACCGCACATATTTTTCAATCGTATCTGTAAATAATTTTGTTGACTCTACCAGTATTGCATTTTCAGGAATGGGAGCAGCAAGACCTTCATTAATTTTTAATTCCTGATTTGTAATTATTCTTATTTCATCCCACACTCCATCATCAATAAAAGATTGGAGTAATCTAGCTCCGCCTTCTACTAATACACTTTGTATTTTCAAATCGTACAGTGCATTTAAAAGCTGGGCAACAATACTTTTACTTTTTTCAATTTTATAAAAAGAGAGATTACTGTCTTCTTCATTTTTGATGCCATTAAAAATAATAGTCGGCACTTCCCGGTTAAATATTTTTAATGAAGTGGGAAGCCGCAAGTTCATATCCAGCACTAATCGTATTGGTGATGGACCATTCCATAACCTGGTTGTTAATGATGGATCATCAAGCAATGCGGTATTTGTACCAACTAATATCGCTACTTCTTCGCTGCGCCATTGATGTACTAATCGGTTGCTGTATTCATTGCTGATTAAAAGCCTAGCCCCCTCAACTGCAGGATGATCTTGGGACTCAGGATATAGAAGTGAGTTTTTATTCTTTGCAGACTCTAAAGTCCCCCCTTGCGGGGGATTTACGGAGGCAATTTTCCCATCCGCCGTTTGTGCCCACTTTAAAACTATATATGGTCTTTCACTTTTATGAAAAGTAAAGAAACGTTTATTTAATTCTTCGCATTCATGTTTCAGTAACCGATCCGCCATTTCTACTTCCACTCCTGCTGCCTGCAATTTTTCGATGCCTTTACCATTTACTTCTTTAAATGGATCTCTGCAACCAATCACCACTTTCAGTATTTTATGCTGAATGATCAGATCAGCACAAGGAGGTGTTTTCCCAAAATGAGCACATGGCTCCAATGAAACAAATAAAGTTGATTGGCTTAAATCTGTATGGCCTTTCTGCATCGCATCATTTATGCAATTTACTTCGGCATGTGCTTCGCCATATTTCTGATGACAGCCTTCACCTATTATTATTTCATCCTGTACCAGCACGGCACCTACCATGGGATTAGGCGCCACATGGCCTGCGCCTTTTTGGGCCAGCTGAATACAACGTTGTATATATTTTTGGTGAATTGTCAAATGTAAGTAGTGAATATTGCAAATATAACCCATTCTCAAACCGATGAAGATGAACTGAATATTGAAATGGAATTACTATTCACAATTGACTATTCATTTTTATGCCATTCACTTTGTAAGTTTGTTGTTATGACGATGCAGGAAGCAACATTTTCTTTATTAAATAAATTGCGGAGCATATATTCCGACAGCGAAGCCAGCCAAATTACTGATTGGGTAATGGAACACCTTACCGGTTCAAAAAAAACAGAACGGATTCTTTATAAACATTCGGCTATCACTAATGCCGAAGAAGTTATATTAAAAGAATATATAGAAAGATTACTACAGCATGAACCAGTACAATATGTATTGAACGAAGCCTGGTTTTGCGGAGCAAAATTGTATGTTGATAAAAATGTATTGATACCACGGCCGGAAACAGAAGAATTGGTTGAATGGATTCTCACATCATCAATAGATAATTTAAAAATTTTGGATATAGGAACAGGCAGCGGCTGTATTCCTATTGCTTTAAAGAAAAAAAATACTACTGCCGAAGTATGGGCCTGCGACATCAGCGAAAGAGCATTACTGGTGGCAAAAAAAAATGCAGCGACTATTGGCACTGATATTTCATTTTTACAACTTGACATTTTAGATAAAGAAAATTGGAATCAGTTGCCTCAGTTCGACATCATCGTTAGCAATCCTCCATACGTTCCTGAAAAAGATAAGGACACGATGAATGAAAATGTATTAAAGTACGAACCTGCCACAGCTCTTTTTGTTCCAGATGATGATGCGCTGCTATTTTATAAAACGATTGCGGAGTTTGGTAAACAACATCTTAAAGAGAATGGATTTCTTTATTTTGAAATACATGAAGACCTTGGTAATACAACTATGCAATTATTGCAATCCCTGGGTTATAAAGCCGAATTAAAAAAGGATATGCAACAAAAAGACCGAATGATTAAATCCGGTCTAATAAAATAATTTTATAGAAGGTGAAGTTTAATCTACCTGCGCCACTACCCTTGCTTTGTCTTTTCTTGCCAAACGCATTACCCTGTACACTTCTCCATAGAAAGCGGCAGTATCTGCATTAATAACCACGGTTGGAGTATCTACCAGGGATTTATATTTGAGAATTTCTTTCCGCAGCATTGAATCAAAAATAGAGGATTCAATTTTTGTAGTACCAATAAAAAATTCCTGGTTCTTATTAATAGACACCATTATATGCTGCTTGGCTTTAGTATCTTTTGTTCCTTTAGGATTGCTTACTCCAACCACATTAGGGTTAGCAATAGTAGATACGATCAGGAAGAACATGAGTACAATAAACAGGATGTCAACCAATGTATCGGTATAAACTTCCGATCCTTCTTTATGCTTTTTTCTGATTTTCATTCGTATGGTTTATCTGGTGGGTTCTTGTAAAATATCTAAGAAATCAGAAGAGGCTGCTTCTATTTTATGAGAAGACTTATCTATTTGTGTATTTAAATAACTGTAAGCAAGGTAAGCTCCCAATCCAATCAATAAACCTGTGATGGAGGTGATCAGCTTTGTATATATACCCCCTGCAATAGATGACGGAGTGAATTCTGCAGAAGAGGTAATACCGGAGAACAACTGCATCATACCAACCAGTGTTCCTACGAATCCAAAAATGGGTGCTGCTTTTGCTATTACAGATAAAAATCCCAGGTTCTTTTCTAACTTATACATTTCGAGAATGGCGATATTCTCCATACTCTTTTCTATACTGTCAATTGGTTTACCGATACGTTGTATTCCTTTGTCAATTACTTTTGCCACAGGATTATTAGTGTTCTTTGCAAAATTTCTTGCAGCGGATACATTACCACTGGTAATATTATCCCGGATGATGTTCATAAAGTTTCCGTCTAATTTAGTAGCATTGCGAATGGCCATATACCTTTCTGCAAAAAAATAAACTGCCAGCAACATCATGATTGCCAGTGGAATCATGATCCATCCACCTGTCATTAATAATTCCCCGAAACCGATAGAGCCATCGCCGTTCCTGTCGCCGGCTACTTTAATAACTTCTTTTGTAAGTGTGTCTGCAATTTGTAGTAAGTCAATCATAGTTTTTCTTCTTTAGGTGTAAAAGTAGGGCTTGCCTGCTGATTATTTTTTTGGGATTATTAACAAGTCTGAATAACGTTACATTGAACGAGAAAAATAATGCCACGTTGTATGATGATATGAAGTTTTAGAGTTATTTAACAGGAATGCTCCAAAAAAGAAAGTCCGAAAGAATATTCAAAACGTATGAATCTTCTTCCGGACAGCCTATATTTTTATTGTTCCGACTATTTATCTGTACCTGCATGTTTCACCATCAAAGCTTGTATTTGCTTCATGGTCGTTTCCATTCCCTGCGAACTACCATCCAAGAAAATTACATTGCCTTTTCCATACTCAGCAAAATTTTTGATAGCTTCTGTCCACATGCTGAACAAGATCACATTCGTATCAAGGTTGGCTTGCTTCATTTGCTCTGCTGCTTCCGACATACCCGCTGCTACTTCTTTACGGAAGAGAGCTACTCCTTGCCCACGGAGACGGGCTGCTTCTTTTTCTGCTTCCGCAGCAATCTTAGTGGCATTTCCATCAGCTTCAGCAGATTTTGTTTTGGTGATCAATAAGGCTTGCCCTTCATTTTCAGCAGCAGCTTTAAGGTTGTTTGATGCTACCACTTTGCTCATTGAATCCAGAATTACTTTATCAAACGTAATATCATTGATCTGAAGATCTTGTAAATGGTAACCCCAGGTTTCTAATTGCTGATCTATCTCTGTTTTTACATACTCTACAATCTCTTTACGAAGGGCCAATATTTCTGCCTGCTTCTTAGTTGCTACAAACGAACGGATATTTCCTTCAATCGTTCTTATTAATGCCTGCATCAAATCTTTATCAGCAAAAAATTTGAACGCTACTTTTTTTATTGTTTCTTCTTCTGCATTCTGCACTGAATACAATAACATACTTTTAAAATAAACATTGGCCTGGTCAGACGTTACTGCCTGGAATTCTAATTCAACTGAACGATTTTGAATAGAAACTTTTCGTGCCACTGTTTCCAGAATAGGAATTTTCATATTCAATCCCGGGCGGGCTATCCGGCGGTATTTACCGAACATGGTAATGACACCAATATATCCCTGGTTGATTGTAAACAGGGAACCGAAAAAAATAATGACGGCCACAATAATCCACCAATTATTTGCTATCCATTGTCTGATATCCATAGTACTAGTTTTAGTTATTAATGTAATTTACGATAGTAATTCTGGTATTTGTTCAAGTTCTGTATTCTATCACAGTTCTTTCTTTCATACAATCCATTCTGAGTTATGTTAATTTAACGTTTTTAAATTAACACTATTTAATTTTCGTATCAATCTCAAAAAGGCGAGAAGTAAATAATTGTTCTAGGTTCCCTTTAGGGACAGGGTTCAACTTTTTTCTTCCCATATCATGGCAAGGTGTACCATAGTTTCCACCGCTTTGTTCATATCCTGCACACTGATGTGCTCCAGTTTTGAATGAATGGCCTGCTCGCCGGCAAAAAGATTCGGACAAGGTAATCCCATAAAAGAAAGCCTGCTACCATCTGTACCACCACGAACGCTTTCCATTTTTAAAGTAAGTCCAGCTCTTGTAATAGCATCTTTTGCATATTCAATTACCTGTGGATGCAAGTCCAACACTTCTTTCATATTGCGGTATTGCTCCAACACATGAAACTCAAAACTTGCATTGGGATAAGTTCTCATTCTCTCTTCTATTTGAGTTCGCAGGTAGTCTTCTTTTTTAATTAACCCTGCCGTTTCAAAATCACGGATAATAAAATCGATGGTACATTTTTCAGCAATGCCTTCCACTCTTACCGGGTGAATAAAACCTCGTTTGCCATCGGTTGATTCTGGTGAAAGTCTATCTTTTGGTAAGGCGGCTAATATTTCTCCCGCAATTTTCATTGCATTGATCATCTTACCTTTTGCATACCCGGGATGAGAAATTACTCCATGAATAATTACCTGCACCCCATCGGCACTAAAGGTTTCATCTTCTAAAGAACCAGCATCACCACTATCTAATGTATAGCCAAAATCAGCAGCCAGTTTTTTCATATCTACTCTGGCGGTTCCTTTACCTACTTCTTCATCCGGTGTAAATAAAATTTTTATTTCGCCATGCTTTACATTTTTATTACTCATTAAAAAATTAGCAACGTCCATTATTTCTGCTACACCGGCTTTATCATCTGAGCCTAATAATGTTGTTCCTGAAGCTGTAATAATATCGTTGCCAATCTGTGTTTGCAAATAAGTATTCTCACTCATACGTATTACCTGCGACGTATCATCTGGCAATACAATATCCTGTCCCTGGTAATTTTTATGCAAAATTGGTTTTACACCAGTGCCGCTGCAATCAGGAGCCGTATCCATATGTGCACAAAAACAAATCACTGGTACTTTTTTATCTGTAGTAGAGGGAATAGTAGCATACACATAGCCCCACCCATCCAGGTGAGCATCTTCAATACCCATTTGTTTCAATTCTTCAGCCAGTATTTCTCCAAGGTCTTTTTGTTTTTCTGTGGTTGGCGAAGTAATTGATTGCGGATCACTTTGTGTATCTATCTGCACATATCTTAAAAATCTTTCTGGAGCTGTAAAATGGTAGTTTTCAAACATATTTTTTCTTTTGGGGGATGTAATATACTTCGAAAAAGGCAAATTTCAATTTGCAATAAGCAATAGACAATGGACAATAAAAAATCCGGCAAACATCTTCAATGTTATACCGGACTTTTAAATATCATAAAGACAATACAGTAGAAGAATTGCAAATTGCCTATTGCCAATTAAACTTATGGCATAATGATTCTCGGTGCATCTCCTGCTATTTCCATCAGCTCAAGATCGAAGATCAGATCTTGTCCGGCAAGCGGATGATTGGCATCCAGCATCACCATTTCCTCTTTTATTTCCACTACTGTTACCTGGAACTGCTGACCATTTGGATCACTCATTCCCAGGGGCATGCCTACTTCTATTTCCATATCCCTAGGAAACCGATCTTTTGGCATTTCTATTATCATATCCGGATTTTTTGGTCCGTATGCTTCCATAAAAGGAATATTAATTGTTTTCTTTTCGCCAACAGACATACCAGTTACACCATCATCAAAACCTTTTATCACCATACCACTACCTACTTCAAACTCCAGAGGTTCCCGACCTGCTGATGAATCAAAAGTTTCGCCGGTTGTCAACTTTCCATGATAATGTACTTTTATTGTATCGCCGTTTTTTACCTGTGCCATTGTTGTTGTTTTTAGGTTGATTTTTTAATAAAAACTGGCTTGCAAGGTAGGCCAAATCAGCCAATGCAACCGTTTAAATATTTGAAACAGTCTCTCTTTATATTTTGTGTATTTTCATTTGCATAAATACCTTTTTCATGAAATTAGCTATCGCTTTATCTTTTTTAATAGTTACTGCCAGTTGCTCCGCTCAAAAAGGAACCAGAAAAACATCCGCAGAAAAAAATACCATTCTACCCGGTGCTGAAAGATTAAATGTATACCTGCCGATTATCAAAGGAAAAAGAGTGGGAATATTTGCCAACCAGACTTCTATGGTCGGCAATACTCATCTTGTAGATACATTAAGAAAATTGGGAGTGGATATAAAAGTAATATTCGGACCAGAACATGGTTTTCGTGGCACTGCAGATGCCGGGGAAAAAGTAGGTAATTATATAGATAGCAAAACAGGTATCCCTGTTGTGTCTTTATATGGAGCAAAGAAAAATCCCTCTCCGGAAGATTTGAAAGAAGTGGATGTACTTATTTTTGATTTGCAGGATGTGGGCTGCCGATTTTACACTTATATAAATTCAATGCAGGAATTTATGGAGACAGCCTTGGAAAATCATAAACCTTTATTATTACTTGACCGGCCAAACCCCAATGGTTTTTACGTAGATGGACCAGTGTTGGATCTAAAATATAAAAGCGGTGTGGGCAAGCAACCTATTCCAATTGTGTATGGAATGACGATGGGAGAATATGCTATGATGCTGTTGGGCGAAAAAATGGTTAGCGAAAAAGCAAATGCTATTAATGCGTATAATATTACCACTACGCCTACAGTGGATACTCCCTTTCATTTTATGGTGATCAAATGCCAGGGCTACACACATAAAAGTAAATATGTATTGCCTGTAAGGCCCTCTCCCAACCTTCCTAATATTCAATCTATTTATCTATATCCTTCCACATGTTTTTTTGAAGGCACTGTATTGAGTGAAGGAAGAGGCACCAGCAAACCATTCCAGGTATTCGGTCATCCATCGTTACCCAAAAATTTATATTCATTTACTCCCAATCCAAATGAAGGAGCAAAGAATTCGAAACTATACGGACAAGTTTGCTATGGCTGGGATCTATCAGGCACACCGGAAGAAGTGCTTGCACAAACGGGTAATCGCATACAATTAAAATGGCTGATGGAAGCTTATAAACTTTTTCCTGAAAAAGATAAATTTTTCCTGTTGCCGAAGTCTGGCAAAATGGAAGAATCGTTTTTTAATAAGCTGGCGGGCAATAATGATCTCTGGCAACAAATAAAAAATGGAACCAGCGAAGAAGACATTCGCAAAAGCTGGGAACCACAACTCAATGAATTTAAAAAGATCCGTAAAAAATATTTGCTCTACGAAGATTTTGAATAATTGTATTTTTAAGGATGCGGTGGTTTATTGCATCCATATTTTTATTAGTTAGCTGTTGCAGCACTGCACAGCCACCATCTGTAATAAACTTTACAAATTACACTCTGGCAAATGGCTTGCCAGAAGAAAACATCAACAACATTACCCAGGATAGCCGTGGCTTTCTATGGATAGGCACAAGAGAAGGGTTGATACGATTTGACGGTCAACATTATAAAACATGGTATGCAAACCCTGCGGATAGCAACCGGTTTAAAAATAATAGCATATCCGTTATCAGCGAATATAAACCTGGCTATATTCTTTTTCTCAGTGGTTCCATTCTATGGCAGGTAAATATATATAACCATCGCTTTGAACAATTACCCCGATTCAAAGGCAAATTAATAACTGCCAGCCCCAAAAAGTTAAATGACAGTCTGTGGTGTTTGTCTGTTTCTGATTCTGTCTTTATAGCTAATAAAGATTTCCAGGTAACAATGGCAGTGCCAGTAGAAAAATATTATCCTGCTAATACTATCGTGGGAGCCTTTCCTATTCACTCTCCGTATGCTTTATTATATACAGCCGGATATAATAAATTTAACCTGCTCAATTACTATAACGGGCAGATCACTCCATTAAACATAGAGGGCAGCAAACTGGATTCCAGGTCAAACTTTTTTTTACCTACTGCGTATGACAGTAGTAAGAAGAGACTGATGCTTACTGCTTTTTTTAATGGCAACTGGTATATTGATCTTGATCTGCCGCAAAAAACCAATTATACACCAGTTGAAATTACAGCACAAAAAGATGGAGCCGTAAGAAAAACAATCTTGCTTGGCAATAATGCAATAATGCAGGCAGGAGATAATGGACTTTATATAACTGATTTTACCAACACCTCCGTCTTCACCACTGTTTCGCCGATAGACAAGCCCATTGTATCAAATACCATTGTAGATATATACCAGACCAGGGACGGTTACTATTGGCTGTCAACTGTCAACGGCATAAGTCGTTTTAGTCTTGATCGTTCTCCCATTAAATATTGGGGAAAAGAATTACAAATGAGCAGCAATGATGAATTTAAATCTATATTAAAAGGACCCGACGGAAATTTATATTTTTTACTACAGACCAATAGTTTATTCAAACTGAATATAATATCCAACACCGTCTCCCGGCTGGACAAGGAACTAAATTATTGTTGGAGTGCAATACAATCCGGCAACGAAATAATAGCAACAGGTGCTGGTAAAAAACTGGCGGTATATAATATGACTACCGGCAAAACAACCTACCCATCTTTTCTAACTCCTTTCTTCACTCCCACTACTGATGTTGTTACATTAGTATTCAAATCAAAAAATGGCGATATCTGGTACAGTGCAAATGGTGGTGCAGGCCTGATACATAATCCCGCAGGCACAAACAAATACATACAATACAGCAGATCTTCATCGCCACCAGCTTTCAGTCACAGCTATGTGCATAGTGCTGCTGAAGATAGCCATGGCAATATATGGTGGTGCAGTAATAAAAATTCTCAGCTATTGAGATGGAATTCCGGAACAAAAAAATTTGAAGAATATTCAGTAGATACTTTTATACCTGAGTATAAAACAAGAACAGGTGTATCTGGCTTATGGATTGATGCGGAAGATAATTTATGGATGGCCCTGGATGGTGCAGCACTATTAAAATATAATTTAAACAAAAAGCGGGGCAGTTATTATGATATCAATAAAGGATTGCCAACCGATGCAGTGTATGCTATGTGCAACGATTCAAAAAATAGATTATGGTTTGGCACCCGCAAAGGGCTTTGCTGCTATTTGCCTGATAGAGATAATGTTGTTTCATTTACCGGTTATGATGGATTTCCAGATGATAACTTTGAAAGCTATGGTATGTTTTTCGATAAAGATGAAAGCCGTTTATATGTTGGCTCAAAACATTCTATCAGTAGTTTTAATCCTGACAGCTTATTGAGCAACGTATTTATCAGCCAGCCAAATGTTTTTATAGATGAGATGAGGGTTAATGGTAAGAACTTCTATTTTGACAATGAAAAAAATATTTTGCTTGGCACAAAGGAAAATAATATCGAATTCAGTTTTGCTGCACCAGATTTTAATAGGAATAACCAGATCATATTTCAATACCTGTTGAAAGGCGTTGGTAATGAATGGGTAGATCTTGAAAATAAAAGAACAGTAACTTTTAATAGTCTGCCGCATGGCAAATACAACTTCTCTGTTCGATGCAAATATAAAGGTACAGATACCTGGATCGAGACTGCATACCCATTCACTTTCAATATCAAAACTCCATTGGTAAAAACAATTTGGTTCCGGATAATCATGTCCGCCCTGTTTGTAATACTTGCCTGGCTTTTAATTAGAAGCTATTATCGCAGAAAATTAGAAAAGCAAAAAACTGTATTGGAAAAAATACAGGCCATCGAAAAAGAACGTACAAGGATTGCCACTGATATGCATGATGATTTTGGGGCTTCTTTATCCCGTATCAAATTCATTAGCGAAAAAATGCAGCTCACACAAAAAGATGATGAGGCCCTGAATAAAGATCTGTCCAAAATTTCTATTTATAGTGATGAGATGGCGGAAAAAATGAATGAAATTGTATGGGCATTGAACCAACGATACGACTCTATTGGCGACCTGGTAAGCTTTTGCCGATCCTACGCATCCGAATACCTGCAGGATAAAAATATTAAGCTCCAATTCAATGCAGGCGAATTGAATGATAAGCAAATACAAGGAGAAATAAGAAGAAATATCTTCCTGGTAATAAAAGAAGCCCTGAATAATATTGTAAAACATTCTACCGCATCAGAAGTGGTAATAACATTCAATACCGACAATGACAATAAGAATATCCGTGTGGCAATTGCAGATAATGGAAAAGGAATAGATAAAGAAAGCATCCGGCCCTTTGCCAACGGACTTGAAAATATGAAGAAAAGAATGCAGGATATAAACGGAAGTTTTACCGTTGAAAACAATAACGGAGCAAAAATTACCATTTCGGTGCCTATATAACAAAATGCCTATATGCCGTCATGTTGTAAATGCTAAATTTGTAATAATGGCCACCATCAAACTTGTAATCGTAGAAGATCTGGAAGAAGTAACAGAAGGGCTTAGTGAATTTATTCGCCGGGATCCGGAATTGCAATTGCTTAGTACGTTTCGTACAGCAGAAGCTGCGATACTTGAACTTCCATTGCTAAAACCGGACATTGTTATTATGGATATTAATCTGCCCGGCATTACCGGCATTGAATGTATAAGACAGGTAAAGAAAACCGGAGTGGTAATGCAGTTTATGATGTTTACAGTATATGAAAACAACGACCAGGTATTTGAAGCACTTAAAGCTGGTGCAAGCGGTTACCTGCTAAAGAAAACTGCTCCGCTGCA
This sequence comes from Chitinophagaceae bacterium, assembly GCA_031397865.1. Taxonomy (GTDB): domain Bacteria; phylum Bacteroidota; class Bacteroidia; order Chitinophagales; family Chitinophagaceae; genus JJ008. Next base: position 362,053 of record JANNMN010000005.1, read on the forward strand.
AATTATAGAAGCAGTAAAAGAATTATACAACGGTGGCTCACCCATGAGTACAACCATTGCCAGAAAATTAGTTACTATTTTCCAGGAACAACAAAATGGTGCTAATACAGAAGCTTCTGTTCTTACCCCAAGGGAAAAAGAAGTGTTGGAATATCTTGCCAAAGGAATGTTGTACAAAGAAATTGCAGAACAACTCGGTATAAGTTTTCATACAGTAAGACAGCACATCGGGAAAATATATGAAAAGCTGCATGTGCAAAATAAAACCGAAGCCATTAATAAAGTATATGGTAACAGGGTGTAATCCCTTTCATCCCACAAAATACCTATCCCTTCATACACCATTTACCTATTTACACACAAGGGTAGCTTGAATAGCTTTGAGCAAACAAATTTTGAATGAAAAAGCTGACTGCCCTAACTTCTTTATTTTTTTTTATACTAATGAATTCTATTGCACAAAACGTAGGCATTGGCACTGCTATACCTGTTGCAAGGTTGCATGTAGCCGATAGCAATGTTTTATTTACCGGCCCTGTTACAATACCCGGCACAACCACTTATTATCCTCCTGCATCGGGCGCAGGCAGCCGTATGATGTGGTATCCCCAAAAAGCAGCATTCAGGGTTGGTGCTGTTAATGGTACGAAATGGGATAAAGACAGTATTGGCCGTTACTCTTTTTCATCCGGATACAATACAAGTGCCAGTGGATTTATTTCCACCAGTTTGGGGTATGCTACAACTGCCAGTGGATCTTCTTCCACCAGTATGGGAACTTTTACAACTGCCAGTGGAAATTATTCCACCAGCATGGGGTATGGTACAACCGCCAGTGGAAATTATTCCACCAGTATAGGAACTGTTACAACCGCCAACGGAAATTATTCCACCAGTATGGGGTTTAGTACAATAGCAAAATCTGATTATTCCTTAGTAATAGGATTATATAATGATACCACCGCCAGCAACCGCTTATTTGAAATAGGAAATGGAATAGATGATAATACCAGAAGCAATGCAATGACTGTATTAACAAATGGAAATGTTGGTATTGGAATTTCCAATCCATTTCACAAACTGCACGTTGTTGGAAACATTGTAGCCAGCGGTACAATAACCCCTTCTGATATAAGGTACAAAAAAAATATACACAGCATCACAAATGCATTGGATAAAATAATGCAGTTGAACGGTGTGTTTTATGATTTACGCAGAAGCGAATTTCCCCAAATGCAGTTTGATACCAAAGAACAGGTTGGATTGATCGCACAAAATGTAGAACAGGTATTACCCAATGTGGTATATACCGGTAGTGATGGATATAAAGGAGTGGATTATGCTAAACTGGTGCCCTTATTAATTGAAGCAATTAAAGCACAGCAAAAACAAATTGATGAACAAAGAAAAATGATTGAACAGCTTTTAAAAAAATAACGGATGAAAAAAGTATTTACAATCATAATTATTTTTTTAACTTGTTTGAATGTTGCAGCTCAAAACGTAGGCATTGGCACTACAACACCAATAGCAAGGCTGCATGTAGCAGACAGTAATGTATTATTTACCGGACCGTCCTCTTTTACAAATTATAATCCCCCGCAATTACCACCACTACAAGGTGCAGGTACAAGAATGATGTGGTATCCTCAGAAAGGAGCTTTCCGTGCAGGATGGGTAGAAGACAATCGTTGGAATAAAGACAGCATTGGAATTTTCAGTATAGCATTGGGTCATTCCACACTTGCATCTAATACCGGCTCATCTGCTTTTGGTGTTCGAACCAATGCAAAAGGTGTTGGTTCCACTGCACTTGGATGGAATAGTTCAGCCAATACAGACTTTAGTTTTGCTGCAGGATTCTTCAGTACGGCCAGTGGTATTAATGCTGTTGCACTTGGTACCGAAAATATTGCATCAGGATATTGGTCTACATCAATAGGCTTACATACTATTTCTTCTGGTGTTAGTTCTTTTGCCACCGGAGATTCAGCAATTGCATCCGGCACACAATCTTTTGCTGCAGGTGGATATGTGATGGCTAAAGCAAGAGCATCATTCGCTACCGGATGGTATAACGATATAAATGATAATCCTGATCCTACTTTTACATCACCCACTGATAGAATTTTTCAGATTGGAAATGGAAGTGGATTTCTTGCAACAAGAAGTAATGCGTTAACTGTTTTGCGAAATGCAAATACCGGTATCGGCATTACTACTCCCCGCTTTCCCTTAAGTTTTAATAATAGCAACGGAGATAAAATTAGTTTGTATGATGATGGGAATCCTTCTATGCTTCATTTTGGGCTGGGTGTTTTTTCCAATCAGTTAATGCAGTTGTATAGTGCCACTTCATCAGATGATATTGCTTTTGGCTATGGCAATAGTGGAAGTTTTACAGAACGTATGCGGATAAAAGGAAATGGAAAAGTTGGCATTGGAACATCATCACCCGTTGCAAGATTACATGTAGCTGATAGCAGTGTAGTGTTTTTAGCAGCAGGGCAAGCTTCCAACTCACCTGGCCAACCACCTGTAAGCGGTGAAGGCAGAAGAATGATGTGGTATGCAGATAAAGCCGCATTCCGAGCTGGCTATGTTAATACATCAAGTTGGGACAAGGATAGCACCGGTGATTATTCAACCGCATTTGGAATTAATAATAAAGCAAAAGGGTATGCATCATTTACAGCAGGAAATACAAACAGTGCAACCGGTTTTCATGCCATAGCTATGGGATTAGTATCCAATGCGTCTGGCAACAATGCAATTGCAGTGGGTGAGCAAGCAATCGCATCAGGTGATAATGCAGTGAGCCTGGGTTTTCTTACTAACGCCTCTGGCAATCGAAGTATCGCAGCAGGGTATGTTGCAATTGCAGCAGGTTTTGCAAGTACTTCAATTGGCTTTAGTCCTGCTGCACCGGGAAATTATTCCGTAAGTATTGGTGCTAATACACAGGCTGTTGGTGGTGCATCATTAAGCATGGGCGATAATTCCATAGCCAGGGGTAATAATTCAATCAGCATTGGAGCTTATACAATTGCCCGGTCTGATTTTTCTTTTGTTACCGGAAAATACAATGACACTACTGCTACAAATCGCTTATTTGAAATAGGAAACGGCACAGCAAACAATGCAAGAAATAATGCAGTTACTATTTTACAAAATGGAAGTGCATTGTTTACAGCACCTGCCTCATTGCCCGGTACTCCCGACAATCCTCCTGCAACCGGTGCTGGCAACAGGATGATGTGGTATGCAGATAAAGCAGCCTTCCGAGCAGGAAACATTATAAACGACAGTTGGGATAAAGATAAAACAGGAAGTGTTTCATTTGCTGCAGGTAGTAATACACAGGCAAGCGGTATCACCTCTACTGCTTTTGGAAATTTTGCATTTGCCACCGGCGATATTTCTTTTGCTGCAGGTAACAGTGTTTTTGCAAAAGCTAAAATGGGAACTTCTGTGGGTACTTATAATGACAACACTGATAATCCTAACGCCGCAGTAGAAGCATCAACAGATCGTATTTTTCAAATAGGCAATGGAGCATCCAATGCCAGCCGCTCTAATGCACTCACCATTCTTCGCAATGGAAATATTGGTATGGCTGGTGTTGTAAATCCGGCAAAGCCACTTTCATTTCCCGCATCCTTAGGAGAAAAAATATTACTATACCCCGGCGGTGCAGGTGAAGTGGGAATTGGGGTATATGGCAATGAGTTGCGATTACACAGTGATAACCCGGGTGCATCAGTATCCTTTGGCACACAGGATAATGCCGGTGTATTTACTCAAGCAGGCAGGTTTCAGATAAGTGCACCATATGCCTTATTTGTAAACGGAAGCATTTGGGCAAATGGAAATACGTATGCCAGTGATGAACGATTCAAACAAAATATTACTGCCATACAATCTCCTCTGCAAAAATTGTTACAGATAAATGGTGTGGAGTATGAAATGAAAACCGGTTCCTTTCAAAAAAATAATTTTCAAAAAGGAAGACAGATTGGTTTGCTGGCGCAAAATGTAGAAAAAGTAATTCCCGAAGCGGTGAATGAAATAGATGGATACAAAGGAGTAGATTATGCAAGGCTTGTTCCTTTACTGATAGAAAGTATCAAAGAATTGAAGAAAGAAAATGATGCACAGCAGAAACTGATCGAACAATTATTAAAAGTCAAACAATGAAAAGAATAATCATACTATCATTTTTCATTGCTGTCTGCACAATTTGCTTTTCACAAAACGTAGGTATTGGCACGGTCAGTCCACTTGCAAGATTACATGTAGCAGACAGTGCAGTAGTATTTAGTGCAATTGGCTTAGTCCCGGGAAGTCCAGGTAATCCACCCATACAAGGAGGGGGAAGACGAATGATGTGGTATCCTGATAAAGCTGCTTTCAGAGCAGGCTATGTAGCTGGAAATTACTGGAATCGTGACAGTATAGGAATTTATTCAACTGCCTTGGGATATGATAATAAAGCAAAAGGACATTCTTCGTTTGTTGCCGGAAATTCAAATGAAGCAACAGGCGACTATTCAACAGCATTGGGATACAGTAGTGATGCCAGGGGAAATTTCTCAACTGTTATTGGGCATTTTTCAATCGCTTCAGGGTCGCAATCTGTTGCAATCGGATACAATTTATATTCTTCGGGGCCATCATCAACTACATTAGGGGCCAGCAATTGGGCTGCCGGATCTGAATCAACTGCGATAGGAAGTTTTACAAATGCTTTTGGATCCTATTCAACGGCAATGGGTCACAGGACAAAGGCCACAGGTACGATTGCAACCTCAATGGGATATTATTCATTTGCGAAGGCCTTTGCTTCCACTTCGATCGGAATGTTTAATGATACTACTGATGCTCCAGACCCATTATCTTCTCAGCCGGGCGACAGGATTTTCCAAATTGGAAATGGTACCGCAAACAATGCAAGAAGCACTGCAGTAACTGTATTAGCGAATGGGAATATGGGCATCGGGAATAACAACCCTACCCGTCCGCTTTCGTTTCCTGCATCGCTTGGCGAAAAAATATTACTCTATCCCGGCGGAGCTGGCGAAGTTGGCATTGGTGTTTATGGAAATGAATTAAGGTTACATGCAGATAATCCTGGTGCCTCCGTTTCATTTGGCACACAGGATAATGCCGGTGTGTTTACACAAGCAGGCAGGTTTCAGATAAGTGCACCGTATGCTTTGTTTGTAAACGGTAGCATTGGGGCAAATGGAACTACCTATGTAAGTGATGAACGTTTCAAACAAAATATAACTGCTATTCAATCTCCTTTACAAAAACTGTTGCAGATAAATGGTGTAGAGTATGAAATGAAAGCTGGTACATTTCAAAAAAATAATTTTCAAAAAGGAAGACAGATTGGTTTGCTGGCGCAAAATGTAGAAAAAGTAATTCCCGAAGCGGTGAATGAAATGGATGGATATAAAGGGGTGGACTATGCAAAACTTGTTCCCCTCCTGATAGAAAGCATTAAAGAACAACAAAAGCAAATTGTAAACTACCAGGAAAAGATAGATAGTATCCAAATTCAGCTGGATGAATTAAAAAGAAAATTAGAAAAATTATAATCAGAAAACATGAAAAAAGTAATTCTTATCCTGGCAATAGTAATAACTACTAAAAGCGAAGCTCAAAATGTTGCTGTAAACAACGATGCCAGTTTACCAGATAACAGTGCCATGCTGGATATTAAAAGCGGCACCAAAGGATTGCTAATACCCCGCATGAATTCGGGAGCTATAAATTCAATTGTTAATCCAGCAAAAGGATTGCTGGTGTTGGATACAGCAAAAAATCAATTGATGGTAAATATGGGTACACCTGCAGTACCTAACTGGCAAACTATTATTGCTTCAAGCGGATGGAGCTTAACAGGCAATTCAGGAATTGATTCTGCTACAAATTTTATTGGAACACTGGATACAAAACCATTTATCATAAGAGTAAATAATGTACGTTCCGGTTATGTAGATACCATTACCAATAACACAGCATTTGGATTTAGAACTTTAGATTCCTCCACAACCGGAAGCTGGAATACAGCAATAGGCTTTAAATCTCTTTCTGGAAATAAAAGTGGTGAAAATAATACGGGCATGGGATGGGGTGCTTTACAATTTAATAATTCAGGCTCCTTCAATACTGCTTCGGGGGTTTATAGTTTGCATAAAAATACTACCGGTAGCCAAAACACAGCATTGGGTCATTTAGCCATGTACCTTAACACTACCGGTGGTCAGAACAATGCAATAGGTAGCGATGCCTTGCGGTATAATACATCAGGCAGCAGTAATATTGGTATTGGGTACACCGCTTTATATTTTAATACAACGGGTTATTCAAACATTGCAGTAGGTACTGGTGCTTTATTCAATACCAGCAATCGCAGCAATCTGGTAGCCGTTGGTGATAGTGCTTTGTTCAATAATGGAATTGGCGCAGTCAATGCCTACGAAGGCACATTAAATTCTGCATTTGGTTCCAAAGCATTGTATGCAAATACTACTGGTTATTATAATACGGCTACCGGATCAAATGCATTAAGAAATAATTCAACTGGTGTGCAAAATACTGCCAATGGTACAGGTGCCTTGGTAACAAATACAACCGGAAGTGCCAATACAGCGATGGGTTTAAATGCTATGTTTACCAACTCAACTGGTAATAGTAACACCGGTTTAGGAAATGCCGCATTAGCATTAAATACTACTGGCTCCAATAATACGGCGACAGGAGTTTATGCTTTGCACAATAATATTTCCGGCTATAGCAATGTAGCAATTGGCACAGAAGCTTTATTTAGAAATACTGATCGTAATAATCTTGTAGCTATTGGTGATAGTGCATTATATAACAATGGACTTGGTGCAATAGGTTTTCAGGCTACAGAGAATTCAGCGTTTGGTTCCAAAGCCTTATTTGCAAACACTACTGGTTACTATAATACAGCAACCGGGACAAATGCTTTAAGAAGCAATTCATCCGGTGCTCAAAACACTGCCAATGGCACAGGAGCACTTGTCAACAATACCATTGGAAATGCTAATACCGCTATGGGTTTAAATGCCATGGCACTGAATAATACAGGAAATGAAAATACTGCTGTAGGAAATTTTGCTGTGGTAAACAACACTACCGGTAACAGAAATACCGGAATTGGTAATGCAGTATTAAGTTCCAATACAACTGGCAACAACAATACTGCCGCAGGCATAAGTGCTTTATACAATAATACAACTGGGTATAGCAATGTGGCAATTGGCACAGAGGCTTTGATGAGAAATACTGACCGCAGCAACCTGGTAGCCATTGGCGATAGTGCTTTATATAATAATGGTACAGGAACATTATTTCCGGGTGAAGGCAGAAGGAATACAGCGGTGGGTTCAAAAGCATTGTACACTAATAATACAGGAGCAGACAATACAGCATCGGGATTTAATAGTTTATTTTTAAACACTTCCGGTTATTCCAATACAGCAAATGGTGCATCTTCTCTTAAAGCAAATACTACAGGTTATCAAAATGCAGCAAGCGGAGCTTATTCACTTCTTCTAAATACAACAGGAATATATAATACAGCACACGGTAATTCATCATTAGGTTCAAATACCCAGGGTGATTATAATACTGGCAGTGGAAGTAATGCTCTATTCAATAATACTTTGGGAAATAGAAATACTGCCGCCGGATATACTTCGCTTTCTACCAACACCACCGGAAATAACAATACAGCAATTGGATATGCTGCCGACGTTACTGCTAATAATCTTTCCAATGCAACAGCGATAGGTTATAATGCAAAAGTTGCAGCCAGTAACAGTTTGGTATTAGGTGGCACCGGGGCCGACGCTGTAAATGTTGGTATTGGTACAACAACTCCGGGCTTTCCTTTAAACTTTGCTACTTCCATAGGCAATAAAATTTCTTTATACGGAAACACCGGTAGTCATTATGGCTTTGGTGTACAGGGTGGTTTATTGCAACTGTATTCAGATGGTGCAGCATCTGATATTGCTTTTGGATATGGAAGCAGCGCTTCATTTACTGAAAGAATGCGGATAAAAGGAAATGGCAATGTAGGTATTGGTACTAACAACCCCGTTAAGCCGCTTTCTTTTCCTGCATCATTAGGCGAAAAAATATTACTCTACCCCGGCGGTGCCGGCGAAGTAGGCATTGGTGTGTATGGAAATGAATTAAGGTTACATGCAGATAATCCGGGTGCTGCAGTTTCATTTGGCACACAGGATAATGCTGGTGTGTTTACACAAGCAGGCCGGTTTCAGATAAGTGCACCATATGCCTTATTTGTAAACGGAAGTATTTGGGCAAATGGGAATACGTATGCAAGCGATGAACGTTTCAAACAAAATATTACTCCGATACAATCGCCTTTGCAAAAACTGTTGCAGATAAATGGTGTGGAGTATGAAATGAAAGCTCGTTCATTTCAAAAAAATAATTTTCAACAAGGAAGACAGATTGGTTTGCTGGCTCAAAATGTAGAAAAAGTAATTCCCGAAGCCGTGAATGAAATGGATGGCTATAAAGGAGTGGACTATGCAAGGCTTGTTCCCCTCCTGATAGAAAGCATTAAAGAACAACAAAAACAAATTGAAGAACTGAAAAGATTAATTCAAAACAAATAGGATTAGCAAGGATTTTCGATAGAAGGATATAATTTACTATTTAGAAGCTGCTTTTACCCAGGAAATAGGCATCGTTTATCAATATGTAAACTCCCGAACAACCTATATCCCACAAAATGCCTATATAGCAACCCTTGTTATACTATTTTACTCTGTAAGGGAGTAACCTACTTTCACACCAGAAAAAAGACTATATGATTTTAAAACGCAGCTGCTTTATTTTTCTAAGTTCTGTACTATGTTCACTATTTATTAATGCCCAACAAGGTAACCAGGCATTACCTGCCGCCACTGAATATAAAGTCGGCGTAACCTACGGATCCAGTTTATATTCCAACATGGAGAAATTTGAATTTACCTTAAATGGTGGCGAAAAAATAGAATTAAGCACCGCCAACCCGGTTGTTTATTTTTCTCAAAAATTAAAAACCGGACAATCATATTCTATTACCCAAGTATCAGGTCCAAGAACCTGTAATATGTGGGGCGCCAATACCGGAACAATTGCTACCAGTGATGTAATAGTTTCGGCCAACTGTGGCAATCCTCCATTAACAATTTTTAAATTAAATGTAATGGGTATTGAAGCTGGCGAAATATTTTCATTTGCAGATAATTATCGGCGGTCACATCAATATCCTTTTTCCACATTAGCCAATATAGGAGGGTTTCCAGTTGGTGATAACTACATCATAACACAAACTAACGGGCCACGGCAATGTATCATTACCGCCGCTTCAGGTATTGTACCAAACAATCCGCTTACTATCCAGTGTGATTGCAGAAAAAATCCGGGCACAGTCCCCTCTTCATCTTCTTCAAAACTATATGGAACATTTACAGCTCCTGCAGGGACAAAAATTGTACTCCGTCTAAATAATACAGACACATTAGTAGTTACTCAACAAACTAATACTGGTAGCACCTGGTTACAAACTAAAGATTTTAATTTTCCTAAACCATACCCCGCAGGTACAGCATATTCAGTAAGTATAAAATCTGCCCCGGCAAACCTTGGTTGCATTATTTATGAAAATGCAGCAGGAAATATTTCTGAAAACGGACCGGTAGTAAGAGTAAGGTGCGATAAAACGTATGACCTGGTAAGTCGTAGTACCGATAATAAAATACGTAGCACTTATTATGAAAGTTTTAATCCGGTAATAGGCGGTACTGGTGAAGATGAAGGAAGATTTGTTGCCTTTGGTGCTTATGGAAAAGGCATGGATGGATCCACTGGAAATTACCGGCAAATCTTTTGGAGAGATAGAAAAACGGGAGAAACAAAATTAATCAGCAAATCAACCAATGGCGAAGAGTCCAATGGTAATTGCCAGATGGCGGCTATTTCATCCGATGGAAAAACGGTGGCGTTTGAATCGTATGCCACTAATTTATCTATTGGTGATAATAATGGAGTAAGAGATGTATATGTATGGAATAAAAGTACAGGGAAAGTATTTTTGGTAAGTATGGCGCAGCAGGGAGGTGTTGCTAATGGGGAAAGTTTTGAACCTTCAATTTCCGGCGATGGTAGTGTCATTGCATATTCATCAAATGCCAGCAATATAGTTCCTCTTCAACCAGTTTTTTCAACTCCGAATGTATATGTTTATAATCAGGGTCATAATGAATTTATTACAAAAGACTATGAAACAGGTAAAGCTGCAAGTGGATATTCTCCATCCATATCCGACGATGGAACTAAAATTGCTTTTTGTGCATTCAATAACCGTTTGGTAAACGGTGATACTAATAATCTATGGGATATTTTTTTATGGCAAAGTGGAGTGCCTGGGCTTAAACGAATAAGTCTTACTTCAACAGGTGGCGAAAGAAACCAGGGAACTGAAAGCAGCAGCCGTATAGTAGCTCCAGCCCTTTCTGGCGATGGAAGGTTTATTGCTTACGCCACTACTGCTACCAACATGATAACCGGTGATAATAATGGAATGCAGGATATTTTCATATATAATATTTCTACAAGAAATGTAAAAAGAATCAGTACAGCATATAACAATACTGATGGTGATGGCGATAGTCCAATAGGACAAGGAGAAAAAGTAGGAATAAGTTATGACGGTAGTTGGGTTACCTATAATACTACATCTTCTAACTTCGGTGTACCAAAAGGAAATATTGTAATGCAAAATACCCGTACGGGAAAAATTGTTCCTATTACAAACACAACGGCCGGCAGCACAGGCAGACCACTTCTTTCAAAATATGGAGGCTATGTAATTGCCGGATGTAGTGAGCAGTATGATATTAGATACCCTTCCTCAGGCATTTTTGCATTTCATACCGGGAATGCTATTAATAACCAATAAAACAAACTCATGAAAAAGAAAAAATTATTGCTGATAACTTTCGTACTTGCACTAACAACTACAGCTTTTAAAATAACCGACGACATTCTTACCCGCATTGGAATAGAGCAGCAAATTGCACAATGGCATATTATTCACAATGTTATTGGCAGGCTTTCAACAGGACCGATGGAACTTGGTGTAGAAGATGGCCCTGCTAATAGTGTGTACAAACAAGCTCAATCATTTCAAATACCCAGGGCGAAATTGCTGGCCAATATTATTACCGGAGACAAAGCTGGTGCAGCAAAAGAGCTGTGTGAGTATGTAAAAAAATATATAAACAGTGAAGATTTTATGACTGAATACATGTGGAAAAGAGAAGATGCTATGCCACTTACTGACCAGGGATCATCTTTAACTACACTAAGAAAGAATATAATAGTGCATAACAAAAATATTAATAACTATAAAACGGATACAAAATATGTAGCTGAACAACAAAAACAACTGGACGAAACACAGAAAAGGATTGATGGCATCATGATGACTGCAAAAAAGAATTTCTCCGGCAAAGATGTATGGGAAAAAACGTATCCAGCTGATCCATCGGCATTGATAAAAAGTCGATTGCAGGAATATTTGCAGCTAGTTGCCACTGTAGATTTCAATGCAGCATTAACAGCTCCGGATAAATACAAAGTCAAAAAATTTGTAAATCCCGCCTACGAAAAGAAAAGTAGAAAATGGAAGACTATATACAGAGCTGGTAAAGAAGTGAATGATGTGGTAACAGCTTTTGTAAAAGATTGGCTGAAAGGAGAAATAATTTCCAAAGAAAAAACAAAAATGGCTAACAATATGCCATCCGGTAAAGCAGAAAACGAAACAAACAAAACCGAGGTAAATAATAACACTAATTCTGTTATTTCTTCAAAACCTACTGAAAAGGTAGTGCAGGAAACACCGCCTGCAGAAAAAAAAGCTGGCTTCAAAAAATTACAAAACAAGCTGGGAACTATAATTAAAAATTAATTATAGTGAAACAATTTATCAATTCAAAAATTCCCTCTTTTACAGGATAAAATTGTCATTACCTGTTCCCTATTTTTAATACATAAAAAATAATAAAATGAACAAGCAGCTGATATTACCAACATTTCTCTTTATTGCTTTTACGTTTTTGTTGATTGAAAAAACAACTGCGCAAAAAGGAATAGAACAATTAAAAGAACTCCCCAAAAACAAAACGCATATAACGAAAGAAATAGAAGCACAGATAACAGAAGTGGTAAAGCCAGTAAAAGAAATAGTAGAAAAATTATTAACCGAAGATGCCTCCGGTAACTATGGTGCATACAAAGATGCTATCAATAAAGTAAAAGAAATAAAATCCACGGAAGAAAAAAACATACGGCTTCAAAGCATTGAAAAAAAGTTTTATCCTTTTTTTAAAAAAATTTGGGATAACGCAAAAATTGATGACAATGAATATCAGCAAAAATTAAAAAACCTTTTTCCCGCACAGATAAAAGAAACTATCAGATTTACAGAATTTTTAAATTTTACGATGGGTGGTGGTAGTGAAAAACCAGCGCCGCCTCCACCACCGCCACCTGCACCTGCTAATATTTGTTTAAACGGACATAATTTTTTCAGGGGAACTTTTGGAATGGATGGCGGTGCTATTGGTGCCACCAGAGTACAGGTAGCAAGAGCAAATCCTCCCAGCCCGGCAGAAATTGTAGCATCCGCAGATGCAGCTATTGTAGGCACTTATCGTGGTCAGGGTTGGATTCGTAATACTAGTAGTATTCCAGCTAATTTCCCAAGCAACAATAAATCAATAAGGATAAAAAAAACATTTGATTGGCGGGGCTCAGCTATGGCTTTTTCTATTATAGGGTTAAGCTGGGCTACGGTTGCTTATTCAACAAATGGAAATTCCACCGACTTTAATAATGGCGGTGAAATATATAGTGTAGTTGCTCCCATCACTTTTATATGCCCGTTTAGTAAAACCCTTTCTAAAGTTGAAGAAACAGTGGTAAGCAAAACCGATCTCAGTAGTATCCAGTTTGGAATAACCTGTTATGTTCAGGCAACTTCTTCCTTATATCTTTCGTATGCTAATGCCAGATCATCCTGTGCTCTTATGAAATGGGAATTATGTGAAGAATAAACTGAAAAATAAACTCATGAAAAAAGTAATACTGTTTTTTGTTTGTTGTACCGTTGTTTCGATATCCTTTGCACAAAAAGAAACCTTTGACGTTACCATAAAAAAAATAGAAGAAAAACTCCAGGTGTATATTGACAACACAAGAATAGCGGAGTATGAAAAAGCAATACCCCTTGCTCACCCGTTCAATGCACTTTCATTTGACTGCAATGGCAACAGTGCGGAGAACGATAAATATTTTATCAGCAATATTAAAATCACAAAAGAACAATAATTTCTTTATGAAGAAGATACAGTGTTGTTTATTTTTAAAATTCGCCTTGTTAATTGTGGTGTTTTTCTTTGTAGCAACCCAACTAAGTTTTGCACAGGATTGTAAAACGAAGGCGTCAAACAAGCCGTCGGTATTTGGAAAGTCGCCAGATCTTTTTATGGCTGCGGTTTCAGATTATAAAAAACCGGCTGGTTGGAATATTACAAAGATGAAGCCCAACCTTATAGTTGCCGAAAACTGGATAACAAAAAAACTTGCAGGTTTTACAGGGGCCAAGCTGGGTTATGAAAATAGCTATTCACTCGAACATGTAACGGGAGGCTACAGTACAGAAACTTTTTTTATGGCTACAGGTATTAAAGGTTTTTATGCAGGCAAAATGCGGTTTTGGGCCTACTACTGTTATGAAAATAAGGAACAAATTCATACAGAGGGAGAAAGCGGCTCTAATGTGGAAGTGGTTTTTAATAATGTATTTGCCGGCGGGCTTATTAAAGATGCTGGAGTATTTTCCATTAATGGAAAGCCTGCCTTTAAGACCTATCAAAAGAAAAGCAGCGAAGGCAGAATTGATTTTTATGAATTGAGAGTACAGGATAATGCAACCGCTAAAATGTACACTTCAAGTGATTATATCATTTTGCGCAATAGCGATAAATCGGTTTTTATTCCTATTACCCGGAAAGAATATTTGCAACAGATGCTAAAGGATGCAGAAACTGCAGGCACAAAAAATAATAAAGCTTTTACTGAAATGTATAACCTGAACGTAAAACAGTTTGAGGCAGAAATGAAAGTTTATAAAGAGAAGGATAAAAGTTATACGCCTGAAAAAGAAGCAAAACGAAGAAAATGGTTTGAAGAAGATCAGGAAAAACTTAAAAAAAATATTAGCAAAATAAACCCTGATGCCGATGCTGCCAAAGAAGTAATACTACAATATTTGAATAAACCAGCGGAATGGCTGAACAGCGGTTTCAACAATTTTTACTCCAATTCATCATATACCGCAAAAGGTGTTACGCAATATGTTGAAAACTTAGATAAAATTAGAACGAATGGCGTGGGAGAAATAGAAGAAGAAACTGCAGAGGAAATTGTTACCATTAACCCAGCTTATTTTAATAAAGCAATGAGCAGCGATGTACCACAATTAATAATGGTGCAGTTACGAAATGGCACTTATCCTCACATGGTAAAGGTTGCCGCACTGGTAAAACAGGCCGGTGCATTAGCGCCTTTAGAAGCCATCTTAAATCCCGGTAAATCTGCATCACCAATAGTAGCACCAACTGAAATAGTTTCAACCTATTCGCTGAAATATTTATCAAAATTAAAAACACTTACACCATTAATAGTTCCTGCAGGCATGAAACCTTCTGCAATACCTGTTACCACTAATTCCAATAATGTTACAGCCACCGCTACACTCAATTTTACAATACCACCACTTTCTGCAAAGCTCAATCAATTGCCACAACTCTTAACTGCCGAAAGTTATACTGCCTACCTACAACAACTGCACACCGCTATTTCAAACGCAGTAAAACCTAATGAAAAAAAGAAAGCAGATGATTATGTGACAACTAAAAAAATTACACAATCAAAACAAATAAGCAATACAGCTTTTGCTGCCTGGCTGCAAAATTCACCAACAACCAGTTTGTATTTGTACAGTAAAGCTGTGGTAACAAATCCATCTGATGTATTGGCAGCCAATAATTTTTCTGCATTTTTAATTATGGGGCGACTGCCTGAAAAATCAATACCCATGCTTGAATATTGGAACAAACAAAAACCCGGCGAAGCTACCATCCTGTCTAACCTTGGCAATGCGTATTATCGTTTGGGAGATGTGGACAAAGCAATGAAGTATTTGCAGCAGTGTGTGCAAAAAGATTCATTACACCCAACCGCTAATAAAATTCTTTGCATGATGTATTTAAAAAAGGGAGATATAAAAAAAGCAAAAGATCATGGAACAAAATCATTAACCACCAGCCACGATGAACAGGTAATAGCAATACTGCGCCAATTAGACAATAAAATAAAGGCGGGAGAAATAATGAGCCGCTTACCGGCAAAAGAATTTCCGATGCTTAAAAGAATAAAATTGCCTGCCATGCCCTCCACCTTAGAAGATATGGAGCAGTTTGCAATAGAACTGGAAGCAGAAAAAAAATCGCTGGCAATAACGATAGCCGATATTGAAACTAAAATGCCAAAAGTAAATGATGATGTAAAACAAAAAATATTGATGGCAAGCATTACAAAAGGCAGCTCTCCTCTTCGTATAAAAGCGCAGTATATAATTATGGATGCGATGCAAACTTACCAGCGGGAAATCATAAGAGAGGCTGATGTATTCAAGTATAATTTGAAACTGAAGGTTGCACCCTATTCTATACAAACAAATGCCATATCAAAAAAATATGCTGCACTACTAAACAAACTGGAAGGTGGCGAAGCAGGCGATGAGGATGAAATTGCCGCTCTTGAATTAGCAAGGTGCAAAGAATTTAATGCAGAAGCAGAAAAATATCTGTCCGATGTAGCACCATTGGTAAATGGCTATGCACAACGGCAGGAATTTATTGCCCGTAAATTTTACAGGGATTATGCTAACTGGGTACCTTACTGGATGCCGGAGACAACCATTTCTTTTCCATCAATTGAACAAGATTATTTAGAAGCTGTATCCAACATTCTGAGTCAATACAAAATCATCAGCAAAAATAATTGTACTCCATTTGAACCGCTGCCAAAAAAAGAAGGTAAGCTACAAAAATGGGAAGATGAATACTGTGCAAACTTTAAAGGAACCTTAGGAGTGGGCTTCGGATCAATTTCACAAACTTGCAACTCATGGAGTGTAGAAGGTGGCGAAGGTATAGGGTTTGAATTTGAAATGAATTATGCCGATGATGGTTCGTTTGAAGATTTTGTTATTGGAGCAGGCCCGGGTGCATCATGGGAAATTGCCGGCGGAGGTATAGCAGAAATAGGAGCAGAAGCATCTGTAAAAGAATTTATTAAAATAGGACCCAATAAGGCTACAGGTAAGTGGGAAGTAAAAGACTTCGGGGTAAAGACTGAAGTATCGTTAGAAGGCAGCATTGGAAATATTAGTGGAGAAATAAAAATAATAGAGCTTTCTGCTGCTGTAAATGCAGGTGTTACTGCAGGAGGTGTAGTGGCGCCAATACTCAACTTAAAATGATTGGCCAATCAATAGAAATAGTTTTTTTAGAGCAAAAAATTCCCTGGTTTACAGGATAAAAAAAACGACCAGTAGTAATATTTTTGAATTCAAGAAATAATTATGAAAAAAATAATTTTCCTTATTGCTTTTTGTATTTCTGCAACAACATCATTTGCACAAAAAGAAACCTTTGATCTTATAACTTACGCAGCACCCAAAGGCTGGAAAAAAGATGTTACAGAAAACACTACCGGTTACACTATTGTAAATAACAAAGCCTGGTGCAACATCAATATAGTAAAAAGCACAATCAGCAAAGGGAGTATTGATAAAGATTTTGATAATGAATGGAACCAACTGGTAGTTAAAAATTATAAACCTCCTGATGCCCCGCAGTTAAATGAAGTGCAGGCAGCAAATGCCCGCCTGAATGACGCAGTCGGGCAGGGTTGGAAAATAAAAGCAGGCGGCGCAAAATTTGTTTTTGATAACAAAGAAGCAATGGTATTTCTTACCACTGCTACAGGGTATAACCGTTGTGCAAGTATTGTAGCCACTACCAATAGCCAGGATTATTTAAAAGATATTGAAGCGTTACTTGCATCGATTGAATTGATAAAACCCGAAACAGGTACAACACAAATAACAGGTACAAATGAAGAAAAAAATTCCATACTCGGTACCTGGGGAGCCAATGCAAGCGACAATTCTGATTACAGAATGAAGAACGGCATCATGAATTACATAAGCCGTCAATATACTTTTACTGAAGATGGCAGTTACAGTTTTGTAAGCAAGGCTTTTGACCCGTTGATGGATAAAATTTTGTTGGGAAAAGAAAAGGGCAATTACAAAATCATTGGCAATACCATCGCCATCACGCCAAAAAAATCAGTTCTTGAAGCATGGAGCAAAAAAAATGGTGCCGATGATTGGGGTAAACTTTTATCTACCCAAAACATTGCATTGGAAAAAGCAACTTATCAATTCACTAAACATTATTTCTCCGGCATCCAAGAATGGAATCTTGTTTTACAAAACAATACAGAAACAAAAAGAGATGGCACACAAAGCAGCAACGAAACTTTTAAAAATGCCTGGTATTATGCGCCACTATCTGCCAACAATCTGCAAATAGAATTACCCGGAAATGTAACTGCTGTAAAAAAAGAAGAAGTACAAAAACAACTCCCATCAGTTAAAAAAGGCTTTGCATTCACCACCACCAACTTCGACGATGGCTGGAACAGTACTGTAAAAGAAGATTGGGTGGAGGTTACAAAAGGAAATATGAAAGTGTTGCTTCATTATACCAATGCAGTAACCGGTAAGTACTATCCCGATTCGGATGAAGGGATAAATGCTGCATGGAATAACCTGGTTGCTCCCCGGTACAACGACTTACAAAATTATAGAGCCTGGTATTCTGCATACATTCTTCCACGTCCTTATGTAATAGCAGCAAATGTTACTGATAAACAATCGGGGAAAAAGGTTTATGTAGTTCTTTTTCAAAAAGGAAATACCGGCTGGATAGAAATTATTTCTCCCGATAAAAATACTTTTATAAATAATTTTGGGGTAGATAATACTACGCTGGACCATAATCCTGACTCCAAACTTTTCGCCTCACTCGAAAAACTGGCAACGTATAATAAGTTTGCCATTGCCGCAACTGACTTAAAAGGAAAATGGTCTGATAAGTTTTCAGCAAGTTTTTTTAATTATAATAGAAGCGACGGGCAATACACCGGTACCAATACAATTGCAATCGTAATAAATTTCAATTTTACTTCTGCCACTGCGTACAACTGGGATGGCTATTCAACCAATAATGCCCATTCGGCAGGCGCTGCAAAAACATTCAAAACAAAAGGGTCGTTTAAAATGAATGATAACTGGCAAATTCATTTTTCAGATATACAAGGCAAGCCCAAAACATACAATGCCTATTTTTCCTGCTACAAAGGAGGAAGGATTTTATGGTTACAGGGTATAGATTACGGTGATTATTCGGCGTATGGAAAAGTTGAATAATAATAAAATTGCAAATATTAAATCAAAATGAAAAAAACAATTCTTCTCTTTGCCCTTTGTGCCTTCGTAGGAAACAGCTTTGCACAAAAACAAACATTTGATATTACAACATTTACCCCACCCAAAGGATGGAAGAAACAGGCTACAGAAACTTCCATTCAGTTTACAAAAGAAGATGCTAAAACGGGTACCTATTGTGCAATAACATTGTTTAAATCCTTACCTGGTACAGCTAATGCAAAAGATAATTTTGATCTTGCCTGGACATCCGTAGTAAAAGAAATGGTAACCGTTTCTACTGCGCCGGAAATGCAACAACCGGAAACAGAAAATGGCTGGGAAACACAAAGTGGATATGCTCCTTTTGAAAGTGAAGGTAGTAAAGGCGTAGTGGTATTAGTAACTTCCAGTGGTTATGAAAAAATGGTGAACCTTATCATTCTTACCAATTCAGATGTGTATGAAAAAGATATGACAGCCTTCCTGGAATCAATCAGCCTTAAAAAAATAACTCCAGCAGCAAATAAAATAATAACATCTCCGGCTAAACCAGTTAAACCAATTGCTACTGTTCAAAAAAATAGTTTTGCATTTTCCACTACCAACTTTGATGATGGCTGGACAAGCACCGTGCAGGAAGATTGGGTGGAAGTAACGAAAGAAAATATCAAAGTGCTGGTACATTACCCTAATAAAAAAGCAGATGCCTACAACTCTGTATTACTCGACGGATTAAAAAATGCCTGGAATATATTGATAGCACCAAGATATAGCTCAGCATCAAATATGGAATTCAAACCACTCACCGGCTGGCAATCCATTGAATTTGCAGAAGCGGATATGGTTGAAAAAACAAGCGGCAAAACTGTTCATGTGGTATTCTTTAAGATGAATTACTCTAATGGCAGTGGAAAATATTTAGAGTTTATTACTTCCGATAAACAAGTTTTTGAACAGGAATTTGGCGCCTATCATCAAACTACTTACGGCTGGGAAAAAATGGAAGCGATGGCTAACTACAACAAATTTGCGGTTGCTGCTGCAGATCTTATTGGTAAATGGACAACTGATTTTTCGGGTGCCATACAATATGTAAATGCTTATACAGGTTTTGATGCCGGTATGAATACACATGCATCTTCCGAAAGTTTTCATATTGGGCCGGGAAATAGTTACAAATGGGATTTGGGTGTGGCCAGTGGTATGGTGGGTAATATTAAATTTCAATCAGCTAAAGCATCTGGCAACTTTTCTGTTCCTTCTAACTGGCAGGTAAAATTTTCTGACATATCTGGTAAGCCACGAACTTACAATGCATTTTTCTCCTGCATAAAAGGCTTACGCATATTATGGCTGGATGATAAACCTTTTGCAAAAGCAGAATAAATAATAAAAATACCGAGTAATGAAAAAGATAATTATCATTTGTTATTTTCTTTTAGCAGCTATAATACTGCATGCGCAGCAGCAAACTTTTGATATTACCACTTATACTCCGCCCAAGGCTTGGAAAAAACAGGCTACCGAAAATTCAATACAATTCTCCAAGGAAGATGAAGCCACCGGAGCTTATTGTATCATTATGCTAATGAAAGCAATACCCGGTACAGAAAATTCAAAAGAAAATTTTGATGCAGCCTGGCAAACATTGGTAAAAGAAATGGTGACAGTTTCATCATCTCCCGAAATGCAAGCAGTGTCTGCAGAAAATGGATGGGAAGTACAAAGTGGTTATGCACCCTTTGAATCTGAAGGACAAAAAGGAGTTGCTGTATTAGCTACTTCAACTGGCTATCAAAAAATGGTCAACATCATTATACTTACCAATACTGATGCATACGAAAAAGACATGACGGCTTTTCTAGAATCAGTAAGTTTTAAAAAGCAATTGACATCATCCAATAAAACAGTCTCCAATCCAAAAGCTACGACTCCCCCTGCAGTAGTTGCAAAAAATGATGGCTACACTTTTACCACCACCAACTTTGATGATGGATGGACCAGCACTGTACAAGAAGATTGGGTGGAAGTGAAAAAAGGAACAATAAAGGTGTTGATCCATTATCCAAAAGATGGAACAATATTTCCTGCCGATCCGGATGTACTTACCAATGCTGCCTGGAATATTTTAGTAGCACCACGATACAGTAACTTAAAAAACTATAAAACAAGTTATATAAGTACATACGACAGACCTTACCTGGGTATGGGCTATGCAACAGAAAATACTTCTGGCAAACAAGTATTTATTTTATTCTTCCGACAGGGAAGTACCGGATGGCTGGAGATTGTATCGCCTGATAAAAATGCTTTTATACAACAATATAAATTTGACCCCGAAACGATACGATGGGATAGTGAGACAGATTTATTAAAATCAGTAGCAGCCATGGTAAGCTATAATAAGTTTGCTATTGGCAGAAATGATTTTAAAGGCACCTGGACCAGCGACTTTACCGGTGTTCAACAATTGTATCATGTATATACCGGCAACTATGCAGGCATGAATATTAATCAGTCCAAGGAAACTTTTCAATTTACACCGGGAAATAATTATAAATGGGTTTTACTGGCGGTAAATGGTATGGTAGGCAACATAAAACATGCGCAGGTAAAATCTACAGGTAAATTCAACGTACTTAATAACTGGCAGATAAAGTTTTCTGATATAGAAGGCAAGCCCAAAACTTATGATGTCTATTTCAGTTGTATTAAAGGGGCAAGAGTACTATGGATAGGAGGTACAGGATTTGGCAAAAGGAATGATTGAGTAAAGGATTTAAGCATCTTTAAAAAAAACAAAATAACTGTATGTACAAATATTTACTGTTAATGATCCTCTCTTTTGTCTACGGGACCGTCTGTGCGCAGGATACTATACATATTTCAAAAATCGGCAACCTCAGCGGCCAAAACACACAGCTAAACATTGATGTGTTGCAAAACAATCCACAAGGAATTTTTGTAGCTATTCCGCTCGAGGAAACTAAGTACCTGCTGAAAGCTCCTGTTGGTGTTTGGAACAACGGTGTGCAGAGTTATGTCTTTAATACGGATAAAATGCCTATGCGGGGAGATGTAAAATTTAAGATCCTCTATTCGCCGGTAACAGATTCTGCTCATTTTTTATTCCAGGCTGATATCTATCATTTAAAAGGAAATGTTGCTTACATCAATAAGCCATCCCTCAACGGCAATCCCGATGCAGTGATTTTTGCATCCATGGCCGAAAATCCCACCGGCGTTTATGAACCAAAAGAAATTGCTTTTAAATATGATGAAACAGTAAAACAATGGTATGTGTATAATATAGACGGCTCTCCAATTAAAAAAGATCTCGGTCTTTCAATAATTGTTCAGAAACCGGGTTCTTTTACAACAAAAATAAAATTACCTGTTGTAAGAGATACAACACGGCTAATTAATAAACCAATTATAACAAACGGAACGCTTACAACATTCATCACAAAAGATATTGATTTCCCCAATTGGAATTTTGAGAACGGTCTTACTGGTTGGACAAAAGAGGGCACCGCTTTCAACAACCAGCCTACATTTGGAGATAATGTGACAACTACCCGTATCCTTTACCAGATGGAATTGAATAACGGAGGAGTTGGTGGTGATTACTGGAAAGAACAGGGATATGATGTAGGAAGAAATGGAAGCATGTGGATTGGAACTTATGAAAACAATACTGGTGGGGGTCGTAATAGTTTTTTTAAAATTCAGGGCGATGCGCCAACCGGAATGCTTACTTCCTCAGAATTTATTATTACAACAAACCATTGTTATTTCCTTATCGGTGGTGGAGCAGATGCGCAAAAACTCTTCGTTGAGTTACAATTAAAACAACCGGATGGTAATTGGATATCTGCAGAAAAAAAATCATCATTTCGTAATAACGATATGATGTATCGTGAACGAATAGACCTGGCTGCTTACAAAGACAAAGTGGCCCGTATCAGAATCGTAGATAATAGCAATGACAACTGGGGGCATATCAATGCTGATCATTTCCGATTTACAAATACTATTCTTGATGGTATTACATTATCAGATATACCCACGGGAAGAAATTATGAAGTAGATGTAACCACCCCGGTATGGGGAATTGCAGATACACATGCACACCCAGCACATGATGCAGGCTTTGGTAAATTACTAATTGCAGGTAAGGCTACTACCCCTTTGGATCAAACCTATAGCAATTCACTTTGCGAACACAATCATGGTGTACTGGGTACATTTGTTGTAAGAAAACCTTTTATCATAGGCGCTGATCCGCATGAAGCATTGGGATGGCCAGATTTTATCGACTTCCCAAGATTCAATACAAAAACTCATCAGCAACAACATGTTGATTTTTTGAAAAGAGCATGGCAGGGAGGTTTGCGTTTGTTTTGTGCTCTCGCTGTTAATAATATGTATGTGCCATCTCTTTTTTTAGGACCCGGTAATGATGGTACCGCCTTTGACGATGAAACGGCTATACTTCAGCAGATAGACCTTATCAAACAAATGGTTTTGCAAAATTCAAGTTGGATGGAAGTTGCCCTGAGCCCCAAAGATGCCCGCAGGATAATTTTACAGGGAAAGATGGCAGTAGTATTGGGCATGGAGGCTGATAATCTTGGAAACTTTAAAGCTTCCAGCTATAACTGGATTGATAAGAATGCCGGATCCCTGGCAAATAATCCATTGATAACTTTAACGGATGCTAATGCTGATCAGTTACTAGAAACAAAACTGACCGAATATTATTTCAAAGGTATCAGGCAGATAACACCGATGCATTATATTTCTGGTTTGTTTGGTGGTGCTGCAGTGTTTCGGGCTGAGTTAGCAGTGCAACAAGCTGCTTTTAATATTGATGTAAAAGTAAAAGCAGCTGTTGAAAAAAAATTTGCTTACTCATTGTATAGTGATTACACTCAAATCACCACTTTCAGCAACCCACCTCTTGCCACAAAAGATGCTTATGAAACAAGGATAAAAAGCATGAGTGGACCCACGAAGCTCAGCACTATTAATAACCTCGGGTTGACAAATATTGGAAACAAACTCTTGCAAAAAATGATGATCAAGGGTTTTATTATTGATGGTGAACACATGGGTTATGAAATGAAGGAGAATGTTTTTTCAGTGGCCGCTTCAAGAGGTTATCCAATTATTTCTTCACATACAGATCCTGCAAATCTTAGTATGAATTGGACGGGAGCACCAGTTGAGTTTAAAGATAATTTTTGGGGAGACGACAATAAGAATTTCAATCAACAGAATTTCGGTACCACCAATATCCGCAACCTGGCCAGTGAATTTCAACTGACAGATGACCATTACAGCAAGATCAGTAGCAGCGGCGGTACTGTGGGAGTGTTTATGCTTCCATATTTCAAGAAAACTTATTCCGGTTTTCTGGGAGCAGTTGCTAATGATTGTGCAGGCAGCTCAAAAACATGGGCGCAAATGTATTTACACAGCGTAGATAAAATGAATTTCAAAGGAGTTGCCCTATGTACCGACAGAGGTATGACAGATTTTATAGGACCAAGATTTGGACCAAACTCAGCTTATGCATTGAAAGACGAAGAATTGGTGAGTATGAAAATTGATAAACGAAAACAACAACGCCTGGCACAAAGAAATGGTGTAAAATATGATGTACCAATGTCGAGCTATAAACAGCAGTGGTATGAAAACCTGGATATGAAAGGCGGTGTGCTGAGTATATTAGATGAGATCATCGTGACCTATGAGGAGGAAGATATGTGGAAAGCTTTTGCTGCTTACGAAGCTGGAGTTGGCGTTGCAAATGTGCCGCTAAGTCGGGTAGTATTGAGAGCCGGACGCATCAAAAATTTTTATGAAGGGCTTACTATAACACAGATCGATAACCCGGTTATTAAAACCACCCCATGGTTTGAAAAAGCAGCAATGTATTGTGTAAAGAATAATTTAAATATAACATCATTGCCAGGCTATACGGCTTGGTTACAACATGACAGGGAGTTTACCATGCTGCTTCACAATGCCATTGTACCTGTGTGGCAAACCTGGCAATCCAAATACGGCAGTAATCAACCGCTACGAAGATTAAAAACGGGTAATCGCTATTGGGATTACAATACGGATGGCATGGCACATTATGGACTGATGCCCGATTTTCTGCAAGACCTTCGCAATATAGGGTTGGCACCTGATAAACTAACGGTCCTGTTCAGAAGTGCGGAAGATTATATCCAAATGTGGGAGAAAACACAAAAAGCATCGGGCACCAACCCAACTAATAGAATAAACGCTATTCAAAATATCCGGTAAAAATTATAAATCCAACTTACTTTCGCAATGATGAATAAATTTCAATCATTGCGGATAGTTTTTATGGGCACTCCTGAATTTGCTGTTGCTTCATTAGATGCATTGGTAAAAGCAGGTTGTAATATTGTTGGAGTAATTACCTCTCCAGATAAACCGGGAGGCCGTGGAATGCTAATACAACAGAGTGCGGTGAAAAAATATGCAGTTGAAAATAATTTACATATTCTTCAACCAGAGAAATTAAAGAACCCTGAATTTTTAGCCCAATTAAAATCTCTCAATGCAGATTTACAAATTGTAGTTGCATTCAGAATGTTGCCCGAAGTAGTTTGGAATATGCCGCCCATGGGCACTATCAACCTGCATGGAAGCCTGTTGCCACAATACCGTGGTGCTGCCCCCATCAACTGGGCTGTTATCAATGGAGAAAAAGAAACCGGTGTTACTACTTTTAAATTAAAACATGAAATAGACACCGGAGACATTTTATTCCAAGAGAGTTTTCCTATTGGCGAAAGTGATGCTGCCGGCGAAGTACATGACAAGATGAAAGAAATTGGAGCAAATGCATTGGTAAAAACAGTACAAGGATTAGCTAATGGCACATTGAAGGAAACACCGCAAACAGAATTATCAAACCGGGACAGTAAAGCAACATTAAAACATGCACCAAAAATAAATACAGAGACCTGCAGAATAAACTGGAGTCAGCCGGTAGAAAATATATTTAACCTTGTTAGAGGATTAAGCCCCTACCCTGCTGCATTTACTATATTGAATGAAAAAATGCTGAAGATCTACAAAGCTAAAATAGAAGCTTTAACTCCCACCCTGATAGCTGGTGAATATGAAACAGATGGAAAAACTTTTCTGCGTTTCGCCTGCGCCAACGGCTACCTGCACTTATTAGAGATCCAGATGGAAGGAAAAAAGAAAATGAGTATAGATGAATTTTTACGGGGATTCAGAAATACAAACTCTAAGTAACTCCAGCATCAGTAATTCACCTTCACAATAAATTTATCCTGCTCCTGGATTTCCAGTACCGCCGCAGCCGCATTGCTGATGCGAATATTCAATCCCTCATTTTGCCGGATACCACTCATTTCTCCCAATACTTTTGCATAGATTGCTTTATTGTTAGAAGGATTGATCACTTTTATAATAGTACCTGGTTGAACACCATCTATCAGCAAATAAAATTTTGCATCCTGCCATCCACTGGTTGTTTTAAAAATTCCTGAAGTAACAGTGGCATCTTTTGATAGAGGGATTTTTTTAACCTGCTGTTCAAAACTATTTTTAAAATAGCCCAGCCCGTTTGAAGAACTGCTTTTAGTTTGTTTAACAGGCTCAGCTTTTGGTTGCTCAACTTTTGCAGGCTTAATATCTTCCACTACTACTGTTTCCTTCTTCTCCTCTACTGGCTTAGTTTTTATTTTTTCTTCCACCGGTTCCTCCTTTATCACTTCTTCTTTCGATGGAGTTATGGTAACTGCCGTCATTTCATTTGTAAGCAGGAAACCAACTATCACCCGGGCATCTTTTTTCAATTCATCAGAAGCCAGGTTATTCCAAGATCGTAAGTTGGCCAACTTTACTTTGTTGATCTTATTACTTACTGACATCAAACCTTCCTTATCACCTACTTTATAATAAATGGGAGTTCCGCTATTTCCCTGTTGGGTAAAATTAGTGTCTGTCAAGGGCACCCGTAACTGCTGTGCTATTTGTAATCCTTTAGCTAGTTCAATTTTATTGTATGCGGCCAGGTATTTTGGACTAACATTATATAACCGGCCAAGAGAATAGAAACTTTCTTTAGGACCTACTTTATGTTCCAGGTAAAGGCCTTTATCACTGCTTTTAACTAAAAGATCCTTTTTTTGTGCGGATACAAAAACTGCTGTAAAGACAAGGATCAATAAGGATAAAATATGCTTTTTCATACGGCGATATTTGGACTGCAAAGATGTGGAATTTTTGCTTCTTGGGAGCTATTCGGCCTCTTTTAATATCCGAAGCTCTTTAGGATAATAATTATTCATACGGTTGGGCAATAGATTCACCCATCCCAAAGGCTGTTGCTGAAAAGTGAATAAGTGCCAACCTTTATTTTCAATATATAATTGAAATTCTTTTCGTTGTAAATATTTAATAGCATCGGCCTTTTCAAGTTCTATTTTTTCAATATTATCCGCAATTAATCCACTCATTGCAAGTGAGTGATCGGGTACTAATTTATCCCTCATCAACTCACCCACCAATACTCCCGAATAAATAACACGAAGCTGCTCCAGCAAAAAACTAAAATCTTTTATATGCTGTTCGGGCCATGCATACACAGTAGTCAAATGTTTGATAAAATTAAATCCTTCTTTTTTCACCCATCTTTCTACCATCGTCAGTTCTTTAGTAGTTACAGGTTCGGGTTTCTTTCTATATCGGAAAGAACTTTCTTCATCTCCATCATTTTTTTTAAAGCAGGCAATGAAAAAACCTTCGCCTTTTACTTTATCCGGCCAGAAGCGGTAGCCATAGTTGCCGCTTTCAGAAATTGTTTCTGTAATATTCCATTCGTTATGGAGCTTTAGTTGGCAGTTGGCAGTTAGCAGTTCATCACTTATCCAATCCATAATATCTTCATCCTCGTCTTTGGAATACGAACAGGTGGAATAAACAAGTATTCCATCTTTCTTTAATGCCGGCCATACATCTGCCAATATTCTTTGCTGCCGTTGCGAACATAGTTGCACATTGTTCTCACTCCATTCATTTATTGCTTCTGTATCTCTTCGAAAGAGACCGCTGCCACTGCAAGGAGCATCTATCACTATTACATCAAAATAATTTTCCAGCTTCGCAAAATCTTTAGGATCATTATTTGTTACTACTACATTCTTACAGCCCCATTTGATAATATTATCTTTTAGCACATTGGCTCTTGATCGTATCACTTCATTACTTACCAGCAAACTATCTTTTGAAATCAGGGATTGAAGATGCGTTGATTTACCCCCCGGTGCTGCACACAGGTCTAAAACTTTTAAAGGCTTAGATAAATCTACTGTTTGTTTGATTGCCTGCTCTAAAAACATACTGCTTGCCTCCTGCACATAATATGTGCCGGCATGAAAAAGCGGATCGAAAGTGAAGGAAGGACGGTGTGTCAAGTAATAACCATTTTCCGTCCAGGGAATTTTATCTTCAATTGGCAAAAGACAATCAGCTACAGTTATTTTTGATGGATTGAGCCGTACAGAAGTTACTTGTGCATCGGAATTATGCACCTGCCTGAAAGCTTCTTTATCAAATCCCTTCGTGGATTCCAGTGCTGTTAATAATGATTCCGGCATTCCCATTACACAAAGCTATAACTGCAAACCCAACTATATTTTAAAATCCTTTTTTTATTAAAATACCAGTGGCCAATATTACCTGTTGAGTGTATGCACCCATTGTTTTGGAAACAATCTCTATATTTTCCTGTGCTTCTTTCCAGTTGCGTTGTTCAATTGCTTCACGGATGCCGGGTAATGTTTTTACTCCGTATCCTGTGTAAAATCCGGGAGCATATACCTGGTGCTTGTACCATGAACGGCGGGGCAATCCTTTCTCACTTATAAGACTTCTTTCTACTTTAAATAAAATTTCATTCAACTCCTTTTGTTTTTCTGCAGTCAATTGGTTTGCATTCCCTAATTGCTTTTGCAATTCTTCTGCACTGTTCTTCAATTGCACCATAGAATTTTCCAGGCTGCTAAAATTTAGAAATGGTACCGTTTCTTTTGGTTTAGGTGATTGATACATTTTTGTTGGATCTTTTGCCATGTCATACACTTTATCCTGTATCATTTTATTTTCTTGTTCTGTTTCTGTCCGGGTATTATCCAGTAATGTTTTCAATTCTGTTACGTATTCATTCACCGTTTTATAAAAACTATTTACATCAAACGGCAATACATCTGCATTGGCCATTCGCATAGTGGCTCTGCCTGCAGTTTTAGACAAGGCAATGCCATATTTAAAACCAGGATCTTTAAATTTTACAAAGTGATCATAGGAATCATATATAGAATGATATTCCCCGCCCTGTCCTTCACCACCAAATCCCATATTCATAGAAGCAATACCTAAGTACTGCAAAAAGCCCGACCAGTCAGATCCTGCACCCAGTGCTCCGAGTTTAATATTTTTATTTCCGAGCAATTTTGTACGGGCTGCCTTATCTGCTGTTACTAATGCTGATGCATATTTTCTTTCTTTAATGCTTACTCCAGTTTGCGGATCCATTACTTCATTGGCAATTTCATTGAAGAAAGGTTCCAGGGTATGCGAACCTGCCACACCAATAAAACCTCTTGAGTTTCCATCGGTGTTCAAATAAAATACAGCTTTCTTTTTCAATTCTTCCTGGTGATCTTCGGCCCACTCAGTAGAACCAAGCAATGCAGGCTCTTCACCATCCCAGGCACAATACACAAGAGTTCGTTTTAGTTTCATTCCTTTTTTCACCAATTCACCAATAGCTCTTGCTTCATCCATTTCGGCCACCATTCCACTAATAGGATCTGCTGCACCATTTACCCAACCATCATGATGGTTACCACGGATGATCCATACATCCGGCAATTCACTGCCCGGTAATTTTGCAATCACATTATACAGTGGCTTTATATCCCAGTTGAATTGTAATTTCAAATGCACCTTCTCTTTACTCGGGCCTGCATGATAAGTAATAGGCAATCCTCCCTTCCATGCATCCGGCACTACTTGTCCGCCCAATGATTGCAACAAGGGTAATGCATCTTCATATGAAATAGGCAGCACCGGAATTTTCATAATAGTAATAGCATCTTTTCTATCCAATCGCTTAGCATCTTTTGTAGCACCAATACCGGGAGTAAGCGGATCACCCGGCGCAACGGGCATATCCATCACCGAACCCCGCTGCACTCCATCCTTTGGCCTAAATGCACCTTCAGGGTATGTATCACCTTGTCCATAACCATCATCAGCAGGATCAGAATAAATAATGCAACCAATAGCACCATGCTCTGCTGCCACCTTTGGTTTTATCCCTCTCCATGATCCGCCATACTTTGCAATCACAATTTTCCCCCGCACATCTACACCCATTCTTTCCAGTTCTTCATAATCTGCGGGTATACCACGGTTCACAAAAACCAATTCCGCCGTTACATCACCATCTGCAGAATAGGCATTGTATGATGGAAGTTGCTCTGCTTTTTGTCCGGAGGTTTTGTCAGCTGCCAATGCAGACTCTTCCAGTTTTGCTTTATAAGGTTTTGCACCAAGCAATTCCAATTGCCTGAATTTTGGTGTAGGAAACAAAACATAGTATGTTGCTATTTCTGTTTGATATCCCCATTGTTTAAAAAGATTGGCCATGTATTCCGCATTCAGTTTATCCTGCGGACTACCCACATGGTGCGGATGCGAAGTCAAAAACTTCATCCACTCATCCTGTTTGGATGCATTTAATTGTGCATCAAATTGTTTTTCCCAATCCAGTTGCTTGGTAGCATTAGCATCCGTAAACCCCATTATTTTTTGTGCATGAGCTATTGAAGCAAAAAAGAGAAATGGCAGAATGAGTTTGAAATATTTCATTAGTGTAGTTTTAATTATCTAGAATTTATCGTCTGGCAAATGAGAGAATACATTTTATTTTACCGGCTGTGGTACTACTATCATCTTCTGTTGCGTCGCACTCTTCAGGGTTCTGTAATTCTATTCAGCTACTTTCGTAGCCACATGGTATCTCTGAAAATTTTATTTTTTACCCTGATATACTCAAAAATATACTAGCTATCAGCACAGTAAATAATTCTCTCTTTTTCAGGATCATCACCATTAAAATCATAAATCGATCGACGCCCATTAGCTAAAGTATCAATGCTTTCATTAACAATATGAAATAATTCGTATTCACAAGGCGAAGTCCCAAATAATTTTCTTAACTGTCCTGTCTTTTCCAAATATAATAAACCGAGTTGAATCATTTCTTTCAACTAAGTATTCCATATTTTGATCATTCCTTCCATAACATATAAAAAAGATCATAAATTCTTTATCTCTCCAATCAAATCCTGTAACACCTTTTTTGCATCACCAAATAACATAGAAGTTTTCTTTTGAAAGAACAGATCGTTTTCAATACCGGCATAGCCGGGTTTCATGCTGCGTTTGTTTACTATAACATTTTTTGCCAGCTCTACATCCAGTATCGGCATACCATATATCGGCGATGATGGATCTGTTTTTGCTGCAGGGTTCACTACATCATTTGCACCGAGTATCAGCACTACATCTGTATTTGGAAATTCATCATTGGCCTGTTCCATCTCCAATAACTTTTCATACGGCACATCTGCTTCGGCCAGCAATACATTCATGTGGCCCGGCATACGACCAGCCACCGGATGAATAGCATATTTAACTTCCACACCTTTGCTCTCTAATAATTTTTCTAACTCATGACAGGCATGTTGTGCCTGCGCCACAGCCAATCCATAACCCGGAACTATATAAACACGGTTGGCATAACTCATTATCATGGCAGAATCACTCAGGCTTATTTCTTTATAATGTCCCTGGTCTTTTGCTCCGGCAGGGCCAGCTTTATTTCCACCACCAAAAGAACCAATCAAAACATTGGCCAATGAACGATTCATGGCTTTGCACATAAGGATAGTAAGTAATGTACCTGCTGCACCAACAAGAATACCACCGGTCAACATTACTTTGTTATCATATAAAAATCCACCGCATGCGGCAGCTACACCGGTAAAAGAATTGAGTAATGAAATTACCACTGGCATATCTGCACCACCAATGGGGAATACGAAGAAGACGCCGTATAAAAGTGATAACGACAAAATGATGTAGAATAAAATACTTGCATTCGCTGGAACCCATGCAATTAAATATGTAGTTAAGCCAAGAATAACGAACAACAATAGAATATTAAAGATATGTTGCCCTTTGAAGGAGAAATCTTTCACTTTTCCGTTTAGCTTGCCCCATGCAATCATACTTCCGGCAAAAGAAACTGAACCTATCATAAGACCTAATAAAATGATTAAAAGAGTAGAACGAGAACCAGAAAGATCAATTTCAACGTCTACCATGTGGAGTGAAATGTCATTGATAGGTTTCACTAAATGATTAAACTCAACAATCGAAATCAACATGGCACAAGCACCACCCATTCCATTAAACATACTTACCATCTCCGGCATGGCTGTCATCTTTACTTTCTTGGCTGCTAAAAAACCTATTATTGTTCCAATAGCAATGCCTCCGAAAATCCAACCGTAATTACCCAGCCTGAAGCCTTCATCTTCATATAAAAAGATAGTGCCGAGTATAGCTATTATCATTCCGCCTGCCGCAATTAAGTTTCCTTTTCTTGCAGTAGCCGGGTTGGATAACATTTTTAATCCGAGGATAAATGTTACAGAACCGATGAGGTAACAAAGTGTAAGTATGTTTAATTCCATAATAGAAACCCCTCTAAATCTCCCCTAAAAGGGAGACTTGCCACCCACAGCCCTGAGAGCGGTAAGTGAACTATTGTTATAAAAAAAATTAAAGAGCAAAGGAAAATACAATTCATCAGACTCTTCCAAAGTCCCCCTTCGGGGGATTTAGGGGGCCTTCTTTTTCTTCTTAAACATCTCCAGCATTCTATCCGTAACTACAAATCCGCCTACCACATTCAATGTACCAACAATCACTGCAAGAAAACCTAATATCAATGCGAGATAATTATCACTTTCAGCTTTGCCCATTACAATGATAGCACCAATGATAACTACACCATGTATTGCATTGGCGCCACTCATCAGCGGGGTATGCAATACACTCGGCACACGGCCTATTACTTCTATACCTACAAATATCATCAGGATGACGATGTAAATTATCTGTTGATTTGCGGTGATCCAATTTAACATAGAGAGGCCTCCCCAAACCCCTCACAAGGAGGGGCTTTCCACTCACAGCCCTCAAAGCAATGAATGGTTTATTGTTTATTAATATTGTTTAAAGAACTACTTGTATTTGTTGAATAGCGAACAGGAAGATGAAGAGTGCGACGCAACAGGCGATGCCATGGAATACTGTCGCTTGTAACAAAATCATCTTTCTGAGATAAAGAACTGACAAAAAAATAAATGAAGCATTCCACCTAAGTTCCCTTTAGGGACAGGGTTCTCTCATTCACAATCTCTCCACCATGTGTAATACAACTTCCCTTTACCAGATCATCTTCCCAATTCAAATTCATTTCACCTTCTTTTGTTATTATCAATTGTAGAAAGTTCAACACATTTTTTCCATAGAGTTTGCTTGCATCAGAGGGCATGCCGGATTGCAGGCTTGAATTGCCGATAATCGTTATGCCGTTATAATTAATTGTTTCATTATTTTTTGTAAGCGGAGTGTTGCCACCGGAGGCAGATGCAAGATCAACGATCACAGATCCATTCCGCATTGCTTTTATCATTTCTTCGGTAATCAATATTGGTGCTTTTTTGCCGGGTATCTGCGCCGTGGTGATTACGATGTCTGCCTTTGCAATACTCTCAGCGATTTTTGTTTTTTGCCGTTGCAAAAATTCTTCTGATTGCTCCACTGCATAACCACCGGCCTTACTTGCATCAGCAGCACCTTCCACTTCTATAAATTTTGCGCCAAGACTCATCACTTCTTCTTTTACCGCAGGTCTTGTATCAAACACTTCTATTACTGCGCCTAATCTTTTTGCGGTTGCTATGGCTTGTAATCCTGCGACACCGGCACCGAGTATCAACACTTTTGCAGGAGCTACACTTCCGGCTGCTGTCATAAACATCGGAAAATATCTTCCGTATGCATTTGCAGCAGTAAGCACTGCCTTATAGCCGGCTATGTTTGCCTGCGAACTTAATACATCCATTGCCTGTGCCCTGGTGGTGCGGGGCAGCATGTCGAGAGAAAAAGTAGTTACGTTTGCTGCAGCCCATTGCTTCATTGCATCTGCATTGAATAAGGGTTGATAAACACCGATCAG
Source organism: Chitinophagaceae bacterium (assembly GCA_031397865.1). Classification (GTDB taxonomy): domain Bacteria; phylum Bacteroidota; class Bacteroidia; order Chitinophagales; family Chitinophagaceae; genus JJ008. The sequence goes on from JANNMN010000005.1 coordinate 396,144, forward strand.
TATATCTGATGTGAGGTGTGAGATATCAGATGGCTCTAAAGCATGAATAGCTAAAATAATATTGGATGCTGCTAAAACTTCACTGCGATCTTTTATTTGTGCACCGGCTTTTTCATAATCCTCATCAGTGCAAAATGCTTTAGCCCCGGCATCTGTTTCTACAAGTACTGTAATTGATTTTTTGGTGAGAGTGGCGACCGCCTCCGCCAGCAGCGATACTCTTGTTTCATGGGCCGGTTCTTTTAGCAATCCAATTGTCATGCAGGTTATTAATTTTCTGACGGAAGATAAATTTTTTTTTGTTTCCAGCTGCAGTAATTCTACTGATCGTCCCTTGCGTCGCACTATTCATCGTCAGGTTCATTGTGCATCAATACCCACCCCGGTTCGCTAAAGATTTACAATTTCCTAATTTCACCTCCCGAAAAATTCGGGACTGGCTCTCCTAGGAGGGGAAGTGAACTTTAGTAAAAATTTTTCTATTTCTCCTTCTCTCTTTTTCCTCCTTTCTCCTCTTAGCCTAAAACCTCACCACAAAATGCTGCTTCTCGGTAAACTCCTTTCTAAAAAAAACAATCCCGATAAAAAAAAGATCAACAGAGCAGCGGACGGAGGGATGGTTTTTGATGGTCTTCCAGGCAGCTTCCATTTCCTTACTCCAGTGTATGTCATCAAAGATCAAAACAGAGTCGTTATTTGTTTTAGCTAATAGCTGTTCAAAATATTTTTCGGTGGGCTCCTGGCGGTGATTGCCATCGATAAAGGCAAAATCCACGGTAGGTATTTTTAATAATGCCCCATTTAAAGTCTCCTCAAAATTTCCCTTGATGAGGTTGATATTCTTCAGCCCTAAATTTTGAAAATTATTATAGGCAACCTCCGCAATAGATGCAGCACCTTCCATTGTAATCACCTGTGCAGAGGGATCAGCAAAGGATAAATAGGAAGTTGTAATACCGAGAGAAGTGCCCAGTTCCAGAATAGTTTTCGGCTCATAATGCTTTACCATCCGGAATAATAATTGGCTGAATTTTTTAGGTTTAGCTGCATTATGGGCAATAGACATAATACTTCTAATATTGGATTTACTAACAGTAGATCCAGCGCCAAAATCTTCTACCTGTATTTTGGTATTACTTTTTAAAAGCTTACTTCTTAAATCTTCTACTACCTGGTACGGTGGATATTCTTTTTTATCATTCAATATCCTTGTTACGAAATGGAAGATAAAAGGAGAATGTATTCCATGACCCTTGCCATTTAAAGCTGTGAGGTAATAATGAATATAGCGTTGAAGCAGTTGAAACCTGGAAAACATACACGGCAATATAAATAATTAGACGCAAATAGATTTTGCGGCAATTATAAACCGTTTTCGCCGGGTAAAACTAAAAGTAGGTTACTCTTTTATTAGTTTATGACGGAAAGTTATTTCATTATCAAATTCTCCCACAAACAAATACATACCCTTAGCAATGGCTGAAGTAATTTCTACAGGAATCAAATTTTGACCTTTTGCAAGGCCTACATTCTTATGATAAACTACTTTACCATCAAGTCCTATCAACTTAATTACTCCGCTACAATTTTTTGTAGAGTAGGCAGACAGTGAAACACTATTATTAAATTTGGTGGGATAGATCTGCGAAGTTGTCAATCGATCGTTAAATATCTTAATTGTTTTGCTGAAGTGTTTTTTACCATTGATATCATTACTCACCAGGCGGAAATAAATTATTTCAGCAGCAGGTATTTTGTTTCTGATTATGGAGTATTCTGCCTGGCCATACGATGTGCCTTTAGCCTGTATCATATCACCCAGTTCAGAAAAATTGCTGCCATTTAAAGAGTATTCAATCTGATAACTTTCTGTTGATGATTCCTCTGCCACTTTCCAGTTAAATTGATAACCTTCTTCAGATTTATTAGCTACAAAAGAAACCAGCTTTATAGGAAGGTTTGCAGTGTTATTCCATTGAAATCCTGCAAAAGATTGAGATGGATTTCCCGTTACATCACGGTTATTATATTTAAAAACCAGGATACTGTCAATCTGTATAACTGTACTAGTAGTGGTAATGTCTATTTTTCCTGTATTATCATCCTGAACAGAATTATTACTGCCGCTTCCACAAAAACCATGACTGGGCGATGCACCATTGGCAGTTACATATGTAGGAGAATATAAAGAATATGTATACGCAACAGTTGAACCTTTAGAATAGATCAGTACACTAACCGAATCAGAACCATTGTCCACATCGTAAATGCTGAATTTAATACCAAGGGGACGAAATTGTGTAGTAGAAAAATCTAACTTAATAATATCAGTAGAATTTTTGCAACCTGCAGCCCAACTTGTATTACGATAGATAGCACCCGTAGATACATGAGAAGCACTATATGTAAAATTACTACCAGAGCCGGGTGCACAACCGGTGGATCTTATAGAGGGAACCAGCGTAACACCATCGGGTGCAGTTAATTGAGAATTTGCTGCATTACCACTGGTAGGAAAAGTGAAATATTGAGCTTTGGATTGAAACGAAAATAGAAATTCGAAAATTACTAAGTAAAATGTTTTCATCGTACGGGGGGATTAGGGTATAAATTCGAAGGTAAAACTATGTAGAAATTGTACTTTTTACAAACAATACCGGGGATATTTTCGGATGATAGTAGCTTTACTAATATCCTAACGAATACAACAACTAAAAAAGCATTTTTAATTAATAAACCGGGTATGCTTATAGTAGATTCACTATTGCCTATTAAAAGAAAGTAGAGATTTTGAAATAATAGGAAGAAGAAGTTTTATAGAAACGAACTGATAAAATAATTTTTTGGCAAACAGACTACACTTTTTCCCAAATTTCAAACGCATAATTGTAGGCATTTTTTTCATCAGCCTCATGAATTTTCTGACTGACCAGTTGCCATTGCTTAGGATCAATGGCTGGAAAAAAAGTATCCGCCTCTGGCTCAGCTTCTACCCTTGTTATGTATATACGTTTGGCTTTGTCAAAAAGAGTTTTATAGATTTCGCCACCACCTATTACCATTACTTCATTTGCATCTGTTGCTTTGGCTACAAATAATGCATCATCAATACTTTTTACTGCCACTGTTCCATCCACTTTCCAATTTTGCTGTCGGGTAATAACAATATTTTTTCTGCCGGGCAATACTTTTCCCAGTGAGTCAAATGTTTTTCTACCCATCACTACAGGCATCCCCCATGTTACATTTTTAAAATGCTTCATATCATTGGGCAAATGCCAGGGCATCTTCCCATCTTTTCCAATGGCATTGTTGGTAGCTGCTGCAACGACGAGAGAGATAAAAAACCCCATAATGAGTATTATTATTTATGTGTTCCTATTCCCTAAAGGGAGAATTGAAAAAACATTTATGGCAAAAACTATTGTTTGAATACAAATCTAATCACTCTAACTTCTTTTATCCATTCAATGCAAATAAAAAAATCATTGACCTAAGTTTCCTTTTAGGGACAGGGTTTTTTCTTATACCGCCACCGGCGCCTTTATCCCCGGATGACATTCATAATTTTCTAATATGAAATCTTCAAACTTAAATTCAAAAATATTTTTTATAGTTGGATTTAATTTCATTGTTGGTAATGCAAAAGGCTTTCTGCTCAATTGTAAGTTTACCTGCTCCATATGATTGCTGTAAATATGCACATCGCCAAACGTATGTACAAAATCACCAGGCTCTAAATCACAAACCTGTGCAATCATCATCGTCAACAATGCATACGAAGCAATGTTGAATGGCACCCCTAAAAATACATCAGCACTGCGTTGATAGAGTTGACAACTCAACTTTCCTTCCGCCACATAAAACTGGAACATATTATGACAAGGCATCAATGCCATCTTCGGCAGATCAGCTACATTCCATGCACTGATAATTAATCGTCTGCTATCCGGATTCTTTTTTATTTGTTCAATTAAATCAGAAACCTGGTCGATTACTTTTCCATCACTACCCTCCCAGCTACGCCATTGTTTTCCATACACCGGGCCGAGGTCACCATTATCATCTGCCCACTCATCCCAAATTTTTACCCCATGCTCTTTGAGATAAGCAATATTTGTTTCACCTTTTAAAAACCATAGCAACTCATGGATAATACTTTTGAGATGCACTTTTTTGGTGGTAACCAATGGAAATCCTTTTTGCAGATCAAATCGCATCTGGTAGCCAAACACACTTAGTGTACCAGTGCCGGTACGATCAGTTTTATGTACTCCCGTTTCTTTTATATGGGTGAGTAAATCAAGGTATTGTTGCATGCCTGCAAGTTAGCAAAAACCAATAAGGCAATAGCCCAAAGTGAAGCAGTGTGGGGAAACTGTGAATTTATTTTTTAATCAACTCACTACTTCCACTTATATGCTTTAATCCAGTCATAAAACTCTTCCACTGCTTTCTCATTATCAGCCACCCATTGTGTATTTTCTTCATCACCGGATGATAAATAGATAAGGCGGGCCAGTGTGCCGACATGATCTTTTTCTTTCATTGCCTGAAAAAATGGTGCATAATGCTCCCAGTAAAATCCTTTATTTTCTTTGTCTTTATTATCCAGCGAATTTATAAGCATCTGTAATTTCACACTTAATTTATCTGCCGGTGTTTTGGAGAGGCTATCTATCTCTTTAGAAGTAGACACTAAAGAAAACATAAATTCAACAGTGCTGAAATTATTTTCCGGATTTTTCTTTTTGTCGAAACCCGATACGTCAAGAAAAATAGTATTATTATTTCCTTCTTTTTTAATATTCATTCCAATAATAGAGTTAATAGAAACCAGGCCATCTTTTGATCTTTTTGAATTTGGCTCAATGGCCAGGAATGTGCAATAAGCAAGCAATGCCGGAATTTTATTTTGTCCTTGTAATAACATGCCCGTATAATAATTAGAGGATGAATGCAGTGGTTTTAGTTTCAAAGCATGTTGATATTCTATTAATGCCTCTTCTACCCTACCAAGCTTTTGAAAAGTAAGTCCTTTATTAAAATATAAAAGATAGTCATTCGGAAATTTTTTAATTCCTTCATCATATACTTCTATGGCATCTTTAGGTCTGCCCATATCATCCAATACACTGCCGTATTGTATATACACTGCATTCAGCATCGGGTGTTCAGGAAATTTTTTAATAATATCCTTACTCAGATTTAAACAATCCTTTGCTTTACCCAGAGCATATAAAGAATATGATTTCTCATAGTAAGCATCAAAATAGTTTTTATCAAGCTTTAGTGCCTCATCATATTTCTTAATAGCTCCATCATAGTCACCCTTATCATGAAGTGCAATGCCTTCCAAAACCATTCTTTCTGCATCCGCATTATTCTGGGCGGCAACGTAATAAAAAGAAGAAACAAAAAGCAGCAGTGGAATTAATTTTTTCATATGTATGTTTTCTTAGTAGATAATATTACTACTTATTTTACATAAATGAAAATGATGAATCCGGCAATTTTTAAAAATAAAAACTGGTAAAATCGTTTCGGAGAATTAAGGATGCCTTCGATCAAGTTCTTTTTTTATCAATCCAAGCTCTCTTCCTGTTTGTCCTTTTACAGAACTGTTTTCCTGTGCCCTTCGCATCAGGTAAGGTATTACATCTTTTATAGGACCGAATGGAAGATACTTGCTTACACTGCATCCCGCATGTGCCAGGTTGAAGGTAATATTATCACTCATGCCATATAACTGACTCCAGTGTATATGAGGATGATGGAGGGACAATCCTTTTTCCAGAAGTAGTTGTGTAGCATACAAATTGCTGTATTCATTATGAGAAGCGACCACCAATGCAACACGATCAATGTTCTCAATACAAAATTTTATTCCTTCATTGTAATCTCTGTCGCAGCTGGCCTTATCTGGTTGTATAGGTGATGGATAATTTTTTTCTACCGCTCTTTTTCTTTCCTTCTCCATATATGCACCCCGCACCAATTTTGCACCCAATATAAAATTTTTCTCTTCCGCAGCCACGAATGAATCTTTTAAAAATTGCAACCTGTCATGCCGGTAATGTTGAATAGTATTGTACACCACAGATACTTCCTTATTGAAAGTATCCATCATTAAAATGGTCAATGCATCCACCGGATCTTGTATCCATGTTTCCTCTGCATCTACAAATACTCCTATTTTTTTCTCGGCAGCCACTTCACAAATTCTCATCATACGTAATCTTACATTATGCCATTCCTCTTTTTCATCAGGCGGCAAATTATCAACTGCCTCCAGGTATCTTTTAATTAAAGATCCTTCTGCATTGTGCATTATCACATCGAGTTTTTCCAATAAGCCAAACCTTGCAAAGCCGGTTACTTTTACACTCATAAAAGGGATGTTTGGCTGAGTGGCTGCATAATATATCACTCTGATAAACTCATCCGTTGCATGATCGAATCCTTTTTCTCCATCATCACCCCCTTCCACTCCATAATCAAGAATTACCTGCACATTATACTCCCCGAGTATTTTAGCAACTATAGCTGTTTGCTCCAATGTTTCTCCACCTACAAATTGGGAAAAGATTGTTTTGCGGATAATACCTTTAACAGGCAGCCCTGCTTTTATAGACCACGGAGCTAATCTTGTACCGAGTTTTACCATCCATTGCCTGCCCATTAATGAAAAAAGGAACCGGGCTTTTTTTAATTGCTCGTCCGTTTTATATTCAAAAGCAAACTCTGTATTATCAAAAGAAATATCGGGATTTGTTTCCATATTGCAATCGTAAATAAAAGCAAATATACGGCCAATGCAATGCTGTAAAAACTGACATTCTTAATTGATGTGTAAATAATAGATGATAAAAATCAGTAGGCTAAATTATCATTCATGGCCTACCTTTGCCCAAATTTTTACAATGATTTCAAAGAAAGCAGCTGAAAGTCTTACGATAATGACAGAACTGGTTTTGCCAAATGACACCAATGTATTTGGCAACCTGATGGGTGGAAGATTAATGTATTGGATGGATATTGCTGCTGCCCTCTCCGCCCAAAAACATTGTAATGCTCCCGTAGTAACAGCTTCTGTAGATAATATTTCTTTTGAAAATCCTATTAAGCTTGGCAACGTAGTGCATATAGAATCTAAAGTTACCAGGTCTTTCAATTCATCTATGGAAGTGCATATAAAAGTGTGGGGCGAAGATCTTACTCAACAATATAAATACAAAAGCAACGAGGCCTATTATACTTTTGTGGCACTGGATCCTAACCGCAAGCCCCGGCTTGTGCCTTCACTCGTTACAGAAACTGAAGAAGAAAGAAAATTATTTGATGGTGCATTAAGAAGAAGACAATTACGATTGATACTAGGAGGAAAAATGCATCCTAATGATGCCGTGGAATTAAAAGCTTTATTTACCCCCATCCCCTAAAGGGGCTTTGAAAAGTATTAAAATTTTTATACTCTTTATTTAAGCAATTCTTATATGCTTTGCCAACAACAAGTTTTTCAAAACTCCCCTTTTGGGACATTGTTAATTTTGTTTTATGAAGATTGTTTCCCGGGGGGGCTATTTGTCGGTGGTTTGCCAATGATGTTTTCCCATCATCATATATTTTTTACTTTGCTCGATGGAATCCATTATCTGTGCAATAATATTTTCAGCACTCTCATTATAATCTATAACCAAGGGTTCTTTAAATGTTATCGACAATAAAGAACCTTTCTTTTTAAACTTCAGTCCTTTCTTATTAAATGCCCGCCAATACCCACTGATAACAACGGGAATAACAACCGGCTTTGTTTGTTTAATTATTAATGCTGTTCCCTTTCTGCCGGGTGCAAATGGCTTGGTAGTTCCTTGCGGAAAAGTGATAACCCAATTATTTTGCAATGCCCTGGTGATCTTCCTTGTATCTGACGGATCAAGTCCTCTTCTTACTTCCTGACCTTCGGCCCGCCAGGTTCTTTTTACTGTTAAACCTCCGGCCAATAAAAATAAACGGCTGATAAAACTTCCTTTCATCGTTTCTTCTGCCGCTACATAGTTAACCCTTGTAAATGGATTTAATAAATAATAAGGAATGCCCAGGCGATTTATTTTACCCCACTTAACTGCGCAGAAAATATGAAAGAATGTAATTACATCCGCAAAATATGTTTGATGATTACTTACAAACAAAACATTTCTGGGTGGAAGGTCTTTTATATGCTCTGTCCCCGAAATTTTTAGTTTGTTTACCATTGCCAGGCCGGGATAAGAAAATAACCCGACAAAAAAATAAACTATTTTTCTTACTGGATGAAAATTTTTCAGCCTATCGCCTATTGAAGCCATTTGATCATTTTATAGAATATAATCCGGCTCAAAATAAGAAATTACACAGAAATGCAGCAAATGAAATTATTTTTTGAATAAATATTCTTACCCGTAACAATAGTAACTCACTTTGTTACTCTTTCAGTAAGAGATTGACCGGTATTTATATCAGTAATGGTAATTAAAAAAATAGCTGTGGAAATATCGTATTTTTTCGTTGCATTTTTCCATAGCCTTTATAAATAAAAAAGCCTCCCTTTCGGGAGGCCTTGGTGTCAGTTGTAAAATTTTGAGCAAAAAACAACTGATACGGTTTTTAAACAGACTAAATACCTGCTCAAGTAATATTAGTCTTTGTTGCTTATTGCATAATTACTTTCTCAGCAAATAACACTTCGTTGTTCTCAGTACTCTTCACTTTTACCAAATAGCTACCTGCTGCCAGGTTATTTCTGTTGATAGAAATATATTGAGTAGTGCTGTTAATAGTTGTTTTTTGAGTAGAAACTTCCTGGCCAGCCTGGTTGTAAAGGCTTACCACATAATTTCCTTTAGCATTTGAGAACTCAAGATTAACCTGGGAAACTGCAGGATTAGGGAACATTCTTACTGCTTTAACTCCGCCAGAAAACTTACGAACTGGTGCTGTGTTACTATAAATGAAACGACCATCAATATCAACTAATTTCAAACGATAGTAATAAACAGCTACATTCATATTAGGATCTACCAGGTCATAATTTACGGTAGTAGTACTTGTACCTGCTGCATTTTTATTAGCAATTGATGTAAAGTTTCTACCATCAATACTTCTTTCAATTTCAAAATGACTGGTGTTTGATTCAGTTTCTGTTTTCCACTTTAACTGAACATCATTGTTATTTAAAGCAGCAGAAAGCTGTACACCAGTTGCTCCTAGAGGGATTAGTTCAGTAGGCGCAGTACTTACAGATACTGACCATACGTCCCCTGTTAAAGGATTTCTTAAAGTAGAAGGTACATTGTTTGATGCGGTACCAGGGGCTGACCAAGCAAATTCAAGACCTGTATTTGTAATATTAGAACCTCTCAAATAAATTTTGAAAACTAATATCCTGTAAGTACCGTTAACTCTTACGCTACCAGAAGCTGCTCCTAAATGTGTGAATGGGTCGGATGGATCTGGTGTCTGAGCAACAGAGGCACCGTCTGGCTTTGAGGCGCCATTTTCAATGTTTCCTCCTGCTACTTGTAAATTTCCGTTTCCAGATAGTAATTGCAAAGAATAATTACTTTGTAACTCGGTAGAAAAATTTGTTCTTTTCCAAAGACTCGGGTCACCTGGATCCAATGCTGAAATAGGTAGATAAAAATAAGAACCTCCCAAACCAGCTAAATGAATAACCGGGTTTCTAACAAACCTGTTAAACTCAATAACTAAGTCACCATAATAATATTTAGTAGTTGAGTTATATACTGTAGGTGCGGGAGAAGGGTTATTTTGTATTCCCTGATCATACTGAACCTGGGCAGCAGTAAATAAGAAAGCTGCACCATTTTGTCTGTTGGGCCCACCCGGCAAACTTACTGCACCTGTATTAATTGTTCCGGTTGTTAGAACTGTAGGATGAGATGTGTAAAAATTGTTAGTTGGTCCGCCTGGAGCAACTGGATAATCTCCAACATTTGCAAACACATTTCTTACACCTACCATCTGTACTCCTGCAGGCTGTGGAAAATCAATGGCAGCAGTTGTAGGGGTTGCGCCAAATGTAAGACCTGTACTCAAGTTACTATAAGTAAGACCTGTGTATTGTTGATTTGCCAATTTGAAAGTTACATTGGTAATTTCTGGACCACTTAGACTGGTGAAATTACTGGTACCAAGATTATTATTATCTTTTACCATACCAATCGGACCTACATTTGATAAAGATGGCCCAACCGCCGTTGAAAAGACTCCGACTTCAGTTCCAGTTCGAGGAACTTCAATTGTTACTAATTGTGATTTTGCTATTAACGAACTTGCTATTAGCAAGAACGATAAGCAAAGTTGATTTTTAAAATTTGTGCTCATTTTTTAGGTTTTATTTAAAGTTTATAAAATTTTTATTTTTTATCCAACTACAATATCTCTTCCAGATTTTCTGATTCCGAAGTTTACGTTATCAACGTCTGATGTTTCTACTGTTATAAAAATTGACCCATCATTAAGACCATCGCTACCAGCACCAGTACCTAAGTTTTGGCCAGTATGCCTCCAACCTGATGGAAGGGTTGATGTTGGTGGAGGGAATCCAGCATCAGCAAAGAACCTGCTGATTACTACACGATAATCCTTACTTGGTGCTACATCTTCAAAAGTAAATGTTCCTGTAAGTGGATCTATCGTCGTTACCTGTGCTATTAATCCTGTAGCATCATCTACCAAGAACGCATACATTGAATTTGGAATCAAAGATGAAGCTGGTGTTGTTAATAATCTAGTGTCGTTAACGAAGCCATCACTCATTGCATTAATGTCATGCCATACATTACCACTAACGTTTATCAACTTAATCAAACCAGCATCAAGGTTGGTAATATTTTGTCCTTCAGTTACATTGAATGCGGCTGTCTGTCCTGTACCATTTACTTTACTATTATTAACAGCACCGGCACCACCTATGTTCTGCAATGTCCATGGTGCTGTAGCGTCAGGTTGATTGCTGAACTGCACATAATAACCTGTGCCCGGAGGAACATTAGATATTTTATAGAATCCGTTACCATCTGTTACAGCTGAACCGATTGGCTGATTGGCAGAATTATATAATGTAACCACTACACCCGGTACACCTGGCTCACCAGCATCCTGAATACCATCTCTGTTAAAATCAAACCATACGAAGTCTCCTATTGATGCAGGGACTACAGGTTTCAGACCAGCATCTACTGTGCGGTTTACCTGACCAGCAACCAATGTTACCGTTCCGGTTTTACCAGTTGCAGGATTTACATCACTGTCAGCAGCATCACCAGCAGCTACTACATCCTGTGCAGTAAATACAAGTTGAGAAGGGATAGTAGTAAAGCCTACTGTGTAATTTCCAGCATTCAGATTACTAAAGAAGTATTTACCATTCTGATCAGTAACAGCTGAAGCTACAGCAACATTTGCCGCATCATACAGCGTTACTGTTACACCTGGTACTCCGCTTTCAGTAGCATTTTGTATACCGTCCTTATTTGCATCAAACCATACATAATCACCCAATGCTGCTTTTGTAGAATAGATACCCGCATCTACAGTCATATTAGAGTTGCCTCCACTGATCACATATGTGCCAGTTTTACCAGTTACAGGATCTGCATCACTGTCCAGTGCATCATTAGCACCCAGGTCTTTACCAGAGAAAGTAAATCCGGCAGGCAGGTTACTGAATTGAACTGAATAAGTAGCATCAGCAAGGTTTACAAATTTGTAAAGACCATCAGCATCTGTTACAGTAGTTCCGATTACAGTACCCGCTGCATTCAGCAGAGCAACAGATACACCAGGAACACCTTGCTCAGTTGCATCCTGAATACCATTATTATTTGCATCAAAGAATACAAAGTTGCCTAATTGTCCTAGTGGAGCAGTGGCGTTGAATATTCCTAAGTCAATATCAAGTCTGTCTTCGTTTGCAGCCAATGCAACTACATCAGTAGTAGAAGTTGCAGCAGCCAGTGGATTACCATCGCTATCGATTGTACGATCTGTACCTGCGCCTTTTGCAACTACTGTATATCCTGCAGGTAATGTGCTGAAACGAACTCTGTATTCACCAGCAGCAAGACCAGTAAACAAGTATTCTCCCAGCGCATTTGTAGTTGTAACAGTAGGTTGCACACCAGCAGTTACCGGATCTTTATCAACCGGGTTACCAGCTGCATCCAATAATTCAACTGTAGCACCTTGCACACCAACTTCACCTGCATCTTGTAAGCCATTATTATTTAAATCAAACCAAACTCTGTTACCCAGTGAAGCAGTACCTGCTTGTGCAGCTCTGATACCAGCATCTACATCCAGGTTAGTTTGTCCCGCAGCCAATGTTATTGTTGCTGTTCTTCCGGTAGCAGGATTTGCATCACTACCTGTAGCAGCAGTACCAGCACCTTGTGTGGTAAATGTAAAGCCAGCAGGCAGATTGCTAAATCCAACTGTATAGTTTCCAGCAGCAAGATCAGTAAATAGGTAATTACCATTCTGATCTGTTGTTGCTTGTTTTATTGCACTTCCACCGCTGTTATATAATGTAACAGTTACTCCAGCTACACTTGGCTCACCTGCATCCTGTATGCCATTTTGATTTGCATCCAGCCATACACGGTCACCAATTTTAGCAGTACCCGGAGGGGTAGTTACCCAATATCCAGCATCGATTGATGTTATTCTTTGACCGGCACCTAATAGGAATGCTCCAGTTCTGTTAGTACCCGGATCAACATCGCTATCAGTACCCGAAGAAGCTGGTGAAGTACTCAACTTAGTAGTAACAGTATAACCTGTTGGAGTTATAAAGTCAACCAGGTAATTGCCCGGTGTTACATCATTGAAAATATACTTACCATTCGCATCGGTAGTAGTTGTAGCAATAATTGTATTGGTTGTAGCATTTACTAATCTTACTGTTACACCAGCAATACCAGGCTCACCAGCATCCTGTACACCATCTTTATTTAAATCATTCCATACAAAATCTCCCACACTGCCATTAGTAGTTGCTTGGGTTTTAAGACCTGCATCTACATAAGTTATCTGATCTCCTGCATTTACAGTAAACGAAGTTGTTCTTCCATTTGCAGGGTTGATATCACTGTTATTAGCAACTGTTAATGCACCAGTATTAACAGTAAATACCATTGCTGGTGGCAAACTAACACCTACTGTGTAAGTGCCTGGAGCCACATCAGTAAATAAGTAATTACCATTTGCATTTGTATAAGTACTTGCAACAGCTACACCAGCACTATTGTATAATGTTACTAATACAGTAGATATACCTGGTTCTCCAGCATCCTGTACACCATTAGCATTTGTATCGAACCACACTCTGTCTCCTACACTGGCAGTTATTGGTTGAGAGAATTTAAGACCTGCATCAATATCTGTACGATTTTGACCAGCTGCTAAAGTAACAGTGGCTGTAGTGTAAGAAATAGGATCGAAATCACTATCCAATGCAATATTACCACCTTGTGTTTTTGCAGAAAGAGCATAATTGGCAGGAGGTGTAATTCGAAGAGAATAATTACCTGCCGGCAAATTGCTGAACTTATAATTTCCTAATGCATCGGTAGTAGTAGTTCCTATTACCTGTCCGGTTGAATTAAGTAACGATACTGTTACACCAGCAACTCCTACTTCACCTGCATCCTGAATGCCATTTCCATTATCATCTTTCCATATACGGTCACCTATTGACCCTACCGGAGGAATGGCAGTTAAGCAAAATGCATCCATCTTCACCGTGTTACAAGTGATAGAACTCTCAACTCTTGCCTTTACAGTACCAGCAGGTGCTGTAGCAGTTATTGAATATTGCTCTAACTGACCAAAGTTTACATCTACATCTCTCGTTATCGTTACATCTGTTTGTCCTATTACAACATTAGAAGCATTTAAGAATATTAAACTAAGTTTAGGAGCACAAGCAAGACCAGGAGTATGAGTACCTGCAAATGCATTGAAGGTTACTACTGAACCGGCAACTACATTCACATCCTGCCATACTTTAGCTGTGCCAGATGCCCAATTATTAAACCCGTTCGCTGCGCCACAAGCTATATATCCTGTGCCTGTAGTTAAAGTACCACCACTCCAGCTCCAACCAGTAGTGCCAGTTTCAAAACTTGGGTTCACTAATAAATTACCAGTGCTGTTTACACAACTGCAATCAGGTAATAAACCAAAGTCATAAGTAATATTATTATTAGTGTTCGTATTTGTGCCATCAGGTTCTGTACCAGCCACAAGTGTGATGGCTAAACCTCTCACTTCATTACCAACAAATACTTGTCCGTTATCATCGAGATTAATATTATTGTCAGGATCGCCTCCATTTACAGAGCTGCTCATATATCCAGCAGGAATTAAAACTCCCACTATATAATTACCTGGCCCTAGGTTATCAAATGAATAATAACCGTTAGCATCTGTAGCTTCAGTAGCAATGAATGCACCATCTGCTATATTATCATTATTATCGTCTTTGTATAGTCTAACAGTTACGTTGGCAATACCATTTTCGCTTCCATTAAGTCCATCATTATTTGCATCATACCATACCCGGTTACCTAATTGTAAAGTAATAGGGCAATATCCGGCATCTACATTAGTAATGCTTTGTCCCGATGCTAATGTTATCGTACCCGTTGAACCTGTTGTTTGACTTGCATCGCTATCAACGTTATCATCTCCACCCACATTTTGTGGTGTAACTACCGCCCCACTGATTGAAACGGGGAAAACAACAGTATAACTTCCAGCAGGAAGATTGCTGAATAAATAGTTTCCTGTTGCATTAGTAGTAGTGGTTGCAATAACAGTACCGGCAGAATTTTTCAGTTGAACAGTTACACCTGTAATACCACCAGTTTCACTAGCATCCTGTATACCATCACCATCTGCATCCAACCATACACGGTCACCAATAGAACCGGTATTAACCGGAGGAGTTAAGCTGGCACACCACTGATCTGTTTTAGTATAGCTACCCGTTCCACCAAAAGCTACCCTCGTATATTTTGCACCATTAGGCACTGTTGCAGAAATTGTATAAGCCTGTGGACCTACAGGAGCATTAGCTAATATTTTATCAACCTGGGTATATACAGAACTACCTAAAACAACATTTGCTGCGTCGAGGAATTCTATCGCTACATAATTATTAAATGTATTATCATGTGTGCCTGCATATACGGATACGTTAATAGTTGTACCAATTGCAAGATCAGTTCCAATTGTTTGCCATGCTTTACTGCTTGAAGAAGTATTATTCATATCTCCGGAATAATTTCCACATGCTACAGCACCTGTACCTGCAGCTAATGAACCTCCAGCGAATGACCAACTGGTAATTCCGCTTTCAAAACTAGGATTGAGAACTACATTAGTTCCCGGGCAACTACAATTAAAAGTAGTATTAGATAAATTAAAAGTGATTGTAGTATCATGACACAAAGTACCCGTACCATCAGCGGCAGAATAAGTTGTTAAATTAACATTGTATGTTCCTACTGTACCTGTCCATGCACCAGCACCAGTACCAGGACTATTATAAGGAGCAGTGTTTTCAATATTAGAAGTAGGTGTAGGCCCGGTGATAGTATATTTTACACTTCCTACTGTACCAGTGGTACCAGCTTCCATATTATATAATGAACCTAGTTGAGCAACAGTAAACGTTGATCCGTTTGTGATTGTTAAATCGGTTCCCCCGTCCAATTTATTGAAATATAGATTGGTAACCTTAGCTGTACAAGCGGTAACACAAGCAGTAGCCGTAATTTTTGCATCATCCACAAACAAATAAAAATTATTCGGTTCATTAGCCGGTTTATAGCCGCTAAAACGATATCTGAAACCACTAACACGATAAGCAGCACTCACCGGTACAGAAATACCCGTTAATCCGTTAGCACCATAAGCAGCAAAGATCTGGGCAGAACTCATTGACCAAACTGAAGTCCATGTAGTCCCATTATCAGCAGAAAATTCTACCTTAAAAAAACTGGTAGCATCTGCAGAAGTACAAGTATAAGTATATAATTGAAACGTAAGATTAAGAGATTGAGCACAAACGTAATTACTAAGATTGATGGTAGGTGACGCAGCATGACAGTCTGCAGCACCCTTTCCACTTGTATTCCAGTTAACAATTTTTATTGCATTTGTAACTGCAGAATAATAAGCAGGTATTACAGCAATAGCTGAAAGAGCAGTGTTATTACAAGAAGATGTCCAGGTTCCTGCAGAACCGGCGAAAGTTCCATTACTGTTGTTGGAAGTTCCGAACGAAGTATTAAACTGGTTCGGAAAAGTCTCATTACTGACCGTTGTTTGTGCAAAACCAGTAAATGAAACCAATACTGCGAACGCAATTGCCAAAAATCTCCGACTTGTTTTTAAAGATGGCATGGAGGATTGCCAAAGGGAAAAGGGTAGATTCGTTTTCATGCTCAAGTTTTTATTTAAATAGTTTGCTTAGACAATATTCATTACAGAATAAATCAATATTAAATACCTAGCTATAATTTTAAAAAGCAGGTTTTGGTTTCGTTGGGGATATCTTGAGGAGGTTCTTAGGAAGATTGAACTCAGGGTTGTGAATTCTTATAGGACGACAAACATATAAAACATTTTCAATTATGTGTAACTTTTACTAAGTTTTTTTTCGCAAACATTACGTATTTTTTTTAATTTATACGTAATTTTACTATTTTCAAATGCGAAGTTAATAGCAACTGTTCGTTCCCTTTATAACATATAGACTAAACATTCTCATTTGTCGCCAGAAGGTTGTTATCCGTCGACGAAAAAAATATCAAAAACAATTTTTGAAAAAAACAAGGCTTCTTAATTTTTATTTTTTAAAATAAAGGACAAAAAAACCCTCCATAAGCGGAGGGTTTAAAAAAAATCAGAGATGTAATATTTACTTACTCAGGCTTTGCTTCTTCAGTTGCTGCTTCATCCGCTGCACCACCTTCCATCTTCTTCTTCAACTCAGCTAATACACCAAGATCACCTAATGTAGATTTCTCTACTTTAGCCTGTACACTTTTCACTGCCTTCTTGGTGTTTTCAGCTTCAGTTCTTGCTTCTTTCTTTACAGCCTCGGCTTCTTCTACCTTGCCCTGCTCCCAGATACGGGTATGAGAAACTACAATGCGTTTTTCATTGCGGTCAAACTCAATAACCATAAACTGTGCAGTTTCATCAGCACCGATATTCTTACCATCTTCTTTTACAAGATGACGGTTAGGCGCAAACCCTTCCAGGCCATAAGATAATTGAACAGTAGCACCTTTATCATCTCTGCGGCTTACAGTACCCTCATGCAGGCTACCGATGGCAAATGTTTCTGCCAGAGAATTCCAAGGATCTTCTTCCAGTTGCTTATGTCCTAATTGTAATTTGCGGTTCTCTTTATCAATTCCCAATATCATTACATCTATAGTAGCTCCTACTTTAGTGTATTCACTTGGATGATTGAAACGCTTTAACCAGCTTAGATCGCTGATATGAATCATACCACCGATACCTGGTGCTAATTCAACAAACACTCCGTAGTTAGTAATGTTTTTTACCAAACCACTATGCTTGCTTCCTTCAGCAAATTTTGTTTCAATTTCATTCCATGGATCTGTAGAAAGTTGTTTGATAGAAAGGCTCATCTTGCGGCTTGCCTTATCTAATGTTACCACTTTTGCTTCATGCTCATCACCCAGCTTAAAGAATTCTTTAGCATTGATGGGTGAATTTGCCCAGGTAATTTCTGATACATGCACCAGACCTTCAACACCAGGCTGAATTTCGAGGAATGCACCATAATCTTCTATATTTACTACTTTACCTTTTACTACATTTCCTTCAGCGATATTCTCTGCCAAAACATCCCAAGGGTGAGGAGTCAGCTGCTTAAGACCAAGGCTGATACGTTTTTTCTCATCATCAAAATCAAGTACTACCACATTGATCTTCTGATCAAGTTTCAGCACTTCAGTTGGGTGAGAAATACGACCCCATGAAATATCTGTGATGTATAACAGACCATCTAAGCCACCAAGATCCATGAAAGCACCAAAGTCTGTGATGTTCTTCACAGTTCCTTCCAATACTTGTCCTTTCTCCAGTTTGCTCATGATCTCTACTCTCTGTGCTTCGATATCGCTTTCGATAAGTGCTTTGTGTGATACAACAGCATTCTTAATAGTCTCGTTTATCTTAACTACTTTAAATTCCATTGTCTTTCCTACAAACTGATCGTAATCTGTTACAGGCTTCACATCAATTTGTGAACCTGGTAAGAATGTTTCCATCCCGAATACATCTACGATCAAACCACCTTTAGTTTTTGAAGTAACAATACCTGTAATAACCTCACCAGTTTTATGCACTTCTACAATTCTTTCCCATGCTCTTGTTATGCGAGCCTGGCGACGGCTTAAGTTAAGATGTCCGTCCCTGTCTTCTTTTTCTACGATCATCACTTCCACTTCATCACCAACGGCAAGATTTGGAAGGTCACGGAATTCATTCAGTGAAATCAAACCATCACTTTTGAATCCAATGTTTAGAACTACGTCAGTCTTTGTTAAACCAACTACTAATCCTTTCATCATTTGTCCATCATCTAATTGTACGAAGGTGTTGTCATACACAGCATCATACTTGTCTTTTTCTTCCTGGGTGTAAGAAGTAATGTTGCGTTTGTCTACACTCCAGTCAAAATCGTCATGTGCAGTTTGAATGGTAGCCATTCCGCTTGCAGCGGAATCTCCGACAGGTGCAGTTGTTGTCGCTGTAGTTGCTTCTACGGTATCCGTAGTAGCAGACTCCTGTGCATCAGCGTTTAGTTTTTTTGAAATTATGTTTTCAAACATGATAAAATAATCCCGAAGGGTTTAATTATTTCGGGGCGGCAAAGATAAGGCAATTATATGGAGAAATAAGCCGAGGCAGTATCCGGAAAGGGGTATGAAAAATAAATTTAAGTAGCTGATTTTTAATAGCTTAATAATCAATTACAATTTACTGATAATTAATCCAATTGTGGTTTTAGTCTTGTGTATGCCCAGGCTGAAAATGGTAAAAAAAGAAAGATCGAAAAACTTAACCAACTATGAGTGAAGAAAAAGGTAAATAATGCGATTATGATGAGGTAAAAAGGATAGGTGAAAACCAACAAAGCGATTATTACAGAATCGTGGTGATCAGAATCCTCTGCTTTTGCTTTAGTAAAACTATTTACTGGTAAATAAAGAGGGGCATGTAAAATATATCCTGCTAAAGCTGGCAAAAACAAAATAAATTTTAATATAAAATCGTTTTTAACCAGAAGCTTCTGTTCCTGTAGTTGTTTATCTTCCATTGGTATTTCAAATACCAACTGCTTTAATTCTTGCTGTAGTAAATCATTGAACAGATTATTTTTCTTCCCATCCGAATTATCGGTGTTGATCTGATCTTTAGTGATGACGTTTCCAAAATTTAAAAAAATGTTCTTTCCAAACCGTGTGAATGAACTATAATTAATTCCAACCGGCAATACTTTTACATCTATCCCATCCTCCCAACTACTGATGGCGAGACGGGCCGTTCCTTTTTTCAACGGACGAAGATGCCATTCATTCACACATTTTCCCTCGCTGAACATCAGCACCAATCCTTTGTTCTTAAAAATTTCTTTACAGTTATCAAATGTTTTATAATTAGCATCTAAATTTTCTACTCCTTCGCTGGTGCGATAGACAGGAAGTATTTTTAATTTTGTAAGAAGCCGGATATAAAAAGGTTTTTTAAAAACATCTCCCCTTGCCAAAGACCAAATTGAGTTTTTAAAAAGTATATCGAGGAGAATAGCATCTAAAAAAGAATTGGGGTGATTGCTGGCCAGCAAAAGTGGTCCATCCATTTTTAATCTGTCGGGATGATTAATAATTATTTTCCGACAGAAAATTTTAGCAGCAAGGCCAACCCATATTTTAAGAATTACGTAGAGCAAATGTTTTTAAGGTTGAATATAGGAAACCTTTTTATGCTTTCAATTTTTGCTGATAACGAATTAGATCTTCCAGTGTATCAATATCTGATAATTCAGGCAACAATGCATAAGTGATATCCAATGATTTTATGTTTGTAATAGTATCTGCCAACACTGTTTCTGTACTCCATTGTTTATTTTCAAAAAGCGAAGTGATCATTCTTTTTAATCCAAGTAAATAATAACCTCCATCATTTGCCGGGCCTATTACCAGGTCATTATCTTCCAGTTTGTCAAATGCCTGATTGATGATAGCTGTTGTCAATTCAAAACAATCGCTGCCGGTTATTACCACCTCATCGTATCCATCATCAAACAAATGGATAAAAGCATCTTTCATCTTTCCGCCAAGATCATCATTGCTCTGAAGTCTTTTTATATAGCCCTGTGCATTCCACAGATCATTCTTTTCTATTTCGCCGGCGTAAAAAACATATTTATCAGCATCCACCAGCATAGTAATGTCATATGTGTGTTGCAACAAGGCTTTATATACCTCCAGAGCTTTTTCATCTCCTGCTGATGCAGCCAGCCGGGTTTTTACTTTACCTAACTCTGGCTTTCTTACAAATATGATAATTGCTTTTCTCATTTGTGATATTCTTTCAGAATCATCAGCGGTCTTTTTTTATTTCGTCAAGTTAGGAAGCAATGAAAAGTGACCGAATTAAAAATGATGCCCTATTAACCGAACGATGAACTGAGCGTAGCAACAGACGATCCCATGAAAAACTACAGCTGGTAACAAAAATAATTAACAACATCCGCCCCCATCATAAAAATAAGTGGACTCTGAAATAAAAATATCTTCTTTTTTTAATGACGCTAATGCACCGGCCGTTTTATCACACACCGCCAATGGTTGATTTGGCATCAACACATGACCTTTATCATCGTCAAAACATTCTTCGCTTCCAAAATAGATAGCAGTCTTGCCAGTGAAAACACATGGACCATCAGCAGGCATAGGATCTTTGATGGCACATACTTCCACACTTTCTATGTAAATTAATTTATCGGTATCATAATTCTTCGGATCAAGAATACGATAGGGACGTCTTGCTCTTATTTCTACTGTGCCGAATCCAACATCAGTTATCATCTTTATATAATCCCATAATGGTAATGAACCACTAAGGCATAGTGCTCTTAATCTTTCATCTTCTCTTAATGATGCTGGCATTGCAGTTTCACAAGTAGGATCACTCATTACCAAACGGCCACGGGGTTTTAATGCACGGTACATTTCTGCTAATGCCTGCTTCAATTCTTCCTGTTTGAATATATTGAACAAACAGTTTTGTGCAGCTACATCAATACTGTTGTCTTCTACCGGTAACTTTAATGCATCACCTTTTTTTACCTCTACAAAATCACTTCTAAACCACGGATTTAATTTTTCTGCTTCTACAAAATTTTCTTTGCAGGCAGTTATCATTTCATCTACCACATCTACTCCTATCACCCCACCTTTTTGTCTGCTAAAATAAGCGAACTGCAATAGTTCCATTCCACCACCTACACCTACATATAAAATCTTAGGGTTGTTAACTAAGTCTCTTGGATGAACAGTGCTGCCGCAACCGTAATTCATCTGTTGCATTTTGATTGGGATATCCAAACCGGGCAATTGCCAGATGGGTGTGGTGGTGCAGCATAATCCTACATCGGGTTTTTCTGCTGCGGCTTTATACACATTCTTTGTTGTTTCCAGATAAGTAGTACTCATTTGTATTTTGTTTTGATGTTGTAATTAAAAATAACTGTTTAAATATTATTAAGTTTATTCATTAAAAATTATATCGTAAGCTAAATTGGCCCTGTGCTCTTGATGCAATCGGATCTACCTGCCACGGTGTGGTGGTAGGTTTATTAAAATTTATATTTGGTTTAGTGGAATTGCTGATGCTTGCTAAACTTAATAATTGATAATTACCATTCAACAGGTTTGGCACATAATATTGCTTGCCCCAGTTTCTGGAAAAAAGATTCGAAAGATTAAATACATCTAAAGCTAATTGAACAGACTGCTCTTTCTTCATACCTTTTATGGACAACGTATGAGTGAGCTTGATATCCAGCTGATGATTCCATGGTGTTCTGGCTCCATTTCTTTCTGCATATCCTCCTTTCATTTTATCAAGATATTTGTTATTGCTGATGTATGCTTCCAGGTCTGACCATTGTTGTGCCGCACTTACCAAAGTATTTCCTGCTGCATCTTTTATATCTACCAGATTTGCATCTGCCTGCGAGGTAGGAATATAGGCTAAATCATTATTAGGCGAGCCATCCCTGTTTATATCACCAATGTAAACAAAGCTAAATGGATTACCGGATTGCATGTTGTAAACAAATGAAACAGCCGTTGTACTATTTCTCCACTTTATTTGTTTTTGTACGTAAGAAATAAAACGATGACGAAGATCAGAATTTGAAAACGATAGCTTAGGATTGTTTGGAAGTATTGTCTGATTAAACTCCCAATTGGCTTGCGGCGAATTTCTTGCACCGTTTACCACATCCTTAGAAACTCCATAGGTATAAGATGCGTTGAGGCTGAAGTTTTTTGCAAAGACCTTTGCAATACTTGCAGATAAATGAAATTTATACCCTTGTGATGTATTGGTTAGCAAAAATATATTGGTAAATGTTTTTTCAATTTTTTGCTGATTCCCGCTACCAAGATATATTGGTCTGCTATCTCCACTGCCTGTTAAAGCAGCTACAGAATCTTTAAGATTAATAGTTTTATAAAGAACATCTTTTATCGTTTTAGTAAAAATTCCTTCCAGGGTAAAAGACCAGTTGTTCTTTGTACGATAATCAACACCCAGACTGGTGCGGAATACCTGCGGTAGCTTAAAGTTATTATCTAATAAATTTATTTCTGTAATTCCAGGCTGATAGGCAACGGCTATTTGAGAAAGATCACTGTTTAATGGAACTACTGCTCCATTAGGTCTATAATCTATGTTGCCATAAGTATATCCATCATTATAATAAGGATAAGCCAACCAATTGAATGGCATACGACCATTAAAAATTCCGGCACCACCTCTTACTTGTACAGATTTCTTCCCATTTACATCCCAGTTAAAACCAATTCTTGGTGCTATCTGCGGAGTATTACTTAATGTATTCTGATATTTTGCAAAGGCCGGAATACTGGTTACTTTCGGATTAGGTTTTTCTACATCTGGCTGAACTGTAAAATCTAACCGGATACCAGCAGTTAAAGTAAAATTTTTTGTCAAGGCAAATTCATCCTGTATATATTGGCTTAATAATAATACATCAAACTTAGCGGATGAGTTTTCTCTATTATATTCATAGCTATTATCGCCATTATTATAAACCCCTCTTATACGGGACGGCTTGTTTGCAAAAAAATTAGCAGGACTGCTATAAGCCCACCTTCCATTCCATGCCGTTAAAAAACGATAATTGATTTTATAAATTTCATTGTGAGTACCAACGGTGATGGTATGTTTATTTTTATAGAAAACAAGATTGTCGGTAAATTCTGTTGACTTGAGAGTAAGCCCATAGATGGCAGCCTCCCTATAAGCACCGGCGAAAATAATATTTGCAGTGTTGTAGGTAATTTCTATATGAGGAAAGATTTCTCCATTTATATCTCTCTTATCATTTACGGTAGTATAGCCAACAATCAGGTTGTTAGAAATTTTATTGGAGAAATTGCTTTTAATTTCCAACACAGTACTGTTTGTTTTACTAATGTGGCGATAGCCCTGGCTTTCAAAGTTCAATGAATTAGCTCCTCTTTCCAGGTAGTCTCCAAAGCCAGAAACATAATTATTACGCAACTGCAATTTGTGCTTATCACTCAGGTTCCAGTCTAGCCTTCCAAAAAATTTATTGTTACTTGTTTTAATATTTACATCACCATAGCTGCCACTACTATAGTTATATCTTGATAGTAATGTATCGGCAATATCTTTTGCAATGCTAACAGGAATAGCTGCATCGCCACTACCCGGCGCAAAAAGTACAGGCTCTTTTCTACGACCAATCTCTACTGATGCAAAATAAAATAGTTTATTTTTTTTAATTGCATCCCCCAACCGAAAGCCAGCTTGGTAATCAAAATAGTTTTCAATTTTTGTTCTTTTATTATCTGCACTTTTACCAGTAAGCCATTGATTGCGGCCACTGATAAATGATGAGCCCTGAAATGTATTAGTACCACTCCGGGTAATGGCATTGATACTGCCGCCGGTAAAATTTCCGGCTGTCACATTAAAAGGTGATACGGCTACCTGCACTTCCTGAATACTCTCCAGGCTGATAGGCTGTGTTTTTGCCAGGCTGCCCGGTGTACCTGTAGCCTGTGATCCCCCTGCACCGCTGGCAGGTTCCGTAAAACCAAAAGCATCATTTAATGCAGCACCATCTATACTTAAATTATTATACCTGTAATTGCTACCGGCAAAACTATTGCCATTGGCTTGCGGCGATAGCCGGGTAAAATCCTGCAAACTACGGTTGAGAGTAGGCATCAGTGCCATTTGTTCTCTTCCGATATTAGTCGTTACGCCATTCTTTTTCCGGTTAAATAAATTATCCTTTTTAGAAGTTACCACCACTTCACCCAGAGTCTGATCGGTGGGAGTTAATATAAAATCAAGTGTATTATAATTACCTAATGATAAAATATTATCGGTGCTGGTATCTGTAACATGACCTGTATAACTGCAATAGACTATATAGGGTCCCCCGGTTTTCATATTCGGCAAACTAAAAGTTCCGGCAGACTGTGAAGTAGTGACATACCGCTCACCGGTAGGTAAATGAACAGCAGTAATAGTAGCATTTGCCAGCTGTTCATTATTATAATTTTTTACAGAGCCTTTTATACTTCCGGTAGTTAGCTGAGAAAAACCAACTATTACGATAAGATGAGCCAGGATAAGAAAAAAAGAAAATTTATAGTAAGGGGAAAAGCTTACTTGCATTTGCATTATTTTAAAATAAGAAAAGGATTAATTATGAGAATGCAAAAGAGGGAGGGCCACGGAGTATAGATTGTTTATTTAATATTTGTTTTAGTATCCGGTAACAAAATATAAGGGGGGATGTATGCAGTTGTTGTAAAATATGGGAAAGCAAAAGGACAAAACGGCAAGGCTTCGTTTTACCGCAGCGAAGAATATCCTCTGCTTTGTTTATATCATTTAATGTAACTAATTTATAATGGGGTTGACCGATAGTTATAAAATAATTTTCAAGGTCTGATTGCAACACCCTGCTATTCCAGCCGACGTTTTCAATACTAGCACTGTCAAAACTTGTTGCTGTAAGCCCTAATAAAAAAATACCGCCACGATGATCGGGGCCGGTAACACAAATATCCTTTTGCAGGTATTCCTGAGCTTTTATTATTTGCTCCGGTGTAAGTTCTGCACAATCACTGCCGATTGCAATTACTCTTTCATAGCCTTTGGCAAAAACAGAGAGGAATGCATGGCTCAAACGTTGGCCAAACGTATTGCCTTGCTGAAGATTTTCATCTATCACGAAAAAAGGAAAGGATAAAGATGCTAAAGTAGATACGGTATGTTGTAGCTGAGCAATATGCAAATTCAAATTTGCAACAGCAGATGGATGCAGCTTTTTATAGCTACTTTCTTTTTTAGCCGTTCGGGCAAAAACTAATATGGCTGTTTTTTGTAACAGTTGGCAGATTTAAAAATAAGTACGAGGCTAAATGAACATTGGTTTTATTATGCCACGGCCCCACCACAACTACTGCCGGCCCCGGCAGTACAGCCAAAGCAATGTTGATTGACTACAATGTTTCTATTAATTAATTCCGGCTGGTTGAATTGAGAAATATGCTGAGACGAGCAATCCACTTTCATTTCCAGCATCTGGTTGAAATCGCAATCGTAAATATATCCGTCCCAACCAATGGAAAGTGTATTGCGACACATTACATTGACTGCAGCCACCGGATTGTAGGCCGCCAACAATTTTTCCATATACTTTTCATAATTGTCACTTTGTAATAAATAATCGAGAAAGCGACTGATAGGAAGATTGGTAATGGCAAATAAGGAATGAAATGAAATATTAAAATCTTTTTTAAGGGCTTCTTTAAATTCTTTTTCCAATGAAATTTGTGAAGGTGGCAAAAATGCACCTGCCGGATTATACACCAGGTTTAATTTCAACTCACTCCCTTCCATACCATAGCCAACTGCATTCAGCATTTGTAATGCTTTAATGGAATCTTCGAATACACCATCGCCCCGTTGACGGTCTGTTCTGTCTTTAGAATAAAAAGGAAGTGATGAAACAACTTCTATAGTATGTTGCTTAAAAAAATCAGGAAGGTCATGGTATTTTTTATTGGCAAGAATGATGGTGAGATTGCACCGAACAATGATATGTTTATTTAATTTTTTAATTTCTTCTACAAACCAGCGGAAGTCAGGATTTAATTCGGGGGCACCACCGGTAAGATCAACCGTTTTAAAAGAGGAATTAGCAGCAAGAATATCCAGGCATTGCTGCATGGTTTCTCTTGTCATTATTTCTTTTCTATCTGGTCCCGCATCTACATGGCAATGCCTGCAAACCTGGTTGCACATTTTACCAACGTTGATTTGAAATATTTCTAGTTGAGTTGGTTTTAATGGAAATAAGTTAGCTTCTGTCAACTTCTGCTGAAAGGGAACTAATTTATATTCATGCCCATTGTACCCATGTTCCAAAATTTCAATTTGCTCATGGGTATCAGCTAAAATATTTCCTTGTGCTTTTAATGATTTCATAAAACCCCAAACCCCTAAGGGGCCTTTAAGACCCTAAAGTGCAAACCACTTTAAGGTCGGTAAATTAATATTTTATGTTTGCTACATATTTGTTGAATAGCGAACTGGATTCCCGATAAAAATCGGGATGCTGCAAAATGGCCAATAGAATTCATGCAGCAGAAGAGTCCCGCCGATGGCGGGAACAGGCGATGCTATGAAAAACCACAGCTGGCAACACTACAATCAACTAACTATAAAAAAGAACTGATAGAAAAAAAGATTGGTGAATAACTTACATCGCAATTTCTTTCACCTTATTCATCATCTGCACACCATGCACCAATGCGGCACCACCTTTAATAGCGGAGGCTACATGCACTGCCTCCATTATCTGTCCTTCACTCCAACCTTTTTCAAACGCATCGTTACTGTAGGCATCTATACAATAAGGACATTGCACTGCATGGGCAACAGCTAATGCAATCAATGATTTTTCCCTGGCGGTTAAATTTCCTTCCGCAAATACTTCACCATACCAGGCAAAAAATTTGTCAGCCATTGGTTTTTGAAATTCGCCGACATTACCAAATTTTCCGAGGTCTTCAGCATTGTAATAGTGGTTAGCCATGTTTTGTTGGTTTAATTTTGAAAATTATTAAGATGTAATTCCCAGTCGTAATCATTAAAATGAATAGTTGGATTTGCTGTTGCCGGTATAATGCCTTTATCTTTTACTAAACGAAGCATTTTTCTTTTTCCACCAAAATCACTGCGAAACCAACCCATGATGGCTGGTAGTCCAATCGTATTTTTATTTGTATCATATACCACTTCACTTTTTAAATATGCGGCAGTAGCCACATCTAATTGTTTGTCGAGTGTAGTTGGTTCATAAAATGCAATTGGTGGGCAACTCTTTGCTCCGCAATTGAGAGCAAAGTGAATGCGGTAATCTAATTTATTAACCCGCAACTGTCTTTCTGTTTTACCTGGAAAAGGTTTAGTAATATATCCCAGGCTCCATTTCACTTTACTCTTTCTGAGTATACCATGCTCAATATCATCAAGGCTAAAGTTCTTTCCTGCAATTTCTATTTCTTTATCTTTAAAAAATGGGCCCCGGTTGTTATAAGCCTCCGGATTTTTTCTAAGTCTTGCCTGAATATATCCGTTGTATGCATTTATCCAAAATGCTTTTCTTTCATCATCATTTTTTAAACCGGTTCTTAATTCTTCGTAAGAAATATTTTTCATCTTATCCAAAAAACTTTCAATAGCCTCTCCTGTTTTTGCAGCATACATAAACTCCTGCGATAGTTGGACTAATTTATTGGATGACTTTTGCAATGCGGGGCTTTGAGTATTATTACTGGAAGATACTACAGGAGAATCTTTTTTATTCATTGTTTTCTCAGCTGCTGTCAGATTACTATTTTGCATCTCCAGCCATTTGCTGATATTTTCTTCCGTCATTTCTTCCTGCGATGGAATGGCCAATACTTTACCATTTTTTCCAACGATAACTGTGTAAGGATAAGATGGCGGCTGAAATAATTTTATAAAAGTTCCGGGTTCATCAACAACTACTGGTAATAAAAAGTTTGCTTGTCTTTTAATAAAAGATTCCAACTTAGCTTGCGGCTCGTCAGAAACTAAAACAATTTTTATTTCATTTTTATATTTCTGCTGCAATGCAGTTAAATGAGGCAATGCTTTTACACATGGCACACACCAGGTTCCAAAAAAATCCACCACTACCAGTTTTTCTTTTAATTGTTGGAAAGTAGATGCAGATGACGAGTGATTTATTATTTTGGAGATGGGAAAGTCGCCGGTAATATCGTTTACGGCATAGCCATTTTGGCCCTTTGCGAGGGAATGGGATAAAGCAAGTATGGCTATGAAAAAATATTTCATCTTTGATAATCTATAGTTGGTCAATCTTTTAAACCTCTATAAACGTAAATTTACCGGCAAAAGATTTGAATTATAAAAAATGTTTACATGAATTTGAGCTACGACTTAGTTACTGAAACAGCCCAATTTTTAAAAAAATCTGGCTTTAATGAACCATTGGTGGGCATTGTGATGGGTACCGGCCTTGGAGCAATGGCGGAGAAAATTGAAAACCCTGTTTCAATTCCCTATTCTTCCATACCCAACTTTCCCGAAGCTACTGTAGAATTTCATAAAGGCAACCTGATTTTTGGAAACATTAGTTCGGTAAAAGTGATAGCCATGCAGGGCAGGTTTCATTATTATGAAGGCTATAGCATGCAGCAAATTACTTTCCCGATACGGGTGATGAAAGAATTGGGAGTTAAATATCTTTTTATGAGCAATGCTGCTGGCGGTATGAATCCATCTTATAAAAAGGGTGACCTGGTGATGCTTGAAGATCATATCAATTTATTGCCGGATAATCCGCTTCGTGGATTGAGTGATCCTGCTTTTGGTCAGCGATTTGTAGATATGAGTGATCCGTACGATTCAGCATTAATGAAATTGATTGAGACCAAAGCTGCTTCGCAAAATATTATTATAAAAAAAGGAACCTATGTTTCAGTGATGGGACCTAACCTGGAAACAAAAGCTGAATACCGCTGGCTACGATCCACTGGTGCAGATATGGTGGGCATGAGTACAGTGCCTGAAGTGATTGTTGCTAACCAGTGTGAAATTAAATGCGCCGCAATAAGTGTAATCACTGATGAATGTGATCCTGAAAATTTGAAACCGGTAAATATTGCTGAGATAATTGAAGTGGCTGGAAAAGCAGATAAGATATTAAGTAATCTATTGGAAGCAAGTATAAAGGAGCTGAAATAATATTTAGTTGGGAGAATAATATTTCCGGATAGTCTTTCGCATTTCTTCTTCACT
Source organism: Chitinophagaceae bacterium (assembly GCA_031397865.1). Taxonomy (GTDB): domain Bacteria; phylum Bacteroidota; class Bacteroidia; order Chitinophagales; family Chitinophagaceae; genus JJ008. Next base: position 425,913 of record JANNMN010000005.1, read on the forward strand.
CATAAAACCTTCATGTCGGAATACAATTTTTGTTCCCTGTAAAACCAGGATATAAGGAAGTGCCTTTAATCCATAGTCTTTCATCAGTTGCAGGTTTTCATCAGCATTTATTTTTACTACCAGCACACTATCTTTCATTTCTTTTTCAATTATATCTAATGCCGGCACCATTATTTTACAAGGGCCGCACCAGGGGGCATAAAAATCAACAAACGTCAGTGGTCTGTTGACAATCATTTTCTCAAATTCATCTTTATTCATTCCCTGGCGGGCGGAGTCACTTGTTAATTTTACAAAAGGATAATTTTTTATTTTCCAAACGATGATGCCGCCTTTTAAATCATACACTTTTTTAAAACCCATCTCATGCATGATTTTTGCAGCATCCCAACTACGGCCGCCAATAGCACAATACACAAATATTGGTTTATCCCTATCAATAGTTGCTACTTGTTCTTTAAAAGATGAATCATAAAAATCCATAAACACCGCTCCTTTCAAATATCCCTTCCCAATTTCTTCCGGTGTACGAACATCCAGCAATAAAGCATCTGATGAGTTATTTAGCTTCTTTTTAAATTCTTTTGGTGAAAGTCGTTCTTGTGCTTTAAGAAAAGAAGATAAAGACAATAGCAAGAAAATGAAGAGGGATATTCTTTTCATTCTATAAAATTACATCTTTAGAATAAGTAAAATTTATTTCACCCTGTTGAATGCGAGACAACGAACCATCCAATCGGGTAACGGCTTTTCTGGGTTTCTCTTTTTCAAATTGAGGTTCAGCCCAAGCTTTTTAAATACCGGCACTTTATGGGTTTCTACATATTCTATCAATGTGCCGTCGGGGTCTTCATTATAGGCAAAATGCCCGGCAGCTTTTCCCATATCAAAACTATTTCTGCTATTTACTGTAAGGGGATGTGCATTATTTAAACATACTTGCTCATGTGCTTCCATTCCATTAATATCATAACACAAATGAATGAAACCAAGATCGCCCCAATAACGGTTATTATAAATTTTTTGTGGTATTCTTTCTACAGCTTCAACTAGCTCAACATATGTTGGCCCAAGTAATTTACCAAAAGCGCCGATTGATTTTCTGTTTTGCCCGAGTACTGTTCTTTTATATGTAGCATTTCCTGCCGGCAACTCTTTCCAATCATCATAGATACCTTCTCCGGTATAAATGCAATTTGTATAACCTAAAATGTTTTGATAAAAAGGAACTGATTTTTCTAAAGATGAAACACCAATTGTAATACCACAAACAGAACCGGTGAGTTGTGAGTTCCTGGTAAACCAATGATGGTCTTCTACTATTTCAAAAGTGTTCCCATACGGATCTCTTAAAAAAAAATGTGCTAAGCCAGCTGGATTTTTTGTTGGCTCGCATAAAAGTTTTACTCCTTCTTTTTTATAAAAATTGTAAGCGGCTTGTACATCGGGGCTTTTTATTTTTACAGAGTAAATTCCTAAATCGCCCAGGAGTAATTGATTTTCTGCCGCAGCAGGTGTACGACTTGTATATTGCCAGATTTCAAAACCACCACCACCCTGCATATTCATAGCCAGGATTGCAAATCTTTCATGTGGTTGATTGCCGGTGTATTGCTGCATTAATGAAGCAGTGGCAGAGTCTTTAAATACAACTACATCAGTTCCAAAAAATTTTTTATACCAACGAAATGCTTCTTCTGCATCAGCCACACCGATGCCCACTTGCTGTATGCCACTGATAATTGGTTTCATTGTTATGTTTTACTTACGGATGTTGTGGGCATATAGTTTTAGCGGTAATCCAGCATTTTTTTGTAAGTGTCTGCCATTTGCTGCTGGGTGGCTCCTTGTTTAAACATATTTACAATTTTCTTATTCGCCATTTGGACCCGCCACCAGCTATTATTATCATACTTGCGGGCAGAAACAAGAGCAGCACCTTTTAATATTTTATAAGCGGCGCCGGTTTTTCTTAGTCTGTCGCAAAATTCATATTCTTCCATTATCCGCATTTCACTTTTAAAACCCCCAGCAGCTTCAAAAGTTTTACGGGTAACAAAAAGAGTATTGTCACCACCCATACATATAAACAAATCCAGCCGGGTGAACCATGCATTTATTTTCAAATACCATTTGGATGAATTGAACCTGGTATAGTACCTGCCCAAAGCAAATCCTTTTTCTACTGCTTCGGTTATATCACTAATAAAAGTAGTGGGTGGAAAAGTATCAGCATGGATAAAATATAATATTCCCCCTTTAGCTACTGATGCGCCGTAATTCATTTGAGCTGCCCTTCCTTTTTGTGGTGAACTGACTGCCAAGGCTCCTGCTATTTCAGCTTGTAAAATTGTGTCATCGGAACTTCCCCCATCAACAGCAATAATTTCCAACAGCCGTTCCTTTGCATGCTGCTTAAGATAAGTAACAAGTTTTCCAATATTTTCTGATTCGTTATAAACAGGTATGATGATACTTATCTGCATTGCTACTAAAAATATTAAATCTATTTAAAAGATTGAGCAATATTTTTACCAGCAATAAATCCACTCGTCCATGCATGTTGAAAATTAAAACCACCGGTTACTCCATCTACATCCATCACTTCCCCGGCAAAATAAAGATGCTGTATTTTTTTACTCATCATGCTGTTGTGATCAATTTCAGAAAGTTTAATCCCACCTGCAGTTACGAATTCTTCTTTAAATGTAGTTTTTCCTTTTACTTCAAATACACAATTACATAAATTCTTTATTAGCCTGTTTGCTTCCTTTGCAGGCAAATCAGTCCATCTTCTCTCAATATTAATGTCAGAAAATTTTATTAAGAATTCCCATAGCCTGTTTGGCAAACCAAAAGGGTTTTTATTATATATTTTTTGCGAAGCAATATTGAAACGAAGTATTTGAAATTTATTCCGCAACAGCTCTTCATTAAAATCAGGCAGCCAGTTAACAACAATTTCAAATTGCCAATTCTTTATTGCAAGCTCCCTTGCACCCCATGCACTTAATTTTAAAATGGCAGGGCCGCTTAACCCCCAATGAGTAATAAGCAATGGGCCATCCTGTTCCAATTTACTACCGGCAATTTTTATTCTTGCATTCTCTACACTTACTCCCATCAATTCTATTATAGGATGAGCAGGCAGATTAAATGTAAACAAAGATGGTACCGGCTCTTCAATGGTATGTCCTAATTCTTTCAGCCATTCAAACATAGAAGATTTTGGATAACCACCGCTTGCGATACAAACTGCGTCAGCCTGTAATTCTTTACTATTTACTAATTGAATATTGAAGATTGCTTGTTCCATATTTATTTTCTTCGCATCTGCATTCACCCTTATCTCTATGGCATATTTATCAGCCTCTTTCAGTAAGCAATCGATAATTGTTTGTGATGAATCAGTAACCGGGAACATTCTTCCATCTGCTTCTGCTTTCAGCTTCACTCTTCTTTCTTCAAACCATTTCAAAGTATCTGTAGTAAAAAATTGGTGAAATGTTTTTTTTATAAAATATCCTCCCCGTGGATATTTCTTACTCATCTCCACTATATCAAAACAGGCATGGGTTACATTGCACCTGCCACCTCCACTTACTTTTACTTTAGATAATAACTTACCTGTCTTCTCTAAAAGAATAACTTTTAATTCCGGATTTAATCTTGCCGAATTTACTGCACAAAAAAAACCGGCCGCACCCCCACCTATTACTATCAATTTTTTAGACACACTAAAGTTTTTGCAAAGAACGATGAAATTTTGTTAAGTTCGTTTTCAACCACAACTACTAAAAATGGCACAAACCCTTTCTAAAAAGGATCTGAAAGAATTACCTATTTATCCCTACGAAAAGATCCGGGATTATTTGAAAACAGGTCATATCTTTTTTAGCTCGGGCAGTTATACATTTTCCGGAATTATACAGCGGCTTACAAAAAGTGTTTGGAGCCATGTTGCCATTATTTATAAAGATGAAGAGCTGAACCGGGTGATGGTATTAGAAGCTGAGCCTTATGTCGGCATTCGCCTTATTCCATTATCAAAATACATGAGAGATTATAAAGGAAAGAAAAGATGCTATAAAGGGCAAATTGTAATTGCAAAACTGAACTTCGAAATGGAGAAACCTAAATTGAACAAAGCCATAAGCTTTGGCCTGGATGAACTTACCCGGCCTTATGACAACTGGGAAATAATGCGGATAATGACCCGCATTATTTTTAGAATCGGGAAGAGAGAAAAAAATAAAAATTATATCTGTTCTGAATTAGTAAGAGATGCTTTTGCAAGAGCCGGTGTTATTTTTCAATATAATGATACGTATATAAGTCCACAGGAAATATGGAAAGATAGCAGGGTGGAATTAAAATACAGGATATTATAATCCCAACCTTAATCAATTAAGGCAGCCGGAGATACAAGAGTGGTATATAAATATTGATTATCAATTTCAGCCTGTTCAATAGTACTATAATTTGAAAGAATATCGGCCTTCCCTTTTCTTATACATACATCATGTTCAAAGTGTACAGAAGGTTTGCCATCTTTCGTTCTTACTGTCCATCCATCTTCTTCGGTATACACCTCTTTTTTACCCATGTTGATCATGGGTTCAATAGCTATAACCAATCCTTCTTTCAATTTAGGTCCGCTACCTCGTTTGCCATAGTTAGGCACCTGTGGATCTTCATGCAAATTTTTACCAAGCCCATGCCCCACTAATTCTCTTACTACACCATAGCCATGTTTTTTTTCAGTATGCTCTTGTATAGCAAATGCAATATCACCTACCCGGTTGCCGGCTACAGCTTTTTCAATTCCTTTATATAAAGATTCTTTGGTAACTTGTATTAATTGCATTACTTCTTCGCCTGGATTTCCAATGGCAAAAGTGTATGCATGATCGCCATGCCAGCCATTTAATATTACACCAATATCAATGGTAATAATATCGCCTTCCTTCAATTCATTATTATCGGGAAAACCATGAACCACTACATCATTAACTGAGATGCATGAATTAAAAGGATAGCCTTTATAGTTTAAGAAAGAAGGTATTGCATGATTATCTCTTACAAATTGCCCGATCATTTTATCTATTGCAAGAGTAGTAAATCCGGGTTTTAAAACCTTCGCTACCTCCGTTAATGTTTTGCTCACTAATAAGGCACTCTGCCTCATCATTTCTACCTGCTCATTTGTTTTATAGATCATCATAAGTTGCAAATATCTTTAAAAAAGCAAAACCCGGCAAGAAATGCTTACCGGGTTTATTGTCTTATAAATATGTTTTTACATTTGTACGGCAGATGCACTCTGTCTTCCCTGTATCCGTCCGCTTTTCATTAATCCGTCGTATTGACGCATCAATAATTGTGTTTCTATCTGCTGTAAAGTATCCAATATTACACCTACCATGATTAGCAATGATGTACCACCAAAGAAGGTAGAGAACTGCTGAGTAACTCCCAATCGCTGAGCTATACCAGGAAGAATACCAACAAAGGCTAGCATAAGTGCTCCAGGGAAAGTAATCTTATCCATGATAGAACCAATATAATCCGCAGTTGGCTGCCCAGGCTTTACACCCGGAATAAAACCATTATTCTGCTTCAGGTTATCAGCAATCTGCTTAGGATTAAATATCAATGCTGTGTAAAGGAATGTAAATCCTATTACAACGACAGAGTAAATAAGCATATACCAAACATTACTATGGTCTGTTAAAGCCGCTAGAAAAGCACTTTGATTAGAAGACCCGCCGTAGCCTGTAAAAATAGTTGGGATGAAAATAATAGCTTGTGCAAAGATGATTGGCATTACACCAGCACTATTTACTTTCAGTGGTAAAAATTGTCTTGCACCACCAAACTGCCTGTTGCCTACTATTTGTTTAGCATAATTTACCGGCACCTTTCTTACACCTTGTATAAGTAAGATACAACCCATGATGATTGCAATAAGGATAGCTATTTCAACTATGAAAACAAGTATCTGTCCATTACGAACGGATTTGGCACTTAATTCCTGCAAGAAATTTTGCGGAAGGCGGGCCACAATTCCTATCATGATGATAAGAGAAGTACCGTTTCCTAATCCTTTATCAGTAATCTTTTCACCCATCCACATTACAAACATGGTACCGGCGGTAAGCACAGTTAAAGTAGATAACCAGAAATACGGTGAGAAAGAAGTCATAATAGCACCAGTATCTTTATACATACCAGTTAAGTACGTAACATAAGCTGATGCTTGTAACAGGGTAACTGCTATTGTAAGATAACGGGTGTACTGGTTAATTTTTTTACGTCCGCTTTCGCCTTCTTTCTGCATTTTCTGAAAACGGGGAACAAGTACCGTCATCAATTGCATAAAAATGGATGCAGAGATGTAAGGCATTATACCCAATGCAAAAATTGATGCATTGTTAAATGCACCACCAGAAAAAGCATCGATTAACCCAAGGATACCATTGTTACTATCGCCAGTATCCTGAATTTTATTTGGATTAATACCTGGTAATACGATATGCGAACCCACCCTGTAAATGGCAATCATCATAAGGGTGAATAATATCTTACTGCGCAACTCTTCGATGCTCCAGATATTTTTCAGTGTTTGTATTAATTTCTTCACGGAGATTTAAATAATTTAAAGCACTTAAAACAAATAACGCCGGCAAGGCATGTAGCACAAATAAAAAGACGCATTTAAAATGCGTCGGCAATTTAATGAAATTACTTTACTATTTCCACTGTTCCACCTGCTGCCTCTATCGCTGCTTTAGCCTTCTCACTTACAGCATTCACTTTAAAAGTGAATTTTCCTTTTAGCTCACCATTACCTAAAATTTTAATTCTATCGGTCTGGCTGATAAGTCCGTTGATATAAAGTGTTTCAGGAGAAAATTCTGACAAACTGTATTTTTCAGACAGTTGCTCAATTTGTCCCAGGTTCAATACTTTATATTCAATACGACCAGGATTTTTAAATCCACGTTTAGGCAAACGACGCTGAATGGGCATCTGTCCACCTTCATGTGCCATTTTGCTTTTGTAACCGGCACGGCTTTGTCCACCTTTTGTACCTTTTGTTGATGTACCACCATGTCCGGAGCCATCTCCACGACCGATTCTTTTTACTTTGTGTGTAGAACCTTTTGCAGGTCTTAATTCGTGTAGTTTCATTTTTTTGCTTTTATTTTTTACTCAACGCCCCGAAAGCATTCGGGGCTCGCATGATTAAATATTTTAGTTAGCCGTTTATTGGAGGTAAGAAAAAACTTACCTGCAAAATAGTAAGGCTTAAACTTCTTCCACTTTTAACAGATGAGTTACTTTACGTATCATACCCAATATTTGCGGAGTAGCTTCTACTTCTTTCGAAGAGTTTGTTTTATTAAGACCTAAAGCCTGAACAGTTAATTTCTGACGTTCAGATCTGTCGATAGGACTTTTTACCAATGTTATTTTTACTTTTTTCATATAAGAGAGTTGTAAGTTGTAAGTGATAAGTGGTAAGTTCCGATATTGCCTTAAAACTTAATACCTATTACTTATAACTATTTTATCCATTAAATACTTTCTTCAATCCGAGTGAACGGGTTTTTGAAACAGTGATCGGCTCACGAAGTAAAGCAAGAGCTTTGAAGGTAGCTTTTACCACATTGTGTGGGTTGGCTGATCCTAATGATTTTGCTAATACATCGGTAACACCGGCTGCTTCCAATACAGCTCTCATAGAACCTCCGGCTATAACACCAGTACCATGTGCTGCTGGCTTGATCAATACCTTAGCAGCTCCTTCTTTAGCCCACTGATCATGAGGGATAGTACCCTTCATTACAGGAACTTTAATAAGGTTCTTCTTAGCATCCTCAATTCCCTTGGTTATTGCTTCCTGTACTTCTTTGGCTTTACCTAAACCATGTCCTACCACACCATTTTCATTTCCCACTACTACCAGTGCAGAAAAGCTAAAGGCACGGCCACCTTTGGTAGTTTTTACTACTCGGTTTATAGCTACCACTTTATCCTTCAGTTCCAGGTCTCCGGCTTTAACCTTGTTTACGTTAAACTTTGACATTTATACTTGTAATTAAAAGTTAGAATGTTTTTTTAAAAAATCAACCCACCTTGTCTTGCTCCATCAGCTACAGATTTTACCCGACCATGGTACAGATAGCCACTACGGTCAAACGTAACATCTTTTATACCCAGGTCAATTGCTTTTTGTGCAATAGCCTCACCTACCATTTTGCTTTTTCCCACCTTATTGGCTTTTTGTGCCAATATTGCTTTGTCTTTAGATGATGCTGATGCAAGTGTTACACCATTTACATCATCTATCAGTTGAGCATAGATATCTGCATTACTTCTGAACACAGCTAATCTTGGCTTCTGCGCAGAACCTTCACCAATTTTTCTGCGAATGCGATAGCGGATATTTCTTCTTCTTTGTGATTTAACTTTTGGGTTCATCTCTTATTTATTTACAACCCCGATGCTGCCGGGATCAAATTTTACTTAATTTATTTACCAGCCGCTTTACCAGCTTTCTTACGTACCACTTCACCCACATATCTAACACCCTTTCCTTTGTATGGCTCAGGCTTACGAAGACTGCGCAATTTGGCAGCTACCTGTCCTATCAATTGCTTATCTATACCTTCCAATGTAATAATTGGATTTTGTCCTTTTTCCTGTGCAGTGGCTACTTTTATTTCTTTAGGAATTTCGAAAATAATATTGTGAGAAAAACCTAATGCAAGATCCAATACATTTCCCTGACTTGCTGCTTTAAAACCTACACCTATCAGTTCAAGCTTTCTAACATAACCATCAGTTACACCTTTCACTAAATTAGAAACCAATGAACGATATAAACCATGCATGGCACGATGACGGATTTGATCAGTTGGGCGGCTGAAATGCACCAAGCCATCTTTCACTTCCACTTTAATATCACGGTCAATTGGTTGTTTCAATTCACCCTTTGGGCCTTTTACAGTTACCACATTATCGCCGCCTACAGAAACTGTAACGCCACTTGGAACTGCAACCGGTTGTTTACCTATACGAGACATAATTTAATAAATTTCAAATGTCAAAAAATCAAATTTCAATACTTCCGACCGGTCAGTCCGCCAAAGGCGGATTCGGCTTAATGTATCGGAAATTTGCCTTACTCCCTTTAGGGATGGGGCTTAATAAATGTAGCAAAGAACTTCTCCGCCAACATTCTGCACTTTCGCTTCCTTATCTGTCAATACTCCTTTTGAAGTAGAGATGATGGCTACACCTAAACCATTCTTCACACGGCGAAATTCGCCTGGCTTTGAATAGTGACGCAAACCCGGACGGCTTACTCTTTCCAAAGACCGGATTGCCGGTTGCTTGGATGCTTCATCATACTTCAAGGCAATTTTAATTAAACCTTGTTTGTTGTCATCCTCAAATTTGTATTTAAGAATGTAACCTTGATTGTACAGGATCTCGGTCATGCGTTTTTTTAAATTAGAAGCAGGAATCTCAACGATTCTATGACCTGCCATTTGCGCATTACGAATTCTTGTCAAAAAATCTGCAATAGGATCTGTTACCATATTTTTTCCCTCCTACGTCACACCGCAGCGTGATAATTGGAAAATTAAAATTATAAATGTCGGGCATTCAAAGTTCCAGGTCTCTAAACCCTAAACTTCTAAACCTTTAAACCTCTCTCTTACCAGCTTGCTTTCTTCAAGCCCGGGATCATCCCGTTCAATGCCATGTCGCGAAGTGCGATCCTCGAGATACCGAAATAACGGCTGTAACCTCTGGGACGACCGGTCATCTGGCAACGGTTCTTCAGGCGCACCTTCGAAGAGTTCTTTGGCAGTGCATCCAAACCAGCCCAGTCGCCGGCTACTTTCAACGCTTCTCTTTTGTCCGCGTATTGAGCAACCATTTTTTCTCTTTTCCGCTGTCTGGCTTTTACCGATTCTTTAGCCAT
>JANNMN010000002.1:0-27767 GCA_031397865.1 Chitinophagaceae bacterium
GAACCGAATATAACTAAGTAGGCAATGGCTGCCCAGGATTGCCATGGTATTGCACTGAGTGGTATTGCTCTGCCAGTAGAAGCAGAAAAGCTATATAAAACAACTCCGCTGATCACCATTTGCAAACCCAAACTGAAATAAGGATTGAAAAACGATGCTTGCTTTTTTGTATATAAAGTAGCAATAGCCCATGTCCATGTTGCAATTACAGAAAATAAAATTCCCCACCTGAATCTTGGGTCAAGAAAATCATGCAGGTGGTCATAAAAAATAATACATACACCGCCAAAGCCGAGTAATAATCCGAGAAGGGCTTTTTGTGGAAGCTTTCCTTTTGCTGCAAATAATCCTATCACAACTAACCACAATGGAAATATAGCACCCATAATAGAACCAAGACCTGCGGAAATATATTTAACTCCCCATGTGCTAAGGCCGTTACTCATAATAAAATTCAGGAAACTTAAAACAAGAATCGGTGTCCAATCTTTTCCTTTTGGTAACGGAGCTTTTTTATAAATAAAAAATCCAACGTATAATAATCCTGCAATGACTTGGCGAATACCTGCCATTTGCAAGGCAGGCATATGTCGTACACCTTCTTTGGATGCGATCCAGGTAGTACCCCAGAAAAAACAAACCAATGCCAGTGCAAATAATGCCTTTGCTCTTGTTCCTTTTTTATGAATCGTAAGCGGATTGAATACCGATAGTTTTCGTAAGGAATCTGCGGAGGAAGTTAAAATGGTTTTATGAAAGTCGGAGAGGTTCATTAATGTTTAAAATGTCTAAGGCCGGTTATTACCATTGCCAGGTTATTCGTTTTACAATATTCAATAGAGTCATTATCTCTTATAGAACCTCCAGGCTGAATGAAAGAAGTGATGCCTGCTTCATGTCCCATTTGCACACAATCATTAAAAGGAAAGAATGCATCGCTGGCCATTACAGCTCCCTTCAAATCAAATTTAAATTGTTTTGCTTTTTCAACGGCCTGTCGCAAAGAATCAATGCGACTGGTTTGTCCGCAGCCTTTGCCGATCAATTGTTTATTTTTTACCAAAGCAATCGCATTTGATTTTAAATGTTTGCAAATTAGATTGGCAAAGATGAGATCTTGCTTTTCTCCATCAGTAGTCTCTCTTCCACCAGCTTCTTTCCATTCTGTAAAATTTCCTTCATCCGCAGATTGAGTAAGCACTCCATTTAATATGGATTTAAATTGCCCATTATCTGGTGGGAATGTTTTTAGTTGAAGAAGTATCCGGTTTTTCTTTGATTTCAGAATGGTAAGTGCATCACCATCAAAAGAAGGAGCAATTAATACTTCAAAGAAAATTTCGTTGATAGCCTCAGCAGTTGCTTTGTCTATAGTTCCATTACAAACCAGGACACCACCAAAGGCACTTTCCGGATCCCCGGCCAATGCAGCATCCCAACTTTCTTTTACTGTTGGTCGTTGTGCCACACCACATACATTAGTATGTTTAATGATGGCGAAGACAGCCTCTGTTGTTTGTTTGTTAATATGAATATTTGAACTATCCGAGTCCAAAGTCCTCCCTTGCGGGGGATTTTTTTTGGCCGCTTCTCTTATTAACTGCACCGCAGCATCTACATCCACCAAATTGTTATACGAAAGTTCTTTTCCATTTAATTGATTAAAAAGTTCATCCAGGTTTCCAAAGAAGGCAGCTTTCTGATGTGGATTTTCACCATACCGCATTGTTTTCTCTTCTTTATTATATGGAGTAGCGATTGCTGATTGATGAAAATAATTGGAGATGGCATTATCATAGGCTGTGCAAACATCAAAAGCTTTAATAGCAAAATGTCGTCTTTGCTCCAAAGATGTTTCGCCGTTTTGTTCTTTTAATATTTTTTCCAGCAATGGATAATCTGTTTTGCTGGCTACTACTACTACGTCTTTATGATTTTTAGCAGCACCCCGAAGCATGGAAGGTCCGCCAATATCTATTTTTTCAATAATAGCTTTCTCGTCACTAGTAGAAGCCACTGTTTCTTCAAAAGGATAAAGATCAACGATCACCAGATCAATTTCCGGAATATTAAATTGTTTCATCTCATCTATATGCTGTGCATCATCTCTTTTTCCGAGTATGCCGCCAAACACCGCCGGATGAAGTGTCTTTACTCTTCCGCCAAGTATGGATGGATAGGTAGTAAGATTTTCTACGGGTATTACTTTTACTCCGAGACCTTCAATAAAAGTTTGGGTGCCACCGGTTGAATAAATGGTAATGTCAAGCAATGCCAATTCTTTAATTATATTTTCCAGCCCGTCTTTATAAAAAACAGAAATAAGTGCCGATTGAATTTTTTTGTTCATAATAGTTAATGAATTGAAAGGCAGGCAAATCGTTAGTTCCAACTAGCATTGGCGAAGTTGGATAGCAAGCCGCAAAACTAACTTAATTCACTTTCATCTCAAAAGCCCCTTTCATCGTTACATCATGCCAGGGAATATGCAGGGAGTCGCAATCTTTTTTCCAGTAGGTGGTTTTCCAGGCAGGTACAGAACCATCAAATACCACTTGCTTTATATCTAATGCACTAGCTAGTTTTTTCATGTATACTTTTGGATTTTTAGAAATTATGAGCAAATCAATACTCGGTTTGGATTCCTGGGATTGAAAAGAAACAGGTTTGTCAATCAGCAGAATACTTTTACCATGATAAGTTATATAATTATTATTTATGGCAAGTGAGGGTAATTTTTCCGTTTCTTTTATCCGGTATAAAATACGGGAAGGTTTCAGGTGGAAGTTGCGGGCAAAGTCATTAGATAATAAATCGCTGTCGCCTGCAAATTGATACTGTCTTCCATTTACAAAATCAATAGCTGTTTTCTGCGGCACATTGTAAACAATAATTTTTTGTTGCCGGCTGCTTTGTATAAATGAAAAAGTTCTTAAGCCAACGAAACCAAGTAATGTCAGCAATCCCAGTTTTAATCCTCTTACTGATTTTTCTAACAGCCAATAACTAATACCTACTGCGAATAAAATAAGTAGCGTTGCCTGTAATATGCTTATTTGCAATCCATCCCATAATGAAAAACGGATGCCTTCAATTTTCTCGATATAAGTATTCATCACCCATATCAGCCAGGTTAGCAGCTTGCCAACTAATCCGGCGATTGCAGGAATAAAAGCAACGACACAAAGAAAAATTTCTCCTAACAAAATAGCACTGGATAAAGGCACTGCGAGAAAATTGGTTAACAAAAACAAATTGGGAAACTGGTGAAAATGATAAATACCCAAAGGCACTGTAAGAATTTGCGCAGCAATAGTTACCGCATTTAATTTCCAGATGCCATCCAATATTTTATTTTTTATATAGAACCAATTATAGATAGGCCGCATAAAGATGATGATACTTAAAACAGCCGCATACGATAATTGAAAACCAACATCCCACAACCAAAATGGATTGATACATAAAAGTATAAATGCAGAAACCGCCATTGTATTATAAATAGAAGTTTTCTTGGATAAAGATTCTCCTAATACAATGCAGGTAAACATTAATGCAGACCGAAGTATGGATGGTTGTGCACCGGCCAGCAAACTAAATAGCCACAGGCCTGTAATGATAAGTACAGGGCTTAGCCATCTTGTTTTTCTTTTTTTCTTAAGTGGTTTTAATATTAAAGCAAGTAACCAATAGATTAATCCGAGGTGAAGACCGGAGATAGCAATAATATGTACTACGCCGGTGTTGGTGTATGATTGTACCAATGATTGCTCGAGGTCATCTTTATATCCAATCAGCATTGCTTCTGCAAGGCCTAGTTCTTTATCTCCTTTGATATGCTTGCGCAAAATGGAAAGTACTTCTTCCCGGGAGGAGTAAAGAAATTTTCTAAACCAATTTTCTTTTTTTGTATCCAACACTTCAAAATCTTCCGGCTTCAGATATACCTGGTGAGTGATGTCCTGGAAAAGCGAATATCGTTTATAATCAAATCCACCGGGGTTGCCAGAGTTTTTTATTTCCTGAAGTGATTTCTTTAAAATTAGTTGTGATCCATAGGAAATGTTTATTGCAGAATCTTTGTTTTCACTCGAAGACTTTTTAAAATATAGAATAATTTTACCGTTTACAGGCATTGCTTCATTATTTCGCAAAAGAAAACTTACAGTCGCATTAGCTTTTAGTGATTTTGTTTTTTCAACAAGCGGTTCATCTAATGTAGCTACCAGCAAATCAGCGGGGGTGTAAGAATTGCCTAACCAATTTTTATTATTGCGGACATCTTTTTGCCAGGTTAAAATAGCACCTAATGAAAAGAAAACAACAATGGCCATCAAACCATTGATAAATAAAAACCTGAACCGGTTAAAAAAAGGAATAAAAAAGAAACTACAAAAAACAACCAATGCAGCCAATAGAATGTATAGCCAGGTATTAAGTTGTATTTGGAGATGCCATTGTACCAATATTCCAACCATCATTGAAATAAGCAGCCGGATAAATGGAGTCTTCTTCCAAAAGTTGGATTGATAGGTGGCCATGCTGAAAAATAAGTAGTCAAAAGTTATTTGCCAACACTATTTTTATAATACTAAGGGTAAAGCCTTAATTATTTACTGCTTTTTCGGCCTTTACTTTTTTCTCTACATAACGGCGGTAGGTTATCCGTTCTGTTTTGCTTTGCAGCCATCCCTGGTAATTGAAAATACTGGAAGCCATTTGTTGAACTGTATCATCTTTATTATCGTCAAACACCTTCATGGCTTTTTTATATTCTTCTATTTTACTTTTATTATCCGTCATATAAAAGATGCGATGCAGGCATTGTACCAACGCAGTTTCAAAAGGATGTTTCTTTTTTCTTTTGTAGAAATAAGTATAGGTTGTTCTGTACTGGGCATCAAAAAGTTTTTCATTATTAAGACTGTAAGTAATTAACAGAAGAAGTATCTGTGCTACTGAGGAATGTTCTTCCCGGGTTCCATCTTTAAAAAAATTAATTCCTCTTTTGGTATAGTAAAGTGCATCAATATATTGCTCCAATACAAAACTGGCTATACCCAATGAAAGATTTACCGTCCGGTTCATATCTGAATTTAGCAGTGGCTCCCATTGCTGATACTTCTCTTTCATAAATTGAAGTAGTTTTTCTACTTCACTATACTGGGCAGTTTTATTGTAAATTTTATTTAGGGCCAGGTATTTAATCGTTTCGAAATTGGCCCGTTGTACTGGTTCAATCAACCGGTCATTCTGGTTATCATTAAAAACCTGGGTTACGAATTCAAACTCACCCTCTAATATGCCACAGTAATTGATCATATACATCAGCTCAATATAATATTCACCATGGGTGGAGATGTAAGCAGTATTTTCTTTCCATAAATTTAAAACCAGCCGAAGCAATATCAAAGAATTTGAAACTTCATTTAATAAATAAAGCAGCGTGGCTTTATTCATATAATAGTAATGACGAAACCAGAATGATGAGGAGGTTTCTGCGGTCGATTTATATTTTTCTACAACATCATACAGTTCAGCAATTTTATTTTTTAATGTTTCATCAAGATCAAAGTGGGCTTTTCTTTTGAGCAAAATAGTTTCTGCATATATATCTCTGAGAGTAATGAGATCGGCATATTCTACATATGTAATTTTATTGCTTTTAAAAAGAGAGTGAAGCTCATCATACAGAGTATGTGTGCTACTGAACAGGATCATTTTTTCAAACTCTGTTTTTAATAAGTTTAAAAGTGCATACGATTCTGTTTTTCTTGCTATCAGAACAGCTTTTTTCCAAATGTTATGTGCTTCATCCAGCAGTCCCTTTTTTCTATAAATGCGGATCAATAATATCTGGTTATATATATCCTGGCTTGTATTATTTAGGCCATCATATTTTATGATGGATTGACTTACCAGTTGCTGCAGGTAATGTTTTTGATGAGCGATATTTTTTTTATTTAATAGAGGACCAATTTTTTTGATAATGGCAGTTTCATCATATTTTTTTTGTGCTGCAATAGCATCAAAAAGTTGAATATAAAGTTTGGGTGAAGAAGAACGATTAGAAATAAAATTTCTTTTAAAGAACAATTTTTCAGCATTGCTAAGAGATTGAATAAGCTGCCAGAGAAAAGGGGAAGTTGTTTTCAAAATAGTTGTTAGTGCTGGTTAGTAAAATAAATTTAAATAATATTTACACGGCTACAAAGTATGGCACCTTATTATTTTTATAATTAATTAAAAATCAAGATTATAAGTAGTAAAAAATGTATTATTAAATAATAATAGAACAAATTTATGGTCAAATTAGAATCAGAGGGGTTGATTAGACTCTCTAATTTTAGTTATACAAAGGGACTTAACCACTCCCTCAAAGAGTTTAAAATAGCAAATAACCAAAACCAACTGTTTTAAGCCTAATCAAAAACCATTAACCATTAAGCCTGTTACTCTAATTAATCTTTAATTAAGTAGCAGGTTTTCTTTATGTTTATTCTCTCTTAACCATTTTCCTTTCTTATCCCTGGTCAATTTCTCAAACTATTTAAGGCAGTTTACTTTGCTTTTTTTAGGAAATAGAATAGCTTTCTACGGGTGAAATTTGTTTAATATTCACAGGTATATAGTTGGGTATTTACCGGTTTTTAATGAGCTAAAATCGTGTTAATACCTGACAATCTTCAAAATACAAATAATTATAATTTGTAATTGATTAATTTGTAATCGTTTGCATATATAATATGCTAATTGTCTGAAATAGTTTTATCGAGTAATAATATTCAAATACTCTTTAAAACTAAAAGCAATGCAAAAAACTCAATTAAAATCCGTAAAGGTTGGAAAACTGGTTAACACTAAGCATGTAAATACAGTAATTAGCAACTACAAAAAAGAACGTTGGGCTCACAATTCCAAACATATTGGAAAAGAAGACTCACTAAGTGTGTGGTATAGTGTAGAAGAGCTGGAAGAATTTTTAACTATGGTAAAAGAGCATGGCGGTGATGGTATCAAAATGTATTTTGGTGCTTATGGACATGACGATGCTCCCAAACCACTGTATGCAGACAGGCAAACTATAGTTTTGGTAGCTACTAAAACCCGGGAAACTATTAATGGCGATGTAAACAAAGACTTATATGTCAGCAATAAGGAAAAAACCAGCATTCTTGCTTATAATGTAGGTAAAATGTGTCCCCCGATCTGCAATGGAGATGATGGCCTTGGTGTAACAATTATAGATAAAGGGAATGAAGGAATGATGGTGGTGTAAATAAACCTCCTAAAAACAAAACCTCTCTGCCGACAGAGAGGTTTTGTTTTTATACTTTTAGGCAAAAATCAGATGTCGTTTTTACCCATTTATTATTATTTTATAGTTGTAAGTTTTATTGCCAGCTTGTTTACTTTAAAAAATAAAAAATTTTTTTATTTAAAGTATTTCAGTGCATTACTATTTGTCGCTTTATTAGTAGAGTTTATTGGGCCATACCTGGCATCCATTTCCAAAAACAATATGTATATCTATAATTTTTTTAGTGTTTTCGAGTTTGTTTTCTACATGTTTATTATTCAGCAAATGATCAGCAACGCTATTGCTAAAAGGGTAATTACAATTACTATGATCATTTATCCCATCATCGCCATTATTAATATTTTATTTATCCAGGGGGTTAAGAGAATGCATACTATTACGTATGCATTCGGTTGCCTACTAATTGTAATTGCCTGTATTTATTATTTTTTAGAGCTTTTCCGACATCCTAAATCAATAAATCTTTCTGCTGATCCGGCTTTTTGGCTTTGTTCAGGTCTGTTATTTTATTACTGCTGCAGTTTTCCCTTGTTTGCATTTGTAAGCTATTGGGCAAAATATAAATGGATGGTTTATAATTTTGATATTATCATAACAATATTGAACATATTTTTGTATACGTTGTTCACAACAGCCTTCTTATGCAGCAGAACCCGGAAATCTATATCGTTGTCATCATAGGAATAATATTGGGTTTGGTATTAGTGGGTTTTATTGTTTCTACATTATTTTTATATCAACGCCGGCAAAAAAAGCAGGAAGACGAGATTGTACAAATGAAAACTTTGTATGAAAAAGAGGCCTTGCTTTCGCAACTGGAAATCCAGGAGAATACTTTTAAAACTATCGCACAGGAGCTGCATGATAATATTGGGCAGATGCTTTCTGTAGTTCGCATTACTTTATCCGCCTTACCATTAGAAAAAGAACATAAGGCTTATGAGCAGGTGATGAATTCTCAGCAAGTTTTACAAAAAGCCGTGGCTGACCTTTCCAATCTTACTAAAAGCTTGCATACAGAAAGAATAGCAGATGTGGGCCTGGCGGAATCTATACACTATGAACTCAATTCGATTGAGAAGTCCGGGTTATTAAAAGTTAATTTCTCCAACGAAGGATTTGAATATCCCTTTGATGAACAAAAGTCTATTTATCTTTTTCGGATGTTCCAGGAAATTCTGAATAACACACTTAAACATGCAAAAGCAACAGTATTAAATGTAAGCCTGGAATACACCGATGATTTTTTCCTGATGAAAATTGAGGATAATGGCATTGGTTTTTCAGCAGAAGAGAAAAGGAAAAATGCTAAGCCCGGAACTGGGGTGGGTCTGAGAAGTTTATACAACCGGGCGGGCATTATTGGCGGCGAAATGATAATAGATGGCAAAACCGGTGTAGGTACTTGTGTTTCAATAAAATTACCTTTGAGTTAATTTACAAATGATCAAAACGAAAAAGAAAATTACTGTAGCCATTGCAGATGACCATGCACTACTTCGAAATGCACTGGCAAGACTTATCAATTCCTTTGATGATTACACAGTGATGCTTGAGGCGGGTAATGGGAGAGAGTTGAAAACAAAAATTGTACAACAGGTGATACCTGATATAGTAATGCTGGATGTGAATATGCCCGAGATGGACGGATTTGAAACAGCACAATGGCTGAATAATAAATACCCACAGATAAAAATTCTTGCCCTTTCAATGCTGAGTGATGAAAAGACAATCATTAAAATGTTTCGTTTGGGCGCCAAAGGTTATCTCTTAAAAAATACGGATGCGGATGAACTGAAACTGGCTTTGAATACTTTGGTAGAAAAGAATTTTTATTTATCCGACTACGTTTCAGAAAAATTAGTGGCTGGTCTTAATGTGGATGGATTAAATGAAAAGCCGATAGATAAAGAAGTTGTATTAAATGAGAAAGAACGAGAGTTTTTGAAATGGACTTGTTCCGAACTTTCTTATAAAGATATAGCAGCCAAAATGTTTTTAAGTCCCAGTACAATAGACGATTGCCGGGCATCACTTTTTAACCGGTTAAAAGTAAACAGCCGGGTAGGATTGGTGATGTATGCTATTAAAAATGGTATAGTGGAATTGTAAGTAAAAAAACAGCGATATTCCTGCAATAAAAAGTTGCTATAATTATGGATATTGCTATGATTTGAATTAGCAGGCATTAAACAGCCAGCATAAACTGTTATTGACCGGCATACGGTTAGTCAACTGCTTAACAAATGCAGAATCATTATGATTCTTATTATTTGTAGTCTTAAAAGTTTGCTTGATAACCTTAGAAAGTGGAAAAAAGCTTGACTGAATGTTTGCAGCATTAGATACTGGCAAAACCTTTGGATTTTGACTCATTTGAATAGTTTTTCTATTGGATATAAGTGGTTAGCTCAATACAAAAGTAAGAAACCGGAATCAATGCACTGTGAGTGATAGTACCTGATTTTTAATAATATTAATCGTAGATCTACTTGCTTAAATACATACTTCTATCCTTATACAACTGTCTGAAGTAAGGATCTCTTAAGTCTTTGATAAATCGGATTGCCTCACCGGTGCTTTTCATTTCTGGTCCCAACTCTTTATTTACTCCAGGAAATTTATTGAAGCTGAATACCGGTTCTTTAATTGCAAAGCCATTCAGTTTTTTCTCAAAAGTAAAATCAGTAAGCTTATGTGTGCCCAGCATAATTTTAGTAGCCACATTTAAATAAGGTATCTGGTAAGCTTTTGCAATAAATGGTGTGGTACGGCTTGCTCTTGGGTTGGCTTCTATCACAAATACTTTTCCGTCTTTAATGGCAAACTGAATATTGATTAGCCCTTTAATATTTAATGCTCTGGCAATTTTTTCTGCATACTCTTCCATTGTATGCACTATTAATGGGGTAAGATTAAATGCAGGTAACACAGCATTACTATCACCTGAATGAATACCGGCAGGTTCTATATGTTCCATCACACCCATTACATGAAAATTTTCTCCATCAAAAATGGCATCTATCTCTGCTTCCTGGCAGCGGTCGAGAAAATGGTCAACCAAAATTTTATTGCCAGGTAAATGTTTCAATAAACTTACTACTGCTTTTTCTACCTCTTCATCATTCAACACAATCCGCATTCGTTGCCCCCCCAATACATAAGAAGGACGAACCAAAACGGGATAGCCTACTTTATTAGCAACTTTCACAGCTTCATCTACATCTTCTGCTGTTCCATAATCAGGATAGGGAATATCTAATTCTTTCAACCGGTCACTAAAGCGGCCACGGTCCTCTGCTATATCCAAACTATCATAGGAGGTGCCAATGATTTTAATTCCTTTCTGGTGAAGTTTCTCTGCCAATTTCAATGCTGTTTGCCCACCGAGTTGTACAATAACACCTTCCGGTTTTTCATGTTCAATAATTTCCCAGAGATGCTCCCAATAAACAGGTTCAAAATATAATTTATCGGCCATGTCAAAATCTGTACTCACTGTTTCCGGATTACAGTTTACCATAATGGCCTCATAGCCACATTCTTTTATAGCCAGCAATCCATGCACACAACAATAATCAAACTCAATCCCCTGCCCGATACGATTTGGGCCAGAACCCAATACAATGATTTTCTTTTTTGAAGTAACCTTCGATTCATTCGATACCAGGCCATCACCTTGCAGGGCACTGGTAGGAGCTTCGAAGGTGGAATAGAAGTACGGTGTTTTTGCTTCAAACTCTGCACTACAGGTATCCACCATTTTATATACCCTTGTTATACCGGCTGCTTTTCTTTTATTGTAAACATCATCTTCATCACCATGCTCAGTAATACGGCTTATCTGCTCATCACTAAAGCCATTTACTTTGGCTTCTCTCAACAATTCAAGAGGCAAATCAGCTAAATCATATTTTGCCATTTCTTTTTCAAGATTGCAGATTTTTTGAATCTCGTATAAAAACCAACGGTCGATGCCATTGGTAGCTTTAGAGATGGTGCCAACGGAGATTCCGGCCATCAATGCATCTTTAATACGGAAGATGCGATCCCATTTCGGAATTTTTATATACTCCAGTAATTCATCAGCATGCATCAGGCTTTTGCCATAATAGCCTAAACCAACTGCATTGTTCTCCAAACTCTGACAGGCTTTTTGTATCGCTTCATTAAAACTTCTGCCAATACCCATTACTTCGCCAACACTTTTCATCTGGAAACCCAGTGTATCATTGGCTCCTTTAAATTTATCAAAATTCCAACGAGGAATTTTTACTATTACATAATCCAATGCAGGTTCGAAATAGGCAGAGGTTGTTTTAGTAATTTGATTTTCCAGTTCATCCAGGTTATAACCAATTGCCAACTTAGCTGCAATTTTAGCAATAGGGTAACCGGTAGCTTTACTTGCCAGGGCAGATGAACGGCTAACCCTTGGATTTATTTCAATAGCAAGAATTTCTTCGGTATCTGGATTAATAGCAAACTGAACATTACACCCGCCGGCAAAATTTCCAAGGTCCCTCATCATTTTGATGGCTGTATTCCTCATCAATTGCATAGCAGTATCACTCAATGTCATAGCCGGGGCAACGGTTATTGAGTCGCCGGTATGAACACCCATGGGGTCAAAGTTTTCAACTGTGCAGATAATACAAACATTATCCGCCATGTCGCGGAGCAACTCAAGTTCAAATTCCTTCCAACCTAATATTGCTTTCTCCACCAGCACTTCATGTATCGGGCTTGCTGTAAGTGCTCTGTTAAGGGCTTCATCCAATTCATCTTTTTTAAAAACAAGGCCACCACCTGTACCGCCCAGTGTAAATGATGGACGTAATACCAACGGGAAGCCTATTTCCTGTGCACATTCTTTTCCTTCCAGAAAAGAATTGGCAATTCTTCCGGTGGCTACTGTTACACCTATATCAATCATCCATTTCCTGAATTTTTCCCTGTCTTCAGCCTTTTCAATCGCTTTGATATCCACACCAATCAACCGCACATTGTATTGCTCCCATATACCCAGTTCTTCTGCTTCTTTGGCAAGGTTCAATGCTGTTTGCCCACCCATGGTCGGTAATACCGCATCAATCTGGTTTTCCTGTAATATCTGTTCAATACTTTCCACCGTTAGTGGTAATAAATAAACTCTGTCGGCCATCATTGGATCTGTCATGATGGTGGCAGGGTTGCTGTTTATCAGAATCACTTTTATTCCTTCTTCCCTTAAACTCCTGGCTGCTTGTGTACCTGAATAATCAAACTCACAAGCCTGACCGATGATGATTGGTCCGGAACCGATAATTAGTACTGACTGGATTGAATTGTCTTTTGGCATTTTTTGTTTTTAATAAGTTGGGCAGCAAGAATCATTATGGAAAAACAAATTGCGCAAAACTAAGGGAATAGCAGGAAAAAAGTGGATGCTTTTTCAGGTAAATCTGTTAATTGCTGGCATTGACTGTAAATTTGAAAATAAACTACCGGGTGACAGGAGTACTAAAAAATACATTCAAAAATTTTCTGGTATATCTAATACTTACTGCGGGTACTTTCCTGATGCTGCGTATTATAGTTGAACATTTCAGCCTTCATCCAGATGTAGGGTTTCTAAAAGTAAAGCGGGAATATATTGGTAATCAAATCTGGCGAACGGCTTTTTATATTCATGTATTTACTTCTATTTTAACCTTATTAGCTGGCTTCACCCAATTCTCTTCTTATATTTTAAAGGAGCATAAAAATCTTCATCGCATTATGGGTAGGGTTTATGTTTTTTCTATACTGTTCATCAATTTTCCGGCGGGAATGATAATGGCATTTTATGCCAATGGGCTTTTACCCACCCGTATTGCTTTTATCATCTTAGATAGTTTGTGGTTTTGGTTTACACTTAGGGCCTTCCTTGAAATAAAGAAAGGAAACATTAAAGCTCATAAACAATTTATGATGAGAAGCTATGCACTTACTTTCTCTGCCATTACACTAAGAACATGGAAGATCGTTTTGTCTTCCTTATTTGTTCTGTCTCCTTTGGCTTTATACCAAATAGAGGCATGGATGGGTTTTGTACCGAATTTGTTTTTGGTGGAATGGTTGATTCGAAAGAAAAAAAACTCAACGACCAAAATTACCAGTCCGGTCTAATATTACAATTGTAGAGATAGTAATAGCAGCAGTACTTATCAAAAAAATGAAAATGCCGATTAGTAGGGCAAATTTATTGCTCTTAAGCTTGAGTTTTTTATATAATGTCCGGGCAATAAGATAAGAGCAAAGGCCCGCAATAATTAAAATGGGAATAAACAATATTACAAGAATCATATTTTTCTTATTTCAGTGGTTTTGGTTTGTTAATCCTTTTATACGAAAGAGAATATTGATCGTCGAATAATGTTTTAGGTTCGCCGGCATAATTTATAATAGCCTGCTTAAACTCTTCCGGAGAGTTGAAGTATTTTTTCTTCGAAAAATTTTCAGTAATAGTTTTTACAAACAGGGTGTCATTACTTCTGGCAATGGTGGCAATGTAAAAAACTTTTTGTTTTCGGATATCAACTTCTTTACTTCGTCGCCTGGGTTCCACTATCTCAATTTCTGACACCACATTCATATACCGTTGTCCATTTAAATAAGAAGTATAGCCAGTAAAATATGCGGTATCTGGTAATATAATATCACCTTTTATTGCTTTACCGTAACGGATAATGGAATAAAGAGAATCTGATTGCTGAGAAATTTCCAGGGCTTCGATACCAAAAGCATCGCTGAAATCTTTTATAATTCCATACCAATAGCCTACTAGAGTACTGTCCACTGTCTCTACAGGTTTTGCTTCAAGCGGCACTGTAGACTCAAATGGGCAAGCTGATAAAATTGTGCAAAGCGGCAATAGCCACAAAAACTTTTTCATGTTAATAAAGATGGAAAAGATACAAACATTGCCGGTATTAGCCTATACCTTAATAGTAGTATAGCGACTGATACTTATTTTTGCTTTATGCGGTTCAGATTTTTAATATTGATGCAGTTTATTTTGGCGGGGTTGTCTGTGCAGGCACAGCCATTTCCTTATGCAAAGGATTATTTCAGAAATCCAGTTGGTATTCCCATGGAGTTGTCGGCCAATTTTGGCGAACTGCGTCCCAACCATTGGCACATGGGGCTGGATATACGTACCAATGCAAAGGAAAATTTACCCATATATGCCGCAGCCGCTGGATATATAGCAAAAGTGGGCATACGGCCGCAGAGCTTTGGTCGCTTTATTATTATCAATCATCCTAATGGATTATCTACCTTATACGGCCACCTGAATGATTTTTATCCGAGGCTGGAAGAATATGTAACTAACCAGCAATACAAATTGGAAAGCTGGGCAGTAGAATTGGATTTTTCTAAAAATCAATTTCCTGTAAGCAAAGGACAGTTTATTGCTTACAGCGGAAACACTGGTGGCTCACGGGGGCCGCACCTGCATTTTGAAATAATGGAAACCAGTACCACCCGCCGCTTAAATCCATTGCTATTTAATTTTCCCCTGAATGATAATATGCCACCATCATTAACCCGGCTTGCCTTGTATGACAGAAGCCGCAGTGTATATGATCAAACACCTTTTTTCTTTTCATTAAAAAATACTGACAGCGGCTACATGATTCCAAAAAATGCAGTAATAAAAACGGGATTGAGTAAAATAAGTTTTGCCCTGCAGATGTTTGATAAATCTAATGGCGGCGGTAGTGATAATGGAGTGTATGGTGTAAAACTTTTTCTGGATGATGAACCACAGGTAGATTTTGAATTGGATAGTATTGATTACAATGAAACAGCTTATATAAATGCTCATATAGATTATCGTCATGATTATAATGGCGGTGCTTACCTCCAGCACATTTCGCAATTGCCCGGTGAAAGATCTGGAATATATAAGCAATACAAGGGAGATGGAGTGATCGAATTGAATGATACATTAATTCATTACATAAGTATTGATGTAAAAGATGCTAACAACAATACTTCTCAATTATATTTTGCCGTTCAATATAAT
Source organism: Chitinophagaceae bacterium (assembly GCA_031397865.1). Lineage (GTDB taxonomy): Bacteria > Bacteroidota > Bacteroidia > Chitinophagales > Chitinophagaceae > JJ008. The sequence continues at coordinate 15,375 of JANNMN010000002.1, forward strand.
GACAGCCTTGCAGCATTACTTCCTCAACGAGCAACACTTGCTAAGTTGGGACCTAATCAACCCAATGCCATTGTAAAAAATGATTTTGAAATAAATTTACCGGAAGGATGCCTGTATGATTCAGTGCCGGCATATTATTATAGAGATGAAGCATCCGCCTATTATGCAGTAACTGCAAAGCACCAGGTAAACGATCCATCTTATCCGGTGCATGATGATCTTACTGTTCGCATAAAACCAAACAAGACAATACCAGCAGATTGGAAAAATAAACTGCTGATTATAAAAAGTGGAAAAGGAAATTCAATCAGGAAAGCAAAATGGGATAACGAATGGTTGAGTGCAAAGTTTGGCGACTTTGGATCTTTCCAGGCATTTGCAGATGTAGCGCCGCCTTCCATTAATAGTTTGGGAAGTGGAGATACAGTTAATTTAAGTAAAGCTTCAAGAATTTTTTTTACACCAACAGATAATTATGGTATCGCAAAATTTGACGTAGTGGTTTATGCATGTCCTTCAGATTCTACCGGGTTTCTTTGTGATTCTTTGTTGGATTACAAATGGCTGCGATTTACTAATGATAAAAGCCGCAACTGGATTTATACATTTGACAGCCGGGTGCCATATGGTGTATATAAATTAAAAGCAACTGCAGAAGACCTGGTGGGAAACATAACTACCAGGGAGTGGTGGTTTAAGAGGAGTGCTTACACACCGCCGCCGCCAAAGAAAAAAGTAGTAAAGAAAGCCGCTAAAAAGGCTGATGAAAAAAAGAAAAAGGAAACTAAGAAAGCAAAAACCACGACAACAAAAAAAACCGTAAGTAAGAAGAAAAACTAAATCTCTTATTAAACCTTTTTAATCCAATAAATACTAGTTCTCTATATGATTACACTAAAAGAAGGAGACAAAGCACCAGCATTTACCGGCACTGATCAGGAAGGTAAAAAAATTTCTTTGGCAGATTATAAAGGCAGGAAGGTGGCTTTATATTTTTATCCGGAAGATGACACACCTACCTGCACCATACAAGCCTGCAACCTGCGGGATAATTATAGTTTGCTCAAAAAAAATGGATTTGAAGTAATTGGTGTAAGCCCTGATGATGTAACAAAGCACAAAAAGTTTGAAGAAAAATTTAGCTTACCTTTTACCCTCATTGCAGATACTACTCACCGAATTTTAAATAAATACGGAGTGTGGAATCAAAAGCAAATGTTTGGGAATAAATATATGGGAGTGCTACGAACAACATTTGTGATTGATGAAAAAGGAATTGTACGCAAAATATTTCTGAGACCAAAAAATAAAGCCCATGCAGAAGAGATAGTAGCGGCTATAAAGTAATTATGCCAGATGGTTAGCAAAAGCAACCTTGTATGGTCTTCATCCGATTATTAATTTTTTACCAAAATAGCTTTTATGAAATTTCTTTTAGCACTTTCAGCAGTTGCATTTTCCTTTCAATCTATGGCGCAGGATAAAAAGCCGGTAGAAATATTCACTTCTCAAAAAGTAATCAATGCCAATACCACAGAAACAGTCGGCAAAGGTAAAATGGAATTTAAAGTATCTCACAACTTTGGCGACATTGGCGGCAGCTTTGGGGGATTAAAAAACTTTTTTGGCCTGGATAATAATACAGATGTGCGGATTGCTTTTCAAACTGGTATTGGTAAAAAACTGGACTTGACATTTGCCCGGTCCAAAGGAGCAAGTCTGCAACAAAAACTTTGGGAGATGGGATTGAAATATCAAATCTTGCAGCAATTAGAAAATGATCCATCACATCCATTTTCGTTAGCGATATATGGAAATGCCGTTATAGCTTCCAATAAGACATCTTCTTTTCCTAACCAGGATAATAGCTATAAAGGAATTGCTGAACGTACCAGCAATGCCTTTCAAATAATATTGGCCCGCAAGTTTGGAAAAATAAGTTTGCAGTTAAATCCAACCTTAGTTACCCGTGGTTATTCTATTTCATACGATCAGCGAACGATATTTGCAATGGGTGGAGCTTTAAAAATTCCTTTAACCCGACGATTTAATTTTATTGTTGATTATTTTCATCCTTTCCGTTCAAAAAGCAGTAAAGATTCATTTCTACTAAAAGACAATATTCGTTTTTCTGATCCGCTGGGTATAGGATTAGAAGTGGTAACTGGTCGTCATGTTTTTCATTTAAATTTTACCAATGCTACGGAGTTATTAGAAAATAGATTTATTCCCCGTACCATCACATCCTGGGGCAGGGGTCAGTTTCGCTGGGGCTTTACCATTTCCCGGCAGTTTACTTTATGGAAGCCAAAAGAAAAGAAAGTTGAAAACCAATAGTGATATAATTTCGAAAGCTCTGCAATGAAGCGGGGCTTTTTTGTTGCAACGAAAACATACCATCTATTGTCATACCTACATGCAAGTGCGGATAAAAGAAAACTCCTGGGTAGCTAAAATTGCAGCAGCAAAAATGAAAGCCGGCAAAGTGGCCATAGTTTTTGGCAACACCATTCATTTGCATAATACAAGCCGTATAGAATTTTTAAATGATAAAAGATGGGTGAGCCATGAGTTGAAACATGTAGAGCAATACAAGCAAAATGGATTTGCAGGTTTTATTGCTAAGTATGTTTTTGATTGGATGAAGAACGGATACTATAATAATAAATTTGAAATAGAAGCAAGAGAAAGTGAAGAAGATGAATTGTTAAAAGAAATTGAATTTATTTAAATCACCCATTCCACTTCCCCAAAATCAAACTCTTCTTCTATAGCATGTTGCACCACCAATCTGCCTGTAGGTAATACGGTTTTTACAACTCCTTCAAAAACCCGGTTTTCTTTTTTCAATTTAACAGGTTCATCCTTTTTATACAAATGATGAATGTAATTAGTATAGATTTTTTCAAAACCGGTTGCTGTTAATTCTTTAAAATATTTATCAGTGATCAAACATAGTTCCTTGGCTAATGCTACTGGTTCAAAATTTTTACCGGTGATCTGTTTCAAAGAAACAGGATTGGGCAAATCTGTAGGAAATGATGTTTGATTAATATTTATTCCAATACCAATAATAGCCCACTGCCAATTGCCCAACTCCCCACTTGCCACTACATTTTCAATTAGAATGCCCCCTGCCTTTCTGTCCTGCCAATACAGATCGTTGGGCCATTTTATTTTAGTAGCATCTCCGGCATATTTCATAAAAAACTCCTGTAAAGCCACCGCCACACAAGCACTTAGCTGAAACTGCTGTGTAAGTAGCAGTGGTTGCGGTTTTATAACAATGCTGAGTGCAATATTTGCTCCTTTTAGTGATTGCCATTTCTTACCCCTTTGCCCTTTTCCCGCCATTTGCTCATGGGCAAAAAAAGCCATGCCATGCTGTACCAGGCCCTGCCGGAGAGGCAGAGAGTTTGCATGTATTTGCTGTCGGGCATAGTTGTTGGTACTGTCAACCGATTGCAACTCAATGAATGGCAAACCCAGTGTTTGTATGGAAGGAGGTTGTGGCAATTAATTGCTATTTTTGACAAAGTAAACTAGTTTCTGGTTGCTGATGTTTTCTTTCTGGAAAATCTGTTAATGCAGACAAATGCCAGTGTTAAAACGAAGCCAGTTACATCATTAAACAAAAAAATATTCTCATTATTTGGAACAACTGGCATCTCTGACCAACCGCAAGAAAAGTGCAACAAGGTTAACAAGAAACTCTAAAATCATCAAAACCATCATTGCAGCTATCCAGGAAAAAAAGGGAGAAAATATTATTTCTCTCGACCTGAGAAAGATTAATGAAGCCGTGGCTGATTTTTTCATCGTATGTGAAGCTGGTAATCAACCACAGATAAGAGCTATAGGTCAAAATGTGGAATACCAGGTAAAAGAAAGGTGCGGTGAAGATTATTACCATCACGAAGGCTACAGCACATTGCATTGGGTATTGATAGATTATGTAAATGTAGTAGTACATATAATGTTGCCGGAGAATAGAAAATTTTATAAGCTGGAAGAAATGTGGAGTGATGGAGCAACGCAGGAACATAATGAGTAATGTTAAATCTCGTTAGCAGTAAAACAATTTTTAGTAATAATCATTAATTAGCAGTACCGATAAACTTTAATATGTCAGATCCTAATAATAAAAACGAAAACAAAATTCCCAGAATCCCAGGCCGTCCCGGTGATGATCCGAATCAGGTTCCTAAAAAAGGCCCCCGGTTTAGTGTGTACTGGATCTATGCTATCATATTTGCTGTGCTGATGGGCTATTCATTATTCAATAGCTTCTCCGGTAATATGGAAGAAACTTCTTCACTGGAATTTAAAAACATGATTACAAACGGCGAAGTGGAGAAGTATGATTTGATAGAAAATCGTAAAGTGGTAAAAGTATATTTAACACCGGCTGCACAAAAGAAATATGAGCCAAGGTTAAAAGAAGTAGGTAGAGTTAATGCAAAAGGTCCCCATATGTCTTTTAAAATTGGCAGTGTGGATGCATTCAAAAAAGAGATGGGTGATTTTTACCAAAAAACTCCCGCCACAAAAGAAGTATTAGAAATAACCAAAAGTGAAAGAGACTGGTTTGGTGGTATCCTTCAATTTTTATTACCTGTACTATTATTTGTAGGTCTTTGGATTTTGCTGATGCGCAAAATGGGTGGCAGTGCCGGTGGCGGAGCTGGTCCGGGTGGTATTTTTAATATTGGAAAATCAAAGGCTACGTTGTTTGATAAAGGCACAAAAGTAAATATCACTTTTGCTGATGTAGCAGGATTGGATGAAGCTAAGGTGGAGGTAATGGAGATCGTTGACTTTTTAAAGAACCCAAAAAAATATACCAACCTTGGTGGTAAAATTCCAAAAGGTGCATTGCTGATCGGCCCTCCCGGTACTGGTAAAACTTTATTGGCAAAAGCTGTAGCCGGCGAAGCACAAGTTCCGTTCTTTAGCTTAAGCGGATCAGACTTTGTGGAAATGTTTGTAGGCGTAGGTGCCAGCCGTGTAAGAGATTTATTTAAGCAAGCAAGAGAAAAAGCTCCTTGTATCATATTTATAGATGAGATAGATGCGATCGGAAGAGCAAGAGGTAAGAATGCGATGATGAGTAATGATGAAAGAGAAAGTACTTTGAATCAATTGCTGGTAGAAATGGATGGCTTCGGTACTGATGTAGGTATTATAGTATTAGCGGCAACTAACCGTCCCGATGTATTGGATACTGCCTTACTTCGCCCCGGTCGTGTTGATAGACAGATAACAATTGATAAACCGGATTTAGTTGGACGGGAAGCAATTTTTAAAGTGCATCTGAAACCAATTAAGATTTCAAAGACGTTAGATATAAAAAAACTGGCTGAACAAACTCCGGGCTTTGCCGGTGCAGATATTGCCAACGTATGTAATGAAGCTGCATTGATTGCTGCAAGAAAAAATAAAGAAGCAGTGGATATGTCCGACTTCCAGGATGCGGTGGATAGAGTGATCGGTGGTTTGGAAAAAAAGAACAAGATCATTTCACCAGAAGAAAAAAGAATTATAGCATTCCACGAAGCAGGTCATGCTGTATGTGGATGGTATCTTGAACATGCATATCCTTTGCTTAAAGTAACGATAGTGCCAAGAGGTACTGCTGCATTAGGATATGCACAGTACACTCCTAAAGAACAATACCTGTATAATATTGACCAGCTTACCGATCAGATTTGTATGACCCTGGGCGGAAGAGCCAGCGAAGAAATTTTCTTCCAAAAAATTTCTACTGGTGCACAAAATGATCTGCAGCAGATTACAAGAATTGCTTATTCCATGGTTACAGTATATGGAATGAATGATAAAGTGGGTAACATCAGCTTCTACGATCCGCAGCAGGAAAATACTTTCACCAAGCCATATTCTGATGAAACGGCTAAGATGATAGACCAGGAAGTAAGAAAGCTGATAGATGATGCCTATGTAAAAACAAAAGCATTGCTGGTAGAAAAAAGAGAAGATGTAGAAAAGCTGGCCAATGCATTATTGGAAAAAGAAGTATTATTCCAGAGTGATGTGGAAGCACTGATAGGTAAACGTCCATTTGAAGAAAAGAAAGCATTGGCAGTAGAAGAGATCGGGATACCGGAGCCAATAGTAGATGTGCCGGAAATACTTCCTAAACCAACTGAAGAAAGAAATGATGGAAAAATCGGAGGCTTAGGACTTGCTCCATCCGTTTAATCATGTAACTTATTATCATGAACGTTTCTCCTTCCAAAGAAAATATATTAAAAAAGATCCGCAAGGCGTTGAGTCACTCAACGCCTTTGCCTTTTCCAAATAGCGAAGGCAGTCAATCGGTTTTTCAACCACTACAACAGGAGGCGGAAGTGGAATTTGCCGAACAGTTTACAAGTCTGCAAGGAAAATTTATTTACTGTATCAACAGGCAGGAGCTGGCCTTTCAATTGGGCAGCCTAATAAAAAAACAGGATTGGCAAAAAATATATTGTGTAGAAAATAATTTGATTGAACCATTGGTATCTTCGTTAGAAGAAAAATTAACACAAACGGATCTTGCGGGTTGTGATGTTTCCATCACCAGTTGCGAATACCTGGTGGCCCGTACAGGCAGCATTGTAATGAGTGCTGCGCAAAAAAATGGCCGCACTGCCAGTGTGTATGCCCCCATCCATGTATGCATTGCATTCACCAATCAGTTGGTGTATGACATTAAAGATGCATTGCAGGCTGCTAAAGAAAAATACAGTAGCAATCTTCCTTCATTAATAACTTTTGCCACCGGCCCCAGCCGCACCGCCGATATAGAAAAAACATTGGTAGTAGGTGTGCATGGCCCCAAAGAAGTGTATTTGTTTTTGGTGGAAGGGTGATATCTCAACACTTTTCTCTTTTAATCTCTTAGCTTACCTTTAGTGCATGACAAATCCAGGGATATTTCAATTATTTGTTTACGGATCACTTCGCAGTGGCTTTCGCAGCCCGGTGTATGAGTATATCAGTCGTTTTTTTAAATTTATAGGTGATGCAAAAGTGAAAGGCAAACTGTATGATATGGGCAGTTATCCTGCCGGTGTGCAGAGTAGTGATGATAGTTTTATCATCGGCGAACTATACCAGGCAAAGAATGAACATGAATTTTCCTGGGCCATTGGCCAGCTAGATGATTATGAAGGTGTGGCGGTGGAGGCGGATGAAATACAGTTGTACAGAAGAGAAGTAGTAGATGTGCATATTAATGATAAAATAACACCGGCATGGATATATTGGTACAATGGTAATATAGGTGGAAGAGAAGTTATCGACTCCGGAGATATGATGGAGTATTTTAAAAATAAATAAAAAAATAAAAGATGCAAAAGACTAACTGGCTTGCTTTGTTTTTTATGGTATTGACTCTTCAATCATGTGAATTCAATTGTTCTGTTGGAAAGAATGAGGATTCAAAAGAAACGATTGCATCACAGGAAGAAAACTCACAGATTCTCAATGATATTGAGTTAAAAACAAATGAAATTGATGTTAGCAGGGCATTTCTTTCCTTTAAAGATGGAACTCTTGTTCCCGCCAATAATCGAATTGATTTTACAAGACCGGTAGTATTACAATTAACAATAGAAGATGGATGGAAAGAGGAAGGTGGTAAATCATTTTTGGGTGTAGCAGAAAAAATAACAGCAGAGGATGGATCTGTTTTGCTGGATGAGAAGGATTTATTTGGTGGAATAAGATTTGAAGATGGTATATCTGCTTCCGATGCCAAGGTAGTATCCATAACGGCAAATATTACTTTGCCACCGGGCACACCACCTACTTCGTTTACTGTATCATTCAGGGTTTGGGATAAAAAAGGTGATGGATATATCGAAGGCAGTTATAAATTATATTCAAAGTAAAAGCAAAAACAGTTTGCATAAAATATAATAGTGGGTCAAAACATTTATTTCCTTTCCGACTTTCATCTCGGTGCTCCCAATCATGCCAGCAGTCTCGAACGGGAAAAACTGCTGGTACAATTTCTCCATGAAATAAAAGATACTGCTTCCGAAATTTTTATCGTTGGTGATATGTTCGACTTCTGGTATGAGTATAAAAGTGTAGTACCAAAAGGCCATGTAAGATTATTAGGGAAATTGGCAGAGCTAACAGATGCTGGTGTTGCAATGCATTTCTTCGTGGGTAATCATGATATGTGGATGAAGGATTATTTTCAAGAGGAACTTAATATCAAAATTTATTTTCATCCTGAAGAATTTGAGAGAAATGGAAAAAAGTTTTTAATAGGTCATGGTGATGGACTGGGCCCCGGCGATCATGGATATAAGCGATTGAAAAAAGTATTCCGCAACCCAGTAAGCAAATTCCTCTTCGGCATTTTTCCTCCAAGATTAGGCATGGGTCTTGCCAACTATATGAGCCGCCGCAGCCGTGCCCAAACTGGTGTTTCAGAAGAAGTTTTCCTGGGAGAAGACAAGGAATGGCTCATTATTTACTGTAAAGACATGCTAAAGGAAAAAAAGTTTGATTTTTTTGTATTTGGGCATAGACACCTGGCCATTGATTATCGTCTAACAGAGAGCTGCCGGTATATAAATCTTGGAGATTGGATACGGTATTTCACTTATGCTGTTTTTGATGGAGAAAAATTGGAACTCAAATCTTACAAAGGTCAGGATGATAAAATCATCCGTAATAAATGAATAACCTGCTGAAAATATTTATCACTTTACTGCTTTTGCCAACTATATCTTTTGCGCAAAATGATTCTGCATTTCAGCATATCAAAACAATAAAAGGCGATATAGTTGACTTTGCAGTTGATAACCTGGATAATGTATATGTGCTTAACAGCAGGGGGCAGGTAAAAAAAATAGATGCCAAAGGTGATTCAGTAGCCGTGTTTAATGATATAAGAAAATTTGGGAACCCCACATTTATTGATGTTTCCAATCCACTAAAAGTATTATTGTACTATAAAGATTTTTCTACGGTGGTGTTGCTCGACAGAATGCTTAATATCCGAAATAGCATTGACCTACGTAAGCAGAATATTTTCCAGGTAAAAGCAATTGGCCAATCCTATGACAACAGGATATGGATATATGATGAACTTGAAAGCAAATTGAAAAAGCTGGATGAGGATGGCAAGCTTATGCAAGAAACTCCAGACTTCAGGTTGCTATTGGGCAAATCAATAAACCCGGTAAAGATCTTTGATGAAAATAAATATGTATACATATATGATTCCACCAACGGAATTTATGTTTTTGATTATTATGGCACATTAAAAAATAACATCCTCATACAGCGTTGGCAAAATTTAAAAGTGGCTGGCAATTACATTTTCGGTTTCAAAGCTGATACACTCTATCGCTACGAGATAAAAACCTTTCGGTATGATGAATGGAAAATGCCGGACCAAATTTCCCGGAGTAAGGCGTTTAATTTCACTTCTTCCCGTCTTTATGCTTTAAAAAATGATGCGATTGAAATTTATTCTATCCGCTAAATTTATGACAAACTTGTAAAAGGTTTATAACATATCCGTAGAGTTTTATAAATTAGAGGATAGCCTGATTGCTTGCAGCGTTTCATCTCTTTTAAATTGCCGCTTCTATTTATTACAAACCCGTTTGGCCGGCAATCAGGTAATATGGCATTTTGCCTGATTTTCTGCATCCCCACTTTCGGGGATATTTAGTCCACCACCAATATTATATTTTTGTCGGTCACAGATTTCATATTGTCGCAAACGCAACTAATATTTATATTTAATAAAATACTATCACTTGCGAAGCTGGTTATTGATATGGTTGACAGGCTTATTGAGCAATTGTCTTATTGCGCAGAAACCTGTTGATGTAGTTGCAACTCCTGACAAAAAAAGAGATAGTCTTCTTGCTATTATAAAAACCAGTAAGCATGATACCAGTAAAGTACTCACACTTTATGAGTTGGGTAAATATCTGTTAGACAGTAACCTCACCGATAAGCTATTGCCGAACGGCAATGAAATTTTATTCCTTTCAAAAGAATTAAATTATAAAAGAGGGGAAGGCTTAGGTTATTATATACTGGCCTGGTATTACTATAAAAAATTTAAGCCTGTTGAAACGTATGAAAACATAAAACCTGCCAGAGAACTGCTTGAAAAATCGGGTGATAAGATTAACTATGCAAAAAGCCTGCTGCTACAGATTAATCTTTCCATTTCGATGCCATATTGTGCAGAAACACAGTACTACTGTAACATAGCACTTCCAATACATGAATCATTGGGGTTAAAAAAGGAGATCCGGCAAATATATTCACAACTTAGCACCAGTTATTACTATCTGGCAGCATACCCAAAAGCACTCGAATATGGTTTAAAGGCTCAGCAGATAGCGGAAGAAATTGGAAATCAAACACTGGTAGCTAACTCTTTGCACAGCATCGGTGCGGTTTTTATGGCTCAAAATGATGACTCATTAGCTGCTGAATACTTTAACCGTGCCATTAAAATAAATAAATTATATCCCGACAGGAAATATAGTCTTGACAATAATTACTACGCATTAGCCTTTATTGCAGAAAAACATGGAAGATATGAAGAGGCTTTACAGGTGTATAAAAATAAATTGAAAGATGAACTTTCAACCGGAGGGTCTGTGCCGAACATAACCCAGCACTATGATAACATTGGTAGTATTATTGAGAAACGGGGAGATTCTGCAACAAAGGCAAATAATAACAGTTTCGCTCTAAAGAAATACGGTGAAGCATTGGAGAATTATCTCACAGCCTATCATAAATTTCTATCTTTTTTTGATACAATTATACCTGTCGCCTATGCCTACCATGTTGGCAGGGCTTATATGAAACTTTCTAATTTGCCACAGGCAGAAAAATTTCTGCAATCAGCATTGGCTAAATCAGTAGAACTGGGAACCAAAGACCTTACTGCTGATATTTACTTATGCCTTTCGCAGGCAGATAGTATTGCTGGTAACTATAAAAGAGCTTATACTTATTATAAGTTTCATAAACTTTACTATGATAGTATTTACAATGTTGAAAATTCGAGGCTTTTTAATTTATATAAATCGCAAAGCGATTTTGAAAAAAAGGAAAAAGAAATAGCTCTGCTGGCTGCTGAAAATGATTTAAAAACAGTAAAAGCCGATAAACAGAGCCAGCAAAAAAAAATAGCTTATTCCGGTATTGGCTTAGTGGTATTGTCTGGTATACTTGGTTTTTTAGTTTACCGTAAAAACCAGCGGTTAATAAGAGAGCAGGAAAAATTAAAAGACCGTCTTGTAATTAGCCAGGATTTGCATGATAATATTGGCTCTACACTCAGCAGTATTTCTGTTTACTCAGAAGTAGCAAAAATTCATGGTAAAAAAGATGAAAAAGAAGATTTGAATGAACTGCTGGAAAAAATAAGTACCGCTTCCAACGAAATGGTATCAGAGATGAATGATATTGTCTGGGCCATCAACCCCCGCAATGACAGCATGGAAAAAATTATCCAGCGGATGGAATCTTTTACTAAACCACTAGCGGCAGCCAGAAATATCCATTTTGATTTGCAGTATGATGCATCCATACTCTCTCCGCAACTGGATATGGAGAGGCGAAAAAATTTCTATCTCATTTTTAAAGAAGCAGTAAACAATGCCATAAAGTATTCCGGTGCCTCGGAACTACTGGCAAAAATATATTCAACCAATAATAAATTAGTACTGACAGTAAATGACAACGGTGTAGGATTTAATCTTGAAAAGGAAATGGCTGGTAACAAAACCACTCTTTCCGGCAACGGGTTGAAGAATATGCAGACAAGAGCCGCCCAAGTAAATGGGAAACTTACAATTATAAGCCACTCTGGCAAAGGCACTGTTATTACACACTCTCTTCCGCTTAGCTAATTTCTAGCATCCCCACTTTGGGGTATAGCCCTATCCCCGTTTTTGGTGATTGTATGGCCTTTCAGATACCTCTAATTTGGTGCTTTGATTTCATAATAATGTAGCGAACCATCTACACACGGCTTTATTAAAATACACTGCAATGAAAAAAATATTTAACCAACGACTTAGTTTTATTTTTTGCTTTATTGCCCTTTTTATCATAGGCAATTTAATTTCACTTACATCCAAAGGACAGGCATCCTGTTCAGCTCTTCAGGCCCAGCTCACCCATCGGGGCCAGTTTTTACCTAATCCATTACCAGATGGGTCTATTAATAATTTATATACACAGAATATTGCCTTCAGGCTGAGAAAAGATACAGCGGTTAACATACCATTCCCTCCTTTTATTTTAACTATTCCAATGGATTCAGCCATAATTACCGGAATCAATATTTTACCCGCCGGCATCAATTTTACAGGTTGTGATGTGGCAAAC
>JANNMN010000038.1:0-21186 GCA_031397865.1 Chitinophagaceae bacterium
AATGGAAGCCGGCGTGGCGGGTCTTGCACGTTCCTTCCTGCTCGCTGGAAGTAATCATATTATTATGAGCTTATGGAATGTGGATGATGAAGCGACGGCATTCCTGATGAGCCGTTTTATACACTACTTGCATTTCCCATCATTGTTTATGCCTGCAGAACCCTTGCGCAGAGCGGCTTTGGATACAAGAAAGAAATTTCCTAAACCGTCGCAATGGGCGAGTTTTTCACTGTTTGGGATAGATTACTAAACTCAGAGTTTCCAATCAATAATTTGATTAGCCCATTCTTCGCGAAACGGAGTAGAAACGCGAATGTAATTATCGGAATAACCTTCCATTATACCCCTCTTATTGTGCCCTTCAAATAATACTTTTCGAGTCTCCCCCGAATGCTGACCAATAAAATATTGCATCTTCATATATGAAAGATTGCGAAGCGTTTTATTTCTTTCATTGCGAATATGAATGGGAACTACAGGCTTCAATGTCAGTGCATGAGTATTATCTCTTTCAGAATAAGTAAATACATGCAGGTAAGAAATATCTAATGAATGAAGAAAGTCAAATGTTTCTTTAAACTCATCATCAGTTTCTCCGGGAAAACCAACAATCACATCCACACCAATAGCACAATGCGGCATTAATGTTTTAATCAATGCCACTCTTTCAGCATACAATTCTCTTTTATACCGGCGGCGCATCAATCCAAGAATTTTATTACTACCACTCTGCAAGGGGATATGAAAATGCGGCATAAACTTATCACTATTTGCCACAAACTCTATTATTTCATTCGTCAGCAAATTCGGTTCAATAGATGAAATCCGATACCTGTTAATGCCTTCTACCAAATCAAGCTCTTTTACCAAACTAAAAAAATCTTCTTTCTTTAAAGATTCTAAAGCCCCCTTTAGGGGGTTGGGGGTTTTAAAATCTCCTAAATTCACTCCCGTCAATACAATCTCCTTCACACCATGCTTAGCTAAATGTGTTGCATTAGCAACTACATTTTCAATACTATCACTCCTGCTTTTTCCTCTTGCCATTGGTATGGTACAGAAGGAACAATTATAATCACAGCCGTCCTGTACTTTCAAAAAAGTCCGGGTGCGGTCATTCACAGAATAAGAAGAATGAAAGTCCGACACTTCTTCAATATCGCAACTGCAAATTTTAGCTGAATCCCCTTGTGCTAATTCACGGATATGTTTTGCAATGTTGAATTTTTCCGCAGCACCCAATACTAAATTCACACCGGGTATTTCAGAAATTTGTTTTGGTTTCAATTGTGCATAGCAACCCGTTATCACCACCAGGCTTTCTGGTGCTTTTCGTTGAATGCGGCGCACCAATTGCCGGCATTCTTTATCCGCATTATCAGTAACCGAACAGGTATTGATAACATACACATCGGCCAGGTCATCAAATTCTTTTTTCTCAAACCCTTCATTTTCCAACAGACGGGAAAGAGAAGATGTTTCGGAAAAATTGAGTTTGCAACCGAGAGTATGAAACGCCACTGTTCTGGATTCTGCCATAGAGGCCGCAAAGATAAACCACGGAGTGCAGGATTAAGTTTGATTTCGCTGATTTTTTAATTTCAGGTACTTTTAGCCAAATGTTTGAAAGTGAATAAGAAATGGGCTCCATTTATACTGATTGCTTTGTTGGCCATTGCGGTTATTGTTATTAAAACGTATAAAAATAATAATACGCCGCAACCCAAAACAAAAACTACCACCACAAAACCAAAAGATCCCGCCAGTAATCAAACTGACAGAGATAAAGGTTTTGATCGCCGTACTGCATTGTTAGAATACAGCAATCATGCAAAATGCCGGATGAAGTGCAGAAAAATTTCGCAGGCCGAAGTAGAAGACATTATGCAACATGGTGATATCAATTACAACAAAAGTGATTTGCAAAATGCCCGTTGCCCCCGATACGCTGTAGAAGGTGAAACCAGCGACGACCAACGGGTACGCATTGTCTATGCACAATGCAATCAATCAACAACGGTGGTTACTGTTATTGATTTGGAAACTGATTTCAAATGCAGTTGCCCAGGCGATGATAATAAATATAAAAACAGAAATTAAAATTATGAACTCGGCTGTAGTACTACTATCATCTTTCGTTGCGTCGCACACTTGTACGTTCTGTTCGCTATTCATCATTCACCATTGACAATTCACTATTCACCATTGAAATTTTTTAAAGCAATATACAGCGTCTATGCCTTCATCACTTTTGTTGCAGTCATGCTACTCATATTCCCATTTGCATTGTTTGCTGGTTTTTTCGGCAGAATAAAAGGGGGCAATATGATGATACGATTATGTATGCTCTGGGCCGACATCTGGTTTCCGTTAATTTTTATCCGGCATAAAAAAATGTATGAAGCACCACATGATAAAAAGAAGTCGTACATATTTCTAAGCAATCACATTTCATATCTTGATGCAGCCATAATTGTAAAAGCTTATCGTCAGCCCATCCGCCCATTAGGAAAAGTGGAGATGAGTAAAGTGCCTGTCTTCGGATTTATTTATCGTAATGCCATTGTAACAGTTGACCGCAGCAGTGCAACAAACAGGGCTAATAGTGTAAGAGTATTAAAATCATTAATTAATAAAGGTGTTTCTGTAATGGTTTTTCCAGAAGGCACATTTAACATGGGTACAACACCGCTAAAAGAATTTTATGACGGTGCTTTTCGGGTGGCTATCGAAACACAAACTCCCATCAAGCCGGTTTTATTTCTGGATGCATACCGTAGAATGCCGTATGAAAGTTTATTTCATATGACACCCGGCATCAGTCGTATTGTTTATTTAGATGAAATACCAGTAACCGGATATACTTTAAAAGAAGTTGGAAAACTAAAAGACGAAGTGTATACCATTATGGAAAAGAAGTTAATTGAGTATGGTGCGGTATGGAGAAAACCCCAAACCGCTAAAGGGGCTTTAGATTCCTGTATAAATTAGATTTGCTATTGAATGTCAAAAAGTTTTTCCGATATAAAAGTTTTAAGTTCCCCTTTAGGGGCGGAGGGGTGTCTTTTTGCCGAAGTAATCATCCCATCAGCACTTCCCAAAAATTATACATGGTCTGTACCTTCTCATTTGCAGGAAACAGTCAAACTTGGTTGCCGTGTAGAAGTCAATCTTGGCAAGAATAAAAAATATGCAGGTATAATAAAAAGTTTGCACAATGATAAGCCGGAGTTCTTCGAAACAAAAGATATACTGAATGTACTGGATGTAGAACCGGTGGTATTTGAACAACAATTGAAACTTTGGGAATGGATAGCCTCTTACTATATGTGCAGCGAAGGAGAAGTGATGGCTGCTGCATTGCCTGCTCATTTCAAATTATCCAGCGAAACCATTTTAGTTTACAATGAAGAATACGGCGATGATTTTTCTGCTCTCGACCATGATGAGTACATCGTTGGCGAAGCATTGCTGATAAAAAAAGAGCTCAGCCTTACTGAAGTGCAGCAGATATTGGATTCATCTCATGTATATCCGGTTATCAATCGTCTTATTCAAAAGAAAGCTTGTTTTGTCTGGGAAGCATTGAAGCAGACTTATTCGCCCAAGAAAGAAACATACGTATTGTTGAATCCGGAATATGATAATGAAGATAAATTATCTGAACTGCTGAACAACTGGACAAAAGCTCCCAAGCAAATGGAGTTGTTGCTCAGTTATCTCCACCTGATAAAAACAGAAGGCGAAGTAGTAAAATCATCACTGCTAAAAAAATCCGGAGCATCTGATGCGCAACTGAAAGGATTGATAGAGAAAAATATTCTCCGTACAGAAAAAAGAACCGTTGACCGTATTCAATACTTACCAAAGAATGTGCAGATAGATTTTGAATTGACAGAGGCGCAACAGAAAGCATTTGAACAATCAAAGGCACAGTTGGAAAACAAACCGGTTTGTTTATTACACGGTGTTACTTCAAGTGGCAAAACAAATATTTACATTAAACTGATAGAAGAATACATCAAGCAAGGCAAGCAGGTTTTATATATGCTGCCGGAGATTGCACTCACTTCACAAATCATCCGTCGCCTGCAAAAACATTTTGGCGGTTACATCGGTATCTATCATTCCAAGTTTTCCCAGAATGAAAGAGTGGAGATATGGAACAAAGTAAAGAATGGTGAACTGCGGGTGATACTTGGTGCAAGGTCTTCAGTGTTTCTTCCTTATCAGAATCTTGGTTTGATTATCTGTGATGAGGAACATGATACTTCCTACAAACAACAGGAACCGGCACCAAGATATAATGGGAGAGACGCTGCTATTTATTTTGCTTCTTTATTTGGAGCAAAGACATTGCTCGGCAGCGGTACACCTTCTGTTGAAAGTTATTACAATGCCAGCACAGGCAAATATGGTTTGGTAGAATTGATGCAACGCTTCGGTGATCTGCAACTGCCGCCTATTGAAATGGTAGACACAAGAAAAATTATTCAGAAGGATAGAACTAAAGTGATGCTATCACCACAACTGATAGAAGCGGTGAATGAAGTGATGGCAAGAAACAAACAGGTGATTCTTTTTCAAAACCGCCGTGGGTATTCTCCCTACCAGGTGTGTAGCACCTGTGGCTGGATTCCGCAATGCAAATATTGTGATGTATCACTAACCTTTCATAAACTTACGAATAAATTAATCTGTCATTATTGTGGCACTACCTATCCGCCGGTACATACATGTGCCGCTTGTGGTACTGATAAGTTTACACAACGAAATTTCGGTACCGAAAAAATTGAAGAGCAATTACAAGAAACTTTTCCCGATGCTAAAGTAGCAAGAATGGATATTGATACCGTTCGTGGTAAAAATGCTCATGACGTATTGATACAGCAGTTCGAACAACAACGGATTGACATATTGGTCGGCACCCAAATGGTTGTAAAAGGTTTGGACTTTGACAATGTTGACCTTGTAGGAATTCTTGATGCTGATGGTTTACTCCACTTTGCAGACTTCAGGGTAAACGAAAGAGCCTTTCAATTGATGGAACAGGTGAGTGGCCGTGCCGGAAGAAAATCTTCGACGATAGAAACGGCAGAAGGGAAAAAAGAAATGGCAAAGGTGCTGGTACAAACTTCTCAACCAACACATCCTGTTTTACAATTTGTGCAACAACATAATTATAAATTACTGTTTGATGAAGAAATAAAAAAACGAAAAGAATTTTTTTATCCTCCTTTCTCCCGCATCATACACATTACTTTCAAGCATAAAATAAAAGAGGTAGTGGAAAGAGCCGCACAGATATATGCGGATGCGATGAAAATTAAGTATGGTTCTTATATCGTTGGTCCAGCAGAGCCAGTTATTGGCCGCATCAGGAACCAACACCTGATGGAACTTTTATTAAAACTACCAAGAGATGGCAAGATAATCAATCAATGTAAAAAAGATTTACTGGAACAGGTAGCTATGCTGCATCAGAATAATAGTTTCCGCAGTATTACGATAGTGGCGGATGTGGATGCGGTGTGATGTTTACATCTATAAGGAAATAATCTTTAATAGCCTCCGCTAACTAACACAAAATAGGCGTATCAAACTTTATGCATTTGCTATCATGTCTGAACATATCTATTGATCTGGCAGATGTAGCCTTTAATACGTCCGTATCATGTGGAAAGAGATTTTCTAAATATTCAGCCCAGCAAATCAAGCATGATTTTTAAAAAAAATCATCGTGATGTATTAACTCATTTCGAAACAGATGCAAATGACCGGATATTAAAGTTATGAAGGCGAAGGGCTTAAAGTATTGAATTAGGAACGTATAAAGTCTATCTTAAAAACTGGGGTATATACATTGGAACTCTGTTATGGCAGTTATTTGTATTTGTAAACTACCAGAAGAATATAAATGTTCATCAGCTTTGTTTTATCCTACAGGATTTAAATAATGATCCTGTTATCTGATGAATATTTTTTCTGTCCAAACTTTCTTGTCTTTCTCCAACGACAGAATATACATACCCGGTGTAATATTATCCGGCAAATTCAGTTGCACTGAAGAAGATGAAACGTTTAGTAACCTGCTCATGACCTGTTGTCCGCTGGAATTATTTAATGATACGAAGTAATCACCTGTTACATTCAATCGTAGAGTTATCAGTTTACCATCAACCGGGTTTGGATAAATTGCAAATGGAGTAAGTTCCGTGTTCTCAAATTTCAGGCTCTTAACCGGGAATATTGTTACCCGTCCATCCAAGTCTAATCCTTTCAACCTGTAATAATTCCAGCCGGGTAACGGGTATCTGTCAATGAGACTATAATTATACCCGTTTCCTTTTGCAGAAATATGGTTAACGGTTGTAAAACTGATTCCGTCTGCACTTCTCTCCATAATAAATTCACTTGTGTTGATCTCAGAAGCAGTATTCCATTTCATAGTTGCGGAAGAACCTGTCTTGCTGACGGAATAATTGCTGATCAGCACAGGTAAAGCACTTAACACATTTATGTTGATCGTTGTTTGAGTACTGACTGGACCTACAGCTACTTTAATTACAAACTGATCGGTACCTGTATAGCCGGTGGCTGGCGTATAACTGATGCCCGAAGGCAATGCACTGCCTCCATTGGTGATTGCAGTAGTTGGTAATCCACTTAATGTGCCATTAGAAGGTGCTGTGATAACAGAGTAAGTAAGTATCTGGCTGACATCTGGATCAGTTGTCAATAATAAACTGCCCGGTGAATTATTGGTTGAATTCCTGCCAACATTCCATGACTGTGCAGTGCCTCCTGTAAATTCCGGCACATTATTAACAGATCGGTAAATGAGTGAAAAGAAATTGCTGGATGCATCTACTGTACGTCCCCCGGCCCAGATTTCACCGTTAGAAAAAACAACAGCAGACCCAAGTGAAGGGTCAGATAATTGTGTGAGCGGATCAACTACTGTCCAGGTGGCACCATCCCAATGAGAAATTTCTCCACCAACAGAAAATATATTGTTTGTTGAAAGAGGAGCATAAGCACCGCCTCCGGTAAATGGCATAATTTCTGTCCAAGTGCTGCCATCCCAATGAATATTAAATCCACCACCAGTTAAAAAATAGCCCACTGCCCATACATCATTGGGTGCAATCATTATGACTGACAGTATTTCGGATAATGGAGTCACCACCGATGACGGTAAACTGATATTACTCCAGTTGCTTCCGTCCCAGTGCATAGCAAGTGCATGGTAATCTCCATAAGCAGCTCCTGTATGTCCCACAGCCCAGATATCATTTGATATGCCATCAACATCAACAAAGTAGGTACGGAAAACACTGGTGGGTACAATCATTTCTGTCCAGCTACTGCCGTTGTAATGCATTACATAAGGAGGCCTGAAGGGTGAACCTGATTTACCCCCTACTGCCCAAATCTCATTTGGGCTCACAGCATGAATCGCATCCAGCCACGATCCACCGGTGATCAAAGGGATCGGATGATTGGTCCAGGCAGTACCGTTATAATGAATTATTTCGGCCCTTGTAGTAGCATAATCATTATATGCGCCTACTGCCCAAACATCATTTACTGAAATAGCTTCCACGTCACGAAGATCATCAAGTGTGGTACTGAGATATAGTGGCGGAAACTGTTGCCAGCCGCTTCCGTTCCAATGCAACAGGAGATCATTGTGCCTGTATTGGGGGGCTTCATAACTGCCAACGGCCCACACATCAGAAGATGATGTGCCTGAAATGCCCCGGACCATATTACGGGAACCACTTGGATTTGGGCTTGGAACCTGTACCCAGCCGATCTGTGAAAATGAGTTGAGAGAAGTAAATAGAATAAGTATTGCGGTTGAATATTTATATTGTAAACCGCTCCGAAAAGCAGAGAGTTTCATATAAAATCTTTTATGTTGACAGATAAAATCTGGTAAGCCATTAACCTTTTACAAAGTTTAACTGATGAAATGTTATGGGAATATGACCTTCCTCATGTTTTTTCTTTTTGATATGAATCAATCTTACTAATCCTTAATTCCCTGGTATCTGTTCATAATTTTTTGAAAACTTATTGCTGATATTAAGCAATTAAGGATATCCGCATCTTCAATATATATTGTCCATTTGTAATTATAGCAGAGAAAAGTGTAACCGTTTTTTGCATATGTGGTACAAAAAAAATAACACGCCTATGTTGTGTGCTTGCCTTACGGTAGGCAGGTTGTGAGATGTTCTTGTAGCCGGGTAAATCACCAACAAAGAGTTCTACACGAAAACCGTAATAATTTTTCAATTACAACCCAACCAAAACTAAATATCGAGCAGATTGATATCAGAGCTTAGAAGTATTACACTATTTCTTTTTTTATTAATTCGGAGTTTACGGCATGATCGGCATTATTATTCAACTGGCCATTTCCTGGCATTATCTGGTGGTTTGAAAAAGGCAACCTTAGTTGTTTCTAATTTAATGCCAACAAAGAATTGGTTCCTGATTTTCTTTATTTCAAGTATTTATCAAACCAAACCACAAACTCCTGCCATTCCGGATTCATATCATCTCCATTATGCTTTCCGCCTTTTTTAATTATGAAACGGTTGATAACACCGGCTTCATTAAAAAGGCTAATGATGTTCTTCGATTGTTGAAGTGGAACAGTCATATCCGCATCACCATGAATAATAAATACAGGTGGATCATCGGGTGAAACAAAATAAATAGGAGAAATCTCTTTGCCAATCTTGTTTCTGGTACTGGTGTCTGTCACTTCTTCATACAATGCAAATTTCTCATTCCATATTTTGAAGTCAACAGCACCCCATACCTTGCTTGGCTTTATTAATTCTTTGGCATTTACAAAATTGAATCCAGGACCACCCCAGTTCAATAAGTCAGTAGGTGGAAATAAAACAGCAACTGCCTGCACTCTTGATGAAACTCTATCCACCGGATCTGGAGCACCAGTATTGATATTATCATCTGCCGTAGCAATTAATAACGACAGATGCCCACCGGCAGAAGTACCTGTAATGCCGATGCGGTTAGGATCAATATTGAATTTAGCGGCATTATACCGAACGTACCTGACAGCCCTTCTTAGATCACTCAATGCATCTGGTATAGCATACCTTGGTTGTGATCCATGCATCACAGCAAAAACGGTATAGCCTTTGGCCAGGTATTGTTCTGCAGCATTGGTCGATACTTCAATTCCATTATAACTAGAAAACCAACTACCACTTACTACATAAATAATTGCCTTGCCATTTGGTTTTACTTTTAATTGTCCGGGTAAGTTGGTCGAACGGGGTTTTATACAAACTAAAGTAAGTGCTATCCCATCTTTTCTTCCATAGATAAATTCTTCCTGGGGATAGCTGTTTTTTTCCGCTTGTTTTTGGATAGTACGAAGAGTAATTGGCCAACGTTTATCTTTTTGTATGGATAAAAAGTCTACATCAAACTCTACATTCCTCGCAATTACCTTATTTGTTTTTGGTGACGTACTAATCACATTTAAATAATCGAATGCACTATCTTTTTCACCAGCCAATGCCCAGCGGGAAGCCGTAGTTACATACCGGTTAAGGGATGCAGATTTACCTTCAGTTCTTACTCCCTGCGAATATGTGACAGCAGCATTTTTATACTCTTTGATCTTATAAAGAGAGTCGCTGGCTCTATATAGTTTGGCAGCATTTTGTCCAATAGAAGAATTTGTAAGGGCCAGGATATAAAAATAAAAAACCAATTTCTTCATACTTATTAAATTATTAAAGTTGCTGTTCATCATGGATTTAAAAATAGTGCAAGTTGGTTAGATTTTGGCAGATAGTTGTTTCATCTCTCTATACTCATGAATAGAAAGTCCAATTTCTTTATTTTTTGCTGCATTCGCAATGGCCCTGGCTACATCTCTGCCATGTATTGGTTTATATCTGGAAGAAATCAGAAACGAAAATACAGGCATTACCAACTGAGCAATTTTTTCGCCTAAACGGGATTCTTTTCTGTCACCCAGTAATAAGGATGGACGTATAATGTGAAGCGATTTTATTCCCACAGCCTTTACCGCATCTTCCACTTCGCCTTTTAATTTGAGGTAAAAATTATTACTCTTACTGTTTGCGCCAACAGCTGATACAAATACAAACTTTTCACATCCATTCAACTTGCAATACCGGGCTGCGTTTACTGTAATGTCATAATCAATTTTCCGGTAAGCTGCTTTATCACCCTTTACACTTTTCAACGTAGTGCCGATGGTACAAAAAACTACATCGCTGCCTACCAGTGCCAGGCGAAAACTTTCCGCATCGTTAAAGTCCACCAGTTTCTTTTCTAATTTAGGATGAGTAAGTTCAAACGGCCGACGAATAAGAATCCTTACGGTATCATAATAATCATCTTTCAATAATTCTTCCAGTAAAAAGCCGCCTATCAACCCGGTGGTTCCAATCATTGTTGCTGTCATATAAATTCAGGATGTTTGCAGTATGCAAATTCAGGAAAATATTTCATTAAAGTCCTACAACACTTTCGGTATTGATGCCACAGCAAGGTATTTTGGAAGCTTTGAATCAGTAGAGCAACTCGAATCTTTAATAACCTCAAACTCATCCTTCCATAAACTCAGGACTCAAACCCCAAACCTGGTTCTCGGTGGCGGCAGCAATATTTTATTCACCAAAGATTTTGAAGGCCTGGTACTAAAAAATGAAATTAAAGGTATTACTGAATTGCATGAGGAGAATGATTATGTATATGTGAAAGCAGGGGCGGGGGAGAACTGGCATCAGTTTGTTTTATATTGTATTCAGAGAAATTGGGGTGGAGTAGAAAATCTTTCCCTGATTCCTGGCAATGTTGGTGCATCACCAATGCAGAACATCGGTGCCTATGGTGTTGAACTGGATGATGTGTTTTGGGATTTAGAAGCCTATCATTTGAAAGAAAAAAAAATGGTCACATTCACCAAAAATGATTGTGAGTTTGGATACCGTGAAAGTGTTTTCAAAAAAAAATATAAAGACCAGTTTGTAATATTGAATGTTACTTATCAATTAAAGAAGAAACCACGGTTCAATACGAGTTACGGAGCAATAGAGCAGGAGTTGGAAAGAATGGGAGTGAAGGAACTTTCCATCAAAGCTATTTCGGATGCAGTAATTAATATCCGTTCCTCCAAATTACCAGATCCCCGAGTGATTGGGAATGCGGGAAGCTTTTTTAAAAATCCGTCTGTATCAGCTAATGAATTTCAACAAATGAAATCAAAATTTGAAAACATTGTTGGTTATGAAAATGTAAACGGCACAGTTAAAATTGCTGCTGGTTGGTTGATTGAGCAATGTGGGTGGAAAGGATATAGAAAAGGTGATGCAGGCTGTCATGCTAAACAAGCATTGGTCCTGGTAAACTATGGCTATGCCCATGGCAATGAAATCTATAACCTCAGCGAAGAGATTTTACAAAGCGTAAAAGAAAAATTTGGAATTGCACTCGAAAGAGAAGTAAATATTATTTGACGCAGCATTTTTATTGCTCCTTTGCTCTAATATAAAACCTTACTATGAAACTAATCCTCTCTCTAACCTTTGTGTTGATTTTTTCAGTAATCAATGGACAGAATATACCAGTTCAATCTTTATCCGCAGAATTGGGCAAGAATGGTTTAATATTTAATGTCATTTATGACTACCAGTTTTCAAATTCACAGTTCGGATTTAGAATGGGTGCAGGTTCTAATTTTGCGAAATACCTGAGAGCATATACAGCCACTACAGGAGGCTATAAACTTTTTGGTAAACGAAATAATTTTTTTGAACTTGGAGTTGATATTCAATACTTGCATATTGATGAAGTAAGTGATGATCAAAAAGGGTTTGTACTGCTTTATCCTGATTTTTCAACCCAAACATTATTCCCTTCTCTTAATATAGGTTTCAGAAAACATTTTCGTAAATCTATGTTCCGTGCAGGCATTGCTCCGGGTTTTACCAAACATGGATTTTTGCCAGGAGCTTATTTATCTTTTGGATTGAAATGGTAATAGTATTTATCCGTGCCAATCCTTCTAATCCGTGATCCTACGCCTCTTCATCAAACTCAAAATCCTTCTCCGTAAAATTCATCATGCTTCCCATCAGGTCTTTGAACTCTACTTTGTTCTCAAATATTTTTTTACTGATCAAGGAATAAGAAGAAAGTCCATGCAGTACAAACTCCATCATCAATGCAGATTGCTCTTCATTTAATTGGGGAAAGAATTTCTTCACCAACGAATGCAAGCCATCTACTTTATATAACAATAATATTTTGTCTTTGTCTGATGTATTAAAAGATATATTCAGGTTATTTCCCTTATCAAACCAACTGGAAATAGAACGATAAGGATTTTCATCTTCCTTTTCCAATTGCGAAGGCTTACCGGTGTTTCTTCTTTTCTTCAATGTATCCGGATTGGGAAAGTATTGTGCAAACTGTGTACGGATAGCTTTGTCCACCAAATTCATGGCCACCTGGTACGGGCCTTCCTGTTCTCCCTCATACACCAGTTCCACTTTTCCGGTGATGGAAGGAATAATGCCGACCAAATCATTCATCCACACTTGTGTTACTTTTTCATTATTCATAATAGCTCGGCGTTCGGCAGAACTCACCGCATTTTCAAATGCAGAAATTGTAAGCCTTGCACTCACACCACTTTTCTTGTCAACAAATTCACTAGCCCTTGCTTCAAAGGCAATTTGTTCAATCAATCTTTTTACGAGGTCACTAACTTTCACTCTTGCATTTTGCTCATCACTTATTTCTGCTTCCTGTTCAGTTATTTCCAATGCATTTTCCAAACTCTTTGGATAGTGAGTTAATATCTGGCTTTCAATTCTATCTTTCAAAGGAGTTACTATCGAACCACGATTGGTATAATCTTCTGGATTAGCAGTAAACACAAACATAATATCCAATGGCAACCTTAATTTAAATCCACGGATCTGCACATCACCTTCTTCTAAAATATTAAACAAGGCAACTTGTATTCTTGCCTGCAGATCGGGCAATTCATTAATAACAAATATGCCACGGTTACTTCTTGGGATGATGCCGTAGTGCAACACTCTTTCATCAGCGAAACTTAATTTTAAGTTCGCTGCTTTTATCGGGTCAATATCACCGATAAGATCAGCCACACTCACATCAGGGGTTGCCAACTTTTCACCATATCGTTCGCTTCGATGTATCCAATGTATGGCAGTCTCATCACCATGTGTTGCAATTTCTTCATGTGCAAATTTTGACACCGGGTTAATCGGATCATCATTTATATCACTACCGGCAATGGATGGAATATATTCATCAAGCAACTCTGTCATCTGCCTCGCCATTCTTGTTTTTGCCTGTCCCCGCAAACCGAGAAACAGGATATTATGTTTACTTAGTAATGCCCTTTCCACATCAGGTATAACTGTGTCTTCATAGCCAACAATGCCGGAGAATGTTGGCTCATTCTTTTTCAGCTTCGCAATTAAATTCTGCCGAATCTCTTCTTTAATACTTCTTGGTTTATAGCCGCTTGCTTTAAGTTCACCGAGAGTTTTTATTTTTTTGATGTTCATAATCGTAATAAAAGGGAACGCTGATCATTATGATTGTGATGATTAATTAAGAGTACTTCGGAAATCTTAAATATCATAATAATCTGCGTTCTGTTTTTAATAAACTGTTTTTCTTTTTCCTGATTCAAAATCCTTAAATATAAAAGCCCCTAACTTGTCCAACGATGCAAAAAATGCTTTTCCATTATTCATCTCAGTAAACTCTTGCACAAATTTTTGCAGATAAGGGTCAGTGGCAATCATAAAAGTAGTAATCGGTATTTTCAACTTCTTACATTGCGCAGCAAGGTTGATACAACGGTTCACTACTTTCCTGTCAAGCCCAAAACTATTTTTATAATACCGCTTACCAATCTTTAAACAAGTAGGCTTGCCATCGGTAATCATAAATATCTGCTTGTTCGGATTTTTTCTTCTGCGCAAAATATCCATTGCTAATTCCAAACCGGCAACGGTATTGGTATGGTAAGGCCCGACTTGTAAGTAAGGAAGATCTTTCACTTCAATTGGCCAGGCATCATTTCCAAACACCACAATATCCAAAGTGTCTTTCGGGTATCTGGTTTTTATTAATTCACTCAATGCCATTGCCACTTTTTTGGCGGGAGTAATTCTGTCTTCGCCATACAAAATCATGGAGTGAGAAATATCAATCATCAGCACAGTAGATGTTTGTGCTTTAAAATCTGTTTCTCTTATGCTTAAGTCATCTTCCTGCATCCGGAAACTATCAATACCATGATTGATTTGTGCATTGCGGATGCTTTCCGTAAAATCAATCTGCTCCAGCATATCACCAAACTGAAATTGCCGGGTATCCGGATTTAATTCATCACCCTGTCCCGGTTTGAAACTGTGATGATCGCCTTGTTTTGTTTTCTTTAGCTTGCCAAAAATTTCTTCCAGGCTGCTTCTCCTTATTCCCTGTTCTGTCTTGGGAGTTATTTTTATTTCTCCTTTTTCATTGTTATCAGTGAGGTAACCTTTCTCTTTTAGTTCATCTATAAAATCACCCATGCCATATTCATCGTCGGTCAGTTTATATTGCTTGTCCAGTTCATTCATCCATTGCATAGCTTCTCCCACATCACCACTTGTGTAGGTGAGTAGTTGCATAAAAAGATCAAACAGTTGCTGAAACTTGCTTTTGCCTTCACTGTCTGCATCAAATTTGGTGAAATGAAATCCTCTCATTGAATATCTAATTTACGACAAATACCTTGCCGCCGATTACCGGGAATAACAATTAAAGATTAAAATATTAAATAAGAATTTCACTTGAGTGAGCTTCTTTTCTCTAATAGATTCCAAATAATATTTTATAACAACTCAAACAACCATTAGTTTAAAAAAGAAAACCTTCCGCTGGGGAAGGTTTTCAAATGCTAAATACTTCTATCTATTATTTTTTAATAGTGTCTTTCCTTTTCAGGGTATCGGGGTTTTTAGTATTATCGATAGTCGTCGGCCCTTCTACTGGTTGGCCTGTTTGTTTTTGAGGAGTATAATGTTTCTCAATTGCATCAAGTGCCATCAACATCAGGTTATTAAAAGGAGCTTCTGTTCTTTCAAAACCAGCATACAGATCTGGCCTCTCCGTTTGTATATAACTATAATAATTGGCCTGCTGTTCGATATCCTTTCTTAAAGCAGCTCTTACTTTTTCCGCAAGATCTGTTTTGCCTGCTTTATAGCAAGCCTCCAGGTATAATAAACCTGTCTGGTTATGATTGCTATACCGGCTTACCATACCATAGGGTAAATTTTCCGCCAGCAGACCAGCTTCGGCTTTATCCAGCAATTTTATAGCATCAGCTTTTCTACCTTGATCTGCCAGGTTACCTGCCGCCTCTCCAAATATTTCCCGCATGTTTAAAAGATGCCTGCGATTTTCTTCATCAAAATAAACACCTTTTTTATTTGCTCCGCCAAATTCAAATTTCGTCATCAGGTTATTAAAGATGGTATCTGAATTATTATCTCGTATCTGTGTTCCGCTGCGGGTAGCTTGTGTCATTACCTGGTCTATTATCCATGCTTGTTCCGGATGTTTAGTAACAATTGGAAGTAAGCGATAAGCCAATCCATCTTTTCTCAGGTATTGGCTAAAGCCAAGCTCACCAACTGGTGCAGTAAAATAAATTGGCCGCTTCCATTGATTGGTAGCAATGATACTAAGCAAGGCCAGATCATTTTTCATCAATGCTCTTTTTGGCAAATCAAAATTCATCTGGCTTACAACAGTGTCATTTGCATTGACGGTGCCATTTTGTAATAATGCATCTCTGTTTACCGGTACAAATACTTTAGTAATTGGGAAAGTATTAAGCGGTTCTCCTCTTGAAAAATCCATTTTAGAAGGATCGTCGCTGCCAATATAATCTCTCAGCAATGTTTGCAGATCGAAGTATTGTGTTTGAGAAATATTTGTATTGGGATTAAAGATTACATAATCTCTTGTACCGGATCTTATTTGTTCTGGAGTAAAAATAACATCTACAGAATCTGAACTATTTACTTTATAGCGAAGCTGGTTGATATACCAATCAATACCCAATAAGCTATTGTTTACTACACGGATGTCTTTTCTTATACCTTCTACTTCCTGTGCATACCAGAGTGGGTAAGTATCATTATCACCAAAGGTGAAGAGTATAGCATTAGGGGCACAACTTTCCAGGTAATCTTTTGCAATATCCGGGGCAGTGGTTTTACCACTACGATCATGATCATCCCACACCTGCTGCGCCATCATTATTGGAGCAATAAGGCAAATGGCTGTAGAAGCGATACCTAACAATTTTCCATTTTGTCCACCCGATGAAATGGCTCTTACGAGTAAAGTAAGAGCTGTTGTTACCAATGCAAAAAGAGCAGTTACATAAATGGCAACTATTAATCCATCTCCAAATACATCATTAGCACAGCTCATCAATGTTATTATAAACGTAAGGATGCCTCCATAAATTAATGTATTCTGGAAGGTGAGTTTGTCAGCTTTTTCCTGAGCCAGCCGTACAAAACCTACAACAGCTAAACCTATCCAAATGGCAAATGCATAGAATGAACCTACATATGCATAATCCCTTTCACGGGGTTGATTACCGGGCTGATTCAAATAAAGAACTACTGCAATGCCGGTGAAGAAGAATAAAAGAAAACTTACAATCCAATCTTTTCTGTTTCTTATAAATTGATAAACACAACCAACAATGCCCAATATAAATGGCAATAGGTAAAGTTGATTATGAGCTTTATTATTTTTTAGGCTGTCGGGCAATTTAGTTTGATCACCCAATCTTTTATTATCAATAAATGAAATTCCTGATATCCAGTTGCCGTCTCTTTTATTGCCAAGACCTTGTATGTCGTTTTGTTTGCCAGAAAAATTCCACATAAAATATCGCCAATACATAAGGCTCATTTGGTAAGACATAAACCAGTTTAAATTATGACCGTATGATGGGGCTTCATATCTTCCGGTTTGCTGATCCTGGTCAAGACTTAACCAATCAGAATAAAACTGTGCATGCCCCTGGTCATTACTATTATCCCATATTCTTGGGAATAGCTGCATGTCTTTACTTTCATACAATGGTTTCTCTGAGCGGCCGGTTTCTATATAACTAGTTGGTCCTTTCACATATTTCATTTCACCTTTCTTCATGTCCACTTTGTTATCACCATCCTCATCTCTGTATTCGGCGGCAAAGTGCGGCCCATAAACCAAAGGAGCTTCACCGTATTGCTCACGGCTTAAGTAATAAACAAGGTTGATTGGATTATCAACATTATTCATATCCACTGTAGGGTTGGCATTAGAACGTATCATGGTAGTGAAATACATAAAGTATCCCAACATCATAAATGCATAGCACCAAAGTGAAAGCTTAATTATTTTGAGTGCAGATGCTTTCATAAAATAACCAATAGCAACTGCTGCCCCTGCTAATAATATGAAATTAAAAAACCGAAGACCTACACCAGGCATTATAATAAAAGGCAATGCTGATAAGAACAAGAATAGTCCAAACCAGATCATCAATTTTGTTTTTGATAATTTCTTTTCATCAAAACGTAAAGCCCAAACTATTAATGCAGCTAGACTGATAAAATAAAATGCAAAACCGGAGAAGAATGGCATCTTGAGTGAGTTCACAAAAAATACATCAAACTGACCAGCAGCTTTCATTGAATATTGTATCACACCTACCTGCACAATACCAGTGATAAGACAGCCTATCAAAAATGCGATGATAGAACCTTTGGTGGTTACCTGGTAGCGGCGATAGTAATAGATCATCACTGCTGCAGGAATACATAACAAGTTTAATAAGTGAACACCTACTGAAAGGCCCATCATAAAGAAAAATAAAACGATCCAGCGGTCGCTTCTTGCTTTTGCATATTGATCTATGCCTGCATGTTCATCGGCATGTTCCCATTTCAGCATTATCCAGAATACTAATGCAGTAAAAAAAGATGATAAGGCATAAACTTCACCTTCTACAGCACTAAACCAGAATGAATCGCTGAAGGTATATGCCAATGCACCTACTACACCAGCACCCATGGTAGTAAATAACTGTGAGGAGTTTAACTCTTCACCTACATTCACAAACATTTTGCGGGCAAAGTGTGTAATGGTCCAGAATAGAAATAGAATAGTACCGGCACTGGCCAATGCACTCATAAAGTTTACAGCACTGGCAGTGGTTAACGGATTATCTCCAAAAAGAATAATAAAAAAACGACCGAGCAACACAAACAAAGGTGCACCGGGAGGGTGAGGAAGTTGTACTCCTTTAGCACTGGCAATAAACTCACCAGTATCCCACAAGCTACCTCTTGCTTCACGGGTAAGAAAATAAGTTGCTAACGCAATTAAAAATATTGCCCAACCTATAATGTTATTGACTTTTCTGAAGTTCATAAATAAAACAATTATGTTTTTAGGTTCTGATAATCCCGGTTACCGGCAGTCGGATTGCCATGGGATTTAGGTTAGCAAAAATAGGGTTTCAGGGGTAGATTTCATTTCCGTATAAACAGTTTTTACGAATTTTATCGTATTTAGATTTTCATTAGCAATTGAAAGAAGATTAAAACGGGAAGAAGAGACGGTACATGTGAGTGTAATGAAACATAAAAATTTAAAGAGAAACCTTTTTTTACAAAATCTCCTAGTATTATTCAAAGTACACTTTAATGGTTTGGTAGGAGAGTTGCCCTTGCCTTATTTTCTCCGAAAAACCTTTAAGGCCAAAAAGTCCGGCAGCATTTCCTTTATTGATAGCAATTTCCAGGTAACCAGCACTATTGAAAAGAGCCAGTTTTTCTCCTTCTGATACATCCGCATAACTTTCGCTGATGCGGTCTATCATTTCATCTCTTTTAAAAACAATACGGAAGCTTCTTCCTTTTCGCTGCTCTTCAAATTGATCATGAGTAATATTGACAATTACATTTTCAAAACTGTCTATAAAAATAATTTGTCCTTCAATCGAATTATTTTCCAGCACCGGTCGGAGGTGTCTCTTCTCCATATATTTCACATCTGGTATGCCTACATCTTTAATAGACTCACCGTTTACTAACTGATTGATAGCTTTGCCCATGGCAGCAGTAAGGTAGGTTGTGTTTTTAGCAGCAAGTTTATCTAATGGAATCCCTATAACAATTTCCGGTGCTTCTTCCAGTATCATTGTTATTAATCCATTATCGGCGCATAAGATGTATTGATTATTATGAAAAGCCAGCAGCAGTTGTTCTGGTTTTTTTTCAAAAAGATTTACCAGTATAAGATGATACGTAAAGTCCGGAAAGTTTTTTATAGCTCCCCTGCATACATAGGCGGCTTGCGGATAATTGAACGGAGGAATGTTGTGTGATATGTCAACTATTTTAAAATCCGGATTGATTTGCAAAAGCTGCGCCTTTACTGCCCCCACCAAATAATCCGGGCTGCCGATATCTGATGTAAGTGTAATGAGCGGCAATGTGGGTTAAATTTTATTTGATTTTTTACTTAATAAGTTTTCCATCCTTAATGAAAAACTTGTAGGTCAGCTTGTCTGCAAGTTTCGGAAAAAATTTTTGCATGAACACAGTTCTTTTTCCGGTAAAAGTGAGTACCAAACTTCTTTTCTTTTTTTTGATGGCATTTAAAATGTGCTCAGCACATTCTTCTGCACTCATCATTTTATTTTCATCCATTGGAGTCTCGCCATGAGAAGTTGCATTTTTATTTAATGCTGCACTACGTATGTTGGAAGTAGTAAAGCCTGGGCAAACCCACATTACATGTACTCCATCACCCATCAGTTCTGTTTTAATTGATTCCAACCAACCCTGCACGGCAAATTTGCTCGCAGAATAACCGCTTCGTCCCGGTAGTCCCCGATAGCCGGCAATAGATGACACTCCTACAATTGTTCCCTTTCTGGATATTATGGATTCCAATGCATACTTGGTGCAATAGACAGTTCCATAAAAATTTATATCCATTACTTTTTTTATCACTTCGGTAGTGGATTCCTTTAATAATGCCCGCATAGATACACCGGCATTATTAATTAAAATATCTATGCCTCCAAACACTTTGATAGTTGTTTCTATAAACCGGCGGCAATCATTTTCATTGCTTACATCAGCTACCATAGTATGTAATGCTGCCGAGGGGTATTCAGCTTGTAATTGATAGATTTTATCATGGTTGCGGCCACAGGTTGCTATTTTTGCGCCCATGCTTATCAGGTTACTTACTAATGCCTTACCGATACCATCTGTGCCGCCTGTTACTACCACTACTTTATCTTTAAAATAAGCTGACATATTTAACTGCTTGTTTTTTACAAACCTACTTTAAAATTTGGGCAAAAAGAAAGGGGGCTGAAATCCACGATGGAAAGGAAATATTAGATTGAAAGAATGGGTAGGTGCTGACTTAATGAAATCCCTTTAAAAGAAAAAGGCCCTGAAATTTCAGAAGCCTTTGTGATCCCGCTGTCCCGAAAGCTTTCGGGAGAACCCAGGACCCTCCCGATTAATATCGGGATGCTCTACCGTTTCGCAATCAATCCCATGATATATTTCCTGGATTTCATTTTTTTGATCTTTAATTCCCTTTGCTTAGCTTCTATTAGAGTACTGAAAAGTTCTGAGTACATTAATTTCCAGGGCACACCTGTGCTGGTAAATTTTGAATGACCGATATTATGTTCATACAATCTTCGGTCTAGGTCTGTACATGCACCCACATAATATTTGTCAAGCTTTTCAGAATAGAGTATGTAGAGATGAGGCATAAATAAAAAAAGGCTCCTGAAATTTCAGAAGCCTTTGTGATCCCGCTGGGACTCGAACCCAGGACCCATACATTAAAAGTGTATTGCTCTACCAACTGAGCTACAAGATCAAACCAAAAATTATTTTTAAGAACTTTATTTTTTCCGAACCCAGTGCCCTCCCGATAAAATCGGGATGCTCTACCAACTGAGCTACAAGATCAAACCAAAATAATTTTAAGAACATTATTTTTTCCGAACCCAGAGCCCTC
>JANNMN010000008.1:0-95079 GCA_031397865.1 Chitinophagaceae bacterium
TCTTTGCACAAACCTGTCCAATCAATTGCTTATCTATACTTTCAAAAGTAATCATCGGATTTTGTCCTTTTTCCTGAGAAGTAACAACTGATAATTCTTTAGGAATTTCAAAAACAATATTGTGAGAATATCCTAAAGCCAAATCCAACAAATTACCAGTGGCAGCAGCTTTAAAACCCACACCCACCAGTTCTAATTTTTTAGTATAGCCTTCAGTAACACCTTTTACCATATTACTTACCAATGAACGGTATAACCCGTGCATGGCACGATGACGGATCTGATCTGTTGGGCGGGCAAAAGTGATTGTACCATCTTTTACTTCTACAGTAATGTCACGGTCAATCGCCTGCTTCAATTCACCCTTTGGTCCTTTTACAGTTACCACATTGTCTTTACCTAAAGAAATAGTAACGCCGTTGGGAGCTACTACCGGTTGTTTTCCTATACGAGACATAATTAATTGTTTGTCGTTTTTTATTTATTGTTTGTTGCAAACCGGTCAGCTTAGTATAGTTTCAGCTTAATGTATTCGCAACTTTTACTTACTTTTTCTCCGTTCAATAAAGAGAGAAAAAGCTTAATAGATGTAACAAAGAACTTCACCACCTACGTTCTGCACTTTTGCTTCTTTATCAGTCATTACTCCTTTTGAAGTAGACAGGATAGCAACACCCAGTCCATTTTTTACACGGCGAAACTCGGCAGGACTTGCATATTGGCGCAAACCCGGACGGCTTACCCGCTGCATGCTCTGAATAGCTGGTTGTTTAGTTGAAGGATCGTACTTCAAAGCAATTTTTATAATGCCTTGTTTGGTATCATCTTCAAATTTATACTTCAGGATATAACCCTGGTTGTACAATATTTCTGTCATCCGCTTTTTTAAATTAGATGCAGGAATATCTACCACACGGTGACCAGCCATTTGTGCATTACGTATTCTGGTCAGGAAATCTGCTATAGGATCTGTTACCATATTTTTGCCCTCCTACGTCCCGATTTTAATCGGGATAATTGGATAGTTTAATTTTAAAATTTGTTTTACCAGCTTGCTTTTTTCAATCCTGGTATTTTTCCGTTCAATGCCATATCTCTCAGCATTATTCTTGAAATACCAAAATAACGAACATAGCCTCTTGGACGGCCCGTTATTTGACAACGATTCTTCAAACGAACGGAAGAAGAATTCTTCGGCATTTCGTCGAGAGCTTTCCAATCGCCAGCTTTTTTCAACTCTGCTCTTTTAACAGCATGTTGAGCTACCATCTTCTCTCTTTTTCTCTGCCTGGCTTTTATTGATGTTTTTGCCATTTTATAATTTTCCTTTTAGTTTGAACTATTTTTTGTTGCATTTTTGAAAGGCATTCCCAACTCTTTCAATAACTCGTATGCTTCTTCATCAGAATTAGCAGTAGTAACGAAAGTGATGTCAAGTCCGGTAATTTTATTCACCTTATCAATATCTATCTCAGGGAAAATGATCTGCTCTGTAACACCTAATGTATAGTTACCACGGCCATCAAAAGCTTTTTCATTCACACCTTTAAAGTCACGAACCCTTGGTAAGGCTACTGCAATCAAACGATCTAAAAATTCATACATCTTTTCTCCACGCAGCGTTACTCTTGCACCAATGGGCATATTCTTACGCAGCTTGAAGTTTGAAATGTCTTTCTTAGACATCGTAGCTACAGCTTTCTGACCAGAGATAGTAGTAAGCTCATCAAGAGCAATATCCACCAGTTTCTTATCAGTTACTGCACCGTTTACTCCACGGTTCAGGCATATCTTCTCCAATTTTGGCGCCTGCATTACGGTGTCGTAATTGAATTTTTTTACCAGAGCAGGTACAACATCTTTTTTGTACTTATCTGCCAGTCTCGGGGTATATTTTTTT
This sequence comes from Chitinophagaceae bacterium, assembly GCA_031397865.1. Classification (GTDB taxonomy): domain Bacteria; phylum Bacteroidota; class Bacteroidia; order Chitinophagales; family Chitinophagaceae; genus JJ008. Next base: position 1,901 of record JANNMN010000008.1, read on the forward strand.
GTACTCATTATTATTTACCTCCCTGAGTTTTTTTTGTTTTAAACACTCTTTCTGTCTTACCGTCTTTTCTTACTCTTGTAATTTTCGCACCTGCTTTTTGAGCCGGGTCCCAAAGCATTACATTGCTGATATGTATTGGGGCTTCTTTCTTTACAATACCACCTTTAGTATTTTGGGCAGATGGTTTTGTATGCTTGGTAATAATATTTACACCTTCCACAATCACTTTACCAGTTTCCACCATTACCTCTTTTACGGCACGGGGTTTTGATAAATCTTTATCATCACCTGTAATAACCACTACATTGTCCCCTTTGCGGATGTTGTACTTTGGTTTAAATCTTGCTTTCATTTTTTTTATTCTTTATTCCGATTTTGCGGAATTGTTTTTTATTTTTTTGTCCCTGCTTCAGTGCCTTGATCATCGTACCTTGCGTCGCACTCTTCAACTTCCTGTTCGCTACTCAACAGCAGACAATACATGTCTTCGTATTTACAGAACTTCCGGCGCCAATGAAATAATTTTCATATAGCCTTTATCACGGAGCTCTCTTGCTACTGGTCCAAAAATACGGGTGCCTCTTGGCTCATCTGCCTGGTTCAATATTACTACCGCATTATCATCAAAACGGATGTAAGACCCGTCTTTCCGACGCAACTTGTTAGTAGTACGAACGATTACTGCTTTTGCAACGGTGCCTTTTTTAATACCACCCGCTGGTATAGCATCTTTTACAGTAACTACTATTTTATCGCCTATCCTGGCATAACGCTGACCGCTGTTGCCGAGTACACGGATACAAAGCACCTCTTTGGCACCACTGTTATCCGCCACACTTAACCGGCTTTCTTGCTGAATCATTTTATTTCGATTTAATAGTACTTAGACTTTTAGTACTGAGTACTGAGATTTACGAACTCTTTTTGTCTGAATACTGAATACTCTTGTACTCAATACTTACTTACTTCACTTTTTCTACAACTTCCACCAGTCTCCACCGCTTTGTTTTGCTTAGTGGACGGGTTTCCATAATTTTTACAATGTCTCCAATGCTGCACTCATTCTTATCATCATGTGCATGGAACTTTGTAGTTTTCTTTACGAACTTTCCATAGATAGGGTGTTTTACTTTTCTTTCTACAGCAACAGTTATGGTCTTAGCCATCTTGTTACTTGTTACCACACCTATCCTGGTTTTTCTTAAATTTCTTGCTTCCATTTTATTAGCTTTATTATGCTTGCTGTTGCTTTAACTTCAATTCCGTACTAATACGGGCAATATCCTTGCGCAAACCACGGATGGTCATTGGATTCTCCAATGGTGAAATAGTATGTGCAAACTCCAATTTCTTTAAACGTTGTTTGTCCTCATCAAGCCGGGCTTTTAGGTCCTGCTCATTCATACCGTGAATACTTTTTAAAAAATCTGCTTTCTTTGACATCGATTTTCGATTTATTAATTATTACGCAGTGATCAGATCCCGGCGTACAATAAATTTAGTTTTAATAGGAAGCTTACCTGCAGCCAACGACAAAGATGCCCTAGCTACTGTTTCACTTACACCATCAATTTCAAATAAGATACGGCCTGGCTTTACCACGGCAGCCCAAAACTCCAGGTTACCTTTACCTTTTCCCATCCTTACTTCTGCAGGTTTTGCAGTAATAGGCTTATCGGGGAAAATGCGGATCCACACATTACCTTCTCTTTTCATCTCACGGGTAAGTGCCTGGCGGGCAGCTTCAATCTGACGATCTGTTACCCAATGGCTATCTAAAGCTTTAAGTGCATAAGTACCAAAGGAAATAGTTGTTCCTCTTTTGGCTTCGCCTTTCATCCGGCCCCGTTGCATCTTTCTGTGCTTCGTTCTTTTCGGTTGTAACATTGTTATTTCAATTTGATAATGCGATAATTTGTCTGATCTGCTGAATCAATCAGCTTTTCATTGGCAAATCAGCACATTGGCTAATTAACTAATTAGTTTCTTCTCTCTCCTCTTCCTCCACCTCTTCTATCTCCACCACCGCCGCCTCCGCCTCTTCTGTCATCACGGCGATCTCCACGGTTATCGTCTCTTCTTTCTCTTCTGTCACCTGTTCCACCACCAGCACCTTCATTTTTTCCACCTGCAATAAAGTTTGGATTCAGATCTCTCTTCGCCAATACTTCACCTTTACATATCCAAACCTTGATACCAATTTTACCATACACTGTTTGTGCAAATACGTTGGCATAATCAATATCCATACGGAATGTATGCAATGGCACACGGCCTTGTTTAAACTCTTCGCTACGGGCAATCTCTGCACCTGCCAAACGTCCACTCAATTTTACTTTGATTCCTTCAGCTCCCATACGAAGCGCAGAAGCAATCGCCATTTTAGTGGCTCTTTTAAAATTGATGCGATTTTCAATCTGACGGGCAATTGTATCACCAACAATCATTGCATCTAATTCAGGCCGACGTATTTCCAGGATATTAATCTGAACATCATCCTTACTGGTAAGTTTTTTCAACTCTTCTTTAATGCGATCAACTTCTCCACCGCCTTTACCAATGATGATACCAGGCTTTGAAGTATGAATAGTAATGATCAGCTTACCTAAAGTCCTCTCAATAACGATTTTTGAGATACCACCTTTGTTGATACGGGCATTCAGGTAAGTTCTGATTTTGTAATCCTCGATCAGTTTGCCGGCATAATCTTTTTTGCTGCCATACCAATTAGATTCCCATCCACGGATGATGCCTAATCGGTTACCAATCGGATTTGCTTTTTGACCCATTTTTATGCGTTATTAGTAGTTATTTTATTTGTTTTTGGTCCTTCTTTAACGGCTTTCTTATCTTTTGGCACCGGTGAGTCTGCTTTACTATCTACTATCACTGTTACATGATTGCTTCTTTTGCGAACTCTATAACCACGGCCCTGTGGTGCAGGACGCATTCTTTTTAAAGTTCTGCCACCATCAACCATGATAGTTTTTATTATCAGTTGACTTTCATCACCATCTTCATTTTTCTGCTTCCAGTTGTTGATAGCACTTAATACTAACTTACGCAGAGGAACTGCGGAGTCTTTAGGATTGTGCTCCAATTGGGCCAATGCTTTCTCTACTTTCAACCCACGGATGAGATCAATAAGTAATCGCATTTTACGGGGTGACGTCGGATGATTTCTCAATTTAGCTACTGCTTCCATTGTTATTAGTTTCTTTATTAACCTTCTTTTTTAGAGTGTCCTTTGAACTGGCGGGTTGGTGCAAATTCACCTAGCTTATGACCTACCATAAATTCCGTTACATAGACAGGAATAAATTTGTTGCCATTATGCACAGCAAAAGTGTGACCGACAAAATCAGGTGAGATAGTAGAGCGACGGCTCCATGTCTTGATAACACCCTTTTTGTTTTTGCCTTCGTTAATAGCCATGACCTTGTTTTCAAGATGTGTTGCTATGTAAGGACCTTTTTTAATCGAACGAGCCATATTTGTATCGTTGTATTAGTTATTTATTATTATTTAGCCAGCTTGTTTCCGTTCTTACGCTGAATAATCATTTTATCGCTTCCCTTTCCTTTTGTTCTTGTTTTCAAACCTCTGGAGTACTGTCCATTTCTAGAACGAGGCTGACCACCTGAAGCTTTACCTTCTCCACCACCCATCGGGTGATCTACCGGGTTCATTGCTACACCTCTTGTTCTTGGTTTAATCCCTTTCCATCTGTTACGACCAGCTTTACCCATGCTTTGAAGAAAGTGATCACTGTTGCTTACAACACCTACCGTTGCGTAGCAATTGATCAATACTTTTCTCAATTCACCAGAAGGCATTTTTAATATTGCGTACTTCTCTTCTTTGTTAGCCAATTGAGCAGAAGATCCAGCACTACGGGCTAACTTTCCGCCTTGGCCAGGCTGCATTTCAATGTTGTGAACATTAGTACCCAAAGGCATACTCTTCATTGGAAGTGCATTACCAATTTCAGGAGCTACATCACTTCCACTTTCTACCTGCGAGCCTACTATTAAACCTTGTGGAGCCAGGATGTAACGTTTCTCACCATCGGCATAATTTACCAATGCTATGAAAGCTGTACGATTTGGATCGTATTGAATTGATTCAACAGTACCCACTCCTGCTTTATTTCTCTTAAAATCTATTATACGATATTTTTTCTTGTGACCACCACCTATGTACCGCATAGACCTTCTACCAGAAGATGTACGTCCGCCTGTTCTTGGTTTAGCTTCTAATAAACTTTTCTCAGGAACATTAGTAGTAACCTCTGCATATGCATTACCGATTCTCCAACGGGTACCGGCTGTAATAGGTTTAAATTTTCTTAGTGCCATTTTTCAATTTCTTTTTTAGTTCAACATTAGCGGCTGTTGAAGCCATTCATTGAGACAAGTTTATCTTGTCTATATATTAAATGTTCGAATACAAATCAATGTTTTCGCCTTCTGCTACTGTTACAAAAGCTTTTTTGTAAGAAGGCTTGCGACCTGATATTACACCAGCTTTTGTAAAGCGACTTTTGTTTTTACCAGGTACAACTGAAGTGTTAACTCCTGTAACTGTTACCCCGTAAAAGCTTTCAATTGCTTTTTTAATCTCCAGTTTGTTTGCTTTTTTAGCTACTTTAAAAGCATAGCGGCGCAGTTTATCCTGTTGTGCATTTGCCTTTTCGGTCAAAATGGGTTTTATTAATACATCTGAAGGTTTCATCGTAATGTCTTTAAAACTTTTTTAATTATGCTGTTGCGTTTTCTTCTTCACTAAAAATCTTTGCTGCACTTTCTGTTAATACCAATACTTCAGAGTTAACAATGTCGTAGGTATTGATATCGCTCAACAATACTCCCAACACAGAAGGAACATTGCGGATAGATAACTGTATGTTATCGTTGTATTCCGGCATAATGAACATTGCTTTCTTATCAGCAACCTTTAGTTTACCAAGAATATCAACAAAGTTTTTTGTTTTAGGAGAATCCATTGTTATGTCTTCTACAATTACAATGGCATTATCTTTTGCTTTGTAAGAAAGAGCTGAAATTTTAGCCAGATCTTTTACTTTGCGATTCAACTTAAGAGTATAAAGGTGTGGCTTTGGACCAAAGATGGTACCACCACCCTTATATAAAGGGTTACGGATATTACCTTTACGGCTTCCACCAGTACCTTTTTGCTTATGCAATTTGCGGCTGGCTCCCTGTACTTCGGCACGGGTCTTTACCTTGTGTGTACCTTGACGCTGTGCGGCGAGGTATTGTTTTACTGCCAGGTAGATAACATGATTATTTGGCTCAGCACCAAAAATTTCTTCTGGTAATTCCACTGATCTGCCAGTGGCTATTCCTTTCGTATTTAAAACTTCGATTTGCATTATATTCTGTTTTGTGAGACAAGGCAAGCCTTTTCTCTACGATTATTTCTGAATTAAAACAATTGAACCATTGAATCCCGGTACTGAACCACTCACAAGAATGTAATTTTTGTCGGCAAAAATCTTTACAACTTTTAACCCTTTCAGTTTAACACGGTCATTACCCATACGGCCTGCCATTTTCATTCCTTTCATTACTCTTGCGGCATCTGATGAGTTACCCAAAGAACCCGGAGCTCTCGAACGGTCATGCTGACCGTGAGATTGTTGTCCAACACCATGGAAACCGTGACGTTTTACAACACCCTGAAAGCCTTTACCCTTGGTAGTGCCAACTACTTCTACAGAATCGCCTTCAGCGAAAATGTCAACAGTAACTGTTTCACCAATATTTTTTTCTAAGGAATAATTGCGGAATTCTTTTGTAATTTTTTTAGGAGCAGTCTGAGCTTTTGCGAAGTGGTTAACCTCAGATCTAGTGGAGTGTTTTTCCTTTTTTTCACCGAAAGAAAGTGAAAGTGCATTGTACCCATCTGTATCGGTTGTTTTAACCTGGGTAACTACACAAGGGCCTGCTTCAATAATCGTACAGGCTGTTTGTTTGCCTGAAGGATCGAAGATGCTGGTCATCCCAATTTTTTTCCCAATAATACCTTTCATGGTTGTTCAATTTATGCCTGCAAGGTTATTGGGACATTGTCTTGTTTCGCATGGATACGAATCAAGGCACTTCAATCCCCGTTTGCCACCGACCTTTTCCTTTCTGGGGAAGTACCGGTAGTAAACAAACCCTGAATGGCTTGTTTTATGTTTAGTAAGCCAGAGCTCTTTTTTTGATTGTAATTAGTTTGAAACTAATTGCAACAATTGAGAGGTAGCAATTATTTAAATCAATTTATAAGAGCTAAAGCAACTGCACTCAGAGAGTACTACGCTTTGATTTCAACTTCAACGCCACTTGGCAAATCCAACTTACTTAATGCATCCACTGTTCTTGAACTCGACGTGTAAATATCCAGCAACCTCTTATGGGTAGCTAACTGGAACTGTTCACGGCTCTTCTTATTAACGTGGGGTGAACGCAATACAGTAAAAATTTTACGGCGGGTAGGTAAAGGAATTGGACCTGTTACCACTGCACCAGTACTGCGTACTGTTTTTACGATCTTTTCTGCAGATTTATCTACAAGATTATGATCGTAAGACTGTAATTTGATTCTGATTCGCTGCGACATGTATGAATACCCAATTTTCTTTTGGGAGTGCAAAGGTAGGGTTGAGAGGCATTCCTTCCAAATAGTTGGGAAAGAATTTTTTAGGTTGTGGACAAACTATTAAAACTATGATCCCAAACCCTGCTTCCTGTTGGTTTTCAACCACAAAACAATTCTACACAAACATTTATAAATAAAATAAGGACCCATTACTGAGCCCTTAAAAATTTGTAGAACATTGCGGTTTTCATAAATCTGCTGAACAACCAGCAAGAATCTTAAAAACGAGGGGATTCTTCCGTGAATAAAGGTTGCAAACACAATGCCATCAAATCATAATAAGCTTGACTGTAGTTAAGTTTTTGGGCAAAAAAATCCCATCAGTAAAAAAACTAATGGGATTTTGAATAATCTAAATAAAATTTTTTATGCACTCACCTTACCCTTCACCTTCGCAATTACTTCTTCCGCAATGTTCGTTGGCGCAGGAGAATAATGAGAGAATTCCATTGTACTTGAGGCACGGCCTGAAGACAATGAACGAAGCTGGGTTACATATCCAAACATTTCGCTCAATGGAACTTTTGCTTTGATAACTTCGGCGCCAGCTCTTGTATCCATACCTTCCAGCATACCACGACGACGGTTCAAGTCACCAGTAACATCACCCATGTATAATGCAGGAGTAATTACTTCCACTTTCATGATTGGCTCCAGCAAAACAGGTTTTGCTTTTCTTGCTGCTTCACGGAAGCCTTGCTTAGCACAAAGTTCAAATGACATAGCATCAGAGTCAACTGCGTGGAAGCTACCATCAAATACACGAATTTTCATGTTATCAACAGGATAGCTAGCTAATACACCGGTAGTCATTGAATTTTCGAAACCTTTTGTTATAGCTGGAACAAATTCCTTAGGGATAGATCCACCAAACAATCCGTTTACAAACTGGTAATGCTTATCAGGATTTTCTGCTTTCCATTCTGCATCAACCGGGCCTAAATCAAACTGAATGTCGGCGAATTTACCACGACCACCCGTTTGCTTCTTAAGAGTTTCCCTATGTGTAACAGTTATATTGAATGCTTCTTTGTATGCCACCTGTGGTGCACCCTGGTTTACTTCTACTTTAAACTCACGACGCATACGATCAATGATGATCTCCAGGTGAAGCTCACCCATACCTCGAAGAATGGTTTGACCAGTTTCTTCATCAGTATGTACACGAAGTGTTGGATCTTCCTCAACCAGTTTTGCGATAGCCATACCCATCTTATCAACATCAGCCTGAGTTTTTGGCTCAATGGCTACTGCTATAACTGGTTCCGGAATAAACATATTCTCCAAAGTGATAGGATGATTTTCATCACACAATGTATCACCCGTTTTAATCTCTTTAAATCCTACTGCAGCACCAATATCACCTGCTTCGATAAAGTCGATTGGGTTTTGCTTGTTGGCAAACATCTTCATGATACGGCTAATCCTTTCCTTTTTACCACTTCTTACATTCAATACATAAGAACCAGCATCGAGGTGACCAGAATAGCACCGGAAAAATGCCAAACGACCTACGAATGGATCGGTCATGATCTTAAATGCCAATGCTGCAAATGGAGCTTTAGGATCTGCTGCTCTAGTTTCAGGTTCACCAGTTTCAGGATTGGTACCTACGGTATCAGGAATATCAATTGGTGAAGGCAAGTAACGGCATACACCATCTAATGCAGTTTGTACTCCTTTATTTTTGAATGAAGAACCACACATCATCGGAACGATACTTAAATCAACCGTTGCTTTGCGGATAGCTTCATGCATTTCTTCTTCGGTGATGCTGTTAGGATCTTCAAAGAATTTCTCCATCAATTTATCATCATATTCAGCTACAGCTTCTACTAAATTAGCTCTCCACTCTTTTGCTTCTTCAAGCATATCAGCAGGTACTTCTATTTCATCAAAGGTCATACCTTCTGTTTCCATGTGCCAGATGATACCTTTCATTTTAATAAGATCTACAACACCTCTAAAATCATCTTCTGCACCGATTGGTAACTGAAGAGGAACGGCTTTTGAACCCAACATTTCTTTTACCTGCTTAACAACCATAAGGAAGTCAGCACCGGCACGGTCCATTTTATTTACAAAACCAATACGGGGAACCCCGTAACGATTAGCCTGGCGCCAAACAGTTTCAGACTGTGGCTCCACACCATCTACGGCAGAGAACAAAGCGATCAATCCATCCAAAACCCTCATAGAACGTTCTACCTCTACGGTAAAGTCAACGTGGCCGGGAGTATCAATAATGTTGAAGGAATATTTTTTAGTGTCAGCATATTCTTTCCCTTTGTTAGTTGGGAAATTCCACTGGCAACTAACAGCGGCAGAAGTAATGGTAATACCTCTTTCTTTTTCCTGCTCCATCCAGTCGGTAGTAGCTGCACCATCATGCACCTCACCTATCCGGTGGATCATACCTGTGTAACGGAGAATACGTTCCGTTGTCGTTGTTTTACCGGCATCGATATGTGCGGCAATACCAAAGTTTCTTTGAAATTTTAAATCTGCCATGACCTGTTTATTTTCAGTTATTTAGATACTATGAAAAAACCTTACGGTTTTGGAGGCGCAAAGGTAAGGGAAATCGGCAGAAATTAACGGGATGCCGGAAGTTAATTATAGGTGTGGATAAAAGGCGGATTGTGTGGTTAAAGTATTAATCAAGGCGAAAAATAGCGGACTAAGTTTCACTCCAAAACGAATCAAATCAGGCAATAAAAAAGTCCTCCATTGCGGGAGGACTTCAAGTTTATAAAAAGATTTATGCTTATTGATAATAGCTCAACTTCATCTCAGATCGGCGATTTTGCTGGCGACCTGCTGCAGTCTTATTATCTGCTATTGGTTCCATTTCACCATGGCCCTGAGCAGTAATCCTGCTTTCATCAATTCCTTTGCTAACCATGTAAGCCTTTACGGAATTTGCCCGGTTATCACTCAGTATCTGGTTCTTTTCTTCTGTACCCACATTATCAGTGTGTCCATCAATAGCAAGGCTCATTCCGGGATTATCCTTCATAATTTGAACCACTTCATTCAAGCCTTTGTAAGACTTTGTTTGCAATTTGGCACTACCTGTTACAAACAAAATATTTTTAGCTGCGACGTCAACTTTCTTTTTGATTTCTTCTGGTATTATCGGGCAACCAAAATTATCTTTTGGACCAGGAATAGTAACGCATTTATCTTCTTCATCATTTGTACCATCTCCATCTGTATCTGGTATAGGGCAACCCTGGTAACGGGCAACACCTGCCACTGTTGGACATTTGTCTTCTTCATCATTTATACCATCTTTATCTGTATCTGGTATAGGGCAACCCTGGTAACGGGCAAGGCCTGCAACAGTTGGACATTTGTCTTCTTCATCATTTATACCGTCTTTATCGGTATCAGGAATTGGGCAACCTTCATATTTAGCTAACCCTTTTACATCAGGACATTTATCAACATCATCAAAAATACCATCACCATCTCTGTCTGAAGGCGGCTTAGGTGGCTCAATTAATTTTGGTTCTTCTTTTTTCTTACCAATTCTTCCTGCTATACCAATGCTATGCTGAAAATGATAATTAGCTGTTTCTACAGTAAGTGGCACACGGTAAGTAGAAGTAACATATATATGAGCCTCATCCAGCAGATTAAATTTCATACCCAGACCTAATGGCATAAATGCACCGTAGTAGTCTTTATACTTATGACCTCCGATTCCCAAGGAAATATAAGGCTGTACCCAATATTTTTCAGTTGTCATCTTTAGATTTAAAGATGCATTCGCTTCCAGCAATAAACTGTTGTTAGTAAATACCCTGGTAGTCATTGGGTATTTTATAAATGATGCTCCTAAAGAAGAGGCAACATCTACATGCTTGCCTATCCCTTTAAAATAAGTAATGGCAACTCCCGGAGTCATTTCCCGGAGCTTTGCAAATTTTTTATCTGCAAGTACGGAACTCAAAGAAGTAGTACGTATCCTTTGGGGGGTTACAAAATCATTGAGAAAAAAACTAACGCCTAGAGCTTTTGGCCTGATTTCATCAGTTTGGCCAAAGCTGGCAGGTACTAATAAGTAAAGGGCAAATAATAAAGAAAGTATCTTCTTCATAAAGAGACAGTTTGGTTTAAAACTGGACAAAAATAACAGGTAAGTTCAATATCGAGAAATAAATTATTTACCTAATATTCATGGGATTGGAACAGTTTACTACTTGTGGATAAGCCGTGCAATGAATTATAAAAACCCAGTACCAGAGCTTATTTATTTGCAAAATATTTTTCCCGGAGCATTTTATCTTCTGCATATACATCATCATAAAATAATATTCCGCCGTTTTTACCTTCACAGGTTATGTAGCGGATATAAACAGGTATCTTATTTTTTACCGGAATGCTTCTTTTTTGTTTGTTGCTTAGCCAGGTTTTTACGGAATCAACTTTGGTATAATTGGTTCCTTTGGAAATAAGACTGTCGTTTCTTAAAATATAAAAAGCCAGTGCCTGCCAATCCTGCACCCGTACACAACCGTGGCTGAGTGAACGATTGGAATTGGCAAATAAATACCGCTGGTTGGTATCATGCAGATAAACAGAGTACTTGTTATCAAAAACAAATTTCATTACTCCTAAAGCATTTGCATCTCCACTACCTTGCACCACTCTATACGGAATTGTATTCTTGTACTTTGACCAATCCACTGAATATGGATCTACTTCTTCGCCTTTTGAATTAACGAGACTAAAACCTCTTCTTGATAGATATCCCGGATTTCTTTTGACTGCAGGTAAAATTTCTTTGCTAACAATGCTTGGTGGGGGCACCCACTGCGGATAAGTAATTAATGATGATATAGCACTGCTGAGCACCGGCGTTCTTGTTTTTAATTTTCCACAAATAACTTTTGAGGTCATTTTTATTTTTCCATTATCTACTACATCCAGATAATTAGCAGAAGCATTGACCCAAATATATTTTGAAGGCATTTTCTCCGGCAGCATTTTATATTTATCCATGCTGATAGCTATGCGGATAAATTTTTCCCGGTCATTTACATTCAACATTCGTATAGTTCCCTCTCCCACCCTTCCATCTACAGCTATGCCTTTTTCTTTCTGAAATTTTTTAACTGCCAGAGACATTTGAATTGAATCTGCCCTTGTACTATCAAAAGAAATATAACCGCCTTCAAATAATCTTCTTTGTAATGCTTTAGCAAATCCGGGAGCATCTTTTGCCGGAATAAAGGTGTATTGTTTGTAATCTGCTTTTTCTAAAAAACGGGGGATTTCTTTTTTTAATAAATGATAACCCCAATGATCGGGTTCTAAAGATTGTATCATGCCTGAAAAAGATCCTGCCTCTTGTACACTTAATAAGTGTTGCTGATAGAAACCAACGCTGAGTGTTGAATCTTTTCGCAGTGTGATGCTATCTTCTGGCAAACGGCCAAGTTTGATATCCTTTACAATTTGAACAAAGGCATCGGTTAACATTACATCTGCCTGTGACCATAACATTGGATTTTTTCTTTCAGACTTTGCTAAAGTATCTAATGCAAATTTTTCTTTTATTTCTTTTATCTGTTTATAATGATAATCTTCAGCGAACAATCCATTGAATCTTGCATTTTCTATAAGATTAAATAATGAATCTGCAACAGGCAGCCACTCTTCTTCAAAACTCCAGGCTGGTACAAAATCTCTTTTTTCATACAATGCTTTTGCAATATCTATTTGTTGAAGTTGGGTGGCTGAATCATCAGGTAACACAATAGATGATTTTTCAAATAAGTTTTTGATAATATCAGTTGCCTTTTGTTGTAACTCCACCGGAGTGTCGGCAATAATAGCCGATTGATTGCTCTTATTATTGCAAGAAATGCAAATGACCAAGCAGATTGTGCTGTAAAAAAAATGAGGGTGAAATAACCTTGTAAACATAAGTGGTGGTGTGGTAAAGCAGTCATATCAGAGATAAATACTAATTTACTTTAGCATTTTAAACAATGATATGACTAACAATATAAGAAATCGTTTCTATATCTGCCCGCCTTTTGTCTTGATTTTCTCAACATTGCTGTGCATTAACATTTCGGCACAGGAAAAGGGCTATATCCGACCGGCTGTAACGGATAAATACGATGTGTACCGCCAGCAGGTAAAAGACGATGCCGATAAAAAAATGCTGGAGCTAAAAAGTGTGATGCCGGGATTAGTATATGATCTGCGATATGCTACTACAAATAATTTTATGAAACGGTTGATGTATCCAAAAAAGACCTCCAAAACTTTTATGCGATTACCTGCAGCAACTGCTTTACAAAAAGTGCAGCAGGAATTAAATGAGAAAGGTTTTGGGTTAAAAATATTTGATGCATACAGGCCATATTCAGTGACTGTAAAATTTTGGGAATTGGTAAAAGATGAAAGATATGTGGCCAACCCTGCAAAAGGAAGCGGACATAACCGGGGCATTGCTGTTGACTTAACAATTATTAATTTGAAAACAGGTAATGAACTAAATATGGGAACCGGTTTTGATAATTTTACTGATACAGCACATCATAGTTTTACCAACTTGTCAGAAGAGATTTTACAGAACCGTGAGTTGCTGAAATCAACGATGGTGAAGTATGGTTTTAAAAGTTATAATGAAGAATGGTGGCACTACTCCTGGCCGGATGCGGCAAAGTTTGAGCTATTGGATATTGGGTTTAAGAAGTTGAATCACGGATTGAAGGATTGAATCACGGATGGAAAGATTGATATGGATTTTTGGATTAATACAAATTATTTTTCCGGAATACTTCAATGATAAAATGAAATAAATTTTGGAATTGTAAAGTTTCATTTGAAAATGCTGAGTAGCGATATGCAGTACAAGTATGATTAATCTATTCTCTTCTACATGAAGAAAATAAATTAACAGACCTCCGGTCGCAAGGGACGATGATAGTAGTACTACAACGTGGTAACAAATTTTATAAATCAATCACATCAATCACCGCATCAATATTTATAGTCCCATAAACATGCGGAAAAGTATCTGCAGTAGAAGGCGACCAATCGAAAACAAGTTTGCTGGTTAATTTATCGGTATCAATTACCAGTTTTATCAAATTGGATTGCCCGGCGAAATATCTTTCTAATACACCAGCCACCTGGTGCTCCTGCGAACAATGAATAAAGCCCTCCGCTTTTAATGAAGGATGTTCATAGAAACCCTTTTGTTTTGCTGCTGCCCAATCAGCTGCAGTAGTAACATGATAGATAGTGGCCATTATAAAACTCTTTTTATTTTTTGTTCGAGCAACATAAAATCTGCTAATACAATTGCGGTAACCGCTTCTACAATGACTGGTGCTCTTAAAGCAACGCATAAATCATGACGGCCTTTTATAGAAAAATCTTCGAGTTGCTTAGTATCCCAGTTCAAACTGTTTTGTCGTTTTGGTGTGGAGGATGTTGGTTTGATTGCCAAGCGGAACACCAGTTCATTTCTATTGCTGATACCACCAACTACGCCGCCTGCATGATTGGTTTTCGTCTGTCCATCCATGTTTTGTATGGAATCATTATGCTGACTGCCAAGCATTTTTGCCGCGGCAAAGCCTGTTCCAAATTCAACACCACGAACCGCAGGTATAGCAAATACAATATGGGCCAATGCCGATTCTATTGAATCAAAATAAGGTTCGCCTAAACCAACCGGCAAACCGTTTACTTTACATTCTATAATGCCACCAACAGAATCTTTTGCATCAATGGCATTTTGCAAACCTTTTTCCACATCTTTTTCTCCGCCGATTTCTGTAACAGCAGCATTTATCAATACACCGCCCATTAGTTTTTTGGCAATAGCACCAGCCGCAACAATGCCGGCTGTTAACCTTGCACTAAAATGTCCGCCGCCACGGTAATCTTCATGGCCACCAAATTTTTGATTAGCTACCCAATCTGCATGACCGGGCCGTGGTATGCTTCTTTGCTTATCGTAATCTTCACTACGGGTATTTTTATTTTCAAATAAAATAGTAATGGGGAAGCCGGTTGTCTTGCCATTGAAGATGCCACTTTTGAAAATGGGATAGTCATCTTCTTTTCTTGGTGTAGTTCCTTTTCCCTGTCCACCTTTTCTTCTTTCAAGATCAGGTAATAAATCTTCTGGTGATAATGACAACCCGGCGGGACAACCATCAATAGTAATCCCTACACATTCACCATGTGATTCTCCAAAGATGGAGATGCGGAATATGCGACCAAATTTATTCATAGATTATCTGAATATGATAAACCTTTTTATTAAAAATACTAACCTCTCAGTAATAAAAGCATAAACCAGTGAAAATAAAGCCCAAAAAAAGAAGAAAAACTCAAAATAAATATTTACAGCAATGTACCTTGGATAAATAAGAGTTGAATGTATATTTTTTAGTAGCCGTGTAAAAAAATTATTACTAATTGCTCCTTCATCCCATGCCCATGCGATTAAAAATGTTACAACTATTACTAGCCAATAAAACAAGGTCAATAGAAAAAATATCTTTCTATTAAAATTTTTAATCACTTTATCAGATATTAATTCCAATTTTAAAACCATTTATTTCAGCACCTAAAACATCTAAATCATTCCAAAAATCAGGATAAGATTTTTTAACCGCCTGTGCTTCTTCAATAACCATTTCACTATCTGCTTTTAATGCTGCAACTGCACAAGCCATGGCAATGCGATGATCATGGTGTGTATGTACATCAGCTCCTTTTACAATTCCGCCGCCATGTATCATCATATCATCGCCTTCCAAATCTATTGTTACTCCCATTTTATCAAATTCATCCTGCAAGGTTATTGCCCGGTTACTTTCTTTATGTGTTAAGCGACTTACACCTTTAATAGTTGTTGTCCCCTTACAATAGGCAGCCAACGCAACAAGTGGAGGAAATAAATCCGGGCAATCTGTTGCATCAAAATAAAAAGCATCCATTTCTACGGGATGTAATTGAATTCCTTTTGAATCCATGGCAATGCCGGCATTAGCAGCCATCAATGCATCAATGATTGCTTTATCTGCTTGTGTTGAAGATAAATCTAATCCTCTTATTGTTATTGGTCCGGCAATTGCACCTGCTACGAGAAGAAATGCGGCACCGCTCCAGTCGCCTTCGACTGTGTAGTTGTGAGTTGTGAGTTGTGAGTTGTGAGTGGAGTCGTCAAAGAAAAACTCTTCATAATTGTTATTAGCAGGTACTTTCAAACCAAACCGTTTCATCACATCCAATGTCAAATCGATGTATGGTTTGCTTTTAAGGTTGTTTACTTTAATAGAAACATCTTCTGCATTTGCGGCTCCATAGGCCATCAACAACCCTGTTAAAAACTGCGAACTCAACGAACCATCCACTTCAATGTTTTTTGGTTGTAATGGTCCTTGAATAATTAATGGAAGCTTTCCTCCATTGCTTTTTATTTTAACTCCAAGTTGCGGAAGAATATCATCAAAGAAATCCATTGGCCTTTCCAATAAACTTCCTTCGCCATTAATGGTAATTTCTTTTTCACTTAGGGCAATAATGGGAGTAAACATACGGATAGCCAAACCCGACTCGCTGCAATTTATTTCATTCGTTCTGGGAAGTACATCGAAACTATTAACGATTACTTGTTCATCTCTAATTATAACTTCTGCTCCTAATGCTTTAATAATTTCTATTGCAGCCTTATCATCATTTGAATGGCCGGGATTTAAGATTGTCGTTTGACCATTACTCAACAATGCAGCAGCCAAAGCTCTCTGCATTGAACTTTTGGAAGCTGGTGCCTGTATTGCCCCTTTTAATTTTGATGGATGTATTGTAACCTTCACTTTATAAATCTTGAATAATTTTTTCCAATTGTTTTAACGTAATTGACTTTACTACTCCCTTCCCTATTCTTTCTAGCAACACATAATTCATTTCTTTTCTTTCCCGTTTCTTATCCATCTTCAACACATCAAATACTTTTTGCTTGTTGAATGATGCATAAGTAGGAAGATTATACTTTTCTAATACACTAACTACTTTTTCTGTTTGTTTAAATCCTATGAGTTGTTCAGAAATATGACAAGCATACGTCATCCCAATTGAAATAGCCTGACCATGCAATAACTCATATTGTGTTTCTAATGCATGGCCGAGGGTATGACCAAAGTTTAGTAACCGTCTCTCTCCTTTTTCAAATTCATCTTTCTGCACCACTTTGGTTTTGATGAGAGCATTGCGTTGTATTAAATCACAAATAAGTGATTGTTTACTCATGTATGACTTCAACGAATTCTTTTTCAGCTCCGCAAACGTGGCTGCATCTTTTATGCATGCATGTTTAATAATTTCTGCAAAACCATTTTCCCATTCGGCTTGTGGCAATGAATTAAGAAAAACCATATCATGCAATATGAATGATGGCTGACGGATAACACCGACCATATTTTTATACACTCCTACATCAATACCATTCTTACCACCAATAGAAGCATCTACTAAACCCAAAATAGAAGTTGGTACAAACCCAAACCGCAGGCCCCGCATATAAACAGAAGCTACATAACCGGTAATGTCTGTTACCACTCCGCCGCCTACACCAACCAAAGTTGTTTTGCGGTCAGCTTCCATTTCAATCAGTTTTTCTATTACTGCATCTATCGTTGCCTGCACTTTAAATTCTTCACCCGGTTTTAATACAATTGTATTCCAGACTTTGAAACGTTTGGTGTGAGCATTGAAAACATTTTCATCGGTGATTAATACCGTTGCATTTGGGTCAGTTATCTTTTTTAGATGACTGATGCCGTTCGCCAGATACAAATCTGTTGTTCCTGATGAAAAATTTATTTTAAGATGTTTCATTTTTTATTTTTTCTCCCGCTAAGAACACAAAGGACACAAGAAAAATTACTGAAGTAATTTTGAATTTGGCAATTGCCCATCGGTGTTACTGCAGTACAAGTGTCAGTCTTTTTAATTCTTCCACCCGAAGAATTAAAAATCCCAATCCGGACGGATTGCAACAGACGATGATAGTAGTACTACAGCTGGATTCATAATTTCTTTCTTTAACCGCCGTCAGGGTTTTCAACCGTTGACGTGGTTGTCAACTATCCATTATCTTCTTCTGATGATTGATACTTTCCATATGCACCGCATCAAAATATTTGGTAATAAATTCTTTGCTCAGTCCCAGCTTATCTCCTTTTGCAAATGCCCGTTCGATGATTTCATTCCAGCGGCTCGTTTGCAAAATGGTAATATTGTTTTCTCTTTTATACTTACCAATGTGTTCGGCAGCCTTCATTCGCTGGCCGAGTATCTGCATCAACTCATCATCCAGATGATTTATCTGCTGACGTAATTTTTCCAACGCTGCATGATACTCTTCTGAATTTATATCTTCTTTGCGCCAGATAATTGTATCGAGCATTTCTTTTAATCGCTCCGGCGTCACCTGTTGCTTTGCATCGCTCCAGGCATTGTCAGGGTCTATATGACTTTCAATCATCAACCCGTCATAGTCAAGGTCAATTGCTTTTTGCATTACCTCCAATAAAATATCACGCCGACCACAAATATGTGAAGGGTCGTTAATGATTGGCATATCCGGATGTTTCAATTTCATTTCAATCGCCAGATGCCACATCGGTGCATTGCGATACTCGGTATTCCCATACGAAGAAAATCCACGATGTATCAAACCGATTTGCTTTACACCGGCTCTGGCAATTCTTTCCACCGCACCGGTCCACAATTCCAAATCTGGATTGATCGGATTTTTTATCATCACCGGAACATTCACACCTCGTAATGCATCGGCTACTTCCTGTACACTAAATGGATTTACCGTTGTTCTTGCGCCAATCCACAATACATCTACATCAAACGTCAATGCATCTTCCACTTGCTTGCCAGTTGCTACTTCTACCGTTGTGGGTAAGCCAGTTATTTT
The DNA here is from genome assembly GCA_031397865.1 of Chitinophagaceae bacterium. Lineage (GTDB taxonomy): Bacteria > Bacteroidota > Bacteroidia > Chitinophagales > Chitinophagaceae > JJ008. Next base: position 20,544 of record JANNMN010000008.1, read on the forward strand.
TTTTGCCTGTTGCAACCATGGTAATCCTTTTGCACCTACTCCTTCAAACATGCCGGGTTTGGTTCGTGGCTTCCAGATGCCTGCCCGCAACATATCTACTTTGCCGGTAGCGGCTAATCGCTGTGCAGTTTCCAATACCTGCTCTTCCGTTTCTGCACTGCATGGACCACTGATGATGAGTGGCCTTTTATTCCATGTTGATTGCACGGTTTCGTTTGTTACTTGTTCTATTGATTGCATATTTGTAAAGATAATTTTTTATGTTGTCATCGCCTGTACTACTATCATCGTCTGTTGCGTCGCACAATTCAGGGTTCTGTTCGCTACTCAGCAATTCTCAATTACTTCATTTTATTTTTTTCAACTTTACTTACTCAATGTTTATTTCACATTAAATCCCTCCGGGGTTCAAAAACATTTTTTCATATTCATTCCCCGGATTTCATCCGGGGCTACCCACATTCAGCCCCGCTGGGGCTGGGCATAGAATTACTCACCTGTATTCTTTTTCTTCTTTGCACTACCATGTCCTTTATGCTCACTTAGCTTTTCTTCACATCCATGAATTATATTACCGTCTAAATCTCTAATCTCCTCAAAATAGATATCACTAATACTATCAATAATTCTAATTTTATTTACTGTATTCCCATTAAAAGATGACTCATAACCATCAATTTGTTTTTGAATGGTTTTTCGTCCATCAATTTTTCCTTTCGCCTTTGTTTTAATCTGGTCGTACAATTTTATTTCATCCTCAACCATAAGATGAACAGTTTTTCTATCCGAACTACAGTTAACACATAAGTCAACTTCATTTTTTAACTCAGTATTACAGTCGCTACAAAAAAATTGTATTGTATCCATTACATTCGTTTTACTTTATTATCCTCCTTATTTTATTCGCATCTTCAATCAACCGCATCAGATATTCATTATCATCTTTCTCAATACTTTCTTTAAACCTTGTCAACTGGGCTATATGCTCCTTCAACACATCCAGCACATTTTCTTTGTTCTGCATAAAAATCGGAACCCACATAGCCGGGTTACTTTTTGCCAACCGCACCGTACTTTCAAAACCGGCCGAGGCTAATTCAAAGATGGCATTCTCTTCTTTTTCTTTTTGCAAAACTGTATTGGCTAATGCAAAAGATGTAATGTGTGAAATATGACTTACATACGCTGCATGAAGATCATGAGCCTTGGCTTCCATTTCCAGTAAGTGCATACCAATTTTCTTATACATTACTTTTACCCATTCCAATGCATCGGCATCGGTGTCTTCTGCATTGCAGATAATTACAGCTTTGTTTTCAAATGCTCCTCTTACTGCTGCTTGCGGGCCGCTGTATTCCGTGCCCCACATGGGGTGAGTGGCGACATATCGACCTCTCTTCGGATGGTTCTTTATAGCTTCAATTGATTGGATTTTGGTAGAACCCAAATCAATCACAATCTGATTATTTATTTTATCCATGATTGAAGGCAACAGACTCACCAATATATCAACTGGTATTGCCAGAATGATTACATCTGCAGCAGCAATGGCTTGATCAAGATTCATTATCTCATCCACCAGCTCTAGTTCCAATGCCTGCTTTGCATGGTCAGCATTTGCATCCACTCCAATCAGTTTTGATGACAATTTCTTTTCATGCAACTGAATAGCTAATGAGCCGCCAATTAAACCAACTCCGACGATTGCAATTCTCTTTCTGTCTGACATGAATTTTTAATTATTAATTACTAATTTTTAATTCTTCTAATCGCTTCATCAATTTTTTCTTCCGTACTACACAAACTAACTCTCACATATTTTTCTCCTGCACTTCCAAAAATGCCACCGGGTGTGATAAAAACATTTGATTTGTATAACACTTCATCACTTAATACATAACCGTCTTTACAGGTTGCCGGGATACTTGACCAAACAAACATACCTGCTTGTTGTTTAGAAAATTTACAATTAAGTATCGTTAACAATTCAAAAACCTTTTCTCTTCTTTTTTTGTAAACGGCATTCACTTCATCATGCCATTCTTTTCCTAAAGTCAATGCTTTGGCAGCAGCTAACTGCACCGGCAAAAACATACCACTATCCATATTACTTTTAAATCTCAGCACTTCTTCTATTCTTTTTTTGGCGCCACAAAGCATTCCTACTCTCCAGCCAGCCATGTTATGACTTTTGCTTAATGAGTTTAATTCAATCACACACTCTTTTGCACCTTCAATACTTAATAAACTTATCGGATTATCATTCAGAATAAAACTGTAAGGATTATCATGAATGATGAGAATATTATTCTTTCTTCCAAAAGCCACTAACTTTTCAAATAGTTCATTCGATGGTAATTGTCCTGTTGGCATTTGCGGGTAATTGACAAACATCAACTTCACTTTCTTTAATTTCTTATTCTCCAGTTTATCAAAATCCGGTTCATAGTTATTTTTTGCATTTAATTTATACTCCACACATTTTCCGCCTGCCAATTTTACCGCACTTTGATAAGTGGGATAACCGGGATTTGGTACCAGCACTTCCTCCCCTTTGTTCAAATAAGTCATACAGATATGCATGATGCCTTCTTTGCTTCCAATCAACGGCAAAATTTCCGTTTCAGGATTTAATTCAACCTGATACCATCTTTTATACCAATCACTAATAGCTTTTCTCAATATGGGTGAGCCCTTGTATGATTGATAGGCATGAACATTCGGCTTTGCACTTTCTTCCTGCAATATTTTTATTACATCAGGGTGGGGTGGCAAATCAGGACTGCCAATACCTAAATTGATAATATTTTTTCCGGCTTTATTTAATTCTTCTATCTCTCTCAATTTTTGAGAGAAGTAATATTCGCCGATACCTTCTAATCTTTTGCTTGTTTTCATTTTTTTATATTTAGCCCCGCTGTGGCTGCCAGACTCAACCCATAATACATTTAACTATTTCCATAAGCCCTGTTTATAAATACCATATACTTTAATGGACTCCGTTAATGGCTTTATTGTTTCCATTACATTATTGAATTGTACTTCCGAATCAAATTCCATATCTGCATAAAAGGCATATTGAAAATCACTTCCCGGAATAGGAAAGCTTTGCAGCTTACTTAAATTGATTCCGCCTTCTGAAATTTTTGTCAGCACTTTTGCCAAACTACCTCTTGAATGATCGGTATGAAAAGTAACCGATGCTTTGTCAGCATTATCAACCTGCTTTACAACATCTTCTCTTTGCAAAACAAGAAACCGGGTGTAATTATTTTTCATTGTATGGATATTCGGGGCAATCATATCCAATTGATATAATTCAGCAGCCAGCTTACTGGCAATTGCTGCCACATGTTTACTCCTATGCTGGTGAATATATTTTGCACTTAATGCAGTATCATCCGTTTCCACCAGTTTCCATTTATACTTATCCAGAAAATCAGAACACTGTTGTATTGCCATGGTATGTGAATGGACTTCCCGAATATCTTCCAGCTTTACCCCTGGATTCACTAAAAGGTTTTGCCGAATCTGCAAATAAATTTCACCAACAATTTTCAAATTACTTTTTTGCAACAAATTATAGTTAGGTAAAATACTTCCGGCAATAGAATTTTCAATCGCCATTACTCCACCATTACTTTCTTTTTTATTGCCAGCAATCTTTATTACTTCTTTAAATGTATTGCAAGGAATCACCGTTACATTTTTACCAAAAAAGAATTGCGCAGCCACCTGGTGAAAGCTGCCTTCATAACCTTGTATGGAAACTCTAGTATTCATTGTAAAACAAAAATCCCGGCCAGGTTGGCCGGGATTTTCTTTATGTTGATTTTTAGTTGTTCTTAGTTTGTTTTCAACAAAAGCATGCCCGGCCTCTTTCTAAAAAAGAAGTAAGTAAAATAATAGCTCCAGTATGCTTTTGTCAATGTCATGTAACAAATGTAGTTTTTGATATTGTTAAATCCAACAACTAATTCAATTATTTTCTACCGCCACCACTTTCTGCATCATTCATCCTGATCTTACGACCACGATAATTTTTTCCGTCCATAGCTTTTATCATTTTTTTGCCCGCCGCTGGCTCTATTTCGATCCAGCTTGTCATATCCTTCATATCTATTTTGCCCAGCACTTCTTTTTTCAGATCACTCATATCCAAAATAAACTGCAGGAAACTGGCTTTATAAAAACCATCTTTTGTTCCAAGATTTACAAACAGTCGTTGATAATTTCCACCGCCACTAAAGCTTCTTCCTTTTGTATCTCTGTCTCTATCTCTATGTGCTGGTCTGTCACTTCTTTCGCCTCTTCTGTCACCACTTCTTCTGTCATCATTCCGCATATTAAGATCAGCGGCGTTTTCATAATATTTTAAAAAGCGATCAAACTCCAATGCCGCTACCCGCTGCATTATTTCTTCCTTATCAATGCTACCAAATTTTTCTCTTAGTGTTGGTAGATACGCTTCATACTGTCCATGGCTGATGTCTGCTTCCAGCATTTTATCAATGAAGTGAAAAAACTGTTTACGGCAAACGTCTTTACCAGTTGGTATATCCATTTTATGAAACTGCGTCTTCACTATTCTTTCAATCTGGCGAAGGCGATAAACTTCTTTCGGCGTTACTATTGAAACTGATACACCATTACTACCTGCACGGCCTGTACGTCCGCTGCGGTGAGTGTATACTTCCACATCATCCGGCAACTCATAATTTATAACATGGGTAATGCCTTTTACATCAATACCTCTTGCTGCCACATCAGTTGCAACAAGAAGCTTCACACTTTTATCCCGGAAGAGGCCCATCACTTTATCTCTTTGCTGTTGGGTAAGATCTCCGTGAATAGCATCTATATCATATCCTTCTCTTGTTAATCTTTCTGCAATATCCTGGGTGTCTAATTTAGTTCTTGCAAAAACAATTCCATAAATACCTGGGTTAAAATCAATGATACGTTTTAATACTTCGTAGCGATTATGATGTTGCGTAGCATAATATTGGTGATCAATATTAGCAGCACCTTCATTTGTTTTGCCAATAGTAATTTCAAAAGGCTTATCCATATATCTTTTGCTTACCTGCCGTATTTCTGGCGGCATGGTCGCACTAAACAACCAAATGCTCTGACGATTGGGTGTATTTTTTAAAATAAATTCGATGTCTTCTTTAAAACCCATGTTCAGCATTTCATCAGCTTCATCAATAACTACAAAATTTATTTTTTCGAGGTTGATTGCTTTACGTTCTATTAAATCAATCAAACGACCGGGAGTTGCCACTACTATTTGTGTGCCTCTTTTCAAATCCCGTATCTGCATGCTGATGGAAGTACCACCATACACAGCAGTAACTGATACACTTGTTTTTTTATTTTTAAATGTCTCCAGGTCACTGGTTATTTGCAAACAAAGTTCTCTTGTTGGACAAACAATTAATGCCTGTGGAAAACGATCTTCTTTATTGATAAGTTGCAAAAGTGGTAAACCGAATGCGGCTGTTTTGCCGGTGCCGGTTTGTGCCAAACCGATAAAATCTTTGGTTCCTTGCAACAAAACCGGGATTGCTTTTTCCTGAATGGGAGTGGGCTCTGTAAAACCTAATACTTTAATTGAATTGAGTAAGCCTTCCTCAATACCAAGGGCTTCAAATGTGTTCACTTAATAAATTTTTTAATTGATAATAAATCGGTTCGTTTAACCGATTTGCCCGACTGAGCCATTCAAGCGGGGAGAACCGGGGTGTGCAAAAGTAGCTTTTTAAAAGGGGAAAGTCGAATGTATTTTAAGAATCATACTAGAGAAAAACATAAGAGCCACTCCTATTGGAATGGCTCTTGCTGTTTGCTTGCTAAAAAAGCTTTACAAATTACATTTTTGACTTTGTAGTATCAGTGTCAACAGTCTTCTTAATAGTTGTATCACCTGCATTCTTTACAGTAGTGTCAATTGTAGTTACAGTTGTTGCTGTATCGCCACCAACTACAGTTACAGTTGTGTCTTTGTCAGTTTTTTTGTCACCGCTGTTGTTACAAGCTACTGCTAAAGAAGCGATAGCAACGATTGCTAAGAATTTTTTCATTTTTCGATTTTTTGTGATTTGTTGAAATATTTCAGTCTTAATACCTCAAACAAAAAAAGGTAACCCGCATTTTATAATTTTTTTTAGATGGCCTAGGGTTACTATTTTTAAAATAAAGTATTAAATAACGGAATGTGAAAGAACAGACTGACGAAAAAGCTTTATTAGAAGGATTGGCCGCCAGCGATAAAAGGACCGTAGAAACGATCTACAAGGAGAACTACAACATGGTTCAGGCCTTGATTATCAATAACAACGGCTCAGCAGACGATGCAAAGGATATATTTCAGGAAGCGATGATAGTTCTGTACGAAAAGGCCCGGTCAGGCAGTTTTGAGTTGAATTGCCAGATAAAAACTTTCGTATATTCTGTATCCCGCAGGCTTTGGCTGAAAAGATTGCAACAGCAAAATCGCTTTTCGGCCCCCGGGGATAATATGCAAGAAGTGGTGTCTGTAGAAGAAGACCTGGAGCAACATGAAAGAAGAAATGATGAATTTGAAATGATGGATACGGCGATCAGCCATTTGGGTGAACCCTGCAAGAGTTTGATAGAAGCTTATTATTTAAAAAAACAAACCATGCAGGAAATAGCCGCAAAATTTGGCTATACCAATGCTGATAATGCCAAAAACCAGAAGTACAAATGCCTCATGAGATTAAAAAAGATATTCTTTACGCATTATAAAAACGAGAACGGTGATGACTGACATTAAAATACTCGACGCTGTTGAACGCTACATACGGGGAGAAATGAATCCGGATGAAAGAGTGCAATTTGAAGCCTTACGCAAATCAAATACTGAAATAGATCAACTGGTGGTAGAACATACCTTGTTCTTACAACAGATGAATAGTTTTGGTAAGCGGAAAAGCTTTAAGTCATCTTTAAATGATATACATGAAAATCTTGCTGGCCAGGGTAAGATTGAAACAATGAAAATGACAGGTAAGGCAAAAGTTGCGTACATGTGGAAGAGATATAAAAGAGTTACAGCTATTGCTGCTTCTATTGCCGGCATTACTGCTATGGCTATATCTGCAATGGTATGGGCCGTGGCACCAAAGGCAAATTCTGATTATGAAAAACTGGTAGGCGACATAAAAGATGATATAAAAAATATTAAAGTTGAAAATGCCCAGCAAAAAAATGCAATTAATAAGGTAGTGAATACCCTTAACGATGAAAAAAGAGCTGCTATCATATATAAATCGGGAGGTACTGGTTTTGTTATTGATGCAAAAGGTTATATCGTCACTAACTATCATGTAATAGAAAATGCAAATAACATTGCGGTGCAAAATAACCGTGGCGAATTCATTGCAAAAGTGGTTCATGCAGATAAATCAAAAGATTTAGCCATTTTAAAAATAGTCGACGACAACTTTAAGCCTTACACATCCATTCCATATTCCATCAGCAAAACATCTGCAAGGTTAGCTGAATCAATTTTCACTTTGGGATATCCTAAAAATGACATTGTATATGGACAGGGTTATCTCAGTTCTTTAACAGGATATAATGGCGATACGTTAAGTTGCCAGATTCAAATAGCTGCGAATCAGGGAAACAGTGGAAGCCCAATTCTAAATAAAAATGGAGAAGTGGTAGGCATATTAAATGCAAGACAAAAAAGTACAGAAGGTTTCACTTTTGCTATACAGGGCAAATACATTTACAAAGCCCTGGAAGATTTAAAAAAATCTGATACGAGTTATCTTAAACTAAAACTAAATTCGAAGTCACAAATATCGGGTATGGAGAGAATGGAACAGGTGAATAAAGTGGAAGACTACATTTACAGAGTAAAAGTGAACTAAAATATTATCCCTATAGAATTTAGAAATCGTCCCCGCAGTATTGTGGGGACGATTTTTATTTTATGCCCATAGCCTTTCAGGATATTCTCCTTCGGCAATAAGTTTATTTAAACTTTGTTGTACAAACGGCGCATCTTCTTTATAGGTAACACCAAACCACAAAGACGAGGTAGGAATAATTTCTATGGTTCCTTCTTCTTTTATAAATCTATCTGCAACTATTGGTATAAAGAATTCAGATTTTGCCTCTTGCCCATGTGCTTCCAGAAATTCAGCAAATATCTTTTGTGTATAATCAAAAAACGATGGATCGAAACACCAAAAATTCATTGACACCCGGGTATTGGATGAAATTTCTTTTGGCTCCAGGTTATCATCCGCCATAATTTTTCCATCCTTCTTTGCAATGTTTATTCTTTCAGTAATGGAAGCCAGATTTCCATCATGATCCAATGCGCAAATGCCACGGTTTACTGTGCCATGTTCTGATAAAGTGCCGGTAAGATCGTATCCCACAATAGCATAATTTTTTTCAGAGCAACCTACATTTAAAAAGGCTGCTGCATTTTTAAACGCATTGTATCCATAAAAATCGTCTGCATTAATAACAGCAAAAGGTTCTTTCACTACTTCTTTGGCACATAATACGGCATGAGCAGTGCCCCACGGCTTTGTTCTTTCCGCTGGAATGGAGTAGCCGTTAGTATAAGCATCCAATTCCTGGAAAACATATGCCGTTTCTATTCTTCCTTTCAATTTTGGCTCGAAGATGGCTTTAAAATTTTCTACAAACTCTTTTCGAATCACAAATACCACTTTTCCAAAACCAGAACGTATCGCATCAAATATGGAATAATCCATAATTGTTTCTCCACCGGGGCCAAAGCCTTCTACTTGTTTCATGCTTCCGTACCGGGATGCCATGCCTGCTGCTAATATTACCAATGTAGGTTTCATATATTGTACTTTATTAAAATTGCGCAGCGAAATTAAAGTAAATTCACCATCCACAGATTTTAATATGGAGGAGATCGATTTGAAAAATATTATTACTGATATTATACCTGCCTCATATACGTCGGGAATTAAAGTGGATGTATTGCGATTGGATAAAATTCATCCGTTTATTTCTGGTAATAAAATTTTTAAACTCAGTAAGTATATAGAAGAAGCAAAGCAATTGAATAAAAAAACAATTGCCACATTTGGAGGTGCCTGGTCGAATCATATTTTGGCAACAGCAGCCGCATGCCAATTGAATAATTTTAAATCCGTCGGTTACATCCGAGGTGAGGAGCCACTGGATTTTTCTTTTACGCTTAAGGAAGCTCAGAAAACAGGAATGCAATTGGTCTTTTTACCACGAGATGAATATGATAATAAAAAAAGAGAAATAAATCACACTTCAAAAGATGTTTATATAATACCGGAAGGAGGATATGGAAGTAGCGGTGTGGAAGGTGCTGCGACTATTTCTGATTATTATAGTGCAAAAGATTACACACATATATGTTGTGCTGCAGGCACCGGCACTATGACGGCAGGCTTATTAAAAAGAAGTTTACCTCATCAACAAATAATCAGCCTTAGTGTTTTGAAAAATAATTTACAGTTGCAGGAGGACATAGAATCATTAACTAGCATAGATAATAAAAGACTTACCATCATTCATGACTATCACTTTGGGGGATATGCCAAACACAAAAAGGAATTAATTAATTTCATGAATACCTTTTATTCTCAAACAAGTATTCCCTCAGATTTTGTTTATACAGGAAAATTATTTTTTGGAATAATGGAACTTTTGCACAAAAAATTCTTTCCCTCAAATAGTAAAATACTGCTGATACACAGTGGGGGTTTACAGGGAAATTTATCACTGAATAATGGAACGTTAATATTTTAGATTTTACACACTGCTCCCCTATCTTTGTTATTAATCAACTTAAATAAATCCAATATATTCCCGTTTTTATTATAGTATGAAAAAACTGGTCTTCTTCTTTTTAATTTCCTTGTCTTTATCCGGCACCGTATTGCAGGCACAGGATACTTTACCCAATTTTTTATTGAAAAATGCTGGTAATGATCGCATCCTTATTGGCTGGGTAAATACTTTTTCTGATGTAAAACAAATTAGTATCCAACGTTCGTTTGATAGTCTTACCGGGTATAAATCGATTATGACGGTGCCCGATCCTACAAGTATTCAAAATGGGTATGTAGATGCAAAAGCAATCAACGACCATATGTTTTACCGGATATATATCCAGTTGGGCCAGGGTCGCTATCTTTTTAGCAAAGCAAAAAAACCAGTAAAAGATACTTTACAAAGTACCAGGGTAATGGACTCCATAAAAAAAGCCAATCCATTTTTTGTAAAAATAGATAGCCTGCTTGGCAAAGACCCTAAGACTATTAATGGAGTTACTGTAAAAAACGGTCCCATTGGTTTTACTCCCTCCTTGTATGTTTTTACAAACAGAGATGGCTATGTAAAAATCAATTTGCCGGATGATGAAAAGCCAAAAAAATATTCTATTAAGTTTTTTGAAGACGATGAAACATTTCTTTTTGAACTAAAAGAAATAAAAGAGAAAAGTTTTAAGCTGGATAAAACCAATTTTTATCATGCAGGGTGGTTCCGTTTTGAATTATATGAGGATGGAAAGCTCATTGAGAAGTATAAATTTTACCTGGATAAAGATTTTTAAGAATACTGCTTTCTATATAATCTCTGCTTCAAATATTTTTTCAAAATTCCTTTTTACTTTTTCCTTTACTTCTTCCATTTCTATTTTTCTACCTAATTCTTTTTCCAAAGAAGTTACCTGCTTATTGGTGATGCCACAAGGTATAATGTGATTGAAGTAAGAAAGATCTGTGTTTACATTAAATGCAAAACCATGCATGGTAACCCAGCGACTGCAACGAACACCAATAGCACAAATTTTTCTTTCTTTACCAGCAAAACCAGGTTCTATCCACACTCCTGTTTCACCTGCAGATCGTTCCCCTGTAACACCATATTCTTTCATCGTTAAAATAATAGCCTCTTCCAGGTTTCTTAAGTATTTTCCAATATCTGTATAAAATTTTTCCAGATCAAAAATTGGATAACCTACCAGTTGATCTGGACCATGAAAAGTAATATCCCCTCCCCTGTTTGTATTAAAGAATTGGATTTCCCGTTGCTTCATTTCATCATCCCCTATTAATACATTGCTTTTATTTCCACTTTTGCCTAATGTGTAAACAGGTGGATGCTCCACGAATAATAAATAATGCCGGGTATCAATCATTTCTTCCTTACCCTCATCGCTTACTTCTCCCTGTTTCATCAACCGGGTTTCAGTTTTTATCCGAACATTTTCTTTGAGTAATTTTTCCTGGTAGTCCCAAGCAGCCTGGTATTCCATTTCTCCTAAATCCTTGAATATAATTTTTTGCTTCTCCATATCTTATTACAAATTTACCAACAAAAGCCAATCCATTTCCACTTCTTAAAGACTAAGCAGTACCCCGTACCTTTGCTTCATTATGCAGGAAGAAATACAATCTGATGAGCTGGAAATACAAGACAACAACGATGAGCTTTATCAAAGGTTCTCTATCATTATTGATAAAGGACAAGAACCCTTAAGAATCGATAAGTTTTTAGTAAACAGAATAGAAGGTGCTACCCGCAATAAAGTACAAAAAGCTATTGCCAACGGAATGGTAATGGTGAATGAAAAAGAAGTAAAAGCCAATTATAAAATAAAACCTCTTGATTCAATCATTGTTTATTCCGATATGAGTCCTGATGAAACTGATGTAGTGCCGGAGAAAATGGAGTTGAATATTATTTTTGAAGATGCAGACCTGATGATCATCAATAAACCAGCCGGCATGGTAGTGCATCCGGGCAGTGGTAATTACAGAGGCACTCTTTTAAACGGTGTCTCCTATTACCTGCAGCAACAAAATCCTAATTTATCGGAAGATACTTTACCAAGATTTGGGCTGGTACATCGTATAGATAAAAATACCAGCGGTCTTTTAGTATTGGCAAAAACCGATAAAGCAATGCGACATCTTGCCAAACAGTTTTTTGATCATACCATCAGCAGAAAATATGTTGCACTAGCCTGGGGAGATATTATCAATGATAGCGGAACTATAGTGGCCCATGTAGGCCGCAACTTACGTTTAAGAAAATTGTTTGAAGCCTATCCCGAAGGTGATCATGGCAAAGAAGCAATAACACATTATACAGTATTGGAAAGGCTTGGATATGTTACGTTGGTACAATGTGTTTTAGAAACAGGCCGTACACACCAGATAAGAGTGCATATGAAACATATTGGCCATCCATTATTCAATGATGATTTTTATGGTGGAGATAAAATTGTAAAGGGAACAGTGTATACCAAGTACAAACAATTCGTAGATAATTGTTTTCAGATATGTAAGCGACAGGCACTGCATGCAAAAACATTAGGCTTCAAACATCCAACTACCGGAGAAGATATGTTTTTTGAAGCTCCTTTACCAACTGATATAGAGCAGGTAATAGAAAAATGGAGGAAATATGCAGGATCGGTGGGTAGCCAGCAATAATGTGAGTGTAAAAAATATTGTTTTAGCAGCTCAATTCAACAGCATCATCTATTCAGTTTGATTTCAAATAAATGAGTCAGCAACAACTTGTGTTATTGTAGAAATTATACCTTATTGCCAGTATATTTTCTGTGAAAATTAATGCGGAACTGTTATTTTTATAACCTAATCAAAACCTCTACAATGAAAAAAATAACTCCATTTCTATGCTGCTTACTTATTACGTCAGCAGCTGTGGCACAAGATGCTGATGCAATGAAAAAGCATTATCTGAAAATGTATAACCAGGGACTTACTTATAATGATCCTACTGCGGCTATCAATTCGCTACACGGTTTTCTTGCTTTAGATAACAATATGGCTTATAAAGACACATTATCAATGCTATATTTTGGCTCAAAATCATATTATAGTTCTCTACTACTTTCTGAAGAAGTATTTGCTGCACAGCCGGATAATGCTGAAGCCATGGCAAGGGCCGCTGAATGTTATGATCTGCTTGGTGATCCTAAAGCTTCTGTAGAGCTATATGAAAAAGTAGTAGTAAAAACGAAGAACCCCTATCATATTTATAAAATGGCAGTTGGACAATATCAACTAAAACGTACATTGGAATGTGAAGCATCTGCAAGGGCAGCATTATCAGACACAAGTAGTAAAAGAATAGGAGTAAACTTTGTTTCTGGTGATGGTAGCCAGCAAGCAGTACCAGTAAATGCAGCATCGGCAAATTTGCTTGGTGTACTACAGATGGATGCAAAAAATTATGCGGCAGCAAAGCCGTTTTTTAACCAGGCACTTACTATGTTTCCGCAGTTTGCTGGTGCCAAACAAAATCTGGATGTATGTGATAGTAAATTAAAAGTCGGCACAAAACCACCGGCAAAAATACCAGCTAAACCAAAAGGATAATCTTTAAATAAATTATTGATAGAAAGGATTGATAGAAATTATCAATCCTTTTTTTATTGTGCCGCTTTATTGATATAGAAAAGTAAAGGCTGATTAATAAACACAATTGGCATTATCACAGTATTGGATTTATTGTAAAATAAAAAGAAGGCCCGAAGGCCTTCTCACATAAAAACAATTTGTTGAAATAATAAATGATTAATCTGTTTTTGTACTTCCCGGATCTACTGCAGACTTTTTATTTTCTGCAGGCTTAGGCATTTCATCCAGGCTACCACCTTTTGTAGCAGGAGCTGGTTTTGCTTCTGTTTTAGGAGCAGGCATATCTTCAATGCTGCCACCTTTTTCAGTAGTTGCCTTAGTAGAAGGAGGAACAATAGCACCCTGCTCAAGACTTCCACCTGTTGTTGCGGCCTTTGCAGATGGAGCAACAATTGCAGCTTGCTCAAGACTACCACCTGATGTTGCAGGAGCGGCTTTCTTTTCAGCAGGTTTCACATCATTCAATGAGGATTCGATATTGTTCTCATAGCTTACGCCTTTGCTTGCTGGCTGATTATGTGCAGCAGGATCCCAATACTTTCCTTTCTGAGCAGCAGATTTTACTTCTTCTGATACAAAAGGTTGTTGCTGCATACGGGCATCATTACGAACACCTTTTACTTCCCAGCTTACTTTTACATTTGGCACACTGGTAGCAATTTCAAATTTATTATTGCTTACTTCTTTACTTATAATTGCTTGTGCAAAAGAACCGATCACCGTTAATTGATAACGGGAATCTTTATTCAATGCTTCATAATAATCAGGAAGGCTAACGACTGCCTTACCGCTTGCATCAGTAGTTATATTTCCACTGTAAAAATTGATTACTTCATTGCTTTCAGCAGCAGCATGGCGGAGTAGTTTATTGGCTGGATCAAGGGGATGATCCATTGTGAAAGCCTTAACGCCTAATACTGTAAAATTCTGGCTTACTACCACATTTCCTGTTGTGTTTTCAATCCTCATTCTTTCACCGCCGCCACCAAGTTCAAATATCTGGTAGTCATCAGTACCTGGATTATTTCTTGTATTCCATTGGTTTACTCCGGCTTTTACAAAACGTAAAGCCGCATCACCACTAAAGCCATCTATATCTACAACAGAAAATGAAGCAGATGATTGGCTGCGGATTCCAGTTGCACCACCATGCAATACATCTAATTTATAAGAGGGAGATGTAGTTTGACCAATACCTACATTACCAGTTGCATCCTGGATTACTACACGGCTACCGCCACCACCTAACTCAAATATTTCAAAATAATCATCAGCAGGGCGGTTACGAACATTCCACTGATTAACGCCAGCTTTTTGGAAACGCAAAGCAGCATCACCACTTGCAGCATCAATATCCACTACAGAGAAGGAAGAAGATGAACGGCTGCGGATACCGGTAGAACCACCATGTAATACATCTAATTTATAAGAAGGAGCTGTTGTTTCACCAATACCCACATTACCGGTAGCATCTTGTATAACTACACGGCTGCCGCCACCACCTAATTCAAAAATCTCTAAGTAATCATCGGCCGGACGATTACGAATATTCCACTGGTTAACGCCAGCCTTCTGGAAACGTAAAGCAGCATCACCACTTGCAGCATCAATATCCACTACAGAGAAGGAAGCAGAAGAACGGCTGCGGATACCGGTAGAACCACCATGCAATACATCTAATTTATAAGAAGGAGAAGTTGTTTCACCAATACCTACGTTACCAGTTGCATCCTGAATAACTACACGGCTACCGCCACCACCTAATTCAAAAATTTCTAAATAATCATCTGCCGGACGATTACGAATGTTCCATTGGTTAACACCGGCATTTGCAAAACGCAAAGCAGCATCACCACTGGCCGCATCAATATCTACAACTGAGAAAGATGCAGAAGAACGAATTCTTGTTCCGGTAGAACCACCGTGTAATACATCTAATTTATAAGAAGGATTGGTAGTTTCACCAATACCCACATTACCAGTGGCATCTTGTATAACCATACGGCTGCCACCACCACCAAGTTCAAAGATTTCATAATAATCATCAGCAGGACGGTTGCGGGTATTCCACATACCTACACCAGCTTTCTGAAAACGCAAAGCAGCATCGCCACTAAAGGCATCAATATCTACAACAGAAAATGAAGCAGAAGATTGACTGCGAATACCCGTTGCACCACCGTGTAATACATCTAATTTATATGACGGTGAAACAGTTTGGCCAATACCAACATTACCTGTTGCATCTTGTATAACCATACGGCTACCGCCACCACCAAGTTCAAAAATTTCTAAATAATTATCTCCCGGACGGTTACGCATATTCCATTGATTAACGCCGGCATTCCCAAAACGTAACGCTGCATCACCACTGGCAGCATTAATATCTACCACAGAAAAACCTGCAGTAGAACTTACACTGATACCAGTGCTGCCACCATGAGATACAGTAAACCGATGTGTAGGAGCATTGGTGCCCACACCTACATTATCACCTAAGTTTGTATTGAATAAGTTAGTGCCTACTCTGCTCCAGAAATTAGCACCCGGTAATAAAGCTGCAGGGTCTACCCATGTTGCATTACCCGTAGCATCAGATCTTAAAACAAAATTATTGGCCTCACTAATTCCGGTTAATTGAAGTCCGCCCACAGTTTGTAAAGCTCTTGGAACTCCATTTGTACTGGTAATTCTTAAACCAAAACCAGTACCTGCCACATTTATATCAACAGCATTTGCAGTACTTGCAGCATTAGTAGAATTAAATAAACCTGCACGGCCTAAACCTGCCTGGTTACTTTGTAAGTTATTCGCAGTATTCGTTGCATTTGTTTGCTGAAATAAACCAGCACCATTAGTACCGGTACTGATACCGCGGATGGCCCAGCTGGCACCAGTACCATTTGTACTTGCCCTTAACGCATCTGCAGTACTGGCAGCATTATTTACAGTAAAGTTACCGGCAAAACCTGTACCTGTATTGGTAGAGTTGATAGTAGTGTTAGTACCGTTTGAGAAGGCATCAACTGCAAAATTGGTATTAGCCGCATTGCTGATAGTGAAAGTACCGGCTTTACCTGTACCTGTCATTATTGACTGAACAACATCTCCTGCACCATTACTATTGGCTACAAGTGTAGGTGCTGTACTGGCAGGAGTGAAATTTTGGAACACCCCGGAACTTCCTGTATTAGAAACTCCCAACACAGCTATTCCGCTTCCACTATTACCTGCTACACCTGTAGCATCAGCAGTTGCAATACCAAAAACACCAAACTTTCCAAAAGCTCCGTTAGTTACAGACCTTACACCGTCACCCGTAGTTGCTGTTGCATTTACAGCAGTGCCAGATGTGGTAGTACCGTTTACACCAGCTCCAGATATACTTGTGCCATTAACACCACTGCCAGATGTTGAAGAAAAATTACCACCGATACCTGATGGTGCAGTTCCATACACACCCCAGCCACTTCCGGCTTGGCTACCATATACTCCTATCCCTAATCCTCCGGTACCGTTATTAATACCCCGTACCCCAGTAGAAAAACCACCGGGAGATCCGGACGTTACCGTACCAACAATTGCATTGGCATTATTGGCTGTAGAATTAGTTAATCCTTCCAATGCAGTACTACCGGCACCTGTTCCACTATTAGTCACTTTAAATAATGTACCTGCATCTGCCTGGGTTTTATTGAATGGCAGTACCAGGTCGCCTGATAATGTGGCAAACAATGAATAAGGTACACTGGCCAATTGGGCTGTACCTATATTGATAAAGCTGGTGCCACCTGCAGGATCTATTTCTACCTGTATAAACTTAGTGCCTACACCCCAGTTTACTCCGGCAATAGTGCCAGATACATTACTACCTCCTGGGCTACCTACTTGTACATTAAACAATCCAAAAGGATTGGTAATAGTTAATCGGCTTTCCTGGTACACTGTAGGACCAGTAGCCGAACCATCATGAATGGTAAGACGCAGGTTGATGTTTTGATTCTTTAAAACATTACCCACACTATTGCGGGCTACACCCTGGTAATTGAAAAAACCAGGAGCCTGGCTATAACCGGCTACGGCTATCAGCAACAGCATCGTTAGTATTGAAAATATTTTTTTCATCTCTTTTAAGTTTTATTTGGTTTTGATTATGGTTTTACTTCTCATTCAGTTTAATAACTTTTAATCCGCTGTGGCGGATTACTTCCAGGTTATCACCGGGGCGGTTAGTGTCAGGCTTTAGATCTGCCACCACAAAATAAATTCCGTTGGGATAGCGGCTGATGTCAAATAACTCGATACGGCAACAGCCATCATAATGATAGCTTCTCGTTTCGAGTACCTGCCCAGTGGAGTTGATCAACTGAAGACTCATAAATCCGGGGGTCTTTACAAAAAAATCCACCTCAAATTTTCCGGCTGTAGGATTGGGAAAGAGTTTGTAATCTCCATCCTCAAACAGTACCGTGTAAGGTGAATTGTGAATTACATCCGTGCATGGTTGCAATACACCCTGTGTAACCAGGATGGAACTGTCTGCAGGTGCAAAAGCCTGAACAAGTACCAATTCTCCAAAACTCCATTCAAAACGATGATACGATAAAGCATTATCGTAAGTACCTCCGGCAGTATTGAATACAGCAGGCACTACACCATTTACAGGGTTAAGAGATGGAACCTGGGCTTGGGAAGAAAACGATAGGGCTAAAAAGATAGCCAGCAAGGGAAGTGTAATTCTTCTTCGCATAAGCTTTAGTTTAATGGTTATAAAATCTATATCGAAATGCACAGTAAAATGAACTGTTGCAGGTATACAGAATGTTAGCTTACTACCAAAGAGAGAGATTAACCAGTTTGAGATATTTCTAAGGGCGGAATGCTAAGGTAAAAAGAAGATTTGTTATGCCAAATTAAATTTTAAATAAATCACTAATATATATGTGAAAAACAAACCTCTGTAATGTTTATACGAAAACTCCGCTGATCCTTTATATATCTATTTAAAAATCAAAGGTAGGTGCACAAATCAATGCGAACAATACCACATTTGGGTAATTCTATAATGTAGGGGAAACACTATCCGGAAAAGTTCATCTTATAATCTACATTCACTTTTCCTCTTGTTATGTCATTCAATTTTCCTTTTAAAAGTTTTCTTTTTAAGGGAGACATATAGTCAATGAAAAGTTTACCTTCTATATGATCATACTCATGCAGGATAACCCTAGCGGAAAGTCCTGTAAAAGTTTTTGTATGAGCCTCAAAATTTTCATCCAGGTAATGAAGTGTTACATTTTCATGGCGGTATATATCCTCCCTAATTTTAGGGATGCTGAGACAGCCTTCATTGTAAAGCCATTCATCCCCATCCAGTTCTTCAATATGGGCATTGATGAATACTGCCTTTACTCCATTATCTCCGGGGTATTCTGCTTTTTCATTTTCATTCATACTGGCAAACATCTGTACTGAGTCTGCTACAAATAAACGAATGTCTTTATTGATTTGAGGAGCTGCTAAACCAACACCACTGCTGGCATACATGGTTTCCCACATATCATCAATCAACTTTGCAAGGTTGGGATAATCTGGTGTAATATCTGCCGCCATTTTTCTAAGTACCGGATTGCCATATGCAACAATGGGAAGAATCATTGAACTATTTTATTATTATAATTGAAATGCAGGTACAAATTTACCGATATCAGTGTTGTTATTTCGACTTGCACCAAAGAAAAATTATGGTTGTGTGCTTCTAAGGTATTCCTGTAGCATGATGGTGGCCGCTATCTCATCCACCAGGGCTTTATTTCGACGTTGCATTTTTTTCAATCCCATTTCCAGCATGGCATCTTTGGCCATTTTAGAAGTGTATCGTTCATCCACTTTTTTAATTGGCATGGCCGGAAAGTTTTTCTGCAATTCTTTAATGCATTTTTCTACCAGCGGAGTGGCATGGGTAGATGAATCATCCCAATTAGTAGGCCAGCCGATAATAATTAGTTCTACTTGTTCTTTTATAAAATAATCTTTTAAAAAAGGTATTAATTCTTTTGAATGCAAGGTTGTTAATCCGGTTGCAATAATCTGCAAGGGATCAGTAACGGCGATGCCGGTGCGTTTGAGGCCGTAGTCTATTGAAAGTATTCTTGCCAAACGAAGTGAGTTTTAAAATAATGCTGCCAAAAATTCTGCAGATGAAGTGTGCGACGCAAGGAACGATCATCTGTGTTACTACAGCTGGTTACAAAAATTATGTATTTATAAATAGATCTGCAATTACAAAGATGGCGAAAACAACTGAGGCAATTCCATTGGCAGTCATAAATGCAAGATTTACTTTTCGCAGATCCGTTGGTTTTACAATTGAATGCTGATAAATAAGCATTCCCACAAAGACAGCAGCACCTATCCAATACAACCAACCAAAATTTCCATACCAGCCGGCGAATAGAATAGCTGCTGCACTGATTACATGCAAAAATTCAGACACCCTTAATGATTTACCTTTTCCCAACCAGGCGGGTATAGAATATAGTTGTTGCGATTTATCAAACTCCTCATCCTGCAAGGCATAAATAATATCAAAACCACTTACCCAAAATAATACAGCCAATGAAAATAAAATGGGTAATAAAGCAAACATACCGGTAACAGCAAGATATGCCCCGATAGGTGCCAGCGATAACCCAAGACCCAATATTAAATGACAAAGCGGTGTAAAACGTTTGGTGTAACTATAACCTAAAACAATAGCCAATGCAACGGGAGATAAATAAAAACAAATTCTATTGATGAAGAAGCAACAGGCAATAAACAATAGACAATTGACAATGGTAAAAAACAGTACATTGTTTTCTTTAAGTATGCCGGATGGAATTTCTCGTACAGCCGTTCTTGGATTCTTTGCATCAAATTGTCTATCGAGATATCGGTTGAATGCCATGGCTGCACTGCGGGCAAAGACCATGCAGAGGATAACTAAAACTAATAAAGTAAGAGCAGGGACGTAATCTTTGTAGTTTTTAGAAATCATCCAATTACCAACAACAAATTCATCGGGTGCATTTCCTTCCCAACCGCTTTCTACAGTATTATGCAAATTCCACTGCCCAACGCCATACTCAACCACAATGCTATCAAACACTCCAAGAAAAAACCCAATCAACGCAAATGGCATTGCAAAAATGGTGTGAGAGAATTTTATAAGACTTAAATAACTTTTTACTTTCGACATTTTTAAAAATTAATATGAATCTGCAACCTATGTCTCCCCTTTAGGGGGACAGGGGGTTTATCCTTGCTCTCACCAACTCCCACAACACCACCCCTGCTGCTGTAGCTATATTCAATGAATGTTTCATTCCCAGTTGTGGTATTTCTATACATCCATCACTTAATGCTATGGTTGATTGCTCCACTCCTGCTACTTCATTGCCAAATATCACTGCTATTTTTTCTTCCGCTTCAAAACCAATGGCATTTAATTTAAAACTCCCTTCCGCCTGCTCTACCGCATATACATTGTAACCATTACTTCGCAAATCATTGATTGCTTCAGCAGATGTAGCAAAATGTTTCCATGCCACCGATTCTTCTGCACCCAATGCTGTTTTCTTTATTTCCTTATGCGGCGGTTGAGAAGTGTAACCAATAATATAAATGGCTTCTACCAAAAAAGCATCCGAGGTGCGAAACACACTGCCCACATTATATGCACTACGGATGTTTTCCAATAAAACAATAATGGGTATTTTATCCGACTGTTTAAATTCCTGTACGGTTTTTCGGCCCAGTTCTTCCATGCTTAGTTTTCGCATAAGACAAATATAGCAACGAGTTATGAGTTGCGAGTTACGAGAAGGGAAACCCTGAGAATTAATAGTTATACTATTCTTTCGGGGACGACTCGAAACTCCCAACTCATAACTCGAAACTTCTCTTTACTTCAGATTCACAATCTTCTGATCCTTGGGATATTTTACACTATACGTAAATCGTACTTTTTTACTTTCTCCCGGTTTCAGATCAAGTTTCCATGTTAGTACACCAGTTTCTGCATTCACCATTGCTTCACTTCCATTCTCCAGTGTTACTACCACTTCTTTTATATTACTTAGTGGATACTGATCTTTTAGCAACAGGTTTACATCCGTTATTTTATTATTCTTCACCGTTATCTCATAGGTAAATACCTGTTTGCTTTCTTTACCACTTGTCTTCAGGCTGCTCATCTCTTTTATCAGCGATCTTTTTACTGCCACTCTTTTATCTCTGCCCAAAGAAAGATTCAATGTATCCGCCGTGGTGTTAGGATCAATAACTGATTTACCAATGTAGGTATCATCCATAATAATATTTGCATCACCGGGTAAGAGGTCTAAATTTTGCCAGTCGGATACTTCTGCCAATAAGTAAGCATCCTTATCCATTCTTGGCACTGCATAGTTTTTCAACGTACAGTTTATTTCCTGGTCTTTAATCGTTACACTGTTCAGTTGACCATCACTGGCAATATCATATGGCAAATCAATTTCAAAATTGGTATTCAACTGTCCTTCATTTAATGTAGTGTATTGCTGCAAAGTGCTTGGATCAACAGTTTGAAGACCTGCAGATTTGCCTTCCAATTTATATTGTCCATATCCATTTACTACTACTTCTTCTGAAAGTTTGTCATCATCCCTGTAAGATTGTATCACATTCCGCTGTGCATTACCTGCTGCTGCTCTGCGCTGCAGATCGGTATAAATGCCCGGTACATATAATTGCAAATACCACGGTGTAAGCACCGGAGCTGTTATACCAAAGTTGGGAGTGCCGGTACTTAGTGTAAGTTTTGTTTTCTTCCAATCAATGCCAGTGGTTTGTGTAAGCGATGCTTTATACACCAGCTTCACTTTATTGGTTTTTGAATTTACCCGTACATCATACACCGCTGTCCATCCTGCATATTGTGTATAGTAAGAAAGGCTCACCGGTATTTCGCCAGATCGTTTATTCATTACCTGCAAGAATACTTGTCCGTAAGGTTTTTGTTTGGTGGGAGTAATGGCCGTCATAGTTACCATTCGTTTTCTTATATCCGCAATCTTTACATTCTGAATATTTATGTTCTGCCTATGATTATAAATATTCATCTTCGACTTTTCAATCTTTGTATTATAATATTCCAGGAGTTTTAACACTTCTTCACTTGTTACGGTTTTATTTCCGCTGGTGTTTATCGTTGTTTCAATCAACAAACCTGTTTTTGTTAATATTTCCTGGTCTATTACTATCAGGTTGTCGATGCGGCCAATTTCTTTTTGCAACAGTAAAATGCTGTCTTCCATCCGTTCTATTTCTTTAGTTTTTGCCATGGGAGGTACTGTAGGATAGTACACACTATATCTCTGAGAAAGCAAGGCCACATCTTCCGGCACACTTATCTGCAAACTGTTAATGTCGATGTTGGTGCTTAGATTATTGATCACAATAATTTTTGTACCGGCATCCACTTTCACTTTGCTATCATGAGTAAGTTCTGCACCATAACCAAAGTAAACAGTGGCAGTATTAATGGTGGCATCAGCCCTTGCGGTGTCTTGTTGTGCATTCGCAATGGCACAAAAGATGGCCATCCCGGCAACCAGGAAAAATTTTTTCATAATTGATTTGTTTCAATACCTGATGCAGGAAGAAGAAGGGTTACATAAATGAGGGAAAAATTATTTGGCCGGCTTCCGGTTCATTGGGCATCGTCTGTTGCAGTTTACCCTGAGGTATCGAAGGGTCGCACTATTCGGGGTTCGGTAATTCTATTCGACTTACTTAAAGGCAAATACAATATCCTTCTGACTGATAATACTCTCACTTCCTTATTTTTGTCTCCCATGTCAAAAACAGCCTCTTCCGATACACCAATGATGCAGCAGCACCGGGCTATCAAGCAAAAATATCCGGATGCAATATTGTTGTTTCGTGTCGGGGATTTTTATGAAACCTTCGGACAAGATGCTGTTATTACTTCACAGGTGCTGGGTATTACATTAACTAAAAGAAATAATGGAGCGGCTTCCTCATCCGAACTGGCAGGCTTTCCGCATCATGCTCTTGATACTTATTTGCATAAATTAGTAAGGGCTGGGCATCGTGTTGCCATCTGCGATCAACTCGAAGATCCTAAACAAGCTAAAGGCATTGTGAAAAGAGGTGTTACAGATATGGTAACACCCGGCACAACGGTTAACGATAAATTACTGGAACATCATACCAATAATTTTCTCGCCGCTGTTCATTTTGGTGATGCTTCGTCAATGGCTCAGCATGAATTGTATGGATTAGCATTTTCGGATATTTCAACCGGCGAATTTTTTATTGCCGAAGGCGATAGAGAATATGCAGATAAACTATTACAAAGTTTTAAACCGGCGGAAGTTGTTTTTCAAAGGCATCAGCAGAAAAAATTCAAAGAATATTTCAACAATAAGATTTATACATACACTTTAGACGAATGGATTTTTGATGCATCGTATGCAGAAGAAACTTTATTGAAGCATTTTCAAACACATTCTTTAAAAGGATTTGGGGTAGATGAATTAAAGAATGGAATGATCGCAGCCGGTGCTATTATTCATTATTTAAAAGATACCGAGCATCCTAACCTGCAGCACATTACTTCGCTGCAACGGATAGATAAAGATGATTTCCTTTGGATGGATCGTTTTACTATCAGAAATTTGGAATTAGTCTATGGCAATTCAGAAGGCAATCATACTTTATTAAGTGTGCTGGACAATACTGTTTCCCCAATGGGAGCAAGGTTACTCAAAAGGTGGATTGTTTTTCCCTTAAAAGATATTCATAAAATAAACGAACGGCTTGATACGGTTGAATACCTGATTAAAGAAACAGATTTTAGAAATAAAATCTCGCAGCACATTAAACAATGCGGCGATATCGAAAGATTAGTTTCTAAAATACCGATGAAGAAGATCAATCCGAGGGAAGTACTGCAACTCTCCAGGGGATTGAAACAGGTAGATGCCATCAAACAACTTTGCTTATCATCATCCAATGAATATTTAAAAAGATTGGGTGATGCACTAAACCCCTGCCCTTATATCGCTGACAAAATTTTTAAAGAGATTGTTGATAATCCACCTGCACTTGCTGCCAAAGGTGGTATGATGAACAGCGGTGTAAGCAGTGAGCTTGACGAACTGCGCAAAATCTCCCACAGCGGAAAAGAATACCTGGCACAACTGCAACAAAAAGAAGCAGAACGTACTGGCATCGGCTCACTCAAAATTGGTTTTAATAATGTATTTGGTTATTATCTCGAAGTAACCAACTCGCAAAAAAATAAAGTGCCAACTGAGTGGATGCGAAAGCAAACACTGGCCAATGCCGAACGGTACATTACTCCGGAATTAAAAGAATACGAAGAAAAAATAACCGGTGCGGAAGAAAAGATTTTAAAAATTGAATTAGAATTATTTGAAGCATTGCTCAATGAGCTGGGCGACTATTTAGCTCCTGTTCAAATCAATGGCAACTTATTAGCCATACAGGATTGCCTTTGCTGCTATGCGAATAATGCCATTCAATATCAATATAAAAAACCACAACTGCATACCGGTGATGAACTGATCATCAAAGAAGGTCGTCACCCTGTAATAGAAAGAAACCTACCGATTGGCGAAAGTTATATTCACAATGATTTAGAATTAAATAAAACAGAACAGCAGTTAATTATTCTCACCGGACCAAACATGAGTGGTAAGTCGGCCTTGCTTCGCCAAACTGCACTCATCACATTAATGGCTCATACGGGAAGTTTTGTGCCGGCAACGGAAGCAAAAATTTCCTTGACAGATAAAATATTCACCAGAGTTGGTGCATCCGATAATTTATCGGGCGGCGAATCTACCTTTATGGTAGAGATGAATGAAACCGCTTCTATCATAAATAACATTACCGATAGAAGTTTAATTTTATTAGATGAGATCGGCAGAGGCACTTCCACTTACGATGGCATTTCCATTGCCTGGAGCATTGCCGAGCATTTGCATAACTCACCGCATCAGCCTAAAACATTATTCGCCACTCACTATCATGAGCTGAATGAACTGGAAGAAAAATTTCCCAGGGCTAAGAATTTTCATGTGACCAATAAAGAAGTGGGTAACAAAATTATCTTCTTACGAAAATTAGCCAGAGGTGGCAGCACTCATAGTTTTGGTATTCATGTTGCCAGAATGGCCGGGATGCCCCCATCTTTAATTGACAGGGCCAACGAAATTTTGAAACAGCTCGAAAGCATTCATGAATCCGGGCAAGCTGCAAACAGTCAAAATTTAAAGAATATAACCGCCCCAAAAATGCAGCTTTCCATTTTTGATACCCATACCGAAACCTTTGAAGAAATTAGAAAACTGCTGGAAGGGGCTGATATTAATAGATTAACCCCAGTAGAGGCTCTTTTAAAGCTGCAGGAGATCAAAAACAAGCTGAAATAAACAGCTTTCCCACAATGAATTAACCCGCCATTTTAAAATATTGCCATTTGCAAAAACTTCTTATTTTTACTGCAAATACCTAAGACATGAAATTGATTAAACTAGCTGTATTACCTGTATTATTTTCTACCTGCCTCCTTGCCCTTACTTCTTGTGAGCCGGATGCTGAATTGAAGAAAACAACTGAATTTTCAAAATCTGGAATTGTAATGAGTGGTGCCCAGGAAAACCCTGCGAATGCTTCTCCTGCCATTGGCTCTATGGATGTTTATTATTCTAAAGAAACAAGAACATTGACTTATAAAGTAACCTGGTCTGGCCTTACAGATTCTGTATCTCTTATGCATATACACGGCTTGGCACCAGTTGGATTTAATACCGGTGTGGTACAAAATATAGTAACTGCTTCTGGCGGAATTTTTCCACAAAAAACAAGTGGCAAATACACTTTCTTAAAAAGTGGAACTCTTTCAGGTACAATGCTCGTAGATGGTTTTGTGGTAAAAGAAGTGGATTTGTTGAATGGCTTGTACTACATGAATATTCATACTCCTGCATTTCCCGGTGGTGAGATAAGAGGACAGATCAAGTTTCAATAATCAATAGATTCAATTTAAATAATAATAAAAACGTTCTGCTTGTGGCAGAACGTTTTTATTTTGCATCAAACCATAGCGGAGTGCTATCATTCCATTCTCCATTATAATTGATAAAAAGTTCTTCTCCGGCCGCAATATCTCTTATGGCAATTATATTTATCATTACCTCTGTATAATCCATTACATACTCACAGTTGCTGGAGTAGGAATGATTATAAACCGCTACATATCCTAAAGCCATGCAGCATTGGTCGCCTGTGGTGCCCCATTCAAATATATAATCATGCAATTGTGTTTGATCCAGCAACTTTCTTTCTTCATTACTCATAATTACTACCGGAGAAATTTCTATTATTGTTCCGGCAGTTATTTCTTCACTAGTAAAAACACCCCT
Source organism: Chitinophagaceae bacterium (assembly GCA_031397865.1). Classification (GTDB taxonomy): domain Bacteria; phylum Bacteroidota; class Bacteroidia; order Chitinophagales; family Chitinophagaceae; genus JJ008. The sequence goes on from JANNMN010000008.1 coordinate 47,506, forward strand.
GCCCATTTTTTGGGTAGGGCCAATAAATAAAATAGGAAGAATCATTTTAACAAATATGAAGTCTGAAGTATATAGTACATTCTCAAAGTTCGGGGTTTTCGCCATTGCATGAAATATTGCACCATCAGACTTCCTGCTTCCTAATTCAGACTTCGTACTTTTGAGGCATGTCATTAGAATTGGAAAAACACTCTATCCAGGAGCAATTCGAAGCCCTTATCATTACAGAAGACAAATTAATGATCAGGGATTTTTTGGATGATCAAAACATCAGCGATGTGGCTGAACTGGTATATGAGTATCCTGAATTTGAAAGCCAGATCATCGCTAACATGTCGGTACACCGAGCAGCCAGTGTATTCAAAATATTGGATCTATCTACACAAAAAACAATCATACATGAACTGCCGGCCAATACCACTGCATCATTATTAAATGATCTGCCACCGGATGACCGTACTGACTTTTTGGAAGAGCTTCCCAGCAATGTAGTAAGAGAATTAATAAAACTATTAGATCCCGAAGAAAGAAAAATAACTCTCTCACTACTCGGCTATCCCGAAAACAGTATCGGTCGATTGATGACGCCTGACTATGTGTATGTATACCCGGAAAATACGATTGAAGAAGTGTTTGCCACCATCCGCAAGTATGGTAAAGACAGCGAAACGATAAATGTGATCTATGTCCTCAATGATAAAGGTGAATTGCTGGATGATATTCGTATCCGGGATTTTATTTTAAATCCGCCGGATAAATTAGTGTCTGAATTAATGGATGAACGTTTCATTGCCCTGCACCCCGAAGATGACCAGGAAACTGCCAGCGAAATTTTTAAAATGAATAACCGGGTGGCATTGCCTGTAGTAAGCAAAAGCAATAAACTGCTTGGCATTATTACTATTGATGATATACTGTGGGTGGCCAGTGAAGAGTTTAGTGAAGACATGCAAAAAATGGGAGGTACTGCTGCATTGGATGAGCCCTATCTTGATGTGCCTCTTTTTAAATTGTATAAAAAAAGAATCATCTGGCTTATTATTCTTTTTGTTGGCGAAACGCTGACTATTGCGGCCATGTCTGGTTTCCAGGAAACATTGGAACAGGTATTGGTGCTTTCTACTTTTATACCATTAATCATTTCCAGTGGTGGAAATAGCGGATCGCAGGCAGCAACACTCATTATACAAGCCATGGCCTTGGGAGAAATAACGGTAAAAGATTGGTGGAGAATTGCAAAAAGAGAAATTCAATCGGGGTTATATATGGGAATCACCCTCGGAGCAATGGGTGGATTAATTGTAATGGGCGGCCACCAAATATTTGGATTATTTGGTGAACATTTTATCCGTATCGCTATTGCAATTGGCGTTGCCATTACCGGTGTGGTACTTTGGGGCACCATGATGGGTTCTATGCTTCCCCTCTTATTAAAAAAATGGGGTGCCGATCCGGCCACTTCTTCTACCCCTTTTATTGCAACTTTGGTAGATGTAACTGGCTTACTAATATATTTTGGCACGGCTTTCCTATTGTTAAAAGGGGTGTTATTATAACGTCATTTGAAGTTATTTCATGGCTAGAATACACATGCTGGCACTATCGTTTGCATGTCTGAAAATCAATACCTTTGCTCCCGTCTTAAGACGGAAAAGAAAAAATAAATAAAGAAAAATTATGTGTGGAATTGTAGGATATACCGGGCCAAGAGAAGCCTATCCTGTTGTGATCAAAGGATTAAAAAGATTGGAATACCGTGGCTATGATAGTACCGGTGTGGCTTTGCAAAATGGCAAAGGCCTGATGGTGTATAAAAAGAAAGGTAAAGTAGCTGAACTGGAAGACTATGTGGTGGGTAAAGATCTGCATGCCCATGTTGCCATCGGGCATACCCGGTGGGCCACACATGGTGAGCCGAGTGATCGTAATGCACATCCGCATCAATCTGCCAGTGGTAAACTAGCCATGATACATAATGGCATTATTGAGAACTATAACCAGCTTAAACAAGAACTTACCAATAAAGGCTACTCCTTTACCAGCGATACTGATACAGAAGTGCTGCTGAATTTTATTGAAGAAATTAAAAAGAACAATAACTGTACTTTGGAAGAAGCAGTACGAGTGGCATTAAAAAGGGTAACCGGTGCTTATGTTATTTTATTACTAGATGCCGATGATCCTGAAACCATCATTGCTGCCCGGAAAGGAAGCCCATTGGTAATTGGAGTGGGCAAGGGTGAACATTTTCTTGGTTCTGATGCATCACCCATGCTGGAATACACCAAAGAAGTAGTGTATGTAAATGATTACGAACTGGCCATTGTAAAACCAGATGAGCTTATTTTAAAAAATCTGGGTAATGAAAAACTGACTCCCTACGTTCAAAAATTAGATATTGAATTAGCAGCTATTGAAAAAGGTGGTTACGACCATTTCATGCTAAAAGAAATTTTTGAACAGCCACAAACTATTTATGATTGTCTCCGTGGAAGATTGGATGCTGAAGAAGGAACGATTACCATGAGTGGTATTCAGCAATATGCAGAACAAATAGTAAATGCCAATCGCATCATCATGGTGGCATGTGGCACCAGCTGGCATGCTGGGCTTATAGCAGAATATATTTTTGAAGAACTGACCCGTATAAATGTCGAAGTAGAATATGCATCGGAGTTCCGCTATAGAAATCCTATTATCAATAAAGGCGATGTTATCATTGCTATTTCGCAAAGTGGCGAAACAGCCGATACATTAGTAGCTATTGAAAATGCAAAAGAAAAAGGTGCTATTATTTTAGGTGTGGTAAATGTGGTAGGTTCATCTATTGCAAGGGTTAGCCATGGTGGTGCATACACCCATGCCGGACCGGAAATTGGCGTAGCCAGTACCAAAGCATTTACTGCGCAGTTAGCAGTACTTACTATGATTGCGTTAAAGATCGGCTATATCAAAGGCACTATTCCACAAGATCGCTACATGCATTTATTAAAAGAGCTGGAAGAAATTCCTGAAAAAGTGGCCTGGACATTAAAGCATAGCAACAATATAAAAACCCTGGCAGAGAAATATAAAGATGCAAGAGATTTTTTATTCCTCGGCCGTGGTTATAATTTTCCGGTGGCATTAGAAGGTGCATTAAAGCTGAAAGAAATTTCTTACATACATGCAGAAGGATATCCTGCGGCAGAAATGAAACATGGTCCCATTGCATTGGTGGATGATAAACTGCCGGTGGTTTTTGTAGCCACTAAGGATACTTATCATGAAAAAGTGGTGAGTAATATGCAGGAAATAAAAGCCCGGAAAGGAAGAGTGATCTCTGTTATTACCGAAGGGGATGAAGTATCCGAATCATTATCAGAAGATATAATGATAGTACCGGAGGCAGATGAAATACTGGCCCCCATGTTGAGTGTAATACCGTTGCAATTATTGGCGTATTACATTGGTCTTACCAATGGATGTGATGTGGACAAACCAAGAAACCTGGCTAAGAGTGTAACGGTGGAGTAATAAAACCCTGAAGGGAGCTTAGATTAGAGTGTCATTTTATATCTTTATCGTTCTTAAAAAATAAGTTGATATTGTGTTGCCAGCTTCAGTTCCCTGATTGAGCTTTTGTTGCGTCGCACTCTTCATCGTTCTGTTCGCTTGTCAGCAAATAATGAACATCGAAATTATTTATTCACCAACTTTAAAGAATTTTAAACTTTAAAGTTTTTAAAGCCCCTTTAGGGGTTGGGGTTTTTATGAACCACATCACCAAACAATCCATCTCTTCTCTAGGCTATGGCTTTATAGCCAAAAAATTTATTCCGAAAGGAAAGAATGAATACTATCTCCGCAACCTGCAAAACAGAAGTGGAACTAAGTACCGCAAACTCACCCAGCCAGAAATTAAAATATTAGAGCAAAATGATAACAGCTCTGATGACTGGAATAAAGTTTTAGTGGCAGATGCATTTGATCCCAACCTCGTAAAACGGTGTTCCTTCTTTGGTCTTATCCGTATTGGTAAAATGGAACCTTGCTTTCATGAATTCAATAATCTGCGGATGCCGGTGGGCATTTACAACAGCACTATCATCAGTTGCGATATTGGTGATAATGCAGTAATTGATAATGTAAATTTTATGAGTCATTACATTTTGGGCAATGATGTAATGCTGGTAAATATTAATGAACTGGCCACTACCAATCATTCAAAATTTGGTAATGGTGTGTTGAAAGAAGGTGAAACGGAAGACGTACGTATCTGGATGGAGATCTGCAATGAAAATGGTGGCCGCAGTATTTTACCTTTCAATGGCATGGAAGCAGGCGATGCATGGCTTTGGGCGAAATATAGAGATGATGAAAAACTGCTACAACGGTTTAAAGAATTTACTGATAAAAAATTTGATACACAAAGGGGCTATTATGGAAAAATTGGCGACCGTACTGTTATCAAAAATTGTAAAATAATAAAAGACGTTTGGATCGGCAGCGATGCTTATCTGAAGGGTGCTAATAAATTAAAAAACCTGACTATCAATTCGTCGGAGGAAGCTCCTTCACAAATTGGAGAAGGGTGTGAAGTAGTAAATGGCATCATAGGTTTTGGTTGCAGAATTTTCTATGGAGTAAAAGCAGTTCGCTTTATCATGGGTAGTAATTCGCAGCTAAAGTATGGAGCAAGATTGATCAACTCTTACCTCGGTGATAATTCAACCATCTCTTGTTGCGAGGTTTTAAACTCACTTATTTTTCCTGCCCATGAGCAGCATCATAACAATTCCTTTTTATGCGCCGCCACTGTAATGGGACAAAGCAATATGGCAGCCGGCGCCACTATCGGTTCTAATCATAATTCAAGGGGGGCGGATGGAGAAATAATAGCAGGTCGTGGTTTTTGGCCGGGCTTATGTGTAAGCCTGAAGCATAATTCAAAGTTTGCTTCTTTTACCATTATTGCTAAAGGCGATTTTCATGCAGAAGTAAACATTCCCATTCCATTTTCATTGGTGAGTAATGATGTAGCGAATGATAAATTAGTAGTGATGCCGGCTTATTGGTTTATGTATAATATGTATGCCCTGGCGAGAAATGCAGACAAATATGTAGGCCGGGATAAACGTATTGATAAATCACTAAACATAGAATATGATTACCTGGCACCTGACAGTGTAAATGAAATGGTAGCAGCATTGGCAATAATGAAAAAATCAGTTGCAATTGCATGGGGCAAAAAAAATAAAAAGCAACTGGCAGAAAAAGATCTGGAGAAAACGGGTGAGCTTTTGTTAAAAAATAAGAAGAAAGAAATAGAGGAGTTGGAAATACTGGGTGATGGATTTGAAAACAGCCGCAGAAAAGTAATGTTGGCAAAAGTGCCGGAAGCTTGTGCTGTTTTCAGCGAAATGATAACTTATTACGGTGTCACTCAGCTAATGAATTTTATTGAAACCCGTAAAGTTTCATCCTGGCAGCAGCTAATCAAACTACTTCCGGCAAACCCTGTATGTAAAGACTGGAAAAATATTGGTGGAATATTATTGACAGAAGATGCTCTTCGATCGTTGATTCGATCTATTCATTCCGGAAAAATTACTGGCTGGGATGAAGTGCATGCATTTTATCTTACACAGAGCAACAAATATCCAACTAATAAATTTCAACATGCATGGGCATGTATGTTATCTGAAGTAAAACTTACTCCTAAAAAATTTACGAAGAAAATATTCAAGCAACTGTTGATACAATCTGTAGAAGTAAATGAAAAACTTACCAGCGGCATTTTTGAATCAAGGGCGAAAGACTACAACAATCCTTTCCGCCAGATGGTGTACGACACTAAGAAGGAAATGGAAAATGTAATTGGGAAGTTGGAGAACAATAGTTTCATTCTTCAGCAAAAAAAAGCTGCTACTGCATTTAAGGAACAGGTACAGAATATACAAACACAGTTTGGGTTATAAATTTAGATCTGTTTAATATTCTCCCGCCTTCTATTTAATTCCTTGCTTTGATGGGATAATAAATAGTAGCAAATCCTACCTGGTGACAGAAGGAATAATAAATTACATCCAGCAGGTAATGTTTCAAAGGCTTTTTGCCTTCCCCTACTTTTATAACGATTGCTGTCGTCATAGAAGCTCTCTGTATAAAATTATTCAGGTGATACTGATCGGTAAACATTACAAACACTGAAGTAGATAAAGGAAACCTGGGACCTTTAGCCGGATCGCCATCTTTATATTTATTTCGAAAGCTTAATGTTGGATAAAACCATTGATCATTAGCCTTTGGAAAAATGCTTTCAAAGCCATTGTAATTATATTGAATGGTTTCATTAAAACCTTTAGCTAATCCTGCCAGGAAAAATAATCCGCCGGTAACATATCGGTTGCCGGTCATTTTCCAGCGAAGATTCTTTTTGAGTTTTATATCATCTTCACCTGGAAGTACGGAAGTAGTGATGATACCGCCGGTAGTTACTGGCACAGGTTTGCTGATATCAATTTGTGCATTCGCAGTTACACTTAAAAAAACGGTTGCAATTAGTAATAGTTTCATATTGAACAGATGGGTGGTTACAAATTATCTTGGCTGTTCAAAAGGAATAGTAAAATACAATGAAGTATTCTGGATTATAATTTTTCAGTATAGGAATTGAAGAATAGGGCTTCAGGAAGGAATGTTGGTATAGTAAAAATCCGATCACCAGGATCAGGCACCTAAAATAGAAATAGAGTTTTACAATTACAAACGAATGACGATAAAAAAGTTCATTATCGTAGATATACGAACAATTAGTTTTTAAAACAAAAAACAGCCGTAGAGGCTGTTTATATAACATTTTGATCTGCCGATTTCGTAATTTCCTGAACCTCTATATTCTATCCACTTTATTCTTAACCGTATCCTTAAAGTCTTTCATTTTTTTCCGGATGGTGTCGCCTATCTCATCTACTTTTTCTCCTACCTTGTCTTTTATTTCTTCCGCCTTCTCTTTTATTTTTTCCTCTGTCGTTTCGGTTTTAGTTTTCGTTTCACTATTACAAGCTGTCAAAAAACCTGCAATGGCAATAATGGTAATTAGCTTTTTCATTATACTATTTTTAAAATATAAATTTAAAAAATCATGCCACAATATTAAAAATCGCCAAAACTTTTACTATGCCTCTCTTTACTTTTTACGGAAGAAAATTCTGATAGGCACACCAGTTAAAGGAAAATTCAACCGTAGTTGATTTTCTAAATAATTTTTATATGGCGTCTTTATATCATCCGGAAAATTACAGAACATGGCAAATGAGGGAACAGTCGTTGGCAACTGTGTAACAAATTTAATTTTAATTGCATGCCCCCGCACTACTGGTGGATTATACGATTGAATTGCTTTTAGCATTATATCATTCAACTCAGAAGTAGGTATGCGTCGTTGACGATTCTCATACACTTCCAATCCTATTTCTATGGCTTTGAAAATTCTTGTTTTTTCTTTCGCAGAAATAAAAATAATAGGCACATCACTAAAAGGGGCAAATCGCTTTTTTAATTCTGCTTCGTAATCTTTGGCTGTATTGGTTTCTTTCTCAACCAGGTCCCATTTGTTTACTAACACTACAATGCCTTTACCTTTTTTTGCTGCCAGGCTAAAAATGTTAAGATCCTGTGCCGCTATTCCTTTCTCAGCATCTATTAAAAGCAAACAAACATCTGCTTCATCCAAAGCTTTAATAGCACGGATCACCGAATAGAATTCCAGGTCTTCATGCACCTTTGCTTTACGGCGAATTCCGGCTGTATCAATCAGCACAAATTCTTTTTGAAAAAGATTATAGTGTGTATGAATAGAATCACGGGTAGTGCCAGCAATATCACTTACAATAGTTCTCTCCTGCCCTATCAAAGCATTTAATAAAGAAGACTTACCAGTATTCGGCTGACCAATGATGGCAAACTTTGGTAATGCAGCAATTTCTTTTGTTTCTTCAGATGCATCTTCAGAAATTAATTCTGCTACTTTATCCAGCAACTCACCAGTACCACTTCCACTGGCAGCAGCAATAAAAAAAATATGCTCGAAACCAAGACTATAAAATTCTGATGCTTCCATCAGTCTCTCATTAGAGTCAACTTTATTGACTGTTAGTAACACCGGTTTAGTGCTTTTGCGAAGTACACTAGCCATAGCATCATCCAGGTTTGTCATACCTGTGCTTGCATCTACCATAAAGATGATTGCATTCGCTTCTTCCACAGCAATAAGAACCTGCTTGGCAATTTCTTTTTCAAATACATCATCACTACCCTGTACAAAACCACCAGTGTCGATCACATTATAGGTCTTGCCATTCCAGTCAGAAACGCCATACTGTCTGTCACGGGTAACACCGCTTTCATCGTCTACGATTGCTTTGCGTTGTTCCAGCAAACGATTAAAGAGTGTACTCTTTCCTACGTTTGGTCTTCCTACTATTGCTACTGTAAAACTCATGATTAAATTTGCAATGGACAATTTGCAATTTGCAAATTGAAACCGTCGCCTTTTTTATTACTATTAAATTTTCGTCTTTAATTGCTAATTGTCAATTGCCTATTGTTTAGTACCCATACTCCCTCAACTGCAATTCATTTTCCCGCCACTTCGGTTTCACTTTTACAAATAATTCTAAAAACACTTTTTGATCGATAAAAGCTTCAATGGTTTTACGGGCCTCTGTTCCTATCTTTTTTATCATCGATCCTTTATCACCAATCAAAATTGCTTTTTGTGTTTCACGGTGAACGATTATATCCGCTACGATTTTTGTCAACGTTGTTTTTTCCTGGTATTCTCTTATCAATACAGCAGTGTGATATGGAATTTCATCCTGTGCCAACCGGTATATCTGTTCTCTTATCAATTCACTTACAAAAAATCTTGTATTAAGATCACTGATATCATCTCCTTCATAAAACGGCTCTCCTTCCGGTAAAAATTCAAGAAATGCATTGATGAGTTTCTTTTTATTGATACCTGATAAGGCAGAAATAGTAACGACTTTATTGCAATACGGCTTGGCACTAAAGAAATCAATGGCTTCTTTTATCTTTTCTTCAGAAGCAAGATCAATTTTATTGATAACGACAATAGCTGGTACGTTTAATCTCAGTGCACTAAATATGGTATCACACTCTGCCCAATTTTCTTTTACATCTACTATAAACATAGCCACATCCGCATCTTCCAATGCACCTTTTACAGCCTGCATCATTTTTTCATGCAGCTTATATTTTGGTTCTATGATGCCGGGAGTATCGGAAAAAATGATTTGGTAATCCTTTTCCGTTAATATGCCTTTAATACGATGCCTTGTTGTTTGCACTTTAGAGGAAACAATAGCCAGCTTTTCATCCATCAATGCATTTAAAAGAGTGCTTTTACCTGCATTTGGTCTGCCAAAAATATTTACAAATCCTGATTTCATAATAAACACCTGAAGGTGCACACTTCGGGCAGCAAGAAAGGAGGAGGTAGTCAGTCCTTGCCAGTTGAATGTGCAACTGTTTCGGAAAAATAATCCCGCCATTTGGCGGGACTTAGTTGCGAAGGGGAGGATCGAACTCCCGACCTTTGGGTTATGAGCCCAACGAGCTACCGCTGCTCTACTTCGCGGTGCAAAGGTAGCCGTATGAAGCTTACTTTCCAAACAAAAAACCGAACAATGTCCGGTTTTTAATAATATAAAATATGGTAACCCAATTATGGCTGTCCTTTCGATACACTGCTTGATCCACTGCTTTTTAAATCCCGTATCACTCCTTCCCCTTTATACTTTACATCACTGGCACCGCTTGCATGGGCTGATAATTCTTTATTAACAGTAATCTTTATATCACTGGCACCACTGGCCTTTGCGTCGCAAATATCCGTTACTAACTCATATCCTTTAAATGTACTGGCACCACTTGCTTCAATATATAATTGCATGGCCTTGCCGGTAATCATCATATCTGATGCACCACTGAGATCTATAGCTAATTTATTCACTTCCAAATTTCCTTTCAGATCACTGGCACCAGATTGTTCAATAGAAAGTTCATCTGCTTTTAATGTACCAGCTATATAAACATCACATGCACCGCTTACTTTTAATTGATCAATGTTTTTAAAAGAAATATAGGCTTTCAGATTTTTCTTACCATCCTTCCATTTCCATTCTTTACCATAGCCTATATATAAAATTCCATTTTTCACTTCCACAGTTATCATGGCCTTGTCTTTATCATCAGAAGCACTTACTGCTACTGCCTCTTCATTTCCCTGGGAGAGATACACATTGAATGCATTAGACACTATGATACCATGATAATTTTTTGCCTCCCGTATGGCTGCATTCGGATCATGTATCTGCGCAAAAATGCTACTGACAAATAAACAACCTATAAAAAAAACTACATACTTTTTCATGATACAAAATTTATACAATTGATATTACTTCAATCAAATATCTTAATTATTAACTTTTGAAACATACCCGCCACTGCCTTTTGAAATTTCTTTTATGGAGGCACTACCTTTATATTTTACATAGCCACCGGTATTTGCTTTTGCATATAATTCTTTTTCTGCCGTAACAGTTATTTGTGCACCGGTACTCACTTTTGCATTACACACATCTGTTTTCAAATCGATGCCTTTGAACATACTGCCGGTATCACCTTCTATTTTCAATTTGGTTGCTTTGCCGGTAAGAGTAATTTTTGATCCAGTGTTCTGACTGACACCTAAATTATCTACACTTACTTCGCCTTTTATTTCCGCTCCGGTATTCGCATTTATATTTAAAGCAGAAGATTTTAAAATCCCATTGATCTTCACGGATGCCCCAGTGTTTACATCCAGCATATCAATAGTTTTATAGGAAACGTATGCTTTTAAATCTTTTGTTTCCTTTCTTTTGTTTATTGATTTGACTTTATTCTCATAATAAATTTTAAGAATACCATTTTCCACTTTAGTTACAATTTGATCCCTGAACTCACTTGTACTGGCACTTACTGCTACTTCTTCTGTTGGGCCTTCTGTAAGAATTAACTTAATACCTGTTCCTACTTCAATGCCGTGATAGCCGGTAGCCGTTCTTTTTTCAACGTTCAGATCATTAATAATTTTTTGGGCGGAGGCCGCAAATATGGTAGTAGAAACTAATAAGAATGAAAGGAATAACTTTTTCATGACAGTTGATTTAAAACTAATACGAAGAGCGGTGTAGAAAAGTTACAGTCTTTTAAAACTATTTCTTGCTTAAATTTGCAATAGCTTTTGATGCTAAAAATCAAAAGCTTTGATTTTCAACGCCTGCTTCACGGCAGGTAGGTTTCCCCGGGGTGTTTAGCCCTGAGCCAGACGAAGGACACTTCGACAAGCTCAGTGTTAATCTGAGATCATACCCGTAGAACCTGGTCAGGGTAATGCCTGCGAAGGGAAGGTGTTTAACTATGTTCGTCCTTTCTCAACAGCGTTTCCCTCTTATTTTTTAACCTGCCTGTCGGCAGACAGGCGTATAAATTTTTAAAAAATGAAGAGGATTTTTATTTGCAGTACCGTAATGATTTTTACAACTGCAGCATGGGCTCAACAAACAGAGCCGGCTAAAGACAGCTTTTTTACATTATCCCCCGTAGAAGTAAGAGCCGTGAGGGCTAGTGACAATGCGCCGTTCACAAAAACAAATCTTTCCAAAAAAGAAATTGCAAAAGCAAACCTGGGGCAGGATATTCCTTTCCTGCTAAATCAAACTCCTTCCGTAGTAATTAATTCTGATGCGGGCAATGGCGTTGGCTACACCGGCATCCGCATCCGTGGTACCGACGCAACAAGAATTAATGTAACACTCAATGGCATACCTTATAATGATGCAGAAAGCCAGGGAACATTTTTTGTAGACCTGCCAGATTTTTCATCTTCTACTAATAGCATACAAATACAAAGAGGCGTAGGCACTTCATCCAACGGTGCAGGTGCATTTGGTGGCAGTATAAATTTTAGTACAAATGAAGTTAATAAAAAAGCATTTGCAGAAATCAATAACAGCTATGGCTCTTTCAACACCTGGAAGAATACAATAAAAGCCGGGAGTGGTTTGGTAAATGGATTTACGACAGAGCTTCGTTTATCCCGCATAAGTAGTGATGGATATATTGATAGGGCAAGTTCTGATCTAAAATCATTTCATTTTACTTCTGCTTATATTGCCAATAAATCTTCGGTGAGAATAAATGTATTTTCAGGTAAAGAAAAAACTTACCAGGCATGGTATGGTATTTCAGCAACAGATATAAAAAGTGGTAATCTTACAGTAAATTATGCCGGCACAGAAAAACCTGGTGAGCCATACGATAATGAAACGGACAACTATACACAGACACATTACCAGTTATTTTTTAATCACCAGCTAAACAGTAAAGTAAATTTCAATACTGCCATATTCTTAACAAAAGGAAACGGATATTACGAACAATACAAAGCTGATCAGGAATATGCTAAATATGGAATGCCGAATCCACCATCTGCCGGTGGACCGATAACTACATCTGATATGATAAGACAGCTATGGCTGGATAATGATTTCTATGGAAATATTTTTTCGTTTCAATACAAACATAAAAAAACAGAAGCTACAATTGGTGGCGGCTACACCCGATATAATGGCAATCACTTTGGAAAAATAATATGGGCAGCCAACGGCTTGACCTCCTTAAAAAACTGGTACGACCTGGATGCAGTAAAAACAGATTTCAATATTTATGATAAGCACCAGACACAACTAGCTAATAACTGGTATGTGTTTTACGATCTGCAATTCCGCCATGTTAAATATGAAATGAATGGCTTCCGGAATAATCCTTCATTAGGAGTAAATACAAAATTCAATTTCTTTAACCCCAAAGCAGGTATCAGTTATAGAAAAAATAATTACAAATTATACCTCTCTTACAGTGTAGCCAATAAAGAACCTAATCGGGATGATTTTGAAGCAGCAGCTAATCAATTACCAAAAGCAGAAAAACTATCCGATATAGAAACAGGTATTGAGAAAACAGGAAAAAATTATACATGGTCTGCTACCTTCTATTACATGAAGTATAAAAACCAATTGATACTTACTGGTAAAATAAATGATGTGGGAGCATATACCCGTACTAATATTCCTAATAGTTATCGTACCGGAATAGAACTGCAGGGTGGAATAAAGCCGACCAAGTGGATGAATGCCTCGGCAAATATTTCATTCAGCAAAAACAAAGTACTTGACTTTACCGAATACATTGATGATTATGACAATGGTGGACAAAAACAAAATAGTTTTAAATCTACTGAAATTGCATACTCTCCGGCCGTAGTTGGTGGAACTACTATAACTTTTTTGCCGGCAAAAAATGTAGAATTCAGTTTGCTAAGTAAATATGTAAGCAAACAATACCTGGATAACACTTCCAGCAACAGTCGGGTATTAAATGCTTTCTATACGCAGGATGCAAGAGGTATCTATACTTTTAAAAATAAAATATTGAAAGAAGTCAACATAATAGCACAAGCCAATAATTTATTTGGCAAAAAGTATGAGCCCAATGGCTATACCTTTAGTTATTATGTGGGTGGAGAAACTATTACTGAGAATTACTATTTCCCGATGGCAGGAAGAAATTATATGCTGGGAGTGAATATAAAATTATAGAAGATGATAGAAGAATGAATTGTCATTAGTAGCAATTCATTCTTCATCTAATTATTTTCCGGTTCCAAACTTTGCCTGCCAGTCCAGCATACCACCCACTACGTTCTTGGTATTTTTAAAACCCATAGAATCCAATAGCATACAGGCTTGCCCGCTGCGATTACCGCTACGGCAATGGATGATGACTTCTTCGTCTTTCATATCTTCCAATTCCTCCACTTGCATAGTTTGAAATCTTCCCAGCGGAATTAAAGTGGCACCAATATTAAACTCAGCATATTCATGTGGTTCCCGGCAATCGATCAGGTTTATTTTTTCACCGGCGTCCATCCGGGCTTTTAATTCTTCTACAGTAATGTTTTGCATAGTCAGCAGTTATAATGGTAATTGTAATTTTAAAGTATCATTTGTTGGCTTATCTACCTGCAACCATACATCCATCGTTTGTCCGGAACGTATGTGCAATAATCTTTTATCATCATCAAATCGTTGAGGGTTTTGTTTATAGATATAAGCATTCAAGGTATCGGATACGTTAGGATCTGGTACGATTGCACCAATCAATATTCCATTTTCTTCTAGCAATGCTTTGGCTTCTCTAAAAAGCATTCCGGTTATTACCGGCACTGCAAATTCTCTATTGCCTACACCATCACCCAGCACCAATGAAATGGTGCTACCTTTTCTGATCATAGTACCCGGTGTTATTATAGCTCCATTATACCATTGTTCCAGCACCGCATTTTTTGCAAAGTCTGGCTTGAAGGTGGTATCACCCATTTTCAGATCCATATTCTTCAAAACCATTTCTGCATTGCGTAAACTATATCCCGATAAATTGGGCATCTCTATTTCTGGGGGTATCAACCGGCTTATTACCAGCAGCACCGTTCGGTTCGATTTTACCACTTCATCTGCCTCTGGAAATTGCTTGATGACTTTAATGGACTTAACTGTATCTATGTAAACTGAATCTTGTATTTCCACATCAAAGCCAGCTTTTTTCAATGTCATAATTGCGTCTTTCACCTGCTTTCCAGCTACTGATGGTACGGTAGCAAACTTGCCATGACCGGTAAGCCAGTTAAGTGATAACATAAATAATCCAAAAACGATTATCGCCAGCAAGATGCCCGATAAAATATTTACCCACAAGGGGCGGTGTGTGATTAATTTAAACATGTATATAAATCTAAATACTTGATTATTGGTTTCAATTATTGAATCTTATTCTTTCGTAAAACATTCCATCAATATTTTGGTATAAAATTCTTTTAAACTCCATCCCATAGCAGCCACTTGCTGGGGTACTATGCTGGCTTCACTTTGCCCGGGAATAGTATTTACTTCCAGCATATAAGGCCTTTCTTCTTTTTCATTATAAATAAAATCTATCCGCACCACACCTCTGCAATTAAAAACAGTATATATTTTTTTTGCTGCTTCTCTTATTTTATTCGAAATCACATCATCTACTTCTGCTGGTGTTGTCTCTGTTGATTTACCCTGGTACTTCGCTTCAAAATCAAAGAAGGCCATATCAGCATTGGCTTTTACTTCTGTCAATGGTAATACAATTATTTCTCCACCTGATTTAAATACACCGGCAGTAAACTCTCTTCCAACAATCATTTCTTCTACCAGCACCTGGTCATCTTCTTTAAAAGCTTTTTCAATAGCCACGCCTAATTCATCCGAAGATTTTTCCACCTTCGACATACCAATGCTAGAACCACCGTTGTTTGGTTTTATAAAAAGGGGAAAGGATAAATTGTTGATGACCTCATCCGGGCTGGTAAAATTATTTTTTATAAGTATTACCGATTTTGCCACGGCTATACCTGCAGTACCAGCAACGGCTGTTCCATATCTTTTATTAAATGTAATGGCAGAAGAAGCAGCATCACATCCGGTGTAGGGGATTTCCAGCATATCAAAATAGCCTTGTAGTTTTCCATCCTCACCCGGTGTGCCATGCATCCCAATAAATACTGCATCAAAAGTTATCTTCTGGTTATCGATGGGCAATGAAAAATCATTTTTATCGATTTCTACTTTTCTTCCATCCGGCAATTCATACAACCAGCCATATTTACTGATATCAATTTTATAAACATTAAAAAGATGGCGGTCAAGATTAGTATCAATGGTAACAGCACTTTTGTAAGATATTACGGCTTCTCCCGAAAATCCGCCGGTTACCAGGGCTATGTTTTTTTTCATCGTAGTTGTGTTCAGTTTTTATCCTGCGGTAGCAGAATAAGTTATGCAAATATTGCAGAAAAAATCTGGATGCCCAACCATGATAACTGCTTATAATGAGGGATTAACAAAAATTATCGTAAAGTTTTACCTATAATAAATGAAAACTAATGCTGTTGGAATGTAGAGCCCTTTAGGGGTTGGGGTAAAATAATAAAGGTGAAGGCCGTTTCTCCTTCACCTTTTTACGACGGGAAATATCACCCGCCACTGTTTAAGCAGCTTTCACTGCTGTAGGTATTGAAATATAGCTGTAAGATAGAATAATTATAAGGCCATCCAATGGATTTTACCCGATAATTATGCACATGGGCAAAACAATTTATACATGCAGCTTGTCCTTCTTCACCATTAACTCTTCCACCGTTTCCTGGTACATTTCATCAGGCACACAGCAATCTACCGGGCATACAGCCGCACATTGTGGCTCCTCATGAAAGCCCTGGCACTCAGTGCATTTATTAGGAGTGATATAGTAAATATCAACCGCCACCGGTGCATTTTTTTGGTCTGCATCCACTGTAGTTCCATCCAGTAAGGTGAAAGATCCTTTTACCGACGTACCATCAGAAATGGCCCACTCCACTCCGCCTTCATAAATAGCATTATTCGGACATTCCGGTTCGCAGGCGCCGCAGTTAATACATTCTTCTGTAATCTTAATTGCCATAATAGTTTAATTAATGAGTTCTGGGTATAATTTTGCCTTACAAAAATAATAGTCAGGGATGAATTTACCATATCGTATTGAATTATTAATCAGGCTGGGAGAATATATTTTAACCAACAATGAAAAATGGCAGGATGCCAAAGAAAGGGCCAGCCGGGAAAATGGATGGTTCATTCCGGAGTTTGTAGAAAGAGCCACCAATAATATTGCCACAGCATTTTTACAAAAAGATATATTGGAGCAATGGGCAGCCACTTATCAGCTTCCGCAAAATATCAGCCATCCAAAACAAGTAGGCATTATAATGGCGGGCAATATTCCCCTTGTCGGTTTTCATGATTGGCTCTGCGTTTTCATCAGCGGACATTTGGCCGTTATTAAACCATCATCAAAAGATTCAGTTTTAATAAAACACCTTATTGAAAAATTAACTACTTGGGAACCAGAAATAAATAACAATACCGTGTTTGCAGAAATGCTGAAAGGATGCGATGCTTACATTGCTACCGGCAGCAATAATTCTTCCCGGTATTTTGAATATTATTTTGATAAATACCCAAACATCATTCGCCGCAACAGAACATCTGTAGCCATTCTTACCGGGGAGGAAACAAAAGAAGACTTAGAGAACCTGGCCGATGATGTGTACCTCTATTTTGGATTAGGCTGTCGCAATGTGACCAAGATTTATGTGCCGGAAGGATATGATTTTATTCCCCTGATCGAAGCATTTAAAAAATATAATTACCTGGCCGATCATTTTAAATATAAAAACAATCTCGACTACAATCTGGCCTTACACCTGTTGAATAAAAAATATTACATGAACAATGGCTCTTTACTTGTAATAGAAGATTCGAATGTCTTCTCTCCCATCAGCCAGCTTAATTATGAGTATTATTCAGACAAAGAAAAACTAACTGCAGAATTGAAAGGAAATAATGAATTGCAATGCATCGCCGGAAATGGGTTTACAACTTTTGGAAAAAGTCAGTCACCCGCCATCACCGATTATGCTGATGGAATCGATACACTTCAATTTCTCAGTAAACTTTGAAACCTGCCCTTTATTTTCCCCATAAATAGTAATAAATTTACACTCACCGGGAAGTACGAAATCCTTAGTAAAGATTTGTTAAACTAAACCAGTGGTAACCATAACTGAACTGACAGTTTGTTACTTTGTATAGCAAGGGCATAGAATTTGAGAAAGTGTAATGACCTTCAGTTAAAATAATCGTAGATATAAAAAAGAAAAATAAGACTATGAAACTCAAACAGCTTTTACTCGTAGTTGCCGTAAGTGCAATCTCAGCAGTGGGAAGTGTGTGGATCTACAGCAAAACCACCAATAATCAAACTTCCAATTTTATTCAAACTCCCAATGGCAATGTGCCTGCCAACTATGCAGGTTTTTTTGATAACGTTGCCGGAGCCGCCGACCCGATTGATTTTACCAAAGCCGCTAATGCTGCAGTGCCGGCAGTGGTACATATAAAAACAAAAATTCCGGCTAAGAAAGTAAGCAACCAGCTACCCCGCAACCGTGGTGGTATGGAAGATCTTTTTGAGCAATTTTTTGGTCCGCAGATGCAGCAGGAACAAAGAGCTTCCGGTAGTGGTGTTATCATAAGCGATGATGGATACATCATTACCAATAACCATGTGGTATCTGATGGTGGCACAGGAGTGGCTGATGAAATAACAGTAACACTGCACAACAAAAAAGTGTATAAGGCCAGGGTAATTGGTAAAGATCCCAGCAGTGATATAGCTGTTTTAAAAATTGATGGTACTGGTTTTCCTTTTTTACTCTATGGAAATTCGGATAATGTAAAATTAGGCCAGTGGGTATTGGCTATTGGCTATCCGCTTACATTGGAAACCACCGTTACTGCTGGTATTGTAAGTGCCAAAGGAAGAAATATTGGTATTAATCAACGCCAGAGTCAAACACCTATTGAATCATTTATACAAACTGATGCGGCGGTGAATCAGGGTAATAGTGGTGGTGCATTAATTACCACAGATGGACAATTAGTAGGTATAAATTCTGCCATCTATGCTCCTACTGGTACTTATGCAGGCTATTCATTCGCTATACCGGTAAACCTGGTAAAGAAAATAGTAAATGACCTGGTAAAATATGGAGATGTAAAAAGACCTTATCTCGGTATACAGGTAGATGCCGATAAATTTGATGCAGGCGATGGTGCACATATTGGTACCGTAGCCAAAGATGGTGCTGCCGGTAATATCGGTTTAAAGCCGGGTGATGTAATTACCAAGATCAATAACGTACCTATCAATTCATGGACAGAATTGCAAGCAACTATCTCTTCTTATAATACCGGGGAAAAGATAAATATTACTTATAAAAGAGGTGGAAATGAATACACTACTTCTGCAGTTCTTTCCAGCAAAACAGGTACGTATGAAAAATTAGCTGCCTCAGGCTCCAGCCAAAAACTAGGTGCTGAACTGGAAACATTGGATACTAAGAAAGCTGCTGAATATGAAATAGAAGGTGGTGTAGTAGTAAAGAAAATAATTTCAGGCGGTGCTTTTAGTAAAACTAGAATGGAAGGAGGCTTTATAATTGTAAGTGTAAATGGAGTGCTTGTAAAAAATATTGAAGATTTAAATCAAGTCATAAGAAACCTTAAAGGCGAAAGAATTTATATGGATGGAATTTATCCGGAAGCTCCCGAAGCAAATTATAGATATCCACTCATTTTGGAAGAATAATCATCTATCATTGGTGAAAAGCTTGGGAATAATTTCCAGGCTTTTTTGTACTTTAAATGAAAAGAATTATGTGGCCAATTAAATATTTTGAAAAAATAAGAAGAATGGATGATTTAATCAGGACGAAAGCCACTGGTAACCCCGATATTTTTTCAAAGAAGGTTAACTTATCTCGAAGAGCACTTATGGCATATTTAAAAACAATGAAGTTTTTAGGTTTTCCTATAAAATATGACAAAACAAGAGGGACTTACTATTATGAGATAGAAGGTAAAATGACAAAGGATTTTTTCAACCCTACGATTGGAAGAGAAATCAGTCCAGAAAAACAAAAAAAAATTACGGGTGGCGAAGCATTTTTTATAGAATATGTCAAGTGCAATCATAATGCACTTACTCTTTATAATTTTGTTTAATGACATCCCTTACTTGGGAATTTGTTAATAAAATTATACGTTATGAAAAAAATTGAAAGAAAAGAACTTAAAAAACTGAAAGGCGGAACTGATGAACAAGTAGGTTCTTGGTGTCCAGGTTCAGCCGGAAGTTCTTGTGGATTTTGGCTACCAATGGGACCCCATTCAGCGCAATGGTACGTAGGGGTTTGTGATTCTAATTGTTGGTGTGTTGGAGCCAATGCTTCTCATTTAGGTCCAGAATGTAGGCTAGCATAACTTAACAAGCAGTCTATATCTCTTAACACCGAGTAAGAGTCATTAATAAGAAAGGTGGCTCTTACTCATTTTTCTCATACACCAAATACTCCCAAGCCTGCATCTCAAAACTTTTCTCCTTGGTAAAATCATTTGCAGCACCAGAAAAAACATTGGTATAAATTCCAGTTACCTTTTCATCCATAATATCAAAATGCAGATCTTTTTGCGGAGATAAGTTTAAAACCACCAATACTTCTTTGTTCCCATTCTTTCGCAGGTAGGCCATTACATTTTTAGGGTCACTTGTTTTTATGCGAAATGTTTGCACCCTTGCATCACCTGCCATCAAAGCCGCATTACTGCTTTTCAAATGCAATAAGGTTTTATAAAAAGCTGTCATCATTGCCGCATTTTCTCCAGCTATGATTATATCCTTTTCAAAAAATTCTATTCGTTGGGTATTTCCTATTTCCTGTCCTGAATATAACAGCGGCACACCATTCCAGGTGGCACTAAATACTGCAAGAGCCTTTGCCATATCACCATACTTTTCATACTCGGTACCGTTCCAGCTATTCTCATCATGGTTGGTAGTAAACCATGCCCGCATGGTACTATCACCAAGATCAACATACTTTTTTAAAACCGTAAGCAAAGAATCTAATGGCAGTTTATTTTGGTAAAAATCTTTGGTCTTGTGCATCCATGTCCAGGTATAGCTGGCATCAAATGCTTCACCATATTCTGGTTTGTCCAGTTCATCAAATTCACCCAACCAGAATAATGGTTTTATTGCATCCAATTCTTTCCGGGCTTCTTTCCAAAAATCAAGTTCCACCCAAAAAGCAAGATCACAACGGAAGCCATCTATATCACATTCATCTACCCAGAATTGCATAGCATCAATCATTGCCTTTCGCAATGCAGGATTGTTGAAATCCAATTCAATGATATCATCCATGCCGCTGGCAATTTTAAAATCTTTGGTAGCAGAATCTTTTAAGAAATATTCCGGATGTTCTTTCGTCCATATATGATCCCAACCGGTATGATTGGCCACCCAATCTATTATTACTTTAAAACCCATGGCATGTGCCTCCTTTACCAACTCCTTAAAATCTTCCATCGTTCCAAACTCGGGGTTGATGGATGTATAATCCGAGCAGGCATAATAACTGCCCAGCGATCCTTTTTTATTTTTTTGTGCAATAGGAGTAAGAGGCATAAACCACAAGGTCTTTACTCCCATGTTTTTTAGCCGGGGTAGTTCTTGTGCAAATGCATCTAATTTGCCTTCTGGAGTGTACTGCCGCACATTCACTTCATAGATGTTGGTACTGTGGACCCAGTCCACCGGGGTAAAACGGTTTGTCATGCTGCTTGTTTGTTTTTTAGATTCAGATTCGTCTTTCTTTTTCATCAGTTTGCAGGAAGCAATCATTGTTGAAAATAAAATGGCAGGCAATAAATAACGCATCGTCACAACTTTTGCGAAAGATAAGAAGAAGTCGGAAGTATGCGACATGAAGTCAGAAATCTGAGGTCAGAAATCAGAAAGAACTTTCCCAATTTGCATTCTTTTACATTAAACCGACTGATCCGACATCTTACATCCGTCTTCAGACTTCCTTACTCCGACATCACACTTCTCACTGCGGACTTTGCTACCTTTGCAGCCATGAAAAGTTTCGAGGTCCCAATCATCTACCGCAGCCCGTTAATTACCGCTATCAAAAAGAAACGGAAGGAAGAGGATAAGATGAAAAAAGATTTTACTCCCACCCTGCTGGATCTTGGTCCGTTGCAAATTTACCTGGCCCGGCATTTTGGTTTTTGTTATGGGGTAGAAAATGCTATTGAAATTGCTTTCAGAACAGTAGAAGAAAATCCGGGTAAAAGAATTTATTTATTAAGTGAAATGATACATAACCCGCAGGTAAATGCAGACCTGCAGGCACATGGTATCAATTTTTTGCAGGACACTTATGGCAAAACATTAATTCCCTTCGAAGAAATAACCGCTGAGGATATTGTATTGATACCAGCTTTTGGAACTACGCTGGAAATAGAACAAAAATTAAAAGACATCGGCATACAAACAGAAAAATACGACACTACTTGTCCCTTTGTAGAAAAAGTATGGAACCGCAGTGAAGTTATTGCGAAGAAAAATTATAGTATCATCATTCATGGTAAACCAAAACATGAAGAAACCCGGGCCACTTTTTCTCATGCTGCATTTAATGCTCCTTCGGTAGTAGTAAAAGACATGAAGGAGGCGATAGAGTTGGCAAAATATATTACCGGTGAAAAACCAGCCGCTGAATTTTATAGTGAATTCAATAATCAGTATTCAGAAGGTTTTGATGTGACAAAACATTTGCAACGCATCGGTGTGGTAAACCAAACAACCATGCTTGCCAGCGATACCCAAGCCATCGCCGATTATTTAAAGCAAGTGATCACAGATACATTTAAAACAGAAGATAGTTTTGCGGATACAAGAGATACACTCTGCTATGCTACCAATGACAACCAGTCGGCCGTAACAGGTATGCTGCAAACCCCTGCCGATCTTGCCATTGTTGTTGGTGGATATAATTCATCCAACACATCTCACTTAGTAGAGCTATGTGAAGAAAAGCTGCCCACTTATTTTATCAGCAGTGCAGAAAAAATAAATTCCGCTAACCAGATCCTGCACTATAATTTTCATACTAAAGAAGAATTACTCACTACGGATTTCTTACCTGCCGAACAACCTATAAGGATTTTAATTACCAGTGGTGCTTCTTGTCCTGATGCGATAGTTGAAGCGGTGATAAACAAACTAATAAGTTTTTATCCCGTTTCAAAAACTGCGGATGATCTGATTTTAGATTTTATTTAAACTCTGTGGAGAATGCTAAAAATACTTTTTTAAGAATATCAATCCTTCTTAATTTTCTTTTAAGCCTCATTTTTTCTCCGCAACAATATCAAAAAACTTCTCTAAAAACCAACATTATGAAAATAAGAACAACACTTAGTATTATTTGTTCCTTCATCAGCATAATTGCCTACACACAACCTGACAATTACAAAGACACCCTAGATATATTTAAAAGAATTGCACAGAGTGTAAAGGAATTTAAATTAGAAACAACCGCAGCACCAGACGATAAAGTAACAAGAAAAATTATTGAATTACGAAGCTTAAAAGGCGGCTTCAATATAAATGAAGCACTTGATTTTAAAATAGAGGAGGATCGGCAGAATAAAGAAATTTTGCCAGCAGAATTAGATAAATTATCCATGTTTTTTATATCGGGCAATGGCAAAAAATGGCTGGACAATGCGGTGGTTTGGATCTACCGCCGCAATTTTAATTATAAAGAACTAAAACAGCTGGTAAAATTTTATAAAACTCCTGCCGGTCAAAAAATGGCAAATGACTTCCCAATCATAATGATGCAATCTTTAGCTGCCGCAGAAATGATTAAAGACATTTATACACAGCAACAAAAAAGATAAGTAGCCCCAAAAAAATACCCCGATTAAAAAACCGGGGTACATAAAATATAAATCTGTAATTATTATTTATACATCAGCTCATAATATTCATGAGCCATTCTATTACTGTCAAATTGTATGCGAACATCCTGCATTCCGTTTTTCATCACCTGCCTCCAGGTATTATAGTTGGAATAATATAATGGCAGAATTTCATTCTCCAATATCTCATACATCTTATTCAGATCATATTCATCCTGCTCATGAGTAGCCATTTTTTCATAATCCACTTTGGGCACTACAAAACCATTATGTCCATGATTAATAAACTCCGGTATCCATCCATCATCGGTAGAAAAATTGACAGCACCATTCATCGCCGCTGTCATTCCACTGGTACCAGATGCTTCTCTTGGCACTCGTGGATTATTCAACCAGCAATCGGCAGCTTGTTTCAATCTTTTGGATAAGCCCAATTCATAACCGATCAGCACTGCCACATTTTTATATCGCTTACTGATATGCACCAGTTGATTAAATTCACTGATAGCCGGATGATCTACCGGGTATGGCTTACCTGCCCATATAATTTGCACCGGGTATTTGCTACTGGCTAATAATTTTTCAAATCGTTCTTCAGCCGTTGTCAACATGCCAGCTCTTTTATAACCCGCAAATCTTCTTGCCCACACAATCGTAAACACATCAGGGTTAAATATTTTTCCCGTTTGATCTGCCACTATTTCAAAAGCTCTTTTCTTCAAATATTTTTTACGATCATCAATTCCATAATCATCACCGGCCTCCATAAACTTATACAATTGTTTATCCGCCCAGTACTTCCAGTTTTGTGCATTGGTAATAGAAATGATGGGACAAATATTACTGTACTTACTCCACATGGCTCTTGATACCACACCATGCAATTGAGATACACCATTCGCCAGCTTTGCAAATCGTAAGGCCGCTAATGAATGGTTGAACTGGTCACTGTCATTATCATACAACTTCTTTACCTCCTCCACCGTTAATCCGCAGAAATAGCTCATCTTATGACACAGGTAAATATCATGCTTCTCATTTCCGGCTTCTTCCGGTGTATGAGTAGTAAATACCAATCTCTTTTTTACTTCAGCAATATTATTATTGAATTTATTGTAGAGATAAAATGTCGCAGACAATCCATGTGCTTCATTTAAATGATACAGCTCCGGATTGAAACCCAACAGGTCAACCAGCTTGGCACCACCTACTCCCAGCAAAATAAACTGCGCCACTTTGGTAGCCACATTCGCATCATACAAACGATGAGTGATGGTTTGAGATACATAATCATTCTCCGGCAAATCGGTTGACAATAAAAACAACGGTGCTGTTTTAAAAGTCTCCGGGTTCAGGTACATCACCTTTACCCACACCGGATGCTCATGTATCGTTATCTGGAATTTAATACCTGTATCTTCTAAAAAGCTGTATTGCTTTTCGTTCCACGCCACATCCAATGTTTGGTCCTGGTTACGTTCCTGGTCGTAATAGCCATACTTCCAAAGTATGCCGATACCGATCAGGTTTTGTTTTAATTCATATGCACTGCGCAAATGAGAACCGGCCAAAAAGCCCAATCCACCACTATAGATCTTTAGGGGTTGATGAGTAGCAAACTCCATAGAGAAGTATGCGATCTTTTTTGAATAACGTTCTTCGGCCGGATACGGGACTGAAAATGTGGTAAAACTCATAATGTGTTCTTTTTACACGAAGCTGCAAGATAAAGGTTAATCACCATATCACCTAAGATGTTGAACATCAGCATGCAATGATTAAACCCATCTACTTCGCAAGCAAGATTAGAAGGAAACAGGGGTTTGGTAAAATTTAGTTCTTAACAGGTTTCTTCGGCAATGTGGGTTTCTCTGTTTTGGGCGGGGCTGGCTTCACATATTTTCTTTTACCAAAACTTCCATCAAAGCTGCATTTAAGCCCACGATGATTACCACAGTTTTCTTCTTTTATTGAAACAGAATTGGCGGAAAAAGTAAAAGTGAGAATACATGGATCACCACCTTCACGGTATTGTGCTGTATTAGCTGATTGAATAATAGCCTCCCCTTTTAACTCACCAGAACATCCCCCATTGTCTTTGTCGAAATGAACAAAGAAACTAAGCAGCTCAGGCTTACGACCGTCCCGTATGGAAACAAGATTCATTTTACCGGTACCATAGTCTGCAGCATATTTATGTTTGCGGGGCAATGTGTCTATGGGATTGATAAGCTCTGTTATTTTATCATCCAGGGCATCCGTCATGATAAGTATAAAGTTTTTGGCATCCACATTCAGTACATACACATCTTTTCCTTCGCTAATGCTGCCATCAATACTTTTCCGCTGCATAATTTTAGTAATGGTGTATTGCTTATCCAGCACCATAGATTGTGCAGTTGCAGTACTTTGATCGGGCCGCAGTGCCGGCATAGCCGCTATGTATTTATTGTCTTTATCAAAGGCAACAATAAAAGCCGCTCTTTTATCCTTGGCCACTGTTTTTATAAACAGGTATGTTTCTCCTTTAGAAACAACCACTTTTCCCAACGGATATACTTTTGGTTTTACACCTTTTCCATACACCTGGTCAAAAACAGAATCCGGTACAAACTGTGTGATCACTTTATAACTAATAAGCAACGAATCCTTTTCCTTTCGCAATAAAGAAGTATCGGTGAACTTATAAGGCAGATTTGCCGTAGGAAAGAAATCAATAAAATCAGAAATGTCCACCATCTCTTCTCCAGAAAGAGATGGTTTCTTTTTCGATTTGCACCCGGTAAAAATTACCAGTGCCAGTAGCATCAATAAACACTTTTTTATTACAGACATAGTTGGTGATTGGTGCCCCGAAAGTAATGCTTTCCCGCAAAATTGAATGTGTTAGGTTAAAGCCAAGAGGAGAAAGGAGTGGAAGGAGAAAAAGAGAAAGGCAAGAGTTTGAATGATGTATTTGTACTCTCTTTTTCTCTTTTCCCCTCTGTGCGATAATATTATGTATTCCTCTTTCAACTCCTTAATCTCCTAGCCTTGTATTTAAATTCCTCTTTAATAAATTTTATTTAGCTTTATCTAAATTTATTTTTAGTCATGCTAAACTATTCCACCAGCGAAGAAAACTACATCAAAGCCATCTTTCACCTGCAGCAGCAAGATGGCATGGTAACCACCAATGAGCTGGCCGCCGAACTAAACACTAAGCCGGCCTCTGTTACCGACATGATGAAAAAACTAAAAGTAAAAAAGCTTTTGAATTACCAACCTTACCAAGGCTTCCGCCTTACACAGGAAGGAAATAAAGTTGCCCTTATCATCATCCGCCGCCACCGTCTGTGGGAGTTTTTTCTCGCTGAGAAATTAAAATTTACCTGGGATGAAGTACATGAAGTGGCCGAACACCTGGAGCATGTAAGCAATGAAAAACTTATTAATAAGCTGGATGAATTTCTTGGTTTTCCACGGGTAGATCCGCATGGCGATCCTATACCCGATGCAAATGGAAAAATAGAGATTAGTAAAAAAATATGCCTGACTGATCTACCACTTAATAATACCGCCGTGGTTAGTAATGTAAGCGATCAATCCAGCGAAATACTGGAACTGCTCGAACATAAAAACATAAACCTTGGCACCCGGCTGGAGATAAAAAAGAAATTTGAATTTGATAATTCATTAGAAGTAAGAATAGGACGACAACCAGCATTTACCATCAGCAGGCAATTAGCAGAAAATATTTTTGTTACACCCTCTGCTTCCAGTAAATAAACAGAGAGAAAAAGCAGCAACAGATAATGAGTAAAAATAAAATCAGCTATCCATCCCTTAGTGAAGTGCACCAGAGTGTAGATACTACCAGTTTGAAAAGAACGGGCTGGAGAAAAATACTGGCCTTCTTTGGTCCCGCCTATCTGGTAAGTGTGGGCTATATGGATCCGGGCAACTGGGCCACCGATCTGGCAGGTGGTAGCCAGTTTGGTTACAAACTTATCTGGGTTTTATTAATGAGTAACCTGATGGCTTTGCTGTTGCAAAGTCTATCGGCCCGGCTTGGTATTGTAAGAGGCAGAGACCTTGCACAAGCCAATAGAGAAACTTATCCAAAATATGTAAACTATGCCTTGTATGGATTAGCAGAGATCGCCATTGCCGCTACAGATCTTGCAGAAATATTAGGTATGGCCATCGGTATTCAATTACTTACCGGCTTACCACTTATCTGGGGTGTCAGCATTACGGTACTTGATACATTTTTATTCCTATTACTACAGCGGCTTGGTATGCGCAAGATGGAAGCCTTCATTATTGCATTAGTTGCCGTTATTGGTATATCATTTTTAATAGAAATTATTTTAGCCAAACCCGACTTTGGCGAAGTAGCCACAGGTTTTATCCCCACCAAAATGGATAACACCGCCTTATACATTGCTATCGGTATCATTGGTGCCACGGTAATGCCGCATAATTTATACCTGCATTCTGCATTGGTACAAACAAGAAAAATAAAACGGGATGATGCCGGTATCAAAAAAGCATTGAAGTTAAATTTTATTGATAGTGCTGTTGCTCTCAACCTCGCTTTTTTTGTAAATGCAGCTATATTAATTTTAGCTGCCACCGTGTTTTTTAAAACCGGCAGAACAGATGTTGCAGAAATAAAGCAGGCACATGAATTATTAGCACCAATGTTGGGTACTGGTCTTGCACCAATTCTTTTTGCTGTTGCATTAATTGCTTCCGGGCAAAGTTCCACCATCACCGGCACATTGGCCGGGCAGATAGTAATGGAAGGTTACCTGCAACTTCGCATTGCACCATGGATACGGCGGTTAATGACAAGACTCATCGCCATCATACCAGCCGTCATAGTCATTCTAATAAATGGAGAAGAAAATATCGACAGCTTATTAATTCTTAGCCAGGTTATTTTAAGTCTTCAACTTGGATTTGCTATAATTCCATTGATACATTTTACCAGCGATAAAAAAACAATGGGCAAGTTTGTCATTAAACCATTTATTATTTTCCTGGCATCATTAATTGCTGGAGTACTGGTGTATCTCAACATCAGCATGGTAGTGGGACAAGCTTCTTCGTTTTTTAAAACTCCCGACAATTTCTTCTGGAAAGCAATTATCATCCTGGCCGGTGTATTGTACATCACCTTGCTGATCGTTGCTATTGTATATCCATTGCTTCGCAAAAAGAAGACAACTGCTCCTGTTCAATTACATGCTGATGCAGTTACATTGCAACAGATCATTGTACCGGTGTATAATCGCATAGCAGTGGCACTCGACTTTAGTGAAAAAGATTATAAACTAATTGCACATGCTATTGGCCAGGGTAATTCAACAACTAAATACTTTTTAATACATGTAGTAGAAAGTGCCGCCACCCGCATCATCGGGCAGGAGGCGGATGATCTGGAAACAAGAAAAGATCAGCAACACATTGATATTTATGTACAGCAATTAAAAGAAAAAGGAATAGAAGCTGTTGGTATGCTCGGTTTCAATGACCGGGTAAAAGAAATTGTACGGGTAGTAAAAGATGCCGATGCGGATATGCTGGTAATAGGTGCACATGGGCATAGTGGGATCAAAGATTTACTGTATGGACAAACTGTAGGTGCAGTGCGGCATGAGTTAAAGATTCCGGTGCTGGTAGTAAATGTGTAAACACGGCTTACAACACAATGCTGCGTACATGATTTTTTATCAGGTGTTTAAAGCGGCTAAAAGTTTCTGCTTTTATATTCAGATAGGAGGCAAGATATTTTTGTGGCACCCGTTGTAGCAGTGTAGAGTTTTTAGTAACAAAATGCAGAAACCGTTCTCTTGGTGTCATCTTCACCAGTTGCATTTGCCAGCGGTCTTTTAATACAAAAGCATGAGTAATAACCTTGCGGCCCAGGTGTTCCATTTTTTGAGACTTTGCAAACATCGCTTCCATATCCGCATAAGTAATAGAGGCTAATTTGCCCGGCTCTATGGCTTCAATAAAATACTCCGATGGCTGCCGGCTGTGATAAGATTCCTGGCAATGTATAATATGCCCCTCCATTGATATCTGTGTATTGATCTCTTCTTTTCCTTTTATATAATATTTTCTAAAAATTCCTTTCAGTATAAAATTGAAATAATTCTCAACATCTCCAGCTTTGGTTACCAGTTGCTTCTTTTCAAATTTTCGTTCAGTTATTACTGGCAGCAGATAATGCTCATATTCTTCATCCGTCATGTTAGTGAACTTTTGGAGGTAGTTTAAAAAAGCATGCATAACCAATGATTGAAGTAATAAGGTACAACAACTATTGATTCAAATCAACAAGATTTGCAACTTTTTTAGCACAAGTGGATAATTGTCCCCCTGTAAATTCCTTACTGTTTGGTAAGATGTTTTAACCGGCTAAAGGTTTCAGCCTTTATATTCAGGTAAGAAGCAAGATATTTTTGTGGTACCCGCTGCAGCATATGAGGATGGCCATTTATATAATCTAAAAATCGCTGCCGCACATTTTTTGATTGCCAGGCATATTTACGTTCATCTTTCTTTATATACATGGTTTCTAATATTTTTCTGCCCAGTGTTTCGCCTTGCGGAAAATTATCCAAAGCTGCCTGCATATTTTCATAACTAATAGAAAAAACAACCGTAGGCTCCAAAGCCTGCACTATTACAGGTGACGGAGTTTGTGTTAAATAAGAAAGTTCTGAATGAATGATATGTCCTTCCGTTGCCAGTTGTAATATGGTTTCACTCTTTCCCACTTTTACATACTTCATTACCATGCCCTGCACCACCATATTTAAAAAAACATCTACCTCACCTTCTTTTACTATAATAGCTCTGCGATCAAACTTTCTGAATTCGCAATACTTTACCAAACCTTCCATTTCATTTATTGTCAACGGCATAAACTGTTGAAAATAATGAAAGGCATTTTTTATAAAGAGAGCCTGTTTATCAGTGGCAGATTTACTCATTGGATTTTTCTTTTTTCTTTGGTCCTGTTGGCTTTTTTGTTTCGGTGATCAAATGTTTCAGCCGGGTAAAAGTTTCCGGTTTTATATTCAGGTAAGATGCAATCCTTCGTTGTGGCACTCTATTCAATATGGAAGGAAAGTCTTGTGCAAAATGTACAATACGTTCCCGGATGTTATAGCGAATATCATCAAGTATCTTTTTTTCCTGTTGCAATAAAAAATGAGTGATAACTATTCTACCAATGCGTTGCCACTTTTTGTCCTGCTTATAAAGTTCTTCCAGGGCTTCTTTGGAAATTGAGAGCACATGAGTAATTTCTAATGTTTGCAGGTAGTAATGCGATGGGTTACCTGATAAAAAAGAATTAATAGAACCGGTAAGTGTTCCCTCACACACCAGGTCAGTTGTTATCATCTCTTTTCCTTTATAAAAATATTTGTGAATGAGGCCCTTATTTATAAAATAAAGATGTTGGGCAATATCGCCTTCTTCTATCAGCAGGTATTTTTTGGGATACTCCTTTATCACCATCTTGTCCTCTATTGTAGAAATATCTTCCGGAGTAAGTTGTACAAATTTCCCTAAAAAAGAAATAAGGTTTTCAAACATGCTAAAGGTCAGAGAGTGATGCACTGCTCTGTCAGTTTTAGTTTTGGCTACCACAATGTAATAATTTTATCCAAACAATGAAATAGTAATAGAAAAACCACTTTGTGCAATTACCTCTTTTCATGTAGGTTTGCATACTGTCAAAAAAAATACTATGTCTGTAAAAATTAAAGTAGCAAACCCTGTTGTAGAACTCGATGGAGATGAGATGACCCGTATCATCTGGAAATTTATTAAAGAAAAACTCATTCTTCCCTATCTGGAAGTAGATATAAAATATTATGATCTTGGCGTAGAATACCGTGACCAGACGAATGACCAGGTTACCATCGATTCTGCCAATGCCATCAAGCAATATGGAGTAGGCATCAAGTGTGCCACCATTACTCCGGATGAAGCAAGGGTAAAAGAATTTAACCTTAAGCAAATGTGGAAGAGCCCTAATGGAACGATCCGAAATATTCTGGATGGTACGGTTTTCCGGGAGCCCATTGTTATCAGCAATGTACCAAGACTGGTTACTAACTGGACCGCACCCATCATTGTAGGCCGTCATGCATTTGGTGATCAATACCGTGCTACAGATACTATAATAAAAGGGAAAGGAAAACTCACCATGACCTTTACTCCCGAAGGTGGTGGCGAAGTACAAACTTTTGAAGTGTTCAACTTTAAAGGTGATGGTGTGGCTATGAGTATGTATAACACTGATGAAAGCATCATGGGTTTTGCAAGAAGTTGTTTCAATATGGCTCTCAGCAAAAAATGGCCCTTATATCTTTCTACAAAAAATACGATTCTTAAAAAATACGATGGCCGTTTCAAAGACATCTTCGAAGATATTTATGAAAAGGAATTTAAAACAACCTTTGAAGCAGCCGGCATTGTATATGAACATCGGTTGATAGATGATATGGTGGCCTCTGCATTAAAATGGAATGGCAACTTTGTGTGGGCATGTAAAAATTATGATGGTGATGTGCAGAGTGATACAGTGGCACAGGGTTTTGGTTCATTAGGATTAATGACATCTGTACTCATCACTCCCGATGGGAAAACAATGGAAGCTGAAGCAGCACATGGCACTGTAACCCGCCACTACCGGGATCACCAGGCTGGTAAACCAACCTCTACTAATCCTATTGCCAGCATATTTGCATGGACAAGAGGTCTTGCCTTCCGTGGAAAATTAGATAACAATCAACCATTGATTGATTTTTGTTTAGCCCTGGAAAAAGTTTGTATAGAAACTGTAGAAGAAGGTAAGATGACAAAAGATTTGGCCGTATGTATACATGGTAATAAAGTAAAACATGGCGACCATTATTTGTACACCGAAGAATTCTTAGAAGCTATTGATGAGAATTTGAAGAAGAAGTTGAATTAATAAATCTCGTTTAATTAATTTGAATACCCTGGCTTGTAAGCTGGGGTATTTTTTTTATTATCAACTTTTCTTCAGGCCGAAAAAAATGTTACAAAAATTACAGACTTGGCAATTCAAATAACAACTGCTAAATATTGAATGCCCTTTTGATGAATTTTATTGAAGAATTAAAAGATTGAATGTGAAAGTGGAATTGTCTTAACAACAACCTCCTTGGCTGGAGATGGAGCGGAGAAGACTCGGGCAGAAAAAAAACATCCCCTTGCAACTGGAGCTCATTGAGCCGAAAATTCATAACTTAACTATTCAAATGAATAAGTATAAGACCTTACATATCTGGATGATACTTCCCATGATCTTTATGCAATTGGGCATTTTTAGAGATTATTGGGGCGACTTCAGGGAGAATGCATGGTCCGTTCATATTCATTATTGGACAGGCACTATATGGTATATCTATCTCATCATTCAGCCCTATTTTGCTACACATGGCCAAATGGCACGACATAGAACTTATGGCATCATCGGTATGTTCGTGGCAGGAGGTGTTTGCCTGACTGCCTTAAGCATGATGCACAGAGATATTGTGACTACTGAAAAAGCACTGGCAGCACCAGAACAATTTGGGCCATTTCAACCCTGGTTTTTCTTTGGTGTGGCCGCCGTAGAAATTGTAATGATGATTGCCTTTGGGTTTGCGGTGATAAAAAGTATTATACATAGAAAAGAAATTGAAAATCATGCATGGTGGCTTATATCCACTGTATTCATTATTATGATGCCGGCACTTGGTCGTGGCATTCAAAATGTATATGTTGGTATGCATGCTAAAGAATTTCCAAACATCAATATTATTCTCCCTATTCACTATACACAAATTGTGATCATTGCCATGCTACTTGTTGGTGCATGGAAATACAAAAAATTAAAACACCCTGCTACCTTTCTTGCCATCGGTATTAATCTGTTTATTTTCTTATTGGAACCTTTGGGTAGATCTGTAATGGTGCAGGAGTTTTTAAAAGCATTGATCAAAGGATAACACAACAAATGCAATCCCTTTTTCTCATTCACATTGTGTGTATATTTAAGTAACGGTAGTTTTTTCACAAACTGCCGTTGGGCGCAATAGAATTTAAACTCAAAGTACTCATGAAATTTGTAGGACTTTTCACTTTGCTACTTCTCACTTTACATTCTTATAGTCAAACTGATTCGACAAGGACAGGAATTAATATAATCTGCCAATTAATCGATTCAAAAAAAGACACTGCGTCATTTACATATTATGACGGAGACACACTTCGAGCTGGTGAGGCTGGCTACAGGAATATTTTCTATTCTTATCGAACTGAAATAAAATCAAAAGCTATTCTATACATTAAAGTTTGGCGCAACACCGAGACAGATGACTGGAGTCACGAGTTTTATTTTCAAAACGGAAATTTGATAAAAGCGATTATAACGAAATATTCTTTAAGCCCAACGACAACATTTTATTTATGGAATAACAGGCTAATAGCCCAGGAGCCAAGTGAACCTCTTTTCTGGAAGGCTTTCAATCAACTTGGGTATTGTGCTTACAAAGTAGTAGAACGTAACATTAATAAACCAAAATCTAAGTAGACCTACTGCGCCCAACATGAACTGTGTAAAAAAACAAATAATTTTTTACTTTTTTATGGTTTAGCTGAACAGTAATTAGGTTGATATAAGGTATTGTTTTTTACCACTGCAAATACTTGTTTTAAAAGTTTGTTACACACTGCTATTAATGCTTGTTTTCCTGTTTTTCCATTTGCTCTTAAACGATCGTACAATGTTTTGCAAGCCGTAATCGTTAGCTAAAAATTTTCTCCTCCAAAATACAGCCCCCTCATTCTGTGGCTTACGTCCACCGCCGACCGAAGAAAAAAGGTCGGCTGCGGCACGTTAAAGTATATAAGCCCTGTTATTTCCCAAAGCACAATAATTATTGACTTTGCAACCTAAGCCGGGATAATACTCTCAGCCCATCCACATAGCCTGTATCAGCACAGTAATAAGTAAACCAATCTTTTAAGAAAATAGCATTCTATTAACCGGTAATTATTTTAGGATGAGTCAATACCCTTAACTCCCCTTGGCCAAAATCTCACCCAACACTGAACTTCCCCACCTCCCCCATTTCATCGTATATTTGCTGCTTGCAAATTTTTGAATTATGAGCAGAAAAGGTAAAGTGCTGGTGGCCATGAGTGGCGGTATAGATAGTACCGTGGCAGCTCTTATGCTAAATGATGAAGGCTACGAAGTGGTGGGCATTACCATGAAAACATGGGACTATGCCGCCAGCGGTGGCAGCAAAAAAGAAACCGGCTGTTGCAATATTGATTCCTTCAACGATGCCAGGCAGGCGGCCGTAGAGCATGGCTTTGCCCATTACATTTTAGATATACGGGAAGAGTTCGGCGATTTTGTTATTGAAAATTTTGTAGACGAATACATTGCAGGAAGAACACCCAATCCCTGTGTGCTTTGCAATACGCATATTAAATGGAGAGCTTTATTAAAAAGAGCCGATGCACTCGGCTGCGAATTTATTGCCACCGGTCATTATGCAAAAATCCGCCAGTATGATAATGGACGGTTTGTAGTCAGCAAAGCCATTGATGATACAAAAGACCAGAGCTATGTACTCTGGGGATTGCAACAAGATCTGCTTAGCAGAACATTATTACCATTGGCCCCTTTTCATAAAACAGAAATACGGCAAATGGCTTTTGACTATGGCTATCCTGAACTGGCCAAGAAAAGTGAGAGCTACGAAATTTGTTTTGTTCCTGATAATGATTACCGTGGTTTTTTAAAACGCCGGGTAGAAGGATTGGAAGAAAGAGTGGCCGGTGGCAACTTTGTAGATAAGCATGGCAATATTTTAGGTCAACATAAAGGCTACCCGTTTTATACCATCGGGCAACGCAAAGGCCTCGATATTACTTTTGGAAAACCCGTATTCGTTACCCGTATAGATCCGGACAACAATACCGTAATGCTAGGTGATGAGGAAGACCTGGAACAAAATGAAATGAAAGTGGGTAAGATCAACCTGATTAAATACGATACTATCACCCCAGGCATGGAAGCTACTACCAAGATCAGGTATAAAGACAAAGGCGCATTGTCAAATATTTATCCCGAAGGCGGAACGATGAATATCCGCTTCTATGAAAATGTAAAAGGCATTGCCCCCGGTCAGAGTGCGGTTTTTTATGAAGGAGATGATGTAATAGGCGGTGGCATTATTCAATCCGGAACCCTAAGCATCTAGGAGACTTTCTCCGGTTAGCAACTGGTTTTCGGGCAATAAACAGAGCAATCATACGTTTTTTAAGGGGGACTTAATTTTCCCCCTTTTTGTTTGTAGTTTTACTAAGGCATTATTGTATCCATCGGGTCAGTATTTGCAACCTTACTTAACTGAAAATTTTTTGGATCCGTAAATACAGAAAAACCTTCTTATGAGACTTTTAAATAATCTTCGCTTCCCCCTTTTAGCTCTTGCAGCTATCACTGTTTTTTCATGCAATGAAAAAGAAGAATTTATCACCGATAAAATAAGCGACTATCAACAATTTGCCAGTGGCGAATACATTACCTATCGGTTAGACTCTATGGTTTTTACCAACTTTGGCCGTAGTACAGAAATTCATAAATACCAGGTAAAGCATGTAATAGATGCGGCAATTACTGATAACCAGGGTCGCCCAAGTTACAGGGTATACCGCTATATCCGGGATTCTGTAAATGCCACTTCGTGGACACCATCGCAACCATGGACTGCTTCAGGTTCTTATCTTATTACTCCTCTTGCCGATCAGATGGAAGTAATAGAAGATAACCTGCGTTTTATCAAATTGCATTTACCTATCAAAGATGGTTTTAGCTGGAAAGGGAATAAATTTTTACCAACAGACCCTTATCAAACGAAATATAATTTCAGCAATGATGATAATATGGCCGAATGGGATTATTATTATGATGGCACACCTTCTTCATTCAGCTATCGCAATATTAATTATACCGATGTGCAAACAGTAGAGGAAGTTAATGAAGCCTTTAATGCACCGGTTACCAATGTTTCAGCTTATGGTTCTAAATCAAGAGCAGTAGAAAAATATTCAAAAAATATTGGCTTAGTGTACCGGGAATATGAACTCTGGGAATACCAACCCAATACCGGCGGGCAAGGTGGCCCCTACAAAACCGGCTTTGGCATTACCATGTGGATGATTGACCACAACTAATACCGGCTTTTGGTCTTAAATTTGGGGATCAGCATTATCATTTATGAAAAAAATCCTACTACCACTATGCCTGTTATTGATATTTGGAATGGAATCGCAGGCACAGCTCAATCGCTACATCGTCAAAATCAAAAATAAAGGCAACAGCAGTTTTACTTTCGCATCTCCGCTTGCTTATTTATCACAAAGAGCTTTAGATAGAAGAACGAAATACGGCATTCCTATTGACAGTGCCGACCTGCCCGTTACACCTGCATACCTTACACAGATACGCAGTGTTCCCAATGTTACCGTACTCAATGCATCAAAATGGCTAAACATTATTACCATTTTTACTACTGATGCAAATGCTATTACCACTATCAGTTCATTTCCGTTTGTACAAAGTGTATCCGGCATCGCTTCCAGGAATGCAGATGCAGGCCGTATCATCATCAACAAATTTGCAGATGAAGAGATAACGAGTAACTCTCCAGATTTTAATGCAAGAATTCAATCCGATTTTTTTAACTACGGCACAAATTCTTATAATGAAATTCATTTGCACAATGGAGAATTCTTACACAATATTGGATTAAGAGGTCAGGGTATGCAGATAGCCATGCTGGATAATGGCTATAATAATTATACCACATTAAAAGCATTTGATAGTGCCAATGCAAATGCACAAATATTAGGCACTTGGGATTTTGTAGCAAGAGAATCCAATGTAATAAATGATGGCAGTCATGGTATGAATTGTTTTTCCACCATCGTGGCAAATATACCGGGCCAGTTTATCGGTAAGGCACCTAAAGCATCCTTCTGGCTATATCGCACAGAAGATGATGCCAGTGAATATCCTATTGAAGAACACAACTGGGTATGTGCTGCAGAAAGAGCAGATAGCAGTGGTAGCGATATTATTTCATCCTCACTCGGCTACTTTGATTTTGATAATGCTTCGCTGAATTATGTATATGCAAATATGGATGGCAACACCACTATGTCTGCAAGAGGTGCAGATGTAGCAGCAAAAAAAGGTTTGCTTGTTTTTGTTTCTGCCGGTAATGAAGGTAATGGTCCATGGCATTTTATCACTACACCATCGGATGCAGATAGTGTAGTATGTGTAGGCGCAGTAAGTTCGGCTGGTGTGGTAGGTGGTTTTTCCAGTTATGGTCCATCATCCGATGGGCAGGTAAAACCAGATGTAGCATCGGTAGGAGTAAATGCATTGGTGCAAACAACAGGCAATACAGTAGGGACAAGTAATGGAACTTCTTTTGCTTGTCCTAATATGGCGGGGCTGGGCACTTGTCTCTGGCAGGGCTTTCCGGAATATAATAATATGAAGATCATAAAAGCTATGCAACAGGCCGGTAGTATATCAACTAATCCTAATGATAGAATCGGCTATGGCATACCGAATATGAAAACGGCATTTAAAAACTTATTGATCGAATATGCAACATCTAGTGCCACGGTAAATACCTGTAATGTAACGGTTAACTGGACCAGCAAAGATGTAAGTGCCATGCGATATGAAATAGAAAGAAAAGCACCAGGTGAAACAGTGTTTACTAAAGTGGGTGATGTAACTCCGCAAGCCGGAAGTATATTAGCCATTCGTTCTTATCAATTTGCCAATACATTGGTGGGAGTAAATGCAGGCACAGTATCCTATCGCATCCGCCAGATAATAGATACAGCTTCCGCCACTTTTACTGATGCATTTATTGATACCGCTTCTGTAACTATTGCATCTGCTTGTGTGGCTACAGGCACAGGCAATCCAACTGCTAATAAAGAAGTAGTGATTCTACAACCCAATCCGGTTTCATCTTCCACCGTTACGCTTAGCATAGAAACGCCGTATGCAGTTACCAATATGCCTATACTTTTATTTGATGCTAAAGGAACATTAGTGATGCAATTGAAAGAAACAAAAGGCACTGGTAAAAAATTAGTTAGTCTTGCTGTAGACCGTTTACAAAAAGGTAAATACTATATAAAAGTATTGAATGGTGATAAATTGATCGGGACCGTAGAAATGATCAGACTATAAAGAACGTTGGAGCAAGGCGGCAAACAATGTATCTGCCTTATTGTTATATCCTTTTAATAATTCCATCTTTACTACATTCATCGTTGCAAAGTTTTGCTGAATATAACTTACAGCTTCTTCATTTTCCTTATTAAAAACAGAACAGGTAACATATAAAAGATAGCCGCCCGGTTTTAAATAGGAAATAGCCGTTACTACTATTTTCTTTTGCAAAGCAGCATAGGTTTCAATTTTACTTTGATCAAAATAATATAATTGCTCCGGCGTACGGCTCCAGGTACCACTGCCTGTGCAAGGTACATCTGCTATTATCAAATCAACAGGTGATAATTTATTTACTAGTGCTTTACTAAGATCCGCAACAAAACTTTTATACCTTGTAATACCAGCTTCTACAAATCTTTTTTTAAGGTTAATAAGTATAGACTCTCTCACATCAGAAACTTCCAATTCTATATTTTTCAATATATCAAATGCCATAATAGATTTACCACCACTGGCAGCACAGCAATCCCATACCCGGATCTTGTTTGAATCCTTGTCCTGGCTTACCGTGACAAATTCCATAAACACTCCCACCCTTTGCGAACTATGATCCTGTATCACCGCTTCTTTATTTATACTTATTATATCATCCAACTTAGCTCCAGCAGGAAGTGATAAACAAGTAGCATCAATATTTTTAAAATGTTCATCGGCTGCTATTAATTTTTTCTTTACCACTTCTTCTTTACCTGGCCTCAACCGAAGAAACATATCAGGTTGTATAAAAAAAGAAGAAACAAATCCGTTGAAATCAATGTCCTTACTCACTTCTTCTTTCCAGGGGAAGATGGCATCCATTGAAACTGAATTATCGATCAATGCTAACTTATCCCGCAAGGGTAAAGTTGCTTTATCATTCCAAATAGAATTTAATTCAGCCAGTAGATCATTTCCTTCATTTGAACAGAGAAACAAGCCAGCTATTATTCTTTCTGCCACAGGCATATCAGCAAACGCCTTTCCTAATCGGAAAAAGCAATAGCATAAATGACTGATCTGCTTACGGTCTTTACCTCCATACTTTTTATGCTGGGAGAAATGCTTTTTTATAAAAGAGGCAAACGGCTCCTCACCTTTATAAGCAGAGAGAATAGTAGTAGCAGAATTAAGATATGAAAACCAGCGACTCATTGATACAAGATAAAAAAAGCGGCTGATAATTACAGCCGCCTTAAAAAATTGCTTTTATAAATAATTACTGATAAAAATATTTTGAAGCTGTTACATCACCACCGGGTGTTCTGATACCATAAGAAGAGTCCGGCCGGTTGCCTGAATTATACCTGAAAGTATAACCCATTGTAAAATCCTGTGTCGGGTCAATGGTATTGGTAACAACTGCCTTTGTTGTATTATTAGCATTATATAATCCCACCCTGTTCAGCAGCACCGCTTCGTTTAAAATAATCAGTGAGTTCACTTTTGCATCTACCGTATATGTTTGTGCGGTGGCTGGAGTTAATGTAGTGGCCGGTGGTATAGCTGCATCCGTAACCACACTCAGTATATTTTTTTCATCGGCAGAATAAGTGTACGTATTGCGGGCAGTAAGTGTAGGTGGCAGAGGAATAGGAAGCCCGCCAATTTTCAGGTAATGTTCATCTTTTACAATTTTTCCTGAAGCATTATAAGTGTAAACAGTACTGTCAATAACCGAGAACCCCGGTATGCTCAATTGAAAAACTGACGATGTGTATTTTGACGTGGTGGTATTGTAATTATAAATAGTAACAACACTATCAATACCAGTACCAGCAAATGCAGCCGCTTTCTGTACGGTTTTGGTAATGATACCGGCGGAGTTTCTTGTAATAGTAAGATCGTTATTAAGGTTCTGCCCTCCACCGATGCCGTTGGTCAGTTCCCGGATGATTCTTTTGTTGGCATCATAGAAATAATCGATCTGTGTAGAGTCAGTGGTACCGGTTTTCGATTTAATACGATAAAGTTGCTGGGCTGTTGTACCTCCGCTACCGGGCACACTCCAGTCTATTTCTTTTTGACAAGAAACAAAGACTATAGCCACCACACAAAAAAGTAAAATATTTCTAAACATATAGTTGGTTTATAATTCTAATAATGTTTTCACCGGGTCTTTACCTATCAGTAATTGCTCCGGGTTTTCCAATAATTCTTTTAACCTTACCAAAAAACTTACTGATTCTCTTCCATCAATAATGCGATGATCATAACTTAAAGCAAGATACATCATGGGTTTTACAACCACCTGCCCATTTACCACCATCGGCCTCTCCTGTATCTTATGCATTCCCAATATTGCACTCTGCGGAATATTAATAATCGGTGTACTCATCAATGAACCAAACACACCACCATTGGTAATAGTAAATGTTCCGCCGGTAAGATCTTCTGTTGTCAACTTACTGTCTCTTGCTTTACCAGCCAGCTCCACTACTTTTCTTTCTACATCAGCCATGCTCATACTTTCCACATTCCGCATTACGGGTACAGTCAATCCTCTTGGTGTACTCACGGCAATACTGATATCTGCATAATCATGATAGATCAACTGGTCGCCATCAATATAAGCATTTACCGAAGGCCACTCTGCTAATGCAACTGCACAGGCCTTGGCGAAGAAACTCATAAAGCCCAACCCTACTCCATGCATTTCTTTAAACTTGTCTTTATATTTTGTTCTTATGTCCATGATGCCACTCATATCCACTTCATTAAAAGTGGTAAGCATCGCAGTTGTATTCTTGGCTTCTACTAATCTTCTGGAAATTGTTTTCCGCAGGTTGCTCATCTTCTCTGTTCGAACATTGCGGCTATTAAGTTCGGTGCCTGCAAATGCTTTTTTACCGGGATTGGATAAAGCAGCTAACACATCTTCCTTTAATATTTTACCGGCAGTACCAGTTGCTGTTACTGATTTAGGATCTACTTTTTTATCAGCAATAATTGCCGAGGCAACGGGACTTGCTTTTATGTCATTAGAAACTGCAACTACCGGAGCTGATGATGCCGGTGCTTCTTTTTTTGCCGGCTCTTTGGTTTCTTTTGTTTCTTTTTCTTTAGGTGCGGCTACAGTTTCTTCTTTATTTGCGGTAGGTGCTTCCTCTTTCTTTTCAGCAGCCGCCTTTCCATTGCTTTCTGGCTTTGCCGCAGATTCATCAATACTAGCCAGCACATCACCTATCTTAATAGTATCACCTTCATTGGCGGAACCCAGTTTTAGCACTCCTGCCTTTTCCGCATTTACTTCAAAAGTGGCTTTCTCACTTTCCAGTTCTGCAATCACTTCATCCCTTTCCACATATTCACCGTCTTTCTTATTCCATTTCAACAAGGTTACTTCACTGATAGATTCGCCAACCGTTGGAACTTTTATATCAATCATATTTGTAATTAAGTGAGGCAAATTTCGGAAAATTCAGGCAATACAAACACTTATATTTTATTAGGGCTTTTACCAAAATTTCTGATCGGAGAACTGAAGGTTGTACTGCTTACAAAGCGTTAAATTCTAAAATAAAAGTAGTGCCCATTCCTTGATTTGATTTTACCTGGATGGTGGAGTTGATAGATTTAGCCAGATCCCTGATCAAATGCAATCCTAATCCTGTTTTAGTTCCCACCACCTCTTTTTCATCATACAAAGCTTTCAATTGTTCGGAAGATGCTCCCGGGCCATTATCTGTAACAGACAAAAATATTTTACTGCTTTCCTGATAGGCTTTCCAAATGATGGCAGGTCTTTCTGTGTGCTCTAAGGCTTTGATAGCATTAGATGTAAAATTTCGCATTATGGTTTTCAAATAATTCTCATCGGTATAAATTTGCTGATTGGTTGGTAAAAACTTAATGTCAACATTTTCGAAACTATCAAAGTGCTTTTGGGTATCTGTAAACAAATCTTCAATATTGATGTTTTTCAATACCGGCTTAAAATTGGTCATTTGCCCTTTGCTCCATAACAAAATATCTTCCATGGAGGTTAAAAGATTTTCAGCCCCGGAAATTGTTTTTTGTTGCAATCGTTTTTTACTTTCTTCATCAAATGTTTCGGGACTATCTTTCTGCAAATGGAGAAACTGAATAAGGTTAGCCACCGGACTTCTTAAGTCATGATTTAAAATACTAAAAAACCGGGCTTTAACTTTATTTGCTT
This sequence comes from Chitinophagaceae bacterium, assembly GCA_031397865.1. GTDB lineage: Bacteria > Bacteroidota > Bacteroidia > Chitinophagales > Chitinophagaceae > JJ008. Next base: position 90,587 of record JANNMN010000008.1, read on the forward strand.
CATCCAAATTTTTGTTCAGCTCTTGTAGCTTTATATTCGTTTTTTTTCGGTTGCTACTTTGATAAAAAAACATAAACCCAATACTGCTTAATAAGAAAAGACCTGCTATATAAAACCATTTTTGTTTTTCCTTATTAGCCAGGCTTAATTTATTTAACTCAATTTCTTTTTTGTTTAAATCGATTGTTCGCTGATCTTCTAAGTTTTGGAGACTTTGCTTATTCTTTAGGTTATAAATAGAATCGTTATAATCAGCGTATAACTGGTGCATTGATAATGCATTTTGAAAATCCTTTTTGAAAGTATAATACTCAGATAAGTACAAATAAGCTTTTCGTAATCCTTCTTGGTTGCCTAAATCCCTATATAGAGATAATGACTTTGAGATATTATCATATCCCTTACTACATAGCACTTGATTATTTTTTAAACAGCCATTCTTAAATTGGGCATAGCCTAAGTTTTGTGTGATAGAAGTGATTAATTCTTTATCGCCGGCAATATTTGCAGCAGCTAAAGCTAATTCGCTTTTTTTAATACTTAGATCATAATTATTACTTTTCAAATAGGTATTAGCCCAGGAGGAATTTAAAAAAGCAATGGCAAAGTGATCTATTTGATTACCTAAAGCTTTTTTGGCATTTTCAAAAGATGCAATTGCCTTGGTTGAATTGTTTTGCTTTTGATAAACTGTTCCAATATTGGTAAAGTTCAAAGCAGTCTGGCTTTCTGTATTACTAAGTTGTTGTAAAACCGCAATACATTTTTCCAGGTAAAAAATAGCCTTATCGTAATTTTCTGTAAAGTTGTATATAGTGCCAATGTTTTCATAAGCTGCTGCAATGCTCATTCGTTTGCCCGCATCATTAGTGCTTTCAAAAATAGAAAGCGATTTAAAAAAATAATCTAAGGCTTCCGGATAATTCCCTTTATTCCCTTTTAATATACCAAGTTGATTATAAACTTTACCAATGTAATAAGTATCCTTAATAGCAGCCAGGTTTTTAATAGCAAGATCAAATACTATCATGGAAGAATCGTAAAAACCTTTCGAAGTAAAATGGCTACCCATTTGCAAATAGGCATTGCCAATTCCTTTTTGCCAATTTAATTTTTGAGAAATAGAAAGCCCTTTTTTGGCATAAGCAATACCGCTATCTGAATTCTGATAAATATAGTTGTAGGAAATTTGATTATAAATGCTGGCAAGAGCAGTGTCCTCTTTTTGTATCCTTACCAATGCTTTTAAAGAGTCTATAATTTTATACTGGCTATTTTGGGCAAATGCAAACAACGGGAAAACTAAAAAAAAGAATAGCAATTTTTTCATCCAATAAAATTTAAACTATCCTTGTAACTTCTCCCGATGGGTAGCAAGATCCCATTATTTAATAACAGCTCGTTAGACTGTTTTTTTTCAACATACATTTTCTGCACAGCATAGCTCCTGTGAATTCTTATAAAGTTTTGAAAATGGTTTTCTTTTAATAAGTTTCCAATACTGGTTAATACAAAATATTTTTTATCGGCTGTTACAATTTTTGTATAATCCTTTAATCCTTCCAGGTATAAAATATTGTGAAGTTTTACTTTGGTTTGATCATGACCTTCTTTTATATAAATAACATCATCGCCTACACTTGATTCAAATAGATTAGCTTTTTGTTTTATATCCATGTAATCTGAAATGCGATGAATGGTTTGTGTAAACCGTTCCATTTTTACTGGCTTAATAATATAGTCCAGAGTATCTAATTGAAAACTTTCAACTGCAAATTCCGGATGCGAAGTAATGTAAATACAAACAGGAATTTCTTTGGCTCTCTTTCTGAAATCAATACCGTTCAAACCGGGCATATCTATATCCAAAAAAAGAATGTCGATCTTTTTTGTTTCCAAAATTTTTAAGGCATCTGTGGCATTTTCAAACACCCCAACCACTTCTAAAATGGGAAATTTTTTAGAGAAAGACAACACCGTCAGTCTATCGATTTCATCATCATCTACAATTATACACTTATATGTTATCAATGGTACAAATTTATTGTCCCTTGAAGTTAGTAAAATTTACCGTCATCTGTCTATTATTTAGGTCGTTTATATATTGGTTAGGGTGTTATAACTGGTTATAAATCATCTTTGACTACCGATTGCAGCTTTGCAGTCCAAAATAAAAAATTATGAGAAAAACACTTCTTCTGCCATTGTCTATTCTGCTTTTTCTTTCTTCATTTGCCCAACCCAAATACTCCGCCGTAGGCGGCATAGAAACGCCTTACAAAAGCAAATACACTTTTACAGCAAAGCTGGATGAAAAAACAAATAAACTGATTGTAGAAACCAATGCACCTGTAACCGTAATGACGCTGGAAACATATACACCAGAAGAATTAGCAGTGCGAAAAGGAAAAGAATATACAAACACTTATGCCAAAACAGGAAATAAATATTCATACGATCTGAAAAAACCATTGCTAAAAGATAAAGATGCCTACTGGGTAAAAGTATCTATTGGAAATAATGGAATACCGTTGGGTGAATATTACTTTAAGAAAAAGACTACCCCTGTTGCAACTACACCCGTTGAAGAAACTCCTCCTGTTATTGATGGCGAAGAGGTAAAAAATGCAGCAGGCGCAACAGTAATTAAAACGAATATTAAATGTGCAGCCGGTAAAACAAAAGTTATCGGTGCCCTGAAAGAACTTGAAGGTGTGACTGATGTGAAAATTGACATTGCCACGGGTAAACTAACTATTAAGTACAGCAGCGATGGAACTCCTTATACTGCCATACTTTCCACTATAAATGAAAATGGATTTGATGCCAATGGACAAAAAACAACAAATGCTGCTATCAATCCATGTAAAGCTAAAACTGCAAACTAAATAAATTCATTCACTATGTTTATTCTCCGTGTTTCAATTCTGTTACTAATAGTTGGGTTGTTTCAGTCATACCCCGCAAATGCACAAAAGCGGACGGAGCCATGGAGAATAACTAAAAAAATACGTACTGAGGCCAACGGTCAAAAAAATACAACTGAATATAGCTATACCAATGATGGCCGAATACAAAGTGTAAAATATTTATCTGCTACAGGAACAGCATCGATAACTATTTCCGATTTTAAATTTGAAAACATCGAAAAGCCGATTGCCTATTCAGTCTATTATGGCCGGGATCCTCAGCCAATTACTGTTACTATCAGGTATGATAAAAGCGGTAGAATTACAGAACTTATAAAAACAATTAGCCAGAAAGATATCACCAGCTTTACATATAGATATACAGGTAATACAGTATTAATTACAGAACAAAAAACAGTTGGTGAGAGTACTATTAAAGACAACAAATTTACCTTTTATACAGAGGGAGGTGATTTTACTGAAACTGCCGGCGATGCAGCCACCCAGGTTGTTACTTCTACCGTTAAATTAAACGAAAAAAGAAATCCTGAGCTTGAACCCTATCCAACAAAGTTTATGGGAGGTTTTGAACCACCCATGTTTTTGGGAGTTACTGCCTATGGATCTGAACCACAAACAAGTGCCGAAAAAAACAGCGATGGGCTGATTGCTTCACTCAGCTTTGTAACCCGTACATCCACCAGGAAAAGTGAATACACTTATGCTAAAATAGGCGAAGGTAGAATAGAGCCGGTAGAAACAGGAACCAAAAAAATCATCACTACCAATATAAATTGTACAGATGGAAAACTTATTGTTGAAAGAATTTTAAAATCGCAGGAAGGTGTAAAAAGTGCAGTTGTTGATATTGCTTCCGGCAAACTTGCATTGGACTATAGCACCGATGGTACACCATATATTGAGATTATACAATTGATAAATGAAGCTGGTTTTGATGCTGACCGCAGTAAATCAACAACACCTGATGCGAACCCTTGTAAAGCGGTAGCACCTGCAACTAAACCGTTATCCATACAAACGACTATAAATTGTGAAGAAGGAAAACAAATAGTAGAGAGATTGTTAAGTGCAATGGAGACTGTTTCCAATATCAGCATTGATAGCAGAACCGGCAAAATAACACTAGACTATACCGGAGCAAGAACACCACAGCTAATCATTAAGAAAATTAATGAAGCAGGATTTGATGCTGACAAAAGTAAATCAACTACACCGGAAGCTAATCCTTGCACAGTTAAGCCAAAGAGTTCTGCTGTTACTATTCAAACAACTATTAATTGTGCAGAAGGAAAAACTAAAGTAGAAACGCTGCTGAAAGAACAAGATGGCGTTGTTTCGGCAAATGTTGATATTAAAAACGGCAAACTTTTACTGGATTATAGCACAGACGGAACTCCCTATTCAGAAATCATACGACTAATTAATGAAACAGGTTTTGATGCCGATGGGAAAAAGTCAACTAAGTCAGATAATAATCCTTGTGCCGCCAAAAAATACTTAGTATCCAATTTTCAAACGAATAGCAAGTGCATTGAAGGAAGGGATAAAATCGAAAGTTTATTA
>JANNMN010000026.1:0-80191 GCA_031397865.1 Chitinophagaceae bacterium
TAATTTATTTGTTCGCTTACAACTTAGGCAAACTACTGTCATAAAGAGCAATACAGTTATTAGGTGCTGTTTTATATTAATCATAAAACTTAGATGCTAAATGCTCGAATTTTCATACGCTCGGTATTGCTTGCGCCCAACTCGCCGCTTGGCGAAAGTTCTTGTATCAAATTTAATTGATTTTCAATGTATTTTTATACAAATGATTATACTTAAATACTGGAATCCGAATTATCAAATCGGCCTTGCTGATTGGAGGGTGGTGTATCAATTTCCACAGGCAGAGCTAATGATTAAAGAAATGCACCAGGGCAGATTATATTATCGCCTCAGTGGTTCTACCCGTCGCATCAGCTATAATCAACTGAAAAGAGGATTAAAGAAAAAACAAATAATTATTGAAGAAGAACCGAACCTATTGCCTTTTTGATCAGTGTTTATCTTATAAAACTCTCAGTTTTTCCGTGATCATTATTTTTTCCGGAAGAATTTGGAAAAAAGATAAGAGTGTCATGTCTATTGAATAATCACCTTTTTAAAATAATTTCCTTTGGCATCAATAACAGGAAGGGTTTTACTTTTTATTAGTACAGGCTGCTTAGTTAATAATATTTTCTTAACTCCTGCATCGGTTATAATTTCCAGGGGCAGAGGCATTGGGGTGTTTAAAGAAAGTATCTTGTATTCATCCACCCCAGATTGTATAAGAATAATGTCAAGCCTGTTCGTGGTTCGTAAATAAAAATCAAATAGCGGTTTCAAATTGTTTCCTGCTTCACGACTGAACAGTTGCTCCACATCATCGGTAGTTACAAAATTATTGTACGTATATGTTGAATCGGTGGCCAATCGTTTAAGTGTCGGAAAAAAAATACTGTCACCTAAAACATAACGAAGTGTGTGCATAAAAAAGGCACCCTTACTATAAACGTCCCCGGTGTAGGTATCCCCGGAGTTCACTTCTTCACCCTGCACTACTGGTTTTATGTTTTCAATATCCAGCTTAAAAGCAAGTATCATACTATCATATCCTTTTTCTCCGGCTATTTCCCGAAAGAACAGTGCCTCTGAATAAGTATCAATCCCTTCTTGTATCCACATATGGGCCCAGTCTTTATTCGTAACCTTATTAGCCCACCATTCATGGCCAAACTCATGAAAGAGATTAGCTGAATAATCCTGTCCCCCCACTTTTATATAATTGAAAGGGTCGCCATAGGTAATCATTGTTTGGTGTTCCATACCCGGGTTAGGTACATGTCCAATACCAATCTTTTCTTTGACCCACGGATATTCTCCAAAATATTTTTCCAGGATCCTTGTATCTCTTTCCCTTAGGTCGAGAATATGCGCTGCATGCATAGCATCTTCTTCCAGCACATAAAACTCCATAGGCACTTTGTTGCCTTCGATGGTAGTATAGGTGCGACTAACGACTTTGTATTTTCCTATATTAAAAAGAATGCAATAGTTGCTTATCGTGTAGTTTGTTTTCCAATGAAAAGTTGTTTTATTATTTTTCTTTTTAGTGGTGCTTTGTAATAAACCCGGTCCAGCCACTACAAGCCCTGTCGGGACAGTGATAATAAGATCGGCTCCTTCATTAGGCTCATCACTGGGATGATCTTTGCAGGGAAAATAAATTTTTGCACCTTCTAACTGGCAGTTAATGGCTACCCATGGATGGCCACCTTTGTCTTTGGTCCAGGTAAAGCCACCTTCCCATGGTGGTTTTACTGCTACAGGTGGTTTGCCACCATATTCAATTTTAATGCTGTGCTTACCCACCTTAAAGCCTTCCTTATTGGTAATAAAAATATAATCGGCTTGCTGAAAAAATTTAACCGTTTTGTTATTGGCTGTTATTCTACTAACTCTCAATAAATGAACAAGGTCAAATAACAGAGTGTCGGTGGGTTGTGATAATATTAAATCAATACTGGTATAACCGGCTATTGTTTCTTGCTTAATATCTACATCCAAAGCAAGTGTGTAGTGCCGGATATCCATGATAGCTTGTAATGGGTGTAATTTGCCTCCCGAAGTCATGTAGCTGATATCTCTATTCTGTGCATACAGGTTTGTTACCGGAACAAGAAACAATAAAAGGATAAGGGAAGCGATATAATTTTTCATAGAACAAATTTATAGTTTGCCGTAAAGAGCTCTAAGTTTTTCTCTTGTCATTATTTTTTCCCAGTCTTTACCAAGTGCATTTTCCCAAAGTGGTTTCATACCGAGAGAGACATTCATCATTTTATCAAAATCATCTTCGTTCAAATTTTTGCAGATGCCGGTAGGGATATCAATCTTATTTTTCTCCACCATGAATTTAAATTCTTTTACACCGGCAGGATAATATTCTTCCAAATGATTCATGACGATACAGTTGCCAATGCCATGTTTGGTGCCAAGTAAATAACTAAGTCCGTAACTGACTGCATGTGCTACACCCACCTGGCTGTAGGCAATGCTCATACCACCTGCATAAGAAGCCATCATCAGTTTATCATCACATTCATCCGTCCATTCATTGGCATGTACAAATACATCCCGGCAAAGTTGTAATGCTTTTTCGCCATAGCTTTTGCTAAACTCATTTAGATATGTTCCTTCCAAACTTTCAATGCAATGGATATAACAATCCATGCCGGTATAGAAACGTTGATTGGCGGGTGCATCTTTCGTAAGCTCCGGATCTAATATTATCTGATCAAACGGAGTGAAGTCAGAATTCATACCGAGCTTTTTGGTGGGGCCTGTTAACACCGTTGTTCTTGATACTTCTGCACCGGTGCCACTAAGTGTGGGAATGCCTGCTTTATAAACACCCGGATTTTTTACCAGGTCCCAACCCTGGTAATCGGCAGAAGAGCCGGGATTGTTCATCATCAGTGCAACAGCTTTTGCAAGATCCATGGTAGAGCCACCACCAATACCAATGATGCCACTTACTTTTCCGAATTCATCTTTTAGTTGCTGCGCCAATTGATCTACATAGGTTGTTTTGGGTTCGTAGGTAACGTCTACAAAAATTATTTGATCGTTGCCTCTTACAGGTATGCGATTGACTAATGGCTTGCCGGAAAAAAAATGATCTACTAAAAATATCATGGGGCGATCAGCGATGCGATGCGGGGAGATGATCTCGTCGAGTTGATTGAAACTGCCACGGCCGTAGATTACATAGCCTACCATTTTGAAATTTCGAAAAGCCATAGAGAAAGTTTTGCCACGAAATTACAGCAAAGGGTTTTAAAGTTGCCTTCGCTATTAAACAAAGGTTAGCCACGAATTACACGAATGGCACGAAATACTTCGACAAGCTCAGTACAAATTGAATACGAATGAGATTGCCTGCTGCAATGAATACAGAATTCACTAATATGAAAGTTTGAGCATTGGTGTCATTGAGTAATAACTAAATTATAAACGACCTGAAGCCCCTCCATGGTGAGTGCCTGTCCCGTCCGAAGGCGGGAGGTTTGGGGAGGCCTGAAACGAATTACCGCAGGCAATAAAATATTTGAGTCAAAGAGGGACACAGATTGGGCATGTCCCAATCACCAAACCGATTTTATTTCATATACATAACAATAATTAAGACTGGTGGGGCCAGTGGAGAAAAGTTCTATGCCATTATCTTTTTCATCGGGAAAGAGCTGGGCGGTGAAAACTCTTTCTCCATCATTCACAAATATTTCGGCGATACTGTTATCAAAAAATATTCGAAGCTTAAGATTGCCGGTTAATGTATATGGAATTTCGTAGCGGCTCATGGTTAAAAAATTCTTATTGAAAGATTGATTGGCTGTTTTGCTACGATCGAGATAGAGCACTTTCTTTTCTGCATCATACCCAAACTCAAGATAATGATCATGACCGGCGGCAATTCTTATTCCGCCAACGGCTCCATCATTTATACCAATACTTGTTTCTATTTCGCATTGTTGTGATGTGACAGGAAGACGAAGCACATTCTTAAATTCAACCTTCATTTCTTTATAGATCATCTTTCTTTGCGACTTTATTTTTTCAATTGGTTTTTGAATGAGTATCCATTCTCCATTCAACTTTTTTATACTCAAAGTTCTTGGCAATGACATCGCACCTTTCCATGGGGTGGTAGGAATATCATTGGCATAGTTCCAATTGTTTATCCAACCTATGGCTGTAGGTAAATGTGCAGCAGGCAATTGATTGTATGCAATGGCGGCATAATAATCCGGACCATAATCAGGGCGATAAATTTTATCCAAGGGATTTTCATTAGTGAAGGCTATTCCATCAAACTCACCAACAAAGTATTGCATAGTGCCATTCATAGACATTTGCAAAAGCCATTTCTTTTTTCCCTTGCTGCCCTCTATGGGCACTTGTGTAAGATCAGGACATTCCCACACACCGCTGGTATCTCCGGCGGGACCAAAATCACTTAGATGTTTCCAATCTTTTAAATTCTCCGAAGAATAGAATTGTACATAATGCTCTATCGGAAACATCAATGCCATTACCCAATATTTTTTTGGTGCATACCAGAAGATCTTCGGATCACGGAAATCTTTTTTACCGAGATCAAGTATTGGATTCTTATTGTACTTGGTCCAGCTGATGCCATCATCCAAACTGTATGCTAAGTGTTGTGACTGATTTTTATTTTCAATATGCCCGGTATAAACAGCTATCATTGGTGCTTTTCCCTGCCCGACTACCTCATTCAGGCGGGCATTTTTTCCAAAACCACTGGTATTATTTTTATCTACCACACAGGTTCCGGAAAAAATCATAGTGTCTTTTTCTTCGGCAACAGCAATGGGCAAGTGTTTCCAGTGAATGAGATCTTTGCTGGTAGCATGTGCCCATGTCATATGGCCCCACACATTTCCAAAGGGATTGTATTGGTAGAATAAATGATACTCACCTTTGTTATACACCAACCCGTTGGGATCATTGCACCAATTAACCGCTGGTGAAAAATGAAACCGGGGACGGTATTGTTCTTTATATTGAACGGGTTGTGAATAAACTGTTATAGACATAAGAAGAAATAAAATGAGCAATAGTTTTTTCATATAACAAGATTGAGTGTTATACCGATTCGCCAAAATAAATAGTCCAATGATAAAATCATAAATAGTTGGCTCTCGGTATTTCACCGCAAACCTTTCGGACTAATTAATTTTTACAATTGGTATTACAGCAAATTCGCATTAATAAAAACAACGAAAAATATTATCTTAAGATTCAATCGTTTGCAGTTAGGAAAAAACTATAAAAGACTGGCTGCTCTTTCCAGATCTTCAGGAGTATCAATTTCCACTCCCATATAATCCACTACAATCATGCGGAGGGGTACTCCATTCTCTAAATAGCGGAGACATTCAATTTTTTCTGCGGCTTCGAGAGGCGTTACCGGCCACTGGGTAAAATTCAACAATGCCTGCTTGCGAAATGCATACACACCGATGTGTTCGTAATAAGTAGTGGAATAATTTTTATCTCTTGGATAAGGAATTACACTGCGGCTGAAGAAGAGTGAATTCATATTTTTATCCACCGCCACTTTTACAAAGTTGGGATCATCTATTTCTGATTGTTTGCTAAGCACCTGCATCATTGAAGCAACCTGAACAGATGCATCATCAAACTGCTGCAATAGTTTTTGCAAAGGTTCTTTTTTTACAAAAGGAGTATCGCCCTGCACATTTACAATGATGTCAACATTCATTGCGGCTGCGGCTTCGGCAATACGATCACTACCGCTTTCATGTTCGTGTTGGCTCATTATTGCAACACCGCCTGCTGCAGTTATTTCTGTAAAAATGATTTCACTATCGGTAACTACAATTACTTCATCAAACAACCCGGTGGCCACAGTGGCATCATAAGTATGCCGGATAACTGTTTTATCACCCAACTGCTGCATCAGCTTACCCGGAAAACGGGTGGCAGCATAACGGGCCGGTATCATGGCGATTTTTTTCATAGTACAAATCTACACCCCCCCGCTAAAGAAAATGACTAATTGATTATCCTGCATATACATTTCAAACTGGTAATAAGCACCAGATTCAAAACTTACTTTTATTTTCTCAATGGTAATAGGGCCGGTGTATTCACCGCCTTCAGTTGTGTTAATGATTTTTATATCAAATTCTTTCTCCCCTCGTTTTATAGTTTTGCTGCTGGTTGGAAATTCATCTTTTTCCCCAAACAATTCTTTGAACTCAGGAATAAGACGCAATAATAAAAAACCTTGTTGCAAGCTGAAGCCAGGAAGAAAATACGTATCTGAGTTATACTCATATGCAAAATATTGATGCCACTCTGCACCATTCTTATGAAGCTGCTTCGTTAATTCCCAACCGTCTTCTGTAACCTGGTTTGTGGTGCCGGACCGTGTTATTAATTTCTGACCAAAAAGCGGAGCCGCCTGTGCCAGGTATTGTTTTAAATCTTTGATTGTTGAAAGTTTAGGCGGAGCCCATGGCAGCAGGTAGCTATCAACTATGTATCCTGTTTTATTATTGTATTTTACTTTTTTCCAATAACCAGTAAGGCCTTCTGTTATTATTTCTTTCCAGCCGCCATCTTCAGGCATGGTGATAACCTTAGTTCCGTAAGGAATTCTTTCCAACACTTTTGAAGCGGGGTCAGCTTTTTCCCGAATTGTTAAACCAGACCTGGCAGCTACATAATAAGTACCGTCTGGTAACTGTGCTATAGAATGAAGCGATACAACAAGAAAAGCTATTAAAATAATTTTTCTCATGATGATGTTTTAGCAGTTGGTTTAAGGTACTATTCTTGTTTTTGAAACGGCTTTTTTATGAGCAGGAGAAAGTCTTCATCTTTTTCATTGGGGTAATCTTTATCAATGCCATAGCGGATCTGTGAGGGTTCCAGTTTTTTAAATGTGCCGAGCAGTCGATCCCAGATGGAAAGTATAGCACCGTAATTACTATCGGTATATGGTTGCTTCCAATGATGATGCACTTTATGCATATTGGGAGAAACAAAAACATAACTGAGAGCAGTGTCTAACCATTTAGGCAAAGAAATATTGGCATGTTCAAATGCAGTAAAGAAAACAAGTATAGTTTGATAGATCATCACCGCATACATCGGCGCACCACTTACGGCAATGCCGATAAAAAAGAAAATGCCCCGCAGCACACTTTCTACCGGGTGGTGGCGCAGGCCGGTAGTTACATCTACATTATTATCTGCATGATGCACTACATGAAACCGCCAAAAAAATTTTAATTTATGTTCGGTGATATGCACCAGCCATCCGCCAAAAAAATCTACAATCAATATGGTGAGAAGTACAACTCCTAAAAAGTTGATGCCAGACCACCATTGAATAACACCAAATTGATTGGCAATACACCAATCACTTATTTTAATAATGATGATAGCCAAAAATGTATGAATGATAAGATGAATAACAGTTAGTCCAAAATTGACTGATGCATGGCGCAGCCTCGTTTTTTTGAACCGGAGTGGTAGCAACGGAATAGCACCTTCAATGATCCAGAATAATAATAAACCACCGACAAGAAAAGCCATTCTTTCCAATGGCCGTTGTTCAAGAGTAGAGAAGTACACTAAAATATTATCCCACATAGTGAAAATTGAAGGGAGAAGGTACGAAGGAAAAAATAGGCATCAAAAAGAGAAATCAAACAAGTCAAAAGAAACCTTGGAGGTTAGTAATATTAACGTAAGTGTTACATAAAAAAGAAAAACTAACCCAATCATGTTAATAAGCCTCCCTGTTTTTCTATCTTTTTCATTGAAGACGAATGTCTGCTTGCCATTGGGCAATGTTTTCCTTCCATATGCAAGATGGCTGCCACCCAGAAGAATAATAAAAATGCTATAAGGAAAATTATAAGAATGGTTTATGCGCATTAAAATAATAGAAGCAAACACATAGATAATAAATATACTGATGACTAAAATAAGATTGTCGCCACTATCTGTTTTCGACAGTTGTTCTATTCTGTCTACTTTTAATTGTTTAGTTGTAGAAACAGGAACTTCACAGTTTCTATCTGTTAATATTTTTTGAGCCAATTGATAATCCAACGGACCCCATTCATCTGGTTTATGTAAAATTTCTAAAAGCTCCTCATTTGTAAATTCAAATAAATAGTAAGACGAGGAAATAGTATCTATATCTTTTTTATAAAAATCCTCAAGAGATTGGTGTGCCCTAATAAAATCTGACGACTTGATTTTAATTAAAATGTCGGGGATGGAAGAGACTCCTCCAAATATTGAATCAAGGATTGGAACATCTTTTTCCAATCTACACTCAATGTGGTTTTTTGAAAGCGTCTCTGATAAAGAAGCCGCAAGTGCCATATCTGAAAAGCGTTGAAAGGTAAGGAAGTTTTCTTCCTTAGTAGGATCAAAGAGATCATCATCTTCCATATTCATCTCCATATTCGTCTGCATATTTTTCGTAGCGTTTAATAAGTTCGATGTTTTTCTTTTCTATGTCCGTCAAAAAACCTTTTATGTCGACCGTAGCAGGCACATACCAATCCTGCATTTCAAATTCTTGTCGCAGGTCTTTTTTCTTAAAGCAGTATCCATGACGGGCAAAGATTTCATTCCGCATAAACATCAGGTCTTCTTTATACAAATTCTCTACATCCTTTGCTTTTAATAATCGTTGTGACGCTTCAGGATAATTACCTACATCAGTTTTGTATTCAAACTTTTTACGGCTGAGTGTATATTCTTTCGCTGGTTTTTTTGCATTGTTTGGTTTCCAGCTTCCATCTACTTTATCCGGCGCCATGGTATTAATGGTAAAATTAAAAACACCGTCATCGGCATGATCACCAGGTTCTTTGGCCACCACATTTATTATTCCTTCTTTTTGAATGGCCATACCAGAAAAAGGTCTGTCATTTCCACCAACGATAGAACGGCCTTCTACCGTATCACCCAATACTCTTGTTATCAGCAGGGTAATTTTATTATCACCAAATGTTCCTACAAAGGAACCGAGCAGACGATCGAGAATAGAAGGCGGGGGCAGTGGTGTATTGTTCATCGCAATGTATGAATCATCCTTGTTCACTTTTGTTTCACTATCTGTTTTCTTTTCATTATTACATGCCAGCAGGAAGGATAAGGCCAGCAGCAGGGAGAAAGATTTTCTCATGGCGAAAGGTTTAAATTTGAAGTGGTAAGTGGATTGGTTTACCTTTTAAAATTAGGATAAATTTTTACGAGAACAAATACCTGGAATGCAAGCCTTTTGTTAACACTGGGTTTTTTTACCTGGTTGATGGCTGCCATCACCATGGAGTACATTCCGTATAATACTGATGTGGGCTTTCTCCGCATCAAGCAACAATACATTGATATTGACCACTGGAGGATCGCTTTCTTCATACATGTGTATGCTAGTATCTGGGTGTTGCTCGCCGGATTTACCCAGTTTTCAAAACGATTATTGAAAGCTAATCCAACACTTCATCGAACTATGGGCTACATCTATGTAATAGATGTGCTGTTGATTACCGGACCTGCCGGATTACTGATGGGGTTTTATGCAAATGGGGGAACCATTTCCCGGATTGCATTTGTTATGTTAGCGGTGTTGTGGATGTTTTTTACGGCCATGGCATTAATAAAAGCGAAACAAAAAAACTTTAAGGCACATCGCAATTATATGATAAGGAGTTATGCTCTTACTTTATCTGCGTTGACGTTAAGAGCCTGGAAATATGGAATTACAAATACGATGTCGGTACCACCGATGGATGTGTATAGGATAGTAGCATGGCTGGGTTGGGTTGGGAATTTATTATTCGCAGAATACATATTAAGAACTAAGATCAAAAGGATTAAAACGGATTAGCTGGAAATAAGGTATACTCCGTTACTTCAATAAGTTGTCGGTTAGGCTAGGAAAAAGTTTTTTATTGTGAATTCTTTTAAATTGAAGAGATGCAGCACCAAAGTTTATTAGTAATCCGGTTGAAACATTCGAAGCTTCTATATAATTTATAGCTTGAGCAAGGTGTGTATTATCTATTTCAGACTTTGCTTTTATTTCTAGAGAAACAGTACTATCAATCCAAAAATCAACTCGTCTCAATCCAATTTTATTTCCTTTGTAGTGAATTGATAATTCAAATTCTTCTTCGAACTTAATACTGGCTGTTTTCATTTCAATAGCCAATGCCCGTTGATAAATATATTCCTGGAAGCCAGGACCTAATACCCGGTGTACTTCCATAGCACAGCCAATAACTTTATGAGTGAGTTCTTTATAAGGAAGTTCTCTTTCTCCCATAAATCGTATTTAATCAAAAAAATCTTAGTTCTATCATTGATTCAACATCAACGGCATTACCAGCATAAGCATTTCTTCATTCTCATCTTGCTCAGATGGTTTGATGATACCGGCTTTGGTGGGAGTAGAAAGTTCAACAGTAATTTCATCACCATCGGCAGCACTTAGCATTTCAATTAAAAACTTAGCATTGAAGGCAATCATCAGGTCTTCGCCATTGTACTGGCATTTCATTCTCTCATTTCCTTCAAAACTAAAATCAACATCCTGTGCAGCCAGTTGTAGTTCGCTGCCGCTGATGCTTAATGCTACCTGGTTGGTGCTTTTATTACTAAACACACTTACCCGGCGCAATGCACTTTGAAAATCACTTTTGCTTACGGTTAATTTATAAGGATTGTCGGTAGGTATTACCACTTTATAATCAGGGAAACGGGCATCTATTAACCGGCAACTCATTTGTGTGGTGCCATGTTTTACAAAAAGATGATTGCTGTTGTAGCTCACCGTAATTTCTTCATCTGTAGAAGGAATTGCAGCCTTTAATAAACTAAGTGGTTTACGGGGAGCAATAAAAGAATCTGCTTTAGGACATTTTACATCTGTTCTTTTATAGCGAACCAATCGGTGTGCATCGGTAGCAACACATTGCAATCCTTTTTTATCCAGCTCAAAGAAAACACCCGTCATAGCCGGACGCAGATCATCATTACTGGTAGCAAATAATGTTTTATTAATAGCAGTTACCAATGCTGATGCCGACATGGTAAATGAAGTAGTATCATCCGCAGCCGGTTCTTTTGGAAAGTTGTCCGGATTTTCACCCATCACTTTATACTTACCATTATCGCTGGTAATTTCTATACCAAAGTTTTTATCAATATTAAAAGTAAGTGGCTGATCGGGCAGATTTTTTAATGAGTCCATCAGAATTTTTGCAGGAATACAAACCTTACCACTGTCTTTGGCCTCAATATCCAGTTGCACCCTCATCACTGTTTCCAGGTCGGTGGCCACCACGGTCAGTTTATTTTTTTCTACTTCGAATAAAAAATCTTCCAGGATAGGAAGCACTGTGTTAGCATTTATCACACCGGAAATATGCTGCAGTTGTTTCAGTAAAGAAGAGGAGGATGCTATAAACTTCATCGTCAATTTGTTTGAGGCGAAACTACTGATTTTTGGTTTACAGCCAATACTTAAAAGCGGAGTAAAATAATGCCCGGAGGTCTGCCGGGAGATAGGTTAGTTTACCCTTCTTTAGTATCTTGCTATTTCTCAAAAAATCAATACATGTTCGATAAACTTTTTGGCTGGGGAAAGAAAAAAGAGGAGTTGCCTGCCGGTCCTGATATTCCTTTTGGCCGCTATTCGGATAACAATAAGCCACTGGCCAAAGTGAACCGATGGTCGGATGCTGATGCATTATTCAAAGAAAAAAAATATGTGGAATGCCTGGATGCATTTTTTGATTACCTGCGGGATGATTCTACACAAAATGTAGTGTATGAAAGAAATGGAGCAGAGGGCCGCTTCGAATTTTACCAGGGATCTAAAATGGTACGAGGAAACTTTAATGCGCAGGAACTAAAAGCAGAGGTAACACTGGCCCGCATGCCGCAACCTGCTGTGCCGGTAATGCGGCGATTGCTGGAAATGAATTTCAATTTATACTACAGCCGCTTCGCATTAGATAATGAAAGACTATGTATGAGGTTTGATAGTGATGCTGCTACTGCCAGCCCCAGCAAATTATATTATGGATTAAAAGAATTATCCACCAAAGCAGATAAACAAGACGATCTGCTGGTGCAGGACTTTACTATGCTGGAAAGTTTTGATATTGATCACCTGGCTGTTATTTCTGAAAAGGAAAAAGAAATAAAATATAATTACCTGCAAAAATGGATCGGTGATGTAACCGACATGATTGCAACACTGGATGCAGAAAAGTTTTCTGGTGGTATTGCTTACATGTTGTTGACTCTGATTTATCGAATAGATTATTTAATAACACCGGAAGGAAAACTGCTGCATGATTTAGAAAAGATCAACGGCATTTATTTTAAGAAAGATGAAAGACCGGTGATGGATAAAAACAGGGAAATGGTGGAGGCTTTCAAAATAATGAAGACTTTGCCAAAGGAAGAAGTGTTCAAATATTTACTTCGTTCCAAGTATACTTTTTCTATAGTAGCTCCGCAGCAATACAAAATGGTATCAGACTCTATACATGCTGCTAATCAGAGTATGATCTTTTACCGGGACAATAACTATCCGCTGATTGCTTCCCGCATTATAGAATATGGTATTGGTTTTTGCCAGTACTCGTATAGTCTGCCAAGGATCATCACAGAATTATATCATTTATACATGATGATAAACTATGCAGATTATTTTGTGGCATTAGGATATAGGAAAGCTTATTATGATGCACAAAGAAATCAGTTGGTAGAAGAAAAAATCATTGATAAAATAATAACTATACAGGCAAAGTGGAAGGATAAATATCCCCACATGGATTTTAAAACACAGAACCTGCGGTTTGATAGTTTACTAAACTTCAACCTGACGTTTACTAATGAGATGGAGTTTTTAAATATGGAAGCGAAATGATGAGAACTGTTTCAGCCATTGGTTTATAAAAATATTACTATGGATCCTCAACAAATAATAGAACAGTATCAAAAAGCCATTATTCAAATTGCTACACCCGGCGGCACCGGCACTGGTTTTTATGTAAAAGAATTTGATCTCATCGTTACCAATGCACATGTGGTAGCAGAAGAGGCTGAAGTAACTATTGCCGGTAAGGCATTTGATAAAGCCTTATCAAGAGTATGGTACACCGATCGCAAACATGATCTTGCTTTTTTACAGGCACCTGTTGGGGTTGAGTTGCCGGAGTTAAAACTTGGTCAATATGATAAAATGAAAGATGGTGATTCTGTAGTGGCCATCGGTCATCCGTATGGATTAAACTATACGGCCACACAAGGAGTGATTTCAAAAGTGGATAGAATAAGAGATGGATTGAAGTTTATACAAATTGATGCAGCCATTAATCCCGGTAACAGCGGCGGTCCGCTGGTGAATATGAGTGGCGAAGTGATTGGAGTAAATTCATTTATAATAAGAGGCGGTGATAATTTGGGTTTTGCATTACCGGTAAATTATTTGCGGGAAGCATTACTGATGTATGTGCCTAACCGGGGACAAGCATCATCCCGTTGTTTTAGTTGCGGCGCATTAGTTACCAGTGCCAATATAGATTCCGGAAAATATTGTCCAAGTTGTGGTACAGAAGCCAAATTGCCGGTGATACCAGAAAAAGAAATTGAATTGGTGGGTGCAGCAAAAACGGTGGAAGAAATATTAAAAGAGTTGGGCAAAGATGTACGGCTGTCGAGAGAAGGAGTAAATGTGTGGGGAGTAAAAGAAGGGTCAGCAAAAATCAAGATCACTTATAATCCGGAGAATTTTTTTATTGCAGGTGATGCTTATCTCTGCCAGATGCCATCAGATATTACTAAAATAAAGCCGCTGTATAAATATTTGCTCGAAGAAAACTTTAGAACACATGGGCTGGTGCTTAGTTGTGTAAAACAAAATATTGTGCTTAGCAGTATTATGTACGACCTGGATATGACGAAAGAGAATGGCGCCAAAACCTTCCGCAAACTTTTTGAGCAGGCAGATTACTACGATGATTTTTTGAAAAAAGAATTTAGTTGTATAGACAGGCTGGAAGAATAATAAATTATTAATGCTGTACAAAAAATACCTGACCAAAGAGCAAGCCCTGCAAAAACTAAAACACTACTGTGCCTACCAGGAACGCAGTCATCATGAAGTGAAACAAAAACTGTATGATCTAGGCGTTTGGAAAAGCGAACATGACCAGATCATCGCTACACTGATAGAAGAGAATTACCTGAATGAAGAACGGTTTGCTATTGCATTTGCCAGCGGCAAATTCAGAATAAAGCAATGGGGACGAGTAAAAATAAAATATGAGCTAAAGCAAAAAAAGGTAAGTGAGTATTGTATAAAAAAAGCACTGAAACAAATAGAGGAAGAAGAATATTTAGAAGTGCTAAGCAGACTAGCGAAAGAAAAATATGCCTCCTTAAAAAGTGAACAATACCTGGTAAGAAAGAAAAAGACGATGGATTATTTAATGGGCAAAGGATTTGAGATGGAGTTGATAAGAGGAGTGCTGGAGAAAAAAGAATAATAGTTTCTTGCCGGAGTTGGTAACTATAAGAAAATCAAAAAAGCCTGATACTTTTTACAGTAACAGGCTTTTTCTGTGGTGTGGGCCGGGATCGAACCGGCGACACAAGGATTTTCAGTCCTTTGCTCTACCGACTGAGCTACCGCACCATTCCTGAAACACATCTACTCCGGTAAGTGGAAGCCTATCTTCGCTTTTGTGCTTCGGGGTTGCAAATATATGTGGTATTCACAAAAAATCCACAATTAAGAGGATTAAAGTTGCTTCTACATGCCATATTCACTTAAAAACTTAATCCGCATAATTTTTAACTGCTCCCAGTTAAAATTAAACTCCGACAACTCATCCTGTGCCACTTGCAAAGAGGAGGTTTCGCAGTTTTTAAAGTATTCGATTATTTCTTCCTGGTCGTCTTCATCCAGCATTTCATCTATGGCATAAGCCAGGTTAAGCTTAGTACCACTGGCAGCAATGGTTTCCATTTCTTCCAGCATCTCATCCATTCTCCATCCTTTGTTTTTGGCAATGGTTTCCAACGAAACCTTCTTATCAGTATTTTGGATAATATAAACTTTACTGCCACTTTTATTCACCACACTCTTCATCACAAAATCATCCGGCCGTTCTATATTATTATCTTCTACATACTGCTGAATGAGTTCAACAAAAGGCTTTCCATATTTTATAGCCTTGCCCTTACTTACTCCCTGGCATTTTTCTAATCCTTCCATAGTGATAGGATAAAAAGTAGCCATATCCTGCAAGGATGATTCAAGAAAAATAACAAATGGAGGCAGATTTTTTTTCTTCGCCTCTTTCTGTCGAATCTCCATCAACATGTTCAGCAGTCTTTCATCTAACGCTGCACCGCCGGTTTCTTCCACACTTTCTTCATCATCTGCATTGGCATCATCGTATAGTTTATTAAGCACTATTTCGAATGATTTTGGTTTTTTTAGAAATGCTTCAGCCCTCTTTGTAAATTTCAATACTCCGTATTCTTCTATGTCTTTTGTAAGCAATCCTTCTAATATCAACTGTCGTATCAATGAATTCCAGAAATGATTGTCTTTGTCATTACCACTGGCAAAAGCATCTAATCCATCATGACGAAACATTTGTATCTGCGGTGTTAATCGTCCGCTGATGATTTGAACTACATAGTCAGTAGCAAACCTTTCTTCCAAAGCTTTTATTGCTTTCAATGCGATCACCACTTCTTCTTTTGCTTCTATTCTTTCTTTTGGATGTTTACAATTATCACATTGCCCGCAATTTTCATTTGGATACTCCTCTCCAAAATAGGTCATCAAAATTTTACGCCGGCATACTCCTGTTTCAGCAAAGGCAACGGTTTCATTTATTAACTGTGCACCCACTTCTCTTTCACTCAGCGGCTTATCCCGCATTAGGTGTTCCAGTTTGCTTACATCTTTATGTGAATAATAAAGAATGCACTTTCCTTCAAGTCCATCACGACCGGCACGGCCAGTTTCCTGGTAATAATTTTCTATTGACTTGGGAATATTATAGTGAATTACAAAACGAATATCTGGTTTGTCTATACCCATACCAAAAGCAATGGTAGCACAAATTACCTGTACATCTTCTCCCAAAAATTGGTCTTGTCTTGCTGCCCTCACTTTACTATCAAGTCCGGCATGATAGGCCACCGCCTTCACACCGTTAGCATTCAAAATATCAGCAAGCTCTTCAGTAGTTTTCCGGTTTAATGTATAAATGATGCCGCTTTTTTTCTTCATGCTTTTTACAAAGCGAACAATATTTTCATCTGTTTGTGCTTTTTTAATTTTAGGGAGCACCTCATAGTAAAGATTAGACCTGTTAAATGAAGAGATAAAAATATTTGGATTACGCAGATCCAGGTTCTTTTCAATATCACTCTGCACTTTTGGTGTGGCAGTAGCCGTTAATGCAATTACCGGTGCATCAGGATTTATCTGTACCATCATTTCCCGCAGCCTTCTATACTCAGGTCGAAAATCATGTCCCCACTCAGATATACAATGAGCTTCATCAACTGCAAAGAAGGAAATTTTTAGATCAGAAAAGAATTCCAGGTTCTCCTGCTTGGTCATGGTTTCAGGAGCTACATAGAGCAGTTTTGTTTTGCCTCCCAGCAAATCATCATGCACTTCTTTAATTTCTTTTTTGTTTAAAGTGGAATTAAGAAAGTGTGCCACTTCATCATTACTACTATAGCCCCGAACCAGGTCCACCTGGTTTTTCATCAATGCAATAAGCGGAGATACTACAATGGCCACACCCTCACTAATGATGGCGGGCAACTGGTAGCAAAGACTTTTACCACCACCGGTAGGCATAATCACAAATGTATCATGACCGGCTAATAACGATTCGATTGCTTTTTCCTGGGTGCCTTTGAATTTGTCGAAACCAAAATGCTCCTGCAGCGATTTATGTAGGTCAAATTTGTTTTTGGATGTGGCGGATACCTGTATTGCTACGGGTTTACCATTTTTTTTTGGATTGGATTTGTCCACAGGACTCTTTGAGGAAGTTACTCCTTCCTTTTTTGCGGAAGGCTTCTTTACTGTTGTTGTTGCCATTACTCTTTATTTTCTTTCTCCCGATAGCTATCGGGATGCTACTAATGCAGATTTATTTAAGATACTCATTTTTTGCCCGTTCATAACAGATTAATGCAATATATTTTTTGCACAAAGCTGACTGATGGTCAAAATGATAAGTGTTTATGTTGTCTAAATGCCGGGGACTCAGTGGTTAGTGATTACTAATCCTGTCAGATGTTCCTGTCGCACAACTTCTATCCCCATTTCCCGATGAATGTCGGGAGGTTGCGAATTTACAAATGATTTACGGCTTTATACAAGGCCAAGGCGTTAAAATTAAACTCCTTTTTTAACAGCCTTGTTTCCACAATATTATTATGGCTTTGAAATCAAACAGATATCAAAGTTGGTTTTGACAACCAGTATGTCTGCCTACTAATTCCAACAGGCCATTTCATATCAAAAACTCTAAATTTGCGGCAATCTATATGTCGGTTTCAATAAAACAGGTAGCTATCAGAACAATTGAACAGGAGTCCCGGTCTATTTCGGAACTGGCTGCTTATATCAATGATGATTTTGAAAAAGCTGTACATGCAATTGCCCAAACAAAAGGACGGGTAGTCGTAAGTGGCATTGGAAAAAGTGCAGTAATAGCTCAAAAAATTGTGGCCACTTTTAATTCTACCGGCACTCCTTCCATATTTATGCATGCTGCAGATGCAATACATGGCGACCTCGGCATAGTGCAGCAGGAAGATGTGGTCATCATCATTAGCAAAAGCGGTGAAAGCCCGGAGATAAAAGTGCTGGTGCCGTTGATCAAAAATTTTGGGAATGTGCTGATAGGAATGGTGGGAAGCATAACATCATTTCTGGCAAAAAATTCTACCATCATTTTAAATACAACAGTAGAACAAGAAGCTTGTCCTAATAACCTGGCGCCAACTACCAGCACTACTGCACAAATGGTAATGGGTGATGCATTGGCTATCTGCCTGATGGAAACAAAAGGATTTCAATCAGATGATTTTGCAAAATTTCATCCGGGAGGAATGCTGGGCAAAAAACTTTACCTGCGGGTGGCTGATCTATATATTAATAATGAAAAGCCAGCAGTAGCACCCACCCAATCATTAAAAGAAGTGATAGTAGAGATGACGGCCAAAAGATTGGGCCTTACTGCTGTGGTGGATGGTGACAATAATTTATCCGGCATCATTACTGATGGAGATCTACGCCGAATGCTGGAAAAAAATGTCGAGATAGATACGGTAAGGGCTGGCGAGATAATGACCACCAACCCGGTAACCATTGAAGCAGATGCTTTGGCAGTAGATGCATTAGATATGATGCGAAAAAAAGAAATTTCGCAACTGGTAGTAACCGGCAGCAGAAAGTATTTGGGAATTATACATTTACATGATTTGATAAGAGAAGGACTGATATAACCAGTGATGGTGATTTGATTTTTTCTATTCACCATTCACTATTGACAATTCACTACATGAACAAACACCACTACGTAGCAATAATGGCCGGAGGAATCGGAAGCCGTTTCTGGCCGATGAGCCGCACCAATTTTCCAAAACAATTTCTGGATATACTAGGCACTGGTAAAACTTTGATACAACAAACCTTTGATCGTTACAGTAAAGTAGTGCCTAAGGAAAATATATTTATCATTACCGCACAGGAGTATGTACCCATTGTAAAAAAACAGGTACCGGATATACCACACGAAAATATATTGGCAGAGCCCTCCCGGAAAAATACAGCACCATGCATTGCCTACATCGCTTTTAAATTATTTAAAAAAGATCCGAAGGCATTGATGATAGCGGCTCCAGCCGATAATCTAATTCTGGAAACAGATGAGTTTATAAAAACAGCAAAGAAAGCTTTTGACTTTGTTGATCATATCAATGCATTGGTAACGATTGGTGTAAAACCAACGTACCCCAACACCGGCTACGGATATATACAACATGATACCGCCGAAGCAGCACCGGATGTATTTAAAGTAAAAACATTTACGGAAAAGCCTAATGTGGAGCTGGCAAAAACGTTTATTACCAGTGGAGATTTTTTATGGAATGCCGGCATCTTTACCTGGAAGGTGAAAAATGTATTGAAAGCTTTTGAAAAATATTTACCGGAGATCTATGAAGTATTTGCGGCAGAGAAAGACAAGTTTAATACTCCTGCAGAGGAAGAAGCTATAGAAACTATATATCCGCTGTGCACCAATATCTCTATTGATTTTGCGGTAATGGAAAAAGCAGATAATGTATTTGTAATACCAGCATCATTTGGCTGGAGTGATCTTGGTACCTGGAACAGTGCCTGGGAAAATAAAGACAAAGATTATTTTGGAAATGCAGTAGTAGGAAAAAATGTGACAGTGATAGACGCCAATAATTGCATGGTGCATGTGCCGGATAATAAACTGGTTTTATTACAGGGCCTGAAAGATTTTATAATAGTAGATACAAAAGATGTATTACTTATTTGTAAAAAAGATAAAGAGCAGGAGATAAAAGAGTATGTGGCGGAAGTGAAAAGGAATAAAGGCGATAAATATTTATAAGGCATTAATTTTTTCCGGTAATATTTTTTTACATGCTGCAAAAACTCCGCACCGTTATTTATCATGTTGCCGACCTGGCTGCGGCCAAAGAGTGGTATATACAAGCCACGGGTATTCAACCATATTTTGATGAACCATTTTATGTAGGCTTTGATATAAATGGTTTTGAACTGGGTCTTGATCCATCTATGGAAAATATTTTACCCGGCAATCATACTGTATCTTATTGGGCAGTAGAAAGTGCAGCATCCGCTGTTGAAAAATTTGTAAGCATTGGTGCTACATTAATACAGGATGTAATCAATGTGGGTGGCAGCATTCAGGTAGCCACTGTTGCCGATCCCTTTGGCAATCATATTGGCTTTATTGAAGGAGCATAAAGTTTTCTGATTGCTCTTATTCTGGTCTTCCTTATTTTTAAAGGATAATAATTACTATGACTGGATTCCCTGCCAATAACATTCTCTTTTTAGATATTGAAACAGTTCCGCAGTATGCTGCCTACAGCGATATGCCGGAGGATTGGAAAAAACTATGGGACACCAAGTCAGCTTCCCTTGTTAAATATCATGAAGGGCAAACGAATGAAACGCTGTATCCCCGGGCAGGTATTTATGCAGAGTTTGGAAAAATTGTTTGCATCAGTTGCGGAGTGCTGCAGGGCAACAAAGAACAGCGAAAGATTATTTTAAAAAGTTTTGCCGGAGATGATGAAAAAATGGTGCTTAGCCAGTTTAATGATATGCTGAATAAATGGGCCACAGGCGAACAAAAATTTTTATGTGCACACAATGGAAAGGAGTTTGACTTTCCATACCTCTGCCGCCGGATGATCATCAACGATCTGCCGATACCACCGCTATTAAACATCTCCGGTAAAAAACCATGGGAGGTAAATCACTACGATACTTTAGAACTATGGAAGTTTGGAGATTTTAAAAGTTATACCTCATTAAATTTATTGGCTCATACTCTCGGCATTCAAACTCCAAAAGATGATATAGATGGAAGTATGGTATGGGAAGTGTATTGGAAAGAAAAAAACCTGGGAAGAATAGTTACCTATTGCCAGAAAGATGTGGTGACGGTGGCACAGATATTATTGCGGATGAATGGAGAACCGTTGATAAAAGAAGAGAATATAGAAATTAAGGGCTAAGAGAATTCAGAGGAAAAAGAGAAAAAGAGTTTGTCTGAAAATCTGGGTTTTCTAATTGAAGGTGAAATGTCTATAATTCAATTCGATAGTTTTATAACTCTTGGTATCTTTCATAATGATAATGAATTTCTCCTTTCCTCCTTTTTCTCTTTTAACCTCTTAGCTTATGAAAGAAAAAATCCGCTGTAGCTGGTGCTTAAAAGATAAATTGTACATGGATTACCACGACAAAGAATGGGGGGTGTCCGTGCATGATGATCAAAAACTATTTGAGATGATAAACCTGGAAGGTGCACAGGCAGGCTTAAGCTGGTACACCGTGTTGGTAAAAAGAGAAAATTATCGGTTAGCATTTGATAATTGGGAAGCTAAAAAAATTGTGAAGTACACTCCTGCAAAAGTTGAAAAGCTATTACAAAATGCCGGCATCATTCGCAACCGCCTGAAAGTAGAAGGCACCATAAAAAACGCAAAAGCCTTTTTAGCTATTCAAAAAGAGTTCGGCAGCTTTGATAAATATATCTGGCAGTTTGTAAACCATAAGCCCATACTTAATAATTGGAAAAGCCTTAGCGAATGTCCCGCCAAAACAATTGAAAGCGATGCTATGAGTAAAGACCTGCTGAAAAGAGGATTTAAATTCGTGGGCTCTACTATTTGCTATGCTTATATGCAGGCGGTAGGTATGGTAAATGATCATGTACAAGATTGCTGGAAACGAAAACCTTTGACAAATCAATCAGCATCCACGAAAAAGAAATAATATGAACAGAACAAACTACTCCTCCGGTGCCAAATGGGAAGACATAGTAGGCTATAGCCGGGCTGTAAAAATTGGAAACATTATTGAAGTAACCGGCACCGTGGCTGCTGATGAAAACAGCCAGCCTGTATTTAAAGAAGATGCCTACGGACAAACAAAATTTATAATTGAAAAAATAGAAACGGTATTGAAGGAAGCAGGCGCATCATTAAAAGATGTAGTACGTACAAGAATGTTTGTTACCGACATCAGCCATTGGGAAGAATACGGAAAAGCACATGGAGAATTTTTTGCTGCTATAAAACCTTGTACGAGTTTGATTGAAGTAAAGGGATTGATTGCTCCGGAATATTTAATAGAGATAGAAGCCACTGCTATTATTACTACTTAAAAAAGACACTATGAAAAAGATTTTATTTCTATTGGCATTCATCATCAGTATGGCATCATGCAAACAAAAACTTAAGAAACAAAGTACATCAGAGAACGACAAACCAGCCACTGTGGTTGTCGATACATTATTAATTACCGACACATCATGGGGATTAATAAATAGCCAACACAATTTTTCTGATCTGAAAGTAATGTATGGAGAAGTTAATATTAAAGACGAACGCATCTGTGGTCCTGAATGTGTGGACTCTATAGACGTAACCAAACTTTATCCCGATACAAAAAATGAAGCGATTATCTACTGGCAGGATAGTGCCTATCACAAAAAGATTGGAATGATACTTTGTTACAATGACAGTGCAACTTATCATACATCTTCAGGAATTAAAATTGGTAGTGGTGTTCAGCAACTGCTTACACTTAATGGAAAGCCCATTAAATTTTACGGTTTTGGTTGGGATTATGGCGGCAATATTATTTCTTACAATGATGGTGCTCTTGAAAAATCACCTATACACTTTGAGTTGGATATCAGATCAGCCGGCGGTGATGATGACAACAACCTATATGGCGACACAGAATTAAGCACTGATATGCCCAAGGTGCAAAAAGCTCTGGATAAAATGTTTGTCGGCAGCATTTCTTTATCCTTTTATCAAAGAGAATGAATATTGAAACATTAAGAGATTATTGTTTATCCAAACCCGGTGCAGAAGAAACACTCCCTTTTGGTCCGGATACATTGGTGTATAAGGTTGGGAGCAAAGCTTTCTTATTAACAGGGCTTGATAGTGAAGATCTTCGTTTTAATGTAAAATGCGATCCCGATAAAGCTATTGAGTTGCGGGAAGAGTTTGCCTGTGTGCTTCCGGGCTATCATACCTGCCTGCCGGCAGGCAGGTGAACAAGAAACATTGGAATACGATTGTTGTGGACGGCTCTGCTTCCACCTCACAACTAAAACAGTGGATTGACGACTCCTATGAATTAGTGGCCGCTAGTTTGCCTAAGAAAAAGAAATGAAGCAATCATTAACTTTTGCATTCCCTTATTATATTAACCTGTCTCTTTACAGTACTTTAGCATATAAAATAAAATCCGTGTTAATCCCGGGAATCCTCTAATCCGTGATTGTTAGCAACATAAAATAAAATTCATGAACCGCATATTTTTAGCCGCCACCACTCTGTTCATCAGCCTTCTTTCTTTTGGCCAGACTAATTATAAAATTACCTGGGGCGAAGAAATGAAATTAAAGAAAGGTACCGCCGACCTGGATATCATCGCCGCCGATAATTCCGGATTGTATTTTACCGAGCAGCGTAGAGCCGCTACTATGTTTTCCATTGGTGGAGGTTCACCTTCTTACAAGTTGTATAAGATGGATAAAAACTTTGGCGAAGTATTCGACAAAGAATATAAAAAGGAATTGAAGGGATTAGACTTCCAGAGTTTTCAAACCATGGGTAATGATCTGTATATGTTTGCCACTGATTATGAAAAAAAAGGAAGGCTCTTTAAAGTGTTCGGTGCCAAAGTAGATAAAAGCAGCGGAGAGTTGGCAGGTGATTTTAATGAACTTGGTAGCTATGGCCTTGAAACCAAAAGAGACGATTATGACATGAAGATTACTCCCATTCGTAATGGCAATGCATTTTTAATGGTAAGTAATATTTCTGCCAGTGATAGAGT
The DNA here is from genome assembly GCA_031397865.1 of Chitinophagaceae bacterium. Taxonomy (GTDB): domain Bacteria; phylum Bacteroidota; class Bacteroidia; order Chitinophagales; family Chitinophagaceae; genus JJ008. Next base: position 23,714 of record JANNMN010000026.1, read on the forward strand.
TTCTCTTGGCATTAGCTTATTAGATAAAAACCTGAAGCGAAAAGAAAGTGCCGTTATCAATCTTTCATTTGAACCAAAGCTGTACCAACTGGCAGATGTGCAATACACGGCCAACAATAAAATTATTTTATTGGGAAAAGAATTTGAAGAAACACAGATCGGCAAGAAGAAAAGAAAGAGGTTAGTATTTAAGCAATATGTAATGGCCATTTATAATAATGATGGTAAAAAAGAAAAAGATGTGGTGCTGAATAGTGATGACCGGTACATCATTACCGGTAAATTAATTGAGCAGTCAAATGGACAATTGCTGCTGGCTGGTTTTTATAGTAATGCGGCGGGCAAAGAAGACCTCAATGGTTTTTATATAAATAAAGTAGATCCGGAAAAAGGCGAGTTGCTGCTCAGCTCTTTCAAAGAAATAAATGCAAGTATGCTTGGTAAGGGATATGAAGATGCAGGCGATGAAGATGATGAAATAAAAGAAAGTAAAAAGCAGGCGAAGAAGGCAAAGGATGATGATGACGAAGATGAGTTTCCAAACAGCTTTGTAATAAAATCGGTGGATATTAATCCCGCCGATAATTCTATCATCATTACCAGCGAAGTATCCCGTTATTCATTTTACAGTTATACTACCTCTACGTATAATGCATCTACCCGTAATTATTCTTACCGCACTACCTATGTGCATAGGTTTACTAACCAGGATATTTTATTGATTAATGCAGATCAGAATGGAAATATTAAATGGTTGAATGCATTGCCAAAGTCGCAGTTAGAAGAAGTTCGTACCAGCAGTAACAGTTATACAGGTTTTGGTTTTAGTTATGATAGGGGCGGATACTTTGCCGCAAGCGGCGGTATGCCGTTTTATTCTTCTTACAAAAGTTTTTTACATAATAACAACCTGGTGCTGATAATGAATGACCATACCAGCAACAATGTGAATCCGCAATATGGCGATAGGGTAAAGACCGTTATCAACTTTAGAAAACGCAGTAATGCCTATGGAGTTTCCATAGACCTTAGCTCTGGTAAGATGACAAGAAAAATAATTGCTTCTAATAATGAAGAAACTGTCTTAATGCCCCGCCATGCTTATGTAGTAGGCAATGAAATTTTTGTTCCTTCCTGGCGACAACACCTCATGGCAAAAACAGAATTAAAGTTTGCAAAGATTGTGGTGAAGTGAAGGGGATTTATTAGTCCGCCAGTGTAAGTTATGTCTTACCCCCGGTTATATGTTTTAAGAGGCGCCTGGAATAAAACATCAGGGAGGAAAGACGTCTTCAAATGGATAGCGATACCAGTGCAGAAGAACGGTAGTGTATTTTCGGCAAAGTTCAACTATGTGTTTTATTTCATCCTCGGTATAAATATTAGCCCCTCCCGATTTTAATTTATTTACTTTGATGTTTTTATTCTTTGCTCCATCCCATCTATATTCTTTAGAAAAATCTAACTGCCAATGAGCCATTGCATTTCGGCATTTTATGATGTCATCCAATTCGGTATTAAAATTCTGAACATGATCTAATAAAAAGAACTTTGGCTGATAAAGACTGATTAGGTTTTTAACAATCTGAACCTTGTTGCCAAATCCCATGTTTGTTTCCCCAAAAAATATTCTTTTAAAATCATCTATTCTGTGGTTGTATACTTCTTCAGTCTTGCCCAATACATAGTGTCTGGATATAAATAACTCCATAACTTGTTCAAGGTCTATGACATGATTTATAACTTGTCCTCTCCATTTATGAGCCATGTCTGAATAGTCGTACCACGGTTGAAAAGTATCTGGCTTTGTCGCCATTTGTTATGTTTTTTGTGATAGTGTCAAACTATAATAATTATGTCCAACCAATAAAGAAACCTTGTCCTGGCTACTCACCCCTATCAAAACTTATGTCTGCAGTGCTTAGTTTTGTTACTTGTCTGCTCTTGTTTCTCTAAATACTGTTGTTTTAACGTTTATGTATGGCTCAAAGTCAAAGCCAGCACTTTTATACAAGATAAATGAATGTGGTATTTTGGGATACTCCTTTTTATAAACCTTACTCAACTTAAATTTCAATGTTTGCATTTCTCGATAGTGAATAATATTATACTCGGAACACAAGTAATCTTCAATTTTATAATTGTCAAAAGAGAAATCTAGTCTATCAACTATATATAAATTACCATGATAAATTCTGTTTTTTTTCGGTTTGAATGGATGTCGGGTTTTATCTCTATAGGGAGTAAAATTTAGTTTGCCATAAAAAGAATGAATTCCATCTATTAGAGGTCTATCGCTGCGTCTGCCGCCAACACTTTCACTTTCGCCAAAATCAAATTCCCCTTTGAAATATCCTTTGTCATCAATGTCTCGTATGTTCATTATTATTCCACTATAAATTGTTCCATTCGCAATAGCCTTATTGATGGGGTCTGTGAAACCTGCGTAAATTCCGTCAATTTCGGTGAAGTAATTTTTAGAATGCGTTTGTTTTTGAGAATAATAAAACCAAACTAATAATATGATTGGTGTTGCAATACTTATCGCATTACTGATTTGTCCCAATGTTATTGAAGCTAAGCATAATATTGTAGTCATCGTAATTGAAGTTGGTGTAGATAATAGATATTCATTAAAATGATTAATTTCTTCATTCGCTTTTCTTTTTTAAAGTTTTAATACTCCATCTGATTGCATAATATAAATAGCGTAATCCCAATAGAATTATAGCAAAGAAAATTGCCGCTTTAATACCAAACTCAATTTGTCTTTTAAAAGAAAGAATCTTAGCTTCTATTTTATTTTTCTGTTTATTGAGGGCCTTTAATTCTTGAGTTATTCTTACTGATTGATTGTAATTATTGAGGTCAGTTGAGCTGATAATGTTTGTATCAATTAATTCTTTTAAGCTTTCAGGCGAAGGAAAGCCCATCTCTTTAAAATTCTCTATTGTTTCTTTCTCCCATTTTCCCCATTTCAATTTTAGACTATCCTTCTTTGCTAAATCGTAAAGGCGGTTCCAAACTATTTCTTTGGAATTATATTTTGAATTTTCTATATCAAATTTATTAGAATACTGTTTAAAGAACCAATCTTGATTTTGTGTTTTTGACTTATATGATTGAGATAAAGTGTCTGCATGTCTAGTCTTTTCAGCAACTGTTTTACTTATTTTATCCACTTGGTTATTTCTTAAATAATTGTATGGATAGGTACATAGAAAACAAACTACACCTGAAGCAAAGACTACTGTTAGGATAAGAAATTCTCTTGCTAAAGTTTTCTTAGTACGAAGTTTCATTCGGAGCGATTTAGCATTACAGGCAACATATAAATTTATACTATTAGTTGGTATAAAACTTTTCAGCTACTTAATTTCAACACAATAATATTATACATTTTGTTTATTACCGCTGCTCACTCCTTCTCCAGCCCATCCATAAATGCTTTCAACTTTTCCAGTTTACTCACTGGCAAATTTTTCACCCGGTCCACCGGGTTTATCACCGCCACTTTTGGTTTCAGGGCATACAAAGGGTGGTCATCCGCCACCGCCACCGCTTCATCTTTTTCCCATACAAACAGCTCATTCGGTGTACATACACATAGCCGGCACAGTTCTTCCAGCACCGGGTAGCTCATGCTATCCGTCTTGCCGGTCAGCAGGCGGTTCACCCGGTGGTAGGCCATTCCCTTTTCCACCAGGTAGCGGCCGGGGTTGTCTATTCCGCGTCCTTTTAATAGCTCCGCAATGTTTAGTTTCAGCATAATCTATTCATTTTTAAGGATTATCAATCTTTATTTACCAAATTAAAGCTGTGCAAAGCCTTCTTACAGTACAGTATTGTAAGTTTACATTTCAGCATAGTGCATTTACAAAACAGTACTGACCAATTACACTAAAGTAAACATCATTTACATCAAATCATTGGTAAGTTACACTAAAGTATCAATCAATTACATCAAAATATTTGTCATTTACATTAAAATGTTATTTACTTGTAGTAAAACATTAGCCAGTCAATATAAAATATCAGTCATTTTCGATAAAGTATTAGTCATCTACAATAGAATATTGGTAAACTGCGGTAAATAAAACGTCAGAAAAAACAGGTAAATGTTTACCCCGGTTAGGATAATAGCTTAGGCAAAATATAAATTACATCACTCCGGTATGCCAAATAAACCCAGCATCACCCCATATTTATATAGGTATACAATATTTGCCTGGCGGCAATATCTGCTGGCAATACAGATTCATAATTTGCATACACTGTCGTAAGCAAGTCGGTAATAAAACCCGTAAAAGAATAAAAGATGACCGGAAAGATTATACCTATTCCTTCTACCACCCATTCACCAGGCCGGGTTTTCAATACTTATTATTAATGAAGCTTTATTTTAACTCCAACTACTCTGCTGTCGTCGGATCAATTATCGTGGCCACTTCATTTACCGAGTTTGCCGGAAATCCTCCTTGTTTTGCATGTTCCCGCACCATTTCTTCATTAGGGGCAATGTACACACAGTAAATTTTATCACCCGTTACATAGCTATGCATCCATTGTATTTGAGTGCCCATATTAGTTAATACTCCACAGGAGGTTTGTGAAATACCTTTTAATTGGTCGGCAGTTAATTTACCAGCACCAGGAATTTCTCTTTCAATTACATATTTCGGCATAAAATAAAGGTTTGATTTCCTACTCGTATGGCTTTTCGGTAACGCCCCGTTTTAATAAGCAGTCGCTGGCCTCTGCTATTTTATAACTTCCTTATACAAAGAGAAATTACAAAAAATCTTTTAAACGGGAAATTGATTTTGAAAAAAAACTGTACTGCTTTTCATCGCCAGCTTCAACCAATATGTAACAGTGCATTATTTCTAGGAAAGTTTCGACTGCATTTCTTTCATCAATAACCGGGATTGAAGTTTGATCTCAAATTTATCCATCACTATTCGGGAAAGTTGTAATAGCATAGATTTTTCTTTCGTACTAAGTGTTCTTGGCTGTTTATCAATAATACAAATAGTGCCCAGCGTATATCCGCTTTCTGTTCTTAAAGGTGCCGCTGCATAAAACTGTAGTCCTAATGATCCTGCCACTAGTGGATTGGATAATGTGCGGGGATCTGCTCTTGCATCTTCCACTATATAAATATCATCCGATAAAATGGCGGAGCTGCACAATCCCGGATCTCTTGGTATTTGCTCAGCATCTATTCCATAAGAAGATTTAAACCATATTCTATCTGTATCCACCATAGTAATGATGGCGATCGGCACATTAAAAATTTTTGCAGCCAGAGAAGTTATTTCATCAAACTCTCCGGAAGTAGGTGTATCAAGAATTTCATAATGATATAAAGTTTCTAATCTTTTGGCTTCGGTAGCTTGTTCCATAAGTTAAAGGTATGTGGTTTAAAAATCGTTTGCAGGTTAAGTTGTTATAACCGGCAATAAATGTTCATCATTTAATATTTGAATAGGAAAAATCTGTGCCAATTTTTTATAGTGGGATAAAATGACCATTTTTATCCGGCATAAACTATTGGTTTTTTAGGTGTTACATTTTTTGTTAAGGTTAAAAAATCGGCAGGCAATACTTTCGTATTGATTTTAGGGATTGTCTATTTATTGTAAAACATCTTTTGGTTTTTAGAATTTCTTGGCTTAACCAAAGCAGATAATATTTATTCAATTAATTCATTGCCATTAATTTTACCAGATCCTTTCATTTTCTAAAAAAAATACTCTTGCATATTCAATCAAAACTTCCCAACGCCGGCACCACCATCTTCACCATCATGAGTGGGCTTGCAGCAGAACATAAAGCAGTAAATCTCGGCCAGGGCTTTCCAGATTTCCCAATGAGTGATGAATTAACAGGATTAGTAAATGCGGCTATGAAAAATAACTTCAACCAGTATGCACCCATGCCCGGTTGGATGCCACTTAGAGAATCCATTGCAGAAAAAGTGGAATACCTGTATCACACAAAAATTAATCCTGATACAGATATCACTATCACTCCCGGCGGTACGTATGCCATCTACACTGCCTTTACAACTATTCTTCAACCGGGGGATGAAGTAATTGTTTTTGAACCGGCGTATGATAGTTACATTCCCAACATCGAGATCAATGGAGCAAAAGCTGTTACCATTAATTTAGTATACCCTGATTATCATATTGATTGGGCAGCGGTGCAAAATGCTGTAACGGAAAAAACAAAAGCCATCATAATTAATTCACCACACAATCCCACCGGTAGTGTTATTAATGAACAAGACATTAATCAATTAAGAAAGATCGTTGCCGGTACCAACATCTTCATCATTAGTGATGAAGTGTATGAGCATTTGATATTTGATAATATTCCGCATCAGAGCATACTTCGTTATCCTGATCTGCTGGAAAGAAGTTTTGTTTGTTTCTCTTTTGGTAAAACATACAACTGCACCGGCTGGAAGCTGGGTTATTGCATAGCACCCGCAGCACCCACCAAAGAATTCAGAAAGGTGCACCAGTTCAATTGTTTTACCTGCAATACACCTGCACAGGTGGGGTTAGCCACATTTTTACAAAACAAAGATGCTTATTTGTCCTTATCATCTTTTATACAGGAGAAGAGAGACCATTTTGTACAACTGATGCTGCAAACAAAATTTAACCTCCAACATTCATCCGGCAGTTATTTTATCTGCGGTACTTATGAAAACATCAGTGAGGAGGGAGATAAAGATTTTGCCATACGGCTAACCAAAGAGGCTGGAGTAGCTACCATACCTGTTTCGGCATTTTATCAGAATGGAAAAGATGATAAGGTGTTACGGTTTTGTTTTTCTAAAAAGAAAGAAACATTAGATGCTGCGGTGGAGAAGCTAATTAAACTCTAATGACAGCAGACTCCCGATACAAAGGAATACGTTATATGCTTTTGGCTGCCCTTTGTTTTTCCTTAATGGGTGCTGCCGCTAAAATATTAAAAGGAAGTTTTGGTGCAGGCCAATTAGTATTCTGGAGAAATGCCATTGGCTTGATTGTATTAATTGCCGGTTTTATGTTGAAGCCACCGGTAAATAAAGGAGGAAAATTTCATCTCCTTCTTTTTCGTGGGTTGATGGGTACAACAGCACTCTATACATTACTGTATTGCATTCTCCATATTCCACTTGGCACAGCGATGACGTATAATCTTACTTCCGCATTATTCATTGCAGCATTTTCTTTTTTATTATTTAAAGAATATCATGGCCGCTATGTATTGCTCGCCGTATTGATCGGCTTTTTTGGAATGTTATTAATTTATAAACCCGCAATGCATTATCCCTGGTATTATCATGTGGCCGGTTTGGTTTCCGGTATCACTTCCGCACTGGCCTATATCACCGTTAATCGTTTGGCCCCTCATTATGATGCAAGAATAATTGTGTTATCATTTATAGGCACTGGTGTTTTAATTCCGCTTCTCTTTATGATCACCCGGTATGCATTTAATATTACCCCGGATGATGTTTTCTTTATCGACTGGCGATGGCCAGTGGGTGTTGAATGGGTGTATGTACTCTGGTTAGGCCTCGCAGCTTTGTTTGGTCAGTATTTTGTTACCAAAGCCTACGGTGCTGATAAAGCTGGCATCGTTTCTTCCATTGGTTATGCCAATATCATTTTTTCCGTATTCCTGGGCATGTCTCTGGGTGATGCTTTTCCTGACTGGATGTCTTCGCTTGGTATTCTATGTATCATCAGCAGCGGCATTATTATTTCTTTGGTTAAGAGAAAAAGCCAGCCCCAAAAATAATTTCTCAGAAATTCGGTGGTATGAAATATCTTATCGTATATTTGCGATATAAGATTATTAAATGGCAATACATAAGAAAGAAGAGTTTACACAAAAGGAACAAGACCTGGCAGCATTTGCAAAAGCCATGGCTCACCCTGCCCGTATAGCCATATTAAAAGTTCTGGCGCAAAAAAACGAATGTATTTGCGGAGAAATAGTGGAACTGTTACCACTTGCACAGAGCACCGTATCCCAGCATTTAAAAGAATTAAAAACCGCAGGACTAATCACCGGTGCAATTGATGGCCCCCGCAGTTGCTATTGCATCAACTGGAAAGCCTTCGAAAAGTTTATGGGAGAATTTAGTTTCTTGTTTAACAAACTAAAAGTTCAAAACGAAAAAGCCTGTTGCTAAAAAGTCTCTTATTGTTTCATTATAAAAGTAAAGCCATGAAAGCAAACAATCCACACTTCAATGACCCCGGAACTAGCGGTTGTTGCGGTGGCAGCATTACCGATATGGGATGCTGTTAAAAAATCAACGAACCGCCTCGCTGTATAGCAGGCGGTTCTTATTTTTACATTATGAAAAAGAAACTTCTTTTTGTTTGTATAGAAAATAGTAATCGCAGCCAGATGAGCCAGGCCTTTGCAAAAATACTGGGCGGTGAAGATGTAGAAGCTTATAGTGCAGGCTCTAAACCTTCGGGTATCGTAAACCCCAAAGCTATTGCAGCCATGAAAGAGTTGGGGTATGATCTTAGTAAACATGATAGCAAATCCCTGGATGAAGTAAAAGAGTATGCACCTTTTGATGCAGTGGTAACCATGGGTTGCGGTGATGCATGTCCATGGATGCCTGCTAAGAAATTTGTGGATTGGGAAATACCAGATCCAAAACATATGAATGAAGAAGAGTTTAGAAAAGTAAGAGATTTTATAAAAGAAAAAGTAACGGCATTGCTCGCAACACTTTGATGTGGTTTATTGACAAAGCGGATTACTCCTTCATCTTCACTTACTTTGTCAGAAATTATTAAGGTGCAGCCAGCATTTCTTCCCCGCCATATTTATGTTTTACTTTTCTCTTTACTGGGGCTGGTGTACATAATTGGGTTATTTGTACCATTGATGGATAATGATTCGGCACACCATGCCAACATTGCATTACACATGCATCTTACTGGTGATTATGTATCCCTGATTGATTTTACAGGTGATTATCTTGATAAGCCCCATCTTCATTTCTGGCTTTGTGCCATCAGTTACAAATTTTTTGGAGTAACAACCTTTGCTTATAAACTTCCTTCTTTTCTATTTACCATCGGTGGCATCTATTCTGTTTATCAGCTGGGCAAAAAATTATATAATGTAGATACAGGAAAGCTGGCTGCGTTAATCATCGCATCAGCCTTTGCATTCATACTGGCGAATAGCGATGTTCGGATGGATGCGATACTGACAGCTAGTATTGCTTTTAGCAGCTGGCAGTTAGTAGAGTTTGTTCATCATCAAAAAATACAGAATGCATTATTAGCAGCTTTAGGACTAGCTCTTGGCTTTTCTGTAAAAGGGCATATAGGAGTTGTACTTCCACTCATTGCTATATTTTTTTACATACTCTATCTCCGACAGTGGAAATTATTTATCAATCCGAAGTGGATATTGATGTTGCTGAGTTTTGGATTATTCATTTCTCCAGTTGTTTATTCTTATTACCTGCAATACAACCTGCATCCGGAAATAACGGTACGGGGTAGAAATAATATTAATGGAGTTGAGTTTATTTTATTCGGGCAAAGTATAGAACGTTTCCAGGGGGATAGCTTTGGCGCCACGGGTAAAAAAGATTACCTGTTTTTTATTCATTCTTTTCTTTGGGCCTTTGCACCGTGGAGTTTGCTGGTCTATTTCTCAATGGCAAATCGCCTCCAACTTTTTTTAAAAAGAGATAAGGAATGGTTGACAACGGCTTCTTTTATTTTTATGTTGCTGATCGTTACTTTCTCCGGTTTTAAACTTCCGCACTACCTTAATATTATTTTTCCCTTTGCTGCCATCATGGCTGCTGTTTTTATTTTGGAGAAAAAGGAAAATCAGAAATGGATAAAAGCAATTTTTATTATTGAAATGATAATTGTGTTTCTGCTGTTGTTATTATTATTGTTGCTAAATGCATGGGCTTTTCCAATCAAACCGGTTGTATTGATTATTGCTGTAGTACTGGTATTGTCCATCGTATTCTATTTTATCATAACACCACAGTTGTCGAAGTTGCAGAAAGTAGTTACTGTGCCTGTATCGGTGATGATACTTTTTTTCTTTTGTATGAATACCAACTTTTACCCTCAGCTATTAAAATACCAGGAAGGAAAAGAATTAGGGAAAATTACTAATGGAAAAGTCGAACCAGTAAAAGTGTATAGTTGGGATAGTACCTACAGTGCTTCGTTTCATTTTTATACAAAAACATTGCATAAACAATTTTCAGATTCTGTTTTGCAAAAAGAAAATAAAGTCTGGCTGATGTATGATATAAAAAAAGAAGTAGCAATTACAAACAAAGGCTACAAACTTGGCGAAAAATATTCAGCGATTTCTTACCGGATAAGCAGACTAAGTTTACCATTTTTAAATCCAGCTACAAGATGGGAAGCCTGCAGCCAGATGATCATTGGAGAAATAACCCGGTAAGATTTTCTTTGTATTTATTTTACTACAATCGTTTTCTCTCCGTCTTTTATTATTCTTCCTATAGGTTCAGCAAAAAGTTGTAAGTCTGCACTAATTAAAAAATCTTTTACCTCTGCCACAGCTTCTTCTTTTACACTCACCAGCAATCCCCCATTTGTTTGCGGGTCGGGTAATAAAGTAAAAGCTTCCATTACATTCACCCCCTTTTCAAATTTTACTTTATCACTATATGCATTCCAGTTCCTGGTTGTTGCATCAGGAAATATTCTTTGCGATATATATTCTTTCACTCCTGCGGCAATCGGTAGTTTATCATAATAAATTTCTGCACTCAGTCCACTGCCTTCCGCCATTTCTATTAAATGGCCGAGCAAACCAAAACCGGTTACATCCGTCATGGCGGTTACACCTTTTATTTTGCCGAGCTCCTCGCCTATTTTATTTAATGTTGTCATTTGCTTAATCATCAATGGCAAATGTTCTTCTTTCAGTAATCCTCTTTTTTGTGCTGTAGATAAAATACCAACACCAAGCGGCTTTGTTAAAAACAAATAATCACCTTCCTGTGCAGTGTTATTCTTTTTTAAATTTTCAATCGGGACAATACCAGTTACGGCCAAACCAAAAATCGGTTCTTGTGAATCGATGCTATGTCCACCAGCCAATGGAATACCAACTTCAGCACATATAGTTCTTCCGCCTTCAATTACTTTTTGAGCTAATTGAACAGATAGCTTCTCTACCGGCCAGCCAAGTATTGCAATTGCCATCAATGGTTTTCCACCCATTGCATATACATCGCTGATGGAATTGGCCGCAGCTATTCTTCCAAAATCAAAAGCATCATCTACAATCGGCATAAAAAAATCGGTAGTAGAGATTAAGGCCATACCATTTCCCAAATCATATACTGCTGCATCATCTTTACTATGATTTCCAACCAGCAGGTTATTGTTATCGGGCAATACAAAACTGCTTTTTAAAATTTCATCTAAAACTTTGGGAGCAATCTTGCAACCGCAGCCTGCACCGTGGGAATATTGAGTGAGTTTAATTTCGTCAGGAGTCATTTTGTAAAATATTGAGTTGCCAAAGTTAGTCTTTCAGCTGCTCAAATATTCTATCAATAGCAGGTTTACGAATACTGAAATGATTGGCATTACCTATTTCATCTTTTACCATCGTAAGACCTTTATATTTTCTTTCTGTGACTGTTGTATAAAAACTACGGGTGGAATACAATACTTTATTTAGAAATTCAAGACCGCCAACGTAGATAGTAACATTGGCTGTTATTTGTTTATTCTTTTTAAAATAAGCCGTCTCTATTTTATCAAGTTCATTATTATTGGCCCAGCAGGAAGGGCTGATGGCGAAATGCCGGTCAAATAATTTATCATCTTTAAACATAGTGTATAAACAAAACAATCCTCCAAATGAATGGCCGATGAATGCCCTGCTTTTTTTGTTCGTCAATTTCTTCTCTACCATCGGTATCAATTCATTCTTCATGAAAAGATAAAATTTATCAGCCTTACCAAAATTTGTTTCGGGATTTTTACTGATGTCGGCAGGAATAAAATCTCTTGGTCGTTTGTCGTGCCAGTTGCCAATATGAGAAATGGCGATGATAACACAATTGGAAGGAATACTGGCAGCCCATGATTTGTCTTTGCCCAAAACATAATCAGCAATACCAATGGAGCCATCCGTCATATATACATGATGGTATTGTTTTGTAGTAGTATATCCGGCAGGTTTGCGAATAGTAATTACATACTTATCTTTTACATTCGATGAGTAAAATGTATCAATCTGTGTTGATTGCGAAAAAGTGGAAAGAGATACAAGAATAAGTAGCGAACAAAACAATTGTTTCATCCGGTTAAATTACTTTTTTCTGCGAAAAACTATTCCGGTATTTTTCTGATAATCTGAACTGAAACGTAAGTTATAAATGTCATCTCCATCTTTTATCACCAGCAGCCCCGTGTTAGGTGGATATTTTCCAAGACTTTCTGCAAACATTACCAAGGTGAAATCTTCTGTTTGCCCGGCTGTGAGGTAAATTGTTTTTTTAATGGCACTGGCTTTTAATCCTTGCTTTGCCATCAGTATTTCTCCATTCATATACACCGTTACTGTGTCCCCATCTATTTCACCATTATCATATAAGGAAATCAAGAGGCTGTCTGATTTAAAGTTTACTACTTGTGTAAACTCTGATTTTCTTCCGGCAATGCTGCTGGCTTTTTCAGTAATATCAATAGCTGGCTTTTTTATTTCTGCAATTGGCTCTGCAACTACCGGAGTTTTTACCGGGGCTGTTACAATAGCATCTTGTTTTTTTGTTTCGTTAACTGGAGTGGTCTTGGTTGATGAAGGAATTGTTTTTGTAGTCACATTATTTTTTGCAATAGGCTGGCTGGCAGCAACAGGTTTTTTATTTTCAACAATAACTGGAGAGACTGAAGTGCTTACAGATGGACCTGCTGTTGTTGCTTTTGAAGTAGTAGCGGTTTTCGAAATATTGTTTTGGCTATCATTACTTTTCGTAGATGCATTGGTTGTTGCTTTGGCTACTTCATTTCCAGTTGGTTTGTTTGTAGCTGGTGGAGAGCCAACATTGGTTTTTGCAATATTATTTTGAGTAGCACTACTATTCGTTGATGCTGTTTCATTTTTAATTGTAGTGGTGATGCCAAGTTTCTCAGGTGTAGCGGTAGTTGACGAAATAGAATTATTAAGTACCGCCTTTTTATTTTCAACTATAACAGGTGCTGATGGACTTACAGAAGTTCCCGCATCAACTATCTTTTTAGTTTCTGTTTTTGCGATATCATTGTTAGTTTTTTTAATCGACGGTGCTTCTTCCTTTTCATCAATGGAAGTAGAAGTAATAACAGCAGCAACCGGCATTGGCATGGGAGCAACAGCAATTGTATTGATACCTGCACTTGTTGGAATACTAATATTTTTTTCAACCATGCCAGTATAATTTCTTTCTGGCTTTATAACTTTTACTGTCGGTACACTTTCTGTTCTTTCTTTGTAAAAGGCTACATCATTGGAAAGATTAACTTCTTCCAGGTGTGGAAATATTTTAGATGCTGTCAGATCTTTTTCTTCTGCCAGGTTTACTTTTCCGGTAACGGAATAATATTTTTTTGTAGCATTTGTTTTCCAATCACCATCGAGGTACCAGGTGCTGTCGTTTTGATTTTTGCGAAAGGTGCTTGTTACTTTTATGCCTTTATCTAGTTTTCCCCGGAAGTTGTAAGAAATAATTTCATCATCTTTCACTTCACATACATCTCCATCTATTGTACCTTTTACTCGTTTTAAAATATAATACAAAGTATCATCTACAATAAATTCGCTGCGGGAGTAACCATATACTTTGCCTTTGTATTCGGTTAATGCAATTTCAAAGGATTGATCTTTTCTAATAGTGCTGCTATCATTATGCAATGCACCTGTCCATAATCCGGTAAGGGTTTGTCCAAAAAAGAAAAGAGGTGATAATAAAAGCAGCGCCGTAAGCTTAAGACTTTTGGAATTGATGCTGGGCAGCAAGGATGATTTGGTTGGCATTTTCAGGGATTACGGATTTACATTCAATTGTATGTAATAACGAATTTATCCCCTCCCGATTGTGTAAAGATTTGAAATAATGCTTATCGTAGTATTGAAGCAAAATGGCGAAACTTTCGGTGAATTTGCCCTCATTTAGCAGTAAAATGGCCGTTTTTGCATTCAAATGACCCAATTTCTGTGAAATCCGGTTGATGGCATCTTCTACTTGTTGGGGGTCCAGCAGGCCATATTCCTGCACAATATGCTGTAGTCTTTCATCAAAAGGAATGTCCAGAAAATACACCGGCGACTGCCGCATTTTTTTCCAAAGCTCATGCGGAATATTTACCTGGCCGATGCGTTGGCTTTCATCTTCGAGCCAGATGGCCGTTGTCGGCTGCCTGGTGTCAGTTGTAGGGGTTTGGGAATTTACCTGACATCTGACATCTCGCAACTGACAGCTCAGAATATTTTCAAACATCTCTTGTCCGGGTTGCGGAGGCAAACCAATACTACCAAATGCAGAACCTTTATGATTGGCTAAGCCTTCCAGGTCAACGACCGGCTTATTCTTTTCTTTTAGTGTTTTTAATAATTCCGTTTTACCAGAACCGGTGTAACCTCCTAGTATGTTGAATTCAAATGGTAGAGTAAAAGTTTCTAAAACGTAATTACGAAATTTCTTATAACCACCGATGAGAGTATAAACTTTATAACCATACAAATCTAATAACCAGGCAACACCTGCACTTCGCATGCCACCCCGCCAGCAGTGAACTAATATGCAATTAGCAACAGGCAATGGGTTTTCGCCATTTGTATTGTTGCTTATTGCCTGTTGTCTATTGCCAATTATCTCTTCAACCTTTTCAACGATGGCCTTCATCTTCACTCCAAAAAAATCCAATCCGATTTTTATGGCTTCTTGTCGGCTTTGTTGTTTGTAAGCAGTACCAACAATTTTTCTTTCTTCATCAGAAAATAATGGCAATGAATAGGCGCCGGGTATATGTGCATGTGCATATTCACCGGGGCTACGAACATCTAATACGGTATGTTGCTTTGCCAGCTCAAGAAATTGTTCAATATGTATTTTCTCTGATGCCATATATTCTACAGTACAAGTGTGCGACGCAACGAAGATGCCATGAAAAACTACTGCTGGTAACAAAAATATAAAAGGCTGATGTTTTACACCAGCCTTTCTTTATCATTTAAATCATTTCATCAATATTATCAGCGATTCATACTCGCCAAAAATTCTTCATTACTCTTTGTTCCTTTCATCCGGTTCTGCAATTCTCTCATCGCTTCTTCCGCATTCATATCTGTAAGGAAAACCCGGAGTAAGTTCATACGTTGTAACACATCTTTATCCAGCAACAAATCATCACGCCTTGTAGAGGAGGCTACCAGGTCAATTGCCGGGTAGATACGTTTGTTGGACAAACGACGTTCCAGTTGCAATTCCATATTACCTGTACCTTTGAATTCTTCAAAGATAACCTCGTCCATCTTACTTCCTGTATCTACTAATGCAGTAGCAATGATTGTTAATGATCCGCCATGTTCTATTTTACGGGCAGCACCAAAAAACTGTTTTGGTTTTTGCATCGCATTAGCTTCCACACCACCGGATAATACTTTACCAGAGGAAGGAGCTACCGTATTATGTGCTCTTGCCAAACGGGTGATGGAATCTAATAAAATCACAACATCATGTCCACACTCTACTAATCGTTTTGCTTTTTGTAAAGCAATCGTAGAAACCTTTACATGTTTTTCTGCTGGTTCATCAAAGGTGGAAGCAATTACTTCACCTTTAATACTGCGTTCCATATCTGTTACCTCTTCCGGTCTTTCATCTACCAATACTACCATCAAATAACATTCAGGATGATTAGCTGCAATAGCATTCGCCACTGCTTTTAATAGCATCGTCTTACCAGTTTTTGGTTGTGCCACTATCAATCCTCTTTGTCCTTTACCTATTGGGGTAAAGAGATCCATAATGCGGGTAGAATAATCTGAAGGAGTAGTAAACAAATTCAGTTTCTCATATGGAAACAAAGGAGTCAGATAATCAAACGGTACCCGGTCTCTTACTTCTTCCGGACTTTTACCATTAATGGTATCTACTTTTAATAAAGCAAAATATTTCTCCCCTTCCTTGGGCGGACGTACCGCACCATGTACTGTATCGCCGGTTTTTAATCCGAATAATTTTATTTGTGATGGAGATACATACACATCATCCGGTGATGATAAATAGTTATAATCAGATGAACGTAAGAAACCATATCCATCGGGCATCATTTCTAATACACCTTCTCCCAATATCACACCATCAAACTCTACGTTGAACTGTTGCTCACGGCGGGTTGGGTAAAATTTATTTTGACCAGCTCCTGATGGATTTTCGGGAGACTGCTGATTTCCTTCATTTAATATTGCTTGGGCCAATACATTTTGTGCAGCCATATCAGGCTGCGACTCTGAAGTGGTTGGTTGCGCGGGTTCTGCGGCTTCTTCTGCTACAGGTTCTTTTTCATCCGCTTTTTTACGGATTCTTTTTACAGGAGGGGTTTTGTCTTCCCCGCCAGAATGGTCATCCGCCATGCGGGCAGGTTTTTTTGTAGGCATCGGAGTTTTTTTAATTAATTTTTTGTCGTCTTCGCCATCGTCTTCCACCACAGCTTCTTCAGTTGAGTTGCTGGTAGTGGTTTTGATGATGCGTTTACGTTTGCCATCATCGCTGGGTTTGGCGCCCTTGGCACCGGCGATAGCCTGACTGTCAAGAATTTTGTAAACAAGATCTTGTTTACTTAATTTTTTTGCATTGGGTAATTTAAGCTGCTCGGCAATGTCCAGCAGTTCAGGAACGAGCATGTCGTTCAGTTGTAGAATATCGTACATATAAAAAACTTGAGGTTAGTCACAACTCGTAGTCAACCAATCTTGAAATGAGAAAATTTTTGAGTTAATGTTGAAAGAAATCGGCGGGTAAATATGAATCGTTGTCTGGGGAACTAATGGTTTTATCAGCCTCTTTCCAGTGCAATTATACACCTAAATCGGCAAAATCAAAAATATTTGGGTTTGGGGGCCAGCTTCAGTTCCCTGATTGGGCTGACGTTGCAGAGTTTATCCCGATGTCAATCGGAACCCCGTTCGGGGTTCGGTTCGCTGCTCGGCTGTCAAAATCCTTTTAAATCAGCATAATCAGTAGTTATCTTTGCCCTCCAAAATTTCACTAATGTTCAACAAACGAATCAAAATAAAAGAACTGCTATCACAAGAGCCTGCAGGACAAGAAGTAACTATAATGGGTTGGGTACGTTCCTTTCGCAACAACCAGTTTATAGCTATTAATGATGGCAGCACCAATAATAATCTGCAAGTGGTGGTAGAACTAGGCAAGTTTGATGAAGAATTGCTGAAAAGAATTACTACTTCCGCTTCGCTAAAAGTTACCGGTATTATTGAAGCATCGTTAGGCAAAGGCCAGAAGATGGATCTAAAAGCCGCTACTATTGAAATACTTGGTGATAGTGATGCAGAAAAATATCCATTGCAATTAAAGAACAGACCGAGTCTTGAATTTTTACGGGAAAAAGCTCACTTACGTTTTCGTACCAACACATTTGGTTCAGTGTTCCGGGTTCGTCATGCATTGGCATTTGCTGTACACCAATTTTTTAATGATAAAGGATTTTTGTACATGCACACTCCCATCATCACGGCAAGTGATGCAGAAGGTGCTGGTGAAATGTTTAAAGTAACAACACTTCCCCTTGATGGCACAGCTCCAAAAAATGATGATGGAACCATTAACCATAAAGAAGATTTTTTTGGCAGAAGTACCAACCTTACGGTTAGCGGACAGTTAGAAGGAGAACTTGGCGCCACTGCCTTTGGTGATATTTATACATTCGGTCCCACCTTCCGTGCAGAGAATAGTAACACCGCAAGACATCTTGCAGAATTCTGGATGATAGAACCCGAAATGGCTTTTTATGATTTAGAAGACAACATGAATCTGGCCGAAGAATTCATCAAATACATAATTAAGTATGCGATGGAAAATAATAAAGAAGATCTTGAATTTTTGGCACAACGATTAGCAGATGAAGAAAAACAATTGCCACAGGATAAGAGGAGCGAAATGGGATTGATGGAGAAATTAGAATTTGTACTCAACAATAATTTTGAACGCATCACTTACACCGAAGCCATTGATATTTTAAGGGAGAGTAATTATAACAAGAAGAAAAAATTTCAATACGAGATAACTGGTTGGGGTATGGATCTGCAAAGTGAACATGAAAGATATTTAGTAGAGAAGCATTTTAAAAAACCGGTTATACTTTCTAATTATCCTGCTGCTATTAAATCTTTTTATATGCGGCAGAATGATGGTTGCGAAGCTGGCAAACAAACGGTGGCTGCTATGGATATTCTTGCACCCGGCATTGGAGAAATTGTTGGTGGTAGTCAGCGAGAAGAAAGATTAGATAAGTTAGAAAACAGGATGAAAGAATTAAACATACCTGCCGATGAACTCTGGTGGTATTTAGATACAAGAAAATTTGGAACGGTACCACATGCAGGGTTTGGTTTAGGCTTTGAAAGAATGGTACAGTTTGTAACCGGCATGACCAACATCAGGGATGTAATTGCTTTTCCAAGAACGCCGGGTAGTGCGGAGTTTTAAGCTAAGAGATTAAATAAAAGTAGAGAAAAGAGGTGCAGGAATGTGCCTCTTTTTATTTGCTACCCTGTGCGGGGTATTGTTGTTGCAGCACAATAAGCTACCTTGTACTTTGCTATCTCAAACTCTCTATGAAATATATTCTTTTATGTTCACTGTTTCTATCTCCCCTTTTTGCATGCACTCAAACATGGAAGGAGTTCAACGACAGTCTTATTCATTATTTTAATAAAGGGGAGTATAAAAAAGCAATTCCTTTTGCAGAAAAAACAATTGCCGCTGTAAAAAATGAATTAGGAGAATCAGATATTAATTATGCGAATAGCATCACCTACCTCGCAATTATCTATAATAATACTGGCGATAATGATAAAGCCGAAACTTTGTATTTGAAAGCTGCGGCATTGTACAAAAAAATATCTGGCGAAACGCATAGCAATTATGCGATTAGCCTGATCAACCTCGGAGGGTTTTATGAAAATAACGGTGCTTATGAAAAAGCAGAACCACTTCTTGTACAGGCCACAGCTATAAGAAAAATTTTGGGAGAAGATGATCCTGAGTATGCCACCAGCATGCATAGGCTCGGCGTTTTATATACAAGCATGGGGCAATATGAAAAAGCAGAAACACTTCTTACACAAACCATAGCCCTCAGAAAAAAAATATCAGGAGAAAATGACCCTGACTATGCTACCAGCCTGGATAAGTTAGCGGTAGTATATACTTACCTGGGTAATAATAAAAAAGCGGAACCACTTCTTTTGCAGGCAATAACAATAAGAGAAAAAGCATTGGGAAAAACTCATCCCGACTACACTTACAGCATGAGTAACCTGGCAAGATTATATCAAAGTAAGGGTCAATACGATAAAGCTGAACCGTTATTTATTGAATCAATATCTATACAAAAAAAGATATTGGGAGAAGATAACACATCCTATGCCACTAACCTTAGTGACCTTGGCGGTTTGTATCTGGATATGGGTGAATACGACAAAGCAGAACCACTTTTTATACAGGCAGCAGTAATAACAAAAAATAGCTTGGGAGAAAATCATCCGTACTATGCTACGAGCCTGAACAACCTGGCCGGATTATTTGAAAGCAAGGGACAGTATGATAAAGCCGAGCCGCTTTATCTTCAATCAAAAGCAATAATTATAAAAAGCTTAGGCATCAATCATCCATACTATGCAAGCACCCAGCACAACCTCGCCTTATTATATAATTACATGGGTAAGTACGGCATTGCAGAACAACTATATATAGATGCAAACACAATCGCAAAGAAATCCTGGGGCGAAAAACATCCTCTATATGCCAGTTGCCTGCACGACCTGGCAACTTTATATGAAAGCACTGGTAGTTATGAAAAAGCAGAAACTATTCATAAGCAAGCAGCCGAAATAAGAAAAGTGGTGTTGGGAGAAAATCACCTGGATTATTCGGGCAGCCTCAATAGTTTGGCAGTTTTATATCGAAGCATGGGAAACTATGAAAAAGCAGAATCCTATTTTTTACAAGCAACCGCTATCAGAAAAAAAATATTGGGAGAAAGTCATCCGTATTATGCTACCAGCCTCAACAACCTGGCATTGTTATATGAAAACATGGGTAGCTACGAAAAAGCCGAAGAGCTTTTTATACAATCAATAGCCATTACAAAAAAAGGTTTAGGTGAAGATCATCCTGATTATGCTACTAACCTGAACAACCTCGCATTACTTTACACTAACAGCGGAGATTATGAAAAAGCGGTGCCACTTTTTATACAATCATCAGCAATTAGTAAAAAAGTGCTGGGAGATAAGAATCCGGGATTTGCGGGCAGCCTGAATAACCTGGCCCATTTATATGAAAAGATGGGTAATTACGAAAAGGCAGAAGTAATCCATTTGCAGGCTAATGAAATTTTCAAATTTGCATTGGGCGAAAAGCACCCACACTATGCATCCAGTCTTAATAATTTGGCCGTGTTGTATAAGAACATGGGTAAATATGAAAAAGCCGATTTATATTTTTTACAGGCCACAGCCATTCGGAAAAATGTATTGGGAGAAAATCACCCGGCCTATGCCACTACACTTTCTAATCACGCAGAGTTGTATGAAGGTATGGGGAATTATAAAAAGGCCGAGGACTTACTCCATGTTTCCAATAAAATAGAAATAAAAAACCTACTGAATGTTTTCAGTACTCTTTCTGAAAAAGAGAAAGTAAATTATTTATCCAATAATATTTTATTAAATAATACTTCCAATAGTTTTATTTACAATTACAGAAAAGCCAGCCCCACATTCTACAAAGACAATTACAACCTGCAATTACTGTTAAAAGGATTGTCCCTGGCTGATACAAAACATTCGCTGGAAGTAGTGAGAAACAGTAAAGACACCGGTGTTCAAAACCTCTTCAATCAATGGCAAGCTAATAAAGTAATACTAGCAAAGCAATACGCCTTACCTATTACAAACAGAATGGCGGGATTAAAAAATTTAGAAACCAGTATTGAAAATTTGGAAAAAGTACTTAACCGCAGTTCTGCAGAATTTAGAAGTCAACAAAACGTTCTTCGCATTACCTGGGAAGATGTGCAGAAACATTTACTGCCTGGTGAAGTGGCTATAGAGTTTGTTAGCTTCCAGTTATTCAATAAAAAGTGGACCGACAGTATTATCTATGCAGCTTATATATTGAATAAAAAAGACTCAGTTCCTGTATTTGTTACCCTCTGCGAAGAAAAACAATTAGGGAAATATTTTTCATCCACCAGCGGTGCAACTACTATTAAAGCAATTTATCGGAGTGAGGTAGTGGATGAAGAGGATAAGCCTTCCATCTCCGGCGATAGTTTATATGCACTGATATGGAAACCACTAATGCCATATTTACAAGGAGTAAAAAAAATAAACTATTCTCCGTCCGGATTATTATACAAAGTAGCTTTTCATGCATTGCCAGCAGGCGACAGTCTCCTGTTAATGGATTTGTACGAACTCGATCAATATACTACCACCAGGCAGGTTGCAATGGTAGACGAAAAGAAAAGTAGTAAGGCCTCTATCACCTTATTTGGAGATTGCCAGTATACGATGGACAGCACCATGATTGTAAACACAATTTCTGCAAATGAAAAAGTAAATACATTAATTACTGCAAATATTCTCCGTGCAGAAAATTCAGGAGGTTGGAAAAATCTTTCAGGTACGGTTTATGAAATACAAAGCATTCAAACCTTGTTTGCTAAAAACAAAATAAATACAAATGCTTTTACTCAGGCAATAGCTACAGAAGAGCAATTCAAATCCTTAAGTGGCCATTCACCTTCTATTTTACACCTTGCCACACATGGTTTCTTTTTGCCTGACCCCAAAAAGAAAAGACAAGAAGGCTTTGCCGCCGATGAAAGAAATGCCTTTACCCTGGCAGATGATCCATTGTTAAGAAGTGGAATTGTATTATCCGGAGCAAACCGGGTTTGGAGTGGCCAGTTACCAATAGCCGGCAGAGAAGACGGAATAGTAACGGCGTATGAAATAGCACAGATGGATTTAAGTAAAACAGATTTAGTAGTTTTAAGTGCCTGCGAAACTGCATTGGGAGATATAAAAGGAAATGAAGGTGTGTTTGGATTGCAAAGAGCATTTAAAATGGCCGGAGTAAAAAACATGTTACTAAGTCTATGGAAAGTGCCAGATACCGAAACAGCGGAGCTGATGAAAATATTCTATAGTAATTATTTGCAAGGAAAAACTGCCAGGCAAGCATTTGCTGTAGCCCAACAGGAAATGCGAAAAAAATATAGTCCTTACTACTGGGCGGCATTTGTGCTGATAGAGTAAATGATAATTTCTGTTCCAATAACATAGGCTAGTACGGAATCTAAAACACCGTCATTCAGGACTTCACTCAGGAACCTTTTTCAAGAGGAGCTCAGGCTGTAGCCTTTTTTTTTAATACCCAGTGCGGGGTATTGCACTCACCAGCTAATACAGCTATCTTGGATAACAGAACTATAACCATGAGCATGAAAAAGAATTTACTGCTGATTATCCTGTTATTCTTTTCTTTTTCTGCTTTTGCACAAACCTTGCAGGAGCTGAATAATGAATTGGTTGGTTATTATCAAAGCCGGGAATTTGAAAAAGCGATACCCGTTGCTAAAAAAATTGAAGCCCTCCTAAAAAAACAGGTGGGAGAAAACCATGCTGACTATGCACAAATAGTAAACCGGCTAGCCACTTTATACCTTAATACAGGCAATAGCAAAGAAGCAGAAACTTTATACCTGCGGGCAGCAGCTATCCGCAAAAAAGTATTAGGAGAAAATCATTTAGAATACTCTAATACATTAAGCAATATTGGACTACTCTATTATAGCACCGGTAATTTTAAAAAATCAGAAGAGTATTATTTAAAATCTATGTCGGTAAGTAAAAAATTTGCCGAGCAACCACCGTACGAATATCTCAATACCCTCAAAGGTTTGATTGCTCTATACCAGGATATGCGGCGCCTGGAAAATGCTGAGCAACGACATCTTGAATGCATAACATTGGTAAAAAAAATAGCTGGTAATGACTCGCCGGATTATATAACTACAGTTGGGAGGCTTGCCGATTTTTATACGAACATAGGAAAGTACCGCCAGGCAGAAACCTTATATCTCGAAGTGGAAGGACTTATCAATAAGCTTTTAGGAAAAGAACATCCTGAATATGGATATAACCTGGGAGACCTTGCAGCTGTTTACCAGCACATGGGAGAATATGAAAAAGCCGAGCCTTTATATAAAGAAGCTATTTCCATATTTAAAATACCATTAGGCGAACAGCATCCCGATTATGCCATGGCGCTGAACGATCTGGCCGCATTGTATTTTAGAATGGCCCGATTTAAGGAGGCTGAACCACTTTGTTTGCAAGCAATACAAATAAGAAAAAATGCAGGAACGGATTTTGTAGTTGCTTATGCAGGAAGCATAAATTTATTAGCAGCCCTTTATGAAAAAACAGCAAGGTATTCTGAGGCCGAAGCAAACTATCAGGATGCATTAGATTTATTAGAAAAAGCAGGACAAGTAAACTCAAGAGATTATGCCTATAGTCTAGGCAATCTGGGGGGCATATATGTAAAGTTGAATCAATTTAAAAAAGCTGAACCTGTTTGCCTGCAGGCAATGGAATTAAAAAAAAAGATATGGGGGGTAGATCATTATGAATATGCCAATAGCCTGCTTGCTATTACTGCAGTATATATGAATACGGGCCGTCCCGAAAAAGCCGAACCGTTACTATTGAATGCGGCAGCAATAATGAAAAAGGCCTTAGGGGAAAAAAATATTGAATATGCTAACAGCCTCAATTTTTTGGCAGCTTATTATAGAAATCTTGGACAAACCGATAAAGCATTAGAATTATTCAATCAGGTTGCCACCATACGAAAAGCCACTGTTGGAGTAATGCATCCGCTGTATGCACAGAGTTTATATAACCTTGCTTTGTCGGCAGAAACAAAAGGAGAAAATGCACAAGCGGTCAATTATATTTTACAGTCTAATTCGATTATAAAAAATATACACGGGGCAGTACATCCGGATTATGCGGCGGGTCTTAACCAACTAGCTTCTATATACACCAAAATGGGGCGTTATGATAGTGCAGAAAATTTGCTTATTGTATCCAATGCTATTGTGCAAAATAAATTAGGCGAAGAACATCCTGATTATGCAACGGGACTAAATGACCTCGGTACATTATACCTCAAAACTTCACAACTGGATAAAGCAGAAAGCTACCTGCTACGTGGGCTTGAATTACGTAAAAGAATATTAGGGGATACCAGTATAGACTATGCCAACAGCATTAATAATCTATCTGCATTATACATGAGCAAAGGACAATATGAAAAGGCTGAACCTATGATCAATGAGGCCATCAATATTACCAGCCACCTATTCGATAAAACTCATTCTTTATATGCAGAACGTTTGGGTAATCTCGCCAACCTTTATATTGAACTGGGCCAATATGATAAAGCAGAACCATTATTAGTAGAAGCATCCACCATCATTAAAAATACATGGGGAACTATTCATTATAAATATGTAGAAAATCTGAATGACCTGGCTATTCTGTATTTACAAATGCGGGATTATAGTAAGGCAGCAACTTATATAGAAGAGGCCATGATGTTGAATAAGAAATTACACACTCCCCTGGCTCCCGAATATATTAAAGGCCTTGATAACCTGGCTGGTTTTTATGGAAAAACCGGCCAATTTGAAAAAGCTGAACCTATATTGGATGAGATTGTAAACTCCCGAAAAAAAATTTTTGGAGAAATGAATATGAATTATGCTTTGAGTTTAAGTAATCAAGCTATGGTATATTCAAATCTTGGAAAGTATGAAAAAGCAGAAGTCTTATACTTAAAGGCGCAGAACATAATGAAAGTATTAGCTGAGGAATTGCACCCTACTTATCTAATGAACCTGGATAACCTTGCAGCTTTGTATGATATTACAGGACAGTATACAAAAGCTGAGAAAACCTTTCAGCAATACAGCGAACTGAGTATTCAAAACCTGATAAATAATTTTACCATCTTATCAGAAAAAGAGAAAGCCAACTATATTAACAATAAGATATCCATGCTGGATTATGGTAATAGTTTTCTCTTCAATAATAAAAAAGTCAGCAATGAATTTGTAACAGCTAATTTTCAACAACAGCTAATTTTCAAATCACTTACACTTTCCTCTACCCGAAATATTCTTAATACCCCTCGTCTATCGGGTGATGCTGCCTTACAAACAAAACTTAATGAATGGCAGATGAACAAAAGTATACTCGCCAGTCAATATGCACTGCCCATTGCTGCCAGGCGAAAAGATATTTTGCAACTGGAAAGATCTACGGAAGAAAAGGAAAAAGAACTTGGTAAAAAAGTAGCCGGTTTTCAAGATCAGCAGACAGGCTTAAAAATTTCGTTACAGCAAGTATATAGTACATTAAAAAATGGGGATGCCGCTATAGAATTTGTACGATTCAGTTTATACAATAAAGTAAAGCAGACAGACAGTGTGATGTATGCCGCTTATGTACTTACCAAAGAAGATGCAGTGCCGCATTTTATTCCGCTCTGTGAAGAAAAACAATTAGGCAAATATTTTTCTGCAACGGCAGGTGCAGCGGGTATAAAAACATTATATCGCAGTGATGTAGTGGATGAAGATGATAAGCCATCTATTTCCGGCGATAGTTTATATGCACTCATTTGGAAACCTCTGTTACCTTATTTAAAAAATGTAAAACAAATTAATTACTCACCGGCCGGGTTGTTATATAAGGTTGCTTTTCATGCATTGCCAGCCGGCGATAGTTTATTGCTGATGGATAAATATGAACTCAATCAATATACCAGTGTAAGACAATTAGTGTTGCAAACAGAGATTATAAAACAAGAACAATCAATGTTGGCCATAGGAGATTGCCTTTTTTCCATAGATAGCATGGGTGCAGAAAAAACAACTGGGAAAAATAAATCAAATGCATTAACGGCCATTAATATTTCCAGTCAGCAAAGATCGGTGGGATGGAAAACATTGCCCGGTACGGCTACTGAAATTGCGGCCATTCAACAATTGTTTGGTGATAATAAAAAATTGACCTCTACTTATTTAAAAGAAAAAGCAACCGAAGAGCAATTTAAGCAGGTTAGCGGTCATTCACCCTCTATCATGCATATAGCTACACATGGTTTCTTTTTGGCTGATCCGGAAAAAAAGAAAAAAGAAGGTTTTGCCATTGATGAAAGAAATGTATTTACTATAGCTTCCGATCCTTTGCTACGAAGCGGTATAGTACTATCAGGGGCAAACAGAGTGTGGAGTGGCCAACAACCATTAGCCGGCAGAGAAGATGGAATACTAACAGCTTATGAAATAGCACAAATGGACTTAAGTAAAACGGACTTAGTAGTGTTAAGTGCCTGCGAAACAGCCTTAGGAGATGTAAAAGGAAATGAAGGTGTGTTTGGATTGCAACGGGCATTTAAATTGGCCGGGGTAAAAAATATGCTGCTGAGCCTGTGGAAAGTTCCGGATGCAGAAACAGCTGAATTTATGAAAACCTTTTATAGTATTTACCTGCAAGGGAAAACAGCGAGGCAGGCATTTGCTGCTACGCAAAATGAAATGAGAAAAAAAAATAAACCTTACTACTGGGCTGCTTTTGTAATGATCGAGTAGCGATTTATTCAAAGAAAGTTTGTGGAAATAACTAAGGCAGGAGTCTTATAGGCAAAACAAGCTTATGACATCCATAGAATCATCTGCAGCAAATAATTTGCATAAAGCCGGCGTTCGACGCATGATTAAGCATACTCTAAGAATTGATATGACACCAATGGTGGACCTTGGCTTTTTGCTTATTAGCTTTTTTGTAATTACCACAGAGATGAGTAAGCCAACAGCTATGAATCTTTATATGCCGAAGGATGGACCACCCTCCCCAATAGCTAATTCAAATGCATTAACAATAATACCTGCGGCAGATAATACACTCTATTATTATTTTGGTAATTGGGAAGAAGCTGAGAAAACAAGCTCTGTACATAAAACTAATTATGCGGGCAATAACAGCATAAGAGATATTATTATTGCCAGGCAGCAACAATTAGATGCTGACGTAAAGAGTAAAGAAAAAAGAGATGGCCTGATGCTATTAATAAAACCCACTAGCGAAGCCTCTTATAAAAATATGGTGGATGTATTGGACGAGGCGACTATTAATATGGTGAAGAGGTATGCGGTGTTGAAGTTGTCGGCGGAAGAGATGAAATGGGTGAGTTTGCTACAGTAATCAATAGAATTATGGTTAGATAGGGTATTTAAATTATCTTTCGGGCAAGCCGACGGATATGAATATCAGCAGCAGCACTTTGGAAAAAGGATTTATTATGTGCACTTGGCTGGTATTTGCACTTTTCTTTTCTTACTGGCTTTCTTTGGTTTTTGCAAACAGTCCCAACATAGCCGGTGTGGAGAATAACATTGTATATTTCGTACAAAGAATTTTAAGTGGTTCTTCTCTTTATAGTAATCCAGAAGAAGCTCCATATGCGATTGCACAGTACAGTCCTCTCTATTATTGCCTCGTCGCCGCAGTTGCTAAAACAATAGGAATTAATGCGGAAGATATAACCACCCTTTTTATACTTAACAGGGTTGTTTCATTGGTATTGATTTTAAGCATTTCTTGTTGTGTTTATCATATCGGAAAAAAAGGATTCGAATTTACTAGGAAAAAGTCTCTGCTTCTCGCTGCTGCTGTTTTCATATTTATGGAGATAAGCTCCTTTGCCCGTCCGGATAGCCTTGCAAACGCAACCTGGTTTTTATCTTTTTTGATTTTTTTAGTTTCTCAGCAAAAAAGAAACCCTTCTTTATTATTGGTAGCTAGTGCACTGGTCGCCACAATAGCAGTTTTTAGTAAGCAATCAGCAATCACTCTTCCAACATTATGTGCTGTGTGGTTTTTATATATGAGACTTTATCGGTTTTTTCTCATTTACACTATATCATTTTTAGGGTTCCTGGTTATTGGTATAATAACAATAAGTTCCACAGTAGGGCTATGGGTTTTTTATATGAATGTTATTAAAGGAATTGATAATGGCATTAATCTTACTATTTATTTTAACTATATCGTTCAGAGGTTTTTGGCATCACAGGGTCTATTGTGGATTGCGTTAATGGCGCCAATATTAATAATGCTTTTTAAGAAAAAAGGAAAGAGAGAGATTCTTCTTGCAATGTTGATTGCTGGTCAGTTTGTAGCCAGTTGTTTAAGTGCAATGAAATATGGGGCTTCCTCAAATTATTTTACTGAATGGTGGATATTGATTTTGATTGGGTCTGCTTGCTGTTGGCCATATTTTTCTAAAGCAGTAAAGTTAGTTGATCCAGGATCCTTGTATGTTATGTTGTTTA
This sequence comes from Chitinophagaceae bacterium, assembly GCA_031397865.1. GTDB lineage: Bacteria > Bacteroidota > Bacteroidia > Chitinophagales > Chitinophagaceae > JJ008. The sequence goes on from JANNMN010000026.1 coordinate 52,480, forward strand.
CTATTCTTTTTTTTCGGACTATAACAATATTTTATCCCTTTTACCAGGAATTATTTGCTAAAAACAAAATACAACGACAACAAAAGTATCAGACAGAACAAAAAGTTGCTTCATTTATACGTACTGATGCTTCGGAAAATAAATTTCTTGTGTATAATAATGTTTTTAGCCCCGACAGCTATCTTAATAACCTGTTATTCAAAGAGGCGATAATGCCACAAAACGATATAGTGGTTTTAGGCACTTATAATAGAAAAGTATTTAACTACAGCCAATTTTTGCGGCAAATTAAGAATGGCGAAATTCGATACTTAATCATTAATACAAATGAGGCAAGACCGGGGTTTTTAATAATAGATACTGCCAATTTTCAGATGCTCACAATGATTGATAACTATAGAATCTTTCAGCATAAAAAATATGTACAATAAATTATAATCTTTTTTGTTTGAAAATGACTGGCACATCAGGATATAATAAAAATGAAATAAAGCGCAGCCCTTTTTTTCTGCTTGTTACAGGTATTTTTTTTCTGTATCTTATATACAGGGTATTGCTTATGTTTTATCCTAATCCCAATGCCGGTGGCGTCGAGATTAACATTATTTACTTTATTCAACGTCTGATAGACGGTCAGTCTTTTTACACTGATCCAGAGCTGACACCTTATGCCATTGCTCAATATTCGCCATTGTATTATTATATTACTGCAGGAGTAGCTAAAATTTTCGGAATAAATGCAGACGATCTGTTGAAAATTTATTTCATAAACAGGGGTGTTTCACTGTTACTTAACCTGGCTTACATCAGTGTTGTATTCATAATCTTAAAAAAAGTGTTTAGCGTTTCTTCCAGGTATAGTTTTTATGTGGCCGTGTTTGCGTTCATTTTTCTTGAAATTACTTCTTATTGCCGTCCAGACAGCCTCAACCATGTTTTCTTTATGCTTTCTCTCTACTATTTCCTGCTAGGGATAAAAAGTAGCGAAGAAAGAAAAGAAGAAAACCGGTTTATATTATTGGCAGCGGCTATTGCCGGGGTTGCTTTGTTTTGTAAACAAACTTCTTTTATTCTGCCCGTCATTTTTGGCAGTTGGCTTTTAAGTCAAAAGAAATTTAAAAAGATTTTTCTTCTGGCCATAGTATATGGTGCTACAGTTACTTGTATTTTACTTCTGATTTATTTTACAACCGGAGATTTAATATTATTTTATAAAAACGCAATAGTTGGTATCAATAATGGCATTGGGCTGAACTGGTTCCGTACTGTAATTTTGCCGGATTATTATTATGGGTTTGGTTTATTATTTCTATTAGCAGCTATTGGTATTTTTTTCTTTCTCCGAAAAGAAAAATCACCCTTGCTTAGGTTTTCATTTTTTCTGCTACTAGCTCTATTCGGGTTGTTAAATTTTGTTGCATTAAAGTTTGGTTCTAACCCAGGCTATTTCACTGAGTGGTGGACTGTTTTGTTTTTCTTGCTTGCCTATTACTGGCCAGTTATTAAGCAGAATGCAGCAGTAGCAGACGTAAGGATACCTAATACCATTATAGCTAGCTGTTTGCTTGTAAAAATTGTTTTATTGGCAAGGCCCTTCAATGAAATGTTTATTAATAAGCCTTATACAAAAGCACTGGAACAATATAATGCAGAGAAAAGATTCGCAGAAAAAATTTTAGAAAAAATGCCTTCGCAAGATGAACTATCTGTTTTCTGTAATTACTATACAGCTGATTATTATATGAGTAGTTTGCTTTTCCGAAATGCAGTGGTACCACAAATGGACATTGTAATATTAGCATCTTATAGAGAAAAAGAATATGATTACTCCGATCTTGAAAAATCTCTTACCAATGGCAGTATTAAATGGATGCTGATGCGAACTACCGGGCTGCAAAAAAAATTCTTTAATATCAATCTTGATAAATTTCAATTGGTGGACACTGAAGCAGGATTTAATCTTTATGAATTTAAGCCCTGATATAATGCAGAAGAAATTTGAAAATATCATTGTTCGTTATACATGGATAAGCTCTTTACCTGTTGTTGTCGTTTTTTTCTTATTGTTTAATATTATTACAACACCCCTTATTACCTCTGGAGATGACACTTACATGATGTACACTTTAGCAGGTGGATATGGAGAAAATCCTACTAATCTTTTAAATTACAATTATGGATGGCATTTTGGATTAGGCTGGATCGTAAAATATTTATTCACCACTTTTCCCGGTATCAACTGGTATACAGTTCTACTTTCTTTATTTCATATTGCCGGATGTAGTGCAATCTTATATGTATTGATCAAAAAATTAAATCCACTGCTGGCAATTTTATTGTACTTGATTATTTTTTTATTTATTGAAACAAGGCTGCTACTTAATTTTAATTTTACCGGAGCAGCATTAGTGGCAGCAGGGGGTGCTTTATGTTTATTGTTATATCAACTGCGAGAAAAAAAAATTACTCACCCAGTTACCATTTTTTCCATTGTCCTTCTCATTCTTGCCGGATTACTACGTTTACAGATTGTATGGCTTTCTATATTTCTGTATAGCTCTATTGCCATTACTTTATTAAACAAGCAACAACTAATACGTTGGGCCGCAGTGGCAGCGGTTGTAATAGTTTCTTTATTCGGATTAAATAAATGGCATGAGCAATATTATACCAAGCATATTCCTGGCTGGCAGCAACAAGAAAAATTTAGGCAGGCCTTATTTTATTCTTATAACCGCCAGCTTGTAAATAATATGACTTCGGCATTTGCAGATAGTACTGAAGGGCAATTATTTTTTGCTGGTTTTTTATACGACTCTGTAAAGTTTAATACTGAAAGAGTAACTGCCATCAGCAAGCAGATTACCAGAACCAGAAGCCTGGCTAATAGAGAAGACAGGTTTGGGCTTTACTGGTTTTTTATTGAAACCCGGCTTTACATTTTATTGTTCGCAGTAATTATTATTTCATTGCTATTACAACGAAAATATATTCCCTTGCGAAACTGGCTTGTCTCATTTCTGGCATTTGCTGCTGTACACAGCTATTTGTTTTTTTACATGAAAATGACTTCCGCTATTCACTTTGGTATGTTGCTTTTTCTTTTTGTTGCTTTGGCATTACAATATAAAAAAGAAGACAATATTTTTACAGCAAATACAAAACTCAGTTTCTCATTATCAATTGTGCTGTTACTATTATTTGGATGGATGGGTGCAAGAATAGCTAAGGAGAATGAAAAGAATGAAATAAAATATCAACGGTTTCTTTGTGCTATAAAAGAACTGAATGAGCATCCTGATAAATTATTTGTGGCAACGGATGATAACTTTCCACTTAATTATTTTTATATCTGGAATACTCCAACTCAGTTTCCGGCAAGAAACCTTTTATATAAAGACCGACTGATAACTCATACTTATTTGCAAACACTGAAACGATTTAATATTACTAATCTCGACGAAGCATTGATAAAAAATAAAAATGTATTTCTACTGGGAGCAAAACTACCGGCATTGGAAAAAGGAAAAATTCCTGCAAGCTTTTCTGATACACTACCCGGATATAAATGCATGGAGGTACGGCAACTGCAAGAGAGATAACCATTATCTTTTCCAATACATAGCAATGCGCCGGCTTACATTTTCCCGCAGGTTGATATAATACAGATTAATATCACCCACATGATAATTTTTGCTAAGAAATAAAAAGCTAAAAGGAAACTTTGGCTTGCGGGTATACAATAAGCCATTACTTATTTGTGCGTCTGTACTGTGCTTGTATATTTTTTTGAAATTTTTTAGTAAAGCCCCCTTATTGTTTTTACGGGAAACAAATTCGGTATTGCTGGTCCATGTAAGTGGATTGGTAACGTATGAATTTCCTTTTTCCTTATTTAACCAAAATGGTACATAGTCTTTTTTAAAAGTTCGCCAGCTACAAATGCATCCCGTCTGCAGAGAGTCTTCACACATTTTCAACGTAGAAAAATATTCTTTTGGCACCGGCCATCCGATTACATAGGCAGCCACCAATTTGTTTTGTAATTGTTTGCCTTCAAAAAATTCTTTCAATAAACGTTCTGCCAATAAGCTTCCCTGGCTGTGTGATGCGATGATGATAGGTCTTCCATTATTCCAATGTTGCATATAATATTCAAACGCAGTTTTAAGATCATAATAAGCCAGTGCAAAAGCACTATCGGCTTTGGCACTGTTCATCACCATAAATGTTTTGATACTTGCCTGCCTGTATCGTGGAGCAAATACACGAGACTGCTGATTAAAAACACTTGCCTGGTAGAGGATAGAAGTAAAGTCTGTTCGGCGATTGATAGTTTGATTATCAATAGCAGCATTTTGACCATCGCTGGTGATAGCCCCGGTGTAGGTAGTAGGGTGCATAAAGAATACATCTACACTTGTATCTCTCCATTCATGTTGCAACGGCTCGGGCACACTGTCTGATGGATCCCATTTATGGGGATGAGCAGCCCAGTAATCAAGCTGACTGTAATTGGGTTTTCCATCTGCACTTTCAAATTGGTAGAGGCTTTTATGAGCCGTGTATTTTGAACAAGAAAAAAGGGAGAGTAATGCGAAAAGGGGGAGTAGAAAGCGAAAATGATGCATACGGCAAAGTAATTGAAAACAGGCAAAAAGGATGATTTTGTCCACCTATTTTGCCATTTATCCTAAAACTAAATAATTATTTTACAGAAATAAAATGGACGATTTACAAGCCCAGCCTGCATTTCAGGTCATCTATTCATCATTTTACAATTCATTACCCTAAAAAATATGGTACTTTGTGTTGCATAGTACCAAACATCACCCTATCTTTGTGTAACAATCGATAAAAACAAGAGAGGCTATGAATATTGATAACACACAAAGTCAGATGCGGAAAGGAATTTTTGAGTTCTGCATTCTCTCCATCATTCGCCGGGGTGAGGCCTACCCCAGTGATATAGTGGAAGAAATGCGGGCCGCAGGATTGCAGATTTTAGAAGGCACCCTGTATCCTTTACTCACCCGTTTAAAAAATGCAGAAATGCTAACCTACCGATGGGTAGAAAGCAACTCTGGCCCACCACGAAAATATTTTTCGCTGACAGAAAAAGGAGATGCTTTTTATAAAGAACTGGAGCAAACCTGGAACGAACTGTCGAACGGTGTAAATGCACTGGCCAGTAAAAAATCTGATGAACCATTGAACAACCAATAAACCATTTTACTTCCCGCTGCAAACGGGATGACTTCAACCAAATAGTTTTAATATGAAAAAGATAATCAACATAAACTTAAGCGGACGGGTAATACCGATTGAAGATTCGGCTTATGAAAAACTGCAGGCATACATTGAAAGTTTGCGTCGCTACTTTGCCAACGAGGAAAGCCGTGATGAAATCATCAACGATATTGAAAGCCGCATTGCAGAACTCTTGCATGATAAAATAAGAAAAGGCGCCACTGCTGTTACCGATGCCGATGTAAATGAAGTGATAGCTTCTATGGGCACCGTGGAAGATTTTGAAGCGGAGGAGAAATTAAATGCCGATACTACTCAGCAAAATCAGCAACAGGATTATTCATACACAGAAAAAAAGCCACGAGGCCGTCTGTACCGTGATAGTAATGATAAATTCATTGGTGGTGTATGTAGCGGTATCGCTTCTTATCTTAATGTAGATCCGGCAGTTGTTCGATTATTGTTTGCCATTATAGGATTTGGAACTGGTATTGGCTTTCTGGCCTACATCATATTGTGGATTGTATTACCACCTAAAGACCTGGATGGTTACAGAGGTAAAAGACTTTACAGAAATCCGGATGACAGAATCATTGGTGGAGTAGCCGGAGGTTTGGCTGCTTATTTTGATAAAAAAACTTCTAATATCCGCTTAATATTTGCAGCCCCAATAATATTAAATGTGTTGATCAGAATATTAAGTGGTTTTAGCTGGAACAATGATTTTGATCTTGCAATCAATTTAGGATTTGGTTCCCTTACCGGCACCTTCATTCTTGCATATATTATTCTTTGGATCGTACTACCAGAGGCAAATAGTGATTATGAAAAAATGGAAATGCGGGGAGAAAAAGTAGATGTAAATCGCATCCGTCAGAATGTAAAAGAGGGAGTGGATAGTATGAAAGAAAGAATGAAGGGATGGGGCGAAGAAGTAAAAGACTCAGCACAAAACATAAGTAATAAAGCAAAACAGTTTGCAGATACCAGAGGCAGGGCTTTTGCTACAGATATAAATGAATCTGTACGCCGTAGAAGTGGTGGGCTTGGGCATGCCATTGGTGTGTTATTCAAAGTCTTCTTTCTGTTTATTGCCGGTAGTATCGCCTTTGCATTATTTATTGGATTGATTGCATTAATATTTGGAGGAGTGGCCTGGTGGCCTATTAATAATTTTTTATGGACTAGCAATTCACAAAAATTATATGCATGGGGAACTTTAATATTTTTTCTTGCCGTACCGCTAATAGGTTTTATTACATGGATAGTAAGAAGAGTGATAAGAGCAAGATCAAAAAATAATTACCTGGGATGGACTTTTGGCGGCTTATGGACAATAGGATGGATAGTGATGATATTATTTGTAACAAGTATTGCAAAAGATTTTAGGGAGTATGAACATGTAGAATCGCCGATTACGATTTCCCAACCGGTAAATGGTAAGATGATAGTAGCGGTATCTCAACCCGAATTAGAATATACAGGCAGTTTTGGATGGATGAATGATGAAAGCGATGGATGGGATCTTACATCAGATAGCTTAAAAATTGCAGCAGTAAAATTTACTATAAAAGCCAGTCTTGATAGCCAGTACCATGTCAACCTGAAAAAACACAGTTTTGGCAGAACAAATAACGATGCCATAGGCAGGGCTGAAAAAATTCAATATGCAGTTTTTTCAAAAGATAGTGTGCTGGACCTGGCAAGTGGATATGCAATAGATAAAGAAAGTAAGTTCAGGGTGCAGAATGTGGAGATAGAAATATTAATACCTGTCGGCAAAAAACTTCGTTTTGATGAATCAGTAACGAGAAAATTAAACTCATCTCATATTAAGGTAAAGAGAAGTAACAGGCGAAACAGGATAAATGGAATTGAAATAAATAATGATGAAAGTTCTTTTCATTATCTCACTGGTGTTGATTATGTAATGGGAATTGATGGTGAATTGAAAGACTCTAATGGTAATAGTATTTCGACAAACCCCAACAATGACTATCGCTATGAGAACAGAGACACCAATATAAAAAATAATAACGATGCTGATGTTCAAAAGCAAATTGAAGCAGAGAATCAACGTCAGCAACAAATCGATAAAGAAAAGGAAGAAAGTCAGAAGCGTTTAAAAGAACTTAAAGAGAAACAAAAAAATGCTCAACCTAAATCCACAGTAATTAAATCAAATAAATCTAAAACCAACGAAGGTGCATATGCCGGAGGACCATCACCCGTATCATCTTTAGTAGAATGGTTTTAAATATAAACTTGGTTGAAGTCCCGATGCACATCGGGCAAAAAATGGCTCCCGTAAAAAGGAGCCATTTGTGTTTTACTATAATTTGTTTTAGTCAGGCACTATCCCTCTTTTCATAAAATCAAAACTCATCGCTTACCTTTGCCACCATATTAAAAATTGTTGAATGATGATCAAGAATACTCCTTTCTTCCAAAAACACATTGACCTTGGTGCTAAAATGGCGCCATTTGCAGGGTATAATATGCCCATTTCTTATACTGGTATTAATGATGAACATGCTGCGGTAAGGAAAAATGCTGGTGTGTTTGATGTAAGTCATATGGGAGAATTTATTTTGAAAGGAGAAAATGCATTGGATCTTATTCAACGGGTTACTAGTAACGATGCAGCAAAATTAAAAAACGGGCAAGCTCAATATAGCTGTCTGCCAAATGATGATGGAGGAATTGTGGATGACCTGCTGGTATATTGTATTGAAGAAAATAAAGTGTACATGCTGGTGGTAAATGCATCCAACATTGATAAAGACTGGAACTGGATACAGAAACATAATACCGATAAAGTGGAGATGCATAACATCTCCGAAAAAACTTGCCTGCTGGCTATACAAGGTCCGAATGCAACAAAAATATTGCAGCCGCTTACCGATATGGATATTCTTAACCTTAAGTATTACACTTTCACCAAAGGAAAATTTGCCGGGGTAGATAATGTATTGGTGAGTGCCACAGGGTATACCGGTGCAGGTGGAGTAGAAATATATTTTGAGGATGAAAATGGTGCAGCTGAAAAAATCTGGGATGCAATTTTTGCAGCCGGCACACCACTTGGGTTAAAACCAATTGGTCTTGGTGCAAGAGATACTCTTCGCCTCGAAATGGGTTTTTGTTTATATGGAAATGATATTGATGATAATACTTCTCCAATGGAAGCCAGCCTCGGTTGGATAACTAAATTCACCAAAGACTTTACTTCCAAAGAAATATTTGCAAAACAAAAAGAAGAAGGAGCACAACGTAAGCTGATAGGCTTTGAAATGATAGAGAAAGGTATTCCCAGGCATGGTTATGAAATAAAAGATTTTAGTGGAGTTACAATTGGTCATGTTACTTCGGGAACACAATCACCCAGCCTCGGCAAAGCTATAGGTATGGGATATGTACGGACAGCTTTTACACCAATAGATACGAACATTTACATAAAAGTGCGGGACAAACTATTGCAAGCGAAGGTTTCTAAAATTCCTTTTTCCTGATATTACAGTGCGGTAAGATTTTTGCGATAGTAATTTGTACTTTGTGCTTCATGCATAAAAATTGCTTTCATGCCAACTATACATATCACTACATTTATTGCTGCACCGGTACAAACGGTTTTTGATCTTAGTCGCCATATAGGTGTGCACAAAGAATCTATGACGGCACATAAAGAAGAAGCCGTAGCCGGAACAAGATTTGGCCTTATTGAAAAAGAAGAAACTGTAACCTGGCGGGCAAAACATTTATTTAAGAACCGGCTAATGCGGGTAAAGATTACGGAAATGAAAAGTCCTGAAATGTTTACTGATGAACAACTGGATGGAGATTTTAAAATGATGAAACATGAACATCATTTTAAACCCTGCGATAATGGTACCATACTTATTGATCTTTTTCATTTTGAATCACCATACGGGATAATGGGCAATTGGTTTAATAGTCTATACCTTACTAAATACATGAGGCGACTATTGGAACAGCGGAATAAAACCATCAAAGAATTTGCGGAGAGTGACCGATGGAAAAAGTTGCTGATAAAATAATTGAGACCCTTCTTCTTTTATAATATGTATTTTTCAAACTTTATTTAGCTGAGGGTTGTTTATACCATTGCTTACAGTTCCATTACTTTTGCAATTACACTATGCCGAACAAGCCAACTATTCACACATCTCTTTCGCCTGCCTTATTACATCTTTGCGATTTAAGCAACAGCGTTGTCGTTATCATTGATGTATTCCGGGCCACCTCTACTATTGCCTCTGCATTATATAATGGAGCAAAATGTGTAATACCGGTTGATACTGTTCCAAAAGCAATTGAAATAAGTAAAAGCATAGATGGAATAGCTGCCGGCGAAAGAGATGGAATGATTGCAGAAGGATTGCAACATGGTAATTCTCCGTTGGAATACGGTAGAGATTTTATAGAAAATAAAACATTAGTACTTACTACTACTAATGGCACCCGGTTATTACATATGGCATTGGAAAATAATGCTGACACTATTATCTCTGGTTCATTTCCAAATCTTTCAGCCGTATGTAATTTTTTATTAGCAGAGAAAAAAAATGTAGTACTCGGCTGCGCTGGATGGAAAGACCGGTTTAACCTGGAAGACACTTTGTTTGCAGGCGCCGTTATCAGCAGAATAAAAAAAGAATTTACCATTCATTGTGATAGTTCCCTGATGGCTGAAACGATGTACGAAAAAAATAAAAATGATTTAGTTGGTTTTGCTCCTAATCTTACTCACTATCACCGCCTGGTAGAAAGATTTGGATTGATAGAGGATATTAAATTCTGCCTGACAAATGATGTAGCGAATGTTTTGCCGGTGTATATAGATGGGAAGCTGGTTGCAAAATAAAAACCTACTAAGATACTCCATTTTTCTTCTTCCAACTGCTATCAAAATTTATTTATTATTTATTCACTTTTACAAGGAAATCCGCTGCACTTTCTTTTATTTTTGCCGATTACCCTTTTTTCAACAGGCAAAAAACAATAAGCAATAAACTATTCCTGAAACGGGAAAAATTTTGCCAATTGCCAATTGCCAATTGCAAATTTCACTATGGCTTTACCACACCTGGTTAAATATGTTTACACCCATGGAACAGATGAAGTGATCCGTAGAGGAAAAAAAATTCATGCTATTGGTTATGTAGAACTGGTAGAGTATGATGATCTATTTGGCTCCGCTGTATTCCGGGTAAAGGATGATACCTATTCAACTTTTTATAAAGTTTACATTCAAAAATTTAAAGACACTAATTCCACTTCGCTACGTTGTGGATGCCCTTATAATCTTGGAGATATATGTCGCCATGAAGCGGCTGCATTATTTCAGTTGCAGGAAATGATAGACCGTGGACATCTGCAGGCAGATAATGTAAAGTATGATCAACGGCATACTGTGGCGAAAATGAAAACCATAGAATTAAAAACGCTGCGGTTGCTTTCATCACCCGATGTATATGAAGAAGCACAGAACTATTTGCAATCCAACAAAGCTGTGATAGAGTTTGCCGAAAATGAAATGGTAAAAGCTACCGTTAAAATAGACGGGAAGGATTACAAAGTAATTATACGAAAAAATGAAGAGAGAAACTTTGATACCAGTTGCGATTATGAAGATGAAGAGCATCCTTTATGTTTACCAAAAGTGATTGTATTTCTTCAGTTAGTAAATGCACATGGCGGTGGCTACTTCGACAGCATTCGCAACTGGGATAAAGAAAAAAATAAGTTGCTGGAAGCATACGGCTATTCATTGAAAGATGATTTGAAAGGAAAATTTGAATTTGCTTATAAAGAAGGGAAACCTTTTTTAAGAGTATTGGATACAAGTATAAAAAGAGTAGCATTAACAGCAACGGCAGCAAGACCTGTATTACTTCCATTCAAAGAAAAAGAAACGGAAACCTTTGATGTAGCAGAGGAAGTACCGGCCTCCGCTTCCCACAGGTTGGGGGTGGTTTTTAATTTTAATAAAAAAGTGTTTCCACAGTTTACTATAGATGTGGTGATGGGTGAAACGAACGAGACCAATGATGCATTTACCACCAAAGTAGAAAAGCTGGATATCAGCCGCTATGTTGCCACAGATAATTTACCTGAAAGCGATAAAGAACTATTAACACAACTTCGTAAGCTGCAGGAAACAGAAATAAATAAATACATCAGCCGCAACTCTCCCTTCTCCGGTATCTGGGAAAATATTATTCATCATGAAGATGACGACTTGCCGGAAGAAACAAAAAGCCTGATGGCAGAATATCTGTTGCCTAAGCTGAAAAAAATATTTATAGAATCGGCAGGCAGTCCTTTTGTTTTTTTATTGCCCGATAATAAAACATTTAAAACAAATAACCTGGAACCGCTGCAGTTGCAGGCCGAAGAAGCAAGACCACATTTTATAATTAAAAAGAATTCGCATTATACTGTTCAATGCCGTGTAAAGGCCGGTCCACTGGAATTTGATCTGGGGGATAATGAAGCAGCAAGTCCGTTATTCTTTTTATACAATAACCAGGCACACCTGTGGAAAAATAATGATGTGATACACCTGGTAGATAAATTTTTGCCAACCGGTAAAATGAATGTGGAAGCGGATGAATGGAGTAAAACGTTGAATGATTTCATCATGCCACTGGCGAAAGAGCATAAAGTAGATTTTGATAAATCATTAGTACAGGAAATAAAAGATGGCAACCCGGATGTAAAATTATTTTTAATGGAGAAAGGCGAATACCTCGTTTTTCAACCATCGTTTTCTTACAAAGGATATGAAACAAGAACAAGAGACCGGGATGAGATAGTAGTACCGCAAGGCGATAAAGTATTAGTTGTGCATCGCAACAGGGAAAAAGAAAATGAGTTTATTCAAAAAATGCAAAACCTGCATTCCAGTTTTGTATTTAATGAAGACTCCGGCACACTGGCATTAAAAGGAGCTGATGTATTAAGAAATAACTGGTTCTTTTTATTTGTAGATGCGATGAAGGAAATGAAAACACCGGTGTTTGGATTTGAAGCATTAAAGAATTTCCGTTTCAATACGGCGAAGCCGCAAACTAAAATTTTCATTAGTAGTAATACCGATTGGTTTGATGCCAAAGTAGATATTGTTTTTGGAGATCAGCAGGTAACAGTGGCCGAAGTAAAAAGAGCATTGGCCAATAAGCAGCAGTTTGTACAGCTGAATGATGGCACATTGGGAATATTGCCCGAAGAATGGCTAAAAAAATATTCATTATTGTTCAGAGTGGGAGAAGGAAAAACGGATTCGTTGAAACTGTCCCGCTATCATTTAAGTGTGGTAGATGAATTGTATGAAACAAGAGATGAAGAAGAACTGGTAGTTCAGTTGGAAGAAAAATATCAAACACTGCGGGAGTTTAACCAGATAAAAGAAATTGATCCATCGTATCATTTGAAAATGATATTGCGGCCTTACCAGGTGGCAGGTTATCAATGGCTCAACTATCTGAAAGATATAAAATGGGGCGGTATACTGGCAGATGATATGGGATTGGGTAAAACAGTACAGGCCCTTTCCTTTATGGAATATTTTAAAAAGGAACAGGGAACATTAAAAGCATTGGTTGTTTGTCCCACTACATTGATCTATAACTGGGAGAATGAAATAAAAAAATTCACTCCTTCATTAACTTATAAAATCCACCATGGCGGCACCCGTACCAGAACAAAAGAAGAACTGACCGATCATGATGTTACGATTACAACATACGGCACATTGCGTAGCGATATAAAATTGCTGATGAGTATTCAATTCGATTATGTGATACTGGATGAAAGCCAGGCGATAAAAAACCCTGCGAGTAAAGTAACAAGAGCTGCTGGTTTATTAAATGCAAAGAACCGTCTTTGCATGAGTGGTACACCGCTGCAGAATAATACGTTTGATATTTTTGCCCAAATGAATTTCTTAAACCCCGGGATGCTGGGCACTATGGAATTTTTCCGGCAGGAGTTTGCAATACCTATTGATAAATTTGGGGAGCAGGATAGGAAGGAGCATCTCAAAAAAATATTGTATCCATTTATATTAAGAAGAACAAAAGAACAGGTAGCAAAAGATCTACCGGAAAAACAGGAAATGATCCTGTTCTGCGAAATGGAAGATGAGCAGCGGAATATTTATGATGCGTACAGAAATGATTTCCGCAACCAGATATTGGGCACTATTGAAACACAAGGAATTCAAAAATCTCAACTCACCATCTTACAGGGATTGATGAAGCTGCGGCAGATATGTGACTCACCGGCGATATTGAATGAGCAGGAAAAATTTGAAAACCATTCTATCAAACTGGATGAACTATCAAGAGAGATAACAGAAAACATTGGCGATCATAAGGCATTAATATTTTCACAGTTCCTGGGTATGCTTGCATTGATAAAAGCAAAGCTGGATGAACTGGGAGTGAAGTATGAATATTTTGATGGCAGTACCTCAGCACCCGACCGACAAAAAGCAATTGAAAGTTTTCAGAATAATGATGAAGTAAGAGTGTTTCTTATTTCATTGAAGGCTGGTGGTGTTGGTTTAAACCTGACGGCGGCGGATTATGTATATATAGTAGACCCATGGTGGAACCCTGCGGTAGAGCAACAGGCCATTGACCGTACACACCGTATCGGCCAAACAAAAAATATTTTTGCCTACCGGATGATTTGTAAGGATACCATTGAAGATAAAATACTGCAACTACAGGAAAAGAAAAGAGCATTGGCCAAAGACATTATCTCTGATGATGCCACTTTTGTAAAAGCATTGACGAGGGAAGATGTGGAGTATTTGTTTAGTTAAGTGTAAACAATTATTCTTTATAAGTACTAACTCTTAAATGCAAAAAAACTGCTTAATTTGTTGTTAGAATGCTTGAAATGACATTACCTTCTATTCAGTAATTTTTATTTTAAACATTTTAAAACTTGTAATTATGAGAAAATTATTAACCGGGGGGGGTGCTATTAGTACTTTCTTTCCTTACAACAACCATTAATGCAAAGAGCCTCCCGGCTTTTTCAATTTCTCTTTCACCAACAAATGATTTATCTGAACGATTAGCGGCAGATAAAGATTTTCAGCAGTTTTCTTTTTTGATTTATGAATTTACTGGAAAAGTTCAAGCTACAAAATCTGGAAAACTTTTAATCAACTATTTCGAATATAAAAATACTACTGAAGAGGCAAGTATTTTATTTAGCAATTTGGGTTTTGCATCCTCAGAAAAATTTAATGAATACTGGAAAAAAATTTATCAGCTAAAGCTTAACTTTCAAACGAAGTTTCCCGAATTAATATCTTTGAATAATCCAAGGGAAATCCTTGAAGTGGCAGCAAAAAAAGTTGCTATGAATAAAGTTTTTTCAGAAATATCTACATTACCTACCGCCATTTGTTGGGCTATTCTAGCTGCTTCATTAGGGGCATGTTCGATAGGTGTTTGTAATGCGTAAGGATTAGAAAATTGTGGTTGTCCATGGGAGTTGTGTATGGGGGTTTGCACGGCTGGTGCAATTTCATATTCTGGTCTTTGTTTTCTACTTGCCGACTAAATTTTTAAATAAAGCCGGATAATAATGGACTTATATTATTATCCGGTTTTAATAATAATACTATGAATAATTTTTTTTTAATTTCAGTTTTATTATTCTATTGTGTTACCTCAAAGAATCCTACAAAACATTTATTTGCAGATAACCCACAGAAACCAATATTGCCAGTAGCACTGTCTTTTTCTAAATCTGTACCTGACAGCATAAGAGATTTTGTTAGGGTGTATCTGCAAACAAAGGCAATACGAGTTCTTACTTTTGAAGAAAGTATTGAATTAATATTTGATCAAAAAAAGAGTATATTCTTAAATAATCAACCTATTAGAAACGAATCAGAGGAAGATTATGTAGTAAGGTTGGAAAAAATTCAAAAACCTGTTTATAGCCTTCTAAGGGCAGAAATGTTCAGTAAAATGACAAATGACGATTTGTTTATCGATAGTGTAAGGTGGTATGTAATACAAAAAATATCGCCTGATACTACAAAAGTTTATCATTCATTTTATCCAATGATTGAAAAAAGGAATAGCCCATATTTAGCATGGAAAGATTTTACTGATACGGTATTGGTTTCAGGTCTTTTAAAATAACTCCTATGCATAAAAATCTTTGCTTTTTTCTAATAGTAACCTGTTTTACAAATATTGCTTTTTCTCAAAAAACAGATTCTTTAAAATATAAATACACCAACCAAACTATTTACAGGTACGGCGGCGCATTTATGAAAGGAAATGAAAGACTATACTTTAAAGATTTGAGTAAAGAGTTTTCTATGTCTGATCTTGGATTGATATCATATACCAAATCAAGAAAATATCGAAATACCAGTAAAATATTTAGTTATGCTTCTATGTTTGCAGGACTTGCTGCTGTAAGTATCCTGGCAAATAATGGAAATAGAAATCTGGCATTGGGTTTTTATGGAGGCCATATGTTAACTATGTATGGCAGTATGAAGTATCGTTCCTTATCAACCCAAAGTCTTGACAGAGCTTTGTGGCAACGAAATAAAGATCTTTTATTTCCGGAAACAAGATAATTCACCACTCATCCTTCATTAAAACTGTTCAGCAGCATTTTCTCCAAATATTAACTTCCCCCGAAGGTTATTCCGCCTTCTTACGTCTACTTTCGTACACTTATTATACTGTTTATGAAGAAGATTTCTACCTTATCCATTCTATTTCTTGTCTTTATATTTTCCGCAAAAGCCCAGCGATTTGATGGTAGCATAAAAGGAAAACTGATAGATACCGCTGCTAAACAACCTGTTGCAGATGCTACAGTCTCTGTTCTCAATGCAAAAGACTCCTCTTTGGCCAATTTTACCCTATCTACCAAACAAGGTGCTTTTGAAGTAAAAGGATTGGGCGAAGGTGAATACAAACTCATAGTTTCCAGCAAAGGATATACAGAACTAAAAAGAACATTTTCAATTTCTGCTACAGAAAAAACAATTGACCTGGGTTCGGTGGCCGTGCAAAAAGATTATAAAACACTGGAAGGTGTAACAGTTACCAGCGAAGCACCGATACAGGTAAAAAATGATACGATACAATTTAATGCCAGTGGGTTTAAAACATTACCTAATGCAACGGCAGAAGATCTGCTGAAAAAATTGCCGGGTGTGGAAGTAGATAAAGAAGGCACCATAAAAGCACAAGGTGAAACGGTGCAGAAAGTATTAGTAGATGGAAAAGAATTTTTTGGAAACGATCCTAAACTGGCAACTAAAAACTTAACCGCCGACATGATAGAAAGTGTGCAGGTGTTTGATGATATGAGTGACCAGGCAAAGTTTACTAAGATAGATGATGGCAGCCGTAGCAAAACAATAAACATTAAACTAAAGAAAGACCGTAACAAAGGATATTTTGGAAGAGCATTGGCCGGTGTTGGTGATAATGGAAGATATGAAGGCAACCTTAGCATAAATAAATTTAATGGCAACAAAAGAATTTCATTACTCTTCAATGCCAACAATATAAATAAGCAGGGTTTTTCTTTTTCTGATATCATCAGTGCAATGGGTGGCTTTAGTGGAATGGGTGGTGGTGGAGGAAACAATTTTGGCGGTGGTATGATGCAGATGAGTGGCGGCGGCCGTGGCGGTGGTGGATTTGGAATTGGCGGCGGCGGTACTACTGGTCTTATTAAATCTTTATCGTCTGGTCTTAACTATACTGATCAATGGGGAAGTAAAATAAAAGTAACCGGCAGCTATTTTTTATCTAACTCTAATACCAGGCAAGAGCAAAGTATTTTAAGACAAACAACCTATGGCGATTCCATTGTGATATTAAATAAGCAAACTGCTTCTACTAATCAAAATCAGAATCACCGGTTCAATCTGCGGTTTGAATACCAGATAGATTCTTCCAACTCTATTCTATACACACCATCACTTACTTTACAACACTCCGAAAACTTTAGTAACGATACATCTTTCAGCCAGACAGAAGTACCATCGGCTAAGTACCTGGCTGTTACCACAAGAAATAATAATACCAACCAAAGAGATGGTTTTAATCTTGGTAATAATATTTTACTGCGTCACAAGTTTGGCAAAACAGGCAGAACGATTACACTTGGTTGGAACAATACCATCGGCAATAGCAACAGTGATGGACTTACTTATTCTGATAATGAATTTTTTGCACCTAACGGAACATTGATCCGTTCGCTACTGCAAAACCAGGTAAATACACAAAAGACAACTACCAACAATAATGTGATCAGCACTTCTTATACTGAACCTTTTGGATTAAATAAATTACTGGAGTTGAACTATGCCTACACTAATAACAATAGCACTTCCGATAAGGAAGTAAATAATTATAATACCGGCTCTGGTAAATATGATGAACCTAATCTGCGACTTACCAATCAGTTTGCTAATAATTTTTTAGCACATCGTGTAGGAGCCAACTTCCGGGTGCAGAATAAAACATACAATTACCAATTTGGATTAGGTGTGCAACAGGCAACACTGGAAAGCAAAAGCTATCAGGCATTTACCGGGAAAGATTCTACTAATACAAATACATACACCAATCTTTTTCCTACGGCCAGTTTTAATTATACTCCAACCCGTAGTAAGAATCTGCGAATCAATTATAATGGACGAACCAATCAGCCTTCTATTTCTCAATTGCAAAATGTGCCGGATGTAACAGATACATTGAATCAGCGAATCGGTAATCCTAACCTGAACCAGGAGTTCAATCATAATTTTAATATCGGCTTTAATACTTTCAACATTCTTACTTTTAAATTAATTGCTGCCAATCTTAATTTTAATACCACACAAAATAAAATAGTAAACGACATAAGTGTGCAGGGGCCGATACAGATAACAAGGTATGCGAACGTAAATGGCTATTATAGTGCAAGGTCTTTTGTAACCTTAGGTTTGCCATTTAAAAATCCGAAGCTGAAAGGCTCTAGTGTAAACCTAACCAATAGCATGGGATTAACAAGAGATGTAAGTTTGCTGAGGCAGAAAAAATTTATTTCGAAAACATTTTCAGTAAACCAGGGAGCCGGTGTTAATATCAACAAAGAGAAAATTGATTTTGGTGTAAAAGCAAATGTGGCTTATAACACTACTAATTATTCTAATCCTCAACAGGAAGATGTTGATTACTTTACTCAGACGTATTCGGGTGATGTTAGCTATACATTTAATAAAGGTTTTATCCTGGCTACTAACTTTAATTATATACTGAATACAGGTCTTGGTGAAGGATTCAACCAAAGTATACCATTATGGAATGCCAGCTTCAGCAAGCAATTGTTTAAGAAGAAGAATGGTGAGTTGAAGTTTTCTGTAAATGATATTTTAAATCAGAATGAAAGCATCAGCCGTACTACTAGTGATAACTATGTGCAGGATACAAGGAGCATTGTATTGAAAAGATATTTTATGGTAAGCTTTCTCTTCAACCTGAACAGGATGGGCGGAGCAACTAATAATGGCGCCACACCTGGTGGTATGCCCCGTATGATGGAAAGAAATGTGCGGGATGTAAGAATGTATTAATGCAAGCAGTATCGATAAATAAAAATGTCCCCCTTACCAAGGCGGGACATTTTTGTATGTTAGGGGTTAGTAAGTACGACTACATGGATAAATAATATAATAGCATTTCACCACGGCAATTCTGCAGGATGAAATACTATTTTAAAATTGGTTTTAAAATAAATTATTTTCTTCTCTTATAGGAAGTAGCCGCTGCTGAAGAACCGGAAATAAAAACTGACAATACAGAGCGGAACAACCGGAAGAAATTAAGCGAAGGTTTGTAATAATGACGATAGATTTTTGCTGCTTCGTGGTGATGTGCAAGACTTCTGTTTTTCATGGTTTAGATATTTTATACTGGATTAACGAATAGATTGTAACTAAAAGTATGTAATAAAAGTAAAAAGTTATAATATTGAGCCCAGTTATTAACCTATAAAATCCAACTCTGATGATGAAATCCGTAAAAACACCTGTACTCATTACTATTGCCCTCCTGTTTTTCAATTTTTCCCATGCACAATTAAAGCTTCCCGGCATTAGCGGTGTAGGTAGTGATGTAAAAAAAGTAATTGAAGATTATCCCAATCGTTTTATCAACCTGATGGGAGAAGTGGCTGTAGAAAACACACAGTCCACCGACTACCAGTGCAACTTTAAAGTGAATGGTGCCGAAGAAAGTTTTGTAACAAGGTACTCTGCTAAAAAAGAAGTGTGTAGCTGGCAGGCCTTGATGCTGACCACTGAAAACTTTGAGAAAGCCAAACAAAAATTCAAATCACTCTTTAACCAATTGAATAACCTGCCCGTAAATATTGGCGAAGCTAAAAACTTACACCTGAAAGGGCAGTATGAATCTCCTGAAGAGGATAAAAAATTTACTGCCATTGTTTTTTCAATTGAACCTGCTACGGGTGCCGCCGAAAAACTAAAAGTAGAAATCTCCATGCAATACTTTGCTCCAATGGAATGGAAAGTAAAAGTGATGGTGTATGACCGGGAAAGAGAAGATGATGAAAGAGGGAAGACGGTGGAGGAATAATAACCTAAGAGTTTATCTTCGGCAAGCTCAGGAGAGAAAAGGAGAGAAATAATTGTTAGGCTTTATACATGCCGCACCTATGAGGTGCCAGGTGTATTAATTGTTCCCCTTTTTTTATTCTTATCTCTTCTTACTATTTCTCGTTTACACTATTTACTTCAATCCAATAACCATCGGGGTCTTGAAAAAAAACCTGCTTAATACCATCGGCCCGGATATTTATTTTATGAACTGTGCCCGGCCAATCGGAGTAAACAATTTTAAGGCTATCGAGTGTAGCAACAAACCGATCAAAGTTGGCCGTGGTTAATGCGAGGTGAACGGCTTTGTTGATCGTAACATTTTCTTTCAATGTGGAGATGAGGTGCAATTCTTTTCCATCACCCAAAGAAACCCAGCGAATGCCATCCATTTTTGTTTTGTTGGTGATCTCCCGGAGCTGTAATACGTTTTTATAAAAATTGACGGAACGATCTACATCTTTTACAGAAAGAGCCAGATGATTAAAAGTAAAATTGAGAGAAGCAGTATCCTGTGCCTGTATGGCTGCATGCAGTAAGAGTGCAATGAAGAGGCTGTTTATTTTTTTCATGGTGAATGGTTTTGGTTTAAGAGTGAAGTTGAAGTTAGGATATAGGGTTGAGATTTGTTTAGATAATGTATGAGTGAAGGAGTAGGCAGTGCGGGGGAAGCGGACATTATGCATTGTATTCGCTAATAGCTAAAAGTCTTTTTAGCCAGAGGGAAAAAGAATTGCGCCTACAGGGAAGAATTCTTTAAAAACTAACCGCCAAAGAGCCGGTAACAAATATATTATTGTTTACAAGATCGGTTCCTCTTATAAAAATATTATCCTTACTGTTCAATGCTCTTCCTTCCAATCGCAGTAATGCATTTTTTACCGGTGCATAATCAATATTTAACGAATACCCTGTTGTTTGAAAACCATTTGGGGTGCCGGTATTAATTATCACTCCATTTTTATCCTGGTAATATTCTGCTCTTCCGGCAATGGCCCATTTATTATTGATAGTATATTTTATAATGGCTATTGGTGAGAGCCAGGTATTACTCTTGTTGCTATTTAAAATTTTTTCTTCTGTGCCTATATCAAAACCTACGGTGAGCCCAAACTTATCGCTGATGCTAAATATACCATACACATTATGAAAAAACCTTGATAGTCTTGTTGTGTCCGGTTCATCTGTTCCAATAAAAGTACTGTAGTTCAATAAAGTTTTATCTGATGGCTTGAACTGAATTTGTGTACCCCAACTCATGAATGAATTACCACTTACTCTGGTAATGCGTTGCCAACCGTTTAATGCCATGCCGCTTAGTAGCCATTTACCATCATTAGTGGTATAAGTAATTTTTGCGCCAGCTTCAAAGTAGGGAGAATTTTCTGCCATGATGCTTCTTGTCAGCGTCCAGCAATCTTTACTTACAGCACTTTCAAAACCGATGTGTGAAGGAAGAATACCAACATCTAACCAAAGGTTTTTCTTTTTGCTGAGTTTAATACCAGCATTAGCTTCAAAAATATTTTTTAAAACACCCGGTTCGGCAGTATAGTTGGCATTTATATACGTACCTGTTGCAATGGCAAGGTTGGATCTTATTTTTTCTGTTGAATAAGCAGCTTTTATATAGCCCAGGTTCAGGTTAAATTCATTATGCCGGTTATGACTGTATATAAAATTGGGCCGGTTGAGATCAGTTGGTTTATTAAAATTATACTGATAATAAAGTTCTGCATACCCGGAAATGGTCAATCCATTTTTATTGGTACTATCCTGCCCCATGGCAACACTAGAAATGATATGTAAAAAAGAGAGGAAAACAAAACGGTTCATAAGTAAATTTAAGTTAGTAATGTAATCTGAAAAACTCAGGCACCCTGCTTTATTCTCTTTAAATACTGCATACTTATCTTCTCCGCCTTTGCCTGCAATTCAATAGTTTCTGGATATAATTTTCTTCTAAGCATTCTGTAAACACTCACTGTATTATCCAATGCTTTGATGATAGAAGTTTTATTGTATTGTGCCAAAGTAATTTTTAAGTTCTCCATATCTGGCAATGATAATTTGGTTTCTACTTTTCGTACTCCTGCTACTTTTGTTTTATTTTTTATTTGTAATAAAGGTGCCAGCACTCTTGCCCGAATAAAACCGAGGGCATCGAGACATTCAAAATATTCTCCCCGTGCCGCTTTGCTCGCAATATAATGGATCCATGTCCAGAAGCGGTCTTCTATCCATTGATAATCCGGTTGAGGCCATTCTGCTTTTGTTGTTTTGATAATTTCCGTCAGCTGATAATTTCTTTCAAACAATACAACAGGATTTTCTACCCTGTCGGAAAACTCCGGCAGCATTAAAAATTTTATGTCAACATGCAGCAGTGGCTTATCATACAAACAAATCAATACCCTTGGCTCACCTACATGTTCGCCGGTAAAGCCGGAAATAAAATCACCAAAGGATTTTGCATAGTCTTGCATCTTTTCTTTGTTACCGGCAACCTTGTTTTTGGTAATAAGAATAAGGTCGAGATCAGAATATTCATCCAGTTCATCAGTTATCCATGAACCGGCTGCTGCAAGACCAATCACATTGGCATCTTTCTTTACTATCTCTATTACATTATTGGCAAATTCTTTTTGTATCATTCTACTAAAGATAAAAATTTCAATCGAAGAGGCCGTTATCAAAAAATTAAGTTGAAGCAGGAATACAAAACCCTTTTAGTAAGTTAGATTATTGATTGGTAAATAATCACAGCTTCATCTTCCTTTTATGATTGTATTTTTACTCACTACTAAAAACGATGGATAGCAAAATTTACACTGCCGATCGCATATTTACCGGGCAAAGCTGGTTGACCGACCATGCAGTGATAACAGAAGGCGATAGAATAAAAGATATTGTTCCTCTTTCATCTTTATCATCAACCGTAAGAGTACAACAGTTTGATAATAGTTTTATAGCTCCTGCTTTTATTGATCTGCAGATATACGGCGCTGCCGGAAAACTATTGGCCGTGAACCCGGAAGCCAATTCATTATTTAAACTAAATGAATATTGCAACCAAGGCGGTACAGCATTTTGTTTGCCAACAGTAGCTACCAATACCTACGATGTTTTTTATAAATGTATTGATGCCATAAAAGATTATTGGAGTAAAGCCGGTAAAGGAGTTTTGGGTTTGCACATAGAAGGACCGTGGATCAATCCAATAAAAAGAGGCGCACATGTTGAATCATTGATACATTCCCCCACAATACAACAGGTAAAAGAATTACTGGACTACGGAAAGGGTATTGTTAAAATGATAACTCTTGCAGCAGAAGTATGCCGCAAAGAAGTAATTGATCTGATTCTTTCTTATGATATTATTATTGCGGCTGGACATAGTAATGCCACTTATGCTGAAGCAAAAATTGGGTTTGCTAATGGAATAACTACCGTTACTCATTTATATAATGCAATGAGCCCATTACAACACCGGTCACCGGGATTGGTGGGTGCTGTAATGAATGATGATACAATAACAGCCAGTATAATCCCTGATGGACACCATGTAGATTATGCGGCTATTAAAATTGCGAAGGCGGTAATGAAAGAAAGATTGTTTGCAATTACGGATGCAGTAACGGATACGGCGGAAGGATATTACAAACATCAACTCACTGGTGACAAATATGAAGCGGACGGAATACTAAGCGGTTCTGCATTAACCATGAATATGGCTTTGCAAAACTTGGTACAGCATGCAGGAATAGAATTAGGGGAAGCGTTGCGAATGTGCAGCCTTTATCCGGCCAGAGTAATTAGAATGGATAATGAATATGGAAAAATTGAAAAGGGATATAAAGCCAGCATGGTAATGCTGGATAATGAAATGAATGTACGGCAACTAATCAGCGGTTAATAAACATTGTGAAAAGAAATTTATTTCAACTACGTTTTATTGTACTTGTTTTTTTATTTCAAGTCGTGGATGCTATTGCACAACCGGGAGAAAAAAGAATTCAATACCCTTCTCTATTAAAGAATTCATACTTCGGTGTAAATATTGGTTATATTAATTATCCCTTCTCTGCAGCAAAATTACAGCCAGGTTTTAGTGTAGAAAAAATACAAGTACCACCTACAGCAGTGCGGTTTGTATTATATGGCCATCAATTCAATAAATATTTTTCTGCACAGATAACTTATATGCGGCCGGTGGATTGGGTGAAATATAAAAATGTAAATGGCGATAACAAAAGCCATTCTGTTTGGATGAATGTGGCAGGGCTAACATTTGCAGGACAACTGCCTGTATCAAAAAAATTTTCATTGTTTGCGGAAGCGGGGCTTGGCATTATTACCCGAAAAGGATTTTCTATTAATGATATGCCAGTAGTAAAACATGCCAACTATGCTACTTTATTAACTGGCGGAGCTATACAATATCATTTAAATAAAAAATGGGATTTGCAGGTAAGCACAGCCTGGTCGCCGGCGCATAAAAAGCAACAGCAACCGCATACTATCTTTTATGGAGCAGGATTTAATTATTACCTGAGGCCGTTATCAAAAGAAAAAGTAGAACAAAATATAAAAAGTGGTAATTACTTTCCCAAGCATTTTATACAAGCAGGCTATACCACTAATGCACTTGGCTATGGGGTAAACGATGCTGTATCAAAAGGGCCAATACCAATTTTTTGGGGAGGCGAAGCTCATTTGCAACAAGGAATTTCCATCCATTATCAACGAAATATTTTTCATGCCCGAAAAGTATTTGCATTTGACTGGGGTATTAGCGGTGGCTGGTGGAAGAGCAGAAATAACAACAATGAATTTTATACTTTATCTATGTATCCTTTACTCCGCTTTATGGCATGGAGAAAAAAATCATTCGATTTATTTTTTGAATACTCCGTTGCCGGACCCACTTTTATTTCAAAAACAATTATTGATAATAAAGACACCGGCGAAAAATTTACTTTCCAGGATTTTATGGGCATCGGAATTTTCGCCGGTAAACACAGGAAGTTGAATGCCGGTATTCGGATTGCACATTTTTCCAATGGTGATATATATCCGCATAATGATGGAATAAAAGTGCCTCTTACTTTCAACTTCGGTTACATATTTAAGTAATTGATTATCAATTTTTACTATTTTCTCATTAAAAGGCTATTTGTTTTATTAAAAGAGTTTGTTTAACTTTTGGACTGTAATTCTTTCCAAACCATTAAACCAACATTACCATGAGAAAGCTGCTTGCATTGGCTGCTATCCTTACAGCCATTATTACTATTGCCAATTTTTCCTCCTGCAACAACAACAAAGACAAATCAGCTACTGCTGAAACAAGTACTGCAGATTCTTCCGGTAAAATGATTGAACGGGGAAAGTATCTTGCACATCATATTACTATGTGTATGGATTGCCATAGTACAAGAGATACAGGCAGATTTTCTATGCCGGTAGTACATGGTACAGAAGGAGGAGGTTCAGCATTTCCATTCGGTAAAGGAGAAGGAATTCCCGGGGAAGTAACACCGCCCAACATTACTCCTTATGCATTGAAGGATTGGACAGATGAAGAAATCGTAAGAACAATTACAGGGGGAGTAAATAAAAAAGGAGATACCCTGTTTCCTATTATGCCATATCCGCATTATAGTAAACTGGCAAAGTCCGATGTGTTATCCATTGTAGCTTATATCCGTTCTTTAAAACCAATAGAAGGAACAGTACCACCAAGAAAGTTTTTTATTCCAGCCAGTATGTTTGGTCCTTTACCGCCAAATACTTTGGAGCAAAATCAAATTCCTGATCCAGCGGATAAGGTAAAGTATGGAGAATACTTAGTGAATGCAGCTGTGTGTGCTGCCTGCCATACACCGATGACCGATAAAGGGCCTGATATGAGTAAAATGTTTGGTGGTGGATTTACTTTTGATTTACCGATGATGAAAGTAACGGTAGCAAATATTACTCCTGATAGTGCAACAGGTATTGGCGCATGGACAGAAGAGATGTTTGTGAGTAAATTTAAAAACAACTCATCAGATGCGGTGGTGAATACAAGACCCGGAAGAATGAATACGATAATGCCATGGTCTGAGTATGGTAAAATGAAAGACGAAGATCTGCGGGCCATTTATGCTTACCTGCGAACAGTAAAACCAATCAGTAATAAAGTAGAAAAGTATCCGAAATAATTTTTTAAAAAAAAGAAGGCCCTGCAGTAAAAAACTGCGGGGCTTTTTATTTGTTGTTGAAACTATCTCTCGAATAAGTGCCGGGGCTTGCATGATCACCTTCTTCAAAATTCAAATTTACAAAATTGATACCGGGGAGCTCAGTAAAGTTAAAAACAATATATGCTAAATGAGCTAAGGCACCAGAAGTCCCCATTCTTTGTGTAAGAAATTCTGAATCCGGAATCTTCAAATATATTGTGTCATTTGATACTTTAACAAACTCCAACTTTGTTTTACTATCACCAGCATTATTATAGTCAATTAGAGAGGAAGGAGATAATGTATCCAGATTATGAGATTCAATTTTTTTCATTGCCATATTTCCTGAAGAATCATTAAAATCAGCTTCCCATAACATCACAATCTTTTTTTCATTGGTGGTCTCTTCTTCCATTATAGTTCCCTTTTCTTTATTATCACGACAAGAAAAGAGGATAATAGAAAAAAAAAAGAGGGTTAAAAACTTTTTCATACCAGTGGTTTAGTAATAAAGGTACAGGTTAACCCCGGCAGGGTAAACAGAAAATTTGTTAAAACCAATTATTTACTACTAGTAAGTGGGATGCAAGGACTTCTTTTTATTTTGGAATAGTAAACTGTCTATAGAATATTTACCTGAACCTAAAATAAAAACTACCGGGCTTAAGGCCATATAAACAAATGCCAGTTCTTTTACCTGGAATGTATCTTTACTATGTACAATAAAGTACGCAACAACCATAGTAATAAAAATGGGAATGATAGTAAGCCGGGTAAGAAAACCAAGAGCTACAAAGATGCCGCAGAAAAATTCTGCAAATATTACGAGGTTAAATTCAATACTTGCTCCGAGGCCGATAATAGATTTCGACATCGCAAGGTATTCATCATATTTTTCTAATTTTCCATACCCATGATAAATAAATAAACCTCCTACAATTAATCTTAGTAATAGTGCTGCAAGGTCAGTATTGAGTGAAGTAGTACGGAGTAATGTATTATTCATAATTTTTGAGTCGGTTTATTTTTCTACAAATTCTTTTAAAGATTTTCCGATGATTTCTGTCCAGCCTGCTGCAAAATTTTCTTTTGCAAAATCATTTCCTGCTGTTTGCGGAAATGTTTCAAGACCAGTATGGGTAAGTTTTACCCTTGTTTTCCCATCTTCCTCAAACAATTCAAACAGTACATAGGAAATTCCTTCGTATCCATCATACCTCCAACTATAGCCAAGTTTTGTGCCAGTCACCACTTCGGTTACTTTGCACAGGTGCAGAAACTTCTGACCTTCTTTTCCTTCACCATAAAATTTAAACTCAAAACCCAGTTCCGGTTTAAATTCTGCCAGGTCAAAATACCATTGCTTCATTTCATCTTTATCTGTAATGGCTTTCCATACTTTGCTTGCAGGCGCATTAAATGTGCGTTCAATTACAAAAGGTTCTGTTTTCATAACAGTAGTTTTTATTTTAATAGCTCGTTATTGATTTTTGTTTTCCTGCTCCTTTGCCAAAAAATCGCCTAAAGCATCCAATTTTTCGTT
>JANNMN010000021.1:0-91997 GCA_031397865.1 Chitinophagaceae bacterium
AACGCATGGTTCAAAAAATGATGCACATGCACAGGCCCGTTTTTGGGGATCACTCTTGCAGAACAGCGTTTACTTTTTACTGGTGGTGAATGCAGCCATGTTCTTTATTTGTGCCACTACGCTGGCATGGGGTGGATGGCAGATGTCATTTCGCAGGGTGACCGAAGCAATCTCGGCCTGTGTACCGGTAGTAGGTACAATTTGCGGTGTCATCCTTTTAATCATTTGTTTTGGTGGGAATCATGAAATCTACCACTGGACAGATGGAGAACATGTGAAGCATGATAGAATACTAAATTTTAAATCAGGGTTTCTGAATAAAGGATTTTTTGCCTTTATGACGGTATTTACAATTGTGTCCTGGTCACTGCTGGGATGGAAAATGAGAAGACTTTCCCGCAGCATTGATAATAAACCCCTGAATGTAGAGGAGGGTAAAAAGTATATTTGGAAAAACACTGTTTGGGCCGCTATTTACATAGTTGTTTTTTCGCTAACCGTTATGTCTTCTATCCCGTGGTTGTGGTTGATGAGTATTGATGCGCATTGGTACAGTACGATGTATAGCTGGTACACATTTGCCAGTACGTTTGTGGCAGGTATGGCTGTTATCGCTTTGTTTGTAATTTATCTTAAAAACAAAGGCTACCTGGAATATACCAACCAGGAACATGTGCATGACATTGGTAAGTTTATGTTTGCATTTTCAGTATTCTGGACATACCTGTGG
Source organism: Chitinophagaceae bacterium (assembly GCA_031397865.1). Lineage (GTDB taxonomy): Bacteria > Bacteroidota > Bacteroidia > Chitinophagales > Chitinophagaceae > JJ008. The sequence continues at coordinate 731 of JANNMN010000021.1, forward strand.
TTCTCCCAGTTTATGCTGATCTGGTATGCTAACATACCGGAAGAGACGACCTACTTTAAACCAAGAGCCGATGGGCCTTACAGCGGCATTTTCTGGTTTATGTTTATTGTCAATTTTATTGCCCCTCTTTTAATATTGATGAGAAGAAGTTCCAAAAGAAATTATACAGTGCTCTCGTTTATGGCAGTGTTAATTGTTTTTGGTCACTGGCTGGATATTTACCAAATGGTATTTGTAAGCCCAATGACGGATGAGAAAACAGGTGTTACACATGTGCCAAACATTCTGTGGGACTTTGGTGTGGCCTTAGGTTTTGTAGGAGTGATCATGTTTGTGACCGGCAGGGCATTAAGTAAAGCTCCGCTGCTGGCAAAAAATCATCCTTTTGTAAAAGAGAGTATTATACACCATACATAAACCGTTTTTAGGTTGGTTTGTTGTATTAATAAAAGAGTAGTGAGACTGATATTTGAAAAGTTGTCTTTAGTGTTTTAACAGATAGTTGAAATTTATTATTTCGAATTTAGATAAACAGATTATGCAAACATTTTTCATCGTTGCAATTTTAGGATTAGGTTTTCTGATTACGTTTCAGATTGCCAAGGCCAGTGAGTATGTCGCTGTAATGAGAGGCGAAGAAAAGGTCCGCAAGCAAACCAATAAGGTCAATGCTTTTTTATTGCTCTCCTTTCTTATTACCGGGCTTATTGGGGTTTATTATTGCAATGAAAAACTAAAAGGAAAAATTTTAGGGGCACCGGCATCTGACCATGGCATATTGGTAGATAGAATGCTCTACATCACCATTGCACTTACTTTCGTTGTATTCATCATTACACAGGTTGCTCTTTTCTGGTTCTCTTATAAATACCAGGAGTCTGATACAAGAAAAGCATATTATTATCCGCACAATAATAAACTGGAAGTTATCTGGACTGTTATTCCTGCAATAGCATTAACAATACTGGTAGGCTTTGGTATTTTTTATTGGTTTAAAATAACTGGAAATGCTCCGAAAGGTGCGATGGAAGTAGAAGTAACCGGAAGCCAGTTTAAATGGGAATTCCGATATCCCGGTAAGGATAATATTTTAGGAAAAAAATATTTTAAAAGAACGAACGAAGCAAAGGGAAATCCGTTAGGACAACTATGGGAAGATCCGGCTAATCATGATGATATTTATAATCCTGCAGAAATGCACCTGGTGGTAAATAAACCAGTAAGATTGGTTATCGGCGCAAAAGATGTGATACATGATGTGGGTCTTGCACATTTTAGAATGAAGATGGATGCGGTGCCGGGTACACCTACTACCATGTGGTTTACTCCTACCATCACAACTAAGCAGATGCAGGAGAAAACGGGCAACCCTGATTTTGTATATGAACTTTCCTGCGACCAGATGTGCGGTAAAGGACACTACAGTATGAAAGGTATAGTAATAGTAGAAACACAAGAAGAGTTTGATGCATGGTTGGCGGGTAAAAAACCACAATACCTTACTGCTAATCCTGAATTGGATCCTTCTGCTAAAAAAGATTCTGTGATGGCAGCAGTAAAAACAATGCCAGTAGTAGCTGTTGCAGGAGTAACTAAATAATAATAGAATAAAAAACAACACAGGTTGTTATAAAATAAAAGAATATGAGTGAAGCATTGCATCTACATCACGAAGCGGTAGCAGGTCATGAAGATTATCATGATGAGCATCATGGTCATCATAAGGAAACGTTTGTATCGAAGTACGTTTTCAGTATGGATCATAAAACTATCGGCAAGCAGTTTTTGATTACCGGCATTGTGTGGGCTATTATCGGAGGATTATTTTCGGTATTGTTCCGTTTGCAGTTAGGATATCCTGATCAAAATTTTCCAATACTTGAAACAGTTTTTGGAAATGGCGCCAAAGGCGGACAAATACAACCAGAATTTTATTATTCCCTTGTTACTATGCACGGAACAGTGCTGGTGTTTTTCGTATTAACAGCCGGACTTAGTGGAACATTTGCCAACCTCTTAATTCCACTACAGATTGGTGCAAGAGATATGGCTTCTCCGTTTTTGAATATGCTTTCTTACTGGTTTTTCTTTATGGCCAGTATAGTTATGTTGTCTTCTTTGTTTATCCAAACAGGCCCGGCAAGTGGTGGGTGGACCATGTATCCTCCTTTGAGTGCATTAAGACAGGCAGGTGATGGATCTAAATTAGGAACCGACCTGTGGTTGGTGAGTATGTCCTTATTTATTATCTCATCTCTCCTTGGTGGTTTAAATTATATCTCTACCATTTTGAACCTGCGTACAAAAGGTATGAGTATGACGAGGATGCCGCTTACCATCTGGGCTATGTTCTTTACCGCAGTGCTGGGGGTATTGTCATTCCCGGTTTTGTTGTCTGGTTCTATTCTTTTATTATTTGATCGTAACCTGGGTACAAGTTTCTACCTGAGTGATATAGTAGTAAATGGTGAAATATTACCGAACGAAGGGGGTAGTGCTATTTTGTATCAACACTTATTCTGGTTCCTTGGTCATCCGGAAGTTTACATCATCTTGTTGCCGGCCATGGGTATGGTATCAGAAATATTATCAGTAAACAGCCGTAAGCCAATCTTTGGTTATATGGCTATGCTGGGTTCTTTATTTGCAATCACCATTCTTGCCTTCTTAGTATGGGCGCACCATATGTTTGTTACCGGCTTGAATCCATTCCTTGGTTCCGTATTCGTATTGCTTACATTATTGATTGCGGTACCATCGGCCATAAAAGTATTTAACTGGCTTACTACATTATGGCGGGGTAATATCCGCTTTACTCCTGCTACATTATTCGCCATTGGTTTTGTAAGTTTATTTATCTCTGGTGGTTTAACCGGTATATTCTTAGGAAACTCAACTATTGATATTCATTTGCATGATACCATGTTTGTGGTGGCTCACTTCCATATAGTAATGGGTGTGGCATCATTTTTTGGCATGTTTGCGGGAGTATATCATTGGTTCCCTAAAATGTTTGGCCGCTATCTCAACAATACATTAGGTTATTTACATTTCTGGGTAACAATGGTTGGGGCATATCTTATTTTCTGGCCAATGCATTACCAGGGATTGGCTGGTATTCCACGCAGATATTTAGATAAAAGAGGATGGTCGTCTTTCAATGGCTTTCCTGAGTTGGATAAAATGATTACGATTGTTTCTATCATTGTATTTGCAGTGCAACTGATGTTTGTATTTAATTTCTTCTATTCAATCTTTAAAGGAAGAAAAGTAACTACACCAAATCCGTGGGGAGCAAACACACTGGAGTGGACAACACCTATACGTCCGGGACATGGTAACTGGGTTGGAGAAATTCCGGAAGTACATCGCTGGGCTTATGATTATGGAAAAGACGGAAGAGAGTTTATTCCACAAACAGAACCAGTGGGTGAGAATGAGAGTAAGCATTAATGGTGAGTGGTGAATAGTTAACGGTGAATTACTACGAAGGAGTAGAATTTGAATAGGTCCGGATGAAATCGGGGAAGTAAAATAAAATGACTGATAACCCCGGAAGGGTTAAATAATAAGTTGAATAGAATTACAGAATTCCCGATAAAAATCGGGATGCTGCAAAATGACCAATAGAATTCATGCAGCAGAAGAGTGCGACGCAAGGGACGATGATCAGGGAACTGAAGCTGGTAAAACTAAAAAGTGTTCTTATAATATTGCGAAGGCCAAATGAATAAGATCAAAGATTATTTGCAATTAATGAAGCCTTCGCTGAGTATCATGGTGGTGTTCAGCAGTGTAGTTAGTTTTATGCTAACGAATGGATATGATGCGTACGAGGACAAACTATTCAGGATACTAATGCTCTTTGCAGGTGGGATGCTGGTAACAGGTAGTGCCAACACCATCAACCAGGTAGTGGAAAAAGATACAGATGCTATGATGAAGCGGACGGCGAAACGTCCTGTTGCATCGGGGCGGATGAGTGCTGTTGAAGGATGGGCTTTTGCCATTATTACCGGTATCGTTGGTGTTTTTATCTTGGGCAATTATTTTAACTGGTTGGCAGCAGGAATAGCAACCTTTAGTTTGTTTTTGTATGCCTTTATTTACACACCATTGAAGAAAGTAAATTCAATAGCGGTGTTAGTTGGGGCGGTGCCGGGAGCTTTACCTTGTTTGATAGGTTGGGCCGCTGGCGAAAATGCATTAACAACCGGTGGATGGATTTTGTTTGCCTTTCAATTCTTTTGGCAGTTCCCACATTTTTGGGCGATTGCCTGGGTGGCACACAAAGATTATTCAACGGCAGGCTTTAAATTGTTGCCAGCGAAGGAAGGACCAACAAAATTTACGGCTTTGCAAACGATCATGTATTCGCTGTTGCTGGTGCCGGTTACATTATTGCCTTTTTATACAGGCATGTGCAGTTATGATGATGTGCAAGGAAAAATTGGAATAGGATTGATAATAGCAGCCAACATTTTTATGATAGGCAGATGTATGACGCTGTATAAAAAAATGGATGTGGGATCGGCAAGGCAGGTGATGTTTGGAAGCTATATGTATTTGCCGGTGGTGATGCTGGCGATGTTGCTAAGCAAAGCAGGGTGATATAAAGCAAACACAAAAGATCGTTGAATATGAGTACAAGTATGGTGAGTATGGAAAGTAAAAAGAAAATGCACCCTCACAAATTTACTTTGTGGGTAGCCATCGGCAGTATACTGATGATGTTTGCCGGGTTGACAAGTGCATTTATTGTAAAAAGTAACCAGGTAAACTGGAAGCCGGTAGCATTGCCAAAAATGTTTTGGGTGTCAACTGTAGTAATCTTATTAAGCAGCCTGACCATTCAACTGGCATTAAGATCTTTTAAGCAACGGGAGATGAATAAGTATCGCCTATTGATAGGCATTACTTTTTTACTGGGTCTGGCTTTTTTATTATTTCAGTGGATGGGATTTAATGAACTGTGGGCACTGGATATAACATTTAAAGGCGCAGGTGCAGGTCAGTTCTTGTATGTAATATTTGGTTTGCATGCATTGCATGTAATAGGTGGGGTAATAGTTTTATCAGTAATGTTTGTAAAAGCATTTGCAGGTAAAATAAAATTATATAGTTCTGTGCCTGTAGAAGTGGCGGCCACTTACTGGCATTTTGTTGATTTATTATGGATTTATTTACTGGTGTTCTTTCTTGTAATTGGAGGATAAAGGAACAGCAGTTGATTTTATAAGTTGTGTTTTAATAAAAGAGATTTTAATTATGGCTAGTACAGCAACAACACATCAAACCAAATGGTGGAGCGGAGGTAAAAGTCCCTTTAACATGGAGTATGGAAAATTGATGATGTGGTATTTTTTAATGAGTGATGCATTTACGTTTGGTGCCTTTTTGATTTCTTATGGCTCTATCCGGTTTAGTCAGAATTTCTGGCCAGATCCTAACGTAGTGTTCAATGCATTTCCCGGTGCAGGCCATGCAAATCTTCCGCTGGCATTTGTGAGTGTAATGACGTTTATCCTCATCATCAGTTCTGTTACCATGGTATTGGCAGTGCATGCCGGCCATAAAGGTGATAAGATGGGAGTGATGAAATGGTTGTTCTGGACCATCGTTGGTGGACTTGCATTCTTAGGTTGCCAGGCTTGGGAGTGGCATCACCTTATTACCGGTGAGCATTTGGTATTAGCTGATGGTACTTTAGATATGATTGGACAAACAACCACCGGTAATCCATGGGGTGAGGAAGTGCATGGTGCAGAATTAACTGCCGCATTAAATAATACATCACACGATGCACTGATAAATATTGTACATAGCCAGGATCATTCACATTCACTAAAAGAACTGGCAGCAAAATCTGATGCAGAACTTCGTGGAATGGTGAACCTTACTGAAACACATGTCCGTGAAAAAGGGCCTATTGCCTTTGGTGGTTATTTCTATGGCATCACAGGCTTTCATGGCTTCCACGTTTTTTCCGGGGTTATTATAAATATAGTTATGTTGATAATGACGCAGAAAAATGTATTTCAAAATAGAGGACATTACCTGATGATAGAAAAGGCCGGCTTGTACTGGCACTTTGTAGACCTGGTTTGGGTATTTGTATTCCTTTGTTTTTATTTGATATAATACCCCTGCCCCTAAAGGGGAACTTGGAATAATGTTTTCAGGGAAAGTAATTATAGTTCTTACAATTAATTAGTTAATAAAAGTCATGTATTCAGTAAAAAATTTTTTTCTTTAATGAATACAAAGCCCCTTTAGGGGTTTGGGGTTTAAATTTAGTAATATGGAACATCCGGCATTTGAAGAAGTAACCATCCATCATCATACAGAAGATGATGCATCGTTTAAAAAGAAAGTAAGAAAGACTACAATTTTGCTTTCTGTTATCACCGTGATAGAACTGGCTATTGGTTTATTCATATATACATTGAATAAAGGCGAAGCAAACAGGGATTTTTTGATCCTTGCATTTAAAGGAATTGTTTGCATTCTTACAATAGCAAAAGCCTATTATATCGTTTCTGTTTTTATGCACCTGGGTGATGAGATAAGAAATATGATAATGACCATCGTAGTGCCACTTATGTTATTCATCTGGTTCATCGCCGCATTTATATGGGATGGGAATTCGTATAAAAATTTGCGAAATAAATATGACAGGCATTTTAAAGAGACCACTATGCCGGCAAAGCATGGTGCAGAAAAAGAGGAAGTGGTGCCTGCAATAAAACCAAGTGGAAAGGAGTAAGAGTAATTGATAAAATTTTTAATAGAACCAAAACCATTAAGCAACCTGCCTGTTATTCAAGGGTAGCTGTTTAATGGTTTTTCATTTTTATACAAGTGAACAAAAAAGCTCTATATGCAATTCTGATGGCACTGGTTATCCCATTGACCTGCTACCTGATTGTAAAACAGAAAAGCGAAAAAGCTGTAACCATGCCCCGCCATTATTTACCGGATTCGGTAGTGATGGTAACAAAAAAGGGTAAACAGGTTTCAGACACAGTCTGGCATAAGGTTGCCAACTTTTCATTAATAAACCAGGATGGAAAGACTGTAACATTCAACAACCTGAAGGGTAAAATAGTTGTAGCGAATCTTTTTTTTACAAGATGCCCGACCATATGCCCCGGCATGACGATGAATATGAAGCGGCTTGCCGAATCTATTAATAAAGGGAAACGGGTCGGAGATAATAACAACAAAGCAGTTCATTTTTTATCATTTAGTATAGATTCAGAAAGAGATTCTGTAGAACGACTTAAGGGCTGGGCCAATCGTTTTCAGATTAATCCTGAAAAGTGGTGGTTGCTTACTGGTAGTAAACAGGAAATTTATAATTTGGCTATTAATGAAATGAAAGTGTTTGCAGAAGATGGCGAAGGAGTTGATACGAACTTTATTCATAGCGATAAATTTGTATTGATTGATAGCAATCGACATGTAAGGGGTTATTACTCCGGGCTTGATTCAATGTCGCTGGGCAAACTATCATCAGATATTGTTTTACTTACTATGGAGAAAGATCCAAAGGCCCGAAGTTTTTTTGCAGGTAAGCTACAGTTGATCGCAGTAGTATTTCTAATGGCGATATTCGGAGTAGGACTTTTATTATTTATACTAAGAAAAAAATTATAATTCATGTTGCAGGCTGTTTGGAAAAAGAATGATAAGAAAGCAAAGACGTTGATTTATTTGTTTTCGGCTATAGTGTTTATGGCCGTGGTGGTACTAACAAGAATAAAGCTGGACGTAGATCTTGGCTTTGATGTGCATCTGTTTGCACAGGTAAATGCCATTATTAATACTGGCGTTGCAATATTATTAGTAGTTGCATTGATAGCCGTTAAGAATAAAAATTATACACTGCACAGAAATTTGATGATGACGGCAATGATTTTATCTGTTTTTTTTCTGATGAGTTATATCTGTCATCATCTTTTTGCCGGCGAAGCAATTTATGGAGAAACAGATGGTGTAAAAGGTTTAAGTGCTGAAGAGCTTACTGCTGTTGGTAGTATGCGGACTGTCTACTTAATTATTTTGTTTACACATATACCACTGGCGGGTATTATACTTCCCTTCATTCTTTTTTCTGCTTACCGGGCTTTAACGGGAGAATTTGATAAACATAAAAAACTAGTTCGCATTACATGGCCCATCTGGTTTTATGTAGCTGTTACCGGTGTTATCGTTTATTTGATGATCAGCCCTTATTACAAATAAATTAACCAGCACTTATTTGGGAGGATCCTGTAGTGTTGGTAGAGCTTCTTCGGAAAGCGGCTCTACAAATTCGTTCATATATATTTTGAACAAAACAATTATATAGTTAATGAGCAGGGGTCCAAATATTAATCCAATAAATCCAAAAAGCCCCAATCCAACTATTACTCCCAATACAGTAATAACAGGATGTACATCCCCCAACTTTTTCATAATGGTTATACGGGCCACATAATCCACATTGCCAGTTACTATAATGCTGTATAATAATAATCCTAAAGCCATACCAGTGTTGCCCGTAGTGTAAGTATAAATTACCAATGGCACCCAGATGATCATGGTACCAACTATTGGGAAGAAAGCAAATATGCCTGTAAGGAATCCCCACAATGCCCATTCTTTAACTCCAAAAATAAAATAACCTAACGTTGCAGTTATACCTTGTATAATTGAGATTAGTGGAATACCTAATGCATTTGCTTTTACTATTTTTCTTGTTTCAGCGGCAAGTAAGGTGGTATTTGTATCTTTTAAAGGAATAATTCGATATAAGGTTTTTTCCATTTCTTTTCCATAACATAGCATGTAATACAAAATAAATAACATAGTAGCCAGGTTGGCAACCAGGTTGGCTGTACTATTCAGCAACGAAGGAACAAATGCTACTGCTTTTTGCATAGAGCCGGCCAAAGCATCTTCGGAAACAACAGTAATTCCTGCTTTTTCTTGTATTTGGGTTACAGCTTGTTTTACACTTTCTATTACTGCTGTGGGGTTGGCGAGAAATTCATTGACTTTAGGACTGATTAATGTAACAGCCAAAAAAACAGGAAAACCTAATAAAAAAAGATAATAGATAATGTATATACCGGCAGCTCTTCCTTTCTTCCATTTATTTTTATAAACCAGCTGAAAATAATTAGCCCGGCTAAGAATATATAATGTAACTGCACCTAATAATCCCGGAAGGAAAATATGTAGCTCGGTAATTACCATCCAGATCATCATGATGAGTAATAACAAAAGCAAAATTTGTTTGATGCGATTATTAAAGGTTGCGTCCATTTAGTTTGTGATATTTTTTATGAAGCAGGTAGCTTAAACAAATCTAATAAATTTATAAAACAAAAGAGCCGAATCTATTACGATTCAGCTCTTTTAATGCTTAAAAACAATTTGTCTTTAAGCACTGGAAGTGAAACATTGTTGGCCTGAGTTTGCTGAAGACTATTTAGGACAATAGTTTCAATTTTATTTAAAACTTAGCTTACTCAGACAAACAGTTATTTTATCTCCTGATGATGAACTCCATTGCTTTTCATTTTATCTTCTCTCAGGGCAGGCATTCTTTTTCTTACCACATTAGTTAATAAAAACTGCAAAGCAGATCCTGCTATCTTTCTTACAATGTTTCTTGAGTTTCCAACAAAAAGCCTTCTACCCAGAAAACCAGTGCCTATTCCAATGGCAGTATCTATTGCTGCAGCTTTTAAACCAGGTGCCGATTTTATATCACTCAACACATTTTTAATCATGTTGGAAGGACTCATACTATCTACAATACCAGCTGCAGAATTTTTCAATTCGCCTACCTGTTGTGCATGGCGCCTTTCAAGCTCAAGAATCTTAAGTTCTAAATCATCTGTATTGGAGACTTTTGTTGGCACTACTTTATGATTTTATCTATTAAGAGATCAGTCAATGGTTTTTTAATCCAGCTATTTCTTGACAGATAAACTATAATGCCTACCAGGAAATAAAATCCACCTACTATAAAAAATCCATAACCGATATTATTCATTTTAGACCCAATCCAGAATGCAACACCTAAACTCACTATAGTAAAGGCCACAGCTATTAGTGTTACTATCGCTATAAGTGATATAAGGGAAGAAATTGTTTCTGAAATTTTGCGGGCAGAACGAAGTTTTAATAATTCTACTTTAGTTTCAGCCAAATCACCTGCCTTTGTTACAAAGTCTTCTATGTGCTTAATTGTTGATTGCATCATAATAAATTATATGCGGTCATTGAGAGAAAAATACTTTATCAGGAAAATGTACTCTTAACTTCATTTTTGGCAGCACCCATTTTTGCTTTTGCAGTATCGCCAAACTGCTCTACGTCATCTTTAGCACCAGCATACGTATGCTTAACGCCATCAATAAAATCGTTGAAAGAATTTTTTACAGAATCTGTAATGTCGCCTGACTTAGAGGCAATCTTTTTTCTTGTGTTAGTACCTGCATCGGGAGCAAATAAAATACCTGCTAATGCACCTACTGCAGCACCTGCAAGAAATCCTACTAATATTTTTGAACTCATAAAAAATGTTTTAATTGATTAAAAAATAAATTTTCTTTTTGAATATTAAAAATGTGAAAACACTTACTTATGTAGCTATCAATTTCACTTACTTTCTGCCGCTAAAATATTTTTGAGAAGGCGTTCCGGAAATATGTAATAATGACCGGATGTAAATAATAATTGATAATACCAAAAAAATATGAACGGCAGCGGGCAGCTTTAATACAAAAAACCCAATTAGCCAAACTGTAAAAATTGTGATACTCAACAGCAACAAAATCTTTTTCATAAAGTATAAATTATAAATTCTCAACAATTTATTTAGCTTCCGCTATTTCAACTTCTTTCCTGGTATCCGCCATAGATATTTCCTTTGGCACTTCTTTTATAAAACGTAAATTCTTTTTAGTAATTACCGATGGAATGAAAAAAATCAACCCAACAATAAGTGCTTTGTGAATGCTACTGGTGTAGCCATTATAAAAAAGACACAAAACCCACAGACTTAAAAAAAGTATTGCGAGAACTAGAAGTTTAAATTTCATAAAATAAGCAGATGTGCAAATGAAATAATAAGGGTTATTACTTATTCAGATTTTATAAACCAGTATTGCCAGCTCTTTTTCCAAAAATTAGTGATAACACAAATAGGATAAGAAAAATGATAAATAATATTTTAGCAATAGAAGCCGCTCCAGATGCAATTCCGCCAAAGCCGAAAACTGCGGCAATGATTGCGATGATTAAGAAGGTAACTGTCCAACGTAACATAATGGTTGATTTTGAGTTTTAGAAATGTTGTTTATTAATCTGCATTTATATAGGAAAATAGTATGCCACAAAATCAAATAGTGTATTTTATGAATTCAGAATAATAAACCGAGGATTTTTTTTCCCACCCGGGGAAATAACAGTAACACTACATAATCTTTAAGGATGGAATAATAGTTGTTATTAACACTTAAATTTTATCGCTAAAAAAAATAATATGAAAGCAAATATTGGCTTATCAGAAAAAAACTTATCCGCTGTTAAGGAAATTCTATCCGGAATACTTGCAGATGCAGTGGTCTTATACACTAAAACAAGAAAGTTTCACTGGAATGTTTCCGGCAATAGTTTTATGGAGCTTCACAAACTTTTTGAAGATCACTATAAAAAATTGGAAGAGGCAATTGATGAAATTGCAGAAAGGATTAATAAGTTTGGATTCAAAACTCCCGGCACAATGACCGAGTTTTTGAAAACAGCCACACTAAAAGAAGCTCCCGGTAAATATCCAACACAAACAGAAATGCTTAAAGAGTTATTAAAAGATCATGAGTCTGTCATAATAATACTTAGAAAGAGCATTGATGACTGTGATGAAAAATATAGCGATAAAGGAACAGCCGATTTTCTTACGGATCTTCTTAGGGAACATGAAACTCTTGCCTGGACATTGAGAAGATATCTTCAATAATTAATAATATGAACCTTCGATCAGGCTATCCATTTTCACTCATAAAAAATGGACTGATAGCCGAGTATCCAAAGTTGGAAAAAAATATAAGTACACAAGTAGTAATAATGGGCGGTGGAATATCAGGTGCACTGGCTGCTTATTATTTAATGCAAAGACATATTCCCTGTGTAATTGTAGATGCAAGAAGTATTGGCTTGGGAAGCACCTGTGCCAGCACTTCATTATTGCAATATGAAATTGATACTCCTCTGCACAAGTTGGCGGAAATGAAAGGAATAAAAAAAGCTTCCAGATCTTATTGGCTCTGTAAGGAAGCTATTGATAAACTCGTTCACATTGCTGATAAAATCGACTATACTGATATTCAGAAAAGAAAAAGTCTTTATTATGCTGCCGCTAAAAAAGATGTTGCAGATCTAAAAAAAGAATTTGAACTACGAAAGAAGGAAGGTTTTCGGGTGCAATATTTTGAAGAAAACGATGTTTATAAAAAAACGGGGATACATGCACCGGCTGCTATTCTTTCTGCAGATGCTGGAACTACCAATGCATATACGTTTACCCATCAACTGCATCAATCAAATATAAAAAAGGGTTTGCAAGTGTATGATCGTTCACCTATTAAAAAAATTGAACATAAGAAAAGAGGCATTGAACTTATTACAGACAATAATTTTCATATAAAAGCCCGGAAGCTTATTTATGCTACGGGGTATGAAGTGGTAGAATATATTGATAAGCCTATTGTAAAATTAAAATCAACATATGCTACTATAAGTGAACCGATGAGTATGGAAAAGCCGTTTTGGAAAAATGATATGCTGATTTGGAATACAGCAGATCCTTATTTATATATGAGAACAACAGTTGATGGCCGAATTTTGGTGGGTGGAAGAGATGAAGATTTTTATTCGCCGAAAAAAAGAGATGAGCTGGTAAAAGTAAAAACTAAAAAGCTGGTAGCAGATTTTGGTAAAGTATTACCGCACATTAATTTTATTCCCGAATTCAGTTGGACGGGTACTTTTGGTTCTACACAGGATGGCTTGCCATATATAGGGCCATATAAAAAATTGCCGCACAGTTATTTTGCATTGGGTTTTGGTGGAAACGGCATTACCTTTAGCTTAATAGCAGCAGAAATAATAGCTGATGAGCTTTCCGGCAAAAAAAATAAAGACGCAGCCCTTTTTTCATTCGATCGGGCATAAGAGGAGGAAGATAAAAGCAAATGGTATGGAAAGAATTTTTAAAATAGAAAAAAGAAATAGACGCATACAATTTGGATATGGTATTGCATTGATACTTCTTGTTATAGCCTACTTTGTTACTTTTTATGCCAACAGAAAATTAGTAGAACAATCCCGCCGGCTGGAACAAACAAATATTATTATTAATCAGCTGGAAGTTCTCTTGTCTAAAGTTAAAGATGCTGAAACGGGGGTAAGAGGATATGTGCTTACAAAAAAAGATCATTTTCTTGAACCCTACAGTGGTAGCAGAAGAGCAGTCGATTCTATTTTTTTTGCAATACAGAAAATAAAAAAAGATGCACCGGAGCAAAAAGAACAATTAAAGAATTTGCAGGACGCAATTGCAAAACGGTTTGGTATGTTGTCTGGTTTATTGCAATATTTTGACAGTAATAATAAGCAAGTGGATGACTCTTTGGCTTCTATGATTGAGGAATCTAACAAGTCCATGAATGAATGCCGGGCAAATGTGGCAATTATACAAAATGAAGAATACAACTTACATGTAAGTCGGGATAAAGATATTAAAGCAACATTTGTAGCAATAAATGTTATCACTATTACATCTCTATCAGTTGCCCTGGTTCTTAACATACTTTCTTACTTAACTTATAAAAAAGAAAATAAGGCCCGTAAACTTGCTATAAAAGAAGTGAATGACTACCAGGAACAATTAAAAAACCGTGTAGAGGAATTAAATAAAGCAAATGCAGAGTTGATAACGATGCGAAGATCAGAAAAATTTGCTGCCACCGGACGCATTGCCCGTACTATTGCCCATGAAGTAAGAAATCCACTTACTAATATCAACCTGGCAACTGATCAGCTAAAGTCAGAGTCTGAGGATGGAGAAGAATACTCCGCTTTTCTTTTTGAGATGATAAGCCGAAACAGCAATCGCATCAATCAACTTATCTCTGATCTATTAACATCTACTAAATTTTCTGATTTAAGTTTTGAGAAAATTTCTGTAAATTATTTGCTGGATGAAGCCTTACATGAAGCAGAAGACAGGATAGCACTTACCAATGTAAAAGTGATAAGGAAATACAGTTCTGATGTATGTGATGTAAATATTGATAAGGCAAAAATAAAAATAGCTTTTCTTAATATAATTATCAATGCAGTAGAAGCCATGGAGAAAAGAGTAAACAAAGAGGGCGGAATATTAACCGTTGAAACAAAAGAGGAAAAAGGAAAATGTAAAATAATCATTACCGATAATGGTGAAGGAATGGACAGCGAAGCACTTTCCCGGCTTTTTGAACCCTACTTTACCACCAAACCAAATGGCAATGGTTTAGGACTTACAAATACCCAGAACATTATCCTAAATCATAAAGGAGATATTACAGTAAGTAGCGAAAAAAATAAAGGAACTTGTTTTGCTATAACCCTTGATTTTGCAAAATAAAGGCATAAGTGATTGTGGATGAATTTCCCCGATATGAGAATTGAATGCCCCAAAAGTATCATTATGGAGAAATCTGATCAATTACTTTATTCACCTCAACCAGGGTAAATGGTTTGGAAAGAAAATAATTTGCACCATTATTATAAGCCTTTGCTCTATCCTGCGGACTATCATGTGCGGTAATCATTATAATCTTTACCTCAGGATAAACAGATTTTATTTTACCTATTGAGTTAATTCCATATCCATCAGGAAGATGATTATCCAGAAGTAATATTGACGGCCGGTCTCTCTTAATTATTTTTTCAGCATCAGCCAGGTTATGAACCACCGTAGTGTCAAAATTCCTCTTTCTTAAAGCAGAACTGAGGAAATAGCAAATATCTACTTCATCATCTACAATAAGTATTTTAGTTCCGGTAGTCATTATTTTTTGGTAATTCGAAAGCCATGTCGTTTAATCTATTTGGATTTCTTTTATACAGGTAGTTGCAAATTATCTGCCATGATATTTTGGTAGTGGTATCAATATATTAGCCTATTTTATTTAAACATAATGACTTGCATTTTGAGAAAAGTAGATATTGTTACTCATTCTGGCATAAAATTTCCACTGTATTGGTAATATTCCCACTAATTTAATTCTCCTTATTTTTAAAAAAAATTGTTCATGAAAAGAGTCTTGATTATAGATGATGATATGGATATGTGCCAGCTGCTAAGCCATTTCCTCCGACGCAAGGGGTTTGAAACCGATACTGCACATACAGGCACTAAAGGTTTGGCCAAATTTGTCGAATCAAAATTTGATGTGGTATTGTGTGATTTTCGACTGGGAGATATGGATGGAAGAAAGGTATTGTTGAAAATAAAGGAAATCAATCCGGAGGCTATTGTCATTATCATTACAGGCTATTCTGATGTGAAGATGGCTGTAGAAGTAATCCGCCATGGAGCATTCGACTATATTACTAAACCATTGATACCGGAAGAGGTAATAAATGTGATCATGAAAGGATTAGATGAAAGTTCTTCTCCTACTGCAAACAATAATAATAATGGAAGTAACGGTAGTAATACTTTTGATAACAACAGCCCATCAGAAAAATATGCTGTAAAAAGTAATGAGGAATTTCTTACCGGTGTTTCTCAAAAAGCAGTCGAGCTTTTTAAGCAGGTAGAACTGGTAGCTCCCACTAATTATAGTATTATTCTGTATGGTGAAAGTGGTACCGGAAAAGAAGTAATGGCTAAGGCTATTCATCAGGCAAGTAACAGAAGTACCAAACCTTTTATTGCTGTTGACTGTGGAGTCTTATCAAGAGAACTAGCAGCCAGTGAATTGTTTGGCCATGTAAAAGGATCTTTTACCGGTGCATTAGGCGATAAAGAAGGCATATTTGAAGTGGCCGATGGCGGCACACTTTTTCTCGATGAGGTGGCAAATCTTCCATTGGATGTACAAACCACATTACTTCGTGTAATACAGGAAAGAAAATTTAAAAGGGTAGGTAGCAATAAAGATATCAGTACAGATACAAGAGTGATAGTGGCTTCTAATGAAAACTTACAGGATGCTTATCGCAAAGGAAGATTCAGGGAAGATCTGTTTCACCGCTTCAATGAATTTTCTATTTCCATACCGCCGCTGCGGGAAAGAAAAGAAGATATCGAATTATTCTCGAATTTCTTTTTGAAAAAAGTTTGCCAGGAGCTGGATAAAAAATTGGATGGTTTTGATGATGAAGTGATGCAATTATTTTTAAACTACGACTGGCCCGGTAATCTACGGGAGTTTAGAAATGTAATTCGCAGGGCAGGTTTATTATCCTCTGCAGGAAAAATATCAGTAAATGCATTGCCTTGGGAAATAATAGGAAACATTACAAAGCCTTTAGCCGATTCTTCACAGCAAGGCGGACAAGGCTTTCAAACGATAAATAAGCAGCCGATTACCGATTTGAAAGATGCAGCATCTCAGGCAGAGTACGAAACTATTATGAATGTGCTAAAGCAGGTTAAGTTTAATAAAACAAAAGCCGCTGAAGTATTAAAGATTGATAGAAAAACTTTATACAATAAAATAAGGCACTACGAAGAACTAAATAACATTAGGGAATGAGTGATGCCTGTTTGAATTTATTATTTTTACATAGTAAGTATAACTCCTTATATGTGCTATTTGTCACATCGCAATTGGTTATAATATTACCCACTTTTTTTGCAATGCCACTACAATAGTGGCATTTTATCTACATGGCCCGTTTAGGTACCTATGGCATGAATTTTCTATACCTGTGTTGTGAGAAATAAGTGAGATATGAAAAAAGTATTTATAATTCTATCTATTACAAGTCTCCTTTTATTTTTATTCGGCTGCTCTACTCCGGCATATGTACAAAAAGATGACAGCATTAATCTGTCAAATTATAAAAAATACATGTGGGTAAATACAAGCTCTGGCGAAAATGATAAATCGGAAAGAGCAACAGCATTTGCAGATATCGGTATTCATAATGCTGTAAATGCAGAATTAAATAATAAATGGGGCTGGAAAGAAGTGAGTGACAACCCGGATATATTACTTAGTTATGATGTGCTGGTAGAAAGGAATACTGAAACAACCCGGGAGCCTGTTTACTCTCAATCAATGACCAGGTATTACTATAATCCCTATACAAGACGATGGGCCACTATTTATTACCCAGCACAATTTCAGGGGTATGATGTGTATGAAACACCTGTAAGAGTGGGAACAGTAACTATAACAATGGTGGATGCTAAAACTGATAAGAATATCTGGCAAGGATGGACTACGGAAAGATTAAACGGCTCCAGAATTACAGATACAGAAATAAAGAAGAGTGTGAAAAATATTTTTAATAAAAGTATGTAATTGATATTACTTTAACAACTGCTTAATGTCTAACTACACGTATGAAGTAATTAATTACTCATCTGAACAACAGTCTGCTAATAACCTTCAAAGCGATTTGCTTAAAAGTTTTTCTTCAGTCTATGATAAATTTTCTCCATCCATATTTGGTATTTTAATGCACTGGATAAAAGATGAAAAATTAGCGGGAGAGCTTCTCGTAACAGTTTTTAAGAATGCATGGGATTCCCGTAAACTATATGATGAAAAACAACAACGGCTATTTACCTGGTTATACAAAATCACTCTATTAGCATATAAGAACCGAAAAATAGTAGTATAAAAAATAATAATCTTGCTACACCGCAAGCTTAAATAATTGTTCGACAACGAGAGAATATTTAAGATGGCTTTTTAATAGACGCACATTAAAATATTATTATATCTACTAATAAAAAAAATGTATTGAGTATCATTTTTCCCTCACTGTGATTTTTTCCCCCCGTGCTTTCCACAATTTTATTCTATTAAGGCGTAGAAAATAATGGCACTCTTTTTTAATGAATACTCATGAAAATAATTCTATAAACTAAAAATAAAATTATGGCAAATAAACAAACAGGCGAATCCACAAATACAGGATCGCAGCAAAGCACAGATAAAAAAAAGGGCTTCGAAGAAGGCAATGGAAACAATAATACTACAGCCGGATTAAATCAGGCAGATAGTCAGAAAAAAAACCCTTCTCCACAAAGTATGGATAAATCAAAAGATAAAAATGATAAAGAAAGAGCAGAAGATAGAAGTGTAATGCAGGATGATGAGGATGTGGAAGAAAGTAAATAACAAGTAGGGACAAGTAAAAAAGAAAGTAAAAATTGATTATCGAATTTAAAAAACTAAAAAAGATGAAAAACACGGAAACACAAAAACCAGTAAGTAAAAATGATAAAACATCCTCCAAGAAAAGTACAGATAACACTGTAAGTCATGAAAAGCTGCATGAACTATTTGTGGATGGATTAAAAGATATTTATTGGGCAGAAAAAGCTTTAACGAAGGCTATACCTAAAATGATTAAAAATGCTACCGGTTCAGAATTGGTGGAAGCACTGACTGCTCATCTTGATGAAACTCAGGGGCAAGTACAAAGATTAGAAGAAGTGTTTGCATCCATTGATGAAAAAGCAGTTGCAAAAAAATGTGTGGCAATGGAAGGACTAATAAAAGAGGGTGAAGAAATAATGAGTGATAGTGATAAAGGAGCAATGCGGGATGCAGGCATTATAGCTGCAGCACAAAAAGTGGAGCATTATGAGATAGCAACATACGGCACCTTAAGAGGATTTGCTGAAATAATGGGACATGATCAGGCTGTAGAATTATTACAGCAGACATTAGATGAAGAAAAAGCTGCCGATGATAAACTGACAGAGGTAACACCTGCCGTAGTAATGCTATCAAAAGAAGAAGAAGTGGCTGAATAACTTACAAATATCTTTTCATGGTTATGGTTATTGGTTATTAATAAGGGTCAGTTTTTACTGGCCTTTATTTTTTGATTATATATAAGAGAATACCTTTTATATTTTTAAAGCAAAAAGTTCAATGTTCTGATTTTTCCCTTTCATATCTACCGCACCCAAAGCCTCACTTTGCCAGGGCTCCATTTCTAATAGATCCATCACATCTTTTGATACCAGAAATTTGTGATTAAGTTCAGTACAGGCACTTCTTATTCTTGCCGCTGTATTAATAGTATCGCCACTCATTACCAGATCTTTTTTTACAATACCTACCTGGCCTACCGTTACCGTGCCGGTATGAATGCCGGCCTTATACTCTGGTAAAACATCATACCTTCTTTTAAACCGGTTGAAATGTTTATGCAACTCTTTTCTGGTAGTAAGTAAAGCAGTTATAGCCTTACGGGCATTTACTTTTGATTCTGGCCACCATACTACTACTTCATCACCTACATATTGATAAATTCTTCCATCGTTTTCTAAAAAGCCCGATGAGATGTCGTTAATAAAATCCCGGATGAATTTGAAATACTCTTTGTTACCCAATTTTTCAGCAATAGGAGTGGAGTCCTTTAAATCAAGAAACATAATGATCCTTCTTTCATCCTGTGGTTGCAGATATTTACCAACCATGATATTAAAAAATACTCCACGAGAATATTTTTCATTTACTTCTATTGCAAGCAATGTGAAAATAAAAAGTAAAATCCATTCCGGCATTTTCTCCAATAGGAGCCGTTGGTAAATTAAGTTGTAACTAAATTTTTCTAAAGACGTTTTTAATGAATATCCTGCAATAAGCCATTCATAAGTTATATATAGGAAAAACGTCATTACAAAAGCTACAACCACCAGCAGCAATGTCTTTATTAATAAATTAAGCCACAACGAAGAGTCTCGTAAATAATTTCGTAAAACTGAAACCAGGAAGTAGCCAATGAAAAGGCTTATTACAAATACACTTAACTCTCTTACCAGGATCTCTTTTGTAAGATTTGTTTCCGGTCTGTAATACTTGGCAGGAAGAATACCCGAAAACTTTCGCCAAAGGAAAAATATAAAGTCAGCAAGAGTCCATGAAAGGGCTATTGTAAAAATTACTTTTCGTTCATGTCTTTTTAATGGGGAAACTCCAGATAATATTGCTTTAATCGACTTCATTGCAGTTGGTGGTGTATAAGGCTATAAAATTGTTATTGAGTCACCTATAAGTTTAAAAATCATGCCATAAAAAATAAAAGATAATCGGGATCAGATGTTGATTAAATCCTGTTTAACCATTCCATTTAAAAGCTAAGCTCAGTTACAGGATCCCAAAAAACATTTTTAAAATCAACCACCTGGTCATCTTTTACTTTAATACCATCTTTTTTTAAAAGCTGTTGCATTCGTTCCGGTGGCGAAAAATGAAATTTGCCAGTTAGCATTCCATTTCTGTTTACTACCCGGTGTGCCGGCACTTTTGGTTTTACAGAATGTGCACCATTCATAGCCCAGCCCACCATTCTGGCGGATGATTTTGTACCCAGACAGGCTGCAATAGCTCCATAGGAGGTTACTTTTCCTTTGGGTATCTGCCGGGCCACTTCAAATACCAGTTCAAAAAAATTTTCTTCCCTTTTGCCGGAGGGTTTTAATGCTTTTAATTTTTCCGATGATTGTTTTTTGATTGCCATGTACTAAAGATAATTATTAACAGCAACGGTTTTTTGCAGCTTACAAGTAGAAAATGCAGAACTATTTATTTTGTTCTGATAAAATCAGTTGACTTTTTTTTGGCTCCGGCACATTTTCATAATGATAGGGGCAATGTTTACAGCCATTGCCACAGCAGTAGCCTTTTTCCAGGTGATACTTTTCAGTAAGCACTACATAGCCATCTTCATTTATGTAATAATCAGTTCCTTCAATCAGCTCTTTCATGTTCTTATAATTTTTCTTTCAGCAGCATATCTTTTTCCCGGTTGCCCAAATCTTCTGGCAATGAAAAACTTATATAATGAATTTTATTACTTCCGGCTATGTCCAATGATTCGTAGTGAGTTTTTATTTTTAGTTCTTCTGAAATATTTTCTTGTGCAAACACATCATTGAGATCAGTAAGTACTTTACAATCATATAATTCAGTAACCAACTTTGTAAACTTATAAAGATCCGGGCTATCTGTTTTTAAATGTATTAAACCACCCGGGGCTAAAATTTGTTTGTATAGACGTAAAAATTTTGGATGAGTCAATCTTTTTTTGGCCTTAGATTTTCTCAATTGTGGATCAGGGAATGTAATCCAGATGTCACTTACTTCCTCTGCTGCAAAACATTCTGCTATTGAATCAATTTGTGTGCGGATAAAAGCCACATTGGATAAGTTTTGTTGAATTGCCTTTTTTGCGCCTACCCAAATGCGGTTCCCTTTCAAATCTATTCCGATAAAATTCCTGTCTGCATATAAAGCCGCTAGGCCGGTTGTATACTCTCCTTTGCCACAGGCCAGCTCCAGGGTTATTGGATTATTATTAAAAAAGAAAGCATTCCAGCTACCGGCAGTATTTTTTGGATATTGTAATACATTTTTAAACGTTTCAAGCTCAGCAAATCTTATCAGTTTTTTTTGTCCCATTGGCGGCAAAGATAGTGATGTAATAAAAAAGCCCCCTTACAGCAGAATTTTAAACAAGAAAATAGTAAGACTTCAAAATTTAGCCAGGAGGCTAATTCTTACAATTGATTTTGTCTTTAATGCTCAAGTATTATTAGTGCCACAACTAAAGAAAGAGAATATTGGTAAAATATTTTTCATAATTGAAATAGTTTAGTAGCAAAATTAAATTTGAATTCTTTAATGCAATACTATCGATGAGAACCCCTTTAATCTGGCAGGATTATGAAATTCATGCTATCACATCGCCAAGCTATTAATCATGTTAGAACCGCTAAAGTCTTTTGTCTTCAATAAATTTTTTAACTGCTTCAGATAATTTCAGGTTGCGATTTTGGTTGATATTAATTCGGGTAAGTTGATTTAATAGTAAAATACTTTCTGGTAGTGAAGTAAGTTTATTTGTTTCTAGATATAGTTCATTCAGATTTTTTAGATTACCTATATTCTCAGGAAGGGAGATAAGTTTATTACCATTCATATCCAGCACTGTAAGCTTAGTAAGTTTTGTTATCCATTCAGGCATTGCAGTAAACTGATTATAAGGTAATGCCAGGTATTTAAGATTAGTAAGGTTGCTCATACTTTCTGGAAGTGTGGTTAGCATATTTCCTCCCAAACCAATTTCTGTAAGATTGCTGAGCCGGGTTATGCTTTCAGGAATAAAAGAAATAAGATTTCCATATAAATAAATTTCTGACAGGTTGGTAAGGTTTGAAATATAATCCGGGAATGTTGATATTTTATTGTTGTTCAGATATAGCTGTTTAAGGCCAGTCAGTTTGGTAATAGATTCTGGTAAAACAGAAATACGATTATTACTAAAATCAATTTCGGTGAGAGAAGTAAGAGTGGTAATTACTTCGGGAATGGTATTAAATTTATTATTACTCAGATCAATTTCAGTAAGCGATTTTAGTGTAGTAATGTTTTCAGGCACTGAAGAAAGCTTATTGCCAGCAAGATTTAAAGAGGTGAGGTTTGAAAAACGGAGAATGTTTTCGGGAAAATCTTTCAATTTTTGATTGTTCAATGAAAGGATATAAACTTCGGATGGGTTTTTTAATGCCTCTTCTAATGAGTTATATACTTTTTCTTTTTGTGCAAAGGCGACATATTGCATCAGGCAAAGGATGGATAGCAGCAGTATTTTTTTCATGCCCTAAATTTCGGATAATTATTTTCTTAATCAATTAATTGAACATAAAAATGCTCCACCCCCGAGACAAGAGGGTAACTGTGTTAAAATAATTTCAAACAAAAAAGCCTCTCTGAAAAAATCAGAAAGGCTTTTAAAGCTGTAGGGGGAGGGATCGAACCTCCACGGAGCAGTTAGTTGTAGCACAAAGTTCAGTGGTCGACCCTGGTCGAACTCCGGTTTGCACCGAAGAACGGCTCTATGCTATATTTATCCTGTTACCTCCACCCCCGAGACAAGAGGGCATGTCTGCCATGCTTACGCAATTTCATCACCCCACAGTATTGTTTTAAGAACTTTCCTGCTTTTCTTGCAGGTTTGATAAAACAAATATAGGTTGTAAAGACTATTTATTCCAAATTTTCTAATAAATATTTCGAAAGTATAGAAATTATTCAAATATTTGTCTATTATTATGAATAATTTCTAAAATCAGTCTACATTATGGCCACTAAATTAAATCTTGATAATCTTGACCTGCAGATCATTCATCAGATGATGGAGAATGCAGAAATATCTTACGCCGAACTAGGAAAGAAACTTTTTGTTTCCGGCGGCACCATTCATGTTCGTATTAAAAAATTACAAGAAGCCGGAGTGGTTAAAGGTACAAGGTTGAAGGCAGATCTGCGGCAACTTGGTTATGATGTTATTGCATTTATTGGTATCTATTTAAAAGAAAGTTCGCTGTATGATGCCGTGGCGAAAGATCTCCAAAAGATACCTGAGATTGTACGGCTAAACTATACAACTGGCAACTATAGTATGTTTGCTGAAATTGTTTGCAAGGATATTGTGCAACTGCGGTATGTGCTGCATGATCAGTTGCAAAAAATAAAAGGAATAGAAAGAACAGAAACATTTATTTCGCTGGAAGAAAGTTTTAGCAGGAATGTGAAAGTGATGTAATGCACAATAATTTATTCTTCATAAAAATTATTTCATGCCCGATCTACTTAATTTATTAAGCCGCTGGCGCAAACAAATACTGGCTGTTATGCTGCTTTCTTTATTAGCAGTAGGAATTATTACTTTTTTAAAACCCAATTTGTATTTATCTGTTGCCACGGCTGTGCCGGCTAGTTCATTTGCAAATGATAAAGCCAAAATATTTAATGATAATATACAAGGGCTCTATTCTACTCTCGGCTCAGCAGATGATCTGGATAGAATAATAGGTACGGCTAATCTTGACACTCCATATCTTGCCGTTGCAGCACAGTTCAATCTTTTTGATCACTATAAAATTTCTGAAAAAGGTGATGCGGCTATTACGAAAGCGGCAATATTACTAAAAGAAAATACGAAAGTGATGAAGAGTGAATACGGCGAAATAAAAGTAAAGGTGTGGGATACAGATAAAAAATTAGCTCCGCAATTAGCCAATGCAATAATGGAAAAGTTGCAATCTATTCACCAGGATATACAAGGCGCAGGTAATCTGGCTACTTTGAAAGGATTGAAAAAGGCAAAAGAAAGAATGAATCCGAAAGCGGACAGTGCATTTAGCCTGGAAGATGCTGCATTACACAAAGAAAAAAATAGGCAGTATGATAAAATGATCGAAGAGTATCAGTTAGTGGTCGATAGCAAACCACTTGTTTTGGTTACAGTAGAAAAAGCAAAAGAAGCCTTAAAGCATGATAAGCCAAAAAGAGTAACAATAATGATTGCTACAGCAGTGCTTAGTTTCCTGTTTTCATTATTAGCAGCATTGGCATTAGAAAAAAGAAAACCTTTAGCGGAGTGATTGCCTTTCTTAATAAAGAAAAGAATTTGTTTGTAGTCTTTGCTGCGTTGTTTGTATTGACTACTGCTGCCGCTTCATTTACCGGAAATTTATTAATAGTTGCAATTCCATTTGCAGCTATTTTATTTTATGCGGGATGGCAGTATAAAAATTTTATCTTCTTATTACTGCTGTTTTCATTACCCCTTTCAGTGGAATATAATTTTTCCCCAAGCCTTGGTTCTGATATTCCAGATGAGTTCCTGATGTTATTTACTTCTTTTTTATTTTTTGGCTATTGGCTTTATTCGCCAAAAAGCATCTCAATGAAATTGATTCAGCATCCACTGGTGATTTTATTATCTATTCTAATAAGCTGGCTGATGGTAACTGTCATATTTTCTACCTATCCGCAAATTTCCGTAAAATATTTACTGGCTAAAAGCTGGTATATTGGTGCATTTATGTTGGCGCCCTTTATTGTTTTTAAAAATAAACAATCAATAGCTACTGCTGCAGTTGCTTTGATTATTTCTATGATGTTGATTGTTGTGATTGCTTTAATAAAACATTGGCAGTATGATTTCAGTTTTGTAAACATTAATGATGCTGTGTCACCTTTCTTCAGAAATCATGTGAATTACTCCGCAATGCTGGTTTGTATAGTACCATTGTTATGGGCCTGCTGGAAATTAAGTAACAAAAGGGAAATAAGAATACTGCTTGCTGTTTTAATGCTGATCGTTTTAGTTGCACTATTCTTATCTTATGCAAGAGGAGCCTGGCTGGCTCTGCTAGTTGGCATCATTGCTTATTACTTATTAAAAAGAAGATTATTGTTTTATGCTTTTATAGCGGCAATAATTATAACCGTGGCCAGTTTATTCTGGTTAAAAGAAAATGACCGCTATCTGCAATATGCTCATGATTATAAAACTACCATTTTTCATAAAAATTTTGATGAACACCTCGTTGCTACCTATAAATTAAAAGATGTATCAACTGCCGAACGTTTTTACAGATGGATAGCCGGTGTAAGAATGATAAAGGATAACTGGCTTACTGGTTATGGTCCCAATACATTTTATAATAATTATAAACCATATGGCGTTCCTGCATATAAAACATGGGTGAGTGATAATCCGGAACACTCCACGGTGCATAATTATTTTTTATTAACTGTTATTGAGCAAGGCTTGCCCGGCTTAATGTTTTTGCTGATTTTATTGGGAGCCATGTTTTACTATACACAGCATTTATATCTCCGTATAAGAGATTTGTTTTACAAAACAGTAGTAGCGGCGGCAGGAGTTATTTTAACAATGATAATGGTAGTAAACTTTCTCAGCGATCTGATTGAGACAGATAAAATAGGCAGCTTATTCTTTTTATGTTTATCAATATTAATAATAGCAGATGTTAATACAAGAAGCGAATCAGATTCTTCCCCGAACATTTAACGCATCTCGTAATCCATTGCCCAATAAATTAAAAGCAAGTACTAATAACATAATTGCAAAACCAGGAGCAAGAGCCAGCATGGGGTTTTGTGTAATGATGAAGTTGTAATTTTCTTTTATCATCAATCCCCAGCTTGGCATGGGTGGTTGCACACCAATGCCAAGAAAACTTAGTCCTGCTTCGATAACAATGGCTGATGCAAAATTGCTGGCAGCAATAACCATTACTGGCCCCATAATGTTTGGCCAGATATGCCGCACTATTATTCTGAAGTTAGAAAATCCTAATGCCCGGGTGGCTTCTACATATTCCAATTCTCTCACACCTAGCACTTGCCCTCTTACTAATCTTGCTACATTCACCCACATGGTTAAGCCGACGGCAATAAACACCTGCCAGAATCCTTTTCCTAATGCCAGCGTAATGGCAAACACTAATAATAAAGTAGGAATGCTCCAGATCACATTGATGAACCACATGATGATATCATCTACACGGCCACGATAATAACCGGCTAAGGAACCAAGCAATAAACCAATGCTGAGTGAAATAATAACAGTAATAAGACCTACACTTAAACTTACTCTTGTGCCAACGATAATGCGGCTTAAAATATCCCGTCCATACTTGTCAGTGCCGAGGTAAAACTTTTTTGTAATAACAGGTGTGGAAGCTGCCTGATTTATATGATAGGCTTGTCGTTCACTTACACCTTCATCTATAAATTTTTGAATAATAATGCTATCCCCTTTTTGATCATGACTTAGGATGGGCATATAATAATATACATCTTCTTTGCCTGAAGCCAGTTGTTGAAAAAAACTAGTGGTCGCAACATCCTTGTCTTTTTTTATTTTAATAAAACTTTGTTTGAACCCCGGCTTCTCTCCACCAATTTCTAAAATAATGCGATTGGCAAATGGAGATGGATCTGGTGCAATGAAGTAAGCAAAAATGGCAATGAGTACTGCAATAATAATTACAATCAATCCCAGGACAGCCCCTTTGTTTTTTTTAAGTCGCCGCCATGCTGCTGATTGGAAAGATTGGGATGCATTCATGAACGGAAAGATAAGCTAAGAGGTTAAAAGAGAAAATGAGAAAAAGAGAATTCTGTTTTGATGTTAAGGTTTTTGCTAAACTAAGTGAATTTAGAAGTAACTCTTTTCCTCTTTTTACTCCTACTCCCTTCCTCTTAGCTCACTTTCCTCCCCTTCCATTCATACTTACCAAACTGCCCCAATAGCCCAGAGATAATGGTATATAAAATATGCAGCGGCTGAAAAAAGAAAAACAGTCTGATGGCCCATTGCTTATCAAAGAAACGAGATAAGGCGATAAAGAAAGGAAATTCTATAATTGTTTTGGCCATCCATAGTCCGGCGAGATACAGCCAATAATACCAGCAAAAGAAACCGGCTATTGCTAATGCTAAAAATGAACAATTAAAAAGATAGACTAAGAGTAAAACGAAAAAAATTCTTTTATCATCATAACAAACAGCTTTGCTGGCCCAGCGGATTCGCTGATTAAAAAATGCCTTCCATGTTTTTACCGGTTCGGTATAAACAATCGCATCTTTTGATTTAAGGTAATGAACAGCATCCGGATTATGTTTCCATATTTTATGCATCAGCAGCATATCATCGCCGGAGGCAATATGATCTATACCTGCAAAACCATTTACAGAATGAAAAACTTTTTTCTCATAAGCAAGGTTGGCACCATTGCACATACTCATTTTCTTTTTATACACCGCCGCACCGGTAATGCCTTGCAGCACCATGAAATCCATGGCCTGGAAAACCTGCACAAGAGAAGGGGTACAATTGATGGCAACTGGTGCTGCAATAAAGCCTGCATTTTTTTCTTCTTTGAAAGCAGCAATTATGCTTAACCATTCTTCTGATGGTAAACAATCAGCATCGGTGGTTACAATCAAGTCGCCGGTGGCAGCAGCGATGCCGGTCTCAATAGCTTTCTTTTTATAAGAATTAATGCCATCTTGTTTTAATTGAATTAATCTTACGGAAGAAAATTGCTGAACGATACTGGCCGTATTGTCTGTTGAATGATCATCCACTACAATTACTTCAAATAGCAATGATGGATAAGTTTGTTTTTGCAAAGCCTGCAACAGTACTTCAATATTTGCTTCCTCGTTTCTTGCAGGAATAATCACACTGATTTTTATGGTGGGAGTTGAAACGGACGGTACATAATCAGGAATTGATTTCCAGGCCAGCGAATAATAAATTATCAGCAGGCTATAGCAAACAAACAGTACTATAATAATGTAGATAAGAATCATGTAATGGAACAAAGCTAATACCGATTCGCCATAACTAATAGTACAATAATAATATCATAAGATTTTGGCTCCCGGCATTTACTGCAATTTTGCGTTCTGTTTTTTACAATTAGTAAATATCAGTGCAGCAAAGCAGGCAGAATTTCTTCTACATGCTTCTCATGTAGCACCTGGTGACCAGCATGGATAACAGTAAGGGTACAATGATCTTCAATTCCTTTTTTAAATTTTTCACCAACGGAAGAAAGTATGATACGATCATGTTTGCCATAGAGCAAACGAACCGGGGTTTTATTTTTTGTAATCAGAGTTTTCACCTTCCTTAAATTGGGTTTCAATTTTCTCAACGTAGTCCATCGGGTGTACAGTAATCTTCGAACCTCTGCATCACCGATATAATAATTAACGAATTTGAAAATACTGGCATTAACGAGTTTTACTTTATTCAAGAGTTTTAAAAAGCCAAAGAACCAACCAGGTTTTTTCATGGTAAAGGCAAAAAATTTATTACCAATCCATGTTTGTGTGGCCAGCCAATACCAGGAATTTATTTTTAACCCATCGGGTGCCATTAAGAGTAACCTATCAATTTTCTCCGGCATAGATTGATACAGGCTGAGGGCAATGCGACCACCAAGGCTGTAGCCGATCAAAGTCAATTTGGAGGCTTGGGGTTTGATATTATCTTGGTTCAGGATTTCTTCAATGATAAGCTGAAGGTCTGAATGTGTAAAATTCATCCCATCATTCCACTCTGTTTTGCTATGAAAAGGCAGATCAATTGAATAGAAAGTATATTGATTACCAGCATAGTTGCCTAAAAATGCGAAGGATTTAGCTTCTTCCCCATAGCCATGAAAACAAACAGCCATTTTTGGTCCGGAACCAAAGCGATAATAGCTGATTATAGAATTTTTATAGGTAAGCAGGCATTGCTCCATGGCCGGAAGGTGCAGAAATATTTATGAAAAATTAAGTTGGTCTTTTCAAATATAATATTAATTTTGGATAGTTGCACAAACAACTATATGTCAAACAACCAATTTAAAAAAGGAGAACTGTACAGCTTTATCACAGGTAAAGCCTCTACAGCCATTGCCCGCCGCTTGCAAAAGAAATTTAATACTGCAGGGTTAAACATCACCATTGAACAATGGAGTGTACTTTATCATTTATGGAAACAAGATGGCATCAGCCAGCAGGAATTATGTAATGCCACATTCAGAGATAAGCCGAGCATTACAAGATTGGTGGATAATCTGGAGAAATTGAATCTTGTAAAAAGAGTGCCATCAGAACATGATAGAAGGATCAATTTAATTTTTCTAACAAAGCAATCATTGAAACTGGAAGAAGATACAATGGCATTAGCAGAAGAAACATTGAATGAAGCATTGATATCCGTACCGCCGGAAAGAATAGATATATGTAAGGAAGTATTGCAGTTGGTGTATGATAATTTGAAATGAGAGGGTGAATGGTGAATAGTGAAAGGGAAAAGTGGATTACCCCGAAGGCGTTCAATTAATATTGAAATAAAAAGTATAGGACACATCCCCTCCTCGGAAGGGCGAATTTAGGGAACCAAATACTATCAGAAACTGGAGTGGGTCAGCCGATTAGCGAACCGAACGATGAAGAGTGCGACGCAATTGGGATGATCAGGGAACAGAAGCCGATAAAAAGATTATAATAAAAACATTAAACTTTTAAAATCTTAAACAATGAGTATTGAAGCGGCAACAAACACAGTGTTGAAAGGCGGTGAATGGCTGGTTAAAGAATCATCTCCCTTTGAAACTTTTATTCCGGAAAACTTTGGCGAAGAGCAATTGATGATTCGGGATATGTGTAACCAATTTTTGCAAAGTGAAATATATCCAATACTGGATCGTATTGATAGCCTGGAACCGGGATTGATGAAATCATTACTTACAAAAGCTGGTGAGCAGGGGTTACTGGCTACTTCTTTTCCGGAAGAGTTTGGTGGCCTGGGAAAAGATTTTGTTACTTCTACCATTGTTAATGAATACCTCGGTGCAGGTCATTCTTTTTCTGTTGCTATTGCTGCACATACAGGCATTGGCACATTACCCATTTTATATTTTGGTACTGCTGCGCAAAAAGAAAAATATATTCCAAAGCTGATTAGTGGTGAGTGGGCCGGTGCTTATGGATTAACAGAACCTAACAGCGGTAGTGATGCATTGGGTGCTAAGACTACAGCTAAGCTGAGTGATGATGGAAAACATTATTTATTGAACGGACAAAAATGCTGGATAACAAACGGCGGATTTGCACAAGTGTATACGGTGTTTGCAAAAGTGGATGGAGATAAATTCAGTGCATTTATTGTGGATAGAGGTACCGAAGGTTTTACACAAGGTCCGGAAGAACAAAAGATGGGTATCAAAGGATCTTCTACGGTACAATTATATTTTCAGGATTGTAAAGTGCCGGCAGAAAATCTGCTGGGTGAAATTGGTAAGGGACATAAAATTGCTTTCAACATTTTAAATCTTGGCCGCTTAAAATTATGTGCAGCTGCATTGGGTGGAGCAAGAATGGCATTGACGGATACGGTGCAATATGCAAGAACAAGAGAGCAGTTTAAACAACCTATTTCCAACTTTGGAGCCATCAAACATAAATTGGCGGAAGCGGCTATTAAAATATTTGTTTGTGAATCTGCCTTATACCGCACGGCTAAATGGGTAGATGATAAAGAAAGTGAATTGCTTGCTTCCGGCAAGCCGGAGAGTGAAGCTCTGTTAGGTGGCGCAGAAGAATTTGCTATTGAATGTGCCATGCTGAAAGTATATGGTAGTGAGGTATTGGATTATGTGGTAGATGAAGGTGTGCAGGTGCATGGTGGCAATGGTTTTAGCGCAGAGTATAATATTTCAAGAGGGTATCGGGATAGCCGCATCAATCGTATTTATGAAGGCACTAATGAAATCAACCGGTTGCTTATTCTTGATATGACATTGAAAAGAGCTATGGGCGGAAGATTAGATCTAATGGGTCCGGCAATGGCGGTACAAAAAGAACTGATGAGCATTCCAGATTTTGGTGCGGATGATGAAGCTCCATTTGCAAAAGAGAAAAAGTTAGTTGCCAATCTTAAAAAAGCAATATTGATAACCTCCGGCGCAGCCGTGCAAAAACTAATGATGAAGATAGATACGGAGCAGGAAGTGCTGATGAATATTGCAGATATGGCAATAGAAACTTATAATGCAGAAAGTGTTTTATTAAGAGTAATGAAGATGACGGAGCAACAAGGTGAAGCAGCGATACATCTTCACCTGGATATTATGAGAACATACCTGTATGATGCAGCAGATAGAGTAAATAAATCGGGCAAAGATGCGATGAATGCATTTGCGGATGGTGATGAGCAGCGAATGATATTAATGGGATTAAAGAGATTTACCAAGGCAGAATCATTCAATAGTAAAGAAGCCAGAAGAAGGATTGCTGATAAAATGATAGCAGAAGGAAAGTATTGTTATTAATTCAATAACTCTTTATCAAAATCAAGAAGAACTGTTCTGAAAGGAGCGGTTCTTTTTGTATCGGGGTACATTTCCGTTAATTCTTTCCGGGTAATTTTCAACTCAATCAGCTTGTGAATTCTTTTTCTTTCTACTATAATACCGGCTGTTATAGATAGCGATGAAATAATAGTGGACATAAAGTAAACAAGGAAAGTATCCTGCACATACTCAGGTTTTACCGCATTGTTAGCATCAAGATGTGCACGGAATACATAGTACAGCAAATAAATAATAGTGTAAGAACCGTAGGCAAATAATAAGCCGGATGCCATCAATGCTTTACCCGCCGCTTTGGGATGCTCAATGGCAATCTTTACTTTGCGGGTAAAGAAATAAACGCAATATCCAAACACCAGTGGAAGTCCGGGTGCATATATAATGGTAATGGCATTAATATTAAATCCCATTATAGCGATGATAAAAGCCTCCCATATTAAGAAGGAAAGAATTATCATCAGCATTTTTTTAGTAAAAGCTTTTGATGGACTGAAATAAGTGAGAAAGTATAACATCAATGGTACATCAAGCAGGTTATTCATTAATCCCCAATAATAAATCACATCACCCGAAGCTTTAATGTAACCTTCGGTAAGCAGGTTGTAAATAAATACGGTGATATAATAAAATAGTAGTGCAGGAAAACTGCGATAGTTGCCCAGCCGTAGTATAACTATAAAAAATACCGGCAAGAAAAGTGCAACGGTTGAGATAAAGCCTATAGTAGAATACAAATTCATGGTAGGTGTGTTTCGTAGGATTTGGAATCAAATTATACCTGTTGGGGCATATACAATATTAACGAGATATAAATGTACATAGTGCTTCGGCTAAATGGTTTATCGTAAAATCGAGTAGAACTATATAGCCTGCTCGTACTTGTACTGTAAATACTCAAGGAGTTTTTTTAATTATCTTTAAGGGATGTTACGTTTAATTATAATACTGATTTTTTTTAGCAGCGCAGTTGCTCATTCTCAAGGGGTTGCTAATAAGTACCTGACAGGTCGTACACACGGCAGCTTACCATCCCTGGAGTATGGATTAGGAACCGACAGACTAGGTGCTGCCAAAATTACTTTTTTAGATACGGGTATATTATTACGGGTTGTTGATAGCTCTATCATAAACTATAAAGTGCAACTATCCACCAATCATTTTGCCTGGATGCCTAAAGTAAATTTTAAAAAAGACTCTTTATCAAAAGCACCAGTTGAATACCTCAGCAATAGTTGGCTGGTAAGTGGTGATAGTCTTTATGATTATGTATCTATTGCATTAGATGAAAAATTACCGTACAGAAGTATTCAGCAAATAAACCCTTCCCGCATCGTGGTAGATATTTATGGCCCCGCTAGTAATACCAATTGGATAACACAACGAACAACTGCAAAAGAAGTAAAGAATGCCTATCATGAGCAAATAGAGGATGATGTGTTCCGGGTAATTATAGAATTAAAACATGCACAGCATTGGGGCTACAGTATTTATTACCAGAATAAAAGATTGGTGATTAGAGTAAAACGACAACCCATAGAATTAAATCTTAAAAACCTGAAAGTAGCCGTGGATGCCGGACATGGTGGTGATAACAATGGAGCCAGTGGAAAAAAAACCGGCATCGCTGAAAAAAAATATACACTGCTAATTGCACAGCAATTAGAAAAAGAATTGCGGGAAGAAGAGGCCACTGTTTTTATGACGAGAAATAAAGACACTGCCCTTAGTATGACGGAAAGAATAGTAATGGTAAAAGAACAAGAGCCCAATTTTCTTATCAGTATACATTTGAATTCCTCTGTAAAAGACAGTGTAAAAGGTGTAAGCACTTATTATCGGTACATCGGTTTCCGGCCGTTATCAAAATATATACAGGAACATATGCTGGAACTCGGACTCTCCGATTTTGGCAATATCGGTAATTTCAATTTTGCCTTAAGTGGTCCTACTGATTATCCTAATTGCCTGGTGGAAGTTGCATTTCTAAGTAACCAGGAAGATGAGCAACTTATTTTAGATCCTGCATTTCATACAGCAGTAGCCCGGCAAATAGTAAAGGGAATAAAAGATTGGTTAAAGGCATGCAGGAAACAAGATGATTAGTGCTCCGGTGGAAAAGGCTCTCCCTGGTGGCATGTTTTACAGGTAATGGTTTTTAAATATGCCGGATCAATTGTTTTATCAAAATTAAAATATGTTTTATTTAGATGAATGGTCATTTCCATCATCTTCCGAGCATTCTCCTTCATCGGTTCAGCATCAGAGGCATAGTCAAATTGGTCTTGAAAAACTTTTGATTTCACATGACAAAATTCACACTTCACACCTAGCCCGGTATTGTAGGTTTGCATGATGCTGTCCAGCTTTTCATCGCTGATGTTTTTGGGTAATACCTTTAAGTTCCTTTCTTTTTGAACTTGCCCTGAAGAGCCATTCTTCTGGGACGGAGCTTTTACGGCTGCCACACTTAGGGTTACAAATGCGGCTAAAGTAACCAAAGCAGCTATTTTCTTTTTATGCATCATAACTCGTAGACGGGGTTTTTAATCCAAAAGTGGCATACCCGGGGTAGCCAGTAAATATTACTTTAAAAGATCAGGTCTCTAGTTATGAAAATAGGTAATTGCTTTCGTTTCCGGTATTAGTAAATGACGAAAGGCTATGTTTTCTACTTTTGAGGTTAAAAAAAATAAACATGAATAATCTGGTTAAAGAATTTAATGATTACCGGGCCCGGATGAATGAGGTAATTCTGAGTAAGGACAACCTCGTCATCAAACGCCTTTGGAACCTGGATAGTAACACTTATGCCGCCGGCGCAGTGGATGTAAAAACGAAAGAAATGCTGGGGCTGGTTGCCAGTATGGTCCTTCGTTGCGATGATTGTATTAAATACCATTTAGGTAAAAGCCATGAAGTGGGTGTAACTACCGAGGAGCTGTATGAGGTGTTTGCGGTAGCTAATATTGTGGGCGGCACCATTGTAATACCGCATACAAGAAGGGCGGCGGAATACTGGGAGGAGCTGGTGATTAATAAATAATAATTAGTAAATAATAATGACCTTTGCAAAGGAAAAATTCTTAATTTTTCATTCTTAATTTTTATTTGATGTCTACAGAAACAACAGCTCCCATTTTAACCGCCAAAGATTTTGCTACCGACCAGGAAGTTCGCTGGTGCCCCGGCTGCGGCGATTATTCTATACTTGCACAGGTGCAAAAAGTGATGCCAACATTGGGTATTGCCAAAGAAAACATTGTGATAGTCTCTGGCATTGGATGTAGCAGTCGCTTTCCGTATTATATGAATACGTATGGTATGCACTCCATTCATGGAAGAGCAACTGCTGTGGCATCCGGCTTAAAAGCATCCCGGCCGGAGTTGAGTGTTTGGATAGTAACAGGAGATGGGGATGGACTTAGCATTGGTGGTAATCATACTATTCATTTGCTGCGCAGAAATTTTGATGTAAATATTTTATTATTCAACAACCAGATATATGGATTAACGAAAGGACAATACTCACCCACATCCGAAGAAAAGAAAGTAACCAAGAGTACACCCATGGGTAGTATTGATCATCCATTTAATCCACTGGCATTGGCATTGGGAGCAGATGCAACATTTGTGGCAAGAACAATGGACAGAGATCCAAAACATTTGCAGGCAATGCTGCTGCGAACTCATAATCATAAAGGCGCATCGTTTTTGGAGATATACCAGAACTGTAACATTTTTAACGACGGTGCATTTGAAATTTTTACAGAGAAAGGAACGAAGCCAACGGAAACATTATTCCTGGAGCAGGGACAGCCATTACTTTTTGGTGCAGCTAAAGACAAAGGAATAAAACTCGATGGTTTTAAACCGGTAGTGGTTGATTTAAATCTCGGACACAGTGCCGATGATCTGTGGATACATGATGAACAGGATATTTATAAAGCACAGATATTAACCCGCATTTTTGATGATCCAAAAATTGAAGGTCATCTGCCAAGACCATTTGGTGTATTTTATCAAACCAACAGACATTGCTATGAAGATGTAATGGCAGCCCAATTAGAAGAAGCAAAGACAAGAAAGCCTGCTGATTTAGATAAGTTGTTGAAGGGAAATGAGGTGTGGACGATTGTGTAAGAAATTTATTCAATAGTAAATTCAATCACATTTGCTCTACCTTCTCTTCCATCTGCTTTAAGCACATTTATCAAAGAGAAAGTTATAATATCTCCTTGTTGAAGTGTATCAAACAGTATATGAATTTCGGAAGTAAATAAATTTCCTTCTACGTATTTGAAAAATAATATCTCTTTATTCCTGATTGCAGTTATCACAAAATTTTTAACCTGGTATTTAAGATCAAACCCAAGATAACTTGGAGCCATAGCACCAACACCTTGCTGTGCATTTAATTTTTTTTTAGATATTAATCCGCCATTAAGTCCACCAACTGTCGCAATTGGATCGGGAAAGTTTCTAACATAAATAAAATACTCACCAATTTTAATAGTCTTGTTATTTACTTTTTTAGTAATTATTATTTTGGAGTTGGAAATTTTTAATGGACGATAAACATATAGGCAGGATGAAATTTTCTTGATTGAGCCATTGAGTGTAGCTAAATTTATAGAATGACAGGCTGTTCCTTCTACAGTGCATGATATTTTATTGTCCAAACCTATGTAAGCTATTTGATTTCCCGTTTCAATAGCTAAACTAAAATTTTGAGAATAAGAAAGAGAGGAAAAGCACAAACAGATGGAAATTATAAGAATTTTTTTCATCAGTATATTTTATACTACAACGAATTTTTGGGGATAAAATTATCAACCTCCCGCCAGCACCTTCGCTGCATTCTCATACACCTTTTTCTCTTTTCTTTTATACCACCATTGTGGCATCGTCTTTTTCATGAGTGTGTCAATGCTGCGCATACCAATTAAACTCCACACACCTTTTAATTTTCCACCAAGTGATGGTTGCAAGGCCCGTAAGCTCATGGCAAAACCACTATCAAGGTATTCCATATGATGCCAGTAACCGGCAGGCATAAATAATGTATCACCGGGTTCTAATATAAAATCAAAACCTTCAGCCAATTTCAGTGCAGGAAATTTTTCATAATCGGGGCTGCCGTTCTGTTCGTAGTAGTTAGAAAAATCGGCAAGGCTCAATACTTCAAATGGTTTCCGGTAGAGCTTGTGTTGTTCTTTATAAGGAAACATCAACACTCTTTTTCTTCCGGAAAACTGTGTATGTAAAATATGAGAGAGGTCAATATCAAAATGCATATGAGTAATGCTGCCAGCACCGCCGGTAAACAGCATCGGGTATTTTTTTACAAAGCCCTTCATCATATGTTCCGGCCACGAAAAATCGTTGATCAATTGCGGGGCATGATCAAAAATATTAAACAAGAATATTCTCCAGGCAGCAGGTCCTGCCTTTATCATGTCTATATATTCACCAAAAGTTTTATAGTCGTCGGCAGTGTTGATGGGGGTGTAAGCGTCGCTTTTTACATTATTATATAAAGGCACTTTTTTATCACCCACTAACTGTTTAAAATAATCCCAGTTCCATTTAGTGAAAGCAGGCCAGTCTTTAGCAAGATTTTTGATAACAACAGGTTTGCCCGGCTCATAAAAGTCTTTTTTAAAGACTTCAGGGCTTATAGTTTCGAAAGTGGCAACTGGTCGTAATTGCATGGAAGACAAACTTTATTTGCCGCCAAATTACGACTTGTAAAGCAAATGGGGCAAGAAGGTAGTTTTTTTAAGATTTGTATGGGAATAGAAGATTTTATCGCCTAGAGAATAATGAGAGAAAGAGGAAAGGCGAGATTTATTAATGTATTCTCTTTTTTCTTTATAATGTTATTGATGAATACTTTTAAAGACAACTACAACATATGCTTTTACACATACATCCTGATAATCCGCAACAGCGGTTGGTAAAACAAGTGGTGGAAACACTGCAGCAGGGCGGTATTATCATTTATCCTACTGATACAGTGTATGGCCTCGGCTGTGATATACTCCAGCAAAAAGCCGTGGAAAGAATTTGCCGGATTAAAAAAATAGATCCGCAAAAAGCACAGCTATCTTTTGTGTGCAGCGATCTATCGCACCTGAGTGAGTATGCAAAGCCATTATCAAATCCTGTTTACAGATTAATAAAAGAATACTTGCCCGGTCCTTACACATTTATATTACCCGCCAGCAAAATGGTTCCCAAAATTTTGCAAAGCAAAAAAGATACGATCGGTCTTCGTATACCAAACAATACTATCGCCATGGCCATCATCAAAGAACTCGGTCGCCCCATACTCAGTGCATCATTACCCGGAGAAATGGTGGAAGACTACACCGATCCGGAAGTGATGTATGAAAATTTTAGAAACGAAGTAGATTATGTAATTGATGGCGGTGCAGGCGGCATGGTGCCATCTACCATAATCGATTGTACAGGTGATGAGCCTGTAATGATTCGGGAAGGGCTAGGAGAGTGGAAAGGATAATTTACTTTAAACATTACTGAATTAAAAAACCACTAAGCCGCTGCGCCTGTCTTCCGAAAGGAACACCACCACTGCATGGTCCAATCGTTGCTTTAAAAACATTATCAGGTGCACCAATAGCCTGGAAGCCCGGGGTTAGTTCCATTTCAACACCTGCTTTATAAAAAACATTAGCACCTGTACCTGCATGAAATGCGGTTGATTGAATATCCGTGAATGCTTGAAAATAATAAGGCCTGTTACTGGCCGTGTTTCCGGTATTTAATGTGATGGATGAAACACAACTGTTGTAAACAGAAGTTTCCCAAATTCCTCTGCCATAAGTACCAGCTCTTAGTAAACCTTGTGCATTATGAATTTCAAGGTCTGTAACTTCTACAACCGGCAGGCCATTACTGAAAGGAATCCAGTCACCTAAATTATTATCCCGATAAAAAACACCAATATCTGTTCCTATATAAACAGCACCACCAGGGTTCCCATTATTATCGTCAAATACAATACAATTAACAGGAACGTTGGGCAATGATCCTGTTACATTAGTCCAGGTACTACCACCATTATTTGAATACTTTATTTTTAATGTAGAATCATAGCCGCCAAAACACAACCACATTTCATTTCCATTATCTGCATTAAATGTAAGGTCTGTAAAGGGCACTTGGTTCGTACCTGAATATATCTCCGTCCAATTAGTGCCTTTGTTAGTAGTGGTATAAACTTTTTGTGTAAAATTTGTTGTATTACTCATTTCATTATCTCCTGCATATATACGGTTTGCATTGTTTCTCGCTGTTCTCACAAATGTTCTACCCGAAACAGGCCCCCCACCGCTATGATAAAATGGCTGATAAGTAAATGGGCCGGCTGCATCGGATGCAAGAATAACTGGCCGGTAACCAATAACAAGTTCAGTAGTATTTCCTGCCACTTCTGCTACAGGAGTACACCATGTAGCCACTGCAGTAAACGGCATGTTGGATGGTGTAGCAACCGTTAAAAAGGCGGAGCCGCTATTGTATGATTTTATTACTACCCCATCCTGCTTGCCCCATACATATTTAGTATTATCGTCGGGATCAATATAGCAATCCATTCCATCAGATCCATCCAGTCTTACAAAAATGCCATTATTGTTGCTTCTTTTATTTGTTCCATTATCCTGGTTACCACCAATCATTGTATATTCTGAAAATGGTACACCACTTACATCTGTTCCTATCCTGTAGTATTGTGTTATTTGCAAACCGGTGCCATTTGCATCGTTCCAACTTGCACCATTATCTGTACTT
This sequence comes from Chitinophagaceae bacterium, assembly GCA_031397865.1. Taxonomy (GTDB): domain Bacteria; phylum Bacteroidota; class Bacteroidia; order Chitinophagales; family Chitinophagaceae; genus JJ008. The sequence continues at coordinate 40,545 of JANNMN010000021.1, forward strand.
TTATAAATGCCTCCATCCCCAATCATATAAAGTAAATTATTATTAAGCGGATGATAAATTAAATCATGCAGGTCGCCATGATAATAGTTTTGAATAGTTACATTCTCATCATGAGCGGTCATTGTTGTTCCACCATTGCTGCTTGACCATAGCCGGATACCACCGGTAAAGATCCTGTTTGCATTGGTTGGGCTTACCGCTATGCATAAATCATATCCAGCCTGATCTTTATCATCATCTCCAGCCATTGTTCTTCCCAGTATATTAGGCGTTTGGGTTCTTAGAGCAAAACTATCCCCTTCGTCTATGGAACGATATAAACCATTAAAGGTTCCTGAACCGGTAGATGGCCCAAGCAAGGCATATACATAGTTGGGATTGGCCGGGGTTACTGCTATTGCTATTCTGTTATCACGGTTATTACTGCCCCAAATGTTTGCTATAGTGGTATTGTTAAAGAAGTTCAGCCCATGGTCGGTTGATTTATATAAATATTTACTTGCATTATTTATAAGCCCGGCGGCATATACAATAGATGGATCGCCGGGTTTAAATTCAATATCCCAAAAATAAGTAGCGCTGATGGAGTTTGTCCAGGTAGTCCCACCGTTTGTTGTTCTATAAATCCCCGCATTGGTGGCCACCATCAATACTTCCGGGTTGGTTGGGTGCATTACTAATTTGTAAGCCAATTTATTTTCTGTTTCACTCCATTGCAATCCGGTATATGTCCAATGGTTGCCCCCATCATACGATTTAAGTACTCCACTTGAAGGTTTTCCAAATTGCAAATTACTTCCACTGTTTCCACCACCACCAGCGTCTGCATCACCGGTAAGTATATAAATTATATTGGCATTGTTAGGGTTTACAGCCACTCCACTAAGACAAAGGTTGGGGATACCATCTGTTAATGGAAACCAGGTAGTACCTGCATTGGTTGTTTTCCATAAGCCACCACTGGCAGTAGCTAAAAAAAGAGTGCTAACATCAGTAGGATGAAAGGCTAGTCTGTTGGCTCTTCCAATTCCTCTTCCGGTGGAGTTTATTAATGTTGGCCCTACGGGTGTCCAGGCGCCGGTATTGGCTTCTGTTCTGTTTACATTATTTATGCGGTTAATGCTACTGTTCAGATAGGCTTGTTTGTTAAGTCCTGCATTGTCTACCAAAGTTCCGTTTGCACCAGTACGGGTGGCATAATACCATTCCCATCTTTTAAATTGTTTGTAACCGGGTGCATTTTTTCCGGCATCAATGTAATGCTGGTTCATGGCTTCGGATATCTCACTAAATTTTTTACCAGGGTTGTTTTGTGCAAGCAGGCAGCCGATGTACAATGCAAATAACGGTAGCAAAAAAAACTTCTTCATGATTAGTGATTTGTTTGCACAGATTATTTATTTCCTTTTACTAAGGTTTTCAGTTCTTCAATTTCTTTTTGCTGCTGAAGGATGTACAGCGTCAGCTCTTCAATTTTCTCCATCATCCTTTTTTGCATATCACCCACTTCCAACCCGTTTTTTTCAATCTCGGTTGCAGATGGAATATTAGGAAGGTGTTTATTTGTCTGGATAAAATTTTTCAGCTCTGATAATGTTGGCAGTTTATAGGTTTCAGAAAAAACATAATCTGGCCAGCCACTGCTTTGCAGTTTTACTTTTACTTCTTCACATATCATTTTGCCACCTACTCTTAATATATATCCCGGTGCATCTGTTTGTGAACCAATATTTACATTGCCGGCGCCATCTACAAAAAATCGGTCGCCGCCATTTGTACGGATTACAAACTTGCCGGCGGTATTACCACTATTGGTGCCAATGCGGATATTATCTCCGGAGAGTTGCACAAACCCTTTATCAACATTGCTATTTTGTAGTTGGATGATAGGGTTAGCTGCATCCATAGTAAGATTGCCGTTGATGCTGGCATTGTCACCCGCAAACAATGTTCCTGTTATGTTAGCAGCGCCGCCAATTATTGCATTGCCCGATATGATAGTATTTCCAACAACATGAAGTTTGGTAGAGGGAGTTTCTGTACCAATGCCTACAAAATTGGCGGGAGTTATATTAAGTGTGTTATTACCATTCACCCTTACTATAAATTTTCCATTATTATTTTCGGTGTTGGTGCCTATTCGAAAATCATCACCCGATACATCAAGAAATCCTCTTTTATTCTCAGCCAGGTTTCCACCACCAGTTGTAAATTGTACAAAGGGATTAAATCCATGGTTTATACGTAATTGTTCTCCGGCACCACCGCTTATGTGTAGTCTTGCAACAGGATCAGCAATACCCACACCTACATTGTTGCTGGTATTTATAGTTAATCCGTTTGCGATATCTTCTCCCATTCGAAAACGCATAAAGTTGGAGAAGTTCAATGTGTCCACATATTCTATGCGACCCAGTAATGTGTTATCAGACCTGATAAAACTAACTCCGGGGCTATATTTTAAAACACCTCCCGCTGCCTGGCTTGTTTCAAAATTTAATGCCCGGCTTCCACCATGAAGGCGCAGTGAACCTGCAATTTCAACTTTATCAGCAGGAACTACTGCGCCAATACCAATATTACCTGTATAAGGTTGAAGATAAAGATTAGCTCCGGCACCATTATTCCTTGCTGCTATTACATTCATATCCATAACCATATTTAAGGTGTTGGGGCTTCCAAGCATCAGGTGTCCATGCTCAGTTAAAGAGGCTGCCTGTTCCCCAATGATCTGCACATTACCTGTTGAGTCCACAAAAACTTTGTCACTACCATCCATTCCTATTACTAATTTTCCCAGGTCATTTCCATTATTGGTACCCAGTGTTAAATTGTTTCCCGATAATTGCAAGAACCCTTTATTCACTCCTGCATTTTGAAGCTGAATAACAGCAGCAGCATTGTTCATTGTTATTGTACCATTATCTTGTAATACGTTTCCAACTAAATGCAACTTAGAAGCAGGAGCACTTGTACCAATACCTACATTACCAGCCACATTGCTATATTGATTACTACCACTAACTGTCCAGGTAGAAATGCCGCTGGTAATTTCATCTGTTCTGGCAATTCTTCTCCATACCGTAGATACACCAACCTGCTCACATAAATACAGACCGGGTAATGATGCCGGAGAGCCTTCAGTATTTGTTTGAATTACCATTAGTCCCACAGCAGGTGCAGGTATTGCTATTCTTTGCGCCCCGGTCATCCGGGGTATCAGCATTCCTTTGTTAGTACTGGTTATATCTAACTGTGCAGATGTATTGGGAGTAGTAGTGCCAATTCCTACACTTTGTGCAGTGAGTAAATGACATTGCGCCACTATTAATAAACCGAGAATTATTTTTCTCATATATTTTGTTTTACTTTTTATTACAATGAATCCAGTTCAATTAATAATTGTAGAAGCTTTCCTCTTTTAATATCTTCTCCAAAGAATTTTATAGCCTGCGGTGCTATATAATCTTTTTCATGACCTTCCTTTTTCCATGCCTTGTCTGTTTTTAGATTGGGCAGATATATAAACTGCAACCACTCATTAAAATCTTCCACCGTAGCAAAATTTCTTTTTTCATAATGTCCCACCCATTCTGGTGTGGTAGCTGCCCATAAGCCTGCCCGCATCATCTCTTCTCTTACTTCTTGAATTTTTTCTGCTATTAAGCTTACATCAGTCATTGCCATAATTTGCTTAGCTAAGCTATCGGCGTTATTGATCTCCAAAAAGAATGATAAAGCCAAAGGGTATAAGATTTATCCAATGGTAAAATGCTACCCCACTACTTATTTAATGGCAGGTGTAATGAGTGAATGGGTAAACTATCGGAAAAAGGGTGTATATTTTTGCAACGTAACGGTGAACAAAAAAATGTTATATCGCATTTGTGTTGGCATGTTGTTGCTTGTAGTTTTTTCCTTTGCTTCAAAAGCTCAGCAGCTTTCTTTCCGCCATTTGGGCATAGCAGAAGGTATGCCCAGTAATGTAATTGGCCATGCCTGTTTCGACAGCACTGGTTTTATATGGATGGCTACAAACGATGGATTAATAAGCTACGATGGCACCCGTATTACGCAATTTTTAAAAGAAACACACCCCGGCCTGCCTCGGAATGAAATAGGGTTTTTGTTTTGCGACAGCCGCAACCGTATTTGGATATGTACCAACGAGGGCCTTGCATTAATGAACGAAAAACGCCGGATAAGCCGTGTGATTATACACGACAGTTTGAAAAATGCCAATATTGATTTTTGTTTTGAAGTGGAAGGTATGGGCATGGTTGCCAGTAGCACCAAAAAAACATATTGGCTCCCCGAAGGAAAAACACAATGGCAAAGCCTTCACTGGTTTGATAACGATATTAGAAAAGGCGCAGGCATCACCTCCCTGCGAAAATTTAACGGTACCAGCTTTATGTTTGTAATGGACAATAATGCCATGCTGATAAATTTTGCCAACAAAAAAATATTGACCAATGTGCTGGTAGAAAACCTTTCGAGTATTTGCAAACTAAACGATAACGAAGTACTGGCAACTTCAGATGAAAGTTTCGTACTTACGAGAATCAACACGGCAACAAACAGTATTGTAAAAAAATATGAAGATGTTAAAGATGTTGATGGGGTTTCAATTATAGCTCCCGTATTTGCCAGCAGTAAAGCCGCAAATGGAATTATTTACCTGGCTACCCGATCGGGTGGACTAATAGGATTTGATAGTAAAAAAGAACTGTTTTATACATATCGCCATGATGCTTTAAACAGTAACTCCATTTCATCTGATATTTTGCGATGGGTATTTTGCCGCAATGATGGATACATCATTATTACATCCACATCTGGCCTAAACTATACCGATGTGCTTACTAATACGTTTTACCAGTAGAGTAATTTTGTTTATGAAAACGGGAAGGTTTTGGATGGCGGCATAACAGGTATAGCCGAAGATGTCATGGGCAATATTTGGATTAAAGGCTTGAATAAACTTATTATTTGGAACCAACAAAGCAATATGGCGAGAAAGATTTCTTTGCCAAATTTAAGCAAGGCCAGTGCTGGTACAATGGCTGAAGCCGGCAACATTTACAAGGACAACCGTAACGATATGTGGGTAACCTATAATGGAATAGGCCTGGCAAAATTTAGTACAGATGGACGACTGATAAAATTTTTAAACACAGAAACAAAATCACTTCCTGTAAACAGTGTACGGATAGTGAAGCAATTGCAAAACAACATGCTGATTGCAGGGGCAGATAACAGGTTGTTTATGCTGCACCCTCAAACTTTTGCCATGGATAGCTTTGATACACATCCGCTGCTACAAACCATAGCCAAAAAAAGAATAGTTGACATACTACCAGATGGTGACAAGATGTGGATTGCCTCTTCGCCTAACGGTGCAGCTTATTGTTATGATTTTAAAGAAAAAACCCTTGTCACTTATACAACAGCCAATGGGCTTAGTTCAAACAGGGTCTATTGCCTTGCAAAAGATTCAGTCGGCAGCATCTATATTGGCACTTACGATGGGCTTAACATCATTAACCCGGATGGCAAATTAACCATCATCAACAAACATAACGGGCTGCGGCACCCACGGGTAGAAAATTTGGTAACAGACAGGCAGGGAAAAGTATGGATAACAAATTTCAATTCCTTAATTCGCTACGACCCCTCTAATAAAACTTTTCAGTATTTTGATGAACGCAACGGTGTAAGCAATGCAGGCTTTTCAGTAGTAGGCAATACCATAACCAACGCCGGTAAAATAATTTTTAGCAATAGCGGCCTGCTGATAGTTGACCCGGCTGATGTAATGGCTTTACAAAAATTTCAACCCACATTAGTAGTACACCGGTTATACGATGATGGTGGTTATGAGTTGTTGCAACAAAAAGATACTGTAAAACTTACGTACAACAATGCCAAACTTTCCTTGTATTATTTAGCCAATACATTAATTACCAGCAACCGTTTTTTTTATCATTATAAATTGGAAGGGTTGGATACCAGCTGGCAACAACCTACAAAAAACAACCAGGTAACGTATAACCTTAGACCGGGCAAATACCACTTTCTTATTCAGGCATCCTATAACGAAGGGGGCCGGATAAATAATGAAATAAGGATTACCATCATTGTTTCTCCGCCCTGGTGGCAAACCTGGTGGTTTGGGCTATTGGCATTTGTAAGTGTTGCCATATTGCTTTGGATTGTTTACAAGCGTCGCATTAAAAACCTAAAAGCCAAAGCAGCTATCAAACAACAAATGGCGGAGCTGGAGGGAAAAGCCATCCGGGCCCAGATGAATCCACATTTTATTTTTAATTCTTTAAATGCTATACAAGAAAGTATTGTTACAGAAAACATAGATGCTGCATATGATTACCTATCACAGTTTTCCAAACTGCTGCGGATGGTACTTGATAATTCTGATAAAAATTTAATTCCACTAAGCAGTGAGTTAGAAACTATCCGGTTGTATTTATCATTAGAAGCATTGCGTTTCAGCCAATCATTCAGTTATACCATTGAGAATAGTGATAAATTAGATAAAGAAGATATTTATATTCCTTCCTTGTTACTACAGCCTTTTGTAGAAAATGCCATCTGGCATGGATTGATAAATAAAGAAGGAGAGAAGCTATTGCGAATAAGATTTTCTGAAAAAGAAGGTAAACTGCAATGTGTAATAGAAGATAACGGAGTAGGCAGAGCAAGGGCGGCGCAGATTAAAGAACAGAAATTGGGTGCCGCCCGATTTGCATCAAAAGGAACTAAACTGGCAATGCAGCGGATTGAAATACTAAACAGGGAAAGACCTGGCTCAGCCTCCATTGAAACAATTGATTTGATGGATGAAGCCGGTAAAGCAGCGGGTACAAAAGTGGTGATAACATTGGCAAACGATTATAATACCTCAAAAAACATTAACCATGATTAAAATATTAATTGTGGACGATGAGCAATCTGCAGGCCGCATACTAAAAGTGCTGATAGAAAAACATATACCTGGTGAGAAACAGATTGAAATTTCAAATCATCCGGCAGAAGCATTAGAGTTGCTAAAAACGTATCAGCCTACATTGGTAATGCTGGATATTGAAATGCCGGGGATGAATGGTTTTGATTTTTTAAACCGGGCAAGTGAATGGAGTTTTGATGTCATCTTTACTACAGCATATGATCAGTATGCTATCAAAGCTATCCGCTTTAGTGCATTGGATTATTTACTCAAGCCGGTGGATATTGTTGATTTACAAAATGCGGTAAACCGGCATATTGTAAAAAACCAAAGCGTAACCTCTACTTCTCAGCAGCCGCTGGTCAACAATTTGCTTTATAACTTACAGCAAAAAAACCAGGAGCAATTTAAACTAGCATTATCTACCAGCGAAGGCATTTTTTTATATGACCCTAAAGAAATAGTGTTGCTGGAAGGCAGTAGCAACTATACAAAGTTCTTTTTTGCCAAACAGAAACAGTTGATTGTAGCAAAAACATTAAAAGAGTATGAAGATATTTTATTAGACCACCAGTTTTTGCGGGTACACAAATCTTACCTGGTAAACAAGACACATGTAATAAAAGTAGACAGGGAATCGGTGCTGGAAATGAGTAATAAAATGTATGTGCCCATAAGCCGCAGAAGAAAAATAGAAATATTGCAGTGGTTTGGGAAATAAAATGGCTTTTGAAAACTTTATGAACGATGTGAATTTTGTAATTGATGTGCTGCAGGTGGTATGGCTCCTTCTACTGTTATTGATTGCACAGGTGATGAGCCAGAATTAATAAGGGAACGATTAGGGGAGTGGAATGGATAAAAATATCTGCCAACCGATTAACTTTACAACTGCCGGGGTCTCTTAATCATATACAAGGCTAAGAAAAGGGGATTTGTACAGCAAGAATAAATTACCTTAAATTTTAAGGGTCGTTTCGTCTTCGTAGGTTAAAAGAATTACCATTAATATAGTACCAGGTTTAAAAATGAATCCAAGCATAGTTTATTTGCCAGGTCTAAATGGATTAAGAGCAATTGCGGCCTTCGCTGTTATCATTTCACATATAACACTTAGTCTTAATCACTTTGGCCTTAAAACCAAATTATTTGGAGTTAATATGTACGGAACTATACTCGGCTGGAATCTTGCGGGATATGGAGTTACTCTATTTTTTACGCTTAGCGGTTTCTTAATTACCTTTTTGATCCTTAAAGAAAAAGAAACAGCAAAGTTAAATATCAAACATTTTTACATCCGCAGGATCTTACGTATCTGGCCCTTATATTATTTATATTTTTTCATTTGCCTGGCAACTATACTATGTTTTGGAATTTCTTTTAACAAAGAGTCAATCCCTTATTATATTTTTCTTACCCCAAACATTCCTTTTATCATTCACACAACATTGCCATTTCTTGCACATTACTGGTCGCTGGGAGTAGAGGAGCAGTTTTATTTATTTTTTCCGCAAATTGCCAGGTACTCAAACAAAAAGCTATTTAAAATTTCGGTACTAATCCTGGTTCTTTTTTTGTTTGTAAAATTGATCTTCTGGGTATTAGTAAAAAAATATAACATCCCAATACCCTACTTAGCAATTACCGTAACCCGTTTTCAAACTATAATCATTGGTGTTATCGGGGCAATTTTATACTACAACAGGAACCAACTATTTGTATTACTTACAACACATAAACTCACACAAATGATTGCCTGGACATGTATTTTATTAATGGCCATGAATAGATTTCATATCGGTTCAGTAATAAACGACGAGTTAGCTTCCGCAGTTTCTTTGTGTTTGATAATGGGGCAAGTAACAAAAAGAAATCGTCTCATTAACCTGGAGAATAAAGTGTGTGACTTTATAGGTAAAATATCGTATGGCATGTATGTTATTCATCCACTATTAATTTTTTATTTCGCCAAAATATTTGGGCAATTCAAATCCGACGAAATAACTAATCACTTACTCTTATATTTTCTTATTACATCAACTACAATATTACTGGCTTATCTTTCTTACGAATTATTTGAGAAAAAATTCTTAAAACTTAAAACAAGATACTCGCCGGTTAGAAGTTCGGGTACGAATACTAAAATGCCCGGGGCCATTTAATAATAGTAAACAAAGAAGATAGATGCACCCTTCATCATCTCATCCGCAGCAGCTTTGCTGTGCCGGCATATTTTACAAACCTAACTTCCGTATTACTAAGTGGTATGCCAAACTCGATACCTGCTGCCAGTACCATAGTGCAGCCTGCAGGATTATTCCAATTGTTCAGTGTAAGATGTATTTGCTGTGCTTCGCAATGTTGTTTCCAGCTATACCATGCGGTATGTATTGTATCGGGTGCAGGTAAGGCATCCACCACCGGAGCATACACTTTTTTGTTTTCATCATATACCACATCAGCTACTGCGCCGAGAGTAAATACAAAGCGATACAGCGGTTGTTGCTTTGGGTTATACAGGTTTATACCTGGTTCTACCAGTGGTAAGTCCACCATAGCAGTACCTGCTGCTTTGTTAATGTTGGTTGCTAACGGATACCGCAGCACCGATTCAAATAGATTGTACCGGCACAGGCTAAAGCCTTCCAGTTTATAATAGCCCTGCGAAAACAATACTGATCGTTGCCCTTTTTCGTGTAGGATATCCAGTAATTGTATGGATTTGCACAACGCATTCAAATTGCCTGTATAATTATAATCTGCGAGCAGTTTGATGCGACCCACCGCCAGCATTATATTTTTTGCTGCCAGTATGTAGGCTTTCCACTCTTCATTATTGCGGCGGGTAAGATCAAAGTTGGGATGATTTTTTATCCGTTCCCGGCTGGCACCGCCCTTGCTCCGCAATATTATTTTATCTACTCCCCTCATTTTATAAGCACTTGTATCACCCACCGGTCCTGTGTAAATATGTGCTCCATGCAGAAACGCCATAGTCGCTTTGTTTAGAGCTTTACTTTGCCATGTTTTCTTCCTTTTTTAACCCACTGATAAGACACTCCTTATTATAGTGGGTTATCAGTAAGTCATGAGTGGCTTATCAGTGGCTTAACCTGCTTGTTAGTATAAGACAAGATACCATCTGCTGTTATTGATTGCAGGGGTTATAATACGAGAGGGGTTTGAGAAATGGCTTGTATAATTCAACAGGCCTCAAATTAAAAATTACTATAGTAAGAGCCTTACCCTTTTGTCAACATTTTACTTTACACAGGCTGGGTTATTTTCTCTCCAGTAAATAGTGCCGCCAGTATCGTAGTTGTTGATGATATAGCAAAGAACCGATGCACCGCTTTTCATTTTTACTTTTACTACAATGGCTTTAGAAGAAGAAATGTTTTTATACAGGTCTGGCTCTGTATTACTGATGTAACCGCCCTGCTCTTCCATATATACACTTGTTATCTGTTGAATATCTGCAGGAGTTATGGAAGGCACTGCGGCCATGGTAGTATAATCTTTTACTGAACCGGCAAAAGCTTTATAATCGTTTTGCTTAATCAGCTTTGCTGCTCGAGGAGACACGAACTAAGGCGCAGGAAAATGCAAGGCTCATAATAGTACATGAACCTTGCACAAGAAACAACTCAATTCTTCCACTTTTTAGTTGTTATTATTTCCGGGTGTATAGGATTGTAATTCCGGGATACTTTAAACAATTCACCTACTGCGTAGTTCTCCCAGCCCGGAATATTAATTTTTTTACCCGTTGCATTAAAAAACTGTAGTTTACCATTATCAGCTGCAGCAAAAACACTCTTATCATTGACATGTAAATTGCTTATCAGCCCATTAGTTTGTAACTCTTCAACTACCACACCTTTAAATTTGCGATTTGCTAAGGTATAACCATGTATTTGTTTTTTACTATTTTCCATCAGGTGCAGTATGCCTGTTTTAGGATTAATGGTAGCAACAATTTTTCCATTTGGAGTAAGTTTTGGTATAGCTATTATTTCTGTTTTTTTAATGCGGTCTATTAAAGCAATCCTGCCCTCGGTGGCTGAAACAGCCAGCAATTTCCTGTTTTTGAAATCGAAAGTCATGGCTTCAGTTTTTTCATTGAACACTGCTACTTCTTTTACTATTTTGTCATCTGAAAGGAGAAACAGCTTGTTGTCTTTACTCGCATATATTTCCCCATCCTCGTCTGATACAGCAATTGAATCTGGCTGTAATGCATCATTGATAAGTTCAACCTTCATGTTGCTTAATGAAAGCTTCCAGATGCCTTTTTTATCTTTCGAAGTAAAATAGGCAACTGTGTTTTCTGCATCCATTACCAAATTGTTTACCCTGCCTGCTATATTTTTTACATTAATTGTTTTGATATCTTTTTCAGGTGAGCCGCCAGATCCATTTTGTTGCTGGGATGATGCGGTAATGGCACAACTCACTTCATCATAATGCAGCACCTGCATAGGCGAAAAAATAATATAGCTGTCAATCATTCTTACTTTCCCACCGCTTTGAGAAATGCATATTCCATTGCGCCAGTCACCATCTGTTTTGAGAGAAAAATTCTTAGCATCATTTATCTTTATTTCGGTAGCAGCCTGTGTGGTTCTGTTTGAATCGTTATTAGGATCATGGGTATTGATAGTGGCATTGCTTCCATTAATTTTTAAACCAACAACAGTCATGCAATGACCACCCATACGGTCATAGCTATTACTGTCATTTGGATTGTCCCGTTCATATCTTCCGTAACATATTGCGCCAATACGCTTCATTTCAAAATGATTCTTAAGCTTATTAAGCGTTATAGTATCGTCGTTACTGCAGGAACGGCTATACCAGTTACCCCAAAACCTGTCATCCACAAAATCTTCAATGCCATCTAACGCATCACTAAAACCAGTACCGTCTTCAGCATCTGTATCCATGTAGTCGGCCATAATGCCAATGTTATACTGAATATTCTGCACAGAGTATTTTGGAGAGTGTCCAGGTGCATAACTTGGTAACCGTCGCCACAAATTTGCCGAACCATTCTGGGATAAAAAGGCCATTACATTAGTGTAAGCTGTAGGTACACAATACATTTTTCCATCGCTGGGAAAGTTTCCCCATTTTTGATCGAAATCGGGCATTTCATCAACTGAATAATTAAAGCTCATAATGATAAGTTTTAAAGGTTATTAATGATTGATTTTTTTTTGAGTAAATTATCTGACTGCAGTAATCTATTTTGTCAGGCGAACTATTACAGTAATTTTTTCATAATTGAAAGGTTGAATGATAAAAAATATTTTAGTTAAGGTTATAAACAACAAAATAAAAAGTGAAATCATTGCTACCAAATACAAAGAGCTTGCCGGGTGAATCATAACCGGAACCAAAGGTTGGCGGAAGACTATTATTTGGTGTTATCATGATGATTGAGGTAGAAGTAAATTGTGAGCAGTTAATTACATAATCCGCCGAACCTACAGTGTGTGTTACAGTAAAATTTCCAGTGCCATTGATAATACCGCCAGATGCATCTACTTGGCCCATGCAAACAGGCAGTAAGGGTGCATTGCCAGTTACGGTAGTTCTTGTAATTTTTCCCTCTATATTTATATCTCCGGCTGGATTAATTTGTACCCTGTCATTTCCATTCATACGCATTATCAAATTGCCGGTTGTATTACCACTGTTGGTGCCAAACCGTACATTGTTTCCTGACAATTGGAAAAAACCTTTGTTTACACTGCTGCTTTTTAATTGCATCGTAGCAGCTGTGTTATTTATTATTAAATCCGAGTTGGTGGTTACATCGCCACTTAAAAAAGATGTTCCAACCACAACGATATTTCCACCTGTTGCCAAAGCTGCACCGCTTACGGTTCCTTGTGCTGTTACATTATTATCGGCCAGCAAACTATTTCTGCTGCGTATGTTGCCATTTACATCCAGCCATTCTGTTGGAGAGTTTGTGCCAATACCTATGCTGTCGTTGGGGTTTGTAATACGGTTTCGGCCGGTAATGGGCCGTATCCAGTAGTTGTCATTTAACATTGCACTCCAGGTTGTACCATCATATTGATACAATTCGTTTTTATCAGTATCATATACCATCAATCCGTTTGGTGGTGTGGCGATGGCAAACTTTTGCGATGTTGTCATCCTTGGAAAAAGTACACCCTTGGTAGTGCTGCCAATATCCAATATTGCTTTAGTATTTGGTACGGTGATGCCAATGCCTACACTACCACCATTTGCAATAGTTAGTCTGGTAGCGGCATCTTCCTGTATAGCAAAACGGCCTTGCGATTGCACATAGCTTAATCGCCAGCTTTTAGCATCGAGAGTATTTAGGATTCCAATATTGCCATCAGCAACCTGCAATTTTTCTGTGGGGGTTGTAGTGCCTATACCTACGTTTTGTGCAGTTAGCTGCAACATTATGTTCAGCATAAAAAGCAGTAAAAATATTTTTTTCATTTTGTATTATTTTATTTCAATACAAAAGTGAAAAACTAATGAAGAGAAGACAATAGCGAAATAGGGTGAAGTTGTGAATAGGCAATTGTGAATGGTAAATACCGTCTTCATTTCAGCTTTCTTAGAAAGAGGGGCTGTTGAAAACCAACCCGCCGTAAATAAATAACCTGTGAAAAAATTATGGCTGATTTTTTTATTGCTTTAAAACTTAATTGAGCAATCCCTTTAACTCTTGAATTTGTTATTGCTGCTCTTTAGCGAAATGGGGTAAAATTTGATAATGGTTTTGTTTAATAATGCTCTGAAGGTTACAATTTAATTTTACTGGATTTAGATCCTGCTGCTAATTGTGGCCACCATACCATATAGGTTTCTATAACTAAAAAAGGAATTACCCAGCAAAGCCATTCTGCAGTAGTTCTTCTTTCCATTTGGGAATCGAGAAAAGGAAACACTGTTTTGTAACCTAGTAAAGGAAACAGCCGGATGAATACAAATGCCAATGCAGCCGTATAACTTCTTACCATAAATTGACGGTGAGCTTTTATGTTCTTGTTTTTTATTGCCCACCATGCGGCTGCCGTACAGGCAAACCAGATGATTGATAAGATACCTAATGAAACCCGGCATGGTTTACAATCATACATGAGATTGATGCGAAAGGCGCAAACTGCAGCTATGAGTGAGCCAATGATAAAGATCTTTCCTGCAGTGCGATGATACTTCATGTACTTCGTTCGAAAATTCTTCCAGAACTGCAGCGGTCCTAATAATAAAGCTACAGATGCTCCGGCAATATGCCCGATGAACCAGATCTTACTATCAAAAAAACCCCGCTTGAAATTTGGAGGCACATATCCCTTGCTATAATCTATAATTGTATAAACATAAAAATAAATGGAAAAGCCAATGATAGCTGTCCAGAAAATAAACCAGAATATAGTTTTCCTTTTTATGCTAATCATGTTGCGTTGAAATTATTGAATAAAGAAGTTCTGCCTAACAAAACACAATCTTCATTGAGCCGCCGGTTGTTTAAGTTTTGCCATTGGTTTTTTATTTACTATTCCAGTCAACGTCAATAAAATTAAAAAAATAATGAAACCCACAAAAAATGCAATTAGTTGGTTAAGTGACCCTACGAATTCAGTGAGTGGCTGAATAAGGTCATGCTTAATCAGGAGGGAGGTAATAAAGTCGTTTATAATAAAAAATGAACTGGATGCCAATATTGGCCATCCATTTCTTCTATCCTTCAAGAAAAAAAGAAGGCCTACAAAGAAAGTAATATACATTCCATATCCGATTAGCCCGGGAGCAACTGCAAGCAGCAAAAAGAAAATACTAATACCCAGCATTAATACAACGGTACTGATGAGAAAGGCGGCATGTATTTTTCTTCTTTTTTTCAGGATAAATGCCAATAAAATAATCAGCCCTAATTCTATCGACCCTAATACATTTTGTACGATCATAAAATCTCCTTCACCTGAAACGAGACCTTTGTGAGCTGAGTGAATGGCTAGTAGTACTGCCTGGGCAAAAAATAAAGGTCCAAAAAACAAAATGGAAAGTCCAATCCGTCTGTGCTTTATACCCTGTTTATTTCCGATAAGGCTGAGTTGGTATAGCATCAAAAATAACCAACTGAAATTGACTATTACATGGAGTATTTGGTATGGTTTAGGTTTTGCATCTGCTCCAAAAAAGATACTCCAAAAACCAGAAACGGTTAATATCATTGTGGTGAAGATGAGCAAGTACTCAAAAATGTATTGTTTGAAATTTTTCATATACTTTTTTTAAGTGTATGAAAATTTATTGTGGCCAGTTGGCTTGATGCAGCCGCTAATTCTGCACATGGGATATACTTGTTGTTTAAAAAAATGTCACATCCAATTTTTAAAATCTTCTTCAAAACAGGTTGTTTTTTTTCAATCCAAAATTGATAAACCAATAAAGTATAAACAATAGCTAAAATGGGTGATATAAGGAATCCAAATCCGTCTTGTCGCTTCAGCCAAATAAAGAAAACGAGGCGAATTAATTTTTCTGCCCGGAGTCTCCCCTATTTTATGGACCGGGCCTATCAGGCATGAAGAATGTTACTTTTGAAATAGTAAGGGACTCTGGGCCTGACATATGGTTCTCACTTAAAATCTTTTCGGTAAAATCCTTCTTTATTTAGTATTTCTCTTCGAACCGGCTTGGTATAAATGTAAAACTTTCTTTTTCATATCGGCCCGGAGTCCGTCATGCATTTAAGCAACCAAAAGCATCAGATAGAAAGATCATCTTCAAATGTGGCGCCGCTGGGACGAGACTCCGGGCAGAAAAAATTCTGGAAACTTGTTTTGCCCCCCTAATTTACTTTGCCAAATAGAACTTTGCCGCTTGCGGAGCTATAATTTGGTACACCGATTAAAAACCGTTTTGTTATTCCATCAATTGAAGTGGACTGACCCATTTCATCACCAGAATTTCCGCCGGGGTCTGTTATATATTGCAGTTTTTGCCAGCCCATCCCAATCCTTTGATAAATGGTTGCAGAACCCTGGTCTGTATTGGCACCAACATTATCACCAGTAGCCCCCACAATGGCATAGTTGCCGGATATGGAAACGCTGCTTCCAAATCTATCATCCGCAGCACCAGTAGCATCGGTTATTTTTTGCATCAGTACCCAGGTAGTTCCGTTCCATTGATAAATACTGGCAGAACCCTGATTGGAATTGGCACCAACATCATCACCATAAGCCCCCACAATGGCATAGTTGCCGGAAATGGAAACGCTAATTCCAAAATTATCTCCTGCATCACCGGTGGCATCGGTTATTTTTTGCATCAATACCCATGCGGTTCCGTTCCATTGATAAATACTGGCCGAGCCCTGGTCTGTATTGGCGCCAACAGCATCCCTAAAAGCCCCCACAATGGCATAGTTGCCGGATATGGAAACGCTGCTTCCAAATCTATCTCCTGCATCACCGGTGATATCCGTTATTTTATTCATCAGTACCCAGGTAGTTCCGTTCCATTGATAAATACTGACCGAGCCCTGGCTGGAATTGGCGCCAACATTATCACCAGTAGCCCCCACAATGGCATAGTTGCCGGATATGGAAACGCTGCTTCCAAAATTATCATTGGCAGCACCAGTAGCATCTGCCATGGGCTGGTATTCACTTATGTTACCATTGGCAGCACAGTCGCCCCAAACGCCATAGCCTACATTGCCAGATAAAATACTGCTGCTTTGCCAACTTGCATTACCAGTAGCATCGCTTGTTAATATTTTACTCATGCCTGCATCAGGAGTAAGTTTTAGTGCATTGGGCTTTACTGTATCTGCTTTTATATTGCCGGCTACATGCAGTTTATCTGTGGGTGTATTAATACCAATACCCACATTACCTGCTACATTGCTGTATTGATTGCTGCCATTTACAGTCCAGGTAGTTTCATCTGCTCTGGCAATTCTTTTCCAGCCAGTGCCATCATAGAGGTAAAAACCTGGAGTATTGGTAGTTAAAGGTTGGGTGTTTGTCTGGTAAACGATTAACCCTGTTGCAGGGCTTGCAATAGAATTTCGCTGTGTGTGAAACATACGAGGTATCAGCATGCCCTGTGTGGTGCTGGTAATATCCAATTTTGCACTGGCATCGGGGCTGGTAGTGCCAATGCCTACGTTTTGGGCAAACGTTGTTTGATATGTTGCAACTATTAATAAAAAAAAGATAATCCTCTTCATAGCAGGTTAATTTTAATTCAATCCAAAATTGATAAACTAATAAAGAGTGGACAATAGCGAAAAGGGGTGAAGTTGTGGGTGGTGAGCAGATAGTGGACAGAGGCAAATTGGTAATGATATTATTTAATGAGTCTGAAGTATGAAAACCTGTAGAAATATTTATCAGTAATGAAGATTTTCCAGTTGTAAAAATTTATTCGGTGAAGACACGAAACAAGGAGGAAGGTGATTGATAAAAATTGGTGTATTTAAAATTTTACAAAACAACTATTCATCTACTGAGCAGGGCTTCTATTTTTTTGAGCCTTGTATTTAATGCTTCTATTTGTTGTTCTTGTTTTTCTATAATCACCTGCTGTTCCTGTATCGCCTTTATAGCTACCGTACTAAAACCTGCGTAATTCATCTTATACAAATCTTTTTCTTTACTATAACTCACCAATTCGGGAAAGAGATTGTATGCCTGCTGCGCCAGCAAACCTATTTGCCTCTGCTCTGTTGGCTGCTGCCAGTTAAATTGATAATACGATGGATTTAATTTCATGATCAACGGCAGCACAGCAGCCATACTTTGTATATTTTTTTTATAACGGCTGTCGCTTAGGGCATTAAAGGTGCCCGTTACATCATCTATATCAGCAATCTCTGTATTGGCATTGTTGTAAAAAGTAAGGTTGTTATCGCCGCTTGCACTGTAAATGCGCCATTGGTTTCCGTCGGTGCTATTTTCCAGCATAAGGCCGCCACCGGCTGCATGGCGTATATGCAGGTTGGCATCAGGCCCATCGGTACCTATGCCTACATTACCATCTTTTTGCACCACCATGGCATTGCTGCGGTTGGCATTATCATCACCATTGCCAATAATAAACAAAGGCGTTGTGCTGGTAGGTGAAGTTTGGGCTGAAAAAATAATTGAACTATTATACATACCTATTGCCGTACCGGCATAGCCCCTGGAAATTGTATTAGTTCCCATTGCGGTTGAACTGCTTCCGCTGGCGGTTGTAAGATCGCCCATTGCGGTTGAAGCATATCCGCTGGCGGTTGCCGCATATGCCATTGCAGTTGAATAATTGCCACTGGCCACCGTATATACTCCCATTGCGGTTGAATAGCCTCCGCTGGCGGTTGTAAAACCGCCCATTGCGGTTGAAGCATCTGCGCTGGCGATTGTATAATTTCCCATTGCGGTTGATCTAAATCCACTGGCGGTTGTACTAATTCCCATTGCTGTTGAATAATCTCCCCGTGCAGCATTACTTATCAATCCGCTTCTGAAAGATCCATTTTTTATATCAAAAAATAATGCATTGCCTGTAACACCGCTTACATCGGGCAATGATGCACTGTTATCGTACAATCTTTTAAATAATAAAGAAAAACCAATGCCTGTACTGGCATCGGCATTGCTTTTAAAAATTATATACAAATCAGAAGAATTAAACACCCATTTACCGATAGTGGTATATCCATTGCCAACAGCTAACAGGTAATTAGTTGATGAAGAAGCTTCTTTAATAATTAAAGAATCGCCTGTGCCAAGGCCCATCGTTTCGGCTGTTATCTCAATACCAACTGTTCCAGAAGCACCAGGAATATTTACATTGGCTAAAAGATTGGCAATATAATTACCCGATGGCCCACCGGGGTCATATATACGACCAGTCGAGTCAGCACCAACAAATGTTATGGTAGTTGCGTTCACCATTGTTTTTGTTTGTGCTACTGTGGGTGCCGTGCTGGTGGCAGTGGTAGGTGTGTTTACTAACAGGTTGCCGTTTACTTGTAACTTATTAAGTGGTTCTGTTGTGCCAATGCCTACGTTTTGGGCAAATGTTGTTTGATTTGTTGCAAGTATCAATAAAAAAAAGATAATCCTCTTCATAGCAGGTTAATTTTAATTCAATCCAAAATTGATAAACTAATAAAGAGTGGACAATAGCGAAAAGGGGTGAAGTTTTGGGTGGTGAGTAATGAATGGTGAATAGGAAATAGCCACACTATTCCTTATTATTTATACAAAAAATAATAAGGAATAGCTTACACAAGTTTATCCCGGATGGCCAATGATACGGCCTCTGTGCCGGAGTGTACATGCAGCTTGGCGTAAATATTCCTAATATGCGTTTTAACGGTATCAACCGAAACAAATAATTCAGCGGCTATCAATTTATAACTTTTGCCTGCTACTAATTGCTGCAGCACTTTTTTTTCCTGTGAGGTAAGGCTGTACTCATTTGTTGCTGCCGGCTGCAGGTTGTGTTTAAATAATTCCAATACCCTTCTTGCTATGCCTGGTGTCATTGGTGAGCCGCCAGCTTGTACATCTTTTATTGCTTCTATGTATCCATCAGGTGTGGTGCTTTTTAAAATATAACCCGATGCACCTGCACAGATGGCATTGAAAATATATTCATCTTCAAAAAAAACAGTTTGTATAAGGATATTGATTTTTGGAAAATGTTCTTTAATGAGTTTGGTAGCTTCTATACCATTCATTCCGGGCATTTCAATATCCATCAATACAATGTCACAGGGAGAAACTTCCAGATTGGTAATAATGTTGCGACAATCGGGCCAGGCTCCGGAGCAGGTAAACCCTTCGGTATGATTGAGCAGGAGTTCAAAAGTCTCCCGCAGATGTTTATTGTCTTCAAAAACGGCTACTCGTATCAAAACATTTCTCTTTTTACAAAAATGAATAAAAAACTAATTTGTATAAATAGCGAAATCGGGTGAATATTATAGCCACAGCTTAAACAGATAAATACAAAATTGTGATAATCTAAACTGGGACTTTCAAAATTATTTCAGTTCCTTCTCGGGCTGACGAATTAACTTGTAGAGTTCCATTCATCTCTGAGGCCCGGTGTTTCATATTATCAAGGCCGTTACCTCTTCCCGTTGTTTCTGCATCAAAACCCTTTCCGTAATCTTTTATCATCAGGGTTAATTCTTTGTTTTGTACGGTTGCTCTTATATCTGCCTTTTCAGTTTCAGAATACTTTACTGCATTGTTCAAAGCTTCTTTAAAAATGAGGTAAACATTTTTTCGCTGTTCCATCGTCAACTTTACTTTTCCCAATTCGTCTAACTCAATGGATGTTCCAATATTTTTGCTGCTGCATATTTCATAAGCAAACCGTTCCATACGTTGCTTTAAACTAGTTCCTTCACTTTCACCAGGTTTTATCATCCAGACGATGTCGCCCATTTTATCCATGGTTTCTTTTGCATTTCCACTCATTCTTGTCAGAATGTCTTTATGTGTTGCTTCATTGCCTTGCTGCGTTGCCATCTGGCTCAGCATATGTATGCTGCTGAGAGAACTGCCCACTTCATCATGCAGATCAGCGGCTATCTGGTTGCGTAGTTCCAGTTCTTTCATCCGCTGTTTTAATTTATTTCTATTTATTAAGAGCCCTATACCTACAAATGACAATAGTAATAGTAATGCGGCACCTGCAAACAATGATCGCTGCCGGAATAGTTTTTGCCGCTGTAGTTCTTTGTCTTTTTTAAGCAACGTAATTTCTTTTTCTTTTTTGTCAACAGTGTATTGTTCCTCCATTTTTTTTATTTGTATCTGAAGGTCATTATTCCGTATACTGTCAATGGCCTGATGATATTTGTTTGTATAATCGAGGGCTTTATCATATTGTTTATTAGCCGTATAAAAATCTACCATGTTTTTTATACCTGTTGCCTGGCGGTTTAAATCGCCTTGTTGTTTAAAGAGATCAATGGTTGACATTAATTTACTTTCCGACAGTTCGGTTTTTTCTGTTTTGTATTGCAGGGCAATTAATTCTGCATCAATAGCAGCAACGGTTGTGTTGTTCTTCAATTGTTTTGCCAGCTCTTTACTTTTATTAAAATATTCAATAGCCTGCTTTATTTCTTTTTTGGCGGCATACACTTTTGCTATACTCAGGTAGTTGCCCTGCTCTTCGGGTAAATTTTTTTGTTCTCTTGCATAACTTAAGCTTTCAGTAAAATGGATTAAGGCTTTATCGAAATCGCCCATGCCTAAATAAACATTGCCCAACCCACTTTGTGCTGTACCAAGTCCGCGGCGGTCATTTAAAGCAGTTTTTATTTTTAATGATTTATTGGCATATAGTAAGGCCTGATTGTATTGTTTTAATTGTGTAAAGGAACTGCTTAAACTTTGGTAGCAGAAAGAGATGCCCCTGTCGCTTCCTATTTCTTCAAATATTTTTAAAGCTTTCAAATGTTTTTCGGTGGCTTTTTTATAATTGCCAAGTTCTAAATAAGCGTTTCCTAAATTGAGGGTTTGCCCTGCGGTAGATTCTTTATCTCCCATTTTAATTAGTAAGGCAATAGCATTTTCGAAAAAAGGAATTGCTTTTTGGTTATCACCTGTTCTTCTATAATAAAGAGCAGCACAGGTGTAATAATTAGAAGTGATGGCATCCTTTTCAGATTCAATAGCATATTGCGCCAGGTTTTTAGCCAGTTTAAGATAATATTCGGCACTATCTGAATTGCCGGCGTTATGAAACCAGTAAACCAATTGACTATAAGAAGTACTCAGCCTTTTTGTATCATTTATTTTATGAGCTATTGCTATTGCCGCATTTGTATAGGCCCTTGATTTAGCGGCATCTTTCCTGGTGTATTCGTAGGACAATGCACTGTATGCTTTGGCCACATCGGCATCGTTTTTATTTTCTGCAATTATTTTATTTAAACTGTCTTCTATATTCTGCTGTCCTTTGCTTATACCAGGCAGTAAAAAAAGTGTAAATGAAATAATCAGAAACCATTTCATAAGTATCTAATGTGTTTACAGAAATTTAACAGATAAATGTGGTAAGCAGAAAAGCTATACCGCTTTTAGCATTTACTAATTTACAAAAACTAATTGGCTTGAACAGTAAATTTTAAAGTTCAATTGGCTGGCATCGATAGCGGTTTGAATTCAGAACAGTTCTTCCTGCTGCGGAATAAGCTTAAAACTTTTTCGATGGTACTTACATAAACCAATTTCTTCAATAGCTTTCCTGTGAATGAGAGTGCCATAGCCTTTATTGTGGCTCCATCCATAGTGTGGATATTCTGCATGCAACTGCTGCATATATTCATCCCGGTATGTTTTTGCTAATATACTGGCAGCGGCAATGCTTGCATAAATACCATCGCCTTTTATAAAACATTGGTGAGGAATTTTAGGATACCGGGTAAAACGATTGCCATCTATTAATAATAACTCAGGTCTTGCTTTTAAATTATTAACTGCAATATGCATCGCCTTAAAAGATGCTTTCAGAATATTGATCGTATCTATTTCGTCATTATCAATGCTGGCTACGGCATAAGAAATAGCAGCTGCTTCAATGATGGATCTTAATTCATTGCGGTCTTTTTCTTTTACCTGCTTGCTATCGTTCAATAAGGGATGATGAAAATCCTTTGGCAAAATAACGGCTGCTGCAAATACAGGTCCGGCATAGCAGCCACGACCAGCTTCATCACAACCGGCTTCCAAAAGTTTATCCTGGTAAAAAGAGAGTAGCATTTGATTGCAATTTGCAAAATAATGCTCAACAAAAATTGTTTGGGCATAAATTCCGCTATTACCTTTGCGGCCTGCATGAGAAATGAATTAACAAAACGTTCTTCCCGCCCCGTCGCCATCTGGTTATTAATAGGAGTGGGAATGATCATTATCCAGATATTATTAGGAGGCATCACCCGGCTTACCGGCTCCGGACTTTCTATTACGGAGTGGAATGTGGTAACTGGTACATTACCGCCTATGAGTGAGCAAGAATGGCTTAGTGAATTTGAAAAATATAAAAGCACTCCACAGTTCCAGCTATTGAACAATGATTTTGCGTTGAAAGACTTCAAGTTCATCTTTTTCTGGGAGTGGTTTCATCGTCTTTGGGCAAGATTGATAGGCATTGTATTTATCGTCCCTTTTATTATTTTTTTAATACAGCGTCGTTTTAAACCAGCAATGGTGAAACCAATGATGATACTCTTTTTGCTGGGAGCATTGCAAGGTGCTATCGGGTGGATAATGGTGGCCAGCGGATTAACCGGTGATGCTATTTATGTAAAACCCGCCAAGCTTGCTCTGCATTTTATTTTTGCGATGGGATTGCTCTGTTACACTTTTTGGTTTGCTATGCAATTGCTGGTTCCCCAAGAAAAATTAGTTTTCAATACCCCGATTAGAAAATTAATAGTACTTACCCTTGTAGTGCTGATAGTACAATTGGTATATGGGGCATTTATGGCGGGTCATAAAGCTGCTACGGCTGCACCCACCTGGCCGGATATTAATGGTTATATCATCCCACCGGGCATGATGAGAGGAGACGACGGAATAATGAATCTTATAGATAATAAAATTACTATTCATTTTATACACCGTAGTCTAGCTTATGTTTTAGTAGTCATGATCATTATTCTAACCATCAAACTTTATAAGACCAGCGGATCTTCACTCTTTCGTAAAACAAGATGGTGGCCTATATTTTTAGTACTGGTGCAAACACTGCTTGGTATAATGGCTGTATTAAAAAGCATTACCATCATTCCCAATCGCTGGGGAGTGTTTGAGTGGATGGCACAGCTACATCAACTGGTGGCCATGTGCCTGTTATTATCACTTACCTGGATATTATACCTGGTAGAAAATAAAAACAAAACTCTTAGCTGATTTACTTCTCATTTGCGGTAGCAGTTATTTATTGCTATTTTTAAGGGGTAACCATTTTCTTACAAATGAAAGCCTGGCTTAAAGGATTTTATCATTCCTTCCCCATACAACTATTGTTCCTGCACATACGGAAATACCAGGTGCTGTTGCTATTCTGGTTGGTGCTTTTTGCTACAGTTAATGGTTCTTTTATGAAAACCTTTGGTGCTGATTCATTATTCCTTGCACCGGAATATTTGGGTAATGTAAATTCTTTTAGTGCAGCCATAGTGGGGGCATCCGTAGGTATGTTTATCATGAGCTGGAATATTGCTACGTTTATATTGTTCTGCAAGCATTTCAGGTTCCTATCTGCAGCTGCCAATCCCTTTTTAAAATATTGTATCAACAATTCTATTATACCGGTAGTGTTTTTAATTTTTTATTTAATAAAAGCTTATCGGTTTGATCTGTACAAGGAACTTATCAGCCCAACAGAAATACTTTTTCTTTTTGGTGGCTTCGCCTGTGGTTTAGTATTTATACTGGCCGCCTCTTTTGTTTATTTTTTCCAGGCCGACAGATCTATCTTTCGCCGGATGATGCCGGTGATCAATAATCCAAGCTCTTATATTACTCACCTGAATCCCATAAAAGAAATATACCATGGCGGCCAATTGATAAAAGTGACCAATTATTTTGAAACACCTTTCAGAATAAAACCTGCCCGGGATGTATCACATTATACCAATGAGTTTGTGGATTCTATTTTTAAACGTCATCACTTTGCCGCCATCATCTCCGTGTTTGCCGCTTTTTTATTCTTAGTATTTATCGGATTTGTATTGGACTATACCTTTTTTCAATTACCGGCGGCAGCAAGTATCACTATCTTCTTTTCTATACTGATAGGAGTGGCCGGTGCTGTTACTTATTTTTTGCAAAGCTGGAGTATCCCATACCTTATCGGGCTGATAGTGCTATTAAATATTTTTTATAAAGCTGATCTTATTGATCCCCGTAATAAAGCCTATGGTCTTAATTATACAAATAAAGATGAACGACCTGCATACACCCGGGAGAATATGATGGCCCAGTGCACCAAAGAAAATATGGATGCGGATAAAAAGAACATGATTGAAATCCTAAACACCTGGAAGAAAAAACAGGATACTGATAAACCCCTGTTGGTGTTAGTAAATACCAGTGGTGGCGGACATCGCAGTGCCACTTTTACCATGTGTGTATTGCAATACTTAGACAGCATTAGCAATGGAACTATCATGAAAAAAATATTCCTTATCAACGGCGCCTCTGGCGGTATGATTGGTGCTGCATATTTCCGGGAATTGTATTTGCGAAAACAACAAGGTAAAAATATAAACCTGCAGGATAAACAATATGTGAATGATATTGCCGGCGATTTACTCAATCCTATTTTCACTTCTTTCTTTGCAAGAGATCTTATTTCTCCGGCACAAAAATTTTCTGTAGGCAATTATAAATATGTAAAAGACCGGGGCTATGCATTTGAACAAAAATTAAATAGTAACACCAGAGGATATTTAGATAAACAATTAAAAGATTATGTGGCGGATGAAAAAGCAGCCAACATTCCATTGATGTTTTTTAATTCCGTAGTTACAAGAGATAGCCGCAAGATGATCATCAGCACCCAGCCTGTACGCTTTATGATGCAGGCGCCGCAGGATACCAACAGCACCCCGGCAGTAGATCCGGATGCTATTGATTTCACTACTTTTTTTGCGAAGCAGGATCCATATAACATCCGCATGTTGAGTGCTATGCGGATGAATGCAACTTTTCCTGTGGTGCTGCCAAATGTATGGCTACCCTCCAATCCCATTATAGATGTGATGGATGCGGGACTGCGGGATAATTATGGACAGGAAACTTCACTCCGTTTTTTAATGCCGTTTGAAGATTGGATAAAAGAAAATACAAGTGGTGTGCTGGTGATGCAGATAAGAGACAGACCGGCTGGGGCATGGGAAGCACCTTATTTATCGGATGATATTAGCGATCATGTTACCAAACCATTTTTACTATTGCAGCACAACTGGTTTAAAATGATGGAATATTTTCAAAATGATATGTTGAACTATTTCGTTACCCGCAGCGGAACGCCGGTTCATAAGATCGCTTTTCAATATGTAACGGATAAAACGGAGGATAAAGCAGCATTGAATTTTCACCTTACCCGACGGGAAGAGAAGAACATAATCAATTCAATACATACTGTTTCTAATCAACAGAGTTTTCAGAAGACAATGCAGTTGTTTAACCAGCGAAGCAAAATGGATACAGCTAAGGTTGAATAAGCTGGAAACATTTTTTCTTTATCGCAATTTCCATTTCTTCAGGAGTTTCTGCCGGATCACCATCAATATGCATGGGTGCTTGTGAAAGATTGCGGAGTTTTAATTTTTCTGTTTGAAAATAGATAATGCTTTGCTTATTGCGATCCACCCCTTCTGTAATTAATTTATTGTTACCGGTAATTTGTTTTAAAGTTTGTAACAATAAACTCAGTTTACTCTGGTTAGTAACGATTACAATATCCAGCAAGCCATCGCTTAAGCAGGCACTAGGGGCGATAGTAAAATTATTTCCAAACTGGTTGCTATTAGCAATACTGACAAAAAATGCGTCGGTGGTAAATGTTTTACCATTCACGGTTATTTCAAACAAATATGTTTTAGCAGAAAAGAAATTTTTGATCACCTGTTTTACATAAGTGGCTAGGCCTCTCTTTGGTTGCCTGGCAAAATCATGTGCCACCTTTGCATCAAAACCGAGTCCGCATAGCATGCAGGCAAACTGATTGTTTACATAAAACCCATCAACGGCCTCAGGCTTGCCACTAAAAATTATATCTAATGCTTTAGCTGCAGACTTAGGAATTTTAGCGGTATAAGCCAATCCATTACCCGAGCCACAGGGAATAATCCCAAAGTTTACATTGAATTTTATAAGGCTATGCACTACCTGGCTCACCGTTCCATCTCCTCCGGCAATAATTACATCAGTTATTTTTTGTTCTTTGATTATTGATTCAAGAAATGAATAATCACCACTGGCTACCGATGGAAAAACCTGGAAAGGAATTTTTTTATCCGTTGTTGTTTTTTCAATAAAAACCTGCAAGTCCTTTTTGGTTCTGGTGCCGGCAATAGGATTGATGATATAAATGATGTTGCGTTTCACTGGCAACAAAAGTAATGATACAAACTTGTATTCGAGGCTATATAACTATTACGGTGCAGATATGAATGGGCCGCATTCTTACTATGGCAGCTTTAGAAGGATCGGATGGGATTTTAGAATAATAGATAACGATCTTGTTTCTGCCAGTCAGTAATTTTTTTAATTCCTTATTACTGATGGTAAGCGGTTTATTTATTTCTTCAAAATTTTTGATTCCCTGCCGGTTGGCATCATCCACCATCACAGTTCTTTTGTACGCTGTATCGTAGTTATTAAAACTAATAATGAAGTTTCCCGGCTTATTCAGTGATTTTCTTTGTATTTTAATAATATTCTTTTCAGGATTTTCTGTTGCATTCTTCAAAACCTTTTTTCCCAAATAAGTAATACTGCTACTGGTTTG
Source organism: Chitinophagaceae bacterium (assembly GCA_031397865.1). Classification (GTDB taxonomy): domain Bacteria; phylum Bacteroidota; class Bacteroidia; order Chitinophagales; family Chitinophagaceae; genus JJ008. The sequence goes on from JANNMN010000021.1 coordinate 68,059, forward strand.
TGCAGATGCAAAAAGTGTAACCGAAGCCAAGAGAGATAATAGGAAAATTTTCTTCATCCGTTTTTCTTTTAAGACATGTAATTAGAAGATGGAGTTGCATTGCATTTACCATCTTAACAAAGCACTGCCCCAGGTAAAGCCGCTGCCAAATGCTGCCAGGCAAACGAGGTCACCATCTTTTATTTTTCCTTTTTCCCAGGCTTCGCAAAGGGCAATAGGAACGGAAGCCGCCGTTGTGTTTCCGTAGTGCTGAATATTGTTGTATACCTGGTCGTCGGTTAGCTTTAATTTCTGCTGAACAAACTGTGCAATGCGCAAATTCGCCTGGTGAGGTATCAGCATATTGATATCAGTTGTCTGCAAACCATTTTTGTTAAGTGCTTCCATTATTACTTCGGGAAATTTTACCACAGCTTTTTTAAATACAGCCTGTCCATCCATATTGGGGAAAATCTGTTCTTTATCAAGCATTGACTGGCTAAAAAACATTTTACCTATCTCAGCCTCATCGAAGTCAGCATATTTCTCAGGCATCCAATGATTAGCATGTGTACCCGGATTATACATAGCTAATATTTCTGCCGATTCACCATCGCTGTGCAAATGAGTGGAGAGAATGCCAGACCCTGAGCTTGACGAAGGGTCGGACGGTTGCAAAACAACAGCACCGGCACCATCACCAAATATCACGGAGATGTTTCTGCCTCTGGTTGTAAAATCTAATCCGAAAGAGTGTTTCTCTGCACCTACCACCAAAATATTTTTATACATACCGGTTTTAATAAACTGATCAGCCACACTAAGTGCATATATAAAACCGCTGCATTGATTTCTTACATCCAGTGCACCAATTTCTTTCATCTTCATGGCCCGTTGTAATAAAACACCGCAGCCTGGAAAATAATAATCGGGGCTAAGCGTAGCAAATACAATGAAGTCAATATCCTGCGGAGTGATACCGGCTCGTTCAATAGCAATTTTAGCAGCTTCCACACCCATGGTAGTGGTGGTTTCATCTGTGCGGTGTGCATAGCGGCGTTCTTTTATACCGGTTCGTTCCTGTATCCATTCATCACTGGTATCCATGTATTTCAGCAGGTCGTTATTGGTAACCACATTGGCAGGCACATACTTTCCTATTCCGGCAATCTTAGATTTTTGCATAGCAAGCAATTGAGTTTTTCCGCATGGGCGGTAATGGAAGATAAGAAATCCACGATGAATGGTGCAGTGGCAATAGTAATGAGAAACAAAACGGTGCTATAACTACTAATTTTTCAGAATTTTTCATTCTGCCAAAATGCATATTGTAGTGGAAAAACTACAATCATAGTAAAACGAAAATGACAGAACAATAAGCAAACGAACTATTTTATTGGGACTTGTTATGGTATTACTTTGCATCAGTAAACAGAGTAAAAGAAGATAGAAAATAACTAAGAGTTAGAAACCGTCCAAAGTCCAGATCATCCAAACCTATGCAAGTACTGTTTTGAAATTTACATTATCCCTTATGAAAACCACCTTGTTCAACCCACCAATGTAAATTCAATTAGTAAGTAAAAAGCCGCCTCGTTTTAACGGGGCGGCTTTTTTTTGCTACTAACCAGCATATATTAAGAAGCTTTTCCTTTATTAGAAGAAATGCTTTCAATCCATGCTTTTACGTCATCCGGAGATTTATTTGTTTTTTTACCAAGTTCTTGCAAAAATTCTTCTTCTTTGCCTTCCTGGTAATTAAGATCATCATCAGTTAGCTCCACATTCGTCTCTTTTATCAGCTCTTTTACTTCTGACCAAGAGGCGGCTAACTTTAAAAAATTATTTCTTTTCATCTATTAAGTAATTACAACATTCGAGCCATGGTTTAAACAAATCCGGCAAACATATCAGGGATACAGCTTGCCGGATTTGTAAGAATTAAGAAATAAGAGATCAGTTATAATGAAATCGCATCAACTCTTTCATTTTATCAGCACATTGGTCGCATACTTCGCCACAGTACTGTATGTCTGAGTCGTTGCTGCTTACACATTCATGATAACATTCCCGACAGTATAAAAAACATTCAAACACCTTTTTTTGCACTTCATCCGGGTTGCTGATGATGAGTGATACTACCGACAAACATGACACGGAACAATCACGGCAAGCCTGTAATAATTTCTCTTCTGGAAACATCTTTTTTTCCTCAGAATGAATACAAGCTTCGCATAACAACCAGGTGTTCATGCATATTTTTATATAGTTATGTGTTTGTGTAGCTGTCATGAAAAAAATTATAAATGTGCACTAATACATTATAACTGAAAACTATTGCTGTCTAATTTATTAATTATGCAGCATCCCTCATCTGCTTCACTTTATCATGTGCTCTTTTCAATTTAGATTGCTGATCGATAATCAGTTTTCTTAAATCTGGTGTAAGGTTTTCATCTTGCAAAGCAGTGTTATATGCTTTTTGCGCAGCATCCTCTCCAAACTCACAGGAAGCAAGAATTGCTTTACGGTCTTTCCCTGTTACGGCCGCTTTTACATCCATCCACACCCTGTAGATTTTTCCCATGGCGGTAGTGCCTTCAGCAGGATCATTTCCAGTATCATTTACATGTTCTCTTAATTCGCCTGCAAAATCTCTACTGTCGTTTGCCATATCAGTAAATAAAGTACGGAGGTCCGCATCTTCATCCGATGTTTCTTTGGCAGCTCTTTCATAACCTTCTACCCTGTCGTTATTAATCTGAATAAGATCGTTAAGGGTTTCGCTGATTTTTTCATTTATTTCCATCATACCATTAATTTTTTGTTTTTTAAAAAAGGTTTACCGGAAAGAGAAAGTAAAAAATCATGCCAGCCTGTTGGGGCAACTGGGATAAGGGTTATTACGTAAATCTTATTTATAACAGGAAAGTGTGGGGAATTATTTTCACGAAATTCCCGGGCAAACGGGGTATTGTAGAGGAAATAAATCTGGTATCAGATTTGAATTTTATATATCAAACCGAGTAACATGGCTATTGACAACAACCTCCAGTTCATCACCGAAAAAGTTTCACTGCTCCGTACTGCTGTAATGTATAGCATGAGTAACGAGCTGGTAAAACTGCCGAACGACATTGTATCGTATGTAAATATTGACGACGAAGGACAGCTTTGGTTTCTTTCTCATCTTCCACCACAATTATTGAGTGAGTGTGAAAGAGAATTTCCAGTTCGGCTTCACTTCTTCAAAAAGGGATATGACTTTCATGTGCAGGTAAGCGGAAAGGCAACTATCGTAAATGATATTTCCCAGGATGATACGAAAGCAGTTCTTATAAAAATGACGATGAAAAATATTGAATATTGCGAGCCGCATGTAGCAGCTGAAAAGACAAAAATCCAGGTGCTTGCCGAAAAAGGATACCGGTGGATGCTTCGCCATATTGGTTTTCAACATACACAAACATCAGTTTTAAGTAAACTACATCAACACCATTAATATGAACAAGGCATTACATTTGATACAACAAAAAAGCAGTTCAATGCAACACGGAATGTTGCGTTTTTATAAAGGGGTAGATTCCCAGCAGCGGATGCAGGTTAGAACTTCAGCAGATAAAGATGATTTTTTAAACTGCGTTATTCATGAAGATGAAAACGCAACGGAAGCTTTATTAAACAGAGAAGTGGTATTGATCCAAAAGGATAAAGATGATTATCTGTACCTGACTGGGTTGATAAATGATGAAATAAAGAATGGTTGTAAAGTAGTTTCTTTAAAGATTAATAAGGCATGTTGGTTTATTAAAAAGAAAAGAGGCAGTGTAGTATGGCTTCAGCAGAAGTATATGTTTGAGAATCCTATCCAGAATGTGGAAAGAGCATCCTGAATTTTTGTTAGTATAAAACAATTGGGGCAAAATATTTTCCCTATTTAAATCAGTTCTTCTTTACAATATTGCCGGGTAAAACCGGAGTACACTTCGAGGTTTTCATTACTGATGTTATTATCGGCACTGAAAATTTTTGTAAAGAGAATAAAAGGGTTTTGGTTAATTCCAGAACCCTTTGACTATTTTATACCTTCCTGTTTAGCTATTGGAAGTTTCATCACTTCCAATGCAAATTTTTCACACTCCGCTTGCACAGTCTTTACATCTTTCGATTTTATAGGAGAACCCAACACATGATCACCGGCATTAGGAATAGCTAACTGCCTTTTTAAATTTTCAGCCGTAGCTAATTGTGTAAACATTCGTTTCATAGCCGGCACTTTTACTACATCATCCTGGTGTTTTTCATCTTTATAATAATATAAAAGCAGCGTTGGTTGAGTTATTTTCTTAAATGTTGATTCCTTCATCGTAGTCTCCAGTAATTCTTCCAGTTGCACCAATGATGCAGTTACATACCTATTATTCCAATATTGTGCATACACTGCCGTAGTGTCTCCAGCCTTGCGATGTTTTCCTGTTACCAAATGGGCTATCTGCAAGCCCCAATGATTATTCAATAACCAGGCATTACCATCATTAATGGCAATATTGGGCGATAATAAAATTAATCCGGCTATGTCTGGATATTCTGCTGCCAATTTCAAGGCTACGGTGCCTCCTGTAGAGGTGGCCATCAGTATTACTTTTTTCCCCAATTGTTTTCCGATTGCATAAGCTTCTTTGGCAGAGTTCCATAATCCATCGGCAGTAAAATTTGCCAGCGGTTCAGTAGTATCTATTCCATGTGCATCCAACCGACTCAGGTAAAGATTGCAGCCAAACTTTTTTGCAAAATCTTTATGTACAGGATCGCCTTCTTCCTGGCTGGCAGAAAATCCATGGAGGTACACAACAGCATAATCAGTTTTTTCTTGCAGAGAATCATTGAACCAAACAATCCTTGCATCATTGTCTGGTTTTAGTTTATGCTTTGCCTCATTTGCCCTGATATAATTTTGTAATACGTTATAGTCTGAGGGAACCGCAGGAAGTTCTTTTGCATACTTTGGAGTAGAAGGCCTTGGGCCTAAAAAGTAAACAACAATCAATACTAAAAGAATGATGGCTAGCCATTTAAGGAACTTCATATAGCTGGTTTTGATAAAACTACATTAAATCTTCGTTTGAAGTAAGTTAAGCCTGTATTAAATGCCTCTTTCGTTTGCTCCCCCGGTATAAAATCAGTACCTTCGCCGCTCGTTTGTAAAAAATGACTCCGTTGGAGAAATGAGATTATGGAAATAAGAAACATCGCAATTATTGCCCACGTTGACCATGGTAAAACTACACTGGTTGATAAGATTTTACATGCCACTAAAGTGTTCAGAGACAACCAGGAAACCGGTGACCTGATAATGGATAGCAACGATCTGGAAAGGGAACGGGGTATTACCATTTTTAGTAAGAATGCCTCTGTGGTTTACAAAGGTGTAAAAATCAATGTTATTGATACTCCTGGTCACGCCGATTTTGGTGGTGAGGTAGAAAGAGTATTAAAAATGGCTGATGGTGTTTGCCTGCTGGTAGATGCTTTTGAAGGGCCGATGCCACAAACAAGATTTGTATTGCAGAAGGCTTTGCAATTAAACCTGAAGCCTATTGTAATTATAAACAAGGTGGACAAGCCTAATTGCCGCCCCGATGAAGTGCATGATGCCATTTTTGAGTTGTTCTTCAACTTAGATGCAACAGAAGCACAGCTTGATTTCCCAACTTTTTATGGTTCTGGAAAAAATGGCTGGTTCAATGATTCATTAGAGCAAATTGAAGGTATTGAGCCTTTGCTGGATGGTATTGTAAAATATGTGCCGCCGCCAAAGGTGAATGAAGGGCCGGTGCAAATGCAGATCACCTCATTGGATTATTCTTCTTTCCTCGGTCGTATTGCAGTAGGAAAAGTAAACCGTGGTGTGTTAAAAGAAGGACAGAATATTGTGTTGATGCAAGCTGATGGCAGCATCAAAAAAACAAAAGTGAGAGAGCTGTATGTGTTTGAAGGAATGGGTAAAAAGAAAGTAACAGAAGTAATAGCTGGTGATTTATGTGCAGTAGTTGGTATAGAGGGTTTTAATATTGGAGATACATTGTCTGATGCTGAAACACCAGAAGCATTACCAGTTATCAGTGTAGATGAGCCAACGATGAACATGTTATTCTCTGTAAACAACTCACCATTCTTTGGTAAAGATGGAAAGTTTGTTACAAGCCGGCACCTGCGAGATAGGTTGATGAAGGAAACAGAAAAGAACCTTGCGTTGCGGGTAGAAGATAGTGAAGAAGGTGATAGTATGATGGTATATGGCCGTGGTATTTTGCATCTTGGTATATTAATAGAAACCATGCGGAGAGAAGGATATGAATTAACCGTAGGTCAGCCGCAGGTAATTGTAAAAGAAATTAATGGTAAAAAGTGTGAACCATACGAGGTACTGGTGGTAGATGTGCCACAGGAGTTTGCCAGTAAAGTTATTGACCTGGTAAGCCGCCGCAAAGGTGAAATGCTGATCATGGAAACCAAAGGCGAGATGCAGCACCTGGAGTTTGAAATTCCATCAAGAGGATTGATTGGTCTTCGTACACAAATGCTGACTGCAACCACTGGTGAAGCCGTAATGGCCCATCGCTTTAGCGAATACAAACCATGGAAAGGCCCGATACCCGGAAGAAATAATGGGGTGTTGATTTCTAAGAGTACTGATAAAACTACCGGTTACTCTATTGATAAGTTACAAGACAGGGGAACCTTCTTTGTGGACCCTGCAGAAGAAGTATATACTGGTCAGATAATTGCAGAAAATATTAAACCCGGCGATCTGGTGGTTAATGCAACAGAACCAAAGAAACTAACCAACCACCGTGCAAGCGGTAGTGACGATGCTACGAAGATTGCTCCTAAGACGCTGATGACACTGGAAGAGTGTATGGAATACATTCAGCAGGATGAGTGTATAGAAGTAACACCGAACTTCATCCGTATGCGGAAGGTGATACTGAATGAAGATGAAAGAAAGAAGGTGCAGAAGAAGATGGAAGCAGAAGCGGTTTAAGAAAGAAAAGCAACTTAATTTATATGGCAGCAAATACCAACCCGGTATTTGCTGTTTGTTTTTACATTTGTAAAGATGCCCGATACGATACAAGATATTAATGCATTACTACACCAATACTTCGATAAGGTATTGGTACTAACCGTTCCCCGTTTTAAAGAAAGGCATGAAAAAGTAAAGCAGCGGCTTGCCGGTATTGATTTTAATTTTTTTTATGGCACGGATAAGAATGAACTTACTGAAGAAATTATCAATGATAACTACCTCTATGATAAAGAGAACTCACTTTCTGTAAGGCAATATTTTCCTCCGCTGAATACTGGTGAAATTGCCTGCTCACTTTCACACCGTACTATTTACCAGGCCATGATTGATAATAACTGGAAGCGGATATTAATATTGGAAGATGATGTGGTGCCAGATTTTAATAATCTTTCAATTTTATCCAGTGTAACGAAAGAACTGCCCAGTGACTGGGAATTATTTTACCTTGGATATTTAAAAAATGAAAAGCCAACCACAGGCTTACAATTGAAACAGTTGTGGTATAAAGTAATGAGACTTTTCGGTTTCAGTAAAATATCATACAGGCAAATAAGCAATATTGCACCAAAATCATTCAGTCAATCTCTTATGAAAGCCGGCTTTCACGACTGCACTCATGCTTATGCAATAAGCCTGGAAGGGGCCAAAAAATTATTAAAAGAACAAACACCTGTAAAATACAGAGCCGACAGTCTTTTAACGGCGTTGGTATTGAATGGAACTATCAAGGCCTATTCAAGCAAATCATTTCTATTTAACCAGGAAATATTTACAAACAGTGCAGATAAATCCTATGTTCGGATGAAAAATAAATAAAATATACGAATGAAAGTAGCAGGTTACACAGTGGTAACGCCAAATTACCTGGCACATGGCCGTTCAGTAAGAGAGTCATTTCTCCAACATCATCCGGATTGTGATTTTTACATAGGTATCATTGCTGCAGAAAATGATTATCCTGATACCGATAAAGAAGGGGTATATTTTATTACTCAAATAAATGACAGCCGGTTAGAGCAAATGCTTTTGCAATACTCAGCATTTGAAATGAGCTGTGCCGCAAAACCTTTTTTTGCTTCTTATTTTTTTGAAATAATGCCAGGTATAGACCGCTTGGTATATTTAGATGGAGATATATTTTTTTTTAACAGTCTTGCTCCTTTTTCTGAATCTCCCGTTTCTATTACACCACATCGCATACATGAAATTGGCTTTTTGCCGGATACAAATAAATTGTCTGATACTTCACTAAACAGGTATGGAATATATAATGCCGGATATTTTGAAGTGATGCGAAATAAGGAAGGATTGCGGTTTTTAAAATGGTGGGAACAGCTAATGAGTGATAAGTGCTACAATAAACCGGACGAACACCTCTTTGTAGATCAGGTATGGTTAAATTGTCTGCCTGCTTTTTTCTGTGATGTTTACATAAATAAAGATCCCGGCTATAATGTGGCATATTGGAATTTGATTGAGCGAAATATTACTATGAAGGATAAGCATGTTATGGTAAATGACAAACCCCTTGTATTTTATCATTATTCGCTTTACACTCCGGATGCTCCAGATAAGATGACGAGTTTCGAAAACAAGTTTTTATCGTTCGAAAATTTTACGTTGCTACGGCCGGTGTACAGGGCATATGAGCAATCATTGTTGCGCCATGGTCTTAATGCCTTCAAGTCTCTGCCTTATCCTTTTCATCAAAAGGAAAAATCAAAAAAAGAAGGATTATTGAAAAAACTATTCAAATAGAAGAAGTGGTCATTTCTTTTCTGCAACAATAACGTTGTTCATATACAAATCATAGCTGGTAGGAAATAGTTTTCGTTTTATTGAAAAAACAATATTCATCCAGGTAACTCCGGGCTTCCTCATCCATTTACGTAAAAAAATAGGAAGTTTAGATTTCTCCAGGTACACATCTCTGAAGTACATTATACGGAGTTGATGTATCACGGAAAGAAAATCTCCAGCTTTGTCAATTTTTACAATATTGAATCCGTGTTTCTCCAGCAAATGCCGTAAAGCAAACTGTGTGTACCGGGCATAGTCAATTGGAACTTCATGTTCATTCCATACAAAAGGGCAGGTAATAAGTATCTTACCTCCGGGTATCAATACCCTGTTGAGCTCCGCTATTATTTCATCCGGATTAAAAATATGCTCCATCACTTCGCTGCTAAATATGGAATTGAATGAGTTGTCTGGAAATGGCAGTTTCTTTCCATCATAATACACATCTATCTTTTCATTATCATGAGAATGTCCTTCTCCTGCATAATCTACACCAACATATTCTGTAATGTTTTTAAAAAGGGATTGATAGGGTTTTGATCCGCAGCCAAAATCAAGTAACCGGCCGGTAAGTAAATGCTGATGCTCATTTATTTTTTTATATAAGCCACTTCGTATTATATAAAATAAATGATTGCGGTCTGGGTTGAAATCTTTAGAAACCATGATTTTTTTGATAGATGTAAACTGATTTATTTGCTAGCCAAATTATTCAGCCATTTTTTAAAACACTTTTTTACAAAAATAGCTGACCAATTAGTTTGTTTTAAAATAATCCGTGGTATTTTCTTTTGATACCGGATGATAAACAAAACAACTTTCATTTCAGGGCCATCATATCCTTGGGCCTTTATATAACTCCACTCGGTTATCCTGAATTTTTTTACCAGGTTCCAAAGACTGCGAAACACAAACCAGTTTTTTTCCTGAACAGCTTCCGGAAATTTGGTGATCAAGAATAAATATTCCGGAATTTCGACAGAAGGATTTTTGTACGAAGTGCTTGATACCTGTTCATCATCCATGCCAATATTCAGCAAGGGCTGTGAAATATAATGGAATGATGGATGCGCAGATAAATAACGGATATAAAAATCAATATCAACTACCCATTTAAAGCTGGTATCGTATATAATGGTCCCATCTTTTTTATGTACAACTGTACTCGGATGTCCGATCACATTATCAAAAACAAGGTTCACCGGATTATCTTCCAGCATTTTCTTTTTTTCAACATCCAGCTTCGTAATTTTTATCAACTTATTTTCCGTAAAAATTTCATTACTGGCACAAAAAATAAAATCACTGCCAGATTTTTTACAGGCTTCTGCTAATTGAGAAAGTGAATCTGGCGATGAATACCAGTCATCTGCATGAAGTAACTGTATCCAAGGGCTGGTTGCTTTTGCTATAACATGATTCCAGTTTGCCGGCATGCCCTGCACAGGATCATTTTTGTAATACTGTATAGATAAGTGTGTGTATTTTTTTACTATTTCATGAACCTCATTGCCGGGTGTATCGTCAGTAATTATTATTTCATAATCAGTAAAAGTTTGTTCCTGGATAGAATTCAATAAACGATGTATAAGCTCAGGCCGTTTATAAGCTGGAATGCAAATGGAAATGAAAGCAGCATCAGATGACATAAAAAGATTGTTGATAAAATAAATATATGCTATATTTTTACAGGATAAGTTATTGTAATTGCTTCACATCTTAGTCATCCCTGCTTTTCGTCTTTACCCGTTAGATTCCGGGGGAGCTTATGCACAATTAGTTTTTTTGGAAAAGCAGCAGCATCAACAACAAATAGATTTATTTATTACACCAGAGAATATCAATGCTGAAGATATAAATGCTTTTCAGCAAAAATTTCCTAAGATTAATTTAATACAGGCCGGTTTTGAAGCAACAAATGTTGTTGACAAATCAACTTCTTTTTTAAAAAAATTAAAAAGAAAAATATCTGGGAAGGACTATGCCTACCAATTAAAAAAGAGCCGCTATTTAAATGGACTCATTCAAATGAGGCCTGAGATGATGGAGGAGGTGCAACGTATAGCAGCAGTAAAAGAGTATGACATCATCCAGGTAGAGCACAGTATTAACATGGGACTTATTGGATTGCTTCCATCAAAACCCAGTAAAATTTTTGTCCATCATGAAATTGCACATACCCGGATACATAGCGATATGCTATCTATTGGTCACAGTAATACTTTCTCCAGTTATATCTCGGGCATTGCATCGCAACTTGAATTAAGTTGGCTAAATCAATACGACGGTGTTATTACTTTATGTACAGAAGATGCGGAACTTTTGCAGCAAAAAGGCGTTGATGTGCCAATACATGTTGGTAGGTCATTTGCTCTTTTTGAAAATGAGCTGTCAAATAATTACAACCCAGATCTACCGCCACAATTATTATTTGCAGGTGGCGAATCGCATTATCCAAATAAAGAAGGACTAAAATGGTTTTTAGATGAAGTGTTTCCTTTGATACAAGCAAAAAGCCAGGAGTGCAGCATAAAAATCACCGGTAATTGGTCACAGGAGTTTAAAAATAAATATGAAAACAATCATGCTGTTCAATTTACCGGCTTTGTAAAAAACCTGGATGAAGTTTACAAAGACAGCATCCTTGTAACTCCTATCCGCATTGGCTCAGGCATAAGGATAAAAGCAATAACGGGATTGGCACATGGAGTGCCGGTTGTATCTACCAGCCTCGGTATATCCGGCATTCCTGGTTTGGCTGACAACGAAAATGTAATGATTGCAGACAAACCGGATGGCTTTGCCAGTAAGGTTGTTTTATTATTAAACAATCCGGCTCTCCGTAAAAAAATTTCAGACCAATGTTTTCAATTGGCGAAAAACGAATACAATAATGCAGGCTTTGTGGAAGAAAGAAATGCTTTTTACGGGCATCTTCTTAATCAATAAGTTATAATTGCTGACTTTCAATTACCATCTCGGCGAAAGAGTTTATTTTTGCATAAACAAATTGAATGAACAAGCGGATATTGGTAGTTATTTTTTTTCTCTTTCTCTTTCAGATTTTTTTCTCTGATGTTTCTGCTCAATGTTCCATCTGCACTAAAACTGCACAGCAACTTGGTGAAAAACCCGCCAAAGGAATGAACAGTGGTATATTATATCTCGCCTTTGCACCGTTTGCCATTGTTGGCTATATCGGCTATCGCTGGTGGAAAAATAATAAAGCTTAGCGGATAACCAGTTTTTTTACCGACTGGTTGATGGTAAGTAAGTAAATGCCGGATGGCAACACAGGCAATAATATTTCTTCCAACCTGTTCCAGATTATTTTTTGCAAAATGGTTTTCCCTGTTATATCTGCAATTTTAATAGTTGCAGTACCGTCTGTCTTCCTGTATATGTTGATTTTATTATATGCCGGATTTGGATACAACAAAAATTCAGTATCATCCACATCATAAAAAATACGGCGTATTTCTGAATAATAAACTGCAGTTGATTTCTCTCTTATTGTAAGTCTGTAAAAATTATCACCGGGTAAAATGCTATTATCAATGGCTGTATAGTTTTCCCTGTTGTCTTCAGCGTTGATGGTCGTAAGTACTATCCAGTTTCTATTATCATTACTTTTTTCTACAACAAACAATTTAACCAGCTCAGGATTTTGCAATTGCCAGCTCAGCATAATTTCTTTATTTTGCAAAACACCTTTGAAAGAAATAAGTTTTGATGGAAGTAAGAGTGCACAGTAATTAGCATTGGTAGTAGAACGGGTGAATGTATAACCAGGAAAAATCTGGCCATTGCTCCCAGCCAATGCAGCTTGTTCAGCAGCACAACCAGCATCTCTTCCACTTTCAACACCTGCTAGTCCTCCGGTTACAGTATTTGTAATGGAAGGAGTCGGGCCTTCAAAATAAATGGCTCCACCGCTACCGCCACCACCACCACCAAAACAGCGGTTAGTATTTCCTGCATCATTTGAATTACCACCATTACCGCCATTTGCCTGGATGGTAACGTTGCCAAAATAATTTGCCACATTCATTATGATAGTTCCACCTGCACCACCACCACCTGCGCCATCAGATTGCGATTCGCCACCATCGCCACCATCTGCACTTATCAGTTTATTGTTTCCGATAAGGTTTGGAGTCCAGATAAAAATAATTCCACCACCATTACCTCCGCCCAATGTAAAAATTCCATTGTTATTATGACCTGCACCACCGCCACCACCTAAAAATATTTTTTGTCCATTCCAGTTTTTAAAAGGCTTACCTCCAATTCCTCTTAATGTAGTGGTGCAACCAGTAGTGCTTGAATTACCGCCGCCAATGCCACCTGCATTTAAATTAGCTCCACCACCGCCGCTGTTATTATGATTATTACCTCCACCACCACCATTGGCAAGAGCACCTCTTCCGCCATTTTGAGTAGATACAATATCAACTGCACCCTCACCTTTGTAAGCACCATTCTGCGGCGTAGCTGATGCGGCAGGATAATAATATGCAGAGAGCCCATTGAAGCAGGTGCCATTACTTACAACAATCTGACCTCCACGAAAACCACTGGAGTCTGCATAAATAGGTGCATTCAATGTAATATCCTGGTCGGCAAACAACGCAATTACTCCTCCTGTACCTGTTGTATTATTCCATGGTGCTGCTTTTATAGTATCAATCACATTAGCCGAGGAGTATTCGCCAAATTGTACCAGTTGTACTTTGCCAGTAAGTGGAGTGTAAGTATTAATTAAGTTGTGAAAAAGAAAAACAGAATCGCCCCGGATATAACAAACGGTACCAATTTCATAAAAGCCTGCATTGTTAGTAGAAGTAGTGTCGCCAAAGCTGGAGTTATTGGAGGTACTAATAGAAACTCCTTTCATCTGCACCAGCATCACTCTTTTATTTACTGTTAATCCACCAATATTGCTAACACGGATACATGCTTTGGCAGGAACAACTTCTATTACACTATAATAATTGTTTACAATGCCGCTGATATTTGTTTGAGAAAAAGAAATAAAGGAGTTGAAGAAAGCAAAATACAGTGCTAGTTTATATTGAATTTTATTATTAAAGCTGTATTGGCTTTTCATAATTGGATAGTCTTATTACAAAAGTAGTAATATAAATGAGTATCTTATACGGGAAAGTCACCCGTAATAATAACTATTCTTTGCCATTAGAGAACGCAGCACACGACAGGTATTGTTTCTATCATCAATATTTATCAGCAATAAACTTATACAGGTTAAAATTTCCTTTTTGATAAACCGCTTCTATTTCTTTTTTCAATATCGTTTTGCTGATGTCTTTCATTCGTTTTTGCTCTATCAGGTAAAAAGCTCTTTCTGCCAGCAGCCAGAATGTATTATCAGTAGTATGTGATTTTTGTAACTGGTGTAAAATAATATCCATTAATTCATCAATGCCTTCTTTTTGCGAAGCCACTGTTTTTACCACCGGCACTTCATGATAATGTTTGCTGAAAGTAGGTGCCAGCATCAACCGAAGATTTTTTACAAATACATCCGCATCTGGTCGATCACTTTTATTCACTACAAAGATGTCTGCAATTTCCATTAGCCCGGCTTTCATCGTTTGCACTTCATCACCAGCTTCAGGCACCACCACTACCACTGTTACATCAGCAAGTCCCGCAATTTCTATTTCGCTTTGTCCTACACCTACCGTTTCTACAATGATGTGATCAAACTGAAATGCTTTCAGCAAATCTGTTATTTCAATAATTTTTGGATGCAATCCACCCATGCTGCCACGGGTGGCTAATGATCGAATAAACACATTTGGATGAGTGTACCAATCACTCATTCGGATACGATCGCCCAATACAGCCCCAAGATTAAAAGGTGATGATGGATCTACACATAGCACCGCTACTTTTTTTCCGGCATTGGCTAATGAGCCGATCAATGCATCTACCAATGTACTCTTGCCTGCACCGGGCGGCCCGGTGATGCCAATAATTTTTGCAGTAGAAGCAGGAAGTGTTTTCAGCAATTCTTCAAAACCCGGCTGCTCATTTTCAACCAGTGAGATACTACGGGCCAGGGCTTTTATATCACCCTGCTGCATTTGATTTAATAGTTGCTGCCACATGAAATGAATGGGATGTTGTACGTTTACAAATGTATGCCTAACAAGTTACACATTGGCTGGCGAAGCAACAGCATTTTTATACTTTTTATGGCTATGCTGCTATCGTTATTTATATCCCGTGCAGCATTATCAGTATGTATTTTCCTGTTCGTTGTAGTTTCTTTTTCACATGCCCGGATAAAAGAACAATTACTATCATTTATATCAACGCCACTTTTATGGAGTATGAGTTTGCTTTTTTTAGTTCCGCTGCTATCAGGTACATGGAGTAAGGATACAGAAAAGTGGCTGGAAGTGATACGGATAAAGTTGCCGCTGTTACTATTGCCCCTGGCATTTGCAGGCCCATTTAATTTTTCCAAAAAAATGTGGAATGTATTGGCATATATTTTTATCATTATTATTATCGGCGGCACATGCTGGAGTATGTTTCAGTACATCAATAATATAAATGCTGTGAATGACGGCTATCTTAAAGCAAAAACAATTGTTACACCATTATTAAATGATCATATACGATTTAGCTGGATGGTGAGTGTGGCTGCATTATTAGCCGCTTGGCTTTTTTATAAAGAAGAAAATAAAACCGCCAGAATAGTATTGGCATTTGCTACTGTGTGGCTGGTTATTTTTCTGCATATACTGGCTGCAAGAACAGGGTTGCTTTCTTTTTATATCATGTTGATGGCTACTACCGTTTGGTTTATTTTAAAAAAGGCAAAAACAAAACAGGGTGTTATTTTATTACTTGTATTGATTGCCATCCCAGTTGCGGCATGGTTTACTTTACCTACTCTTCAAAACAGGGTAAAGTATATGCAATATGATTTTGGGTATTTTAAAGAAGCACATTACCTGCCGGGAGCAAATGATGCAGTACGGGTGATATCGCTTATAGCCGCTTGGAACATTATGAATGCACAACCGCTCAATGGAACCGGGTTTGGCGATCTATTAACTGAAACTAATAAATGGTATGCTGCTACTTATCCGGCCATGATAGAGCAGGATAAAATATATCCATCCAGCGAATGGCTGTTGTATGGCGCAGCCTGTGGCTGGCCGGGAATAATAATTTTTACTTTCGTAATGTTGCTGCCTTTTTTTATTTCTATTAATAATAAATTGCTTTGGTGGATGCTGAATGGCACCGCTGCTTTCAGTTTTTTGTTCGACATCGGGCTGGAAGTACAGTTTGGTGTTTTTATTTATTCCTTTATTGTTTTATGGTGGTGGAAATGGATGAATGCTGAAAAGATGTAATCTTTGCACACATGTCAGTTATCTCAATAGTTATTGCCTGTAAAAATGAAGCCACTATCATTGCCAACACACTGCAAAGCCTGCAGGGTGTAAGTGATGATATAGTGGTGTATGATAATGGCAGTACTGATGGCACACAACAAATCATACAACAGCTTGTACATGTTCGATTAGCGGAAGGCAGCTTTGAAGGCTTTGGTAAAACAAAAAATAAAGCCAACTCACTTACAAAGCATGATTGGATACTAAGCCTGGATGCAGATGAAGCGATTGATGAAGAATTAAAACAATCTCTCCTTGCCTTGAATCCGGAAAATGAAAAGACGGTGTATGATATTTCCTTCAAAACATTTTTAGGAGATAAATATATAAAGTATGGTGAGTGGGGTGGCGATCATCACATACGACTCTTTAATAAAAAAGTAGTAAGCTGGAATGATGCGCCGGTGCATGAAGAACTTATTTTGCCGACAGGCATTGAAGTAAAAAAAATAAAAGGATATGTGTTGCATAAAACCATGGCTGATATGCAGGACTATGCTACTAAGATGGCAGGGTATGCCATGCTGAATGCAGAAAAATATTTTCGGCAGGGGAAAAAGGCTTCCTGGTGGAAACTTCGATTATCACCGGGCTTTACTTTTTTTCATTACTATATTTTGAAAAGAGGCTTCATGGATGGACATGAGGGCTATGTGTGTGCAAAAATGACGGCCTGGTACACTTTTTTAAAATATGCCCGGTTAAAAGAACTCCATATGCAATCAGCGAATGGAAGTAAATCACACACGGCTTAAATTTTGCAGTTGCAAAATACTTATAGATAATTGCAATTTTATTTATGACAAACTTCATCCCGATTTTTCCACTTGGCCTTGTACTTTACCCCGGCGAAAAATTGCACCTGCACATATTCGAGCCAAGATATAAAGAGTTGATATTAGAATGCAAGGCAGCTAAAAAATCTTTTGGTATTCCGGTAGTAATGGATAATAAAATGCAGGAGTATGGTTGCCTGGTGGAGATAACTGAGATTTCTAAAGTGTACGAAAGTGGTGAAATGGATATTAAAACAAAAGGCCTGGAAGTATTTCGCATTTTGGAAGTAATAAAAGAACTGCCGGATAAATTATATAGCGGAGCAATTGTTACCTATCCCGAAAACTCGCAGAAGGGAAGCCCAACCATGATGGCAAAACTATTAAAGAGTGTTTATCAATTACACCAGTTGTTGAAAGTCAATAAAGACTTTTCCAAAGGACCCAGTGGGAAAAAAGAAAAGGGAGTTATTAATTCTTATGATGTGGCGCATCATATTGGTCTTTCTTTGCAGGAGGAATATGAGCTTCTTGCATTGTTTGATGAAAGACAGCGGCAACAATACCTGATGCTTCACTTGGCAAATGCAATACATATGCTAACGGGCATGGAAGAATTGAAAGAAAAAATAAAACTGAACGGCCATTTTAAAAATTTAAGTGGGTTTGATTTAGGAACCTGAAAAAAATAAAAATATGTCAACCACCCTCTGTTTCGATTTTGGCAACACCCGGAAAAAATGCGCCGTCTTTCATGGCTCTGAAATGAAAGAAGCTGTTGTATTGCCGGATGATACAGTAGAAACCATTCAATCACTCATCAAAAGAGTGCAGCCACACAAATCAATTCTCTCTTCTGTAATAGATCATAACACAGCTATTGAAGAAGTATTAGCTACTGCTACTAAATTTCATAAGCTTAGTCATCTTACTAAGGTGGCTTTTACTACGCCGGTGGGTAAACCAGAAACTATTGGTGCAGACCGCCTCGCATTAACAGCAGCAGCTGTTCATTTTTATCCCACAACTCATAATCTTGTTATTGGTATGGGTTCTTGTGTTACGTACAACTTCATTAATAAATACCACGAGTTTGTCGGCGGTGCCATTTCTCCGGGAATGGAAATGCGGCTAAAGGCATTAAATTATTACACAGCCAAGTTGCCATTAATTAAGGCGGATAGCAATGTGCCACTTATTGGGTATGATACCACTACCAATATTTTGACCGGAGTGGTACTGGGATTAGCCAAAGAAATCGATGGTTTTATAGAGGCATATCGAGAGAAGTTTAGCAACTTTAACGTCCTGTTAACCGGGGGTGATATAGTCTATTTGGCTTCGCACCTTAAAAACAAGATATTTGCAGACCCTGATTTAATCTTTAAAGGTCTGTATGCAATTAGCGAAGTTAATAACCCCTAAGAGAATCAAGACGTTACACTGCTTTTACTTAACGATCCTGGTTGTAATTTTTAGTGCTTTGGAGCCGGTAATGGCGCAAGATAATTCTCCTTACTCCAGGTTTGGTATAGGCGATCTTGTTCCTTCTACTAATATTGCCAGCCGTGCAATGGGTGGCATTTCTGCAGGCTATACCGATGTATTATCTGTCAATTTTAATAACCCTGCTTCTTATTCATCCTTTCAATCTGCTACCGGAGCCAAGTCTAAAAAACTTACTTCAGGTAGAGCGGTGTTGGATATTGGATTGAACATTGAAAACAGAACATTGAGCCAACCGGGCAATGCCACAAAATTTACTGCCAGTAATGCATTATTTTCTTATGTGCAAATAGGTTTACCGTTAAAGAAAAATTGGGGATTAAGTTTTGGCTTAAGACCTATTTCAAGAATAAGCTATAAGATTTTTCGTAATGAACAATTAATAAATCCTAACCCACCTTTCAATCCTATTGACAGTGCTACCACTTTATTTGCAGGTGATGGAGGATCTTACATGGTATCATTAGGTACAGGCTTTGCCATCTTCCGCAAAGAAAGAAGTAATAAGATGGAAGAAAAATTAAGCCTGGGTATCAATGCAGGATATCTTTTTGGTAAAAAAGATTACAGTACCCGCCGGACTATTAATAATGATACAGTAGATTATTATGCGGCCAACTATCAAACCAAAACAACTTACAACAATTTTTATTTTAATGCAGGTGTACAATACACGGTGCCGGTAAAGGATAATTTACAGTTTACGGCTGGTGCTTATGGCAACTGGGGGCAAAAATTAAATGCCAGCCAGGATGTACTTCGGGAAACTTTTTTGTATGATCCAAACGTTGGAAACCTGCGGATAGATAGTGTGTCGGATACAAAAGATGTAAGAGGAAAAATAGAAATGCCAGCTTCTTATACGTTGGGTTTTGTATTGCAGAAATATGCAGTGCCTAATAAAGAAGGAGGCTGGATGGTAGGGCTTGATTTTAGCCAGCAAAACTGGGATAATTACCGCTTTTATGGTCAGAAGGATTCTGTAAGAAATAAATGGGAGATAAGGGCCGGCGGTCAATTTAGCCCAATGCCAAAAAGAAATTATTTTAGCCAGGTAGCTTACCGCTTCGGATTTTTTACCGGGCCTGATTATATTAAAGTTGGACAGAAGTTAACTCAGGTTGGAGCTTCATTTGGTTTGGGTTTACCATTGGCCATCAGCCGTCAGGCACCTAATCAGAATACTTTTATTAATATGGCTTTTGAATATATCAAAAGAGGAAATAATGATAATTTGCTGAAAGAAAATGTTTTCCGTTTTTCATTGGGCTTCTCTCTCAGCGATATCTGGTTTATCAAAAGAAAGTATGACTAATTTTTTTTTCCATAAAAATATTTTCAACGCAGCAGCTATACTTATAAGCTGCTGTTTTGTTTGCGCCTGTGAGAATGATGAGGATACAATAAAAGACTGGACAAAAAAAGTGGTGATGCGGGAAGAAGCTACCAATGTAGAAAGCTACCTGAGCCAGGATGGAAAGATGAAAGCAAAACTAAAAGCACCGCTGATGTACCGGGTGGCGGATGATACGGTATACACCGAATTCCCCAACACCTTGCATGTAGATTTTTATAATGACAGCACAGTAAAAGAAACCTGGCTGGATAGCCGCTATGGAAAATACTTTGAGAATATGAACAAAGTATATCTGAAAGATAGTGTGGTAGTAATAAATGTAAAAGGTGATACATTGAAATGCCAGGATCTGTGGTGGGATCAGAATACTAAATTATTCTACACCGATAATTACGCAGAGTACAGAACTACTGATAAAAAAATATATCCCGGTAAGGGCCTGGAAGCCACACAGGATTTCAGCCGGGTTACTTTTAAAGAAGTTACCGGTGTGCTAAAAGTAAAAGAAGGCGGATTTCCTCAGTAACAAACATTCTTGCTGCGAGGCTTGTTATTTCTTTATTATCTTCAATCTTCAACTTTCAATTTTAAAATTTATTTACGATGGAGTATAGATACATGGGCAAAACGGGTTTGCAATTGAGTATAGTTTCTTTTGGAAGTTGGGTAAGTTTTCACAAACAAATAGATGATAGTGTGGCCGATGAGCTGATGGGAATTGCCTATGATAATGGGATTAATTTTTTTGACAATGCAGAAGTATATGCCCTCGGCGAAAGCGAAAACATGATGGGCCGTGTATTAAAGAAAAAAAACTGGGATCGAACTTCCTACACTCTTTCATCCAAAGCATTTTGGGGATGGAGGGGAAAAGAAAATAAGCCTAATCAAACAGGCCTTAGCCGCAAGCATCTAATTGAAGCTTGTAATGAAGCATTGCAACGATTACAAACAGATTATCTTGATTTATATTTCTGTCATCGTCCGGATAAAAATACCCCGATAGTGGAAACGGTGTGGACGATGCACAACCTGATAGAACAAGGAAAAATTTTATACTGGGGCACCAGTGAGTGGAGTGGGGTAGAAATAATGGAAGCCCACCGTGCCGCAGCACAACATGGATTGATAGGCCCGGCAATGGAGCAGCCGCAATACAATTTGCTGGAAAGAAATAAAATGGAAAATGAATTCCTCACTATTTTTAAAACCGTGGGCATGGGAACTACTATCTGGAGTCCACTGGCATCAGGTTTATTAAGTGGGAAATATAATGATGGCATTCCGGAAGGCAGCCGCTTTGGACTTACCGGTTTTGATTGGCTGAAAGATAAATGGATGAAAGATGATCTGTTGAATAAAGTAAAAGGCTTGTCTGCTCTTGCCAAAGAATTAGGAATGTCTATGGCAGAGTTAAGCATTGCCTGGTGTATAAAAAACCCGAATGTAACAACCGCTATTCTTGGAGCAACAAAAAAAGAACAACTGCTGGAAAATTTAAAAGCAGTAAGTGCTATGGAAAAACTGAATGATGAAGTAATGCAGAAAATAGAAACCATCGTACAGACAAAACCAGTGCTTCCGGAATTTTAAATTTCTTGTCACCCTGAGCTTGTCGAAGGGCATAAAAACAAACACCATGTCATTCAAAAACAAAACCATTCTCATCACCGGTGCCACCCGAGGCATTGGCAAAGCCATCGCATTAAAGTTAGCTGAAGAAGGAGCCAACATTGTTATCGCTGCAAAAAGTGTAGAAGAAAATGCAAAGCTGGGCGGCACTATTTTTTCTGCTGCTGCGGAGATCGAAGCAGCCGGTGGTAAAGCATTGGCCGTGCAATGTGATATCCGCTTTGAAGACCAAATACAAAACGTAGTAGATAAAGCAATAGAAAAATTTGGCGGCATTGATGTATTAATAAATAATGCATCCGCTATTTCATTAACCACTACAGAAGCTACCGAAGCAAAACGATTTGACCTGATGCACAGCATCAATGTGCGGGGAACATTTTTAGTGACAAAGGCTTGTATTCCTCATTTAAAAAAATCGGAGAATCCGCACATACTTACTTTATCACCACCCATAAATATGGATCCAAAATGGTTTGATAAACATGTGGCTTATACCCTTACCAAATACAGCATGAGTATGATGACGATTGGCTGGGCTAAAGAATTTGCAAAAGAAAAAATTGCCGCCAACTCACTATGGCCAAGAACAACCATTGATACAGCCGCCGTAAGAAATTTATTAGGCGGACAAATGCTGGCTAATATGAGCCGCACCGTAGATATTTTAGCCGATGCTGCTTATTATATTTTGAGACAACCTTCTACGGAATGCACAGGCAATTTATTTATTGATGAACAGGTGTTGGCTAAAGAAGGTATTACTGATCTGGAAAAATATTCTGTAGTGCCAGGTGGGAAATTGTATAGTGATTTGTTTGTGTAGTTTATGAAGTGATTTATAGTAAAAGAAAGGCAGTTCATGATTCATGCAAGACATGAGTTAAACCCCTTGTTATGTGCCGTTTTTATTTTTGGGCTTTAACAATTGTCGCTTTTTGTCCTGTGCTAACTAAAACTAACTGCTCTGTTAAATCTTGTAGGTTTGTAGCATTGGTATTACTCAATACAATAAATGTTTTGTCCTTGTCAATAAGGTGTAACCAATTTGCATTTGCTCCCCAAATTGAACCTTGTCTGTTTGCAACTTTTGTAGTTATATTTCCAAATTTATTCTCTGTTACCCAAAAACCAAAAGCGACACCGTAAAGTTCTGAGTAAGGCGTTAGCATTAATTCAACGGTTTTTTTGTCTAATAGTTTGAAAGTGAAAATAGCATTGTCAAATTTCAAAAGGTCTTGTGCTGTTGAATACATAGCACCTGCTGAAAAATAATTTTCAATATACATTGGGTCGTCAGCATAAAACAGTTTAGTGCTGTCATCAATGTTGTATGTTGAAACAAGTCCGTTTACAATATCTTTTGTCGCAAGCATATTTGTATTTTCCATTGAAAGCGGTTTTAATATTTTCTCTTCAAGATTTTGAGCAAAAGATTTGCCTGATAATTTTTCAATTATTCTCCCAAGAATTATATAATCGCCATTGTCATAACTAAATTGTTTTCCTGGCTCAAACTCTAATTTCCCGCTACAATATTTTGAAATAAAATCGTCAACTGAAATCTGTTTTTGGTAAACTTCAATGCCTGTATTGCCTTCACAATTCGCAATACCTGAACTATAAGTTAGTAAGTTTTGAATTGTTACTTTGTCTCTTGCTTCGCCTGTGTAATTTGGTAAATACTTTCCAATCGTGGCTTTCAAGTCAAGTTTACCTTGCTGATACAGTTGCAAAATTAAAATCGCAGTAAAAGTTTTGGTGATTGATGCAATTTTAAATTTCGCTTTTGAATTAAGTGTCGTTCCCGATTGCCTGTTTGAAATGCCAACCGTATTCAAATAGTCAATCTGTCCATTTGTTGCAACTAATACTGTTCCATTAAAATTCTTATCAGAATTATAATAATTTAAAACATTGTCAAAATGTTTTGTTTGTCCATAAGTGAGATGTGTCAGTAAAATAAATGCTGTTACTAAAATTTTATTCATTATTTTTTGATTTAATGGACTGTCGTGGTAAAATGGCACATAACGTTCAGGGCTTGCCGAAGTGGGGGAAATAGCATTCCGTCCGCCCGGCTAACTGAAGCTAAATTTATAAATAAAAGCTGATGATTTGCACATAGTTAAATTAATAACGTCCTGCTGGATATGAAGCCAAATTGAAAAACAAAAGTTGAAACACGGCTTCCGTCTGCCCCCATTTTGGCAAACCCAATCCTATGTTTACAATTCAATAAATTTAGGTACCAGTACAGAATATAATTCAGAAAGAACAAGGGGTGGAGTAAGACTGACAAACCGCATAAGCCAGTAGCTTTTACAACATGATAGTCCCCGCCCCTTTTCTTACCCGAT
>JANNMN010000020.1:0-99595 GCA_031397865.1 Chitinophagaceae bacterium
AAAAAATCGTATAGGCAACCCCGATCTTCCTTATTCAGCAATTTCTATAACTCAATATTATGTTACACCGTTGGGTTTTGTGTAGGGGACGTTGTATATTTTTCTTCACAACGTTCCCGAAGTGGATTTGTGAGGAATGTAGTAAAAAGAAAAAAAGGGGATAACACCCGTAAGGGTGAGGTTGGTAGGTCAAAAGAAATACTTGCTATTTTAGGATATGCATTACTTGCATTAGTAATACTAAAACAGCTAAAATTCTAAAAATATCAAGAGCATAAAAAAGCCATTAGTGCAAATAATGGCTGGTATTTAACTTACGTATGTGATTAATCGGTTCAAATATACCGATTATGCAAACAATAATTTCAAGTACAGCTACTTTAAGTAATGTAAAAATTTCCGACTATTTACCAATTTCGGGGTTTCATAATATGCCAAATCGTTTCTATAGCTTTGATAAAAACAAGCTTATGGAAAAAAGCATAATGGGTGATAATGATGTTCATGGGTTCCCGTACATAAATGTCGGTATATCTAAATTTGGGGATGATAATATCAAGATAAAATTAAAAGCAATAATTGATACAGGAGCAGCACATTGCCTTTTGAAGCCAAGTTTGATAAGTCAACTAAATCTTGAATCTTTTGGAACAGAGGAGTATATACACCCTCAAAATGGTATTCAAAAAGTGGGGAATTTTAGTATTAATCTATTTTTAGATACTGAAAATGAAAGTGGTTGTGCATTAATTCAAAATGTTAGAGTTTCTCAACTTGATGCAGAAAGCTATCCCGCAGAAATGATTATAGGAGTAGAATTGTTAAGACACTGTTCTTTTATGTATAATGGGAGAGAAAATATGTTTCAGCTTGATATCAAGTTGTAAAAGTGTTACGAGTTGGTAACGAACTATACCGCCGTTAGGTCAGAAGCCCAGCCTTTTCTTTTTAATTCTTTCCGATGCGGTTTAACATAATATTAATTATAAGATAAAATAATTACTTTAAATGATGTTGCTAGGCAAATAGTCAATTAACCACATTAAATTAGTACGCCGTCCTAATGTCGTATTGATGATGCTACTGAGGATTTAAAGTTTATTAATTCTTTTTATAAAATCTTATAAATTCATAGTTAATTTACATCAAATTAAAAACTTGTACCAATGGATAATAACAATTACTCGGGCAGCACTCCTGAACATTTATTTGCCAACCAGACCGTAGTTTCAGGCAGCCGGTCAAAATCTTTTTTGGCGAATGTATTTTCTTATATGTTTTTAGCAATGGCCATATCGGCTACTGTAGCTTATCTTTTTGCAAGCAACCCAGAATGGCTGTATCCAATTATTTCTAATAAAGTGCTTACATATGCTGTCATGTTTGCGCCGCTGGCCTTTGTATTAATCATGTCTTTCGGGTTTCAGAAACTGGCATTACCAGTTCTTATCGCATTATTTATAGCTTATTCGGCCATCACAGGACTGACATTAAGTTTTGTGCTTCTTATATACACATCCAGTTCGGTTTTTTCTTGCTTTGCTGCAGCATCAGGTATGTTTGCTGTAATGGCCTTTATGGGTTATACGACCAAGCAAGATCTTACAGGTTTTGGCCGCATCATGACAATGGGTTTAATAGGAATAATAATCGCCTCCGTTATTAATTTTTTCATGCAGAATGATACAATGGATTATATCATCAGTTTCATAGGTGTAATGGTATTTACCGGTCTTACAGCTTATGATATGCAGAAACTGAAACGCATTGGTGAAGGCCTGGATGCAGATGGCAATGTATTGGAAGCAGATGCCAAGAAATTATCTATCATGGGTGCACTTACTTTGTACCTTGATTTTATCAACCTTTTCCTTATGTTACTCCGTTTATTTGGAAGTAAAAGATAATTGAGTGAATTAAATATTATTATGAGGTGGCAATATTTGCCACCTTTTTTATTTTATATTCATTCATATAAATAATGAAGCTACGGGAAACGATATTGAAAGAACATTCCAAGGCCAACTGCAATACAATTGTAAAATGGGTAGGAAATAACGAACAACGATTTGACGAACTTGTTAAATTATTTATGGAGGATGAATACCGGGTAGTACAACGGGCAGCCTGGCCACTCAGCGAAATTGCAAAAGAACATCCCATGCTTATTAAAAAACATTTGAGAAAGATAATTTCCTATGTAAAAAAACCCGGATTGCATGAAGCTGTAAAACGAAACACTATAAGACTATTTCAATATATCCATATTCCCGAAAAATTTCATGGCGAAATAATGAGCCTTTGTTTTGATTATCTTATTTCGCCAACAGAAAAACCAGCGGTAAAAGCATCTTGATTATCGGTATTAGATAATCTATCTAAAAGTTATCCTGATATAAAACAGGAATTGAAAACCATTATAGAAGACCGCTGGGATTTTGAAACAGCCGCTTTTCATTCGAGAGCAAAGAAGATACTCAACCACTTATAGTCTTCTTATCCCGGTTAAACTCTTTAAAGATCAATCGAAGGTTCTGGTCATATGTGAAATAATTATATAACCAGTTGCTGAAAACAAAGAACCTATTCTTTACTCCCAGTATCAGCATCAGGTGCAGTCCCATCCATATAAGCCAGGCAAAAAAACCACCGAAATGCAGCTTTGGGTTTGGAACATCCACTACAGCCAAATTTCTGCCTACTGTGGCCATAGAGCCTTTATCATTATATTCAAACTCAATCATCCTATCCGGGTTTGATTTTTGTTCAATCAGTTTCAGATTGCTCGCCAATAAATCTGCCTGTTGCATAGCGGCAGGCGCCACCTGTGGATGGCCAGCTGGATACTTTGGTGTTTCCATATAAGCCAGATCACCAATTGCATAAATATTATTGTAGCCTTCTACCAGGCAGTGCCTGTTTATTTTTATGCGATTCCCTTTTGCAACTATCGTTTTATCAAATCCTGACGGAATATTTCCTTTTATACCTGCTGCCCATATTACAGTGGTAGCGGGTATAGAATCTCCACTTTGTAAATGCACATCCTTCCCATCATAATCTTTCACTAATGTATTTGTCATCAACTTCACTCCTAACTTTTCTAAATACTTCTTTGATTGCTGGGATGATTTTTCACTCATAGCCGCCAGGGTTTTATCGGCACCTTCCAGCAGATAAATATTCATTTTGGAAAAATCCAATTCAGGATAATCTTTTGGTAAGATGTATTTCTTCATCTCTGCCAACGCACCGGACACCTCCACTCCTGTTGGCCCGCCACCTACCACCACTACATTCATAATTCGTTGAAGTTCTGCTTCATCGGTAATGGTATGTGCATCTTCAAACAACTGTAATAAACGGTGACGTATCTGCAAAGCTTCTACTGTTGACTTCATCGGAAATGCATGAGTGGCTAATTGTGTGTTCCCGAAAAAATTGGTATCTGCACCTGTGGCTAATATCAACACATCATACTGGATGGTTTCAATATTTGTAACGATCTTATTTTCTGCAGGGATCACTTCTTTAAGATCTGCCAACCTGATTTTTACATTATTACTTTTCTGAAATACTTTCCGTAGTGGAAATGAAATATTGCTGGCATCCAGACCTGCAGTGGCCACCTGGTAAAATAAAGGTTGAAACTGGTGATAATTAAAACGATCTACCAGTATTACTTCAAAGCCTGCTTTATTATTTAACTGGCGGGCCAATTTTAAACCGCCAAAACCAGCTCCGACTATTACAACTTTCATGATTTTTTTATTTATAGTACAAATTTACTGTATTTTCAATATTTATTGAAAATATAATTTTCAATGGCTTATCTTTACTCCATCAACCAACAGGTATGGAAACAACTAACATAGTTGAAAGTAAAGAAAAAACTACTCCTTCCCTATCTCCTAAAGAAAATATTTATTCCCCGATAAAAGAATACTACAACATAGCCGGCCCCGACTATGAAGCATGGAGTGAGAATTTTAATATGCACTTCGGGTATTGCAAATCCTTTACGGATATCTTCTTCCTGGAAAGGATGCTGATGAATATGAATGAGGAAGTAATAAATCATTTACATATCAACCGAAGCCAAAGGGCACTTATAGCCGACCTTGGCTGTGGTGTAGGCACTGTGGCAAGATATGCTGCTAAAAAATTTCTCCTGGCGACAATTACTGGTATTACTATTTCTGATTACCAGATTGAAAAAGGAAATGAGCTGATAAAAAAAGAGAACTTACAGCAACAAGTTTCTTTGGTTAAAGACAATTTTGAAAGCCTTAGTTTTGGCAATGAAACTTTTACTCATGTCTATGCACTAGAAAGTGCCTGCCATGCAAACGGTTCTAATAAAGAATTATTTATAGCTGAAATGGCAAGAGTACTTCAAGCAGGTGGTAGCTTTTGTATTGCCGATGGATTTTTGAAACATGATCAAAAGCTTCCACGGTTTTTCTCATTTCTATATAAGAAGATTTTAAACTATTGGGCTCTCCCCTGCTTTGGAAACATACAGGAGTTTGAAAATACATTGAAGAAATATGGATTAGTGAATATTAAAGTAAAAGAAATCAGTTATCGCATTGCGCCATCTGTTGCTTATGTGCCATGGACATGCATCAAGTTTTTTGCTAAAGAAATATGGAAGAATAAAGGACTACGAATGGAAAAGGAACGGTGGCATAATGTATACGGTCCAGTACTTGGAATGATACTGGGATTATACAGAAAACATTTTGGGTATTATATTATTAGCGGGGAAAAAGAATAATCGTCTCCTATCTTCTTTCGTAGACATTAATTGTTTTCCATTCCAATATTGCCAAAAGGGAGATTAGAAAAAATTCTGCAAACAAATAGATGAGGCCATATACGGTGGCCTGGGAAGAAAAATAAAAAGCCAGTAATAAACTGGTGGTGGCATATAGCAAATTAGCCCCTACTAATACAGCAATTAATCTTATGGAAGGTGATGATTGCCTAAAAAGATAAAATGACAAACTGCCATAAATAAAATTCAAGACGGCTTGTGTGATTAACAGAGCGACTGGTAAACCAAAGAAAAGTGAAAACTTAGTATGTAAAACAAACAACAACAACCCTGCTAAAAAAGCAGCAGTACAATCTATCCAAAGCAGGAGTTTAATTGAAACAGGTTTACTCATGTCGCCATTAATATTAGCAAATTACAAAAACTTTCTATAATCATTACTTTACTTCCATCCTCATTTCCAGAATATGGCCGGTAAATCCAACTTTTTCATAGGCCCTTTTTGCTGCAGCATTTTCAGCATACACTTGCAACCTGATCTCTGTTATGTGTTTACCGATTGCCCATTGTTTTAATGCTTCTACAATTTTTTGATTAACACCTTTGCCCCGATGCGCCGGCTTTACAAACATAAATCCTAAGTGAGCATACTGGCTATGTTGTAAAAAATCATCAGCATCTTTTGTAAGTGCATAGCCAGAAGCAATAATTTCATTATCAATTTCTGCCACTACTACTTCTGCAATAGGCGATAATATCAACTTCTTTAAATCGTAATAATTTATATGGCCCGGTTTTAAAGTGCTATCAAAAGGCCTTTCTGCTTCCACAATTGCTTGCTCAAATTCAAGCAGAATTGCTAAATCATCTATTGTAGCTGTTCGAATTATTAATTTACTCATACTTTGATAAGGAATGTATATTAAAGTTAAAACCATTATAATTCACAACGGCTTCTGCAGATCGTTGGAATACAATGCTCTTGTATTTGCCGAATAGAATTACCGAACGTACAAGTGTGCGACGCAACGAAGATGCTCAAGGAACTACAGCCGGGCAAATAATTTCTTTAATACAACATCCTCACCTTAATAGTGCCCTTTACTTCACGCAGCAGACCCAATGCCTGGGCTGAAAGTTGTTTGTCTACATCGAGTACAACATAGCCGATATCATCATTGGTTTTTAAATACTGACTAAGGATGTTGATCTTATACTTAGAGAGCTGAGTATTTATTTCTGATAATACTCCCGGTACATTATTATGTATATGTAATATGCGGTGGCTGCCTTCCTGCGGTGGCAGTGCTAATGCGGGAACAGTATGCGAACCGAAAGTGATGCCTCTTTCTAAATAATTAAACAACTTAACACTTACATCTTCGCCAATGTTTTGCTGCGCCTCTTCAGTACTGCCACCGATATGTGGCGTAAGAATGACATTAGATAAATCCTGCAAAGGTGTTTGAAAATGATCGCCATTTTTTTCCGGCTCCCAAGGATATACATCCACGGCTGCACCACCAATGCTTCCATCGAGAATTGCTTTTCGCAATGCATCGAGATCCACCACTTCTCCCCTTGCATAGTTGATGAGTATGGCACCTTTCTTAAAATATTTAAGATTTGTTTTATTGATTAAGTTTTTTGTTTGCGATGTTTCCGGAACATGCAGTGTTACGATATCTGCTTTGCCTAACAATTCTTTTAAAGTTGATGCATCTTCTGCATTGCCAAGCGGCAACTTTGTTTCTACATCATAAAAAACAACTTTCATTCCCAATGACTCTGCTAATACTGATACCTGGCTACCAATATTGCCGTAGCCAATTATTCCCAAGGTTTTTCCCCGCAACTCATAACTGCCTTTCGCATCTTTCATCCAAACACCTTCATGTGCTGCTTTATTTTTATCTGGTATTCTACGTATCAACATAATAGATGCACCAATTACTAATTCTGCTACTGATCTTGTATTAGAATAAGGTGCATTGAAAACAACCACACCATTTTTAGTGGCGCATTGCAGATCTACCTGGTTTACACCAATGCAAAAACAACCAATGGCTTGTAATTTATTAGCAGCAGCAAGAATCTTTTTTGTGACCTGTGTTTTGGAACGGATGCCAAGAATATGTACATCTTTTATTTCTTCGGCCAGTTGCTCTTCTGTTAATGCTTTGCTTATTTTACTCACCTGCACATATCCATTGCGATTGAAATGTTTTACCGCAGCATCACTAATGTTCTCCAAAAAAAGAATTTTAATTTTCTCTTTCGGATAGCTTGTCTTTTCTGTTTTTGCCATGTTGCAAATATATGAGAGAAGCTACAAGGAACAAGGTGTAATAGGCAGGAATACAATCTTCAAGATACAAGTGTTCGCATGGCCAGAGGTAGTAAAAAAGGAAAAGAAATGAATTCAATTAACAATTAAAAAAAATTGGGGAAAACTAATGTGACAGATGCCGACTGCTGTCTTTTAATTTTGCAAAAACCTGGTTCCCCTGATGAAACTACTTTGTTGTGCCATTGCATTGTGTGTATTACTTATCTGTTGCAATTCCACCTCCGGTGAAAAAGTGCCAGCCGATGATTCGATGGAATACTATCCCCCTACTCCACAGGAACTGGATAGAAATGAATTTCGCCTTTACTATCGTCAACTGAGTGATTTTTTTGACACCACTCTTTTAAATAAGAATTTTAATGGAAGTATATTAGTTGCAAAAAATGGTTCGGTGATCTATGAAAAATACCGGGGACTTATTGATCTGCGAAAACCAGATTCTATTAATGCTAATACCGCACTGCACATTGCATCTACCAGCAAAACATTTACGGCCGTTGCCATTCTGCAATTGGTACAGCAAAATAAAATTTCATTTGACGATAGCCTTACTACATTCTTCCCGCAGTTTCCATACCGGGGCATTACTGTAAAAATGTTGCTGAATCATCGTAGCGGCCTGCCTAACTATTTATACTTTATGAGTAATTATAAATGGGGCATATTACCCAATGGCCAGTGGGATAAAAAAATGGCGACGAATGATGATGTGATAAAAACGATGATCGATAGAAAACCGGATGTGTCTTTTTCTCCGGGCACCAGGTTTAATTATTGCAATACCAATTATGTTTTACTGGCATCCATAATAGAAAAAGTAACGGGACAAAAATTTCCAGAGTACATGCAGCAAACTATTTTTACACCGCTGCAAATGAAATACACCTATGTATTCTCTTTGAAAGACCTGATAACCGCAGCACCTTCTTTTACCAACAAAGGCACTTATTGGGAATATGATTTCCTGGATGCAACGTATGGCGATAAGAATATTTACACTACTGCACAAGATCTGTTAAAATGGGACCAGGCTTTATATACTGATCAGATACTAAGTAAAGATTTGCTGGAAGCTGCTTTTACTCCCTACAGTTTTGAAAAACCAACTGTACATAATTATGGGTTGGGCTGGCGGCTACAAATATTACCCAATGGGAAAAAAGTAGTTTATCATTTTGGTAAATGGCATGGGTGTAATGCAGCTTTTGCAAGATTGCTGGATGAAAAAGTTACGATCATCATACTCGGTAATCGGTTTACATCAAGTACATACAACGCCGCACATCATACATATGATTTTTTTGGTGAGTATTTACAGCGGCAGGTTCCTGACGCAGACGAGTTGGATAGTATAAAACAAAAACTGCTTGAACCACCTGCAAAAAAATCTCCTGCAAAAAGGAAACGATAAATTCATTAGTTTTCTGCCAATAGTTTCTCAACTTTATAGTGAGATGAAAATTTTATCAGCAGAGCAAATACGGCAATGGGATCAATATACCATTGAACAAGAACCTATTCTTTCTATTAACCTGATGGAAAGAGCTGCCGGAAAATGCACAGCATGGCTGATGCAGCAATACCCGGATGCACCATCTTTTGCTATTTTTTGTGGTAAAGGTAATAATGGCGGTGATGGATTACCTATGGCCCGGATGCTGATGGAGAATAATTATGCAGTATCCATTTACATTTTAGAATTCGGGCATAAAGGCACGGATGACTTTCAAACTAACCTTGCACGGCTACATAGCTTGCCAAATCCCGACATACATTTTATACAAACTAAAGAAAATTTTCATCCATTTTCACCAGAGCAGATTGTTGTAGATGCATTATTAGGTTCCGGCATCAATCGTAGTCTTGAAGGTATAACGGCCCAATTAGTCAACCATATAAATTCATCGGATTGTGAAATTGTTTCCATTGATATTCCCAGCGGATTATTTACCGATCATTCATCAAATGGTCAATTAACGATACAGGCCACTCATACTCTAAGTTTTCAATGTCATAAACCGGCATTTTTTATGAGTGAGAATGAAGCAGCCATTGGCGAAGTTCATTTATTGGATATTGGACTTAATGATGACTACTATAAATCAATCGAACCATTGTTTGAATTAACGGATGAAGAAATAATTCAATCCATTTATAAACCAAGAAAAAGCTTTTCTCATAAAGGAACTTATGGCCATGCATTGATAGTGGCTGGCAGTTATGGCAAAATGGGTGCCGCTGTTCTTTCTTCCAAAGCTTGTATGAGAAGTGGTGTTGGTTTGCTTACCTGTCATATTCCTTCAGCTGGATATAACATTTTACAATCTACCGTTCCCGAAGCAATGGTGATGACAGATATTAATTCATCCATCATCACCAAAATTGACGTTAATCTTTCAATGTATAAAAGTATTGGCATTGGTCCGGGTATTGGAACTGCAGCTGAAACAACAACAATGCTACAGCAACTATTAACCAACTATAAAAAACCGATGGTTATAGATGCTGATGCATTAAATATTTTAGCTGCGCAAAAAGATCTATTAAAATTATTACCGGCACAATCTATTCTTACTCCTCACCCCAAAGAGTTTGAAAGATTATTTGGCGAAAAGTCTAATGAGTTTGACCGCATTTCATTAGCCCAGCAAAAAGCTAAAGAACTCAATTGCATTATTGTATTAAAAGGACATCATACATTTATTGCGGCACCGGATGGTAAAAGTATTTTCAATTCCACCGGCAATCCTGGTATGGCAACGGCAGGCAGTGGGGATGTACTAACAGGAATATTGACCGGTTTGTTAGCTCAGGGTTATCCTTCAAAGCATGCGGCCATATTGGGTGTATACCTGCATGGACTGGCGGGAGATATTGCTGCTAGTTCATCTTCTCAGGAAGGATTAATTGCTTCTGATATTATTTACAATTTACCCAAAGCCTTTGCCAGTACTAATAATAAATAAATTACTTACTCAACTTATACGTAAATCCAAATTGGGGTGTATCACCATTATATCCGGCGGAGAAACTAAATCGTTTTTCTTTTACATCTTTATTCTTATGAATATTGGGTATAAGAATACCTGAAAGAGTTCCTACTACGGTTCCAATTAATATATCTGAAATAAAATGCTGACCTCCCCGATAACGCATCAAACCGGTAGTGGCTGTGGCAATACCTGCCATTGTAAAAGGCAACCATTTTACTTTTGATTCTGGATGATAGTCATTATACATTTTAGCCATAAAAAAAGTGGAGGTTCCTACCAATGCCACATGCCCGGCAAAAAAAGAATTCTTTGCACCACCTCTCATTCTTCTAGCCATAGGAACATTTGGATTATAAGCATAAGGTCTGAAGCGATCATTGAAATAAACTGAACCTGTATATAATAATCCTGTAACGGACATTGACTCCAGGTATAGAAATGCTACTTTAAATGCATCTCTTCTCATTCTTTTATCCAGCATTAATATTACGGGCAATGGCATTGATCCATAAAAAAGAAGATCACCTAAATTATCAGCATTTGGATGATAAATATCAGCACTACGCCTGTCAAACGATGGAATATTTTGCTTATTCAGACTCAGAATTTTTTCTTCTGTCGGTGGTTCTTTACTGTAAATTTTTGTAAAGGCATACAAACTCCAGCCGGCGCCAATTGCTGTTACTGGAATATCTACTGCTGGTTTTAATTTATACACTTTCGGTTTTCTAAATACCTGCGGTTCATTAGCTGTATCCCGTACATCCATTGTAAAATTCTGAATTGTGCTATCTGCCGATTTTTGCACTACAGTATCAGGTGTAACCTGGGCGAAGGAATTCAAATAAATACATATCAATAAAAAAGGGAGCATAAATTTTTTCATAGCACAGGAAAGACAATTAATATGCCAACCGATTTTTACTGGGTGCAGCACTGTTTCTAATAAATTACTTGTAGAACAAAATCCTCATAGATGTATTATGAAGTTTCATTAAGCAATAATACTATCGACAAAAAAAGTTATTCCTACATTTAAAAACGGAATAAAACCCTCATAAAATGAGTATTTTACAGCCATTGGGTAGGTTCTAAATTCTACTTGCTAAATTCCCAAAATAACCTTCCATCCCCTATCTTTGCCGCCCGGCTGAATAAGCCTTTTTTCTATTATTTTTTTGATTAAGAATCAACTCTTATGGACAAATTGATTTACCTCGTTCCGGTTATGGGACTTATTGGTTTGCTTTACACCGTTGTTAAATTTAACTGGGTTTCCAGGCAAGATGCCGGTACCGAACGGATGAAAGAAATCAGCAATTATATTGCTGAAGGTGCTATGGCATTTTTAAAAGCAGAGTGGAAGATACTTGGCTACTTCGTAGTGATTGTAGGTATTTTACTTGCTGTGATGGCTACTGCCAATCCACACTCCCATTGGTCTATTGCTATTGCCTTTGTAGTAGGTGCAGTTTTAAGTGCCTTTGCAGGTTTTATAGGAATGAAAGCTGCAACAAAAGCAAATGTGAGAACTGCACAAGCTGCCCGTACCAGTTTAAGCAAAGCATTGAATGTATCTTTTACCGGCGGTGCCGTAATGGGTGTTGGTGTTGCTGGTCTTGCCGTAATGGGCCTTGGTGGTTTATATATTGTATTAAAACAAATTTTTGCGCCGGATGCAGCTATCAATTCTGAAGAAATGTTCAGAACGATTGAAGTGCTTACCGGTTTTTCTTTAGGTGCTGAATCTATTGCCTTGTTTGCAAGAGTAGGTGGCGGTATTTACACAAAAGCTGCTGACGTAGGTGCTGACCTGGTAGGTAAAGTAGAAGCTGGTATTCCAGAAGATGATCCTAGAAACCCTGCTACTATTGCTGATAATGTTGGTGACAACGTAGGTGATGTGGCTGGTATGGGGGCTGACTTATTTGGTTCTTATGTAGCAACTGTTCTTGCAACAATTGTATTGGGACAACAAACAACTATATTAAGTCCTGATGATACATTAAATGGATTTGCTCCTGTAGTTCTTCCAATGCTGATTGCCGGTATTGGTATTTTATTTTCTATTGTAGGTACTTTGTTTGTACGTATCAGCGAATCTGCCAGTATTAATACACACACAGTACAAAATGCATTGAACATGGGTAACTGGGGTTCAATGGTGCTTACTGCAATTGCAGCCGGTGGTTTAGTATATTGGTTAATGCCTGAAGCCATGGAATTAAGAGGTGTAATATTTACAAAATGGGGAGTTATGGGTGCTATTGCAGTAGGATTAGCAGTAGGCGCATTAATGAGCATCATCACTGAATATTATACTGCCATGGGCAAACGTCCGGTTAATTCAATCATCCGTCAATCATCTACTGGACATGCTACTAACGTAATTGGTGGTTTAGCTGTTGGAATGGAATCTACTTTCTTACCGATATTAGTTTTAGCTGGTGGTATTTGGGGTTCTTATGAGTGTGCAGGTTTATATGGTGTAGCTATTGCTGCTGCCGGTATGATGGCTACTACTGCTATGCAATTAGCTATTGATGCATTCGGTCCTATTGCTGATAATGCAGGTGGTATTGCAGAAATGAGTGAACTACCAAGTGATGTAAGAGAAAAAACAGACGTATTGGATGCTGTGGGTAACACTACTGCGGCAAGTGGAAAAGGTTTTGCGATTGCCTCTGCTGCATTAACAGCATTAGCATTGTTTGCAGCCTTTGTAGGTGTAGCCGGTATTTCTGGTATTGATATTTATAAAGCAAATGTATTAGCCTGCTTATTTGTAGGTGCTATGATTCCTTTTATATTTTCTTCATTAGCCATCCGTGCAGTAGGTGAAGCGGCGATGGCGATGGTGGAAGAAGTTCGTCGTCAGTTTCGTACTATACCGGGTATTATGGAAGGCACTGGTAAACCTGAGTATGATAAATGTGTAGCCATCTCTACCAAAGCATCACTTAGGAAAATGATGTTGCCCGGTGCTATTGCAATTGTATCTCCATTGATCATTGGTTTTATGCCGGGTCTTGGTGCAGAAGCATTAGGTGGTTTTTTAGCCGGTGCTACAGTTAGTGGTGTGTTAATGGGAATGTTTCAGAACAATGCCGGTGGCGCATGGGATAATGCAAAAAAATCTTTTGAGAAAGGTGTTGAGATAAATGGTGAGATGTATTATAAAAAATCTGAACCACATAAAGCATCTGTAACAGGTGATACAGTAGGTGATCCATTTAAAGATACATCTGGTCCATCTATGAATATTTTGATCAAGTTAATGTCGATTGTATCTTTAGTAATTGCACCAAGCCTGGCACAGATAGCTGCAAAGAAAAATCCGGCACTTGTGCCAGATTCTAATGTACCAGTACCAACAGGAAAAATTTATAAAGTATCTGAACCAGCGGCATCTATCAATAAAGCAACCACAGTAAAATACTAATAGGACTTTCACCGGTTATAACATGTGATATTGTTCTATTTATAAGCTTAATCAGAACCATTACTTAAGTCCCGCTGTTTCTACAGGGGGGCTTACTTTTTTTAGCTAACTACATTACATTTCTTTTTATACCTTTAAGACATCAACCCTTTGAAACAAGGCCACTAAATACCAAAACACAGGTTTATGAATTTATTTAACAGCCTGCCCCGATTTATTTTACTAATCATTTTAATTACTGTACAGCTATCCGCTACAGCTCAAAATGATGCTACCGTTAAACACGGTAAACAATACTTCTATAAACTGGAACAGCAACGGCTGAATGATATTCTGCAAAAAGCCCTAGCACAGCAGGAAAAAGAAACTGCCATTGTCAAAAGATTGTTAGCCAAAAATGATAGTCTTTTAAATTCAGGTAATATTTATGATTCTGTTTCTACAGAGATCGGTGCACAACTTATTGCAGAAGAACAACGCATCAATTCAATGAATAAAGAACTGGCAGCTATCCGTCTTAAGATAAATGCCGATAAAACATTTCAGAAAGAATTTACCAACCTGCAACAAGCAGTTAATAGTATTGATAATAAAACAAAGGCAATTTCTCCTGTTAATGAATATGCTTACAAGATGATGGAAGTACGGCTTGATACTTCTAATCTTGGTGGGGAAAAAGGAAGAATGAAAACTGTGTTAAGAAAAGCTTCTGCCCAATTAGACAAAGAAGGGGGAACTGCAGGTGCTGTAGATAATAAAAAGGACAGCAGTTTGCAAAGTGGTACTGTGGATGTATTAGTTGCGGGAAAAATTGAAAGCCGGTTACAACAATATCAAAAGCGAATGGATTCACTAAGCAGAGAGATAAAAGAGTTGGGAAGAAAAATTGATTCGCCTAAAGAGTTTACCAAAGACTTCCGGATAATAAAAGCCAAAGTCACTCTTATTGATTCTATAGTAAACAAGGGAGCTTCCACCAGGGAATTTTCATTTAAGATGATTGATGATGGCTTATCAACTTCTACCAAAAATCTTTTTGAACTGGCGGCCTTCTTTGGTCCGGGTGGGTTTATAATTCCGGAAGGCAAATATTCCATTGCCCGTCGCTACTTCACTCCTGTTATTGATTCGCTGGTAAAGTTTTCCAATAATTATCCAATACTTCTGCGTACAGCAAGCATTATTGTAAATGGCTATTCTGATGCAACTGCTATTTCACCCGGTACAGGTCTGTACAAAAAAATAGCTGGATATATTAATAATGAAACGCCAAGTAAAGAAGAATTAAACCTGGGTTTATCTGCCTTGAGAGCAGAAGAAATTTCTAAGTTTTTGAATAAATTATTAAAAGAAAAGTATCCAGAATTCAAAGCGATCGATAAAATTGTTTTTGAAACACTTGAGATCGGACAAGGTGAAAAACTTCCGGAAGCTACTATAAAAAATTACAAGCCAAATGATGCCCGCCGCAGAGTGGTAATTATATACTGGAGCATTTTACCAATTGAATAATCTAATCGATATTTTATCATTAGCTTACAAACAAGCATCCCGCAGCATCTTCATATACAACAGGCCTTTTTCCCTCGCAAAATTAATATTCCTTTCAGGAATGTTTTCGGGACTTTTATAATTTGCTAAGGCCTTGTCGATGCTTTCTTCACGCAGCAAATGAAGCAGGGGATACGGAGAACGGTTTGTATAGTTAGCTGCATCATCATCTGCTGATCCTGCAAATTTGTACAATGGATGAAAACTTGCTACCTGGTAAATACCTTCATACCCATTTTGTTTTAATAATTTTTCTGCCAGCGAAACAAGATCCAGGTAATCATTAAAATCCTGGAATGTATTGGGGAAAATTATTAAAGTAGTGTCAATATTAAGTTCTTGATCCAATCGTTTTGTTTCTTTTAAAAATGTTGCCAGGCATATATCCAAAGCCTCAGCATTTTCTACCTCGTAATGTACTTTATCCTGTTTTACCACATTTGATGCAAATGGACAGAAGTTGCATCCAATGACCACCTTATTGATCCATTGCCTTGTTCTATCTATTATCAATTCTGCTGATTCCATTTACTCAAAATTCATTTAACTATAATTTCAATAAACCTAGCTTGCTCAAATTACTTACTGGTTTGTTATCCCAGAATAATTCAAAATCGTCAAGTCCTGCCGCTTCATAATTATCTTTTATTTCACCAAGGGTATAAATCTTTTCATGGCTGATAGAAAGTAGCGGAAGCATTTTACTAAACCATATCCCCTGCTCTTTTAAAAAATTAAATGACTGTGTTTGTTTCTTTGTTACAAATTCAAGTGCTACCATATCCCTGCTGTTTCCTTTTTTTGATTGGGTAAAAAAAGTGGCCTTGGTTTGTTTGCCCAGCCAAATTATTTTAGCAGAAGGTTTAAACAACAATGCATCTTCGCTACCTAGTGCTTTCAAAATGAAATCTACAGGTACTGTAGTTTTAGGTATAGAAAAATCAAACCATTTTTGCAGATTATCATCCAGCCCTATACCATGCATATAGTTGTATAAAGATTTCTTCAACCCAAAACCAAAGCCTTCATGATCAGTACCGGTAAGGTCAATATGATCAATATCATTATTGGCAAATGCGCCAACGAATTCTGATTTCTTTTTTACTTTATACTTTTCGGGATTTAATCCAACGGGACTATGTGCCGTCATAGTAAACAAATGCCAGAAGGCTGATTGCAAAATTCCGTTCTTAAACATTTGACGAACCATTTCCAGTGAGTCAATTGTTTCTTGCGCCGTTTGTGTAGGAAATCCATACATCAGGTATGCATGCACCATAATGCCAGCTTCTGTAAAATGCCTGTTCACTTTCGCCACCTGCGCCACCGTTATTCCTTTATCAATTAAAGTAAGCAATCTATCAGATGCCACTTCCAATCCACCGGATACAGCTATGCAACCTGATGCTTTTAGCAATAAACAAAGATCAAGAGTAAAACTTTTTTCAAACCGTACATTGGTCCACCAGCTTACTACCAGTTTTCTTTTGATGATCTCTATTGCCAATGCCCGCATTAATGCAGGTGGTGCTGCTTCATCTACAAAATGAAAACCATTCTCCCCTGTTTGTGATGTCATCGTTTCCATTCTATCGCAAAGCAACGATGCAGCTACCGGCTCATATAATTTTATATAATCTAAAGAGATATCACAGAAAGTACATTTGCCCCAATAGCAACCGTGGGCCATTGTCAGTTTATTCCATCTGCCATCGCTCCACAGCCGGTGCATTGGATTTACCACTTCGATGGCCGAAATATATTTATCCAGCAAAAAATCGCTGTAGTCTGGTGTGCCTACTTCGCCTTGCTTATAATCAGTACAGGCTTTATTATTTATATACACCAACTCTCCGTCCACCATAGTGAAAGTTCTCTTGAGTTCCTGCGTTGATATCTTCTCTTCGATATGTGCCACAAGGTTTTCCAGTGGTGCTTCGCCATCATCCAATGTAATAAAATCAAAAAACTCAAATACTCTTTTATCAGATAAAGACCGAAGTTCTGTGTTAGCAAAGCCACCGCCCATTGCAATTTTGGTGGATGGGTAATTCTGTTTGATCCATTGTGCACAACGAAAGGCTGTATATAAATTACCGGGAAATGGAACTGAGATGGCTACTAGTTTTGGTTGAACTGGTTTTATTATTCGTTCAAGAATTTCTATTAATATAGAATCAATAAAAGTAAATGGCTGTTGTAAAGAGTAGTAAAGTTCATCAAAGCTATTAGCCGAACGACCCAGCTTTTCTGCATAGCGGCTAAAACCAAAATGTTCATCCACACATTCTTTTATGAGATCTGAAATATCTTCGAGGTACATGGTGGCAATATGCTTGGCCTTATCCTGTGTGCCCATGCTGCCAAATGCCCAGGTCAGGTCATCGATTTCTGCAAACCGGGAGGCCTCCGGTAAAAAATCTCTTTTACAAATCAGGTGTGCCAATGTTGGATTTTTACCTTGCAGAAAAAGCATTACTTCATCAATGGCAGCAATGTATTCATCTTTCAATGCAAATATTCTTGCCGCATTGTCAAACAATTCCTTCTTATCATTATCGATTAACTGAAATAAATTCTGCAAACCTTTTTTGCTGAATAATGCGATTGTAACTTCTATACCCAGATCTGCCTGGAATGCTGTTATGCCTTTCGTATTTAAAAAACCTTTCAGGTAAGCCGTAGCTGGATACGGTGTATTTAATTGTGTAAAAGGCGGCGTAATTAAAAAAACAGTGGCACCCAAATCAGTTGGTTTAAGTAGCAAAACTATTCATTATTAATTTATTGTACAGCATTGTATGGACTTCGAAAGTATCAAAAGTGATGTAACAATTTTTAGTCCTCCCCGTTTTAATTGAAGATTGTTAAAATAAATTAAATAAAGCTGTTGGAATTTTGTCTTACGAAAATAGTCGTATATTCGGTTTATAAATCTAATAGTATGTCAGCTCCCAAAACAATTAAGCCCACTGAAAGTGAATTAGAAATACTTCAGATACTCTGGAGAAAAGGTTTGGCAACTGTACGGGAAGTGCATGAAGAGCTTGGCCAAACCAAAGATGTAGGCTATACCACCACCCTTAAGCTGATGCAGATCATGAATGAAAAAGGGATAGTAAAAAGAGATGATTCGATGCGAACCCATATTTACCAGGCTGCGGTGAATAAGGAAAAAACACAAAAGCATTTACTGGGAAAAATGATTGATAGTTTGTTTGGCGGCTCTCCTACCCAACTGGTCATCCAGGCACTTGGAGATGAAAGCCATAAAGCAAGCCGTGAAGAACTGGAAAAAATTCAGGCTTTATTAGATAGTTTAAAAAAATAAAACAACATGGGCATCCAGGCCGACTTTCTTCAATCACTTGGATGGGCTGTATTCAACAGCCTGTGGCAATTTGCATTATTATGGCTCGTTTATCAATTGCTTATTTCTTCGCTCAAAAATAAGCCAGCAGCAAAAAGCTTTTTGGCTACCACAATGCTATTGATTGGTTTTGGTTGGTTCCTGGTTACTTTATTTTCGACATGGTTTTATTCCAGCAATGTTTTTCAATATGTATCAGTTGATTTATTTAAAACGCTGACTGATAACTATAACAATCAGTGGTTAGAAAAATCATTGCCTGCGGCATCTATTATTTATTTATCACTGCTGCTTTTACCTGTTTATAGATTTATAAAAAATTACCGCTATGTACAAATAATCCGACATTATGGTTTATCTAAACTTCCGGTGGAATGGAGAATGTTTGTCAATAAAACAGCGGCTCATATGAATATAAAGAAGCCGGTGCTGGCCTGGGTTTCTGATTGGGTCTCCTCTCCTGTTACTATTGGCTTTTGGAAACCAGTAATATTAATTCCATTGGCAGCCATTAATAATTTAACACCACAACAATTGGAGGCTGTGCTGTTGCATGAGTTGTCCCACATCAAACGCAGTGATTACTTAATCAATTTGATTATCAATTGCATTAAAACGATTTTATACTTCAATCCATTTG
Source organism: Chitinophagaceae bacterium (assembly GCA_031397865.1). Classification (GTDB taxonomy): domain Bacteria; phylum Bacteroidota; class Bacteroidia; order Chitinophagales; family Chitinophagaceae; genus JJ008. The sequence continues at coordinate 19,127 of JANNMN010000020.1, forward strand.
TAAATGCTTTTGTAAAAATAATTGAACGGGAAAGAGAGAAAAGCTGTGATGAAATGGTGCTGCAGTTTCAATATGATTCGTACGAGTATGCTAATGCATTACTTACGTTGGAAAAAGTCAGTCATTTATCAAAACCCTTTGCTATGTCTGCTGCAGGAAAACAAAACGATCTCTTGCATCGAATAGAAACAATATTGGGAGTAAAACATAAAACAGTTTTTTCATTTAATAAAATAGCTGGGTTGTTTGCTGCATTGGTTTGCTTTTTTATGTTTAATGCTTTGCTGAATAATAAAAAATCCACTCAAAATTTTACTGCAAGTGTGTACACAGAGGTTACTTCGCCAGCTAGTTTTTTTACAAATGATGAAAAACCGGTTGTTTCATCAGACGTTCCTGCCTCTAATCTTGTAAAAGCATCCAGCATATACAACCAAAAAAAAACTACTGAAGAGCAGCCACTAACATCCTTTGAAGAAGTTGTTCTTAATAATGCAGTTATTGATCCAGAGATCATAAATGCCAGTCTTGAAATGGTGGAGCAAATGCCTTTTTTAAACAAATACGAAGAGCAGCAGGTTAAGGAAGCCATTACCGCCTCTAAAAAGGTGTTGGAAGAAGTGGAATGGAAAAAAGTAGAAAGAGATATTGCAGCTGTTTTCAGTCAACAAGAAAAAGAAAAACTGAAATCCACTTATGAAAAAGAATTGAATAAAGTAGATTGGAAACAATGGGAAAATAAACTTCGCCAGGCTTATGATAAAGTGGATTGGGAAAAAGTGAACGACCAATTATCTAATGCAGTAAGCATGGTAAGAATAGATAGCCTGCAAAGAGTTTATTCAGATGCTATCAACAAACTGGATATTGCTAAAAAAGAAATGGCAGAAAATAATCTTTCCGGTATTCCCGATACTGATGTTACGTTGAAAGAAGTAGAGCAAAAGAGAAAGGACCTTCTAAGGTTGAATAATTATTTGAAAGCGGTGAAGAATAAGAAGATTGTGAGATTGTAAAACTTATAGTCTAGACTCCCTAAACCAACTTCGTTAGATTTCATTGGCCAACATTACAAAGCAATCAAAAGAAAAACATAAGATTACTTTACCAACACCTCGGACATTTTTCACTATACTTATTGCCAATTGTAAATCCTACTACAATTTCATGAGTGCCCCTGCTTACTGTATTTAATGCAGTAGTTGTAAAATCATATGCATAGCCTACGTTAAATGTATTGCTCACATTCAATCCTGCCATTGCAGAATAACCATTTTCATATCGATAGCTACCGCCCAACCACAGCAGATCCCTGTACTGCAATTTTATATTTGCCTCTGGTTGAAAATTTGTTTTAGAAGAAGCTGAAATATACTTGACCATTACGGAAGGAATAGCATTAAAATCCTCCCCTATCAAAAAACGATAGCCGGCTGTAAGAAATAAATGTGGTACTAATTTGCCCTTGGTTAAAAATGCAGCATCATCTACAAATACCAATTTTTGCGGTACGATCTGCTGACCGGATAAACCAACAAAATAATCTTTGGAATAAAGCCAGAAGCCAAAACCTACATCTGGTCTTATCCGGTTTAATTGTCCGCTTAATGAAGCACCTGTGGCCGGATCAAACGGATCATTATTACCGGTAAAATCATTTTTAGATCTGTCAATACTCACATTAGTAATACCTGCCGAAAAACCTGCCGATAGATTTGTTGTTGGTGATAATCCAAGGTGATAGGCATAGGTAGCATTGGCCGTAAAGCGGTTGAAACTTCCTGTCTTATCATTGATCACCGTCATACCTATACCATGATGGGGCTCTGCAGCAGTATAGTTTTCCCAATAATACTTACCTCTTGGATTTTGTCCCGGCACTTCATATGAAGTAGCTGAAGTACGATAATCACTTTTACCAATAGGTGCATGTACAGTCAGGTACATTGTTTTTGGTGCACCGGTCAATCCCACCCATTGATCCCGGGTACTCATTTTTACATCGGTATAATTTTCTACCCCGCTAAGTGCAGGATTTAAAATATACTGATTCAAAATATACTGTGTATAATGTGGCCGCTGTTGCGCCATCACATTAGTTGTTAAAAACAACAGCACTGCAAAAAATAATTTTCTTTTCATAACCATATCATTTTCACTTAACGGATTACATCTACATAACCAGACATTATCTTTCTGCCATTTTTCGGATTTACTATATAATAATAAGTACCAACCGGCACAGGCTTACCTCCTACTGTACCATCCCATGGCACTGCATATCCATCGGAATGGAATATTAACTGGCCATAGCGATTATAAATATCAACGGTAGAACCAGGATACGTATTTAAATAATCAATCACCCATCTATCATGCACACCATCACCATTAGGACTGAAAATATTTGGTATAGATGGGAACTTCAATACTTTAATAAATACCTGGTCATCATCTTTACATCCACCCACTCCCGTTACAGTTAATGTAAGCAGTATATCATCAATACCATTGATAGCTGGATTTCTGATTGTATTACTTCCGGCAAAAACTCTGGTTGGTGTTGGTGTCCATAAGTAAGTGAGACCGCTGCCCGTTACAGTTGGCTCCATTACTATTTGGCCACCTTCCAGCATTATTCTATCTGGACCTGCATCCACTACAGGATAAGGATGAACAGTAATAGGCAAGGTAAAAGATGTACTTCTGCAACCATGACTGTTTACAGTGTATAACGTTACATTATAAGTTCTGGCATTTGCGAAAGTATAATTCACCACTCTTGTTGTTCTTGTATTACCGTCATCCATATTCCAGTTCCATTGGGTGGTGGTACCATCCATCGGGTTACTGTTATCGGTGAAAGTAAAGCTGCCAGCTCCTACGCATATTTCGGTTTTATCAACGGTGAATGAACCGAGAGGTTGCGGATGAATATTATTTACAACAATTGTAGTATCATGTACACAACCGGCTCCACTTGTTATTTGTAGGTTTACATTAAACGGTCCTGCTGTATTATAAATATGTGATGGGCTAGAACCTGTTGCTGTATTTAATGCACCACTTGCTGGATCACCAAAATTCCAGAGATAAGTAAAGCTTGCCTGAGTACCATCTGGAATGCTGGACGGTGAACTATTAAATGCAATAGTGGCCGCTGGTAAGCATACACTGGCAGGTACGGTAAAGTTGGGCCTTGGTATAGGATTTACAAATATAGAACTACTATTTGCTGTACTTCTGCAAGCATTGCTTGTAGAAACCGATAATGTAACAGTATAATTTCCCCAACCGGTAAAAGTATGTGATGGATTTTGTAAAGTAGAAGTATTAGCTGCACCACTTGCCGGGTCACCAAAATTCCAGTTCCATCCTGTAATGGTACCAGCACCTGCTGGTATGGTAGAAGTCGTGCTGTTAAATGTAACAGCTTGCTTCTCGCAGTTAATGGGTGAATAAGTAAACCGTGCAGAGGCACTATCTATTACAGTTATTGGTTTAGACAATGTATCTACACAACCTCCGGCAGAAGATGTGTAAGTGTATTTTATGAGATATGTACCCGGTCCTACTGATGCAGGATTGAAAATACCACCTGACGTTACACCCGGGCCTGTAAATACTCCACTACCCGGTACACCGCCAGTTTCTGTGGCTTGTGTTATCTGGAAAGGAGCCGCATCCAAACAAGCTGGCGGCATATTATTGAACTGCACTTTTGGTGCTGCGTTTACTGTTATTGTTCTTATCCGGTCATTTACACAAGTACCGCCTGAATATGCTCTGTATCGGATGTTGAATGTTCTTGTAAGTGGCGCCTGGAAATTTGGATACTTGTGCTTGTAAATTTTTCCAGGTGTTGGAGTATTGTCTGTATCAAAAGTGGCCGGTGCTCCTACATTATCCCAATAGATTTCCACTTTGGTTATGCTTCCAAAGTTTACCGTAGATGCATCTTGAATTGAAATAGAATCATTGGCACACATAGTTGTTGCGTTCAATGCATTGAAATTAGCAACGGGTATATCTCCATTAATAGTGAAAGGAAAAGTAGCAGTGCTGCTACAGCCATTGTTGGTAGTAGTAGTTAATGTAACAGTATAGTTGCCGGTAGCACTATAAGAGTGCTGCGGATCTTCCAATGTTGAAGTATTCAACGGTCCACTACCCGGATCACCAAAATTCCATAACCAACTGGTAATAGAACCAGGTGCAGCTACACTACTGTTATCATAAAACTGTGCATAGGTATCACTCAAACAAACTTCTGGTAAAATGGCATCTGTAACAGGCTGTGCATTTACCGTAACATTTCTGCTTAAGATTGGATTGCTTACACAACCTTTATCATTGGTAACAGATAATGTAACTGTGTATGTGCCGGCGGCCGCATAGGTATGTGTAGGATTTTGTAATAATGAAGTGCCAGCATCGCCAAATGTCCATGACCATCCATTTAAGGCACCAGAGTTGGGTGTTGAAAGATCAGTAAACGTCAGCACTTTTGTTTCGCAGGAAGGTGTGGTAACACTGAAATTTGGTGTAGGGAGAGCATTTAATATTATAGTTCCTGTAGCTGTTTTTTGTATACAGGTTCCCGTGGTAGTAACAGTGTAATTAAATGTTCCCGATGCAGAAGGTGTGCCAGTGATTGTGAATACTCCAGCATTATAAACCCCGGAAACTCCCGCAGGTAATCCGCTTACGGTACCGCCGGTTCCACCTCCCGAAATGGAATATGTAATAGTGGCAATAGGACTATTGATACATAATTCTTGTGCATTTGTAGCCGGTGCTGAAGTTAAAACTATTGCTGCGTCAGGATTAACAGTGATCGTTCCATTAGCAATTTTTTGCAAACAAGTACCTGTGGTTGTAACTGTATAGTTATAAGTGCCCGGCGTAGTTGGAGTTCCACTAATCGTAAAAATACCGCCTGCATAAACACCATTTACCCCTGGAGGTAAACCAGAAACTGTACCACCCGTACCACCACCACTTATGTTATATGTAATATTTGCAATGGCAACATTTTCACAAAGAGATTGATTGGTGCTGGGCACTCCAGATGTAAGCAATAAAACTGCATCTGGATTGACAGTGATAGTTCCTGTCGCTGTTTTTTGTAAACAGGTACCAGTAGTAGTAACCGTATAATTAAACGTACCAATTACTGTAGGTGAACCTTGAATTGTAAATACACCGCCACTAAAAGAGCCAGTAACACCTGCAGGCAAACCACTAACCGTAGCACCTGTACCCCCACCTGTTATGTTATATAAAATATTGGCGATCGGGGTGCTTTCACAAACAGCCTGTGTGTTATTGCCGCTGCTAAGTGCAATGTCAGCATCCGGATTAACTGTAATAGTTCCGGTTAAAGTATTAGGTAAACATAAACCGGTAGCAGTTACTGAATAATTATAAGTACCCGGTGTAGTGGGTGTTCCGCTAATTGTAAACACTCCTGCATTATACACACCTGTTACACCCGGAGGCAGACCTGAAGCGGTTGCATTGTTTCCACCACCGCTTATGGTATAAGTAATATCACTGATTGCAACATCCTGACAAAGACTTTGATTAGAAGAGCCAGATATAAGTGCAAGGCCAGTGTTTGCATTTACCACTACATCTACAAAAGTATTGGTGTAAGCCTTTACGCAAAGTGTAGATCCTATATTTTTTACTTCTACTAAATTATATCTGAATGTGCCCGCCGTAGCAGTAGGTACATTGATACTTGCGTTACCGCCGGTACTGTTGACTGTTAAAATTGGCCCGGGGCCAGCACCAGCATCTATTGTATAACTGAAAGTATATTCTGGAGTTCCATCTGTACCGGTAAAGGTTATTTGTGGTTCTGGATCATTTACACATACAGTAGCAGTTCCCGCAATGGTAGCAGAAGGCAAAGGTTTAATAATTACTGGTTTAATAATTTCTGCACTAACACAGCCAGGTGTTGTAATAGTTGAAAACCTAACATTATAAGTACCGGGAGCAGAAAAAATATGTGTCGGGTTTCTAAGAGTAGATGTATTAGAAGCACCACTACCCGGATCATCAAAATTCCAATTCCAGATATAACTGGGTCTTGGTGTGGTGGTAATATCTTCAAATTGGACTGACTCCGCCACACAACCGGAAGTACTAAAATTGAAATCAGCTACGGGAGGATCGAAAACGTTCAAATCAAAATCCACATCTTGTTGTGTTCCACATACATTGGTAGTTGAAGAGTATGTACTTAAAGTTATAGGATAAGTACCACTGGTGTTGACAGTATACGAAACAGGCAAGGAATACCAATAAATAGGAGTACCATTTACAAATCGTATAGAATCCGGGCCACCGGGTCCAGCTACACATGACGTATAGGTGGTTAAAGTTGGTGGTATAGGCGGTGCTGGAGTTGATGGTAAACTTCCAAGATCCCAACGAATAGAATCAACACAATATGGCAGAGAAATTTTAAATTTAAAAGGTGAATTCTTACAAACAGATGGAGTTGTTTCAATTCCAAATTGAGTAGCAACACCAATTTGCTGATAAAGGTCTTTTACATTTGCTCCGGCGGAATAGCCATAGGTTTCTGCTGGTGCATATCCATAAGCCAATGCATTAAACCCTGAATCTGATCTTAGGGTATGATAACCTTGAGATACATTACCCAAGTATAGATATGAATAGTTTGCATCACTTGGATGTACGTTCCATAGTAAAGGTGATACACTAAGGCCATCTAATAGAAAGCTTGAGATGCCTGTACCACCGTTTCGCATAATAACATGCATATGGTGTTGTGGCGGGGTAGCGACCATGTTAGAACTTACTAAAGTAACCTTATCAATATTTTGTTCAACAGGGCTTAAAGCAATCATATCTGGGTCATAAGCTCCAGAATTACCATCACAATTCTGCGTAGTAAAGTACTGAAAAACGGAGATAGGTATATCGGATTCAATAAGATTGGGAGTATTATTAAAAAATTGATAATAATCGTTTATAAAAGATGCAGCAGGAATTAATGTGCCATTTAAGTAAACATTTGATGCTGGATTACTGCGTATTATTCTGTAATAGTTGTTAGGTCTTGTGTAACTGGGTACTGTGAGATACTTTTTACCCCATGAAGCAATTGGATATAATTGCTGATATAAATTATCAGAGCTGTTGGTTGCACAACCAGAAGCAGGAATTCTGATCTTTCCGCTTCCTGAGAAAACCGCTATTTTCTTACAGCCTCCTGAGCCAGAGGCAATGGATTTGATTTTTGACCCAGTTAAATCTACCCCACTAAGATTTGGCGTTGAACCTAAGACCTGATAAATCTGTCCTTTGTTTAAATTTACTATGTTCACAGAACCAGCCGCCCAACCGTTTTTGGTATTTGCTGAAGGAGTGATTTCTACAGTAGTATTATCCTCAACTGCAACTATGGTAAAAAAGCCATTTGATTGGTTCTCGTTTGATAACTGAGTAAAATTTGCCGAAATGTATTCTTTTCCGAGTACATTGGTCGGAAGGCAGAGGGTAGCACCGCTTGCTGCACTTCGTGTTATGTATGAATAAACAACTATAGGTTTAACGGCTGTAACTCTAATAGCTCTTCCATTAAATAGCCCTTCATCATTAATAAAATAAGTACTTGGTATTATTACTGGAATTACTTGTCCGGCATTAATCGGGCCTGATGAAATCGTAGTAACCCCAAACACTTCTACTGTATAAGTAGTTGCAACATCAGAAGTCAGATATAAAGTCATAACTGGTGGAGTACCTGATGTCATACCAACATGGTAAGAATAGGCTAACCAAAACTGTTTTCCTTTATTAGAAAAATCTTGCGCAGTAGAAGTAAGGCCGCTAAGCAACATAAGTACAATAGTACTTAAAAGGTAAAATTTTCTCATGTAGTCCTTGTCCTGTATATAAATGAAAGTGGTGACGAATTTATAAAAAATAAGTGGAATATCTTATTGTTCCGAGACTTATCTGGATAATCGGTAAGTGAATGTTAACAAGCTGCCAGCTAAGCAAATTACACTACTCAGCCACTATTATTTCTAAAATAATTATTCAAATGATTGCTACTTATTAAAACAACACTCACTTGAAAGCTATACATATTAAATAAAATTAACCTTCATAATTTTATTCACTAATTTATTTCAAGTTATCTACATAAACCATTTATAATCATAATAATCAATATATTATTTATTTTTTATTTAAGATTTTAGAATGTAGCTATTTTAATGCCATATTGATTTAATTTATTCTACTATTTTAATTGAATAAAATTTAATTATAATATTGTATAAGAATGCATTATGATTAATTAAAAAGCTAATATATTTAACAGGTTTTGTATTGTCTCCAACAAGCTGTATTACTAAATATATTGGTAGATTTTTTATACTTATTTATGGATAAATTTCAATTTTACTACCTGCTAAATTCTGGATATTCCTCTCCTGCCCGATTATTGATACAATAGCTAAAGTATCTACCACAGAAGATCAGGCAAGGATTAGAATAACCAAAAAAGAACAATACCGTAAAAAGTACTCTTCTCAATGAAAAAGTGTAGACATGGGAAATTGACAGTATCAGCAGAAAATACTGAAATAAACGGGGCTACTGTAGACCCTATTGGAGTGGTGCATAAAATTTATGTCCCCGGCAGGAGGTGAAAGAAAAATCGTATTCAATTCTTGAAAGGTAAAAATTAGTTATTAGCAGGTGGGGCCGGCGGGGGCGGCGGTGGTGGAACTTTAGGCTTTGGATGTCCGCCTCCATCTGCGTTCTTTTTACAAGTTTTGGGAAGTCTCTTATAGGCATCTTCTGTTGCCGGTACATCGTCTGCATCATAACCAGCATTGGCAATGGCAGTTTTTATCTGCTCAATGTCTGTACGGTCGGTAATATATTTTACTCTTGCTTCACCCTTGCGGAAGTTGACATTAATATCCAGGATACCGTCATATCTCTCCAGGTAAGTTTCTATCCGCTGTTTATCCAGCTCACAAAGTGCATTGGGAATTTTAATAGTGGCAGTAAGTACCGGCTTTGTTTGCGCCATACTTACCATTGAAAACCCTACAAATGCCATGGTAGCCAATAATATTTTCTTCATATTTCTGAGTATTAAAAGCAATTTACGAAACCGGATTCCATCCGGCGGGATCATCCCTCCATTTTAACAAAACTTCCTGTTGATTTGCAGATACGATCTCTTTTTGTACCGCCAGCTCTATCAAGGTTGGATAATCCGTCAACGAATGGTATGTCAATGATGCTTTGGTGAATGCTTCGGTTGCAACCGCAAAACCATAGGTAAAAATGGACACCATTCCAATCACCTCCAGTCCCTTTTCTTTCAATACGTCCACCACTTGCAGGCTGCTTTTGCCCGTAGAAACAAGATCTTCTATTACCAATACCTTTTGACCGGCCTCGTAATGGCCTTCAATCTGGTTACCAAGGCCATGTTCTTTAGGTTTTGGCCGCACATAGATATAAGGCAGCTTTAATTGATCCGCAGCCATAGCTCCCCATGCTATGCCTGCTGTGGCCACTCCAGCCAGCATTTCGGCTTCGGGAAATTTCTCGAAGACCACATTACACATTTCTGATTTTATAAAATCCCGGATGTATGGGAAGGAAAGCACTTTTCTGTTATCACAATAAATAGGACTCTTCCATCCACTGGCCCATGTAAAGGGCTGGCCAGGACTTAATCTTACTGCATTTACCTGGAGAAGTTTTTCAGCTACGGCTTTGGCGTCTGTCATGGGACGAAGGTACAAGGCGGAAGGGACAAGAGACAAAGGGTTAAAGGAAAAATTTCATATTTTTAGTTGATATATCAATAGAATTAGAAGATAAGTTTCAAAATTTTGTTGGATAAGAAATATTTAGAACTTAGGGTTTCTTGTGCCTTGCCTCTTGTACCTTGTCCCTTTAAAAATTATGTACATAAAAATTTTTTTCAACGACAAACCCCTTTTCCTCTGCGACAATGTAGATGAAACCATTGAGCCCTATATCCATCATGATGATGCGGTGTTTATAGATGAACTGGACAGCCATACCATCAAATCAATGATACATGAAATGCAGGTGGACAAGATACATGCCGGTGTATTTTATCATCCTAATCTGGATGAGTTGAAGAAATCTTTTTATAAAAAATTTACGTTGGTAAAAGCAGCAGGCGGCCTGGTGCTCAATGAAAAAAATGAGATCTTGATGATATTCCGCCGAGGCAAATGGGATCTGCCAAAAGGCAAATTAGATAAAGGCGAAACCTTAGAAGCCTGTGCTGTAAGAGAAGTAGAAGAAGAAACCGGTTTGAAAAACATACAATTGATCTCTCCCCTCATCACCACCTATCATAACTATCATGAAGGAACAAAATTTATCTTGAAAGAATCTTATTGGTATAATATGAAAGTAAGTGGGAGGCAACAACTAGTGCCGCAAACCGAAGAAGATATTATGGAAATAAAATGGGTGACTAGTAAAGCAGCAGAAAAATTATTCCCAGTTTGTTTTCCCTCAGTGGTAGATGTGATTAAAGAGCATTTAAAATAACCTATAAAGACCGCGGCGTTACAAAATCTCGTTTTTGAATAATGGCAACCGTCAACCGGCTAACACAAACCATCTTTTCATTTTCATTATAAATTTTTATGTCCCACACATGGGTACTCTTACCAAGGTGTAGCGGTGTGGCAATACCGGTTACAAATCCGGAAGTAGCACTGTGCACATGATTGGCATTAATTTCCAAACCCACACATTGAAATTTTGCCCGATCAATAACCATAGCGGATGCTACACTGCCAATGGTTTCTGCCAATACACAAGATGCTCCGCCATGTAATAAACCATAAGGTTGTTTGGTGCGATGATCTACCGGCATCCTGGCTTTTAAAAAATTTTCTCCAATCTCAGTCCATTCAATACCAATATACTCTCCCATGGTTCCTTTTCCTGTTTCGTTGAAATCTGAAAGAGAAAGGTCTTCTTTAAACCAGATGCTTGCCATAGTTATTTAATAAGTGATTGAGAAACTACTTCGGGTAAAAAAGGAGCTGCATTACCGCCATTCCGAATAATATCTCTAACGATGGTGGAGGCTACAGAAGTATATTTCGGCTCGCCGGTTAGGAATACTGTTTCAATGGATTTATCTAATGTACGGTTAGCATCCGCAATTGTTTTTTCATATTCAAAATCGCTGACATAGCGAATACCCCGGAGAATAAAATGAGCATCGATCTGTTGGCAAAAATTTACTGTTAGTCCTTCGTACACTGCACCTTCTACCCTTTCTTCATCTTTGTAGATTTCCTTGATCCATTCCAGTCTTTGTTCGGGTGAAAACATGGGAGCTTTTGCCGTATTTATACCGATACCTACTATAATTTTATCAAACAAAGGCAAGGCCCTGTTAATAATATCAACATGACCAAGAGTGAGAGGATCAAATGTGCCGGGAAATAAGCAGATGCGCATTGTTAAATGTTTTTTGATTTGCTGTTGTTTTAAATACGTATCCACAATCCAAAAAAATATAAAAATTTCTTACGAAGCATTTCTGCCAGATAACAAATATAAAACTGCCATTCTCACAGCTACTCCATTTTCTACCTGTTGCAAGATAATTGATTGTTTACTGTCGGCCACATCACTGTCCAACTCCACTCCCCTGTTTATCGGGCCGGGATGCATAATTACAATTTCTTTGTGCAAGCTGTCAAGTAATTTTTTATTGATGCCATAAGCAAGGCTGTACTCCCGCAGGGAAGAAAATAAAACCTGGTTTTGTCTTTCTAATTGAATGCGCAAAACGTTCGCCACATCACACCATTCTAATGTTTCTTTAAGATTATAGTTTACCTGGACTCCTAATGCTTCGCTGATGTATTTTGGAATTAATGTAGGCGGGCCGCAAACAGTAACCTCCGCTCCCATTTTTTTCAATAAATAAATATTGCTTTGTGCTACTCGGCTATGCATTATATCGCCGATGATAGCCACTTTTCTTCCGGCCAATGTTCCTGTTTTTTCTTCGATAGAAAATGCATCGAGCAATGCCTGGGTTGGATGCTCGTTAATACCATCACCTGCATTGATGATAGCGGCCGGAATATGTTGAGCCAAAAAATGCGGTGCACCGCTTGCACTATGCCGCATCACCACCATATCTACCTTCATGGATAAAATATTATTCACCGTATCCAGCAAAGTTTCCCCTTTTGCCGCTGATGAAGAAGATGCAGCAAAGTTGATCGTATCGGCACTCAATCTTTTTTCAGCTAATTCAAAAGAGAATCTTGTTCGGGTAGAGTTTTCATAAAAAAGATTAACAATTGTTACATCTCTTAATGAGGGAACTTTCTTAACCGGACGTTGTAAAACTTCTTTGAATTGAGCTGCTGTGGTAAGAATAAGGGAGATATCTTCTTTAGTAAGATTTTTAATGCCAAGCAGATGTCGAGTGGATAGTTGCATTAAAGGTCGAAGTTATAGCAAATTATTGAGTTATCAGCATCACTTCTTTATTGATCAATTTTACCTTCTCTGTCTTATGGGTTTTCACAGACAAACCTACATAATCTGCCTGAATGGGAAACTGACGATGCTCTTTTCTGTCTATCAGCACACATAATTCCACTTTAGCTGGCCTGCCATAATCCAGCAGCACATCGAGTGCAGCTTTAATAGTGCGGCCGGTAAACAAAACATCATCAATTAAAACCACTGTTTTATTTTCAATAGCAAAAGGGATGTTCATCGTATCCGGTGTTAATATTTCTTTACGGATGTCATCCCGGTAAAAAGTAATGTCCAATTGGCCGTAGAGAATTTTTTCTGAAGGATGCAGTTTTTGCAAAGCAGCTACTATATCATTACCAATTACTACCCCACCTTGCTGGATCCCAACAAATACCACATCATTCAAATTTTCATGGGCCTTATCAAATTGTTCAGCTAATTGTTGTACTGTTTCAGAAAGTTGAACCGATGAAAGAATGACCTGCATTATTCTTGTTTTGCGATGAAGTTACAATTTTTTTAAGCAGGGAAAAGAAGAAGGTATTAGTAAGAAATACCCTATCGGCCTAAGAATAATTTGTATACTTGTTATTAATAGCTCAACAGCATTTTATAAAAAAGAGGCTGTATATAAACAGCCTCTTGGAAAAAAGATTTAATTAATACTAATATCGTCCACCACCGATACATACACCCAGTTTAATTCCCAGGTAGCTGTTCTTTGATTCTATTTTAGCGGGATTTCCATTGGCATCAAATCCATCTAACATACTGCTCGGAACAATGTTGTACTCTATTCCAAAACGGAAATGGCCGGCTTCAAGCCCGGCTCTTACCATTCCACCAAATTTAGAACTGGTTCCAGCACTTTCACCACCCGTTGCACTAATATTGGCAGCAGCCAATGAAAAAAGTCCAACACCAGCACCACCAAAAGGACGGAAAGAATAATTGTCTTTAAAGTAATAATCACCTGTGGCAAGATAAGAGGCGGATGCATTAACATCTGCATTGGCAATATCGCCATTTGCATCATACCCGCTGAAACGGGCAACTACAGCACCTTCCATACGTAATCCAACTGCAAGGTTTGGCATTATTGCATATTTAGGTTCTACTGCAAACAATACTCCGCCTTTAGAACCGGAACCTCCGGGAATGGCATACCCAAGACTAACATCAACTTTGAATGGTTTTAATTCTACTTCTTCTTGTGCAAAAGCTGCCGAAGAAAATCCTGCAGCAAGCAGGAAGCTAAATAATAATTTTTTCATTTGTAAGGGTTTAATAATAATAATGGCGGCAAATGTAATGGCCGAAACTTTAAAGTACAAACCATTTATCAAAATAAAAATGATTACGGATAAATTATCATTCTTCTAACATAAATGGATATTTATAATCAGTTGGCGGATTAAATGTTTCTTTAATTGTTCTGGCACTTAACCAGCGATAAAGATTTAATATAGATCCAGCTTTATCATTAGTACCACTAGCTCTGGCACCGCCAAATGGTTGCTGACCAACCACTGCACCGGTAGGTTTATCATTAATATAAAAATTGCCTGCTGCATTACGAAGTTTGTTGGTAGCTAATTCAACTGCAGCCCTATCCGTTGATATTATAGAACCCGTTAACGCATATGGAGATGTACTATCAACCAAGTCCAATACTTTTTCAAAGCTATTTGCAGGATAAATGTAAACGCTTAGTACTGGTCCGAAAATTTCTTCGCACATTGTTACATACTTTGGATTCTTTGCCTCGATCACAGTTGGTTGTACAAACCATCCATCCTTACTATCACATTTTCCACCCACCCATATTTCCGCCTTCGGATCTTTTTTTGCAGCATCAATATATTTTTTGATGTTGTTAAAACTTTTTTCATCGATCACTGCATTGATGAAGTTGGAAAAATTTTCCACTGTTCCCATTTTAAAACTCTTAACACCAGCAATTACTTTTTTCTTTACTTCTTCAGCAATGTTAGAAGGAATGTATGCTCTGGAAGCCGCCGAACATTTTTGTCCCTGGAATTCAAATGCACCTCTTAGTAATGCAGTAGCCACCACATCCGGATCAGCACTTTTATGTGCCAATACAAAATCTTTACCTCCCGTTTCTCCCACTATTCTTGGATACGATTTGTACATCGACATATTTTTACCAATCGTTTCCCACATATTATTAAACACACCGGTAGAGCCTGTAAAATGTACACCGCTAAAATCCCGATGATTGAAACATACTTTACCAATCGTTGGTCCATCTACATAAATTAAATTGATAACACCATCTGGCAAACCGGCTTCTTTTAAAATACGCATTGTCATTTGTGCGGAATAAATTTGTGTGTTGGCAGGTTTCCATACCACCACATTTCCACACATGGCTGCAGATGTTGGAAGATTACCACCAATAGCCGTAAAATTGAAAGGAGTTATTGCCAGCACAAATCCTTCCAGCGGACGATACTCCATTCTATTATGCATACCCGGACTGCTGATAGGTTGTTGCTTATAAATCTCAGACAAAAAATGAACATTGAAACGTAAAAAATCTATCAACTCACAAGCCGCATCTATTTCTGCCTGGTAAGCATTCTTACTTTGCCCAAGCATCGTAGTACCATTCATATATGGCCGATACTTAGTAGCCATCAGATCAGCGGCTTTTAAAAATATACCGGCCCTATTCTCCCAGCTGGTATTGGCCCAGCCATCTTTGGCTGCTAATGCTGCCTCAATAGCCTGCACCACATGCTTCTCTTCGCCTGCATGAAAATATCCAAGTGTATGCTTCGTTTCATGCGGAGGATGTATAGCTACTTTTTTACCGGTTCTCACCTCCTTACTACCGATATACATTGGCACATCTACCTCTTGCTTTTTTAATTCAGCAAGTACTTCTTTTAATCTTTTCTTTTCTGCAGAACCGGGAGCATAGTTCAATACTGGTTCATTAACAGGCATGGGGTATGAAAAATTACCGACGTTCATATTTATAAAGTTTAAGCTAAGAATGGTGCAAAGGTATGGCTTGGCTGTATAATATTATAAAATGTGGTTATTACAACTTGCCTGTTGGCTTGTCGTGGAATCTTATGATTTAAATAGAAGTTTAATAGTCAGAAATAACTCAGCTATAGCAGAAAAAGTTTTTTCGGTTGGCATATCATTTCTCCATCTTTTGTTAAACACTCATTACTATGGCAAAAAATTATTCAACAGTCGCCACAAAAAAATTGGCAAGGTGATAAATGAGTTTAAAGAAGGAAAATTAAAAAGCAGTGCTGGTGATAAAGTAACCAATCGAAAACAGGCTATCGCCATTTGAATTTCTGAAGCTAAAGAAGATGGATTAAAAACTCTTACCAGGAAAAAATCTACAATACAAGCTAAAAGGAAAAAAGCCAGTTCAAAATCATAAACAAGATTGTAGTGAATAGTACCACCTAAGCTAATAATATTTTTTCGGCGGCTTCTTTATCTTTTGAAAATACTTTTAGTTCAACTCCTCCAATTGGATCCAGTCCCATTACATTTTCGTTTTCAAGGTAAGATTCGATACCATTGGCAGAAAGTTTTTCTTTGGCTATTTCAGCTTCCACCATATCATTATAGGTGTGCAGAAGAATTGTATTGTCCTGTGTCATAATAATGGTTTAATGTTTGTTATAAGATCTGTACACTTTCAACACTCATAAAATTATGCCACAATTTCTAGCTCCATTCTGTCACATTAAAACACAATGATGACAAGCAATAACGCATCTTACCGCAGAGTTTCGTTAATTTTAGCATCAAATAAATAAAATCATATGCAAACATTCTTTCTTTCATTATACATGAGCATACTCATGGCAACGGCTTGCAGTAATAATAATATTTCAACTGCAAAGAATGATGGTACTGACACTACTAAAAACCCTTCAGTAGAAACGAAAAAACCAAATGCAGATTACAAACCTGCCTTTGCAGGACAAACAAGAATAAAAGCTGTAAAAACCACTACCGCATATACAGTAGAAAAAATAGTGAATGACCTTGGTAGGCCATGGGCTGTAGTTCCTATGCCGGATGGAAGATTGCTGGTAACAGATAAATCCGGTTACATGCAGATGTTGGGAGCTGATGGTAAATTGGTAAAAAAAATTACCGGTTTTCCGGCAGTAGATGATGGCGGGCAAGGAGGTATGCTGGATGCAGCACCTGACCCTGATTTTAATCAAAATAAAATAATCTATTGGTCTTATACTGAAAAATATGGAAATGGAAACCTGATGGCAGTTGCCAAAGGAAAATTAAATGAAGCCGCAGGCAAAATAGAAAACCCGGTAGTAATTTTCAGAGCTACGCCTTCATTAAAGGGCAGTATGCATTATGGCTCCCGTCTTGTTTTTAATAACGACGGCCACTTATTTGTAAGCACTGGTGAAAGATCAATCCCTGAAGGAAGAGCACAGGCGCAATTACTTTCATCAGGACTTGGAAAGATCTTTAAAATAACTAAAGATGGTAAACCTGCACCGGGCAATCCATTTATAAACCAGGCAGGTGCTATGCCGGAAATTTATGCCTATGGTATTCGTAATGCACAAGGCCTGGACATTCATCCGGTAACCGGTGAGCTTTGGGAAAATGAATTTGGTCCCCGTGGTGGTGATGAAATAAATATCATCAAGCCTGGAAAAAATTATGGCTGGCCTGTAATTACATATGGTATAGAATATGGAGGAAATGAAATTGGTGATGCTATTCAGCAAAAAAATGGTATGGAGCAGCCAGTGTATTATTGGGATCCTGTACTATCTCCATCCGGTATGGCTTTTTATAAAGGCAATACAATTCCTGAGTGGAAAAACAATTTATTTATTGGTGGCCTCAGCAGCCAGCATATAGCCCGGCTTGTAATTGTAAATAATAAAGTAGTAGGTGAAGAAAGATTACTGGCAGATAAAAATGAACGTTTCCGTGATGTGGCTTACTCAAATGGAATATTGTATGCAATAACTGACAGTGGAAAAATGTTTAAAATAAGTAAACAATAACTTTACTATTTGGCAACACTACTTAAACATAAAATTGCCCATACTAATTTCTGAAATTAATATGGGCAATTTATTACCCGGTTTGGCGAAAAATTTTAACCCAGGTCTTTCAGCCACTTAACAACATCATCTTTCACCTGGCCTGTTTTTTTCTGAATTCTTCCCCAGGTCTCATCTTCTTTTCCTTCTTCATATTTTAAATCATCATCAGTAAGGTCTGCATACTTCTGCTTCAGCTTACCTTTCCATTCATTCCATTTTCCTTTCATTTCCATTTTATCCATAACTGTAATTTTTAAAAATGATTAAATGTTTTTCTCGCTAAAAAATAAATAAAAAACTATGCCAGATAAAAAATTACATTAGAACTCAGTTTATTAAATATGAAATAAAAAAACGGCCCAAAATTTGGAATAATTGTTTACACAATAAAACATATACCATGTCAAATTCATCAACGAACAAAAACAGCGAAAAGGAAAAGGACGATAATAAAGATATTTCAAAACCAGATCCTGAAACGCTGAAGAAAACTGATCCACAGGAAAATATGAAAGGGCCTGTATCTTCATTAGTACAAAATATAAAAGAGGCTGGGGAAGAGAATGATAAAGAATCAAAAGAAGAGGCAGATAAGAAAAAAGATGAAAACCTTTAGTAGCAAAAAGGCCGGAATTATTCCGGCTTTTTTGTTGACCAGTCAATTAAACTTATTAATGAAGTTTCTCTAAAATTTCTATCAATACTTTTTCTTCTTCCCCTGCTGATTTTATTTTATCCAGGTAATCTTGGAGTTCCCCCTTTTCATACATTTCCAATATTACAGGATGCACATAATATTTCCGGCAAACCGTACGGGTATTTCCTAAATGAGCAGATACCTTATCCAAAGCCTCAACTACTTTTTTCTTACCGTCTTTTTCGTCTTCAAATATTCCGCCTTCAGAAAATGCTTGTAATGCGACAGTAGTACCTGTCCAGGTACGAAAATCCTTTGCAGTAAATTCGCTGCCGGTCAATTCCCGGATATATTCATTTACCATACCTGAATCAATCATTTGCCTTTCATTATTTTCATCAATGTATTGAAACAACTCTTTACCAGGTATATCCCGGCAGTGTTGCACAATTTTCGCCAGCTTTTTATTCTTTAAACTTACCTGGTGCTCTACTCCTTTCTTGCCTTTAAACATAAAATGAATGGAGGCTCCTTTTATTTTCACATGCTGATCTTTTAATGTGGTCATACCAAATGATCCATACAACTTTTCATAAAAACTACTTCCCACTCTAATACTTGTTTTCTCCATCAGGCTGATAACAAGAGCCAGCACTTTATTTTTAGGCAACCCACTCAATGAAATATCTGCATCCAGTTTTTTACGAACGGAAGGAAGAATTTTGCCAAACTCAAGCATCCGATAAAACTTTGTATGATTACGAAGCTCATTCCACAAAGCATGATATTTATATTGCTTTCTTTTCTTTACATCAATACCTGTTGCTTGCAGATGTCCATTCTCAAGAGAGCATATCCAAACATCTTCCCAGGCAGGCGGTATTACTAAAGATCGTATCCGGGCAATCTGTTTCTTATCCTTTACGACCTTATTACCATGCACATATTTAAAGCTCTTACCAGATTTTATCCTATTGATACCAGCTTGCTGATTGTTTACATATACCAGCTTAACTGCCTTTGCAGTGGCTTCGTTATCATTTACCAGTGTGCTAAGTTTTTTTCCTTTAAATCTAACGGTGGGTTGTTTATCCGGCATAGCTTTCAATACATTTAGTCATAGTATTAGTCAGAAACTATGCCAGTAGATACAAGAGTGAACGCAGAAGTCTCATGTTAATTTGGGCATCCGGAATCTCAGGAGGAGAAAGTTTTTCTACATCATTAGAATAGTAATTTGGGGAATACTGAACGACAGCCAGTATAATGTTTAACTGTTGGTATGGTTATTGAAAAATAAATAATGGTAATAACACATATTTATCTACTTATCTAAAACCATCTTATGACTAAGAAAGCAACAAAAAAAGCCAGGCCTGCAAAAAAAGCTACCACTAAAAAAAAGGGGACTAAAAAAGCAGTAACTAAAAAGAAAGCTGCACCTAAAAAAACAGCAACAAAGAAAAAAGCAGTAGCCAGGAAAAAAACGACAGTAAAAAAATCTACTTCGCCTAAAAGAAATACATCTCCAGCTAAGAAGGTAGCATCTAAAAAAGTAGCCCCTTCTAAGCGACCAGTGAGCAAATCTTCGGCATCTACTACCACTAAGAAAGCAATCAGTCGCCCAAAAGCAATAACCCCAATAGAAGAACCACAAAATAATTTACCGCCGGTAGAAGAAAAAAGTCCGGAATTAAATTCACCAGAAGTAAATCCCGTAATTGCTAATGTTCAGGGAATGGATCCAAAAACTAACAGAAAAGAAGCAATAAGACATTACGACAATCACAACATAAAATTATCCAGTGTAAAAAAAGGAGGCCCAAAACCTACTGGCAAAAAACCATTATGGTGATATCAGCCTTTTAATTGCAAAACCCTTCTTGCATTCAATAAAAACTTATAAATTATTGTCAAACTGCATTTTTTCCGCAGCAGGCTTTTTTGTGCTACTTCCAAAGCGGTAACCAAACCCGATATATAAAATTCTTGCATCTCTACGGGTAATGGCTGTTTGATTGAAGTCTGTTGTATTTAAGATAACTTTTTGTTTCAGTGTTTTAAATGCATCTGAAAGTGTTAAGGTTACAGCCACTTTCTTTTTAAATAAATCTTGCCGTGCACCAATATTTGTAACAAAGGTTGGAAAAAATTGTCCCTGTGCTGTTTGCCGGGCTGATCGATAGTTGCAACTCAACTGCACTTGTGTAGTTGGTGTAAAAGTAAATGTGGAAATAAAATTGGTGCTGAATGATACGATTGATTTTTTTTGAAGAATACCAAGGTTCTCAGCATTGATAGTGTTATAAAAAATATTACTGCTAAGATTTGCAGAAAAGAATTTGGCAGTATTGGCAGAAAGTATAAATTCTAACCCCGCCGATTGATCAGTGGAAAGATTTTCACGGGTAGTAAGCAATACTGAATCATTTAGTGGTTTTGTAACAGTAGTAAAGCTGTTGTATTTATACCGGTAATAAATGCTTGGTACAAAATTAAAATTTTTTCCCTTCAACTGGTAACCAAACTCCACAGAGTGAATAAACTCTGGTAGCAATTTGGGATTGCCTGCCCGTAAATTCAATGGGTCTACATATTCTGGAAAGGGATTCATCTCATCACCATCAGGCCTGTTCACCCGGCGGCTGTAATTCAACTGCAACTCCCCTTTCTTTAACTCATAAGCAAGATGAAGAGTTGGATATAATTGAAAATATTGGTTGCTGATAACAGAATCCTTTGTCCGCAAATTTACTTTTGTATAGGCTTCCTCTGCCCGTAAGCCGAGAGAGAAACTAAATGCATCATAAGAACGTTGATAAGTACCGTAAACAGCATGTACAGATTCGTTGTATAAAAAACGATTACTCCGTAGAATATTCGGAATAAATTTATTCTGTACCGTATCATAATCTTCTACATAAAAATCAATATCCTGCTGAATGAAAGAACCGGCATATCCCAACTCTAATTTACTTTCTTCCGTAAGGGGCTTTACATAATCTATGGCCACTTGCTGATTCTTTTCTACCTGGTTCACCCAATTATTATCTGGGAACGACCGTTGTGCTGGATAATTATAAATATTGTTATAATAGTTTTTTTCATCTTCCCCTTGTGATGAAAAAGTAGCTTCCATTCTTAATTCATGATCCTCTTCTTTGAAATTATGTTGCCAGTAAAGTGTTGCATCATTTTCAAATTCTGTGGCGGGAGCATGGCGGGTACGGTTGAATTGATTGGTAAGCAACTTATTCTTGTCATAATAAAATCGTTGCACCAAATCATTTCTCGTAAGGCCGGATGGAACATAGTTTGCTGAAATGCCAATACTGTTATTAGAATCAATATCGTAATCTATTCCGCCTCTTACTAAATGAGATAATGGTCTGTTTATTAATTTCCCGATCTCTTTGTAGTAGCTCGAAATTTTTCCTACAGAATCAAAGTAGGATCGGTTAAGTTCATTAAAACGATTTCGTTCATCCTGCCGGATATTATAGGCGAGAAATGTATTGACTTTTCCTTTTTTGTAATTCAGGTTAAAGCTGCCATTGCTACGTTTCCTGTTACCAATGTTAGCAATAATGTTTCCGGTAAATCCATTATTGGTATTTTTTTTCAACACAATATTGATGATACCAGAAGTTCCATCAGGTCTAAACCTTGCAGATGGATTAGTGATTACTTCTATCCGTTCTATTGAATTAGCAGGTAATTGTTGCAGCACCTCAGCCCTGTTATTACCCATCAATGGTGATGGTCTTCCGTTGATGAGTATCATCACTTCGCCAGAGCCACGCAGATTTACATTGCCTTCTATATCTACTTCTACTGAAGGAATATTTTTTAAAATATCACTGGCCGATCCAGATTTACTCATTATATCTCCGCTTACCTGGTACACTTTTCGATCAATGGAAGTATTGATCATTGATTTTTTGCCGGTAACAACCACTTCGTTTAGTGTAGTAGTATGGTTATTCAGTTCAATGGTTTCTAATTGAACTGATGTTTGCTCCGGAGTAATGATCAGCTGCTGAGTTTTCGGTATATCATATCCAATGAAAGTAAACCGGATTCGATACGTACCGGGCAGTATATCAGTAAGAATATATTTTCCTTTTTTATCAGTTACCGTGTTTTTAACAACAGCACTGTCTTTATCTGTAAGTAAAACAACATTTACAAACTCCACCGGTTGCCTGGATAATTGATCAATCACCGTTCCACTAACAGAATTATTATTCTGTTGCGACAGCAGAGTGGTGCTGATAAAAAGCAGAACTGATAGAATAATGTATTTCATACTTGAATACCGGGATCAATAAAATTCAACATAAACGACAATAGAGTCAGTTGTGTAAAGTTAACCCTTTAGAAAATTTGTAGAATATTTTCGACTTCATTACCTAGTCGCAGTATGTAGAAACCGAAATTAGATTTTACCAGCCGGTTTCATTGGCGTACTCTTTCCAGAAAAATTTTACTGCTTCCAGCACCTCTTCTTCTGATTTATTTTGGGTATTGGTGAGTGGTATTTTGCGTCGAAAACCTTTTCCCTCTACATCTTTTGTATACTCCACTACTAAAATAAAATTATCCTGTATGGTGAAGATTTTTTGTTTTTGACTTAAATAAGCTTTCAAAAAATGAGGCCAATCAGTCAGCAATTTTTCATCCTGGTAAATGCCCGTTTTATTTACCCGAATATAGATCCTCTTGTTATTTGCTTTTATTAAAAAGAAAATACCTGGCCCGAGTAAAAAAGCAATCATCAACCCAATATAAACCGGAGATGTGTATTTATTATTAATAGCATTTATCAAACCAAAAAGGAACAGGCCTACAAATAAAGCTCCTACTACATAGTCAAGCACTTTATTTTCACCCACAATAAATTCGCTATCTTTTGTCAATGGAACATTTGTCATGTAGTAAATTTAAACAGTACACTTTGCCTGGGAAGTAATTTACAGAATGATATAAGTAATTCCATTAACCAATTGGGATACGGCTCCGGATTTTAACCCGCCCTGGTAGCCGGTACTGGAGTTAGAAGTGTACCATGTGTAGTTATATGCGCCTATACTTTTTATTTTTCCCTTTATCAGCTTATCATCAAACGTAGAATAATAACTAAGAGAAGTAGTGCCAATGATTTTTGGCTTACCGCTAAAGGCTTCATTTTCGTACGAAGAATAATAAGTGAGCATTTGATAACCAGCGAACTTAAGTTTTCCTCTGAATGCAGTGTTCTCATAACTATCATAATAATCCAAAGCTGCCGTTCCTATCATTCTTATTTTACCTGCCTTTTCAGTTGCATCTGATTTACTGTAATACATAAAAGAACAGGTACCAATACTTCTTACTTTGCCCCGCAATGATGAATCATATTCTTGCCCGTAATAATCTACTCTGCCGAGGTAAGGATCAAGCATACCGGGAATATAATTATACCTGCGATTATCTGCTGGCATTCCCCATTCCATTAATCCCCCTGTATCTGAAATCCGGATAATAATTCCCTGGTCGGTTACAAATGAAAAAGATGAAAAGCTGGAGCCGCTAAAAAATTTTACCTGCCGAAGGTCTTGTGCATTTAAGCATACAACAAGCAGTGAGGATAGTATAAATAGGAAAATTTTCTTCATATAATTTATGCTGCACTAAAGTTATTAAAGTTTAGGATATTGTTTACTGCTAATAAATACAAAGCCGGGTTAAAATACCGGGAGAAACTTTTAAAGGCATTCATTTTTTTCAATTCTTATTTTTTACCCAAGGCCTCTCTCACTTTAGGCGCAATCTTATTTCCAAAGATTTCTATTGACTTCATCATGGATGAATGTGAAGGCCCTCCCACATCCATGTGTGCAGAAAAACGGGTAAGACCAAACAACTCCTGCATGTGTAAAACTTTATCAATGGCTTCGTTTGCATCACCAATTATTAAATGTCCCTTGCTGCTTCTGCCTGCTTCATATTGCTGTAGTTGGTACGGCGGCCATCCCCGTGATGCACCTACTCTATTCATCTGTGCAGAATAAATTGGATAATATTCATCTGCTGTCTGCTGACCATCTTCACCAAAAAAAGAATGCATATGCACACCCACCTGAAATTTATTCATATCATGCTTGTAATGCTGATACACTTCTTTGTAATAATTAAACAATGGTTGAAACTGTGCCGGATTGCCACCGATGATTGCAAAGATGACGGGCAGGCCATGCTTGCCTGCTCTTAATACAGATTCTGGTGTGCCTCCCACTGCCACCCATATATTCAAATGATCGTTAACTGCCCTTGGTAATATTTGCTGCTCTGTTAATGCCGGTCTGAATTTTCCTTTCCAGGTAATATGCTCTGCATTATTTATTTTCAGTAGCAGTTCTAATTTTTCTTCGAACAATTCATCATAATCCTTTAGGTTAAAACCAAATAATGGAAATGATTCGATAAAACTACCCCGGCCCGCCACTAACTCGGCACGGCCATTGGAGATTAAATCTATTGTAGCAAAACTTTGGTAAAGCTTTACAGGATCGGCCGAGCTTAATACTGAAACCGCACTACCTAGCTTTATTTTTTTTGTAACAGTAGCAGCGGCGGCTAAAATTATTTCCGGTGTGGATACAGCATAGTCCGGACGATGATGCTCACCAATGCCATAAAAATCAAGACCCACTTCATCCATCAGTTTTATTTCTTCGATTAACTCCTGCAGCCTTTGCCCTGCCGGTTGTATTTCTCCTTTGCTATTAATGTGTAAATCGCCAAACATGCCGATACCGAGTTCCATAATTAATTATTTGAGTACAAAGATAAGTTCTAGGTGTTGGGATATGAATTCATATAAACACCAACTACGTCATGACATACTTATAGTCTCTTCATAAAATAAAAATTCATTGGCCTGGAAACATCGAAGCCTAGCCGTTGATAAAGAGCAATAGCCCTGTCGTTATCTTCCCGCACATGCAAAAAAGGTTGCTGACCTTGCTCTAAAATAATTTGCAACTGATGCTGCATTAAAGTATTTGCATAGCCTTTGCCTGTATGATCTGGATGAGTACACACCGCACTGATCTCTGTATAATTTTTGACATGCAGCCGTTGACCTGTCATGGCCACTAATTTTTCATTGTCAAAAATGCCGAAATAAGAACCAAACTCAATCGTTCTTACTCCAAATGGGCCGGGCTTGGTAAGTTTTGCCAGTTGCACCATTTGTTCTACATGTTTATCTGATAAAGGCATCACATTCGAAAAATCATAGTTGATCTTTTTCCCTGCTTCATAAACAAATTGTAATCCTTTTATTTCATGCTGTACTTGCCAGCCTGCAGGTGCTGTAATAAAAGAAGGGATGGCATATAAAATTTTTCGGCCGGGTGGGAATAGTTCATGCAGTTCATCAAATCCTTTTTCATAATCTTCTGCAAAGCCTGCAAAGGGAGATACCTGTTCGTCAAAATATTTTACCTGCTCATTACCATGACTGAGACGCTTATCGCCGGTAAGCAATGCATGATAAACAGGATTATGCAAAAAGTGATTCACATTGCAAAAATATCAGTTTTAGATATTGGTTGGATTAAACTAACTGAAGACCGTAATGACCAATGGCCGTAAATAAAGTGCAGCGGATAATAATACCCAGGCAGCACCAGATCAATAATTTTTTAAGCTGCACATTTAATCCGGTTCCTACAGCAATGCTTATGGGTGCACCTACGGTAAGTGTGCCTAAAATACCAAGACCAGCAACTCCATATTTATTCCATAGCCTGGTGATGACAGGATGTTTTTTTGTTTCCTCTTTTGGAGTATTTTTTTTCTTATGAAAAAAAGCCCTGATCTTATCGCCAAAAAAAGCAGCAACAAAAGCTCCGGCCAAACCACCGGCAACACTGGCAACAAAAATCATAAATGGAGAAAGACCAAAAGCAAATCCTGCGGGAATAGCTGCATATATTTCGAAAGTAGCGAGACCTGCTACAGTAAGTATTTTCAAAAACATAGATACGGTGTAAATGAAATTGTGAACAAGGATGTAAAATTAACTGAAAGATGATTGAGATGATGGAAAGAGGGTGTTAAATTATCTGGCTTTTAAAACACAATCAAAATTCTACTTGTGGCTAACATATTAATGTATGAACAAATATGGACGAAGTCAGTGGGATAAAATTCACTTCATCTTTTAGAAATAGCTATTGCACCATTAGCTTACCCCTTTCCAGCAGTACTCCCTCGCTATTATATAATTGGTATATAAACATACCCGGTGAAAATCCAGTAATGTTGAACTTATCCGGAATTTCATTAAAACTTTTATAGAGTCTGCCATTCATATCCACAATGCGGAGTTAAGTATTGACAATTCACATTCAGAGATCTGCCGCAGTTCTGCCATAGATGTGCCGCAGTTCTGCCGCAGATGTGCCGCACTATAATGCTGCGGCATATCTACGAGTTATCACTGTTGCAACAAGCTGTAAAAATGGCATAACATATAGTGTTGGGTTTGAAAATCAATAATTATTTACTCATCTTCCCCTACCGTACTTTAGTATAAATGATAAAAATTGAAGGTGATAAAATCTTTAATCATTTGCCAGATTTTAGAAAAGGATTACCTTAATATAAAATTGATCGAATGAACTGGCCTGTCATCATTATTATTGGTATTGTTGCCATAGCTTTCATTGCTTTTCTGGCCTTTCGTAATGCAAAGGATGAAAAGGAATTTGAAGACCAACTAAAGAATGATTACCGTAAGCCCCCGCCATGATGATGAAGATGTGGAAGCGGATGAAGTAGTAAAATGAAATTTTCGTATTCAAAAAATATAATGGCCTTCTTACTTTAAAAATTTTATACAATGATAAAACAAGCACTTCTTGGTGAATTTGCTCATGAAGCAGAAAACACCCGCAACTTATTAAAAGCCATTCCTGATTCAGCATTGGACTATAGGCCGCAACCGCATCTATGGTCGGTGGGGCAATTAGCTTCGCATATTGCCGAAGTGTACAATTGGTTTGATGCCACCTTTAACCAGGATGTATTTGACATGGGTACTTATAAATATGATAAAGGCGACATCAGCAAGGCGGCAAATATTGTAGCTAAGTTTGAAGACAATGTGGCTAAGGCAAAAGAAGTACTGGAAAATGCAGATGAAAAAACCTTTATGAATACCTGGCATATGCAAATGGGTGGACAGGACATTATGCCTCCCATGCCCAAGATACAAGTGGTAAGAGGTTTTTTATTTAATCATCTTTATCATCATCGTGGGGAGTTGGTGGCGCATTTAAGAGCATCTGGTAATAAAGTGCCGGGTATGTATGGGCCTACGTATGAAGAATCGCAGGCGATGATGGCCTCAAGGCAGAATTAATTTTTAATTGACCTTAAAAGTAAAAAGGCGGATGATTAGTCACCCGCCTTTTTACTTTTATTATTATTTTAATGCACTCTTAAAATCCTTTTTTCTTTTGCTGTGTTCCACCGGCACCAATTTCTGAACTGCCCATTACTTTGATCGTTGATTTGATAAAATCCTTCTCCTCGGCTTCATAAATATTCTCTACATATTTCTGTGGATTGCGGTCAATGAAGGGGAACCAGGTGCTGTGTACCTGTATCATAATGCGATGACCTTTCTTAAATGTATGCAACACATCCTGCAGCGGCACATTTACATCTGTTACTACACCGGGAATAAAAGGTTCAGGCTTTTCAAAACTATTGCGGAAGCGGCCACGGAAAGCTTCACTTCTTACCAGTTGCTGATAGCCACCCATGATAATGTTCTTTGGATTGTGTTCATAGTTGGGATGATCGTCGGGATATACATCTATCAGCTTCACAATAAAATCTGCATCGGTACCAGACATGGCCACTTTTAATTTAGCCAATATCTCACCGGCCATCGTTACATCATCTGTTAATACATCTGTTTGAAAAGTGAGCACATCAGGCCGACGACCAGCTTCTCTTTGATCATCACTCATATAATTGCGGGGAGTAAAAGTGAGGCCTTCTGTTTGTGAAGTATAGGGAACGGGTTTTGCAGGATCGCTTATGTATTCAAATACTGCATCGGGTTTGCCCGGCTGGTTAATATATAATTTACCATTCTCGCCAAACTTCAATTTAAAATCAGCCGCTTCTTTTGGCGGCCACACATCAAACTGTTCCCATTTTTTTGTACCGGTGTTAAACATCAATGCTTCAGGAAATTTTTCTTCGCCTTCATCTTTCAGGTAGTGAGCAAAGAATTTTCTTTCTACATCCTTTTGAAAATAAGTAGCAATGCTATCTCCAAAATAAATATGATTATGTGTACTCTTTCCTCTCTCTCTTGCCCAATCACCATGTCCCCATGGGCCCATTACGATTGTATTCTTTGCGCCGGGTGTTGTTTTTTCTATCGTTTTATAAATATTGAGAGGGCCATATAGATCTTCTGCATCAAACCATCCACCCACTGTCATCACTGCAGGTTTTACATTTTTTAAATGTGGTAAAATGCTTCGCTTCTGCCAAAATGTATCATAGTTGGGATGAGAAATAATTTCCTGCCAGAAAAAATTATCCTTGTGATATTTCTCCGTAATATTTTTTAATGGCCCTTGCTCCATATAAAATGTATAAGCATCCTTTGCAGGCTTTGTATAAAAACGCATCATCTCTTTCATGTACCAATCCTGCCGGGTGGTATCTTTTTTCTGGTAACCAAATACCGCAAATGCCGGAGTGTAACTTTGGAGATAAGCACCCATGTGGTGAAAATCATCAAAGAAAAAATCTGACACCGGTGCCTGTGGTGATACTGCTTTCAATGCCGGATGTGCATCGGGCAAAGCAGCAGCAGAATAAAAACCGGGATAGGAAATACCATACATACCCACTCTCCCATTATTACTACGAATATTTTTTACCAGCCAGTCAATCGTATCCCAGGTATCCGAACTTTCATCAATGGCTTTTTTATTTTTTGGATCATTACCCGGCACATTAGGAGTCATGTTAGTGAATGTACCACCGCTCATGTAGCGGCCACGAACATCCTGAAACACTATTATGTATCCATCCCTCACCAGGTAATCGGATGGATGCCCCTGCAAATTATAATGTCCATAGTCAGAAGCATTGTAGCAGGTACGGTTTAGCAATACCGGCCATTTCTTCGACTGGTCTTTTGGTGTATAAACCAGTGTAAATAGTTTGACCCCATCCCGCATGGTGATGAAATGCTCCGACTTGGTGTAATGCTGAGCTATATAAGCACTATCGGCTTTAGGTGCTTGTGCGGTGGCAACAAATGGCAATGAGAGTATAATGGCAATAATGATTGTACGCATAGAAATATTTTTTTAGGAGTTTGTAAGTTAACTAAAAATGGTAAATGAAAAGATAGGCTTGTATTTGCTCTACCCAGCCACTTGAGGTTTAATAAATACCTTTATATCTATGATGATTCGGTGGGTTTATTTCGAGTGGTTGGTGGTATTGAAAACACACTCCATAGTGCAGGTATGCTCTAGTGATACTGTTCTCATATATACCTGGTACTATCCTCATTCCTGAGGTATGCTCAGGTATGTACCTGATATGCATATGTCATACTGTTTTCATACTGTTCTGATGCAATTGATTTTTGCTTCTGCCCGGCCGAATCAATTTCGGATATAATCGTATCAAATCGTATCAATTTTAGTTTATATTTCGGATTAAAATCGTATATTAGCGTATCAAATCGAATCATTAACAGTATATGCCAAGCTCAATATATACCTTTTCCTTTGCCCCAAACTGGATGCAATTGACAAACGAAATCAGTCAGTTAGACCGGTTTGATGCCTCATGGACAACCATAGAGAAAAGAGAAGGCCAAACGTTGAAGCAATTAAAATCAATCGCTACAGTTCGAAGTGTGGGAGCATCTACCCGTATTGAAGGTTCTAAAATGACGGATGATGAAGTGCAAGTGTTGATAAACAACCTTGCCGTTTCAAAATTAGAAGAAAGAGACCAGCAGGAAGTAGCCGGCTATTTTGAAACACTGGAACTGATAGCCGAATCGTTCAGAGATATAGAAATTACAGAGAGCAATCTGAAACACCTTCACAATACTTTGATGAAGCACAATGAAAAAGATGCATGGCATAAAGGAAACTATAAGCAACATAGTAATATAATAGAAGCAACAAATCCGGATGGCTCAAAGCATATTATTTTTAAAACTACAGAGCCGGGCATTGCTACTGAAGATGCCATGAGTAATTTGATAGCATGGTATAAATCAGATACGCAAACTTTACCATTAATAAAGGCTTCCATATTTGTGTATGATTTTTTAAGCATTCATCCGTTCCAGGATGGTAACGGAAGATTAAGTCGTTTGCTTGGAACGTTGCTTTTATTGAAGCATGGTTACTCATGGGTGCAGTATGTAAGTTTTGAACATGAAATTGAAAACCGTAAATCTGAGTACTATAAAATTCTGATGCAGTGCCAGCGGCAGCGGCCGGGTGAAGATGTTTATCCCTGGGTATTGTTTTTTTTAGATTGCATGAAGAATATCCAAATTCAATTGATCGAAAAATTGGAAGTGCAAACAAAAAGTGGTAAGCTGTCGCTAAGAGAGAAAAAAATATATTCCTTTATTGAAAACCATCCGGGTTCAAAATCTGGCGAAATAGCGGAAAAATTAAGCATCCCATCTCCAACAGTAAAAAGAATACTTACTGATATGGTTAAAAATAAAATGCTGGCAATGCATGGTGCGGGGGCAGGTACCAATTATAGTATAGAAGGCACCGCTACAATAAAGAAAGATTTGGTAATCCGGCTAACAAATGCAGAAAGAAGAAAAGAGTTTGTTTTAAAAAATCAAAATTCATTTATTGAAATTAAAAGCATCTTACTAACACCACTATTTGAATGGGCAGACCCTAATGAATGGGGAAGCCAGCTTACCAAAAATGGATTGTATATACAGGTTACCTGTGTAAGTAGTACTTCTTTAACAGTTAAAGCACCGCCGATTTTTATAAATCCAAGTCTCTATCATTTCAGGCCGACAATTATATTGAGCCAGCCTATAAACATACCAGCAGATATGTGGGAGAAAGTGCCTTACAAAAAAGATTATCCTATACAGGTTACAATAGAGTTGATTGGCACTGCAGATAAATTTGATTTTGATGTGATGCTGGTTTATGATGAGGCGTAAATATTCTGATGAAGTTATTAGTATTGCAGGTTGATGGATTTTGTAAAACCAAAGGTCAGTTGGCCATATGATCTTTAGTAGATTTCTTAAAATCTATGATGACTGAGTGGGTTTAATTCGATTGGTTCGGTGTAGATACTTTGACAAGCCTAACAAAGCGAACATAGTTCTCCCATTGCAAGCTGCATACAGCTGCATTGACTGCATCAATAACATTTGTTTTTCTAAAAGACTTTTAGTGCAACAAATGATCAATGTGAATGGCCTCCAGATAGGGAGCCAGTTGTTGTGTATTTTGAAACACCCTGTATTCTACTATCTCGTTGCTTTTGGTGCAACAAAGCGTTTCCACATAATACTCCTGCAATTGAAAAAGAAAAAGCTGCTGACCAGCAAGCTTTCTTTTACCGATGGCCACTCCTTGTGTTAGAACAACAGATCTTTTATGATCTTCTGGTAAACCGATAAATTCTGATAGTTTCATAAATGCTGCATTTTACAATTAAATAAAAAAAGGCAATTACAAAAAACCCGCCATTGAAAAACATAGTATAATGTCATCCCTGGCGATAATCAATGAACTTACGAGGCTGAGGCAGTTATTATAAGAGGCTAAATGCTAAAGACCGGAAACCGGCCGTTTGTAGATAACAAATATAAAATCCATTTTGAAAAAAACAAAGAATTTTTAGTCGATAGTAGTTACTGAATCTTTAATGGCAACCCAGGTTTGCTCCAGCCCTACTGTTTTTACCAGGGCATTAATAATTTTAGCATTGTCGGGATGCAGGCGAATACATCCATGCGATGCTTTGGTACCGAGTTTTGAAAAATTGCCCGTAGTAGTGCCGTGAATGGCATAGCCACCCTGTATAAAAATTGCATAGGGCATATTTCCCAGGCCCCTGTAATTACCACCGGGAAATTTGCGGGAAGTATATTTTGTTAGGATGGGGCCTGCAGGCCGGCGACTCAGCAATGGAGTTTCATATTTATTTTTCTGGCCGGTGGAAACCAGGAAACTATCTTTTAATTCTCCCAGCAAATAGAGATATAGTTTTTGTGTGGTCCTGTTGACTTCTAAGTATACCAGGCAATCTTTTTCCATGCAAGTAACAATGGGCAAAGAATCTTTTGCCAGCAAAAAAGAATCTACCACTGCAATATTTTCTTTGATGATCATTTTTTCTGCTGCGGTAAAACCCGGCTGTTTGCTAAGGCCTTTTTTTAATGTATCTAATTGTACCATCAGGTTGGCCTGCTGCAGCCATACCAATTCCATTTTTGTGAGCATGGCTTTTACAGAATCTTCTGCCGGAATAAAAGTAGTGTCGTCAAAAATATTACTTGTCTTCAGTAAAGTATCTGGGCTGCTTTGAATGATAGAATCTTTAAAGTCCTCGTATTTAAAATCGGTGAGAATAGTTTTCTTTTTGCCGGACTGGCAAGCTTGCATTAACATGAAAAGAGAACTAATTAAAAGAACGATATAAGTGGTTGGAAATTTTATCATAATAAGGGTAACACTTTTTTTTCAGAAGGAAAGATACGTATAAGTGGAAGACGGGTAGATGCAGCTTCTTTGAATATGATGCTGAGTTGCAAACTCAGGATAACAAGGCTGATTGATTAATATGCATATATATTAAATATTTTATATTTTTACTGGTATGAAAGTTTATGAAAATGTATACATTGGCAATTTTATTTATGCCTGTGGCCGTATTTCTGCAGGTCACGATTTATTGAATTCAGGCTCGGTAAACCTTTACCAGCAAACTCCTCATGATAAAACAATTGGAGATTTAATGGTGAGCGGAGGATTTAAATGTGTAATCATTGAATTTAAAAAGGACTTAAAAGATATTGAAACTGAAAAGAATAAATCTGCCCGTCTAAACTTGTTTAATGTTTTACTGCACCAAAATAAATATCCAAATATGTTAGACACTTCTCTCCTGGCTCATTATATTTCCTATCCAGAGAGTTTCCAACTATTGTTTTGGCCCTACATAGATTTTTTTAAACCAGATAGCAAATATGGTAAGATTGAGATGAATAATTTCATTCACTTACTATATTCAAGTCATCCGACTGCTTCTTTTGAAATTGAAAAACGACTGACGATAGGTGTTGATTACAATTCTTTACACAGTTATATTAATTTTCTGCGTGACCTTGACCCCAATCCAGCTAGCTCCGGTATTGGGGGACTTGTTTTTTGCATTAATGCTGAAAAGAAAGTGATGTTTCTTCCGTTCGAGAATATAATTGAACTGTGTAAGATGATGGAATCGCCTTTTATACAAATTACTTCAACCCAGGAAGTAGAGGATACTAGAATTAATACGGCTAAAAAAATTCAAGAAGCTGCTCAAAAGCAAGTGCAAATCAACATGGGGAACTGAGAGTTTTAAGCCATTGCAGATGTTTGATCCTCCCTCGCCACTTCATCTATTGTAAATGTCTTTTATCTATGATGATTTGGTGAATTCAATTTGAAGGTTGGATGGATATAGGTCGACAAGTCTGTTTACCGACAGGCAAGCTCAGTACAACAACCACGGCGTGGTGTTTTTTGGTCAACAACTTCGGCGGCAGAGAAAGACAGCTTCTTTGAAGCTGATGCTGAGTTGCAAACTCAGTATAACAACCCTAAAGTTTATTGTTTTCTGAAGACTAAGGAGAACCGGGGCAGTGAGGATATTAATTTAGCTGACGTAAAATACGTTTTATTTCAGCATATACCTGGTCTCTAAGACCTTGTATGTTTGGCAAATTAGTGATAGTGGCATTTCCCTCAGAAGTTTGTCTTGGTAACGTCACAGTTATTTTTTCACCGTCGTGATCGCCTTCCCAAACAAAATCATCCGATCCAAAAGGT
This sequence comes from Chitinophagaceae bacterium, assembly GCA_031397865.1. GTDB lineage: Bacteria > Bacteroidota > Bacteroidia > Chitinophagales > Chitinophagaceae > JJ008. Next base: position 53,578 of record JANNMN010000020.1, read on the forward strand.
GACATGCTTGTCATTAGTCCTAAAATAATAGGTAAATCGATAACATACTCATTATCTATTCTTTTTTGATATTCGAGTTGTATATTATTGCCACTATTTTGTCTTTTCTTTTTTACTTTTTTTTTCATAATTAAACAATTTCGATCACTATATATTTAAAATTTTTTATTTAAAGAAAACTCCGGACAACTGAGAACAGGTATTTTTGCTGAACATCTGAAGGGGCAGATGGAAGAACTACTTTTTTACATTTTTTTGATTACCAATTTCTTTAATCAATTTTTTATGAAATAATGGATTTACTGTTAGAATTTCTCCAAGGAAGCTTGCTAAAGCGGAACCATCTTTCATTTCACCTGTTTTTTCAACTATAAACTTTAAATCAAGATTAGTTATAAGATTAGCTGAATATATTTTGTCAATTTTATATAGATTCATAAACGTAACTGAGATTTGAGCTAAAGTAAAGTTTTTGTAATTAGTCAATAGATGTGATTCGAAGGATTTAATTATGAAAGAATCTTTTATTAATTCCAGTGGCTCTCTTAATAAACGTAAACCATCCGAAAATTTTGAAATGCTTTCATTTTTTATGTCTTCTGTAGTTAAATTTTCAACTCTTTCTTTGAACTTATTAGTTGCGTATTCATTATTTATTGCTGCAAAATTTGCATAACAGTGTACTAAATCAGTTTTAGATAAATCATTAATTTTTTTATCAAAAAAAACTAGTTTAAATATTTCTAATGTAATTTTTTTTATTTTTTTAGGTACTAAATCATTTAAAGACTTTAATGTTGAAGAAACCTTTCTTGCATAATCTGTAGGAACATCATAAGGCTTGTGTCCTCCTGCTTGCTGAGCAATCAAATCATTGTCAATTAACTCCAATATCTCAATTGTCTTATCCCAATTAACATTGCTTAATTGTAAAAATGGGGCTTCGTAATTAGTAAATTTAAAATCTTTATTTAAAACTTTTGAAGCAATGATATTTGAAGGAATTGAGATGAAAATCTCCTCACTTAACTTCTCATATTCCTTAACGCTAAAAATATTATTAATAAATTCCCCGAGTTGTTGAAGATTTGCATTATCTATTAAAGTTTGAATTTTATCAAAAGTGAATTGAGATATGAAAAGCTTAGCTGATTCAGGTTCGATTTTTTTCAAATCTGCAATAATCTTTGCAACCTGACCTGCATCTGTTTCAATACTAAGTTTCGATAAAAGTATATTTTGAAATTCCTGTTTTGAGACTATGTTTTTAATTTTTGCATCATTTATATCAAAAAAATCTGATAACACCTTTCCAGTAACGGAAAGGTTCTTTTTCCTGAACTCGCTAAATAAATAATCATCATTGAATCCGTCAATAATAGTATAAATTTCAGTTGGCTTATAACCTACAAGTTCTTTAAATGATTTACTAATTTTATCAATTGGTTGGTTTTTTATCTTCTCTATAATTTCGTTTTCGGATATTGAAGAAGCAAACCATTCAGCTAAATCTCCATTTAATCTTGCAAGTTCTTTAATTGACTTTGATAGTTTTTCAATTGATTCAAATCTTGAATTAGTTTTTATTTTTTTCTTATCTAGAAGTGTTGAAGTAATATCAATAAAACTTATTCCTCTTAGTTCTTTTAAAACAAACATCGATTTTACTACTAAGGGCAAACTATTTTGATTTAATACATTTAACCAATCTTGCTGTGATAAACCCTCGTCCAAAAAATTTGCTAGTCCTGAATCCAAGTTAATAATATACTGAAGTGAATTTACAAGACTATTCAGTGGCGAACTAAGTAATATTTTTTTTCGTTCTGATATTGATAGCTTATTTATAGCATTTTTAAAATGGTCATATGATTTGTTTCTTAGAAGCTCTAAAACTATTCGTAAATCACTAATATCCTTAAATCGTATTTTGAGTATTTCTTTAATTTTTCCTACATGAATTAATTTACTGTAGTAAAACTCAAATAGATTGCTACTACTTTTACTGATTTGCCTGAAAAATAATGAATACTGATTAATGTCAGTAACATCATTAAAGTAGTTAATTATTTGTTGTTTAGTTTCTTTGTCTCGTACTAAAAATTTATATAATTTAAATTGACCATTGGCTAATAATTTAGTAAACGAAAAAATTAATTTATCAGGATATCTTTTAGCACTTTTTTGAGATAGTTCGCTAAAATAAATTTTAAATGTAGTTTGCAAAAACTGCTCAAATCCATCAGGATATTCCAAATTAAATGTTGAATCATTTGAAAGAATTGAAAGAAGTAAAAGATTTGAAAATGAAGAATGAAAAAATTCAAATTCATCGTCTTCTGTTTTATTTATAAGTGCATCAATAGATAACTGGGCTTCTAGGTTAGTGCTGTCAAGTATCCTGAATGGTATTTCATATGTATTAATCGTAGTGTAAATTTTCAAGAATGAAATTTCATCTTTATTGTATCTGGTATTTAAGAATCTTTTAAATAAAAGCTTATTTAATTCTTTATCATTCAGCTTTTCTAGTGGAATGTTCGGATGCTTCTCCCACTCGTCTAATAATAAAGATAATTTAAGGAGGTTTTTATTTATAGTATTATATATAACATTTATATCCCCAACTTCTGCTTCATTGTTTGTTTTTTTAAATATTGCTTTTCCCCTGTTTTTAATTAATGTAATAATTTTTTCATTTTGATTATCAAATGGATTTATTTTAAATAACTGCGTAGCATTATTTTCAAAAAGATTGTCTCCATCGTCGGATGTCTTTGAAGTATTTTCAATATCTCTGTATAGAAATACTAATGTTAAATTTGAATAATCACAACAGCTATTGTATATTTCACATGCAAAATTGTTGTTGATGTGGCATTCGTCAATATAAACTATTGCATGAAAATTTTGAATACTTCTTATATCTCTTCTTATGGAATCTATGCTATAATCTTGTAGTAAACTAATGTAAAATTGCTCATGCGATTGTGGCAATTCACTTGCTAACTTAATGATTAAAGTAGTTTTGCCTGAAGAAGGAGGCCCTTCTAAAATATAGGACTGAGGTATTCCTATTTCTATCCCTGCTTTAATGGTCTCAATTATTTCTTTATCTGCATTGCTGAAATAGAAAGAGTTTATGTTTTCAAATGAAGGCCTAAATTTTTTTGGGTTTTTAAACTTTTCTTTTACTGACTCAAAACAATTATTACCTGTCAGTGAGCTTAAAAGTTTTTTAATTTCTGCTAACTCATTTTCTATTGACAAATAGAATTTATCAAGTATCGTGTCAATAATTTCTCCTTTGTCAAGTTTTTCAGGTGATTTAGATATGCTTTTTTTTAGGTGATCTTCTTTTAAAAGTTTAAGTTTTGTTACATCATATGTCTTTTCATTGCTTTTTAAATCAATTATTTTATGACACTTCGAACATAGAATCAGAAGATTATTATAGTGATTTTCTTTGCCTATTTTCTTTAAATTTTCATTGTACCTATTCCCACCACTGGAATATGCTTCAATATGGCATATCTCTGCAACATTATCTCCTTCAGGAAATAATTCATCATCGCACTTTGCACAAATTCCTTTACTTTCAGCAAAAAGCCTTTTGATTGTTTGGGTGCTTACACTTCTTGTCGACATTATTAGAGTATTTGGAAAAATTGAGCTTCCTATTATGATGGCACTATAACATTCTTCGCAGACGAGTCTCACCGCTTTGCTTTGCGGGTTGAGTGGACTCGTCGTCAATTAATCTACTTCAACTTCTTCATCCCTGTACTATTCAGCAGCGATTTCATCTGGCTAATGGCAATATCGTTTAATTTTTGTAACCGTTCTGGTTGTGGCAGGGTTTGGCGTATCAATACTGAGTTAATGCTTTCTAAGTTGGTTAGTACTACTAACTGTTCTAATGTGGCATGGTCTCTTAGGTTGCCGTCTTTGTTTTTATTATTGGTTCGCCAGGTGGCTGCTGTTTGGCCAAAGAGTGCCATGTTTAATACATCTGCTTCGCTGGCATAAATGGTGCTGCTTTGTTGTTTGGTAATAGTGGGTGGTATCAGTTCTTCTTTTATGGCATCGGTATGTATGCGGTAATTTATTTTGGAAAGGGTTCGTTGCAGGTTCCATTCTAGTTTTTTGCTGGAGTTTTCTTCGTCTTTTAAGCGTTGGAATTCTTTGATGAGGTATATTTTAAACTCAGGACTAATCCACATACCGAATTCAAAGGCAATATCTTTATGCCCATAGGTTCCACCATATCTTCCAGCGGCAGCTTTTAAACCAATGGCGTTGGTTCTTTCAGACCATTCTTTAACGCTGATCTTGAAATTGTTTAAACCCGCCTTACTTTTAATTATGGCGAATTCGCCATAATTAAAATCCGGGTTATTAACTGATTCCCAGATACCAAGATATTCCAGGGTATTCCTGTTTCTTAACCAGTCGGCGATGAAGAAATCACCATCTTTGACTTTTATCATGTCTGTAAGGCAGATGTAATCCTGTTTATTTATTTCCAGAATGGTAATGGACTGGTCTTTTACAATGATGGTTTTACTCTTTGACAACTTTATAATTTTTGTGCTTTGAAAATACAAAAAAGTGTTTTGTTAAGCACTTTTAATTAAGGCGAATTCGACTTAATTAAAATTAAAGTGGTCGAATTCGACCACTTTAATTCTTGTATGGAAAGATTCCGGGTCAAGCCCGGAACGACGTAACTACTACTTCAACCTCTCTTTAAAATCCATCTTTCGCTTTACTCAAGATGACAAGCGGTCCTTGAAATCAAGATTATTCTCTTTCAACGTTTCTTTGGCTAATTCATACCCCGCATCTGCATGTCGTATCACTCCCATGCCCGGATCGTTTCTTAATACACGGCGGAGTCTTGCTTCGGCATCATCTGTACCATCCGCAACTATTACCATACCGGCATGGATCGAGTATCCCATTCCTACACCGCCGCCATGGTGTAAGGATACCCAACTGGCACCGCCTGCGGTGTTGACAAGGGCATTGAGAATGGGCCAGTCGGCCACGGCATCACTGCCATCGAGCATACTTTCTGTTTCTCTATTGGGAGAGGCAACAGAGCCGGTATCTAAATGATCTCTGCCGATAACGATGGGAGCTTTTACTTTTCCGGTTCTTACGAGTTCATTAAAAGCTAATCCTGTTTTTTCTCTTTCTCCCTGGCCGAGCCAGCATATTCTTGCGGGTAAGCCCTGGAAGGCAATTTTTTCTTTGGCCATCTTCATCCAGCGGATCATGCCTTTGTTGTCCGGGAACATATTCATGATGAGTTCATCTGTTACGGCAATATCATTGGCATCGCCACTGAGTGCTGCCCAGCGAAACGGGCCTTTGCCTTCGCAAAAAAGGGGACGGATGTAGGCGGGTACAAAACCGGGGAAGTCGAATGGCTTGTCAACATTTTCCAGGTCGCCCATTTTTATTTCATGTTCTCTTGCTCTTGCCCGGATGTTATTTCCATAATCAAAAACGATGGAGCCCATCTCCTGCAGTTCCGTCATCAGCAATACATGGTGATAGATACTTTCGTAACTGCGTTCGAGATATTCGGTGGGATTTTTTTCCCGCATGATGTTGGCCTGCTCATTGGTTAATGTATTGGGGATGTAACCATACATGGGATCATGTGCCGATGTTTGATCGGTAACCGTATCGGGAACAATTTCTCTTTTAATAAGACGATCTAATAAAGCGACTGCATTGCAATGCACACCAATGCTTTTGGCGATGCCGGCTTCTTTATATTTTACGGCAGCATCAATGGCTTTGTTGATGTCGGTATATTTTTCATCCAGGTATTTCGTTTCGATGCGTTTGTCAATGCGCCACTCTTCTACTTCGGCAATGATGGCTACACCTTCGTTCATGGTAATGGCAAGCGGTTGTGCACCACCCATGCCGCCGAGACCGGCGGTGACGTTGAGTGTGCCTTTGAGGGAGCCGCCGCTGGCGGGTTGTCTGTTGTCGGTTGTCTGTTGTCCGTTACCTCTGTTTGAAAAGTGTTTATCGGCTATTGCGGCGTAAGTTTCGTAAGTGCCTTGAACGATTCCCTGTGAGCCGATGTATATCCAACTACCGGCAGTCATCTGTCCGTACATCATGAGGCCTTTTTTTTCCAGTTCATCAAAGTGTTTCCAATTGGCCCAGTTGGGTACGAGTTGGGAGTTACTGATCAATACCCTTGGTGCATCTTTATGTGTTTTCAGAATGCCAACAGGTTTGCCGGATTGAATGAGTAATGATTCATCATTCTCCAATATTTTTAATGCAGCGATGATATTATCCAGGGCTTCAAAATTTCTTGCGGCCTTACCTCTTCCACCATATACAATTAAATCGTCGGGACGTTCGGCTACTTCGGGATCGAGATTATTAAGCAACATACGGAGTGCTGCTTCCTGTATCCAGCCTTTGCAGGATAGTTGGTTGCCGGTGGGGGTTTTGTATTTTATGGCGTCGTATGCTGGTTTGGTTATAGTGCTCATGTTATAAATTTTTTCTTAACGCAGAGAATTGAGATAGCAGAGTTAACGCTGAGATTCTCTGCGAAATCTCTTTTACTCTTGTTCTCTGCGCTGAACCACAAAAGTCGTTAATCTATTTCAAAATAAATATCTTCACTGCTTATAAACCACAACAATGAGTGTACATATAAGTGCTAAGCCGGGGGAGATTGCTAAAATAGTTTTACTGGCGGGTGATCCGCTGCGGGCAAAATATATAGCTGATAACTTTATCCAGGATGCGAAGCTGGTAAGCCAGACCCGTAATATTTATTTTTTTACCGGCACTTATAATGGTAAAGAGATAACCGTTGGGGCCAGTGGTATGGGTTGCCCCTCCATCGGTATTTATTCTTATGAGCTATACACCGAATATGAAGTGGATTGCATTATCCGCATTGGCACCTGTGGTGCTTATACCAGCGACCTTAAATTATTTGACCTGATCAATGTGGATGCGGCCGCCAGCGAATCCACCTTTGCCAAATATGCCTGGGGTATAAAAGGAAAGAAAATAAAGCACCAGGGCAAAGCATTTAAAGTAATAAAGAAAACTGCGAAGCAACAGGATATTGCTTTGCAGAATTGTAATATTCACTCCAGCGATATTTTTTATCGAAAAGATCTGGAAACACCGGAAGTGGCGGTAAAGAATAAATGCCTGGCGGTGGAAATGGAAGCCTTTGCTTTGTTTGCCAATGCAAAACATTTGGGTAAAACAGCAGCTACTTTGCTAACCGTGTCGGATGTAATTCCTACCCATGAAAAGATATCGGCGGATGAAAGAGAAAGAGCCTTGCTGCCGATGATGAAGCTGGCGTTGGATACAGTGACTAACCTTTAATTACAGATTTTATTTTTTCTACATGATCGATGCACCCCGGGTATATGAACGTTCCAAAAAAGCGTTTCTCATTTTATCGCTCAGTTTATTCATTATGCTGTACTGGATCATTGGTTCGGCCATCAATGTATATTTCTATCCCGTAGTCTCGGTCATTTTTGAAATACTGTGGCTACCGGTGCTGATACTCACTTTTGCATTGCCGGTGCTTTCTTTTATGTGGTGGAGCAAGGAGCATTACAGTTATAAGTCTATCTATCTCTATTCGATACTTGCCGTTTTTGTGGGTGCTATTGTGGCCAATGTTATTCATTAAGGGTTACAAAAACAAAAGCCACCATTTAAATGCAAGAACACGGATTAGAAAAGATGTGATGGATTAACACAGATTTTTTTTCTGCTACGCAGAAATTCCGGATTGTGATTTATGAAAATAAACCTGTGTTCATCTATCTAACCCGTTTCATCTGTGTTCTAATGTATTTTCTTTTATTATTCCAATTCTACATTGCTGTTCTTATTGATCTTATTTACTTTGATCACTTTTGCCCAGCTCAGCATCCGGATGATAGGATACGTAGGATCAAACTCATACCAACGTTTTCCAAAATTGATAGCTGAAGGTGTTTTGTGATGATTGTTGTGATAGGCCTCTCCCATCAAAAACAAATCCATCGGGTATAAATTACGGGAAGTGTTATTTAATTTAAAATTGACTGTACCGTATTTATGGGCAAACCAATTGATAACTGCTCCATGCAATGGCAACATTACAATATGAATAGGTATCAGCAAATACCACCAGGCCGATGGAGCAAAAATGATATAGAATGCAATGTAGAAAATCACCCATCCTACTCTTGACATCCAGTTATGTGCAATTTTATCTAATGCCGGCCAGTCAGGAAGATTCTTTAAAAAACGTTCCTCAATTTCAATCTTGTTATTAAATACACCAGAGGTAAAGATGCGACTACGCCACATCATTATCCATAGGTTATCATCATACTTGGGTGAATGTGGATCTTTTTCAGTATCCGTATAAGCATGATGCATACGATGCATGATGGCATATACTCTCGGACTTACATACGATGAACCCTGACCTATGTAGGCCACCAGGTAAAAAAAACGTTCCCAGAATTTGCTCATACTGAAGGCAGCAGGAGATGCATAACGGTGTTGGAGAAAAGTTTGTGAAAAGATCGCCAGGTACCAGTGACACAAAAAAAACAAAAGTATTACTAACATTAATCAGAGTGGTGAAATAAAAAACTTCGATGTTGACCTCTAAGGTACGCTTTGTTCCGCTAAAGCGATTGAAATTTATCAGTCAATAATGCTTTTCGTTTGTTAATATTAAACAACCGATTGAAATACTTAGTTTATTGATAAAGAATGGTGCAACTGTAAGGTTTCAACTTTATAGAACTAACCACATTTTTGTTTTCAACAACTGTATTATTAAAAATAGCGGTAAGCCAGTATTTTGAATCCAGCACTACCTGTTGTTCAGTTGCACTGCCATTGTAATACACTCTTATTCTATTCCATTTGTCTTTTACTTTTTTCCCGTCCAGCGTAAAAGCAATAATGCCGTTGCCTCTATTATTTTCAAACTTCAGATTAGTTGCAATATCTTTTGCACTCATCATCCTGAAAGCCGGATGCTCTTTTCTTATTTTGATCAGTGCCTGAACATAATCATTCACTTCTTTATTTTTTGTTTTCAGGTTCCAGTTGATGGCATTGATACTGTCGGGAGATTCATAAGAATTTTCGACTCCATTTTTGCTGCGCAAAAACTCTGTACCGGCATGTAAGAAACTGATTCCTTGTGAAGTGAGTACAATGGATAAAGAAAGCTTGTGCATTTCAATCCGTTCTTCTTCTGTTGCATCTTTAGCAGAGATGGCCAGTTTATCATACAGTACATGATTGTCGTGGCATTCGCAATAACTGATTGTTTGAAATGGCTGTGCCGCATACGGAGCTTTGGAATAATTTACTTTGGCATAATCTACCTGTGGGTGTTTGCAACTGGCCGCTATACCAAACTTTATACTTTCTTCCATTCCGGGCTTACCACTGGCAAAACCCTTGTCACTATGTTCAAACACACTTCCTTTTATTCCATCTCTTAAATCATCACTAAATACTGCGATGCGGTCTAGTTTGTATGCATTGGCTTTTATGGCCCGCAATGAATCCGGCAATGGTGATGATCCGGCTGTCCATCCTTCGCCATAGAGTAAAATACCTGGTTTTATTTTATGAAGTTCTTTTGAAATTAAATTCATGGTTTCAATATCATGCACTCCCATTAAGTCAATCCTAAAACCATCTATATGATATTCTTTTACCCAATACAACATAGACTCCAGCATAAACTTGCGGAACATGGGTCGTTCACTGGCAGTTTCATTGCCGCAGGCAGTGGCGTTGGAAAATTTACCCCGTCCGAACGGGTCATCCGGGCGGGCCTCTTTCGTTTGGCGATAATAATAACCCGGTACTAATTGGTTGAAGTTGGAAGTTTCTGTTAGTGCTGTGTGATTGTACACTACATCCATTACCACTCTTAATCCATAGTTATGAAATGTTTGTACGAGTTGTTTGAATTCTTTTATCCTGGTAACACCATCAAAAGGGTTGGTGGAGTAAGAACCTTCGGGTACATTATAATTGAGCGGATCATATCCCCAATTATATTTGGCATCCGGCTTTGTCTCATCAACAGAATTATAATCATAAAATGGCAACAGATGAACATGAGTAACACCCAGTTCTTTTAAATGATCTAAACCAGTAGAAAGACCGGCTTCATTTTTTGTTCCGGTTTCTGTTAATCCCAAAAACTTCCCTTTGCTTTTTATCCCCGAGGTTGTAGAAATGCTGGCATCTCTTACATGCAGTTCATAAATAATGGCATCGGTTTTATTTTTGAAGACAGGGCTTTTATCTTTTTCCCAACCAATGGGATTGGTTTCTTTTAAATCAACGATCATTCCTCTTTTGCCATTGATTCCTACGGCTTTTGCATAAGGATCTGGTACTTCATCATTCCATTTACCATTAATTTTTACACGGACTGTGTAGAAGGTGTTTTTAGTGCCTGCTTTTAACAATGAAGTCCAGACACCATCTTTTTCCCTAACCATTTTCACTCTATCGATCTCTTTCCCTCCTTGTCCTTCTGCATAAAAAATCATTTCGGCTTCAGTTGCGGTTGGTGCCCAAATCTTGAATGTGGTTTGTTTGTTTGAATAAGTAACTCCCAGGTCATTTCCTTTATATACCGGGTATTTATCGTATTCACTTTTTTGTGCTTTACCGGAAAATAGATGGACGAGGAAACTGAGTAGCATGATCACTTTCTTCATTGATGAAGGAATTTATTCAATTAATAACTAATAGTAGCCCCTACTAATTCCATGCCTCTTGCTGCGAGCATAAACAATTTATTATTCTTGTACACACTGCCTGAAACAGGAATAAAAATATACTCCCCTTTCTTACCACCAATGCGTTGATCAGTGATCAAACTTTTGCTTTTAAATTTACCATCAGCACCGATTGTATAATAGAGATTGATCCATCTGGTACCAAATTCAACAAACTGTTTTTTATCATCATGCCGGGAAAGATGATCGGTAAACAACACATTCACATCATTTCCATTTACCCAACTGTATGAGGTGAGAAATTTTCCGCCATCACTTGCTGATTTCATATCCTTTTCTACTTTGTAATTCCACTGAACAGCACCATCCATTCCCATTTTGGTAAAGTAAATATTCCCTGCATTATACTCATAGGTATAATCAAACCCACCACCGGGCTTTGGGGTAGATTTTATAAATTGACTCTCTCCTACCAGTACCAATCCATTATCCGGCATGGCTAATAGTTGTACAGCTTTAATAGTAGTAGAACGAATCATATTTTCTTTCTTCGCCTGCATATCGCCTGTTGCTGCATTTGCCTGAATTAAAAAAGTGCCATCAGGTGTTTCTACATTTACACCCACCTTTTTATCCATGTAATAATAACCGGCCAGCAACAAGTTGCCTTCGGCAGTAAATAAATTTTTCCAACTGGAAATAGTAAATCCATTCTCCAGGTCAATTTTCTTTTCCACCACATTTTTTCCATTGTCAGTAAAAGTGAAAAGGGAAAACTGGTCCAATGCTTTTTTTATAGCAATTCTTTTTACCAAAAAAACAATACCGGAATTGTTCACTATTATTTCATTCTTTGGAGCCTTTACTGATTCGTAAGAGAAAGTGTATTCCTTTTTCCAAAGAGCTTTAAAATCACTATCAAAAACCGTAATGGTGCATTTTTCCATTCCTTCTTTATCGTAAGGCTGTTCGTTCATTATAGCGATCTTACTGCCATCCGGACTTACATTAACCTGGAAGTTGCCTGAGTTAAATGCAGACTCTGCATTGATAGTGGTTAATGTAACTTTTTTTTGTCGTTTACCAGTTACATCAAAAGGATAGGCATAGATATAACTCATCTTACTACCTGCGGCTTTACTGTACTCAGATTTTATCATGATGAGTTTATCTTTTAATGCAAACACTCCCTGGTAAATATTGGCATCACCCATCTCCAAAGCTTTATCAATGATATTTGAACCGATAGGTTTTCTGCTAGCATCATAAGCATCCAGTTGCAGATCATACATTACCGGTGCCATCATCCTGTATTTTTTTTGCAGTACATAAAAGTTGTCGCCAACCTTGTAAGTAGAAAATTCAGCTTCAGGCACAGACTGCACATTTCTTGGTTCTATAAATTCTACCGTTTGCGCATTAATAGCCCTTGCAATTGTAATGGAAAGAAAAAGTAGCGTTAGTTTTAGTTTCATATAAGTTTTATTTCTTTTTAGCAGCGTACCACACATTGTATTCATCAAATATGGCCAGCAGGTTTAGCATACCATAGCCTTTTTCTTTTCCCGAAACTTTAGCTGCCAATGCAGGATAGTCGGCCACATACTCACTTACTTTTTTGGCAAAGCCTAATGCGAAGTAAGATATCTGCAAGGGTTTATTATTTTCCGGATCATTTGCTTTATGATATACCGGCTCTGCCGTGGCTGCACCATCTTCTGAATAAAAAACATATTCGGTGATGCCGCCATCTTTTGTTACGAGGTTAAAGCGCAAAGGTTTGGCCATTAAACCACCGCTGAAGTTGATGGAGCGGTATAATTTGTCAGCTACTTTATAACTTTTAATTTCATCAGGTTTAAATTCGGATGTAGCTTTTCTATCCATTTCATTGGTATAAAAAATACATTTCTTCTGGTTACTGGTTTGATTGCCGTGCAAAAAATATCCGTTGATGGTATCGTTGGCATTGGTAACATAATAACCCGGATAAATTTTACCGATCACATATACTCTGCCTGTCCAATCTTGTGCATTTGCGGTGGCAAATACAGCAATGAATGCAGCAAATAATAAAACTCTTTTCATGATAATTTTTTAGGGGCTAATATTACGATAAATTATCTTAATCAGTCACCCTACTTCGCAGGCGGTTACAAGATTTCCCCATTAATAACACGAATGGAAAAGTTTGTGCAGAAAATTTTTGATGACAGGTAAACAATCTCAAAATGTTTACTGTAAATTGACTTCTTATTCAACATTACTTATGGGAGATTTTCAGATAAAAAAACAAACCAAGAAATACGATGCAGTAATTGTGGGCTCTGGTGCAGGTGGCGGCATGGCTGCCTATATACTGGCCAATGCAGGATTGAAAGTTTGCATTGTAGAAGCAGGGTTCATGTATGATCCGCAAAAAAATATAACGCAACTAAAAAATCCATGGGAATCTCCACGCCGTGGTGCCAGTACCAAGCTTCGCCCCTTTGGTGATTTTGATGCCTGCTATGGTGGATGGTCATTGGATGGGGAACCATTTACCAAAGAAGAAGGAACAGATTGGTCGTGGTGGCGGGCAAGAATGCTGGGTGGCCGTACCAATCATTGGGGAAGAATTTCGCTTCGCTTTGGTCCCAAAGATTTTAAAAGAAAAAGTATTGATGGCTTAGGTGATGACTGGCCTATCGGTTATGAAGATATAAAACCATATTACGACAGGATAGATAAACTGATTGGCATTTTTGGAACTAACGAAGGGTTGGAAAATGATCCGGATGGTTTTTTTCTAAAGCCTCCGAAGCCAAGATTGCATGAACTGTTTATAAAAAATGCAGCACAGCAGGCTAATGTAAAAGTTATTCCTTCCCGCCTTTCTATTCTTACTGAAGCGATAAAGAATGATGACGGAAGAGGTGCCTGTTTCTTTTGCGGACAATGCAATAGAAACTGCAGTATGGCCAAAGCCGATTTCTCTTCTACCAATGTATTAATATACCCGGCGATAAAAACCGGCAATGTAGATGTAATTGCTAACGCCATGGCGAGAGAAGTATTAACCAATAGCGAGGGGCTTGCTACCGGTGTATCCTACATCAGCAAAGATGATATGATGGAATACCAGGTGGAAGGCAGGGTGGTAATAGTAGCTGCCAGTGCCTGTGAAAGTGCAAGACTGTTACTCAATTCAAAATCCCAACGTCATCCAAATGGATTGGCTAATAATAGTAATGTGGTAGGTAAATACCTGCATGATTCTACCGGTGCAGCCATGGGCGGTATACTTCCACAACTCTTCGATAGAAAAAGATACAACGAAGATGGAGTTGGTGGTTTGCATATTTATTCTCCATGGTGGCTGGATAATAAGAAACTCGATTTCCCGAGAGGTTATCATATTGAATATTGGGGAGGAATGAGTCAGCCATCATATGGTTTTAGCTGGGGTATTGAAAACCTGAATGGAAAATATGTGGTGAATGGAAAACAAAAAGAAGGTGGTGGATATGGTGCATCATTAAAAGAAGATTATCGTTTTTTCTACGGATGTGGGGTTGGCATGGCCGGCCGTGGCGAAGCTATTCCATTAGAGAGTAACTATTGTGCTATTGATGAAAAGATGGTTGATAAATACGGCATACCTGTTTTAAAGTTTAATGTAAAATGGAGTGAACATGAAATAAACCAGGCGAAGCATATGAAAGAAACTTTTAAAGAAGTGATGCATAATATGGGAGCTGTTGTTACCTGGGGTGGTGATGATAATGAAAAAAATCAATGGGGATTAGCCAAGCCCGGAGAAATAATACATGAAGCCGGAACAGTGCGGATGGGAAATGATGCAAAAAAATCGGCGTTGAATAAATGGAGCCAGGCACATGATTGTAAAAATCTTTTTTGTGTGGATGGTGGGCAGTTTGTAAGCCAGGCGGATAAAAATATTACCTGGACGATACTCGCATTGAGTATGAGAGCCAGTGAATATATAATTGAAGAGATGAAGAAGCAGAATGTTTAAAGAAACCCCAACCCCTAAAGGGGGAGTTTGGGTCGTTTTGATATATGTTACTATGATTGGTATAGAAATTTAAAACTTTCGTAAAATAATACTTCCACCAGTGGAAGTAGGGAGATTAATTTATGGATCGTCGCAAATCACTAAAACTAATAGTTACCGGAGCAGTGGCTGCTCCGATTGCTATTGCAGGTTGTAATACTGATGATAAAAAATCAAAGGATAATAAAACTGATGTGGCCAGTGAAGAGCCCAAGTTTGCACTCGACAGAAATCCTGATGAGATAAAGTATGAAAAGAAGTTGCTGGCCGAAGAAAAGTTTTTTACTCCGCATGAAATGTCAACTATTACAGTGCTTGGTGATATCATCATTCCGAAAGATGCCGTAAGCGGCAGTGCCAGCGATGCAAAGGTTCCTGAGTTTATAGAATTTATTGTGCATGATATGCCCGGTCACCAGGTACCGATGAAAGGCGGACTTCGCTGGCTGGATATGCAATGCCTGAAAAAATATAATTCGGCTTTTAAAGATTGTACACCTGCACAACAAATTGAATTAGTAGACCAGATCGCTTATCCGAAAAAATCAAAACCTGAAATGGCGCCGGGGGTTAAATTCTTTAGTCTGATGCGGGACTTAACGGCCACTGGTTTTTATACATCCGAAATTGGTGTAAAGGATATAGGCTATGTTGGTAATCAGCCTAATCAATGGAATGGTGTACCTGCTGAAGTACTTGCTCAATACAAACTGGCTTACACCGAAAAGGAATTACAGGAATGTGTAAGTTTTGATAAGAAGTAAATAAACTTTTTGGCGGCGGAAAATATTCTTAACTTTCTTATTGTTCCGCAACCATTAAACTTATCTCTTATGTGCAAGAATGTATGCATGGCTGTCCTGTTTATATTATTTTGTACTGCAGCTATTTCCCAAACAAACTTTGTTACACTTTACGAAGGATGTAATTTTTCCGGCAAGAAAAACTTCCTGCCTCCCGGCACTTATCGCACTTACCAGATGAAAGTTAATAACGACAAACTTTCCTCCATCGAAATACCCGCAGGTATGAAAGTAACCATTTATGAGAATGATAAATTTGAAGGGCGGTCTAATACTTATAGCTCCAATGCATCCTGCCTGGAAAGTAACTGGAATGATATGACTTCTTCGATTGTTGTGGAAAGCAGTAGCTATAATCCTACATTTAATTCTAACGACTACATTACTTTTTTTAATGATTGTTACTCCAAAGGTTATTCACAAAGTCTTCGCCCCGGAAATTATAGTGGTGCCCAATTGGGTAATTTAAAATATAATATTTCTTCTTTCCAGATAAGTGGCAACCTCCGGGTTCGCATTTATCTTAACAATGAAAATGTTTCAGGCTATTCTTATACCCTGGATGCCAGCCAAAGTTGCCTACCGGATAATTACAATGACAAGATCGGTAGCCTGGTGATTGAATACAAACCTGCACAGCCTACCTACTCTCCTGTTGGCAATAATGCTGCGTATGCAACAGTTTATACAGATTGTAATTATGGTGGTAATAGTTTACGATTAGCACCGGGATATTATTCAGGTGAAAAACTCGGCTTATTAAAATATGATATTTCGGCAATAGAAATACCTTCTAACTTAAAAGCAAGAGTGTATCTGAATAATGAAACGTTGAGTGGCAGTTATTATACCATATCAGAAAATAGCAGTTGCCTCTCCTCTACTTTAAATAACCGTATCGGTTCTCTCATTATTGAAGAGAACAATGGCATTGGCAACAATAATAACAACAATACCTATCCACCTGCTGAAAATGAAAAAGTAGTTTTATACACCGATGGAAATTACCGGGGGCAATCCTCTACCCTGTTGCCCGGCACCTACAGCACTATGTCGCAAGCAGGTTTTCCGGATGATGCATTAAGTTCACTGACTGTTCCGGTTGGTTATCGTGTAGTTATTTATGAGTCAGAAAACTTTAAAGGAAAGAGTTATACCATCACAGCATCCAAACCTGCATTTACATTTTCTAACTGGAATGATAAAACATCTTCCATTGCAGTTTATAGAAATTGATTTTACAATTTGATCAATGTGATTCGTTGGGAAGTTTGCGAGAATAATGGTATAAAGAGAATAAGTTAGGGTTAGTTTACTCAACTCTCACTCTTGGATCTACAAAACCATACAGTACATCCGCCAGTATATTAATAATTATAAAAAAAGTGGCAGCTACCAGTACTGCTCCCATTACAACAGGATAATCTAATTTTTCTAATGCATCAACAGTTACTTTTCCAATTCCCTGCCAGCCAAAAATATATTCTACAAAAAATGCTCCGGCTAATAGTTCTGCAAACCATCCGGTGATGGCGGTGATAACTGGATTCAATGCATTGCGAAGCCCATGCTTCCAAATAACCTGACGTTTGCTTAATCCTTTTGCATAAGCGGTGCGGATATAATCCTGGTCCAACACATCCAGCATAGCACTTCTTGTAAGTTGCGTAATGATAGCTAATGGTCGAATGCCCAAGGTAATAGCAGGAAGAATAAGATTCTGCATGGTTAATCTGCGTTGCCCCTCATCATCAATGGCAAACCAACTACCTGCAATGTGCAAGCCGGTCCATTCGCTTAGCACAAAACCAAAAAGATACACCATGATGATACCCATAAAAAAAGACGGTGCAGAAATTCCAACAATACTTGAAAATATGGCCGATGTATCCAGCCAGGTATTTTGTTTTACGGCCGCTGTTACTCCCAGCGGAATACCAATTAAAATAGCAATAAACATAGCAGCAACCGCCAGCATCAGAGTGCCGGGTAATGCCTGCATCAATATACTCCACACTTCTCTTTTGCTTTGGTATGATTTGCGGAGATATGGAACCTTTACGCCGAACTTTTTTTCTCCGCCTACAAAAAATCCCCGCAATTTTTTCTTTGCAATATCTTCTTTACTATGAAATGCAATCGGGGAAACATCATTCAGGTAAAATAAAAATTGTTTGAATTTAGGAATGTTCTCTCCTTTTTCATTGATGAGATAAAGTTCTCTTCGGATATTTGATTGTGTGGTGGAATCGCCGGATTGGCCCATCACAATTCTTGAGGGATCACCAAAACCCTGGAACAGAAAAAATACTAATACCACTACACCTGCTAATACAAGCAGACCGTATAATGTTTTTTTTATAATAAACTTTATCATGGTAATTGGTTCAGTGTATCAACGGTATTTGATTCTGGCACTATAATTCTTTGCTGTACAGCTATCTTTTCCATATCATCCTGCATATTGCTTAATTGTGCACCACTATATTTACTTACTACTGTACCATTTTGTATCAAGTAAATACAAGGATTAGTTCTGGCGGCAGTTTGTATAGCTTTATAATCGCATTTGAATATTTGCATATCATCAAATCCATTTCCTTTTATGGCTGTGGCAGCCTTTCCCGTTTCCGCCGTTATCATAAAGGAAGAAATATTTTTGCTTTTTGCCAAGGCATATAACTCTGCAAATTTCTTTTTCCATGCATTGCCAGCTTCATCTATTTTCTCCACAAATACTAATATGGCATAAGGCTGATTCAATACAATTGCAGTAGAATCAATTCCTGATTCCCCCGATAATACAAACCCTTTTATCGGGGGCTCATTATTTTTTCCGGGACGAATTATTTTATCAAATCGTTTTACAAATGTGTAAGTGGCAGAACTGAAATCTTTAGGAAATTTATCCGCCGTAAATTCTACTTCTTTCCCATCCTTTTTATAAACAAATGTAATAACGGTGCTATCTGGTACAGCATTCCCCGGCATCTTCATTTTTTCAGAAATATTATTTCCTTTTTTAAATGGAAGGCAATCTACTACGGGCAAATAAGTAAGTGTGTACCATTGAAAACCAAAACTGAATACTGTAACAACAAACATTGCAACAGTAACTGCCTTAACTGAAAACAACGGTTTGATAAGATGTCGTTTCCAAAACAGGAAAGCAATCAATATGGTTAGCACTACATCTTTCAAGAAAGATGTTTTAGAAGTTATGGGCAGGCAATCGCCAAAGCAACCGCAATTTTTGGGCATATCCGTTACATATGTGTAGCCGGTAAGAAAAGTAAAGAACAATATCAGCAGCAACAGCAGCCAGATAAATAATTTGATCCGCCAGCCAAGTAATAAAGCAAAGCCAGCAATTATTTCAAAGGCATTCATCAGTACCGACATCAGCAATGTCCATGAATTAAATCCATGAATTCCCCATACTTCAAAGAATTCCTGCATTTTATAGCTTAATCCTAATGGATCGTTTGCCTTTACCAATCCTGAAAAGATAAATAGTACACCCACTATAATTCTTGCAATGTTTACTGCTGCTTTCATTCAAATAAGTTTATGAGAATATAATCATTTACCTTTTTCGCCTGCCGACTTTCTTACCTTCGTTACCAAAAGTAACAAACAAAGAGTAATGTTTACACTCAATTGCAAAGGCCGTCTGCTGGTGATAGAAAAACCCATAGTAATGGGCATCATCAATGCTACTCCAGATTCTTTTTATGAAGGAAGCCGCTATACTGGTATGGATGCGATTGTAAACAAAGCAGAACAGATGTTGAAAGATGGAGCCACGATACTTGATATCGGCGGACAAAGCACAAGACCCGGTAGTGATAAAATAAATGAAGAGGAAGAATTGCAACGGGTAATACCAGCCATTGAAGCAATCCATAAAAATTTTCCATCAGCATTTGTTTCGATAGATACCTATTATGCTAAAGTAGCGGCCGCCGCTGTAGCCGCTGGTGCATCTATTGTGAATGACATCAGTGCAGGCAGTATGGATGAAGAAATGATACCGACTGTTGCTAAATTAAATGTGCCTTATGTATTGATGCATATGAAAGGTACACCACAAACAATGCTTCAGGAATCAGTGTATGAAAATGTAACCCTTGAAGTGCTTGATTTTTTTTCGAAGAAAATAAGTTTGCTGAGAGAAGAGGGTATTACCGACATCATCATTGATCCGGGTTTTGGTTTTGCCAAAAAAATAGCACACAATTTTGAACTGCTGAAAAATATGGATGTTTTTAAAATTACCGGTTGTCCGCTACTACTCGGTATTTCAAGAAAGTCATTTATTTATAAAACACTTGGCATTGGCGCAGAAGATGCATTAAATGGCACTACAGTTATCAATACCATCGGTCTGATAAATGGTGCATCTATATTAAGAGTGCATGATGTAAAGGAAGCTGTCGATACAATAAAATTATACTCTTCCCTCTAAATGCAAAGAGACCCTGCAAGCAGAGTCTCTTCATTAAAACATTCTTCAAAACCTTTCAGCATCCACAGGTCACCAGTACATACTCACATTTTGTATAAGTACTTAGTTATTACAATCGGATTATTTTCAGGGGTTGCGGACAGATTTTAGAATCAGATCTTGGACTAAAAACGGAGCCTTTCAAAAAAAATACCGTCAGACCTTTCGGTGTGACGGTACAAAGTTGCAACTTTTTTCTTTTCAAAAATCATTATCTCTGTTGAGGAGCATCAATTTTTTGAACATTGGGAGGCTGAGGCATCTCCGGTCTTGTTGGCATTTTTTCTTGTATGTCTTTTATTTCAAGATCAAATATCAAATGATCAAAAGGTTTAATCTTTGGCGACTGCGGATTGGCTCCATAAGCTAGCATAGAAGGAATGTAAACTTTAGCAATGCCACCTTTTCTCAACAGCATAACCGCTTCATCAAAACCTTTTATCATAGCCCCAGTACCCGCTACAAAAGGATATGGGCCTACATGCTGAAATGCTGAATCTGTATTACTATCGAATGTAACACCAGAAAAAGTAGTGCCTGTATAGTTTACAGATACATAATTTCCTGTATCCACTAAATTACCTGTACCGGGATTGATGATCTGAACAAAAGCACCTGATGGAGTTTTCTGTGCAGTTATTTTTTTATCAGCCAGGTATTTTTCTACATCTTTTATTTCCACCACTGATAATTCTTTTCTTCCTTTTTCATCATCCAGGCGGGCCAGTGTATCATTGGCAAATACCTGTGTAATTTTTGCGTAGGTTAATATTCTGTCACCTTTTTTAAATTGCGGCGGCACACTCTGTGGAGAACGGGCAATAAAAGTGTCTATCATTTGAGTAGCTACGATGCTATCACCCACATTCATGCTGGTCCATACTTCACTAATGTCGTAAGGATTAGGCGTAGCAGTTACTTGTAGATAAATAGGCAGTTTGCCACCGGTAGTATATAACACACTGTCATTTGCTTTTTGTGTCAATTCCAGCCGGATAAAATCTCCCACTTTTACTTTCTGTGTTCCTTTGCCAGGATAAATTTTGTAAGGCATGCCTCCTTTTGTTTTGCGATAGTCAGCATTCTTACATCCTGCTGCTATTACAATACAAACAAATACGAATAATAATTTTTTAATTGTCTTCATGTTGCTTTTTTATTTATTGTAAAAGATTTGCATTTTCTTTCATTGCTTCTATAAAGCGTTGAACTGTTTTATCTAATGAATCGCTGCTGCGGCCACCAGATGCATTGTAATGTCCGCCACCTTCAAAATACTTGCGGGCAAAGGTATTACAATCAAAATCTCCTTTGCTGCGGAAGCTCCATTTTCTTTCTTCATCCCGGTCTATTACCAATGCTACCAACTTAATTCCCTGGATAGATTGCGGATAATTTACCAGGCCTTCCGTATCTCCTGTTTTGATCTGGTATTTCTGTAAATCACTTTTAGGAATAGCGATCAATGCAGTGTTGTATTCATAAAAGACCTCCATCCTGTTTAGCAATACATGGCCCGTAAAACGTAATCGGTTTTCGAGAAAATTATCAAAAAGATTTTCATGCACTTTACCATGTACCAATCCTCTTGTTTTTAAATCCGCAACCAATGTATGCACACCTGCATGAGCAGAAGAAAAACGGAATGAACCAGTATCACCAATTAATCCGGCATAAATACATTCACCAATTTCATTATTAATTTTATCGGCATTACCAGAGTTCACAATAAAATCATACACCATTTCGCAGGTAGAACTTTTGCTGGTATCACTTATTCCATAATCAAATGAAGCAGTATCCGGCTCCTGGTGATGATCAATAAGAATTTTTACACACTTCATCTGCTTCAGCGGCTCAGTCAGATTTTTTGTACGATGAAAAATGTTGAAGTCGAGACAAAAAAGCCATTCAGCAGTATCCAAAACAACTTGTGCTTTTTGCCTGTCCATTTCATAATCCATCACTTCTTTGGTACCTGGCATCCAATTTACCCATCCTGCCCAATTGGTAGGAGAAATAACAGTGACTGAGTGACCCAATTGTACCAAAAAATGTTTTAATGCCAATGATGAACCCATTGCATCGGCATCAGGCTTTTGATGGGTGGTTATCACTACCTTTTTAGGTTGTGATAATAAAGGGAATATTTCCTGTATGGGTTTCATAAAACGGCTGCGAAGATAGGGCAAATGGGGTAATGAGGGGATGTGTTGATAAAGCAGTAAATGGTATGAAAAAGTGAAATGATATATGACTAATTGTTATTGCTTCATTAACAAATAATCACATTGGCCAATTGGCAAATTCTGCTACCTTTGCGGCCGAAAAACAAATAAAGTAATTATGACCAATCGTACATTCACAATGATTAAACCGGATGCATTTAAGAATGGCCATGCCGGTGCTATTTTAGATAGAATTTTGAAAGAAGGTTTCAGTATTAAAGCTTTAAAAATGTTGAAACTTACTGAGGAAAAGGCTGGAGAGTTCTATGCCATTCACAGAGAAAGACCTTTTTTTGGAGAACTGGTTTCTTTTATGTCCCAGGGGCCCATCATCGCAGCGATATTGGAAAAAGAAAATGCAGTGGAAGATTTTCGTAAGTTAATTGGTGCTACCAATCCTGCTAATGCAGAAGAAGGAACCATCCGTAAATTATATGCTGCATCTGTTGGAGAAAATGCAGTGCATGGAAGTGATGGTGATGAGAATGCAAAAATAGAAGGCGACTTTATGTTTTCTATGCTGGAGCAATTCTAATTAAAATTATTTCTATAAAAAAAAGCAGCTACCGGAATGTAGCTGCTTTTTTCATTTATAATATCATTTAGACATTAAAAGTAATCCCTTGAGAATATACTCATTTACCGTGTATTTGCACACGGATGACACGGACTAAACGGATGAACACAGATTTTTCTGCTGTGCAGAAATCCAGGATTTTGATTTATCAAAATAATCTGTGTTCATCGATCCAATCCGTGTCATCCGTGTGCAAAAATGTATTTTCAATGTCTAATTGGTATAAGATCTGTAAAAACTATACTAAAAATATTTAGCTTTTATCATTATTGGCATCACGGCATTATTCGAAAAATTAAAACTTGCTTTTTTATAAGAAGGCGGGCCAAATGCACCCATAACATTATTAGAAAAACCATAACCTTCTTTTGGAATACCCAAGCTGCTTGTATTCATTTTCTGATCATCATTTTCATCATGCAGTATGGCTACACCATAATTACCAGCAGGCAAGCCGGTAAAAAGAATCCATGCCTTATTCTCCTTTACCACTACCCTGCCCTTTCTTATTGCTTTTTCAGCAGCATCAGGATAGCCATTGCCATCCTTAAAAAGACTGATGAGTACATGCCCTTTATTATTACGAATATTAGCAATGGATATTTTTATACCCGTATCAGTTTTATTATCAAAAGAGAATAATAATACTGCAAGAATAAGGATACTCACATATGAAAAACATTTAACCATATTAATCTGATAGGTGTAAATACGGAAGCTCCCCGGAGATGGTTTTATAAAAAAATAGAATTAAAAGTGAAAACAAACTTAATGCCGGTAAGCCTTACATCAAACTTTTTCTTTCTGTCTATTTACAAAATTATTGATCTTGGTAATCAACATTTGCATTTCAAAAGGTTTTGGTAAAAAATCGTCGGCTCCGGCTTTACGGCAAGTAGCTTCTGCTTCTGGCAATGCGGTAATCATCAATATTGGGAGATGAGAAGTAGCAGGGTTTTGTTTAATAGACATACATACATCCGTGCCTTTAATACCAGCTATCAACATGTCGAGAATTATAAGGTCTAAGTTGTGCCCCACAATCATCTGTTCAATATTGTCGGCTCTTTCAGAAACAATCACTGAAAAGCCTTTATGCTCCAGCATCAGTTTCATCATAAAACCAATTTCATGATCATCATCTACCACCAAAATTGTGGGTTTATGCATGTTAGCTAGTTATTAGGTTAATGTGCTAAAGGTAAGATAAAAGTAAAAACAGATCCTTTGCCCTGCTCACTTTCTACTAATATTTGGCCATTATGACGTTGTATAATTTCCTTCGCAATAAATAACCCGATGCCAAAACCGGAATAATTTTGTTCGCTTACACCGCCTGCACGGTAAAAACGTTCAAATATTTTTTCCTGATCCTCTTTAATAATTCCAATTCCATAATCTTTTATACTTACCCCTATTTTATTATTGCCTGCATCATACAGACGAACCTCTACCGCATTACTGCCAGGCGAATATTTGATTGCATTATTAATAAGATTGATGATTACCTGCTCTACCCTGTCTTTGTCACCATACACAGAAGCTTTCAACTCTACAGATATATTAATAGTATGTTTTGTATTGGTGTAAAT
Source organism: Chitinophagaceae bacterium (assembly GCA_031397865.1). Lineage (GTDB taxonomy): Bacteria > Bacteroidota > Bacteroidia > Chitinophagales > Chitinophagaceae > JJ008. The sequence goes on from JANNMN010000020.1 coordinate 78,138, forward strand.
AATATCCTGAATTGTTTCTGCCAGCAATTCATCCAGGCTGAATGTTTCTTTTTGCAATTCTAATTTGCCTGATTCAATTCTTGACAGATCCAGCATTTCAGTTATCAGCCTTGTCAATCTTTTTACCTGGCTGTCGATGCGGGTTAAAGAAGATTTGAATGGCAACGCAGATGAAGAATTTTCATTTTCTTCTTCCATCATACTTAAAAGCAATTGCACATATCCTTTAATAGAAGTAACAGGAGTTTTTAATTCATGACTTACCATTTTTAAAAAATCGGCTCTACGCTGCTCCGTTTGCTGCAGCTCTTCCTGTTTCCTTTTTGCATCATTAATATCTGTGCAGGTGCCTATCCATCTGGTAATGTTTGCTTCGCTGTCTTTTACAGGCAATGCCCTACATAGAAACCACCGGTAAATACCGGAATTTTTGTGGTCTTTTAAACGAAATTCTACCTGATAGGGGTCTCCTGTTTTAATGGAATCATTAAAAAATTTCTGCCATCGCTCCACATCATCAGCATGAAGAATATCTATCCAATTTTGGTTGCTGTGCCCTTCTTCAAAACCAGTGTACTCAAACCATTGGTTGTTGTTATAATCAATTAACCCATCTGGTGTGGCAGTCCACACAATCTGCGGCATCAGATCAGCCAGTTGTCGGAATTTTTTTTCACTTAATTTAATTACCCCCTGCAATTGAAGCTCTTCGCCGACCTGCTGTAGCTTTTTATAAGCAATGCTTAATTCTGCTGCCCGTTTTTCTTTCTCTTCGTTTTGAAAAAGAAGTTCTTTGTTGGCAATGACTAACTCTGCTGCCCGTTTTTCTTTCTCTTCGTTTTGAAAAAGAAGTTCTTTGCTGGCAATGACTAACTCTGCTGCCCGTTTTTCTTTCTCTTCGTTTTGAAACAGAAGTTCTTTATTAGCAATGCTTAACTCGGCCGCCCGTTTTTCTTTCTCTTTGTTTTGAAAGGCAAGTTCTTTGTTGGCAATGCTTAACTCTGCTGCCCGTTTCTCTTTCTCTTTGTTTTGAAAGGCAAGTTCTTTGTTGGCAATGACTAACTCTTCTGCCCTTTTTTCTTTCACTATGTTTTGAAAAGCAAGTTCTTTGTTAGCAACGGTTAATTCTTCTGCCCTTTTTTCTTTCTCATCATTTTGATAAGCAAGTTCTATGTTAGCAATGCTTAACTCTGCCGCCCGTTTTTCTTTCTCTTTGTTTTGAAAGGCAAGTTCTTTATTGGCAATGATTAATTCTGCCGCCCGTTTTTCTTTCTCTGCCGCCCGTTTTTCTTTCTCATCATTTTGAAAGGCAAGTTCTTTATTGGCAATTCGTAAATCTTTTGCCCATTTTTGTTCTGTAACATCCCTGGCTGCTGCAAAAACTCCAAGAACATTTCCTTTATCATCTTTATAAACTGAAGCATTGTATAACACATCTGTCAAATTCCCGTTTTTATGTTTTATCGTTAGCGGATAATCTGACACAAAACCTTTTTCAAAAACCTGACGATAACCTTCCTGTGCTTTTTTTGGTTCTGTAAAATAATTTGAGAAATCCGTGTCGATCAATTTTTCCCGGGGAACACCGGTAACTTTAACCGATGCCTCATTCACGTCTAATATCTTACCTGCCGCACTGATGGTTACAAGCGGATCTAAACTTGCTTCAATTAAACTACGGGCATATTGTGAAGATTGTTTTTGCTCGGTAATATCCCGGGCGGCGGCAAAAACACCAAGAACATTGCCTTTATCATCTTTATAAACGGAAGCATTGTATAGCACATCCGTTAAATTTCCGTTTTTATGTTTTATAGTCAGCGGGTAATCTGCTACAAAACCCTTTTCAAAAACCTGGCGATAACCTTCCTGTGCTTTTTTCGGCTCTGTAAAATAATTGGAGAAATCTGTGTCGATCAATTTTTTCCGGGGAACACCGGTAACTTTTACCGATGCCTCGTTCACATCTAAAATCTTTCCGGTGGCACTGATAGTAACAAGTGGGTCTAAACTTGCTTCAATCAAACTACGGGCATAGTTAGCAATGATTAACTCTGCTGCCCTCTTTTCTTTCTCTTCATTTTGAAAAGCCAGTTCTTTGTTGGCAATAATCAGCTCTGCAGCCCGTTTTTCTTTTTCATTGTTTTGAAATGCCAATTCTTTGTTGGCAATGCCTAACTCCGCTGCCCGTTTTTCTTTCTCTTCGTTTTGAAAAACAAGTTCTTTGTTAGCAATACTTAACTCCGCTGCCCGTTTTTCTTTTTCATCATTTTGAAAGACAAGTTCTTTATTGGCTATACCCAACTCCGCTGCCCGTTTTTCTTTCTCTTCATTTTGAAAGGCAAGTTCTTTATTGGCAATGCCTAACTCTGCTGCCCGTTTTTCTTTCTCATCGTCCTGAAAGGCAAGTTCTTTATTGGCAATGCCTAACTCTGCTGCCCGTTTTTCTTTCTCTTTGTTTTGAAAAGCCAGTTCTTTGTTGGCAATGCTTAACTCTGCTGCGCGTTTTTCTTTCTCATTGTTTTGAAAGGCCAGTTCTTTGTTGGCAATCACCAACTCCTCTGCCCTTTTTTCTTTCACTGTGTTTTGAAAGGCCAGTTCTTTGTTAGCAATGGTTAATTCTTCTGCTCTTTTTTCTTTCTCATCATTTTGATAAGCAAGTTCTATGTTGGCAATGCTTAACTCTGCTGCCCGTTTTTCTTTCTCTTTGTTTTGAAAGGCCAGTTCTTTGTTGGCAATGACCAACTCCTCTGCCCTTTTTTCTTTCACTGTGTTTTGAAAGGCAAGTTCTTTATTGGCAATGGTGAGTTCCGCTGCCCGTTTTTCTTTCTCACTATTTTGAAAGGCAAGCTCTATGTTAGCAATGCCTAACTCTGCTGCCCGTTTTTCTTTCTCATCGTTTTGATAAGCAAGTTCTTTGTTGGCAATAATTAATTCTACAGCCTGTTTTTCTTTCTCTTCGTTTTGAAAGGCAAGTTTGTTGTCCGCAATGCTTAGCCCTGCTAAACGGGTTACTATTTCTTCAGCAATATCCGGGTCATCATCAATAACTGCGATTTTTGTAATTTTTTTCATTTAGTATGTTGTTTCAGTTGCCAGCGGCAGGATAAAAGTAAAAACAGATCCTTTGCCTTGCTCACTTTCTACTATTATCTGACCATTATGACGTTGTATAATTTCCTTCGCAATAAATAACCCGATGCCAAACCCTGCATAATTATGCTCACTTACACCAACAGCCCGGTAAAAACGTTCAAAGATTTTTTCTAAATCTTTTTTGTCTATTCCAATTCCATAATCCTTTATACTTATTGCTATTTCATTCTTAATGGTAGCATACAAACGAACCTCGATTGCATTATTGTCCGGAGAATATTTTATCGCATTATTTATGAGATTAATAATTACCTGCCCTATCCTGTCTTTATCACCATATACCAAAGCATCGACTTCCTTTGTTACTTTAATCGTATGATTGGTATTGGTAAAAATGATATCCTGTACAGTTTCTGCCAGCAATTCATCCAGTCTGAATTTTTTATGCTGCAATTCCAACTTACCAGATTCAATTCTTGTAAGATCCAATATCTCAGCTATCAATCTTGTCAATCTCTTTACCTGGCTATCAATGCGGGTCAAAGATGATTTAAGAGGCATGGATGAAGAATTTCCCTTTTCTTCTTCAATCATACTGAGCAGCAACTGCACATAGCCCTTAATCGAAGTAACCGGGGTTTTCAGTTCATGGCTTACCATTTTTAAAAAATCTCCTTTTCGCTGTTCCTCTTCTTTTATATGGTGCATTTCGGTGTTGGTACCGATCCACATTTTCTTGATGCCGTATTCATCATTTTGCAGCAGTCCCCGGCTAAGGTGCCATTTATATATACCCTCTGTATTAATTAACCGGTGCTCTATTTCAAAATTTTCTCCTGTAGCTATTGATTGCTGCCACCGTGATTTTGTTTCTTCCCAATCCTCCGGATGAATTACGGTTTGCCAGCCCCAGTCCTTTAACTCTTCAAAAGCAAGGCCGGTATAATCAAGCCAGCATTTATTAAAATAATTATAATTACCGGCTGTATCCGATGTCCAAACTTTCTGTGGCATTAAATCTGCCATGGTTCGAAAATGGAATTCGCTTTCTTCGATTTTTTTTCTTGAAAAAACCTGCTCTGTTACATCCACTGCCATGTTCATAATGCCATACACTTCGCCGGCAGCATCGAAAATAGGTTTATAGGTATAATCAAAATAGTATCCGCCCAACACTCCGTTTACCTCTAATTGTGCGTACGCATTTTTTGATTCGTAAACTTTACCTGTTGTAAATACGTCATCTAATATTCCAGGAAAGGGTTGACTTTTTAATTCGGGAATAGCCTTTTCCAATGGTTGCCCTATTACATTTTTTCCTTTACCCCAATATGCTAACATTTTATCATTGGCTACTTCTATCCTCATTTCTCTTCCGGTAAAGAGGCAGGTTGCTACCGGTGCATCTTCTATAAGTGTACGGAACTTTGTTTCGCTTTGTTCTATTTTTTTTCTTGACAGAACCTGCTCAGTAATTTCATGGGCTAAAGCCATTACTCCGGAAATGCTTCCATCGGCTTCACGCAGTGGCTCGTAAACAAATTTTACATAAGCATTTTCTAACTTTCCGTGGCGCTGTAAATTAATAGGTAGCTCAGGGGTTACAAACCGTTCACCACTATTGTAAACACTATCTAATAGGTTTTTATATCCCTGTTCCAAAAGTTCCGGCAGCACATCAAAGGCTGGTTTATTTAATACATCCTCCGCTTTTTTGCCCCACATTTCTGCCATTCCTTCATTGATCGTTTCTATCACATAGTCTTTTCCACGCAGTACGCAAATGGCTACCGGCGCCTGAATTACCAGGTTTTGAAACCGGCCTAAAAGTTCCTTTTCTTTTAGTTCATTTTGTTTCTGTTCTGTAATATCTCTTGATACGGAAAGTATGCGATGAAGATTTTTATCAGTTCCATCTTCCTGCACGGGCAATACTATTATATCCCACCATTTAGGAGTACCTTTTGCCGTGGGGCTAAAAAGCTGCAATTGAATTTTTTTGCCGCTTTTTGCAGATGCTACGGCATCTTTTATTATTTGCCGGTTATGCGGTTCCCACATATCCCACCAATAGGTATTTTCTACCGATTTAAAATCATCAATTTCCAACAGGCAAACGCCATTGGTATTCATAAATTGCAGCCTGCCTTCTTCATCCAGCATTTTTACACAATCGGGGCTGCTTTCTAATACGGTGCGGTTAAAGGCTTCGCTTGCTGCAATTTTTTTGTTTAGTAATGCCTGCGGTGTTACTTCAGTGGCAATAATAACTACACCCGAAATAGTTTCATCTGCTTCACGATAAGGCTGATAAGCAAAATTAAAATAGGCATCTTCCATTTTTCCATTCCGCTGCAGCCGTACAAGTGATTCGGTTGCGGAGTAAGAAGTGCCGGTGGTGTAAACTTCATTCAGCAATTTCGGAAACCCCTGGTTTATAATTTCGGGTAAAATTTCAAACAATGATTTGCCTTCTACTTCTGCCCCTTTGCCCCACATTTCTTTTACGCTATCGTTGGCAAGAGTAACCACCATGTCTGCCCCTTTAAGTATAGCAAAAGCAAATGGCGATTGCAGTAGCAGCATGTTATAACGCTTTTCACTTTCTGCAATTTTTTCTTCCGCTTGTTTGCGTTCGGTAATGTCGGTGAATAAAATGATAAACATTTCCTCCCCGTTTGGGATAGCTTTAATTTCAAACCACCGATTAGTGAATTCAAAAAATTTCTCAAATCTTACAGGGAGTTGATTATCTACAACGGCAGCGTAGGTTTCAATCCACCATTTATCAATTGTAGGAAATGACTGGAGAATAGATTTGCCAAGTACCATTTCTATATTTATTCCTGTTTGCTTTTCATAATTAGAATTTACTTCATGCAAATAGTAGTCAATTCCCTTCCCTTCTTTATTGCGAATTAATTCTGCCAGAACAAACCCCTGATCAATGGAATTAAACAACGAACGATATTTTTCTTCACTTTTGCACAAGGCTTCTTCTGCTTTAGCTCTTTGTATTGCTGCCCATGTGCGTTCGGCGGTTTCTTTGGCTAGCTGCACCTCTGCATTTGTCCATTCTCTTGGTTTATTTTGCACAAGGCAAAATATACCTACAGATTTTCTGTTTTTTATGACAGGTATATTTATAAATGAATGATTCTGCAACTGAATGCAAATCTGTTTTAAGTCTTCGTCTATTATATTTGAGGTGTTTACATCATTAACAATATAAGTACTGCCTGTATCTAATGCTGCTTTTAAAAGGGTGAAACTGCTTAGTGGATATATACCTGCATTGGAGGGCAAATCTCCCCTCATGCTATCCCGTAGAATAATGGCATTACCATCTTCTATATTAGCATAGAAACACCTATCCACATCCATAAAATCCATGGCTATTTTTGTAGCTGCTTCTTCAATGTCCACAGAGTTGTTGAGCGGTCGAAGTGCATCGCTCAATTTCAGCAGGAAAGCCTGTTGCTTTTCACTGGCTTCAATTTTTTTTCTTGCTTCAATCTGCTCTGTAATATCATAAGTCATCGCAATAATTGCATAAATTTCTCCTGAATCATTTTTCAATGGCTCCATAGAAAAATTAAAATAACCCTGTCTTAACACACCGTCATTATTGGTATCAACTATGGCGGCATATTCAGGAGCAATAAATGGTTTTCCATTTTTAAAAACATTGTCAAATATTTCAAATGTGCCTGTGCCTTTTAATTCAGGGAAAACTTCCCGAAAGCTTTTGCCGATTAAATCATTTACTTTTCGGTTGGTTAATTTTTCGTAAGCCTTGTTTGCCAAAATGTATTTGTAATCATGTCCTTCATAAATAGCAGTGGCAGCAGGTGCATTCAAAAAAATATTTTGCAGTTGCTTTCCGTTTTCTTCAATTTTTTTTGCGGCCTCTTTTCTTTCAGTAATATCTTCTATAGAAAGCAGTATCAGTTTTTCTTCTTTTTTTTCTCTTGTTAATTCAAGGGCACTTAATAAAATAGTTCGTATGCCAATAGATGAAAAATTGTGAGTTACTTCATAATCAGTGATACTTGTTTTTTGTGGCAAAACTTCTTCCAGCAACGTTCGCAACTCTGGTATATTCCATTGCCTGTTGCCCAGGTCGTAAATTAATACTCCTTCTGTTTCCTGTTCATTTACTTTGAATGTTTTGTAAAATGCTTTGTTGGCGGTTTTTACCCGCAGGTGTTTATCTAGCACCAGCAAAGGTTGGTACAGGGTAGCCACTATACTTTCGGAATAATTTCTTGCATCAGTTACCTGCTCGTTAAGGCCAATTAATTCATGATTTAAAACCGTCAATTCTTCGTTGGTACTTTGTAATTCTTCTTTACTGGTCTCCAGTTCTTCGTTAAGGCTTTGCAATTCTTCGCTGCCGCTAAGTAATTCCTCGTTGGCACTTTGCAGTTCTTCATTGCTTGCTTCCTGGTCTTCGGTAATGCTCCGCATATCTTCACGGGCCTGTGCCAGTTCCTGTTCTAAGAGTTGTATGCGAATATCTTTTTCGTCTTTTTTTGTTTTAGCAGAAACTTTTTTCTTGCTTATTCCTCCTGAGCCTGCCGAAGAGCCATCCGTATCGTTTAAATTATTGTCGTGAAAGAGTATAAGGTAATAAGGCTCCACCGTATTGGGTAATGGAACAGCTTCTATGGAAATATGCAGCAGGTTGCCATTTACACTCAGTGGTATATTTTCTTTTATAACCGGCACCTTATCCATTTTTGCTTTGTGCAAAATATTGCGCAACTCAAAACCCAAACCATTTTTTGCCATCATCAATAAATTATGGCTGGGTTTGCCGGGGGCCTGTTCTAAATAGTTGCCGGTGTTGCCTCTAAAATGCACAATATCCATGGTTTCGTTTACCACCACACCGGCCGGGGTGTATTTAGTAAGCAAAATATCATCGGCTGTTTTTTGAAAGTCGGTGCGTAAGGTTTCGCTTTTAATACTATCAGCAGGGCGGTTTAAAATTTGTTCACTCCGCTGGCTGGCTACCTGCATAAACCTGCCGGGCACATCTTTACGGGTATATAGTTTATCGTTTTTTCCCACAGCAGCAAAAAGGTCGGGTACACCGCCGGTGGTTTCTGATTTGCCCAGCAATAAAAAACCTTTTGGGTTTAGTGCATAATGAAAAGTAGTTAAGGCCTTTTTTTGCAGGTAAGGCTCCATATAAATAAGCACATTGCGGCAGCTTACACAATCCATCTTGCCAAAGGGCGGGTCTTTTAAAAAATTGTGATGGGCAAACACACACATATCTCTTATGCTTTTATTTACCTGGTAACCACCATTGATTTTTGTAAAATACTCCTTTAGTCGCTGCGGCGACACCCCATCAACTTCATTTTTTTCATACATGCCTGTACGGGCTTTTGTAATGGCAGGTTCGCTTAGGTCGGTACCAAAAATTTGTATTCTTTCATGGTTATCGCCTAAAAATTCTTTAAAACATATAGCAAAAGAGTAGGCTTCCTGGCCAGTACTGCAGCCTGCCACCCATATCCGTGTTATTTCGCCGGGTATTTTATTTTTTAAAATTGTTGGAAAAACATTGTTGCATAAATCTTCAAATACTTTTTTATCCCTAAAAAAAGAAGTTACCGGTATCAGCATATCCTGGTACAACAGGTCCTGCTCGGGGTTATTTCCTCTTAAAAATTTAAGATAGTCTCCGGTTTCTTCGTTTTTGTTTACAACCATCCTGCGCAGTATTCTGCGGCGAATGGTGGTTTGTTTGTAATACGTAAAATCTACCCCTTTGCGAATGCGTAGCAGCGAAAGTATCTGTTTAAAAACATCTTCATCCTGTTTGGGAACGTTTTGCAGTTCCTCATCACTCAATATTGTTTTATTGGTTACTTCTAATAATTTTTTTGGTATGTCACCCGGCGGCAAAATAAAGTCAACCACCCCTGCCTCTACTGCACTATGGGGCATACCTTCATATTCTGCCGATGCTTCGTCCTGCGCAAAGGTGATGCCTCCATGATCTTTAATGGCTTTTAACCCTTGTGTACCATCACTTGCGGTGCCAGATAAAACCACACCTATTGCATGCTCCTGGTGCACTTGGGCCAGCGATGTAAAAAAAAGATCAATGGGCAGGTTGCGTCCGGTGTTATTTTTTTCGGGTCTTGGGGCAAGTAATAACACACCATCGGTAGCCACCATCATTTTATTGCTGGGTATCACATAAATATGATCGGGATGCACTTTTATATCATCTGTAATTTCTATTACGGGAATCTTTGTTACTTTCTGCAAAAGTTCAGGCAACAGGCTTTCGTGTTTGGGGTCTAAATGTTGCACCAGCACATAAGCCATACCTGAATCTTCGGGAATGGCTTTCAGTAATTTTTTAAATGCATCAAGCCCACCTGCTGATGCACCAATACCTACTACGGGGAAAAGGTTAGATGATTTAGTAAGTGGCTCAGTAGTGTTATTTTTTACTTTTTGGATTGTCATGGTTATGAGTAAAGGAAAGTTAGTTAAAGGTAGTTTTGTTTTATGCCAACCGAAAATTTATTACCAATGCAGCAGCCACTTCAAAAAGTAAAAAATGGCCGCAAGAATCTATCCCATTATAAATGCAAACTGTTGCAGCATTTGAGTAAAATTATCTACACTAATAGGTTGTAAACAATTGTTCTTGTACCAATTCCCCACTTTATACCAATTAGATATTGAGCCAGGCTTCAGGGAAATTTACAGGTTGACCAATACATAGATTGCTTCGGCCTTGCAAGCCGTCCTTGCGATTGAAACGAAGCTGCCTGGCCTCGCAAGGAAGAGACTACGAAGGTTGAATCAAGATAATATTGGTTGTCAATAAATTCAGACCTACTGGAATTGATAAGGCTGGTTAATATTTGCAGATTGCTTCGGCCTTATCAGCCGTCATTGCAAGTTAAACGAAACAATAAGGCCTCGCAAGGACGAGACACCGAAGGCGGTACGAACCGATAATATTCCCGGAGTCATCGTCTTTGCGACGGTTGCAATAATGAATCATCATACCTGATAAATTTTTGAAGCAACCCCGAAGCAATATGGATTAAGATAACCAGTAATGTTTATATAAAGAAGACTGTTGCCTCTTCTGTAGCAAGTGAAAGTATAAAAGTAAAAACAGAACCTTGTCCTTCCTCACTTTCAACTTTTATCTGGCCTTTATGTCGTTGTATTATTTCATTGGCAATAAACAAACCGATACCAAAACCGGAGAAACTGTTTTCATTATTTCCTTCTGCCCTGTAGAAACGTTCAAATATTTTTTGATGATCTTTCTTATTGATACCTATACCATAATCTTTTACACTAACCGCTATGTGGTTTTCATCAGGAGAAAAGACCTTTACCTGTATGTTATTATTATCAGGAGAATATTTAATAGCATTGTTAATGAAGTTAATTACTACCTGTTGAATCCTATCTTTATCACCGTATACGTTACCGTTGAAATCATGTTGAATTTCTATTTTATGCGCCGCACTTGTATGCATAATATCCTGTACAGATTCGGTTACCAGGTCATTCAATCTAAATGTTTCATGTTTTAAATCCAGCTTTCCAACTTCAAGGCGGGAGAGATCCAGCATCTCAGTAATCAATCTTGTTAATCTTACTACCTGTTTGTCTATTCGGCCTAATGAAGTTTTCAATGGCATTCCTGATAAGTCTGTTTTGCCTTCTTCCTCTAAAATAGTAAGTAAGAGTTGTACATATCCTTTGATAGAAGTAACAGGAGTTTTTAATTCATGACTTACCATTTTGATAAAGTCACTTTTTCTTTGTTCTTCTTCTTTTAGGTTTTGTATATCTGTACTGGAGCCAACCCACATAGTAATATTACCCTCTGCATCTCTTTGTGGTAATGCACGGCTTAGCTGCCAACGGTATTCGCCATTATATTTTTTAAAGCGATGTTCAAAAAGAAAATCTTTTCCTGTTGTTACTGATTTTGTCCATTGTTTTATGTTTTCTTCCCTATCATCAGGGTGAACAATTTGCATCCAACCGAGTTTATTAATTTGCTCTAACGACAACCCTGAATAATCGAATACAGATTGATTAAAGTAATTCAAATTGCCATCGGCATTTGCTGTCCATATATGCTGTGGCATTGAATTTGCCAGCAGTCGGAATCTTTTTTCACTTTCTTTAATCGTTTTATCCAATGTTCGTTGTTCTGTAATATCCCGGAACATCCAGCTCCATGCATAATAGCTGCCATCCGGGGCTGTTACCGGGTATCCATGCCGCTGTATTATTTTTCCATCTTTAAATTCCAGTTCGTCTACGCTAATTTCATCCGGGTGATCATAAAGCCATTTTACTTTTTCAATGAACTGATCAGGATTTACCAGTTGTGTTAATGCAAATGAAAGTGCCCCTTCGTCATCTTTTGAATCCACATAATGCTGGGGCATATTCCATATTTCAACGAAACGGTGATTGTACGAAAGTATTTTTCCTTTTGTATCAACCAGCAAAATACCATCTACACTAGCTTCATTATGCGCTTCGAGTAGAGCCTTGCGGTATTCCAATTGAGACATTATAGACTTTTGTTCATCTACATTTAATGCAGTGCCGATAAAGCCTTTAAATTCCTTGCCTTCGTACCGGGCTACCACATTTAGAAACATCCATTCATACTTTCCATTTACTGCATTCCAAATCCGGCATTCAAAGTTGAAAGAAGCCTGCCGGGCTGCGGCCTCATTGTAATTTCTATACACTACACTTATATCATCAGGATGCACAATTTTCTCCCAGACTTTCCCGGTAAATTCTTTTGAGCTGGCAATACCAACAAATTGAAGCAGAGCTTCATTAGCATATAAAATATTTACTTCCATATCAGTAAGCCAAACCCACATAGGTGCTTCATCAGCAAGTTTGCGGAAACGTTCTTCGCTTTCTTTAATATGCTTTTCTGCTTCTTTGCGTTCAGTAACATCCATATTGGTACCTACTACCCATTCTGCTTCTCCTGCAGCATTGGTACGAACAGTTTCAATTGCTTCTATATAACGAAGTATTCCATCGTTTGCCCTCAAAATTTTAAAAGACCGGTTACTGCTGCCAATATTTTTTACAGTATCCTGCAATATTTTTTCCTGCTCAGCAATATCTTCAGGAACCACCGCTTTGCTCCAGGTGGTATAATCTATCAGTCCATCGGGTGTAGGCGTTGCACCATAAATACTGAACATTTGTACATCCCAGCGAATTTGGTTAGTAATTACATTCCATTGCCATATACCTATGCCCGATGTTTGCGTAGCTAAACGCAAACGTTCTTCACTGGCTACCAGTTTTTCTTCAGCCATTTTTGCATCAGTAATATCCATGCTCACACCAGTGAGTGAAACTGCTTCTCCCTTTTTATTATAATAATATTGACCTACCGATTTCATCCAACGCAACTCTCCATCATTTGCACGGATAATCCGGTAATCCACTTCGTATTGACGTTTCTGCACCCGGGCAGCTTCTACCTCGGAAAAACATGCCTCTTTATCATTTGTATGTATAATTATATGCCAATCGTCAAATAAAAGATCCGTACGATTTTCATCATAGCCCCACATCCGCTTATGCAATGCAGACCATTCCAATGTACCTGTCTCAATATTGTAAAGCCAAGTGCCCACACTTGCTGATGTGGTGGATAACTGAAGGTGTGTGGCTAATTGCTGTAACTCCCTTTCGGTATTCTTTCTTTCTGTCACATCTCTTTGCACAGATACCCAATGTGTGTACCAGCCTTTTTCATCAGCTACAGGCACTATTTCAAACTCAACATAAAATTCTTCTCCATTTTTTTTATAATTGACCAATTCAACTTTTACAGCCTGCCATTTTTTTTGAGCAGCTTTTATTTTATCTAATTGTTGGCGGTCTGTTTTTGGGCCTTGTAAAATACGGGGTGTTTTTCCAATCACTTCTTCCGGGGTATATCCGGTCATTTCACAAAAAGCATCGTTTACATATACAATCTTAGGGCCGGGCAAATCAAATGGCTCTGCTTCTGTAATTAATACTGCCTCTTTGGTATTTACAATCACTTTTTCATATAGGCGTAGTTTATTTACGGAGCCATCTAATTTTTCGATCAATTCTCTTTGTTCGGTAATATCTGTATTGGTTCCAAACCATCTTACAACATTTCCTGCTTCATTTTTTATAGGTACGGCTCTTGATAGAAACCATCGATACTCCCCTTCTTTGCTACGCAATGGAAAAGTATCTTCCCATACATCGCCGGTATCCCATGAATGTTGCATTTTTTTTACTACCCTGTCCACATGTTCGGGGTGATGCATTTTTTGCCAGCCCAAGCCCTGCATTTCTTCAAAAGTAGTTCCCGTATAATCATACCATCGCTGATTATACCAGTATCTATATCCTTTCTCATCAGCCATCCAGGCAAACTGCGATATGTTATCTGCCAGGTTGGTGAACTGTTCTGCACTTTCCTTAATCTTTATTTCAGCATTCCTCTTTTCAGTAATGTCTGTATGCACTCCTACCCACTCTCTAATACTCCCATCTGAATTTTTGAGAGGAATTGCCCGTATAGAAAATTGCCGCCAGGTATTGTCTTTTACTTTTAGCCGATGTTCAAAAATAAAAACAGACTGCTTTTTTACCGCTTCATTCCACGCATCAATGGTTGGTTGTGCATCATCCGGATGAACAACATTTGCCCAACCAAATCCTTTGTACTCCTCAAATGTTTGGCCGGTAAGTTGAGACCACGGTAATTGTTCACCATCCATTTCCCCTTTCGCATTGTTTGTCCATACAATACCTTCAACAGCAGCTACAGCTGCTTTAAACTTTTCTTCACTTTGTTCTATTTTTTTTGCGGCCTCTTTTACATTAGTAATGTCTTCAATAGCCAATAAAATTAGTTTTTCGGCTTTATCCCTGATTATTTCTCTTGCATTCAGACGCATAATGCGGTGACCAATACTTTGAAAAGTATGTTCTACCTCAAAACCAAAAAAACTTTCTTTTTCCGGTAGTATTGCTTCCAGTAAAATTCTTAATTCTGGAATATCCCATTGCCCATTACCAATATCATACACTAATTTATCTTCAGTATTATTTTCTGTTACTAAAAACTTTTCGTAGAACTGCTGGTTGGCAACTGTTACCCGTAAATTTTTATCCAGCACCAGCATTGGTTGTGGTATGGTAGCAATGATGGCCTCAGCATATTCTTTTTCCGTAGCCAGCTGTTCATTTAGATTGATCATCTCCTGGTTTACCACCGTCAACTCTTCTACAGTACTTTGTAATTCCTCTTTGCTTGTTTCCAGTTCTTCATTGAGACTTTGTAATTCTTCATTACTACTTAATAATTCTTCATTGGTGCTTTGCAGTTCTTCATTACTGGCTTCCTGTTCTTCACCCATGATGCGCATATCTTCCCGTAACTGTGTAACCTCTTCTTCCAGATGAAGGAAAGGAAGCCAATCCGCTTTTTTGCTATTTTTGGGGGAAGGAATTGCTGAAATATTTTTATCTAGTATTACTTTTTGTTTTTCAAAAGTGATAACCCAATGTGGTTCTGCAATGTTTGTAAGCGGTATTACCTCAATGGTAACAAGATGTTTATTCTTACCGGATTGAACGGGGATATTTTCTTTTTTTACCGCTTTATTTAATTTTTTTGATTTATGTAAAATATTTTTTAGCTCGAAAGCAAGACCCAATTTTGCCAGCTTTAGCAGATTGTGTGTTGGCTTGCCCGTAGATTGTTGTAAGAAAAAAATGGTATTACCACGGAAATAAACAATGTCCAAGGCTTCGTTTACCACCACGGTAGCTGGAGTAAATTTTGCCAGCAAAAGATCATCCGCTTTTTTTTGAAAATCAGTACGCAATGTTTCAGGTATAAAACCCTTTTTAGTTTCTGAGGGTTTCGATTCAATATACCTTGCAGTAACCGGGGCTAATACCGCCGGAACCTCTTTACGGATAAATATTTTATCATTCTTATTAACTGGTATAAAAAGATCAGTGATGCCAATTGTATTTTCTGATTTGCCCAGCATAAGCAAACCTTTTGAATTTAAAGCATAATGGAATGTGCTTAATGCTTTTTTCTGGAGATAAGTATCCATGTAAATAAGCACATTACGGCAACTGATAAAATCAATCTTACTAAAAGGAGGATCTTTTAAAAAATTGTGTACTGCAAAAACACACATGTCCCTCAGCTCTTTCTTTACCTGGTAATTACCATGTACCAGGTTAAAATACTTCGCCAGACGATGGTGACTTACTACTTCCGCATCTGCTTTACTATAAATACCTGTTCTTGCTTTTGCAATGGCTGGCTCACTTAAGTCAGTAGCAAAAATTTGCACCTTCTCTTTTTTGATACCGAGGTATTCTTTAAAACAAATGGCAATAGAGTATGCTTCTTCTCCGGTGCTGCAACCAGATATCCAAATTCGAATAAGACCATCAGCCTGCTTATTCTTAATAAGAGCAGGAAATACAGTTTCGCAAAGATTGTCAAACACTTTTTCATCTCTGAAAAAAGAAGTAACAGGAATAAGCATATCCTGGTATAATGCGCCAATCTCTGCCTTATTATCTTTTAAATAATTAGTGTATTCTGCAATTTTCTTAAACTTGTTCAAAACCATCCTTCTTAATATTCTCCGGCGAATGGTTGTTTGTTTGTAATAGGTAAAATCTACATTCTTATGAATATGCAATAAGGAAAGGATTTCTTTAAAATAATTTTCATCGTCTTCAGATTTAGTTACCCCTGGTTGATTGACACCTATTATTTTTTTTATCTCCTGTAATTTTCTTGGAATTTTATCTGGAGAAAGTTCAAAATCCACAACTCCTGCTTTGATAGCACTTTCTGGCATACCAGGGTATCCGGCAGATTCTATATTCTGCGCAAATGTGATACCGCCATGATCTTTTATAGCTTTCAATCCTTTTGTACCGTCGGATGCTGTGCCAGATAAAACTACTCCAACTGCATTTGCCTCATAAGCAAGTGCCAGCGATGTAAAAAAAAGATTGATAGGATAATTACTCTGAATTTTATCTTTTGTGGGGCGGGGGCTTAACTTTAATTTACCAGCTTTTATCGTCAACATTTTATTGGCAGGCATTACATATATAATGTTTGGCTTTATTAAAACATCATTTGTAATTTCTGTAACGGGTATGTTAGTAACCTTTTGTAACAGGTCGGTTAGTTTACTTTCATATGCTGGGTGTTGATGCTGCACCAATACCCAGGCAATGCCAGAGTTGTTGGGAATAGCTTTTATCAATGCCTTAAAAGCATCCAGTCCCCCAGCAGAGGCACCTATACCTGCAATTGTTAAATGATGGGGAGAAGCTGGTGCAGCTTTTTTTGCCTTAATTTTTTGGTTGTTGCTTGCCACTTATAGTTAAAATCTGAAGTTCTGGAAATGAATAAAAATAGTCTATTTATAGAAATTTGAAGTCAAAATAAATATGATAATTTGCTGACAATTGCCTGGTCAATCTACATTTCTTTATAATTGCTACCTGGTCAAAAACAATTGTATTTTCGAAACGTTGAATTGGCGGGTAGTAGACTGAAAAAAACATTAAATGGTTTGCAGCATGGAAAATTTTGATGTAATAATTATCGGTGGCGGCCCCGCAGGTCTTACAGCCGCCGTAGTGCTGGGTAGATGCCGTAGAAAAGTATTACTGTTTGATCATGGCATGCAACGTAATCGTCATTCGCATGGCATGCATAATTATCTTACCCGGGATGATATAGCTCCTGCTGATTTTTTAAAGATCAGCCAGAAGGAATTAAAAAAATATGGTGTAAAAGTATTGAAGGTGGAAGTAACACATGCAAGAAAAAATGCAGGTGAAAACTTTGTGGTGAAGGATATTAAGGAAAGAACATTTCAATCAAAAAAATTGATACTGGCTACCGGCCTCAGCGACAAACTTCCGGCGATAAAAGGAACTAAAAAATTTTATGGCAAATCTATTTTTCATTGCCCGTACTGCGATGGATGGGAAGCTACCGGCAAAGCTATTGGGGTGTACTCCACCACTAAAAGTGGAATTGAACTTGCATTAACTCTAACGGCATGGAGTAAAGAAATTACTTTGTATACCGATGGTAATAACTATGTGCCGAAAAGTAAAATGCAGTTATTTAAAAAGAAAAAAATAAAAGTAATACAGGAAAAAATAGCAGCATTTACAGGACGGGGTGGCCAGTTAAAAAATATAGTTTTTGAAAATGGAGAAAAATCAATTTGCGAAGCCCTGTTTTTTTCCAATGGATATGAAGTGCAATCGAATTTACCTGAATTACTTGGATGTGAAATTGATAAAAACAAAGTAGTACTTACCAACAGATCTCAACAGACAAATATAGAAGGCCTATATGTGGCTGGTGATGCTGCAAAGGAAATGCACTTTGTAATAGTAGCCGCAGCGGAAGGTGCAAAAGCTGGAGTTTACATCAATAAAGAATTGCTGAAGGAGGAACAGAAGTAGTATTGATTGCAATTATTCTCTGTTAGTGAAAAGTTGAAAGACCGTTAAATCTCCCTGGAATTAACCATTTTATTTTCTACCGGGGTTACAGTATATCCTTCTTTACGTAACAAATTAATTACTCCAAGCTCCCCTGGTAAATGCCCGGCACCTACAGCCACCACTACCGATTTTTCGGGCATTATGGTCTTTAATTTTACTACCCAGTTGCGGTTTCGGTTATTGAGTAATAAATCCTGGTATTGCATCATGCCATCTTCTGTCTTACTTATCATCTTACCTAGTTTTTCCAGGTCTTGTTCTTTGTAAGCATTCATCATTTCCTGAAACTCATTCTCAACACCAGCATTATTTTTATCTGCAGTAATCGTTTTATAAAGCTCCTGTGCCTGTAATTTATAAGGGATACTATCAAAGATGCTCATCTGGTATGCCATTGTTTCTAAGCCGTGTATTTTTTTTCCTTTCTTCTTTGCTTCATCCATTACTAATTGTTCCATAGCCACTTGTTGCTTACAAGAGGATAGATTGGATTCCATTAATAAAGAAGTTGCCAGCATGGGCTTATATGTTTCCAGCATTGAAAAAGGAAGAGGGGCACTATTGTTTTCAAAATATTCTTTTATTTTAGTGTATTCCTCTTTAGTTAGCAGATCTGCAAGAGTAGTATCGTTATTCATTTTCATTTTAGACATTACTGACACCATTTCAAAAAGATTGTTCATATCTATTTCCAGGTACACTTTGTCTGCTGTACTAATAGCCTCCTGCATTTTTGGACTTAGAAATGCATCTTCTTTACAAAGCATATGAATGGTGCCAAATAGATAGGATGGTTTTTCTAACCCATTCCCACTGATCTTCCAGAGTAATGTTTTTTCTGTTTTATTCTGCTGCGCAAAACTGGTAATGGCCAAAAGAGTGCAAATAAGACCGGCGGTAAATTGTTTCATATTTATTTTTTGAAAATCAGGTTATTGACGTTTCAGCATCTGCATCGGATGCATTATTGTTTATAAATGTTTAAATAGCTGAACAAAGACCTTTCCAATTATTATTTCCGACGAAGTGTCAGATTTATGCTCTTTCATGGGAGAACCTTGCCTGTAATTTAGTTAATTTCGATTTTTAGTTGGTGTAAAACACTTCTTCCCAATACCGGGAGAATTTTGTTCCCCATTTTACTGTTAGTTGTTCGGAAGAAATAGGTAATCCCATTTCCTGCATAACTGCCAGAACAGGCAAATTGATACCTGCACCCAATGCTGCTGAAATGGTGCCTTGCACCCGGGGATTTATTTCAAGAATTAAAAAATGGCCGTTTGACGATCTTTTTACCTGCAGGCCGATATTGCCATGCAATTGAAGTTGCTGAATAATTTCTTTGCAGTAATTAATAATTTCTTCCTCTTTTATAAATTCTCCTTCCACAGATATTCCATTAATCATTTTTTTGCGAAGCCTTGGTACAATCAAAAGAGATTCTCCATGATTTGCAAGGCAATCAACTGAAAACTCATCACCGGGTAAATATTCACTCACTAGTAACTCAGGAAATTTTCCGGATGAAAGAATTCTTATTGCTTGATCATATTGCAGGTAGGTAGATGAGGGCTTGTGATTAAACAATAAACCAAGTTCATTGATTTTATTACTAATAATTCTGAAGCCACGGCTTCCGTTTGATACTGATGGTTTAAAACAAACTTGTTTTTGTGGATAGCTCAATTCTTCAACAGCTATTTTAAATTGATCGATAGTTTCTACTACACGAAAATCAGGAACTGCAATTCCCCGCCATAGTAAAAATTGATACAAGCGGCTTTTATCATTAGCAATTTCTAATGACGACGCAGGTGATATCAGCAACTTAACACCAGCCAATTCAAATTCATTGATACGTTGTGATAAAGGAATAAGCTCTTTGGTTACCAAAGGCAACAAGACATGAATATTTTTTTTTCTGCAAAGTGAAAGAATCACATCTGCAAAAGAGGGATCGGTGGCTAAAGGAATAACTTCAAAGTTTTTATTAAGATGTTTGCCAACAGCATTTGGATTTGCATCCGCTACAATAACATTGAATGTACTTTCCTTTTGTAAACATTTTATTATACCAGCAGCACCGGGTGCACCGCCGCCAGTCATTAATATGTTTACATTGTCAATTGCCATGTAGGTTGTAAAAATAGGCTTTGTAGAATCAGCATCAAAGTAAGCAGCCTTCGACAAGCTCAGGCTAACAGTCTTTACTCAACTACCGCTTCTTCGCCATATATCTGCCCTTTAAATTTAAGTGAGGGTGATGGAATAAGTGTGCCTAAGCCTAACTCATTCCATTTTTCATCCACCGACTTAATTGTTTCGTCATTAGCGACAATGATGTTCGGCCAGTCACGGTAAAAGTTATCAAACTCTTTTGTCTTCCTGGTGCCATCTAATCCCATACATGCTGTGTAAGAATTTGAAGCAGATCGTTTGGCCAGGTAATAATCTCTTTTTGGATCAAGATTATTGCAGAATCTCCATAAAGCAGTCGGCAAATCATTCGCATCTACCGTATGCTCTACATATAAAATCATTTTTATTCCTTCCAATTCGGGCATCAAAAAAATCTGCTCATGCAATTCATTGATATGGCCTATCCTGTTTTTTTGAATTGAAATAATAAGGCAAGGAATTTCCTTCTTCAACAGTGATGTATTAACTGAATGTACTTCTGAAAATTTATCTTTTATGCTTTTATCTATGGATGGATGAAATGTAATCGTCCCAACATAATTATCATCCTTTTCTTCTTCATACTTTTCCGTACCATCAATACACATCTTTCCACCAAAACCCATCTTGCTGCAACTATGATCCAGCACATCCATCGGGCCAGTAGAAAAATAAATGTCCGTAGCGGGGTTTAAATTTTTAAAAACATATTTAGCTAATGATTCATAATCCTGGATTTTTACTCCTTCATCAGCCAATACTAATATTTTATTAAACATCATTTGCCCGGCACCCCACATCGCATTCATTACTTTTTGCCCCTGCCCTGCATAGTCTTTTTTTATTTGAGTGATCACCAGGTTATGAAACACTCCTTCAATTGGCATATCCATATCCTTAATTTCCGGAATCATGGTCATCTTCATCGGGGCTAAAAATATTCTTTCGGTTGCTTTGCCGAGCCAAGCATCTTCCTGTGGTGGAATTCCAACGATAGTAGCAGGATACACTGCATTCTTTTTATGTGTGATGGCAGTGATATGAAATTTTGGATACCAATCAGGTAAAGAATAATAACCAGTATGATCCCCAAAAGGGCCTTCCCAAATCAATTCATCTGCAGGGTCTACATATCCTTCTATAATAAAATCCGCATCAGCCGGAACTTCTACTTCTGGTTGTGAAATACATTTTACCAACTCTACTTTTTTCTTTCGCAGAAAACCTGCCAGCATATATTCATCTACATTTTCAGGAAGTGGGGCAGTAGCAGCGTAAGTATAAACTGGATCTCCTCCTAAAGCTACTGCAACTGGCATCCTCTTTCCGAGTTTTTTAAACTCATTAAAATGTTTTGCACTTACCTTGTGTCGATGCCAGTGCATTCCTGTTAGCGTTGGACCGAAAACCTGCATTCGATATAAGCCAACATTTCTAAATCCTGTATTCGGGTCTTTGGTATGAATTATTGGCAATGTTAAAAACGGACCGCCATCTTCCGGCCAGCATTTTAAGACAGGAAATTTTCCGATGTCAGGATTTTTCATTATTACTTGCTGACAATCTCC